>NZ_CP039964.1:0-1200000 GCF_005234135.1 Pseudorhodobacter turbinis
CACTTATCTCAGCTTTGACGATTGCGCCGAATGTTTCCGGCGGTCGTTGCTGGCGCCGGTTGTCGGGCACACGGTGATCTATGGCGTATCGGACAATACGGTAAAGCTGGTCGATAACAGGAAATCCGCACATATCGGGTTCCGTCCCAAAGACAGCTCGGAGCCTTTCCGCGCGGAACTGGAGGCATCCACGCCAGAGCCGTCCATTGACGACAAGTTCATCTCTACACATGGGGGAGGCTTTGCTTCGGCTGGCCATTTTGAGGACTAGGCAATGCAAGCGAAAAATTACAGAGCACCGATGAAGGCATCCTATGATGTCGTCATCGTCGGTGGTGCGGTTATCGGATCATCTGTTGCATATTGGCTGGCCGAGAATACGGGCTTTGACGGCTCCATTTTGGTGGTTGAGCGCGACAGTTCCTATACGTTTTCGTCAACCGCCCTTTCGACAAGTGCGATCCGGCAGCAGTATTCCAATCCGATCAACGTCAAGATCAGCCAGTTCGGCGTCGAGTTTATCGAGGGCTTCCGCGAGAGGATGCAGAAATTTTATCCGGGAGAGAAATCACCCGACCTTGGCTTCAAAGAGCACGGCTATCTTTACTGTTATTCACCCGAAGGCGTTGAGCCAGCCAAAGAACGGGTCGAGCTGCAACGCAGTTTGGGCGCGCATACGGAGTTCCTCGCCCCCGGAGCTTTGAAGGCGAAGTTCCCTTGGCTTAATGTTGATGATTTGGGCGGAGGCTCGTGGGGTGCCCGAAAAGAAGGCTGGTTTGACAGCATGGGTATGATGGGAGGATTTAAGCGTGGTGCTCGCGCCATGGGTGTCGAATATATCGACAACGAGGTGCAGGGTGTGACGATCACTGGTGACAAGGTTTCAGGTGTTAAGCTTGCCACAGGTGGTGTGATCGCCTGTGGGCTGCTGGTCAATGCGGCCGGTCCAAGGGCGAACAAAATCGCGAATATGGCTGGTCTGAATATACCTGTCGAGCCGCGCAAGCGTCACAGCTTTGTCTTTTCTTCCATGACGCCAATTCCCGGACGGATGCCAAATGTTATCGACATGAACGGAACATTTGTGCGCCCGGAGAACCAGCTTTTTCTAACAGGCAATACACCTACACCTGACGGGCCTGCGGACTATGATGATTTTGAAACCAAGCACGATGAGTTTGACGACTACATCTGGCCCACGCTCTATAACCGCATTCCTCAGTTCGACGCGCTGAAGGTGCAGCAATTCTGGACGGGGCACTACGCTTATAACACTTTGGACCATAATGCGATAATGGGATTCCACCCGAGAGTGACAAACTTCATGTTTGCCAACGGGTTCTCGGGCCATGGGCTGCAACAATCTCCGGCTGTTGGTCGCGGAGTAAGCGAGCTGATCGTAAGTGGTGAATACCAGACGCTTGATCTCTCACCACTTTCCTATGGGCGCGTGGAGCGAAACGAACCTTTCATGGAAGATGCCGTGATCTAAAGTTTTAGTTGATAAGTCATCATACATCATACATCATGACCTTGATATTTAACCGAAGGAGAAAAGCCATGTTGACTGTTCTTACGAAATTCACAGCTATCGCGGGGTTGGGAGTTGCCGCCCTTGCAACCCCGGCGTTTGCGAATGTCGGGCCTACACTTGAGCAAGTAAAAGCGCGTGGCTCTCTCGAATGTTCCGGTCACAACGGGTCATTTCTGGGTTTTGCAGAAGTTGATGACAAGGGCGCCTGGAAAGGGCTCGATATTGACCTTTGCCGTGCTGTAGCTGCTGCGATCTTCGGTGACGCAAGCAAGCTTAACGTGGTTCCAATCAGCTGGGCGCAACGTTGGCCTGCCTTGCAGTCGGGCGATATTGATCTTGTCATCAAGGCGTCAGGCGGTACTTTTAGTCGTGACACGGAATTGGGTCTGCAGTTCTCCCGTGCGTATTTCCTCGGGACGACCAAGGCGATGGTGCGCAAAGATTCCGGGATCACAAGCTTGGAAGAAGCGGATGGCGGTTCGATCTGCATCCCTGCAGGGACCACAATCGAGCGTCAAGTCGCGTCCTATGCTGATCGCATCGGAATCACGCTTGAGCCAATCCTGTTTGAGAAGACAGAAGAGCTCCGTGAGGCCTATTTCTCAAGCCGTTGTGATATTTACGCACAATGGGGCCCAACTCTTGCGATCGACCGCAGCGTTTCTGATGATCCATCAGCCCATATCCTTTTGCCTGACGTCATGGCCATGGAGCCCGAGGTTGCCATCCTGCGTCAGGGCGATGACCAATGGGTTGACCTTGTAAACTGGGTATTTTCAGCGCTTTGGTTCGCTGAGCAAGAAGGCATCACACAGGCAAATGTGGATGAGATGAAGGCGAACCCGCCTACATCCGAAATCGGCAAGTTGCTGGGCGTAACACCTGGTCAGGGTGCTCCTTTGGGGTTGGATGATGATTGGGCTTACGACGTGATCAAGATTGTCGGGAATTACTCCGAAATCTATGAGCGTAATATTGGTTCGGGTTCGATTTACGACATGCCGCGCGAAATCAATAACCTCTGGAACAACGGCGGTGTCCTCTATCCGATGGTCTTCGATTGATCATGGCGGGCTAGTTTCAATCTGGCCAGAGTAAACAGAAGCACTTGTGGCGCACGTCTTGCGGTGCGCCACTTCAAACGACAAAATTTACGAGAAAGTCTCAATGATCGCTTTGTGGAATAGCCAAGGTTTCAGACGGATCTTTTTACAGGTCGCTTATGTCGGCGGAATTTTGGCGCTCATTACAACCTGTGTCTTGGTCGCTCGACATAATCTGCAAGCACAGGGTATATCCTCTGGCTTTGATTTTCTCTATAAGTCGACGGGCTGGAACATCGGGTTCTCTCTGATCGATTTTAAGGCTGCTGATCCCTATTGGAAGGTCTTGGTAATTGGCCTTTTAAACACGCTGTTTCTGGGCACGATCGGTTTGGTGCTGGCAACGATCGTCGGTATGATCATCGGTCTGGCGCGCACATCTGAAAACGATCTGGCGCGTTTGCTTGGCACAATCTATGTCGAGACATTCCGGAACATCCCGCTGATCGTTCAGGTGCTTTTCTGGTATGCGGTTGCGACACGCTTTCCGCCGGTTAAACAGGCATATTCTTTTGCCGATAGTATCTTCATAAGCAGTCGCGGGCTTTATGTTCCCGGCTTGAATGTAACGGGGCTGGCCGCGTTTCTTGCGATTTGCGCAATATTACTGGCGCTTGGCCTGATCGTCTGGTTTAGCGCAGCAAACCGCTTCAAGCGTATGGAGCCCAAGCTCAAGCGCAAAACCCGTTGGTTGATTTTCGCAAGTGGCACCGTTGTCGCCATCGGTATTCTCTACTTGGGGCGCATCCCCGAGACACCGCTTGTTAGCACCCCTGCGCTGAAAGGGTTGAATTTCAGAGGCGGTATCCGCTTGACGCCCGAGTTCGCGGCGCTGGTCATTGCGATTGCAATCTATGGCGGCGGTTATATCGCTGAAATCGTTCGCGGCGGCTTCAAGGCTGTTGGAAGCGGACAAATAGAAGCGTCGCAATCACTGGGCCTGAACAGGTTTCAGATATTCACACGTGTCAAGTTTCCGTTGGCGCTAAGAGCGATGCTTCCGATCCTGACCAATCAATACGTCTGGCTGATGAAGGCGACAACGATGGGCATCGCAATCGGCTTCACCGACTTCTTCATGGTTGTCTCAATTTCTATCAACCAGTCGGGGCAAACGCTGGAGCTCATCGGGATTCTTATGGGGGGCTTCTTGCTTATCAACTTCACGCTGGCCGCAGTGTTGAACCGGATTAACAAGGCTATCGCCCTCAAGGGCGATCAGCTGCGGATGTGAGAGGGCATTGTTATGGCTAGTGTAGATTACATTCCCAAGAAAACACTTCTTCAATCGGTCCGGGATCGGTATTTTTCGACCCTGACAAATAGTGCGCTTACGTTGCTGTCAGCGTTTATAATCGGGATGATCATCTGGAAGGTTCTGAACTGGGCCATTCTGGGGGCTGTTTTTTCAACGGAAGGCGGTGCCGAGGCTTGCCGCGCAGCGAGTGGCGCCTGCTGGTCTGTCATTACGGCCCGTTGGCGGCTCATTCTCTTTGGTCTGTATCCGCATGAGGAACACTGGCGTTCCGGGATTGCCTGCGTGGTTGTCGTCGTGATGACTATTCTAAGCTGCCTGCCGAGGTTCTGGAGTGGCAGGGCAATCGCGATCATCTGGATCGGCGGGTTTCTGGCATTTTACTTCCTGATGAAGGGCGGAATACTGGGGCTGACTGTTGTCGATGAGGCGAAATGGGGTGGATTGTCTCTAACCGTGTTTATCTTCCTTACGACGGTATTGATCGGTATGCCGCTGTCGATCATCTGGGCGCTGCTTCGCCGTTCCGAACTACCATGGATATCCGGGACCACGGCAATCATTATCGACTCGATCCGGTCACTGCCGCTGCTGTCCATTCTTTTCACCTTTGCGGTGGTGCTGCCATTCGTCTTGCCAAGCTGGGCCTCGGGCGACAAGCTTTACCGGGTGATCGTTGGCATGGCGCTTTTCTTTTCGGCCTATCAGGCCGAGATTATCCGGGGCGGTATGCAGGGTGTCCCGAAAGGGCAGGAAGAGGCCGCAAAGTCATTGGGGATAGCCTATCGGCACAGGGTTAGCCGTATTCTGTTGCCGCAAGCATTCAAGAATGCCCTGCCGGCAACCATCAACCAGATCGTCATTACCTTCAAGGAAACATCCTTGGTCATTATTATCGGGTTTTTTGAAATTCTGGCGTCGGGCAATGCAGCTTATGGCACCGGAGAGTGGACCTTTGCCTTTGTCGAAGTCTACGCCTTTATTGCCTTGGTCTACTTCGTATTCGTGTTCAGTCTGTCGCGATATGGCGCCTACCTTGAACGCCGTATGGCAGTAAGTGAAAGATAGGAAATCAAGATATGACCCAAGCAGATACTACCGCCGTTTCGATTGAGAATTTGCAGAAGTTCTACGGAAAATATCACGCGCTGAAGAATGTTAGCCTGAAGGTGAAAAAGGGCGAAAGAATTGTCATTTGCGGCCCGTCAGGATCGGGTAAATCGACATTGATCCGTTGCATAAACCATCTCGAAGAACATCAGGGTGGGCGGATCACCGTTTTGGGCACCGAACTGGATGACAATATCGCAAATATCGATGACATCCGCCGCGAGGTCGGCATGGTGTTTCAGCATTTCAACCTTTTTCCGCATATGACGGTGCTGGAAAACTGTGTTCTGGCCCCGATGCTGGTGCGCAAAGAAAGCCGTGCCGATGCGGAGGCAACGGCGATGAAGTTTTTGGAAAAAGTCAAGATCCCCGAACAAGCCGAGAAATACCCGGGGCTATTGTCGGGGGGGCAGCAGCAGCGCGTGGCGATTGCACGGTCACTTTGTATGAAGCCGGAGGTTTTGCTTTTTGACGAACCCACTTCCGCGCTTGATCCAGAGATGATCTCCGAAGTTCTGGATGTCATGGTTAGTCTTGCGGAGGAAGGCATCACTATGATCTGTGTGACCCATGAAATGGGGTTTGCGCGTAAAGTAGCCGATCGCGTTATCTTTATGGACGCTGGAGAAATTGTTGAGGAAAGCTCACCCAAAGAGTTTTTTGACAATCCACAGAATGAACGTACAAAAATGTTCTTGTCTCAAATCCTCGGGCACTAGGCGCACAGCCGACACCGATGGCATATTCTAGGCTCCAGACTTCGGTAACGGGGACGTCTCAGTCAAGTGCTTTTTGACATACGCATCCGGCCGCATAGTTGCGGATTTGATGACAGTTGTTTTCTGAGCCGTTCTGCTTTCGCCACAGCCTTCTTTTGAGATCACCCCGGGTGCATGCTTCGGTCCGTGGTCAGCGCGATGGCTACCAACATGATGCTGGTTCAAATGCAATTCCGATGTGCCCATCTCATAGGCGTGCTCGATGTTGGTCGGCAACAGTCCGGAGCACGGCATCATCGGAACCACGTCCCTAGGGGACCTCGAAGGCCTGCAGTCAGGCGCGTGACGGCAGGAAAAGCAATTTTTTAGACCGCATGGGGCACGGCAGTGTCTGATCGAAAGTCTGTGTCATCAACCCACATCCGGTGCAGGATCACCCCGATGCGCCGGGCTAACGCGACCATGGCGCGCTTACCACCTCTGCGGCGGGCGACTTGCGCTGCCCATGTTCTCAGCCAGGTCGAACGCCCGCGGTGCAACATCACGGTCGCAGCCTGACATAGCGCGCGACGCAGGTTGACATCACCTGCCTTGGTGATGCCGCCTGAGACATCGCGTTCGCCCGACTGGTTGCGTGATGGTGTCATGCCGACCCACGGGCCAACATTCTTGGAAGATGTGAACCGGGTGGGATCATCGACGGCTGATCTGTAGGTTAGCGCGACAACAGCTCCCACTCCAGGCATCGACATAAGTCGACGACAGACTGGGTCATCCTGAGCCATCTGACGGACAAGGCGTTCCAATCCCGCCAGCTCCTTTCGCAAGGATGCCCGTGCCAGAAGCATAGGGCCTGTCGCGGCCTCCAGCATCGAATTACCGTCCGCCAATTCGCGGATTCGGTGTTCATACCTGCCCCGAGAGATAGCACCAACTTTCAACCCAAAGTTCCGCAACAGCCCACGCATAGACATTTCTAGGGCGATCATACCTTGCTGGATGGCCTTTCGGGCACCGAGCACGGCACGAACTTCTTGCGCCGAGACGGATTTGCAGTGAACGGGCCGGAACCAGCCAAGGTGAAGCAGGCGCGCAATGCCCTCGGCATCCCGCCGGTCCGTCTTGATTGGCATCGCCTTCAGGGCGCCTTTTACCTGGCGGGTTTCCATCAGGACGACTTCAAGCCCTGCAACGCTCATTGCGCGATGTAACCATTGAGACAATGGGCCAGCCTCGAGCCCAATGGCGGCAATAGTGCCGTCCTGTTCGCGGGCCCAACGCACCAATTCTTCAGGTTCACTGGCGACCTGCGCTTCTTTCACGATCTTGCCATGCTCGCTGATCACGCAAATTGCGGTCTTTGCCAGCGATACATCCAACCCAACAAACAGTCTCATCCTGTAGCCCTCCATGTGGATCCAATACGGGATGGTCGACAAATTGCCCCTGATCTTGCAAGCGGTAACAGGCAGTGTGCAACGCAGGCCCCGTTACGGCATCTCATTGATTTTCAAAGCCAGAACAAGACGGTTGCGGCGAGGTCGATGGCAGAGAGAAAGACTTTCGGACATCTGTCGTCGCGTGTTGCGACCCGTCGCCAGTCCTTCAAACGCCCGAACATGATTTCGATGTGTTACCTGGCAGCGCATGTTTACATGCGCGAGAAGGCGATTGCGACGTTTGTAACGGCGCTTGCGATACTGGCGGCGGCGATGTGTGCCATGCTTGCGCGCAAGCATGGCGGCTCCAAACGGCGGGTCTGGCGCAAGATCCATCTCGGAATTGATGAGAAAACACTGGAGATCCGCGCTGTCGAGGTCACCGGGAACCACATCGGTGATGCGCCGGTCCTGCCCGATCTGCTCAGCCAGATCCCGGCAAGCGAGGAGATCGGCAGCGTCACCGCTGACGGCGCCTATGATACCCGCAAGTGCCATGATGCGATTGCTAACTGCGGAGCGCATGCCGTCATCCCACCCCGCAAAAACGCTAAGCCGTGGAAGACCGTCACTGCGGGTGCCGTAGCCAGAAACGAGGCCCTTCGAGCCTCGAAATACCTCGGTCGCGCGCTCTGGCGAAACTGGAGTGGATACCACCGCCGAAGCCGCGTCGAGACAAACCCTTTCGGGCTCATGCTTCGCATAACCCTGCCGGGCAGCGGATGCACTGTGTTAAACTTCTGGGGCAGCGCCTCATGGCGCGGGACTTTGACCGACAGGTCGCGGAGGTCCAGATCCGCATCGCCGTCATGAACCGCTACACCGCACTTGGCATACCGGTCACCGAAGCCGTGGCATGAGTCCGTCCGGGGAAAGGGGAGCGCGATCTTGATATCGCTCAGTTGCTGTCGAAGAAAAATCCACAGAGGCCGACGCTATTATCGAAATCACCGAAGCGATTGCGCAAGGCGTGGTTGATCCTGCCGCGGAAGACGCGGAGGCCAAGATCAGCCCCGTGAAAGGGCGCGAGAAAGATGAAGCGTTCTTGCGGGCGCAGCGACTTGCAACGCGCTCTCCCAAAGGTGCAAGAGTCTGAACAACATCACTCCCGCTGAGGTCTACTTGGGGCGCGACAACGTCAAGGGGAAAGATCAAAAAAACAGACAATCCGGCAACGCCGCTTGCAACATCAAAAACAAGCAGCATAATCAATCACACAAACGAGCCAGAGCCTCCAATGCGCAAGCGGCTCTGACGTCCAAATTTATATGACGACGGACACGGTCCGGCCCCTAAAGAACGACCTCAATCAAGTATGGCCCCGGCTCCTTCACCACGGCACGGATGAGTTTATAAAGCTCGGCTGGATCCGTCACCCTGCGCCCCGGAACGCCCATGCCGCGGGCCAATGAGACGAAGTCTAGTTCGGGGCGGTTAAGTTCCAGCATGTTCAGCGCATCCGGCCCGGGGTTCGCGCCCACCTTGAACAGTTCTTGCTTGAGGATCTGATATCCGCGATTGGCAAAGATAATCGTCGTGACATTCAGCTCCTCGCGTGCCTGAGTCCAGAGTGCCTGTAGCGTGTACATGGCTGAGCCGTCCGCCTGAAGCCCGATGACAGGGCGGTCGGGGCAGGCGACGGCGGCACCTGTGGCCATCGGGATTCCGATGCCAATTGCCCCGCCCGTCAGCGAAAGCCATGACATTGGCGGCGCGCCGGTGGAAAGTGCAGGAACATTGGTGGCGCTTGTCAGACGCTCATCCACCACAATAGCCCCCTCGGGCAGGGCGGCTGCGATGGCGGCAGACAGGGCGTCATTCGTCATTGCGCCCGCAGAGGGTGGAGGGCAGGGAGCAGCGGTGCGTGCGGGAGCCGGAGGGGCGCCAAGCGCGTCAACAAGTGCCTCTATCGCGGTGCGCCCGTCCTGATCGAAATCGGCAAGTGCGATTACTTCGCATTCTTCCGGCAGCAACAGGCTAGGGCGCTCGGGATAGGCAAAAAAGGCGACAGGGGGCAGTGCCTCGATCAAGACCGCGCGACGGAACGGACGCAAAGCGGCCAGTGCATCATCTACTGGGTAAGGGATGCGCGGAATTTCAAACCGGCCAGCGCCGCGTTCCAGCCGCCGGATAGGGCCGGATCCCATAATGCTTGTGCCCGTCGCCGCAGCCAGATCGGCCAGACCTGCGATGCTGTCGGGGGATTCCAGCACGGTACCGCCACACAAAATAACCGTATCGGGGCCAAGCGCCGTTGCCGCTTTCCGCAACAGATCGGAGTCGATATCGCGGGGGGCGCGGGTTTTTGCGCGTTCGGGGGGTTCGATCGTGGCACCCTCTTCCCAACCGATGTCTGCCGGGACAATCAGGGTGGCGATCTGGCCTGGGTGGCCCCAAGCGGCAGCAAGCGCATCCATCGCGTCGCCTGTAATCGACTGGGTGGAATGCACAGTCCGTACCCAGTCGGAAAAAACCGCTGCTGTGGCGGGAACATCCGCTGTCAGCGGTGCCTCATACCGCAGATGCCGGCGGGCGTGATCTCCGACAAGGTTCAACATCGGCGTGCGCGCCTTGCGGGCGTTGTGCAGGTTTGCCCCGGCATTGGCCAACCCCGGTGCCAGATGCAGCAAGGTCACGGCCGGCTTTTCAGCCATCCGCGCATAGCCATCTGCCGCGCCAGTCACCACACCTTCAAACAGGCCAAGTATGCAGCGCATCAATCGGGTGCGGTCCAGCGCGTCAACAAATTGCATCTCGGAGGTGCCGGGGTTGGCAAAGCAAACCTCTACACCCGCCTGATGCAAACTCCTCAGTAGGCTCTCTGCGCCGTTCATGTCCGTTCCCTGCCCATGCTAAATCCTAACCTTGGATGCGGTTGTCGTTGCTGTATGCGCTCTTTGTAGCACTGCCAATCGCTCGGCGAGTTTTGCGCGCTCTACCGGCGCTGCATCGCGCTCGTGCAATTGATTGTCGGCGTGATGACAGGCAACACGGGTTTCGCCGATCTGCCGCTGCTCGGGGCGGTCAACGCGGCATATGTCGGTCGCCATCGGGCAACGGACGTGGAATGCACAGCCGGAGGGCGGCGAAAGCGCGCTCGGCATGTCACCGCGCAGCCCCAGTTTTTCGCCACGCAGGCTTGGGTCGGGCAGGGGCACGGCCTTGATCAGTGAGCGTGTGTAGGGATGTAGTGGCCGGGAAAAGAGCGTTTCCGCCGAGGCTTCCTCGACGAAACGCCCCAGATACATCACGGCGACGCGGTCTGCGATGTGGCGCACCACTGAAAGATCGTGGCTGATGAACACATAGGCCAGCCCGAATTCGTGCTTCAGGTCCTGCAACAGATTGACGATCTGCGCTTGCAAGGACACGTCCAGCGCCGAAACGGGTTCGTCACAGACGATAATCCCGGGTCGGGTGGCCAAGGCGCGGGCAATGCCAACACGCTGGCGCTGGCCACCGGAAAACTCATGCGGATACCGTTCGGCGTGATAGCTGGACAGGCCTGAGAGGGACAGCACTTCGTCCACCTGCCGGTCAAGCGTTTCTGGCGTGGCAAGCCCGTGCAGCAGCAAAGGTTCGGCCAGTGTCTCACGTACGGTCATCCGCGGGTTAAGCGAGCCGTAGGGGTCTTGGAAAATAATCTGCATGCGCCGCCGCGCTTCGCGCAACTCGGTCTTTGACATTGCGGTGACGTCTTGCCCGTCAAGCAGAACCCGGCCTGCGGTTGGCTCCATCAGGCGCATGATCGTGCGGCCCAATGTTGACTTCCCGCAACCGGATTCCCCTACAATTGCCAGCGTTTCTGCACGGTTCACCGTAAAGCTGATGTTGCTGACGGCCTGTATGTTGCCCACCAGTCGCCGCAATGCGCCGCGCCTGACCGGAAAGTGTTTCGACAGGTTTTCGACCTGCAACACAGGATTTGTCATCTGCTGATCTCCTGCTTTTCAATGGGGGCATACCAGCAGGCCGCACGGTGGTTTGCGGCATCACCGACCTGTTCCAACGTGGGTTCTACCTCGTGGCATTGCGGGGTAGCGAGCGGGCAGCGGGGGGCAAAACGGCAGCCCTTTATGGTTGCCCAAGGCGGGGGCAGCGTGCCTGCAATGGTTGCCAGCTTTTCCGATTTATCGTCAATGCGCGGAACGGCCGCCATCAGGCCGATGGTATAGGGATGCTGTGGGTTTTGAAACAGCTCGGCCGTGGGCGCGCTTTCCACCACGGCGCCCGCATACATCACCACCACATCGTCGCAGGTCTGCGCAACAACCCCCAAATCATGGGTGACAAGAACGATCCCCATGCCTGTGCGCGCTTGCAGGTCGCGCATCAATTCAAGGATCTGCGCCTGAATTGTTACGTCCAATGCGGTTGTCGGCTCATCCGCGATCAGCAGATCGGGGTCGTTTGCCAGCGCCATAGCAATCATCACCCGCTGTCGTTGCCCGCCGGACAGTTGATGTGGATAATCATCCACCCGTTTGGCGGGGGAGGGCAGGCCGACAAGATCCATCAATTCCACCGCGCGGGCGCGCAGATCACCCTTGTAGCCATGGGTGCGCAGGCTCTCGATAATCTGGGCGCCGCAGGTATAGACGGGATTGAGGCTGGTCATCGGTTCTTGAAAGATCATCCCGATCCGCCCGCCCCGTAGGGCGCGCATTTCCTGAGGGGAAAGGTCAAGCAGGCTTTGGCCGTCAAAGGTGATACGCCCGCCATAGATTTCGCCGGGCGGCTGGGGGACGAGCCCCATGATAGCCAGCATTGCAATGGATTTCCCGCAGCCGGATTCCCCGACCACGCCCAGGGTCTTGCCCCGTTCTACGGTGAAGCTTGCGCCATCGACCGCGCGCAACCGGCGACCTCCGGTTCGAAATCCGACCTTCAGCTCTTGGACCGTCAGCAGCGCTGTCATCCCTCAACCTCATAGACCAGCGGAGATGCTTCCAAATGTGTGCGACCGGCAAAATCCAGTTTGGCAAACCGCTGCTCTGCGCGGCGCTGTGCCTCTTGCAAGCGTGCGGTTGCGTCATCCAGATCAAAGGCTGCGACCTTGCCGTCTGCCACGACTTGCGTGCCATCGACAAAGACGTCGCGCACCGCCCGCTCTGCCGCGACATAGACCAGCGAGCGGATCGGATCGCGCAGCGGGCGCATCGCGGGGTGGGTGATGTCGGCGATAAACAGATCTGCCTTCGCACCCTTTGCCAACCGCCCGATATCATCACGCCCCAGAATCGCCGCCCCGCCCACGGTGGCCGCGTCAAATATGTGATGGGTGCGCAAGTCATAGGGATTGCCCGACATCAGGCGGGAATTGTAAAGCGCATTGCGCATCTCTTCTAGCATGTTGTGGGGGTAGGTGTCGGTTCCGATACCCACCGGGATGCCTGCGCGGATATAGGCCCCAACGCTTTGCATGGCGATGCCGCGGCGCTGGAAAACAGTGGGGCAATGCGCCACCGCCGCGCCACTGTCGCGCAGCAAAGCGAAATCATCCGCCTCGGGCCAGTGAACCGATGAGTGGCTGTTGAGGAAGATGCCATGGCCGATGATGGCCCCTTTGCTCAGCACACCCAGATCATGCAACCACTCAATAGGCGTGCGGCCATGACGGCGGGTGATCTCGTGGAACTCTACCACCGATTGGGCGGCGTGAATTTGAAAGGGGATGCCGCGCGACTTTGCCTCGGCAAAGCTGTCGCGGATAAGATCGGCGGTGCAGGTGTCGATTTGGGAGGGTGCGATCATCCCGCTCATCCGGCCTGAGGCATGGGCGTTGGCGGCGTCAATCGTGGCAAGGGCTTGGTCCATCGCGGCCTTACCCGCCGCCTCGTCCCATTCATATTCAACCACATGGCCGTTTTTCGTGAACCAGCGCGCCGAGCGGTACATCGGGGCCAGAACCGCGCGGATACCCGACTGCGCGAGCAGATCAATCCAGTTGTCATAGGGCACGGACAGGTCGGTCAGCGTCGTCACACCCGACAGCAGCAATTCTGACAGCGCGACTTGTGTGCAGGCTGTGCGCCCTTCGGGATCGGCACCAAACAGCGGCATAAATTCGTAAAGTGAGCTCATATACAGGCGAGGGCTGCCGAGCTCATCCAGAAAACCCTTGTTCATCGGTTCTGAAAGGGGATGGGAATGGATATTGACCAAGCCCGGCGACACCAGCTTGCCACGCCCGTCAATTTCGCGCGTGACCTCGCTATCAAAGCGGCCGCCAACGCTGACGATCTTATCACCTGAAAAGGCGACATCGGCATCTTGCAAATAATGGTGGCGTTGCTGTTCTTCATCCCAGGCGATGATCCAGCTGGCGTTGCGGATAACGGTTGTTCCGGTTGTCATAACGTCCCCTCGCTTTCTGGTGATGGCGGGCCAACTCATGTCGGCCCGCCAGTTTGTGCCTGCCCCGATACGGGTTCGGGGCAGGGGCTTTATTCCTTGAACTTCAGGCCAAGCCCTTTGTAGAGACCAGCGCCATAGTTGTTATGCGGCGCGATCGATTCCAGCTTGGCGCTTTGCACGATGAACATAGGCTCGTGATAAAGCGGCAACCAAAGCGCAGCATCGTGAACCTTTTTCAAGACCTTGCCGTAAGAGCTTGCCCGTGCTTCCGCGCTTAGCGCAGCCTTGCCTTCGCTCAACAACTGGTCGGTTTCGGCATCGTCCCAGTTCATGCGGTTTGGCGTCGGTATGTTCTCCGAGCGGAAATAAAGGTTTAGCGCGTCGCCTGCAGAGATATAGGGATAGGACATCGCGAAGACGTCAAATTCCTGGGTCGCCATTTTGCCCCAAGCAACTGTCGCGTCAAAGGTCTGGATTTCCATATTGATCCCGACCTTCAGCAATTCGGCCTGTACAAATTCCGAAACCTTCTGCCAGGTCGAGCCGCCGAAAACATAGACGAGCGGGCGCAGCTCCACCCCGTCTTTTTGCCGGATGCCGTCAGGGCCGGGCAACCAGCCTGCGTCATCCAGTATGGCCTTGGCCTTTTCCGGATCGTAGCGCAGCAACCCGTCGTCAAGGTCCTTGTTCCAGTCCAAAGTCGCTTGACTGATGTAGCTATAGGCAGGCTCCACCTCGCCAAACATCATATCCTCGGCAAGCGCTTCTTGATTTACGGCAAGGTTGATTGCGGCGCGAACGGCCTGATCGGACACGGTTTCCTTGTCAATCTTGAACCCCATGAAGTAGGTCCAGAACGCCTCGTCCGAACGGTGTACTTCGAGGTTGGGCTGGGTCCGCATCTGGGACAGGGCAATGGCCGGAATATATTGCGTCACGTCGGACTGACCTGTTACCAGCGCAACGGTACGGGTGTTTTCTTCGGGTACGACCTGCCAGGTTATCTTGGCCATATGCGCCGCGCCGTCGTTGCCATAAAAGGCCGGACCCCAGTTATAGCCTTCGTGGCGCGTCATCACCATTTTGTCGCGCGGTGTCCAGCTTTCCCAGCAATAGGGGCCGGTGCCATTGAACCCATTGACGCCAAAATCATCGCCCAAGGCTTCGACATTATCCTTGTCGATTATTGTCGCGAAACTTTGGGTCAGTTGATAAAGAAGTTCGGAAAAAGGCTCTTTCAGGCGGTATTCCACGGTTTTGTCATCCACCGCGACAACATCGTCCACAACGCCCGCTCGCCACGCAACGGGCGAATTGGTGGCAGGATCGACCCAGCGTTTCATTGTATAGGCCACATCTTGGGCTGTCAGCGGCTTGCCGTCACAGAACTTGATGCCGTCCTTCAGGTGGAAGGTGTAGGTCAACTGATCGTCCGACACTTCCCATTCCCGTGCCAGCCCGTCAGAGATGGTCCGCATATCGGGCGAAAGGGAAACCAGCGTGTCACCGATCATAAACAGAACTTCGGCGGCGGCGCGTGCGGTGGATTTTTGCGGCTCGTAGTTATTCGAATCAACCTCGCGCACGATGGTGATTTCTTGCGCGCTAAGCAGTCCGGGCAGGGCCGTGGTGGCAGCCAGGCAAGCCAACCCCATAGCAAGGGGGCGTTTGATATTACGCGTCATCTTTTTATCTCTCCCATTTTTGTTTCAGCACAAATTTTCCCTGCGGTTTGTTAGGACCTCAGGCGTGGATCAAGAACGTCGCGGATTGCATCGCCGGTTATATTCGCGGCCAGCACGATGATCAGAATTGCCATCGACGGGATGAAGGCGATATGCGGTGCGAAAAGCAGGAAATCACGGCCTTGCGATGCCATCATGCCCAGTTCTGCCGCGGGGGGGCGCGCCCCCAGTCCCAAAAAGCTGAGCGCGGCACCAAGCAAAATGATCTGGCCAAAGCGCAGGCTGATAAAGATCATGATTTCCGAGATGCAGTTGCGCACCAGATAGCGCCAAAACAGCACGCGATCGGAAAGGCCAACGGCGCGGCCTGCCTCTATAAACTCCTGCTCCATCACCCCGAGCGCTATGGAACGGGCAATGCGGGCACTGTCGGGCACGGTGGAAATTGAAAGGGCAATGATGACCGGCAACGCACCCGGCCCCAGCACAGCGACCAATGCCAGGCCCAGCAAGATGGCAGGAAACGATAACATCACATCCGCCGAACGCATCACATAGGCATCAAGGCGCGGATAAAATGCCGCGAGCAATCCCAAAAGGGAGCCTAAAGAGCCGCCAACGCCTACGGATACGATACCGATCAGCAACGTCAGGCGGGTGCCGTAAAGCAGGCGGCTTAGAATGTCGCGACCTTGGCCGTCGGTCCCAAGGATATATATCCAGTCGCCCCGTTCGGCCCAAACGGGCGGCTGCATCACTTTTCGGGTTCCCTCAAACGGGTCATGCGGCGCGATCAATGGTGCAAGAAGCGATGCGAGGATGATCACAGCCAGCACAAAAAGCGATAGGGCGGCGGCGCGGTCTCGCAGCAGCTCTTGCCACCACGCGCTGCGCCGTTCAGAGGTTTCTGCCTGCGTGTCGGGTTCGGTTGCTGCTGTCATTTTCCTTGCATCCTCGGGTCAAGAAGCGCGTAAAGCATGTCAACGATCATGTTGATCAGAACGAAGGCCAGTGCGAGAACCAGAATACAGCCCTGCGCCTGCGGAAAATCTGCGGACAGGATTGCGCCAACCGAAAGCCGCCCGATGCCGGGGTAGGAAAATATGGTTTCGGTCACCACCGCACCGCCCAGCAAATAGCCTGCCTGCAAGCCAACCAGCGTCACCACCGGCACCAGCGCATTCCGCAATCCGTGGCTTAAAATCACCCGCCATTCCGGCAAGCCTTTGGACCGCGCCGTCCGCACATGGTCCAATTGCAACACTTCCAATACGCTTGAACGGGTCATGCGCGCGACGGGGCCGATGAAGATCAACCCCAGCGACAGGGCGGGCAGGGCAATGTGGCGCAAGCCGTCCACTGTCCAAAGCGGGCCACCGCGGCCGATGAAGGGAAACAACTGCCATTTCACGCCAAACCACTGGATCAGCAGCAAGCAGATGAAAAAGATCGGAAGCGAAACGCCCGCCACCGAAATTGCCATGATGGCCCGATCCACCAAGGAGCCGCGCCAGACACCGGCCAGCGTGCCCATCGCAATCCCGAGCGGGATCGACCAGATAAGGCATGCGAACATCAGCTCCAGCGTTGGCACGATTGCCGCACCCAGCTCGCTGACAACGCTTTTGTTCGAGATCAGAGAGCGCCCTAGGTCACCTTGCAGGACACGGCCGGTATAGCTCCAGAATTGCACCCAGAGCGAGCGGTCCAGCCCCATCTTCTCGCGGATTTGCTCGACCACCTCGGGGGGGGCCATGGCGCCTGCGTAAACGCGCGCCGGATCGCCGGGCGATAGCTGCACCAGCACAAAGCCAAGGACCAGCACACCGATCAAAACCGGGATGGACTGCAGGAGGCGTCTGATGATGGTTTCAAACATGGTCTATGTACGCTGAAAGGCAAGTTTGCCGTCAAGAATGGTCATGTCGCAGCGGGTGTTCAGGATGTCTTCTGCGTCGATCTCAAACAGGTCGCGGTCAAATACGGCAACATCGCCCAGTTGGCCGGGCACAAGCTGCCCTTTGATCGTCTCTTCGCTTGCGGCATAGGCAGAAGCCCAGGTGTAGGCGTGCAGCGCCTCCTCCATAGAGAGCACCTGATCCGCCCCCAGAACGGCGCCCTGCTTTGTCTTGCGGGTGACCATGTTGTAGATTACCGGCATGGGTGCGATTTCCGTGACAGGGCAATCGGTTGATGCCGAAGGATGAAGGCCCGCATCAATCCACTCCCGCATCGGGTGGGAGGCGTGGACCCGTGCCTCCTCCAGCACGGTCAGGTATAGATCGCCAAACCAATACATGAACGACGGCTGCGGCACGGGCAGCACATGCATCCGTTTCATCCGGTCCATCTGGTCGCCGCTAAGCCAGCCGCAATGCTCGATCCGGTGCCTGCGATCGGGTGCAGGGGTATCGGCCAAAGCGGCCTCGTAGGCGATCAGGACCTGTTCGATGGCCGCGTCACCGATGGCGTGGATCGCCATTTGATAGCCCGCACGATGTGCCTCCAGCACCATCGCGTTCAATTCGGTCTGATCGGGAATGCACAAGAGGCCCTTGTCGTCGGGATCATTGCCCAGATAGGGCTGCTTCATCGCGGCGGTGCGGCCGCCCGCGCTGCCATCGGTAAATATCTTGACCGGTCCGATACGAAACATGTCGTCGCCGGTGCCGGTGACAAACCCCGAGTCAATGGACTTCGCCAGAATAGAGCGTGTTTTGTCACCCATCAGGCAGCCATAGACACGAAGCGGCAAGCGCCCTTCGGCATGGGCGCGCTGATAGGCCTCCATCTCGGTCCAGCCGTCGCGGATACCAATTGCGGCGTCCATGCAGGAGGTAATGCCATAGGACAGCAAGTCGTGGCCGCCCTTTTCGATGGAGACCATCAGCTCATCGACGGATTTCGTCGGCAGCGCTGCCATAAGCGGCTCGCGCCCGGTTTCGGCAACAAGGCCGGTCAGCGTGCCGTTTTTCTTCTCGATCAGGCCACCTTCGGGGGATGGCGTCGCGTTGGAGATACCCGCCAGCTTGAACGCGTGGGAGTTGGCCACGGCCAGATGCCCGTCAGTGCGCACGATGTAGACCGGATGATCGGGGCAGGTTGCATCCAGCTCCTCGATCTGCGGATGGCGCTTTTCAGCGAAGGCGAAATGATCATATCCCCGACCAACGATCCAGTCGCCCTTGGGGGTAATGGCCGCACGGTCGCTCAGCGCTTTTTTCAATGCATCAAGGGTCGGCGCGACGCTGGGACGAAGATCCACCTCCGACATGGTGGTGCCATAGGGCAAAAGGTGCATATGTGCATCATTCAGACCCGGTGTCGCCAAACGCCCTGCAAGATCGATGACTTGCGTATTGGCGGTTCTCAGTGCGTCTATTTCTTTGGTGCTTCCGGTGGCAAGGACCTTGCCGCCCTGAAAGGCAATCGCTTCGGCAAAACCCAAACCTTGACCCAGCCATATCTTGCCACCTGTCAGGATTAAGTCGACCATTCTGGTTTGCGCACACATTTGGTTCTTCCCCACGATTGATTACCAGTACGTTAATCTAGCCAGACGGTCGCGGTTTGTGTCAATTGCGGTCAGGAAGCGTGAATTGGATAAGCGAAGACAGGCCGCGCTCACATATCAATTTGATTACAATGAAAAATTATTTTTGAGACGTTCGAATTTAATTATAAGTAATCTTATTAGAGCGACGTCAGATGTTATACATGTCTGCGCGGTGCTGATATGCCATTGCGGGCGCTTGCTCAATCGCGGCGCGAAAGGCTTTGAGGTAGGTATCGATCACGGCGCGCTTCGCCTCGTCTGGTGATGCTGAAATAAGGGTCTGTGCCGGCAGATGTGTCGGCGGATAGAAGCGGCGGATTGAACAGCGGCTATTGGCGAAAAGTTCGGCGGACAGGACATCCACGACCGCCACGCCAAGACCCTCTTGCACCATCGAGCAAGCGGTTTGTGCATAGCCGGTTTCAATTTGTGGACGGTATGCGACCCCTTGCCGCGCGAATGCCCCCGCAACAAGCGGTGCAATGACCTTGCCCGCCCCGATTAGTGTTTCCGTCACCAGATCAGCCGGGCCGATCATGGCACGTTTCACCAGCGCATGGTCGCGGGGCACCAGCACAACCAAAGGCGCGCGTGCGATCGGCAATACTGTAAGGTTGCGCGGTGTGACCGTGCCCAGCATCAGGCCCAGATCGGCTTGCCCCAGCTCGATCGCAGCTTGTACATGGGCGTTGTCATGGACCCGCAAGCTTGCCTGAAGCGTGGGCATCTCACGCATCATTTCGCGCAATGCCACCAGTGCCACGCCATGCCCAAGCGAGGCGGTCGCGATAATGCGCAGTTCGGCCGTGCCCATCCCTACGATGCGATCCACATCGCCGGTCAGATCCCCCATCACATCAAATATCGGGCCTGTTGAGGCAGCCAGCCGCCGGGCCATTGGCGTAGGGATAAGGCTGCGGCCATCGCGCTGAAACAGGCTTATGCCCAGCTGCTCTTCCAATGTGCGCAGTGATTGTGAAACGGCAGGTTGTGACACACCCAAATGCGCCGCAGCGCCACGGGTCGTGCCTGTGCGAAGCACCGCGTCAAAGACTTCCAGCAGCCGAATTTTAATCTGGGGGCGTTCCGCCATTCTGGCATACTCCTGTTCAGTGGCACATTCAGGCCAGTTCGCAAGTAAGTCTGACAGCAGCTTTGCCCCTTCGGCAACCGATGTTTGAGCCAAACGCGACTTTGTGCCTTTTGTCGCTGGAATCAGACCCCGTGGATTTCAGCCGCGCGGATGCACAGATGCCTGACTATCCCGCAACCGCTATCTATTGGCGATGGGCGCGGGTCCTGAGGCGCAAATCATGGATCAACGAACGCGATGGAAATCCCGACGATGCCGATGGTCGCTTTTTCGGGCTGTCATCACCGGCGGGCAGGCTTTAGCCATCGCCAGCGTGCTACAGGCGCGTTTACCACAAGGACAAGCCCGCAAGCTTGAACGCATGGAAGCGTGCATTCGGTAGTCAACTCGATCTCAGCTTCTCGACGGCTCATGCCTCGAACGGCCTGATGGGTTTTCCCAGTCAAATTGTTGATGATCCGGTGCTGCAGTTGGCAATGCCAGAGCCTGATGATTTCCCATTAGCTGAAGAACGTCGCTTATTCTATGTTGCGCTGACGCGCGCCCGTCGCCAAACACGTATCTACTCCCCGCAAGACAAGCCTTCACGGTTTGTTATCGAGCTCGCAAAGGATGGCCATACCGAGATTAAAATAGACAGGGCCACGATGAAGCTCTGCCCAAAATGCGAAACGGGCACATTGAGTCAGAAAACTGGTAGGTATGGTCCATTCGAAGCCTGTAGCACGCACCCAGGATGTGATTACACCAAAAGACTTTTGTCTTTTAACTCAAATGAAACCACGTCAGCTCATACGGTTCGACTGAAAAAGTCCATATTCGATGGTGCTACATGTCCAACCTGCATTCAAGGAACGATGGTGGAGAGAAGTGGGTAGAATAATCAGCCGTTTCTCGGATGTTCGTCGTTTCCTAGATGCCGTACAACCGCACCTATAGCCGATCCGCGAGATGCCATGGAGAACACTAATCGAAGCAAATAACAGGCCATTGACACTTAAGCACGTGCGTATATCTGAGATAGAAATTATCACCGATGGCGATCGTTGTCGGCGCTGGTCTGCGGCGATAAGCTGGCGCCGCAAACCAAAGACCAAAGTTCAGGTGCATTCCCCCTCTCGGGCATCGCTGCGCAATACCCTGCCGGACAGCGGACCAGGGCTCACAATTTACCAGCTACGAGTGGCAAGAGTTCCTCGAACAGCACAATCTGACGCAAAGCATGAGCCGTCGCGGGAACTGTTGGGATAATGCAGTGGCGGAAAGCTTCTTCAACCTGCTCAAACGCGAACGCATCCGACGCAGAAAGTATAAAACGCGCGCAGAAGCCCGTCAGGACGTGTTCGACTACATCGAGTTTTTCTACAACCCACAGCGCAAACACGTTAGGAACGCGATGCTGTAACCGATCGACTTCGAACAGCAGCAGAAACTGAAGCTGCAAGGTGTCTAGGAAACTGGGGGCTATTCACCTTGCGCGGAAAGGGGAACCACGTTCAAACGCTGATTTGGCAACAAAGCCCTTGCAAAGACTGGTTCGCATTGGTCTGACAGCACCCACCTTGATTAAATGGCATTTGTAGATGCTCGGCGGGTGTTTAGGGTATCGCAGCTTTCGCTGGGCCTGTGGCCAAAGCGGTCGCGGTAGTAGGATGAAAATCTGCCAAGATGTGAAAAGCCGCTAGAATAGGCGGTGTCAGAGACGCTTGGGGTATCGCGGCGGGCAGCCAACAGATAATGCGCCGTATCGAGCCGCGCGTTGCGCAACGCCTGCATCGGCGTCTGACCAAGGATCTGGCGAAAGCTCTTTTGCAAGGTGCGTATGTTCACATCGGCCGCTTGAGCGATGTCGCTAATGGTGATGGGCTCGCTTAGATTGGCATGCATATACTCAATCGCGCGACGAATATCACGGGGGCGCGCTACGTCTCCGGCACGCGTAATGATGTGGCTGATATTGCTGTTTTGCTGGGTCAGAAGGGTCTGCACCAGATCGAATTCAACCTGAGCATCCATACTCGACAATGGGCGGTGGAATATGGCGCCCCGCTCTACCGCTTGGGCGCAGGCCATAAAGCTGCGGTATATTTTTTGCCCGCCTGCAGTTGAAAAATTCACGGACGTGTCAAACCTGACGGGGCCAGGAAGCGGCGTGCCTGTCAGCGCTTGTGCAACGGTTTCCAGATGGCTCCGGTCAATCTGGAACAGGAGCTGGCAGCACTCTGCATCCCATTGCAGCCGTGAGGGGCGGTCGGGGTTTAACAGGATTCCGGCGGTTGAATGCGTGGTAAGCTCGTCGCCACGGTGACGGAACCGTGCCTTCCCCGACAGCGGTATCTGGAACAGATAGAACGAGCCCAGATAGCCCGGATCAACATCTACTTCCGCCCCATATGAAAGATAATGTACCGACAGATGCCTGCCTCGCACCGCGTTATGCGCCACACTGAGAAGCGCAGCCCGATTGGCCATTCCCAGACGATGATCGCAAAGTTTTGCCGAAACGCTTGACCGAGCCTCGTCCAGATCACGGGTCCGTAGGACGGGATGCTGTGAAAAATATGGCTGGTGGATCATCGGGGGCAAGGTCTCCTTTCCTTCAGATTAGAGAACGCCACTGATATTTCAAGCTTGAAATAGACGAGACCAAGTTGCGTTCGTTTTATGGATATCCGGTTTTGCCTAACCCGTGCAGAGTGACAGGCAGAAAAGCGCAACCGAAGGGAATTAAAGATGCAAAAAGGTGTAACAGAGGCAAAAAGCGGATTAAATAACCATAGCTGGAACGTTGTGGGCCAAACCTATGTGCCCAAGCTTTTGACCGATGAGGCGTTTGTGTGGCATGCCACGCTTCCGGCCGACAGTTTCGTGCCGCCCCACATTCACACGCATCAGGATGAATGGATTTACGTCATCAGCGGCGCGCTGGAGGTGGAGTTCATGCAAGATATCCACAAGGCCGCAGCGGGGGACACCGTCAAGATGCCGCGCGGCGAGGCGCATGGCATTTTCAACCGCTCGGGGCAGGTGGCCACCTGTATCTTTGGCGTGGCTCCTTCGCGCAAGCTTTATGATCTGTTTGTGCATCTGGACGGTGTCACTGACCCAGCTGAATTGACCCGGATTTCGGCCCTGTACGAGGTAAATTTCCTGCCGCCCCCTGACGTGGCGGAATAAAGAGGATGTCGGTCATTGATTGGGACGATGCCTTTGCCAATATGGCATATGTCGAGAATTCCCATGAGCTGCCCGCGTTCTGGGCCAAGCGCGCGGCGGCCTACCGCGCCGCGCTGGCGTCGGCGCGGCTGGAACAGGACATCGCTTATGGCAACGCAGAGCGGCAAAAGCTGGATATTATATGGCCTGATGGCCCCGTACAGGGGTTGGCCGTGTTTGTGCATGGCGGCTACTGGATGCGGCTTGATAAGTCACATTGGAACGATCTGGCCGAAGGGGCGCGTGCGCGTGGCTGGGCGGTGTGCATTCCCAGCTATACGCTGACCCCCGACGCCCGAATTCATCAGATCACCGCTGAAATCGGTGCCGCAATCACCACTGCAGCAGGGCGGGCGGGCGGTCCGATCTGTCTGGCCGGTCATTCGGCGGGGGGCCATCTGGTCAGCAGGATGCTCTGCGATGACAGCCCGCTGCCGGATGCCGTCCGGGCGCGTGTTGTCCATACCCTGTCGATCAGCGGCCTGCACGATCTGCGCCCGCTGATGCACACGAAAATGAACGACACCCTGCATCTCGACCCACCAGAGGCGACACTGGAGAGCGCTGTGTTGCACAGGCCGTTCGGGTCCAGCCCGCTGACCTGCTGGGTCGGCGGCGGTGAGCGTCCGGAATTCCTCCGCCAGTCGCAGTTGATGACGATGATCTGGGCGGGTCTGGACGTGCCAACGCACTGCCGGATCGACGGGATGCACAACCACTTTAGCGTTTTGGATGGATTGAAGGACCCTGACGCGGCGATCACCGCGGCCTTTCTGGGAAACCCCGCTATCGAAGGAACAAGCACATGATCAAGATGGAAGCGGGAATTGTCCGCGCACAAGACAGCCTTGACGGGATTCGCTGGAACATTCTGGGCCAGACTTATGTGCCCAAACAGCACACAGAGGACTGTTTGTCGTGGCACGCGACCTTGCCGCCGGGCACTTTTGTGCCACCCCATATCCACCCCGAACAGGACGAGTTTCTATATATCCTCGAAGGGAAATTCGATTTTGTTCTGGACGGCCATGAGATGACGGGCGAGCCGGGCGATCTGGTGAAACTGCCGCGCGGCATCCCGCACGGGATTTTCAACACGTCAGATCGCACCATCAAGACCCTGTTTTGGGTCACGCCGGCGCTGCGGCTTTATGATTTGTTCTGGGCGCTGAACAACTTGGGGCCGAACCCCAATCCGGCGGAGGTTGTCGCGGTGTCTGCTGCCCATGCCGTTGATTTTCTGCCACCTCCCGAGGGAGAAAATGCATGACCGTATTACTCGCAGGGGCGGGCATTGGCGGGCTGACCGCCGCCCTGATGCTGCACCAACGCGGCATTAAGGTCCAGGTGGTCGAACAAGCGCCGCAGGTACGCGAAGTGGGCGTAGGGATCAACATGCTGCCCCATTCCATAGCAGAGCTGGCCGCACTGAATTTGCTGCCGCGCCTGGACGAAGTTGGCCTGCGCACACGCGAATTGCGGTACTTGACCCGCACGGGGCAGGAGGTGTGGCGTGAGACACGCGGGATGCATGCGGGGCACGCCCATCCGCAATTTTCCATCCACCGCGGCCGGTTGCAAAAGCTGCTGCTGGATGCCGTGCTGGAGCGTTTGGGGCCTGATGCGGTGCAGACAGGTTTGCGCCTATCGGGGTTTGTGCAGGACGAGGCGGGTGTGACCTCGCATTTCACTGACACCGCTGACGGATGCGGATCGCGTACATTCCGTAGCGAGGTGCTGGTTTGTGCTGACGGTATCCACAGCGTCGGCCGCAGGCAGTTCTTTCCCGATGAGGGCCCGCCAAGCTGGCCCGGTGTTGTGATGTGGCGCGGGGCTGCCGAATGGCCGGTCTGGGAAGATGGCCAGACGATGGCCATCGCGGGCGGGCTGGCGGGTAAGCTGGTGCTCTATCCCATAGCGCCCGCCAAGGATGGCAAGCAGTTGATGAACTGGGTCGTCAATGTGCGCGTGGCCGATCCCAGCGTCTCTACCCCGCCACCCGAGAGCTGGTCCAAGATGGCACAGTTGTCGCGTGTGCTGCCCTATGCCAAACGCTTCCATATCCCCGGCATCGATCTGGAAGATCTGGTACGCAGCAGCGGAGCAATCTTTGAATACCCTATGGCCGACCGGGACCCGCTGCCGCGCTGGACCCATGGCCGTGTCACCCTGTTGGGGGATGCCGCGCATCCAATGTATCCCGTTGGCTCGAACGGATCGGCGCAGGCGATTCTGGACGCCCGCTGTCTTGCGGATCTGCTGGCGCGGGCCGAGCATCCACGAGAGGCGCTTTACCGCTATGAGTTGGAACGATTGCCGAAAACCGCCGAAGTGGTTCGCACCAATCGTCTTGGTGGGCCAGAGCGGGTGATTGACGAGGTTGAAAAGCGCGCGCCAGCAGGATTCGAGCGGATTGATGATGTTCTGAGCCATGATGAGCGTGCAGCAATCGTGAAGGGCTATGCACAAATTGCCGGTTTTGCGTCAAAATAATCAGATCACGCAGAAAAAGGCTGACAATCGAAAAAGTTGACGCAATACTGAGATATGCTTTAAGCATAAACAAATAGCCCCGTCAAAAAGGGGCAACCAACGGGAGAATGAAGAATGAAGAATTACCTTGGCTATCTGAAGGCCGGGCTTGCCATGAGCCTTTTGATGGGTACGACCGCGCTGGCCGAAGACCTTAAAATCGGAATGGTTGTCACGCTTTCGGGACCGCCTGCCGCCCTTGGTCAGCAGATCGTGGACGGTTTCCAGTTGGCGCTGGATGAAAAAGACGGCATGCTGGGTGGCAGAAAAGTTACGATGGTCATCGAGGATGACGAGCTGAAGCCGGATGTCGCTCTGCTCAAGGCGACGTCACTGGTTGAAAAGGACGAAGTGGATTTCGTTGTCGGCACGGTCTTCTCAAACATGTTGCAGGCGATCTTCAAGCCAGTTGTTGGATCAGACACATTCTTGATCAGCCCGAATGCCGGCCCTTCGACCTTTGCGGGTAAAAACTGCAACCCCTATTTCTTTGTGACCTCCTACCAGAACAACCAGAATGCCGAAGTTAGCGGGATGATCGCAAATGAAGAAGGCTACGAGAGCGTCTTTGCCATCGTACCAAACTATCAGGCGGGGCGCGACAACGTCGAAGGGTTCAAGCAAACCTTTGAGGGTACGCTAAGCGGTGAGGTGTTCACCCCACTGGGCCATCAAGACTTCTCGGCCGAGCTTGCGCGTATTTCCACATCGGGAGCGGATGCTGTGTTCAGCTTTATGCCCGGCGGGATGGGAGTACGTCTTGTCAACCAATTCGCCAATGCCGGCCTGTCTGACAGCATGAAATTCATGTCGGTCTTTACCACGGATGAGACAACACTGCCCGGCCAGAAAGATGCTGCAGTCGGGTTTTTGTCCGCAGGACCATGGGCCCCCGATATGGACAATGACGCGAGCAAGGCCTTTGTCGCAGCATTTGAGACGAAATACGGGTATGTCCCCGGTTCCTATGCGATGCAGGCCTATGATACGGCCAGCCTGATCGACAGCGCCGTGGCCAAAACGGGCGGGGACCTTACCGATAAGGACGCTGTACGCGCCGCCCTCAAAGAAGCTGATTTCACGTCTTTGCGCGGCAATTTTTCCTTCAATAATAACCATTATCCGGTGCAGGATTTCCACATGCTCACCGTGGTAAAACGTGATGATGGCCAATTCCAGACGTCCTTTGTGCGGACCGTAGCACCGGCCTATATGGATAGTTTCCACCAAGATTGCAAAATGTGAAGCGATAGACGGCGAAAAGGGGCCTGCGCGTAAATCCCGCGGGCCACTAACCCTTTAAATTGGAGAAAACCCAATGTCGTTGACCCTCTTTTTGATCCTGTGCCTGAACGGGCTACAATATGGTATGCTGTTGTTCTTGATTGCTGCGGGGCTGACGCTGGTATTTGGGGTCATGGGCTTCATCAATCTGGCCCACGGGGTGCAATATATGGTGGGGGCCTATCTGGCCTTTGCCTATACGGCCCTGACGGGCAATTTTTTGCTGGCTGTGGTGCTGTCGCTGGGCACGGCGCTGTTGTTCGGCCTTTTGCTGGAATATTTCGTGTTCCGGCATCTTTATTCGCGCAGTCACCTTGACCAAGTGCTGGCCACCTTCGGGATTATCATTTTCCTGAACGAGCTGGCCAAGGTTATCTTTGGCCCCACTACCCTGACCATTGCTCCGCCCGAATTTCTGTCCGGCTCCATCCAGTTAACGGACACGCTGCGCTATCCCGTCTACCGGTTTTTCACCATCTTTGCGGGTCTTGCGGTGGCGCTGCTGTTGTTCGTTACGGTAAGCTATACGCGGATCGGGATGCTGATCCGTGCAGGCGCCACAACGCCGGAAATGGTTGCGGCGTTGGGGGTGAACATCAAGCGGCTGTTTATGATTGTCTTTGGTGTCGGGGCAATGCTGGCGGGTTTTGCCGGCGTAATCGCCGCGCCGATTTTCGCGATAGAGCCGGGGATGGGGGATAACATCCTGATCGTGGCCTTTGTGGTGATTATCATCGGCGGGATTGGGTCCATTGGGGGCGCGTTTGTTGCGGCCTTGCTGGTGGGGCTGATCGACACACTGGGCCGTAGCCTTGCGACTGATGTACTGTCGTTTGTGTTCAACCCGTCCTTCGCCAACCAGATCGGACCTGCGCTGGCCTCGATGATGATTTATCTGCTCATGGCCGCAATCCTTGTGTTCCGCCCCAAAGGGCTGTTGCCCGCCAAAGGAGTCGCATGATGGATCGCTCTTTGCTGATCGGTGGGGTGATCTTTGCACTTCTGCTTGCGATGCCGTTCGTCATGCCGCTGCTGGGTGCCGGATATCTTGCAGGGCTGATTATCAAGGCGATGCTGATGGCGATTGCCGCACTGTCGCTGGAATTGCTTATTGGCTATGGCGGGCTGGTCAGTCTGGGACATGCCGCCTTTATCGGAGTAGGGGCTTATGCGGGAGCCATCGCGCTTGAAAGCGGGATCGAGAATATTCTGGTGCTGCTGGCCATTACACTTGTGGTTACGGGTGTGGTGGCGCTGATCACCGGCGTACTTGCCCTGCGCACTACCGGCATTTATTTCTTGATGATTACGCTGGCTTTCGGGCAGATGATCTATTTCACGCTGACCTCGCTGGCGGCTTACGGCGGCGATGACGGGCTGACGCTGTGGACGCTTGGCACGTTCTTTGGCAGTGATATCGTTCAGAACGATGGCGGACTTTATTTCGTGGTGCTGGGGGTGTTGTTCCTGACATGGTGGGGCGTGTTTCGGATCAGCCGCTCGCGGTTTGGCAGGGTGTTGCGGGCCGCGCGCGATAATCCGGCACGGGCTGAGGTCATGGGCTATTCCGTGAACCGTTACCGGCTGGTCGCCTATGTTGTCGCGGCGCTGATTGCCGGCGTTTCGGGCTTGTTGATGATGCAGCACGCCGAATTTGTCAGCCCGGCGATTGCGACGTGGCAACACTCGGGCGATCTGATTGTTGTGCTGGTATTGGGCGGTTTGGCCACACGCAATGGGGCAATTCTGGGCGCCTTTTTCGTTGTGATCATTGAGGAGGTGCTTGGGTCTTTCTTCACCGAATGGCGGCTGATCTACGGTCCATTGCTGGTGCTGATGGTTCTGTTTGCCAAAGGCGGGATAAGCGACCTTCTTGTGCCCCGTCAGACACAGGGAAAAACGCCATGAACTCTTTGGAAATCCGCAAACTGAACAAGAGTTTCGGCGCTCTGCATGTAAGCCGCGATGTTTCTGTCAGCATCCCCGAGGGCGAGTGCCACGCGCTGATCGGCCCCAACGGGGCGGGCAAATCAACGCTTATCCATCAAATTTCGGGCGTTTTGCGGTCTGACTCTGGCCAGATCCTGCTGGACGGTCAGGATATCTCGAACCTTTCCGTTTCTGCGCGGGTTCAGGCCGGGCTGGGCCGGACGTTTCAGATCACTTCGGTTTTGCCAAGCTTTACCGTTCTGGAAAACCTTGCCATCGCAGCGCAGGCCAAATCCGGCTCCAGCATGCGGTTCTTTGGCGATGCCAGCCGCGAGACGGCGTTGAACGAGCTGGCGCAATCCACGCTGGAACGTGTGGGCCTTGCCAAACGTGCCCATATCCGTGCCGGGGACATGTCCCACGGTGAATTGCGACTCCTCGAATTGGGCCTTGCACTGGTGGCCAAGCCCAAGTTTTTGCTGCTGGACGAGCCGATGGCAGGCCTTGGCCGTGCTGAGGGGATGGTGCTGGTGGAATTGCTGGCCGAGTTGCGCGCCAGCATTCCGATGCTGTTGGTGGAACATGATATGGACGCGATTTTCCAGCTGGCCCAAACGGTTTCCGTGCTGGTCGAGGGCGGAATTGTGGCACAGGGCACCCCCGACGAAGTCCGGGCCAGCCCCGCCGCCCGCGCCGCTTATTTGGGAGGAGATGCCGAATGACTACGCTTGTAGACATCAGCGGGCTAAAGGCCGGCTACGGCAATACCAAGGTGCTTTTTGGCATTGATATGGACATCACGGCGGGTCAGGTCAGCACCCTGATGGGGCGCAACGGGATGGGCAAGACAACCACCGTGCGCTGTCTGATGGGGTTATTGAAAGCGTCCGCTGGCAAGATCTCGATCAACGGCAAGGATATGACTGGCGCGCCGCCCTATGCGGTGGCACGGGCAGGATTGGGTCTGGTGCCCGAAGGCCGCCGCATCTTTCCCTCGCTCAGCGTAAGTGAGAACCTGCGCGCCACCGCCCGCCCTGTGGCCGAGGGCTGGACCGAAGCGCGCGTCTACGACACGTTTCCGCGTCTGGGCCAGCGCAAGAAGAACTTTGGCTTCCAGCTATCGGGTGGAGAGCAGCAGATGCTGGCCATCGGCCGCGCATTGATGACCAATCCAAGTCTTCTGATCCTCGACGAGGCGACCGAAGGTCTGGCGCCGCTGATCCGTGAGGAAATCTGGAGCATGCTGGGGATGCTCAAGCGTCAGGGATTGACGATCTTGTTAATTGATAAAAATCTGGACGAGCTGAGCCGGATTTCAGACCGCTATTTCTTAATTGAAAAGGGCGAGATCGCGTGGAAAGGCGATGCGGCGGATTTTGCGTCACAAAGGTCGCACGTCGAGCAGTTCCTGCACCTCTAATAGGGCGGCACCTCTGATTGACATCAAGGTCGCGGTCGTTCCCATTTCCGGTGATCCGTGTATTCGCGAGGATGGCGAATATTCGGATGGCAGCAGTTACCGCGACCTTGAAAAGCTTCGCGTTGGTTCTGAGCTTTTCATTGAAGGCAGCGAACCCCTTGTTGGAGCGCGCGACGGCGTCGGTGGCCATGTCGAGGGGCTTGTTGCACGGATGCTCTCCTTTGCGCTTTTTGCATTGCTGGATTACTCTCACGCATGCGCTGAGTGTATCCGCGGCTCACCTGCCAAGCCATGCGGCGACCGATAGCTATGACGGCAATACGCTGATGGCGGAACGTTGGATTGTCATCTGCGTATATGAGCTTAAAAAGGTGCTGCACAAACCCTGCGGGTCGGCGCAGCGGTTGTTTGTGACCCGTGCCAAGTGCCAGGCGGACTGTGATCGCCAGATCGGAATAGGCCGGCTAGGCCAGCCCATGTCTTGCAGCGATCTGGGCGTAAGCAGTTTCGATCTTAGGCTTTAGCCAATCCGTCACATCGCCGCGCTGGGCAGGCCCTCATTATACGGGGGCCAGTTCGAAGCTCGATACCGTTCCTCTCGAAGTGGTACGGCGTCAGTTGGACCCAATCCATCCTGAAAGCCCTTTCCAACAGAACCGGCAGGGTTCGCGCAATAGCGCTCTGCCGCTGGGGCGTTGGGCGCAGCCTTGCATGGCTCAATCGCGGCTGTCCTTGTCAAAGGAATGGGATTAATCGATAGCTCGTGCCGAGGCTTGGGCCCTTATTGTACAGACTCTATGCTTCCCCTGCCATATCGCAAGAATCTGAAAATATACGGTTAATGTTGAATCCGACCCTAAGAGGTGGCGACGATACTTGTGTTCAGATCCGCAAAGCTCTGGCCCTTCGTTTGCATCTCTCGCAAAAGTTGGGGGACTTGCCAGAAATAGGGGTCTTGGGTGGCATAGGTTTCGATCCTTTGGATCAGGATATCGATGCCTATCAAATCGGCCAAATGCATCGGGCCGCCGCGGTGACGGGGAAAGCCATAGCCAAACAATTCGACCGCGTCGATATCGACCGGACGCAGGGCGATGCCGTCTTCCAGCACCCGAACGGCCTCGGCGATCATCGCCGTCAGGCAGCGCGCGACAATATCCTCATCACTGAAATCCTGCGCAGCTATGCCCAAGGTGCGCCGCTCATTGGCGACAATCTCCATTGCGCCCGGGTTTGCGATACGTGACTTGGACCCGTCATAAAGATAATACCCCGTGCCCGTCTTGCGCCCCAACCAACCTTGATCGCAAATCAGATCAGAGACGCGGGAATAGCGTTCCTCGGCCGGGCGTGTGGACGCTTTGCGTTGACGAGTCATGCGCCCAATATCCAAGCCCGCCATGTCGGACACGGCAAACGGACCCATGGCAAAGCCGAAACCCTCAAGCGCGGCGTCGATCCGGTCATAATCCACGCCATCCAACAGCAAATACTCGGTCGCCTTGCGGTATTCCGTTAGAATGCGGTTGCCGATGAACCCGTCACAGACCCCGGCCCGCACCGCGACCTTGCCAAGTTTACCCGCAAGGGCAAAGCTGGTGGCCACCCACTCCGGTGCTGTCTTGTCGGCGACAACCACCTCGACCAACCGCATGATGTGCGCGGGAGAAAAGAAATGCAGCCCTATCACGTCAGCGGGCCGCGACGTGGCCGCCGCAATCGTGTTTACATCCAGATAAGAGGTGTTCGTCGCCAGCAAAGCCCCGGGTTTGCAAATCGCATCCAGCTTGCCGAAAAGATCAATTTTGGCGGCCATATCCTCAAAGATCGCCTCGACCACCAGATCGCATTTCGAAACGCTTTCAAGCGCATCGGTGCAGGTCAGCTTTTCCGATGCGGCGGCATATGCGCTGTCTGAAAGCTTGCCTCGTTTCAGCGCACCTTGCAGGTTTTTTTCTATCCCCGCACGGGCCTGTGCCACGCGATTGACTTGGACTTCGATCAGATGAACCGAAAGCCCGCCAAGCAAAAAAGCGGTTGCGATGCCGATCCCCATCGTACCGCCGCCGATCACCGCAACCGACGCGATATCCCGCGCTTGGAGGCCGACTTCGGGGATTTTACTTGTCGCGCGCTCGGCCAGAAAGGCGTGGGTCAAGCCGACATGTTCGGGACCCTCCATCAGGTCCAGGAACAACTTTCGTTCAAGGGCCAGCCCTTCATCAATGGGCAGGGTCGCGGCACAAACAGCCTCTAGCGCCTTTAGCGGGGCCGCTAGCGCGGGGCGCATTGCCGTCAGGCGTTTGCGCGCAGCCTCCACTGCTTCGGGGGTGGGGGCCACGGTCAGCCCATCGGTCTGGCGCGCGGGCAGCGCACCCGATAGGACTTCCTGCGCAGCAGCCAAGCCAGCCTCGCGCGGCGATCCATCGGCCAATCGATCAACGATCCCCAGCGTTTTAGCCTCAGCCACGTTTACCTCACGTCCTGTGCAGATGACATCGATGGCGGCGGCCAGCCCGGTCAGTCGCGGCAACCGCTGTGACCCACCTGCACCCGGCAACAAGCCCAGCTTTACTTCGGGCAGCGCGACCTTAAGTCCCGCCATTCCGACACGCACCTGTGTGGCCAAGGCCAGCTCTAACGCGCCCCCGAATGCAATACCATGCAACACCGAAATCACGGGTTTCGCGCTGTCATTCAGAGATTTCAGAACCTCGGGCAAGGTGGGGTGAACGCCTGAATTGCCAAAATCCCGAATATCGGCCCCGGCAGAAAAGAACCGTCCTTCGCCATAAATCACAATTGCTTTGATTGTGGGGTCAGTCAACAATTCGGAGTGGGCATCGTGAACGGCTTTGCGCAGCGCGAAGCCCAAGGCATTGACCGGTGGCTTGGCCAGAGCAATCAAGCCAACTTCGCCCGCTTTTTCGACTCGCAGAATTTCCATGGTATTTTCTTTCATCGCCAACTCCCCTCGGCTTATCCAAAGTCGATATACATCGGTATACAGCGAAACCGCCCGCCCCGGAATTCAAACTGGCATAGGTGGGTCAGGATTAACCGTGCGCCAGATGACCCCAGAGGATGGCCTGTCGCAGTTGCGCCGCTATTCCGGTTTAACCGAATGTGTATTGGCATGACTGGGGCACTTGCACCCTGTCCTGTCTGTTTGGGTAACCGCTCAATTTATAACGGCGGTTGCCTCGATCTCGATCAAAGCTTCATCTTCGATCAGGGCAGAGACAACGACCATCGTCATGGCAGGAAAATGTTTGCCAAGCACCTTGCGATAGGCTGCGCCCACTTCGGACTGACGCGCGGCATATTCCTTTTTGTCGACCACAAACCATGTCAGGCGTGTGATGCTTTCGGCGGTGCCGCCGGCGGCTACGACCACATCAAGGATATTGCGCAGGGTCTGTTCCATCTGGCCGATAAAATCATTGGTCTCGAACACCTGATCGGTGTTCCAGCCGATTTGCCCGCCAACGAACAAAAGCCCGTCTTTGGTCAGAACCCCGTTTGCATAGCCTTTGGCGGGGGCCCATCCGTCGGGTGCGATAAGGGAATGTGTCATTTCAAGCCTCGTTATTAAGATAGGGAGTGAGCGCCGCACGCAGATCATCCGTCCATGGCGTGGACTTTCCGTGTGCGTCAATGAAAATAAGTGTTGCGGCATAGGTCATGCGGGGGGCGCCATCACATGTGGTCACGATTGTGAAATCAAATGTGGAGCGGGTGATCCGTTTGCCCGTCAACGTAAGCGACAGGTGGTCGCCATGGCGCGACGGTGCGTGGAACCGCGCCTCGATCTTGCCGGTGGGGACGCCGCCATCTTTGTGCAGTGTCTCGAACGGATGGCCGATTTGGTCGAAAAACGCCTCGACGCAATCGTTCATCATCTCGAAATACCTGGGAAAGAAGACGATGCCTGCCGGATCGCAGTATTTGAACAGGACTTTCTGCTTATAGGTAAATGTCATTGGTCTGCTCTTAGGCGAAAGCGTTGAACCTTGCCGGTTGCGGTCTTGGGCAGTTCGGAAATGAACTTGACCGAGCGGGGGTATTTATAGGGGGCGATGGTGTTTTTGACATGGTCCTGCAGGGCGCGCACCGTCTCTGCATCCGGGGCATATCCTTCGGTAAGCACCACATGGGCCTCGACGATGTTGCCGCGCGCCTCGTCGGGGGCGGCGGTCACGACGCATTCCAGCACGGCAGGATGGGCCAGCAAGGCCGCTTCCACCTCGGGCCCCGCAATGTTGTAGCCGGAGGAAACGATCATATCATCGTTGCGGGCCGCGAAATGCAAATAGCCGTCTTCGTCCATCACAAACGTATCGCCGGTTATGTTCCAGCCGTCTTGGACATAGACCTTCTGACGATCATCCGCGAGGTAACGACAGCCGGTCGGGCCCCGCACCGCCAGACGCCCCGCCGTGCCGCGCGGCACCTCACCTCCGTCATCGCCGATCACTTTGGCCTCAAACCCTGTCACGGGTTTGCCGGTGCAAGCGGGGCGGTGATCGTCAAAGCGGTTGGTCACAAAGATATGCAGCATCTCGGTTGCGCCAATGCCGTCCAGCATCGGCTTGCCGGTCTTTGCGATCCATTCGTCATAGACGGGTTTGGGCAGGGTTTCGCCCGCCGAAACGGCCGCACGCAAGGAAGACAGATCCGCACCCTCTTCCATCGCGCGCAACATGAAGCGGTAGGCGGTGGGGGCGGTAAAGCAGATCGTCGCGCGGTATTTCTCGATGATCTCGATCATATTGGGCGGGCTTGCCGTTTCCAACAGCGTGGCCGCTGCCCCAAAGCGCAGCGGAAAAATCGCCAACCCGCCAAGGCCAAAGGTAAAGGCCAGGGGTGGCGAGCCGACAAAGATATCTTCGGGCTGCACATCCAGCACTTCGCGAGCATAGCTGTCGGCGATGATGAGCAGGTCGCGGTGAAAATGCATCGTCGCCTTGGCGTCGCCAGTGGTACCCGAGGTGAACCCCAGTAGCGCCACATCATCGCGCCCGGTATCGACAGCCGTAAAGGCCACGGTTTTTTCCAACGCAAGGCGGTCCAACTCGGCGTCATGATTGGAGGTTCCGTCAAACCCCACAACTGATTTCAGGAATTTACTGTCCTTCGCGCAGGCGACCATATCTTCCATCAACCGTGTGTCACAAAGCGCGTGGGTGATCTCGGCCTTGTCAACGATCTTGCTCAATTCGCCGGCGCGGAGCATTGGCATGGTGTTCACGACCACCGCACCGACCTTGGTTGCAGCCAGCCAGCAGGCCACCATCGCAGGGTTGTTGGCAGAGCGGATCAGCACGCGGTTGCCCGGCTTGACGCCCAGATCCTCAACCAGCACATTGGCCAGCCGGTTGGTCCAATCCGTCAGCTCCTTGTAGGTGCGGCGCCGGCCATTCCCGATAAGCGCTATGCGGTCGCCAAAGCCGCGCGCAACCATCGCATCGGTTAACTCGACAGCAGCGTTTAGGTGCTCGGGGTAGTCAAACCTGTCCAGCAGGAAGGTGGGATGCTCGCTCTCGGGGGGAAGGTTGTCGCGCGTGAAACTGTCGGTGTGACCGGTATACCCTAGCATGGCTTAAATTCCCTGATGATTGGCAATGGTCTGACGCGCGATGATAACTCGCTGCACGTCGGAGGCACCTTCATAGATGCGCAGCGCGCGGATATCGCGGTAGAGCTGCTCTACTTTCATGCCGTGGCGCACGCCGTCGCCACCATGTAGCTGCACGGCCTTATCAATGACCTTTTGTGCCTGATCTGTGGAAAACAGCTTGGCCATTGCCGCCTCGCGGGTGATCCGTGGGGCGCCGGAATCCTTGGTCCATGCAGCGCGATAGATCAGCAGCGCAGAGGCGTCGATGTCCAGCGCCATATCGGCAATATGGCCTTGCACCATTTGCAATTCAAACAGCGGCGCGCCTTGGACATGGCGCGTGGTGACGCGGTCCAGCGCCTCGTCCAGCGCGCGGCGGGCAAACCCCAGCGCCGCAGCCGCCACGGTAGATCGGAACACATCAAGAACTCCCATAGCGATCTTGAAACCTTGGCCGCTGCCCCCCAGTATTGCGCTGGCAGGGATCCGGCAATCGGTAAAGCGTAGGGTCGCCAGCGGATGCGGTGCGATCACTTGCAAGCGTTCCACGACCTCGAACCCCCGCAGGCCCGCAGGCACAACAAAGGCCGACAATCCGCGCGCGCCCGGCGCATCGCCCGTACGTGCAAACAGGGTATAGACATCGGCGATGCCGCCGTTTGAGATCCACGTTTTCTCGCCGTTGAGGATATAGTCATTGCCATCGCGCGTGGCGGTCATGGTCGAATTCGCCACGTCGGAACCCGATTGCGGCTCGGTCAGGGCAAAGGCCGATATCGCCTTGCCGCGCTGGGTAAGGGGCAGCCACTCATCCCGCTGTGCCGACGTGCCGAACAGCGAAATCGCACCCGTGCCCAAGCCCTGCATCGCAAAGACAAAATCTGCCAGCCCGTCATGGCGCGCCAGCGTTTCGCGGCTTAGGCACAGCTTGCGCACATCCAGCGGGGCCCCGTCCGGCGCGCTGGTTTGCATCAGCCACCCCGCATCGCCCATCGACCGTACCAGATTGCGGCAGGCCTGGTCGGTGTCCGAATGATCGACCGCGGCCAAAGCGCCGGATGCCCAAGCGTCCAGGTCTTGCGCATGGCTGCGGTGGCGGTCTTCGAAAAACGGCCACTCTAGGAACGATTTATCTGCCATTACTTGGGGCTCTCCTTAGTTGTTCAGCGGTCCGCGTTCAGTTGCCCTCAAAAACGGGGCGTTCTTTTGCGACGAAGGCGTTGTAGGCACGCTCGAAATCGGCGGTTTTCATACAGATCGCCTGTGCCTGCGCTTCGGCCTCGATGGCCTGCTCAATGGACATGGACCACTCCTGCGCCAGCATCGTCTTGGTCATCATATTGCCAAAGTTCGGGCCTGCGGCGATGCGCAACGCCATCTCGCGCGCGGCGCGGTCAAGATCCTCGGCGGGCACCAGCTTGTTGTGAAAGCCCCATGCGTGGCCTTCATCCGCGCTCATTGAGCGGCCGGTATAAAGCAGCTCTGCGGCGCGGCCCTGACCGATGATACGCGGCAGGATGGCACAAGCGCCCATGTCACAGCCCGCAAGGCCCACACGGGTAAACAGAAACGCAGTCTTGGCTTCGGGTGTGGCAATGCGCAGATCAGAGGCCATGGCGATAATCGCCCCCGCACCCACGCAAACCCCGTCGATGGCCGCAATGACGGGCTTGCCGCAATTGATGATCGCCTTGACCAGATCGCCGGTCATGCGAGTGAAGGACAGCAGCTCTTTCATGCTCATTCTTGTCAGCGGGCCGATGATGTCATGCACATCCCCGCCCGAACTGAAATTGCCACCGTTGGACGCGAAAACTACGGCATCCACGTCATCGGAATAATGCAGGTCGCGGAACCAATCGCGCAGTTCGGCATAGCTGTCAAAGGTCAGCGGGTTTTTCCGGTCGGGGCGGTCCAGCGCGACCGTTGCAATACGGTCCGCGATATCAAGTTTGAAGTGCTTGGGTTCGGTGTTCATGTCTTGTCCTTTATGGCGGTCGCGCGCGCAGCGGTGAGCAATTGAAGCGCAACGCTGCAGTTATCCTTGTCTAGCCCGCCGAGCAGCTCTGCGACCCATGCTTCATGGGCAGTAGCCTGTTTTTTGAATTCGGTGCGCCCTTTGGCTGTCAGCCGTGCGCGCGCGGCGCGGCGATCTCCGGGTACGGCCTCTCGCAGGATCAGCCCGTCTGTTGTCAGCCGGTCCACGATGCCCGTCACATTGCCGTTCGATACCATCAGCAGACGGCTTAGCTCACTCATTTTTAGGCCGTTTTTGCGGCGATAAAGCGCTGACATCACGTCAAAGCGGGGCAGGGTTGTGGCAAACTGCGTGCGCAATCTTTCGCGCAATTCGGCCTGCACCGCCTTGTCGACCTTGAGCAGCTGTAACCAGACTCTGAGCAGCTGCTTGGAGTCACTCTGGGGCGGGGCGACAGGGCGTAACGTCGGTTCTGAATTCATACCTCGCCCCCCGACAGGGCCAGCGCGTGGCCATTGACGCTGATTGCGGACTCGCTGCACAGCCACAGGGCGGCGCCCGCAACTTCGGATGTTTGCACAAAGCGTTTTTGCGGATTTCCGGTCAACAGCGAGGCGCGCGCCTCATCCTCGGACATACCGGTGCTGGCGATAATTTTCTCTATGGATTTCTCTAGCAAGGGTGTTTCGATAAATCCGGGGCAAATCGCGTTGACGGTGATGTTTTTCGGTCCAAGCTCCAACGCCAGCGCGCGGGTCAGCCCGACAACGCCATGTTTTGCCGCGCAATAGTGGCTGACATAGGAATAGCCCTTCATGCCGGCGGTTGAGGCCACGGCAATCATGCGCCCGCTGCGCCGTTCCAACATGTCGGGCAAGGTGGCCTGCCACAGGTTGAACACCCCCGCCAGATTGACATCGAGCGAGGATTGAAACGCCGCCAGCGTCATTTTGGCAAACGGCACACTGTCGGCAGAACCTGCATTGGCGATGGCGATGCTGACGGGCCCATGGGTGGCGCGGGCACGGTCAAGGGCGGCATCCAGCGATGCGCGGTCGGTCACATCCGCCGTTAGCGCCAGCGCGCCGGTCTGGTCGGCAACCGCTTGCAACGGCTCTGCCCGACGACCAAGGACCGTCACACGCGCGCCAAGTTCGGCAAAGGCCACGGCGATTTCTGCGCCCACACCAGTGCCGCCACCCGTGATCACCACATGATCCATTTGCATGGGCTGACTCGGTGCGGTTGTCATACCTTTTCCACTTCGGTTTCCTTGTCGGCAAGGCGCCAGCTTTGGTCGCGGCCTGCCTCATAGGGTAGGGGCCATACCATCTCGCGGTCGCCGATTGCGGTGGCCGCATGCAGCGTCCAATAGGGATCGGCCAAATGCGGACGGGCCAGACAGACCAGATCGGCGCGCCCGGCCATCAGGATCGAATTGACGTGATCGGCCTCGTAAATATTGCCGACTGCCATGGTGGCCACGCCCGCCTCGTTGCGGATCCTGTCCGAGAACGGGGTCTGAAACATGCGCCCGTAAACGGGATGGCCTTGGGTGGAGGTTTGGCCGGCAGAGACGTCGATAATATCGGCTCCCGCCTCGGAGAAGGCGCGTGCGATCAACACCGCTTCTTCGGGGGTTACCCCATCGGGACCCGCCCAGTCATTGGCCGAGATCCGCACCGACATCGGCTTGGCCGCAGGCCATACCGCCCGCATCGCGCGGAAAACCTCTAACGGATAGCGCATCCGGTTTTCAAGACTGCCACCGTATTCATCGTCGCGCGTGTTGGACAGCGGCGAGATGAATGAGGACACCAGATAGCCATGCGCCGCATGCAGCTCGATCATATCAAATCCCGCACGTTCGGCCATTTCAGCGGCTGCGACAAAATCGGCCTTTACGGCATCCATATCATCGCGTGTCATAGCACGCGGGACGGCGTTGCCTTTGGCCCATGCGATTGCAGAGGCAGACAGCAAATCCCAGTTGCCTGAGGCCAGCGGCTTATCCATGCCATCCCACCCCAGATTGGTAGAGCCTTTGCGCCCCGCATGGCCGATCTGGCAGCAAATCTTGGCGCGTGTTTCGGCATGCACAAACCGTGTAAGTCGCGCCCATTCCGCCTCATGTTGGGGGCTATAAAGCCCGGGACAGCCCGGTGTGATCCGCCCGTCCGCGCTAACGCAGGTCATCTCGGTATAGACCAGACCGGCGCCGCCTTTGGCACGTTCTGCATAGTGGACAAAATGCCAATCGGTGGGGTTGCCGTTCACCGCCTTATATTGCGCCATAGGCGAGACAACGATACGGTTGTCCAGATCCATCTCGCGCAGCTTGAAGGGGGCGAACATCGGCGCGCGCACCTTGGTTTCCGTGCTTCCCGAACGGATCTGGAACCATTTCTCCGCGCTTTCCAGCCACTCGGGGTCGCGCAGGCGCAGGTTTTCATGGCTGATCCGCTGACTGCGTGTCAGCAGCGAGTAATTGAACTGAACCGGGTCCAGATGCAAATAGCGGTGTATATCCTCAAACCATTCTAAGGAGTTGCGCGCCGCTGATTGCAGACGCAAAACCTGAATGCGGCGCTCATCTTCGTAAAGCGCAAATGCCTCGGCGAGGGTGTCTTTTTGGGTCACATATTCGGCCAGCGCAATGGCGCTTTCCAACGCCAGCTTGCTTCCCGACCCGATAGAGAAATGCGCCGAGGCAGAGGCATCGCCCATCAGGACGATATTCCCATGGCTCCATTTTTCACACAATACGCGCGGGAAATTGATCCAGGCGGAACCGCGGATGTGGTGCGCATTGGTCATCAACGCATGGCCGCCGAGATGGTTTTTAAAGATCTCCTCGCAGGTGGCAATGCTGTCTTGCTGGGACATCTCGCCAAAGCCGTAGGCGTCAAAGGTTGCCTGATCACATTCGATAATGAAGGTCGATGTGGTGTCATCAAAGCTGTAGGCATGCGCCCAGACCCAGCCTTTGTCGGTCTCTTCGAAGATAAAGGTAAAGGCGTCATCGAATTTCTGATGCGTGCCCAGCCAGACAAATTTGCAAGTGCGCAACTCGATATTAGGCTTGAAAATATCGGCGAATTCAGTCCGCGTGGCAGAGTTAAGACCATCGGAGGCGACAACCAGATCAAAACCCTTGGCAAAGGCGCCGATGTCGGTGACGTTGTGTTCAAACTCCAGCACGACGCCCAGATCGACTGCGCGGGCCTGCAAATCCAGTAGCAATTGCTTACGCCCGATGCCGCAGAACCCGTGCCCCGTAGAAAGCTGTTTGGTGCCACGGTAATGCACCGCGATATCATCCCAATAGGCGAAATTGCTTTCGATCGCTTTGGCGCTGATCGGATCATTCGCGGCCAGATTACCCAGCGTCTCATCCGATAGAACCACCCCCCAGCCAAAGGTATCGTCGGGTTTGTTGCGCTCGAATACGGTGATATCCACATCAGGCTGACGCAGTTTCATGGAAATTGCAAAGTATAGACCGGCTGGCCCACCCCCTAGACAAGCAATACGCATCGGGACTCTCCTGATCAAATATAGGAAAGAGTGTATCGGGCGACTTAAATATTTCAAGCCTAAAGTTTTAAAAGTGAAGGGTCGGGTCTGGGTCGGAAGATCGTATACGATTTTTTTAAATAAAGTCAAAACCTTAGAATGGTGGGACAATCAGATTGTCCCGGCCTTGCCAAGGTGTTGGCTTGAGGATGTCATGTCTCAGGTTGAGCAAGTCTTGGCTTCATTGAGAGGGCGTATTCAGCCCATAGGTTGAATGCATCGCTCCGGACGTGCCGATAGGCTTTGGCATTGCGCCCCAATTTTGTTGACCAAAGCCACGAGCTTCGCGGCTGACGATGACGCCTCGCTCAGCAAGAAAGCCCTAGACATCGGCGATGCTAAGCGCAAAGCGATGATCAGCTTGGACCGCATCGGTGACGATCAGGCGGGGAAAACGAATAGCTCTCACGCACGGCATTGACGGCAGTATCGTCATGCCTCAACCTACCAAGTCAAAAACCACAAACAACTTGGCAATGCCCTCCGGAGCTATAATATGACCGATGTTTATATCTGTGACTATATCCGCACGCCGATTGGTCGTTTCGGCGGCAGCCTCGCGTCAGTACGCGCCGATGATCTGGGTGCGATCCCGATCAAGGCGCTTATCGCGCGCAATCTGAACGTAGATTGGGCAGCGGTTGACGAGGTGATTTTCGGCTGCGCCAACCAAGCGGGCGAAGATAACCGCAACATCGCCCGGATGTCGGCACTGCTTGCGGGGTTACCCGCGGAGGTGCCCGGCACCACGATGAACCGCCTTTGCGGATCGGGGATGGATGCGGTGATTACAGCTGCGCGGACAATTAAAGCAGGCGAAGCGGAGATCATCATCGCAGGCGGAGTTGAGAGCATGTCGCGCGCGCCGTTCGTGATGCCCAAAGCCGAAAGTGCGTATTCCCGCGCCTCGGAAATTCATGATACCACCATCGGTTGGCGGTTCATCAACCCGCTGATGAAAGGGCAATACGGTGTAGATTCGATGCCGGAAACCGCCGAAAACGTCGCTGAGGATTTCGGAATCTCGCGCGCCGACCAAGACATCTTTGCGCTGCGGTCGCAGGAAAAAGCCGCCCTCGCCCAGAGCAACGGCAGGCTTGCCCAAGAAATCACGCCCGTCGAGATAGCGCAACGCAAGGGCGACCCCAAGGTCATCAGAGCCGATGAGCATCCCCGCGCCACCACGCTTGAAACGCTCGCTGGTTTGCGCGCCCCCTTCCGCGCGGGCGGGTCGGTGACGGCTGGCAACGCGTCGGGGGTCAATGACGGCGCGGCGGCACTGATCATCGCCTCGGCGGCGGCGGCAAAAAAATATGGTCTTACCCCGATAGCCCGTATTTTGGGCGGCGCGACCGCGGGTGTGGCGCCTCGGATCATGGGCATTGGCCCTATTTCGGCATCGAACAAGCTGATGGCGCGGCTTGGCCTGCGCCAGATCGATTTCTCGGTAATTGAATTGAACGAGGCGTTTGCTTCGCAGGGGCTTGCGACGCTACGCGCTCTCGGGATCGTGGATGGCGATCCTCGTGTAAATCCCAACGGCGGCGCGATTGCGCTGGGTCATCCGCTGGGCATGTCGGGCGCACGAATCACCGGATCGGCAGCACTTGAGCTGCAGGCCAGGCAAAAGTCGCTTTCGACGATGTGCATTGGCGTTGGCCAAGGCATCGCCATTGCCCTTGAAGGCTGCTGATGGGCGGGGCAAGTCACCTCGACTAGGGATCAGCCTCTGCACGAACCCGAGTTTCCAGCTTGGCTAACCCCAGCGGTTGCAAGCGCGGTCATCGTTCGATCCCCATCATAGGTGAGGTCTAGGCAAGTTTGCAAAACCGCGCCGTCTCCATCCTGATCGAGACGATTGGCGAATGCAACAAGACAGCCATAACCGGCAATCGCATAATGCACCATGCGCTGGTACTGCGTAACGATTACCGCATCACGGACCTTATCCGAGCCGAAGTCCGCGTCAAGCACGTGCGCTTTCGCCTCTGCGGCCAAACCCTGCATTCCTTTACAATGCTCGCCATCGGGCGATATTCCGTGTTGATTGCAGATTTCCGCAATTTTCTCCATCCCATCGTTGATGCCGTTGGCCCCCGCAATCAAAGCTTTTGACAGATCCTTGTCGTGCGCCGTACGCCCTAGCGCTGTGACGATATCGAGCGACTGTTTGTTGGCGCTCCACATGTCTTGAAGTTGGTCATGGTAAACGTCTTTGAGGGAGTTCATCGTCATATTGGCCTCCTGCCGTTGATTTGATCTGTCCAGACAAACGCCCGACCACGTGTTACGTTCCAAGCAATCCTTCTGAATCGAAATGACCTCCTCCCCACGGTGGGTGGGAATAGGCTACATTTTCGCAATGGCCGAACCGCCGCAGAAAGGACAAGACATGGCAGATGTTAAAAATGCGAAAGATCCTGATCATGTCGACAAACGGGTTTGAGCAATCTGAGCTCTCAAGGGGAAAGAGCGGGTTTTGTATTGAGGGTATAAGAACCGTCCGGCGCAGAGCCACGACAGTTTGCAGATGCTTTCTCAGTGCATTAGCGCGGTCCTGCCAGACGCACATTAGCGATGTCATCGGCTGAACCTTCGTCATCCCGCTGAAAGTTTTAGCTACCGCGTCCCGCCTCACATGTTAATGTCGAGGCGGATCGCACCAGCTAAATCCTGCGGAATTACTTTTCGAAGCAGGGCTTTCTGACTTAACCATGAGGCCTTGATGCTGAGTAACGACATAGACCTTAAAACCCTGATTGGAGCTTTCGACTGGTCCAGCACCTCGCTTGGACCAAAGACGGATTGGCCTGCGCATATTCGCAGTGCGGTCGCGCTGATCCTTCACGCCAAGATACCCATGGTCACGCTCTGGGGTCAGGAGGGCATCATGATCTATAATGATGCCTATGCCGAGTTTGCATTGAAAAGGCACCCTGCGTCGCTTGGGGCCCCTGTGCGCGAAGCTTGGCCCGAAGTTGCAGAGTTTAATGACGGCATTCTCAAGACCGTTTTGGCTGGTGGCTCGACGAGTTTTAAGGATCAGGAGTTTTCGCTTCTGCGCAAGGGCATTGCAGAGCAACTGTGGCTTGATCTGGACTATTCGCCCGTCATCGACGATGCGGGCAGCCCTGTCGGGGTCTTTGCGATCGTGACTGAAACAACCGCTAAGGTGAAAGCCGAACGTCGACTGGCGGCCGAGCGCGACCGTTTGCGCCAGATGTTCGAGCAAGCACCGGGTTTTATTGCCGTGCTCGATGGGGCAAATCACCGTTTCGAAATCACAAATGCCGCTTACCGACAGTTGATCGGCCATCGAGACGTTGTCGGCTTGCCTGTCCGCAACGCTTTGCCCGAGCTTGTAGGGCAGGGGTTCTACGAGTTGCTGGATAACGTTTATAACACAGGAGAGTCCTTTATCGGCTCTGCAATGCCTGTGCTTTTGAAGCGGTCTTCCGACGCCACGGCCGTCGAGCGGTTTGTTGATTTTATCTTCCAGCCAATGCGGGATGCTGATGGCTATGTCGGCGGTATTTTTGTGCAGGGCACTGATATCACTGAAAGAATTGCAACAGAACGCGCGTTGCAAGTCAGCGAGCGCCAGTTTCGCACCTTCGCCGAAGCGATGCCTAACCACGTCTGGTCTGCCGGACCGGATGGCCAACTTGATTGGTTTAACGACCGGGTCTATGAATACAGCGGGACCGCGCGGGGTGATCTGGACCATGGCGCATGGGTCAGGCTCTTGCACCCTGAAGACGTTGCCGAAGCAGTCGAGGTCTGGGGCGAGGCCGTCGCAACCGGCGAGTCTTATGAGATCGAATTTCGCCTGCGCCGGGCCGACGGGACGTGGCGCTGGCATCTGTCGCGCGCCGAGATGTTGCGCGACGAAGACGGCGAACCGCACCGCTGGGTCGGCACCAATACGGATATTGAGGACCAAAAGCGCGACCGCCAACAGCTGCAGGACAGCGAGCGGCGGCTGCGGTTGTCACAGCAGGCGGCCGGCATCGCCTCGATCGAGATCGACTTGGCGACTGACTGCATCCTTGCCTCCGACAGTTTCTGGACAATGTTCGGGCTCGCCAATGAGGGACCTGTCTCGGCAAAGGACATTGAGGCGCTGGTCGTACCAGAGGATCGTCACTTGATATCGACCGCGCAGTCTCGCCTTACCGGAACGGCCGCGTTGGACGCGACCTATCGGATCAAACGGGCTAGCACCGATGACATCCGCTGGATTGCGCGCCACATAGAAGTGCTGCGCGGCCAAGACGGTGCGCCCGCGAAGATCTATGGCGCATTGCGCGACGTGACCCATGAGAAACTTGCGGAAGAGCGCCAGATCATGCTGACACATGAACTAGAGCATCGCATCAAGAATATCTTGGCGACCGTCTCGGCGATTGCTTCGCAGACTTTGCGCAACACCGATATCGAAACCGGACGCAATACATTGAGCGAACGCTTTCAAGCTTTGGGGAAAGCGCACTCACTGCTTTCGAACACGCACTGGACGTCTGCGGTGCTCGCAGACGTGGTTCGCGTCGCCACCGTACCACTGCCCGTCGCCCGCATCGATCTTGCAGGACCCTTTGTGCAACTTGGGCCAAAGCAAGCATTGTCGCTGGCACTGGCTGTCAACGAGCTTGGGACGAACTCTTTGAAATACGGGGCGCTTTCGGTCCCCGAAGGTCGTGTCAATATCGCTTGGTCCAGATCTGTGTCCGGCGACGGCGAAGAGCAGTTGCGCTGGTCTTGGACAGAGTCAGGCGGCCCTGAGGTGACCGCGCCGACACGCCGAGGGTTTGGGCGTGTTTTGATCGAGCAAGTTCTAGCGGGCGATTTTAATGGCACTGTTCGGATCCAATTTGACACTTCGGGCGTTGAATGTGTATTGGAGGCGCCTATGCCCGACCTAACCTCAGACGAGCAGGACATAAAGTGACATTAACGCCTATCGTTTTGCTAGTAGAGGATGAAGCAATCATTCGAATTTCCACCGCTGATGTCCTTAGAGATCAGGGTTGGGAGGTGCGTGAGGCGGCAAACGCCGCCGACGCTTTGAAGATGCTGGAACAGGACGAGGACATAGAGCTGATTTTTACGGACATCGATATGCCTGGGGCGACCAATGGTCTTGGCCTTGCCCATGTTGTATCCGAACGTTGGCCAACCGTACAAATCGTTATCACCTCCGGCATGAGCCAGCCATCAGCTAACGAACTTCCGCTTAGTGCCACCTTTGTCCCCAAGCCTTACATGGTCGAGGAGCTTGTCATCGACTTTCGCACGCGCCTGATTGCATGAAGATTAACTCTTGGGGGCGCCGCAGTTACGTCTCGGCCTTCCGTGCGTTTGCGCGACAGCATTAAAAAAGGCCTGTACAAGGCCATTTTACCCCAACTACGCTCCACATCTACATCAGTTCATTCCTGCTGTTATATTATCCCGTACATAGCCTAAATACCACGTTGGGCCGCTAATTTTCAGGACTTTTTAGGCTCGTGGAACCGGCGTTGTTGCAAAACTCTGACGGCAGGCGATTCACAAGGTGAAACAATGCGGTTAGACAGGCTTTCATGAGCAAGCCCCCAATCGCCCGCTATCGCACGACGAACTGGAAATCCTACAACGATGCGCTGAAGCGCCGTTGTTCACTGTTGATCCGTTGCCCGGCAACGCATGCCTGCATGCGTGAGAGGGTGGTTGGACAAGGACATGATGTGGCTCGCCCCGAAGGCGGGCCGCCCTGGTCGCCCACCAGTGTTTTCTCTCGCCGCGATACAGTTCTGCCTCATGGTGAAGGTTCTGTTCAGTCTACCACTGCGGCAAGCGACTGGCATGGTGGGCAGCATCCTGCAGATGGCAGGCCTGGACTAGACGGTGCCCGACTTTTCGACCCTGAGCCGGCGACAAAAGACCATCACGGTGCAAATGTCGAACCGCCGTGCGCCGGGGCCTATGAACCTGCTGGTGGACAGCACGGGGATCAAGTTCTTGGGCGATGGCGCCCTCTCGGGCGATTGCGATGCAATCCCCTGCCGGGTAACAAATGGCTTGCACGCAAGCATGGCACACATCGCCGCCGCCAGTATCGTAAGGTGCATCTGGCGATGGATACTGCCACCGACGACATCCGGCAACGGTGTCGGGGTCAATGTGCTTTCAGGGGCGGCAGCTGGACCTGTCAGACAAACGCGCTGTCGCACAACTGCGCGGGCCAAGCCTCTCAATGATTTTCCAAGACCCGATGAGCGCTCTGGATCCGGTCATGACAGTGCGTCGGCACTTGGCCTTGCGAACAAAATCCGACCCTATTCCAATCCTTCAGCAAGCAGGGTTGGCAGATCCTGAGCCACTGTTGGAAAGTTATGCCCATCAGCTTTCGGGCGGCCAATGCCAGCGCATCGCCATCGCCTGCGCGCTCGCACATAATCCCAAAGTTCTCATCGCTGATGAGCCGACAACTGCGCTTGACGTCACCGTTCAGGCGGGCATTCTCAAGCAGCTGAATCGCTTGGCTTCCGATCGCGATATGGCAATTATCATCGTCACACATGACCTCGGGGTGGTTTACCAGCTTTGCGACCGTGTCTTGGTCATGCAGCAAGGACGGGTGGTGGAGCAAGGCTGCGTTCAAACAGTCCTCACCGCCCCGCAACATGTCTACACCAAACAGATGATTGCAGCGCTTCCGCAGCCCTGCATCCCAGGTCGTAAGTCCCGCAATAAGGGCATCAGATACGACAAGCGCCGCTACAGACGTCGCAACCGTATTGAATGGATGTTCGGCAGGCTCAAAGACTGGCGACGCGTCTCAACCCGATATGACCGATGTCCCAAGGTCTTCCTGTCAGCTATCGCTCTGGCCGCAACCCTCTTATTTTGGTTATATGTCCTGAACCTAGGCTGGGCAAAAGGTTGCGCTGTATCGGGGCGATCCTTTCGTTTGGCGGTTAGCGATTGCGGCAAGCGGGCTGATAGGCCAAACGCCTTTGTTTGCGCAGCAAATTGCTTACGATAACCAGATTTAGAACCCCCGCCAGGGCGGCCACGGCGTAAGATGCTGTATAATTACCCGTTAGATCGTACAGCGCGCCGCCTTGGTATCCGCCGATGGCATGGCCGAACCAGCCGAACATGGTTACGATGCCAAAGGCCGAAGCCCGGTGCGCGGGCGAGACAAGCACCCGGATCGACACAAGAACGCCCGTCATCACGCCTGCATATCCAAAGCCATAGATGACTGCGTAAACATAAAAGGTGCTGAGGCGCTCGACATAAGTAAAGCCGAAGACCATCAGCGTCATCCATGCGGTTGCGGTCATATAGGCGGGCAGGGCGCCGATTATATCTGCCAGCTTGCCAAAGGCCAAACGGCCCAGGATGGCCACAATCAGCATCACGAATATCACGCTGCCCGCTTGCTCTGGCGCAAAGCCGCGATCCTGGATGAGCGGGACAAGATGCATCAATGGTACGGCCATACAGGTGCAACACAGAATGATTGCCGCGCTCAGGTATAGGATTACGACATTTGTCGGCAATTCGGCCTGCGGTGTTGCGTTCCGGGTGTTGGTTTGCGCAGCACTTAGCGCGGGCGGTTGGCGCAATAGAAAGCTGAGCGGGATCATCGTGGCAAGCATAAACGCCCCGATCGCAGCAAAGGCACCTTTGATGCCAAGCGAAGCGATAAGCATCGAGGAAACAAACGGAACCGCCCCTTGGCCCAAGGCTTGGCCCGCAGAGGCGATGCCGATGGCCATACCCGCACCGACAAAAAACCAATTGCCCACTGCCGCCATAACCGGCGGAAAGATGGCACCGGCACCAAAGAAGCCCGCGATGAAAAACAGCAGGTAAAACTGCCAAAGTGAGGTCAAAACAGAGGCTAGAACATAGCAAAGCCCCAGCACGATTACACCGAACAAGACAACCGGGCGGGTGCCGCGACGGTCCGCTTGTGGCCCCATGACCAAGCCGCCAAAGGCGAGGCCCAGAATGCCTGCAAAGTTGATCAGGGTCGTGTCACCCCTGCTCCACCCAAAGTTTTCTTGCATGGGGATGATAAAGGCGGACATGCCATTGACGATCGCGCCCATGGACACCGCCAAGATCAGGGCTGCTGCGGTCACAACAACCCAACGGTATGCGGGCTGGGGATCTGAAGTGTTCATATGCGTACTGCCTTAAGTTTTGTGAAAGCTCGCGAACCTGTGCCGTGAAAGGGGTCGTTCAGTTGGCAGCCATTCGTGGTTTTATGACTGTAATTGCGATTGATGTGACGATGAGAACAAGGGCAATGATCTTTTCCCAAGACAAGACCTCTTCCAACACCCATACCGAAGATAGTACGCCCACAACCGGCGCGATCAGTATCGAAATGGCGGCGACGGTTGCGGAAAGACGGCCCAGCAATACCGTCCAAAGCACATAGCAGGCAACCATTGGGCCGCAGACATGAAAGGCAAAGACCCATAGGGTTGCCGTGCTGGGCATAGTAACCGCGCCCGCGGGTTGCACGGCCCACATCAGCGGCCATGACAACGCGGCGGATATGGTGAAAAACCACGCCGCCCGCGCCAAGGGCGAGAGCGTCCACCGCCGCGCTTGCATCAAGACGTTGCCAATAGCCCAAGACAGCGCAGCGCACAGCATAAGGACAGGCCCCAGCGGTGCCGCAATCAGCGCAGGCAGATCGGCAGAGGCGAGCAACCCAAGCCCCGCCAAACTGATCCCTATCGCGAGGATCAATCGACCGCGCAAAACGTCGCCCAGAAACACAACAGACAAGAGCGCCGTCATGGAAGGCATGGTGTAGGCAATGATCGCCGCATTTGAAGAGGGTGTGAAAAGCTGACCCAATGCGGTAAGGGTGTTAAAGCCGAACAGTACAAAAAACGCGGTGAGAAATAGCGATGTAAACTCACCCTCAGCGGGCCGGAGCCGGTGGCCGAGGCCGCAAGCGACCGCCATAAGCGCCAGCGCCGCAATGCTGAACCCCGCCGCGCGCAGTGTCAGCGGCGGGATTTCTGCCAGCATAAATTTGACGGCCGGCCAGTTCCATCCCCAAAGCAGACCGATGCTGATCACCATGAACAATGTAACTGGAAAGGCCGTTTTCATCGAGAGGGCGCCAATCTTAGGTCCGCTGCGGCAAACGCGGTTTCGACGGCATCCAGAAACAATTGCGCCTCGGGGCGTTGCAAGACGAGCGGCGGACGGATTTTGAGGATATTTGCGCCCGGACCTGTGGCGCTGATCAAAACACCGTTTTCGCGAAGGTGATTGACAATGAAGCCTGCGCGCCCGGCATCGGGGGTGTTTGTCTCATGGTCGGTCACACATTCCACCGCCAAAAACAGCCCCGCGCCGCGCACATCACCGATGGCGCTGCGGCGTGTTGCAATGTCGTGCAACCCCTCTTTTATAAAGGCACCCGTGCGTGACGCATTGGCCTGTAACGCTTCGTCCTCAATCACGTCAAGAACCGCCATACCAGCGGCAGCCGCCACGGGATTGCCGCCGAACGTGTTGAAATATCTTGCCTTCTCTCCGAAATCTTTCACCAACTCAGGGCGCATTGCCACCCCTGAAACCGGAAACCCGTTGCCCATCGGCTTGCCCATCGTGACCATGTCGGGGACCAGCCCGTGGCGCTGGAACCCCCAAAAAGCGTCACCAGTCCGTGCGAAACCCGGCTGTACTTCATCCGCGATAAAGATACCGCCCTCGGCGCGGATCAGATCGACGGCTGGCTTCAAAAACCCTGCTGGATCGGGCTGCAAGCCATCGCTTGAAAAGATCGTATCGACGATAAAGGCTGCCGGTTCTATCCCGTCAGCGCGCATTTCTGCAATGGCTTTGCCCAGATCGGCCGCAAGCTTGGCCGCTTGGTCTTGGGGCGGCACACGAAGGGTGTCGGGCGCGTCAATCAACCGGATGCGCGCGCCGCGCGGCGCGAATGCGCCCAAGGATGGGGACATCTCTGCTACCGCCTCGGTCAGCCCATGATAGGCTAGCCGCGTGACGATAACGCCCTGCCGTTTGGTATAGCTGCGCGCCACCCGTAGGGCGATGTCATTCGCCTCTGATCCGGTGCAGGTGAACATGACATGCCCCAAGGCATCCGGCATCGTCGCAAGGAGCCGCTCGGCGTAGGCGACCACATCTTCGTGCAAATATCGGGTATGGGTGTTCAGCACGCCAAGCTGCCCCGAGATGGCTTGCACAACACGCGGGTGACAATGCCCGACGGATGCGACGTTGTTATAGGCATCCAGATATTTCTTGCCGGACTTGTCCCACAGCCAGACACCTTCGCCGCGCACGATATGCAGCGGCTTTTCGTAAAACAGCCGATAGGCGGGGCCAAGCGCCCGGGCACGGCGGTCGATTAGCGTTTTATCGTCAGGGTCCAGCGCCCCCGCGCTGGCAGTGTCATAGGCGTTGATCATGGTCATGGGGTGTTCACTCCGTTCCTGCGGCGGCGTGCAGGGCATTGATTGCGGCTGCATCGCCAAGCCGGTCAAGCGCATCCAGACCCCGCAGCGAAGCGGCCGCGTTGCGCAAAATATAGTCCGCGTTATCGGGGTACCGCTGCGCCCGCGCTGCGCCTATCGCAAGGGTGGTGGCATGGCGCAACCGGATGAGCGTTGGCAAAAGCGCCACCTCTTCGTGTTCAAGCGGCAGCTTGCCGGAATAGCCGGCGACCATCGCACACACTTGGCGCAGCGGGTCCGCCCCCTCGCCAATTTGGTAGGAGCAGGCAACCGCGAGATCGCAGACAATCGGCGTATGCACCATATCGCCAAAATCAATCAACCCGATGGGATGTGTAGCCTCCGGCGCGTTGACCAAGACATTGTGGGGGTTGAAATCATTATGCACCACCTGCGCGCGCAAATGGGGGAGGCGCGGCACGATCATTGCATCAAAGCGATCAAGGGCTTCTTCCAGTCGATTGCGCAGATCGGCGTCCTGCACCGCGCGTATCAAAGGGCGCAACTGCCCCGCCTGTTTGATGTCCCATTGCAAGACATGGCCGGCGGCAGGATGAAAGAACCCGCGCAGGCCCAGCGTTACGCGCGCCAGAAAATCGCCCAAGGCATGATGCAGGCCGGGGGTGGCGGTCGCACTGCTTAGTATAGTGCCGCCGAGATAGGTCATCAGCCGCACAACATGGTTTTGACCATCGGCAGCCGTCACGGTCTCACTGGCATTGCCGTTGAGGCTGGCACAGATGCGCTGGACGGGCAGGGTCGGATCGGCCGAGGCAAGATGCATCAGCGCAGCGGTCTGCATGTCGGTGACGCCGCGGTCTTCAACTGCGTTGGTGACTTTCAACAGGGCTTCTTCGCCCGTCGGAAGAACAATGAGGAAATTAGCATCCTTTTCCGCCGACAGCGGCTTGATCGTCCCCGACACACCGTAAAACCGCAAAGCGACCTCTGCCGCCATTGTCGTGTCAAATGCAGGCGGATCATGGGCCAGAAGATCGGCTTTATCCGATCCAGATTCGACCAGAACCCCAGCAAGAAACGGGGGAAGGCCGGCCGCAGCCGTTGCTTGGGTGTTGGTCATGATTTGATATCCTCGGTCCCGCACCATTCGGCGATGAACAGCGCCATCGCTTGCGTGATCTTTTTAACAGAGCTGATGCTGACAGATTCGTTGATGCCGTGAATGTTGCGCGACTTCGGGCCGTAACACAGCGCCGGTATCTTGTTATAAAGCGCGTAAACGCGGGTATCGAGGTAACTTGCCGACATGAAGGATTGCAGGGGCGCGCCAATGGCGGCCTCATGGGCGCGCTCTAGTACCGCTTCGGCCTCGCTGCCCTGCTCCAGCACATAGCCTTCGGCGTGAAAGCCGTTAAAGACAACCTTAGGCGGGTTATTGGACAAGAACCCGTCTGTTTGCGCAAAGGCGTTGACCCGTTCGGTGATTTCGCGCGCGGCATCTTCTGCACCACGCCCGGGATAGATCGAAACGCGGCAATCAATGTTGCACCATGACGGCACCGAAGAGGCCCAATCGCCACCCTCAATCTTGCCGATGTTAAGGTTTATCGGATGCGCTTCATCCTCGAAATGCGGATGATCGCCCTTTTCGGCGTTCCAGTCCTCTTCCATCTCGCGCAGAGCCGTGATGACGCGATTGGCGGCGTCGATGGCATTGGCGCCTTCGCCCATTTCGCGCACATGGACAGGCACACCGCGCAGCTGGACCTGAAACCAGATCACGCCGGTATTGGCGCGCACCAGCATTTCCTCTTCTGGCTCAGGGATGAAAACCGCATCTGCGGTGTAGCCTTGCAGATAGGTTTGCAGCGCGCCGTTACCGGTGGATTCTTCCTCGACCACGGATTGTACATAGACCGTCGCCGCCGGTTGCAGCCCGATGCGGCGCAGCGCGTCCAAGGCAAAGATATTTGCCGCAGCGCCTGCCTTCATGTCCCCTGCGCCGCGCCCAAACATCCAGTCGCCGTCGATCTTGGCCGAAAACGGCGGATCATCCCACATGTCGTGCAGCCCTTCCGGCACCACATCAAGATGCGATTGCAAGATGAGCGAGCGGCCCGCCTCTTTGCGGGGGCGGTGGATGCCCACCACGATGGGGGCGTCGGAATGATCTTGCGAATATTTCGACCCGCCGGGATGCGCCTCAATCGCGGCACGGTCCATCTTGAACCGGTCCATTGCATAGCCACGCGTTTGCAGCGTTTTGAAAAGCAGGTCCTGGATGGCGTGTTCATGCCCCCGCAAAGAGGGGATCTGCACCAGTTGTTGTGTGAACGAAATCTGGTCAGAAAACCCGTCTTCAACGGCCTGAATGATCCGGTTCTTGAGGTCTGCACTTAATGCCACGTCGTTTCCTTTCAGAGGTCAGACCGCCGCTTCGATGAGATAGGGGCCAGGTTCTTTTGCCGCGTCCTTGATCGCACGCATCAGGTCTGTCACGTCTTCGACCCGGCGGCCCGGCACACCCATCCCCTTGGCCAATGCCACAAAGTCGAGGTGGGGGCGGTCGAGGTTAAGCATGCTCAACGCGTCGGGGCCGGGCTGGGCGCCGACATTGTGCAACTCCCCCTTAAGGATTTCATAGGACCGGTTCGCAAGAATGATCGTTGTCACATTTGCGTTCTCGCGCGCTTGGGTCCAGAGCGCCTGAATGGTATACATCGCAGAGCCATCCGCCTGCAGCGTGATGACCGGACGGTCCGGGCATGCGATGGCCGCCCCCGCCGACAGCGGGATGCCGATGCCGATTGACCCGCCTGTCAGGGCCAGCCAGGTATTGGGCGCGGCGGTGTCGCCTGCCTCAAATGTGGCCCCGCCGGAAGAGACGGCCTCATCCACAATGATCGCGTTGTCTGGCAATGCGTGGGCCAGCGCAGCGGCGATGTTCTTAAGCGTGATCGCGCCTGCCTGCGGCACCGGCAGCGCCGGAAGGTCGCGCGGCTGGCTGCGCTTGGCACCGATGCGATCTGCAAGTGCGGCGAGTGCGGAAGGGCCATGGCCATCGACATCGGCCAGCGTGACCGTGTTGCAGCCAACCGGCAGCAGCAGGCTTGGCTTGCCCGGATAGGCAAAGAAGGCCACGGGCGGCGGCGCCTCAACCAGAATGGCGCGCGTGTAGGGGGCCAGCGTCTCAAGTGCGGCGTTGATTGGGTAGGGGATCTTGTCCACGGCAAAGCGACCGCGCCCACGTTCCATGCGGCGGTTTGATGTTGGCGCAAGAATGTCCGCGCCGGTTTTTTCCGCGATGCCGTGCAAAAGGGCAAGCGCATCGGTGTCCTCTAGCACAGTGTTGCCTGCGATGATGACGGTTCTTTCACCACTTTCCAACGCGGCGACGGCGGCGGATAATGCGTGTTCGTCCAATGGGGTAGGGCCCTTGGGCGCAATAACTTCGGCCATTTTACCGCCTGCGTCCCAGCCGATATCGGCCGGCGCGATGAGCGTGGCAATGCGCCCCGGTTGGCCCTTGGCCACAGCCAAAGCTGTCATCGCATCGGCGGCAAAGCTGCCCGCATCGCGGCCAGAGCGCAGCCAGTCACTGAAGGGCGCGCAGGCCCCTTCGACATCCGCAGACAGTGGCGCGTCAAACTTTTGGTGGCGCAGCGCATGGTCGCCCACCAAGTTTAGCATCGGCACCCGAGCCTTGCGGGCGTTGTGCAGGTTCGCGGCGGCATTGGCAAAACCCGGCGCGAGGTGCAACAGCGTGACCGCCGGTTTGCCTGCCATGCGGGCATAGCCATCGGCCGCGCCAGTGACCACACCTTCGAAAAGGCCCAATACGCAACGCATCAGTTTGGTCCGGTCCAGCGCATCCACGAATTGCATCTCGGATGTGCCGGGGTTGGCAAAACATACGTCGACCCCGCCTGCATGCAGGCTGCGTACAACGCTTTCGGCGCCGTTCATGTCTTTGGGTGCTGTGCTCATTGTGTGGCCTTCCGAAATGTTGTGAGAAAGGATTTTGCGTTGTCGGCCAGCGATGGCCCAAGATAGCCACCCTCCTGCACCAGCGCGGTTGGAATGTTCAAACCCGCAAGACGGCGCGCCATTTCGGCAAAGCCTTCGGGATAGACGGCAACCGCCGCCAAAGGATCATCGACAGCCATGTCGAACCCCAGCGAAATGACCAGCGCCTCGGCACCGAAATCACGGATCGCCTCTATGCCCTTGTCCAAGACTGCAAGCACATCGTCCTGGCTGGCACCTTGTTCAAGCAAAAGGTTCAGCGACGTACCTTCGCCTTCGCCCTCGCCAGTTTCATCTGCGTGGCCAAGATAGAAGGTGGGGTAGGTGGCGGGGTCGGGATGCAGCGAGCAAAAGAAAATGTCGCCGCGCTCATATAGAATGTCGAGCGAGCCGTTGCCGGTATGTACGTCCACGTCGATCAAGGCGACCTTCTTGAACTTTCGGGTCAGATGGTGCGCCACGATGGAGGCGTTATTGAAAAAGCAAAACCCGTTAGAACAGTCGCGCATCGCATGGTGACCCGGCGGGCGGCACAGGGCATAGGCCGCGCGGTCGCCTGCCAAAATGGCCTCGGCGGTTTCAATCGCGGTTTGGGCGGACCAATAGGCGGCCTCCCATGTGCCTTCGGTCAGGGGCGTTGATGTGTCTGTCATCCACCAGCCCAACTGGCCGTGAATATCTTTGGGCTCTTTGCCGCGCCGCACACCGGGGTGCATTGTCGGAATTGCCAGCGCCTCTGTTCCGGCGCTGGCGACAAAACGGCTGTGCGCCGTTGGCAAGAAATCAACATAATCGGGGTTATGCACGGCCTTGATCGGGGCCAGTCCGTGGTCTTGGGGTTTTGAAATCTCAAACCCTTCGCCAATTAACATATCGCGCAAAATTTCAGCACGTTGCGGCTGTTCTTGATGCGGCATCGCCGCGCCGCGACGAAAGTAATGTGTCGGCGCGTGGCGCAGCTGGCGTTCGTCGAAAAAGACCTTCATCGTAATCCCCGTGATATGATGTTGTTGGGCAGAGCATTGCAGTTTTTATTTGCAGGTTCAACAAGAATGATGCATCATGCATCAAAACAAGGTCCCGACACTGGCCGAGAAGCGCGAGGATGTGATGAATCAAATTAGTCAGGTTTCGCTAGGCGACGCTATTTATGAGCGGGTGTACCAAGACTTGGTTGGCGGAAAATTGCGCCCGAATGAAAAAGTAACGATCAGAGGTTTGGCTGCCGCTTTGGGGACCAGCTCCACCCCGGTGCGTGATGCCGTACAGCGGCTTTTGCGGGATGAGGCGCTGGAGCAGCGCAGCGTGCGCGATGTGCGTGTGCCGGTGCTGACTGTGGCGAAATACCTAGAGATTGCGAGCATCCGGCGAGAGCTGGAAGGTTATGCAGCAGGGCGCGCGGCTGAGATGGTGGGGCCAAAAGATATACAGCGGCTCAAGCGTGTTGTAGAAAAGAATGAGGTTGCTGCCCGCGCCTGTCGTTGGCCGCAGGCGGTTCGGTATAATCAACAATTCCATTTCGCCTTGGCCGAAATTGCCGACATGCCCATTTTGCTTAGGATACTGGGGGGCTTGTGGCTGCGCATGGGGCCTTTGATTGCAGGGTATTATGGCCAAGGAAAAGTTGCGCTTGTTGTGCGCCATCAGGCGATCATTGTCGCCTGCGAAAAAGGCGATGCAGCGGCCGCTACTGCCGAAATGCGCGCCGATATAGACGATTCAAGGGAGGGGATTGTCAGGTACATTGAATCGTTCACCGAAGAAGAATAAACGGCGCAAAGACCGGCAAGCCGCACAGGCTTTCCGGCGTCGGGGGCGATATTTGACACCAAGTCAAGACGCTTTTGCAACAGCAATAACCAACAGATAACAATGGGGAATATCAATGCTTAAACCAGTGAAATTAACCGCCGCCATTTTGGCGCTGGCATTTGCCGGCCCGCTGGCCGCGCAGGACGGAGAGCCGAAAGCGGGTGGCACTCTTAACGTTGTGATCCAGCCGGAACCGTCCAGCCTGATGCTGGGTCTTGTACAAAACGGGGCGACCCAGATGGTCGGCGGGGATATCTACGAGAGCCTGCTGCGCTATGACCTTGATCTCACCCCTCATGGTCAGCTTGCTGAATCCTGGGAAGTCTCCGAAGATGGCAAAACCTACACGTTCAAGCTGCGCGAAGGTGTTGTGTTCCACGATGGCAAGCCATTCACCTCTGCGGATGTCGAATTTTCGATGGATAAGTTCTTGCGTGAAAGCCACTCACGCATGCGGACCTATATGGAGCATGTCGAAAGCATCGACACGCCCGATGACTTCACCGTTGTCTTTAACCTAAAGCAGCCATTCGGCCCCTTCATCGGCATTTTTGAACCCGGTACGGCGCCGATGATCCCCAAGCACCTCTATGAGGGGACTGATTTTGCCAGCAACGAGGCGAACAATACGCCCATCGGGACCGGTCCTTTCAAGTTCGACACTTGGGAAAAGGGCAGCTTTATCCACCTTGTGAAGAACGAAGACTACTACATTGAAAACAGGCCTCACGTGGACGAGGTGTACTATCACGTCATCCCCGATGCCGCCTCGCGCGCCGTTGCTTATGAGACGGGCCAGGTTGACGTTCTGCCCGGCGGATCTGTGGAAAACTTTGACGTGGGGCGTATTCAGGCGCTGGACAACACCTGCATCACCGACAAGGGCTGGGAATATTTCGGGCCGCTGTCATGGCTGTGGGTTAACAACGACAACAAGCCGCTGGACGATCTGAAAGTGCGCCAAGCCATCATGCACGGGATCGACCGCGAGTTTGCCAAGAACGCGCTTTGGAACGGTTTGGGCAAGGTTTCGACGGGTCCGTTTTCTTCGGCCACCCGGTTCTGGGATGGCGGCACGCCCGACATCTCTTATGACCCTGAAAAAGCCAAAGCCCTGTTGGCAGACAGCAGCTATAACGGCGAAAGCATCCGCATCCTTGGCTTGCCATATGGTGAGACGTGGCAGCGCTGGGCCGAAGCGGTCAAACAAAACCTGAGCGAGATTGGCATGACGACCGAGATCGTGCCGACGGATGTGGCGGGCTGGAACCAGAAGGTCTCGGATCGTGACTATGACCTTGCCTTCACATATCTCTATCAGTACGGCGATCCGGCACTTGGCGTTTCACGGACCTACATGGGCGACAACGCAGCACCCGGTTCGCCTTGGAACAACGTGGCGAACTATCAAAACCCCGAAACGGACAAGCTGTTCAGCGACGCGGCGCTGATGGCCAACCCCGAAGACCGCAAGGCAGCCTATAAGGTAATCCAGGATAAGATCGTATCGGACGTGCCGAACATCTGGTTGCTGGAACTGGGTTTCCCGACGATCTATCGCTGTGACATCAAGAACCCCGTAAACACCGCCTTTGGTGTAAACGACGGTTTCCGCGATGTGTGGATCGACAAGAAGTAAGGGCAGATAATGTCCAAAAGGCCGGGCTGCCACTGTGGCCCGGCTCTCTCAAAACAAGAACGGGGCGGATAGCGTGATACGATTCATATTGGGCAGGTTGATCAAGGCGGTGTTTATCCTGCTGGCAATCCTCGTCTTCAATTTCTTGCTGATACATGCAGCCCCGGGCGATCCCGCAGCGGTTATAGCTGGTGAAGCCGGTGCTGCGGATGAAAAATTCCTTCTCGATTTGCGCGCCCGCTTCGGGCTTGATCAGCCACTTTACATACAGCTGTGGCTTTATATCAAAGGGGCGGTCCAACTGGACCTTGGCTATTCCTTCCGGCAGCAGATGTCGGTGGCCGAGATGATCGGTGACCGTTTGCCCGCGACGCTTTTGCTGACAGGCGTAGCATTTGTCTTGTCTTTGGTGTTGGGGGTGACTGCCGGTGTCGCCGCCTCTGCCCGTCAGGGCAGCTGGGGAGATACGATCATTTCGATCTTTGCACTGCTGTTTTATGCAACCCCGCTGTTTTGGGTTGCGTTGATGGCGACTTTGGTCTTTTCCGTCTGGCTGGAATGGCTGCCGGGCTTTGGGTATTCGACCATCGGGGCAGGCTATACGGGCATGGCCCATGCGCTGGACGTGGCCAAACACCTTATACTTCCGGCCTCGACGCTAGGGTTGTTCTTTATGGCGATCTACATGCGCATGACCCGTGCATCGATGCTCGAAGTTTCACGGCTCGACTTTGTGAAAACCGCGCGCGCCAAAGGGCTGACGCGCAGCGTTATCCAGCGGCGGCATATCCTGCGCAACGCGCTTTTGCCGGTAATTACTTTGGCAGGTCTTCAGGCGGGCCAAATTTTCGGCGGTGCGATCCTGACAGAGACGGTGTTTGCCTGGCCGGGCATCGGGCGGCTGATGTTCGAAGCGATCAACCAAAGAGACTATAACGTGATCCTTGGCGTATTTTACATCTCGGCGGCGATGGTGCTGCTGTTCAACCTGATCACGGACGTTGTCTATGTCATTGTCGATCCGCGGATAAGGCTTACAACATGATGAGTTTTTGGAAACGTTTCAGCTATAATCGCGGTGCCGTGATCGGCTTGGTCATTCTGGCCTTTGTGATTGCAACAGCCATCCTGGCCCCGGTCCTTTTCCCGCAAAGCCCGTGGAAGATGGTGCAACGGCCCTTCTTGCCACCTTTCACGCAAGACGGCCTGATGCTGGGTACAGATGCGCTGGGGCGCGATGTTCTGGCGGGGTTGGCGCATGGGGCTTATGTCAGCCTTTTGGTCGGTTTGGTATCGACGATTGTCGCCCTTGCGATCGGTGTGCCGGTTGGCGCGATGGCGGGGTATTTTGCAGGGCGTACGGATGATGCGCTTATGCGCTTTACGGAGTTCTTCCAGACGATCCCCAGCTTTGCGCTGGCCATCGTTCTCTTGGCGATCTTCCAGCCCAGTCTGACATTTGTGATCATCGCGATCTCTGTCGTCTCATGGCCCCCTGTGGCACGGCTCGTCCGAGGTGAAGTTCTGTCGCTGCGCACGCGCGAATTTGTTGAGGCCGCGACCCTGTCGGGCCTTGGCAATCTGCAAATCATCACGCGTCATATTCTGCCCAACGCCCTGCCGCCGATCATCGTGTTGGCCTCGCTTATGGTGGCGCAGGCGATCTTGCTTGAAAGCTCGCTTTCCTTCCTTGGCTTGGGCGACCCCAATATCATGTCTTGGGGGTATATGATTGGTGCTGCCCGCACCGTAATCCGCACCGCGTGGTGGCTGTCGTTCCTGCCGGGGATGGCGATCTTGTTGACCGTGCTGGCGCTGAATTTGATCGGCGAGGGCCTGAATGATGCGCTCAATCCGCGTTTGATGAGGAAATCCGAATGACCTTGCTGAGTATCCGCGACCTATCCATTGCCTTGCCCGCCGGGGCGGACCGCCACTATGCGGCCAAGGATATCAACTTTGACCTCGCACCCGGCGAAATCCTCTGCATCGTGGGGGAGAGCGGTTCAGGCAAATCCATGTCCGCCAACGCGGTGATGGGGCTGCTGCCACAGGGTGTTGTGCCCGATAAAGGCAGTATCACTTTTGACGGGCAGTCGATTTTGGGCCTGTCGGAAAAAGAGATGCTCAAGCTGCGCGGCAGCCGCATTTCGATGATCTTTCAAGAACCCTTGAGCGCGTTAAACCCGCTGATGCGTGTTGGTGCACAGATCGCGGAGGTATTCGAGGCCCACGGCGCGCTTACCGGGGCCGAACGGCGTGCGCGCGCGCTAAAGCTGTTGGAAGAAGTGGGCATCCCCGATCCGCAGGCTGCGATCCGGGCCTATCCTTTCCAGCTTTCAGGTGGCCAGCGCCAGCGCGTGATGATCGCTATGGCACTGGCGCTGGAGCCGGACATCTTGATTGCGGATGAGCCGACAACCGCGCTGGATGTCACGACGCAAGCGCAGATCCTGAAGCTGATCGAAGATCTGCGCCGTGCGCGTGGCATGGCAGTTATTTTCATCACCCATGATTTTGGCGTTGTGGCCGATATCGCGGATCGGGTGATTGTGATGAAAAAGGGTGAAATTGTCGAAACCGGTACTGCGCATGACGTGTTGCTAAAACCGCAGCACCCCTACACCCGCGCATTGATCGACGCGATACCCCGACTGACCCACCCCCATGAAGTACAAGAGGCTGAACAGACGCCGATCCTGACTGTGGAGGGTTTGCAAAAAACCTTCTCGACCGGGTCGGGCACGTTTTTTGGCAAGCGCCGCGTGGTGAAGGCCGTTCAGGACGTGAACTTTGAGCTTTATGCAGGCGAAACCATTGGTATCGTGGGGGAATCCGGGTCGGGAAAATCCACAGTGGGGCGCTGTCTTGTGCGGCTGTTGGACCCTGATGGCGGGCGCGTCTTGATGAACGGTGTCGATATTGCCGGTATGTCGGGGGCGGACCTGCGCAACCAGCGGCGCAAGATGCAGATGATTTTTCAAGACCCGTATTCGTCTTTGAATCCGCGTGCGCGGGTCTCACGCATCCTGACCGAGGGGCTCATCGCCTATGGCACCTCCAAAAGCGATGCGCAGGCCAAGGCGCGGGAGCTTCTTGAAATGGTTGGGCTTGATGCCTCCGCGATGCAGCGTTTCCCGCATGAGTTTTCTGGCGGACAACGGCAAAGGATCGGGATCGCGCGCGCATTGGCATTGGAGCCGTCCATTATCATCGCGGACGAGGCGGTCTCGGCGCTTGATGTGTCGATTCAGGCCCAAGTGCTGGACCTTCTGGCAGAGCTGAAAAGCCGACTGCATCTTTCCATGCTCTTTATCACCCATGATCTTCGCGTGGCCGCGCGCATTTGTGATCGGATCATTGTGATGCAAAAAGGCAAGATTGTCGAAGCGGGGCCGGTGGGCAAAGTGTTGCATGACCCCGACACCGCCTATACCCGCAGTCTGCTGGACGCGATTCCGGGTCAGGAATATGAGCGTGCATTGGCGGCGGCAGACTAAAGCTCGCCGCCACCAACAGGTCCCACAGGACAAGCGCTATGCCGGATAATTAAAATCGCGGATAATTGTCCAACACTTTCTGTTCAACTGGCCAAGATCGGCAATTGCCGTCTCGATGTCCGTGATCGCGGCTAAGTTGATTTTATCACTCCGCCCTATCTTCAGGCCATCTTTACGGTCGGCAATACGCATCATGATCGTCCGTGCATCACCACTTTCAGGATCAAAAGCATAGATACTGTGGCTGTAGCGATTACGTAGACTTGCGTATTTCATCATCGCCTGGGTGAATTCCAGCACGCGTGCTTTCTGGGCTGCGGGCGTGTCGTCAAGCTTGGCGAGCCGTTCGACCAAATCAACCCGCGCACGGGTTGTGTTGAGCGTCAGAAAAATCACGACCGCGCGATCCTTGTCGGTCTTTGCCAGACCTGCAATGAGATGGATCAGCAGGCTTTCCGTATTGGTCCAGGCATAGTTCAGCCTGCCGGTCAAAAGCAGTAGACTGTCGAAACTGGCCGCAGGATTTTTACGATCCGCCATGCGCGCCGCGGTGCGGGTCAGGCTGTCCGCTGTGATGTTCCATAAACCAGCTTGCGGCACAGGTTCTGTTGGAAACGCCAATCTTTCTTAGCAGATTATGAATGTGAAGTTTCACTGTATGAATGGACAGATCCAGATCGGCTGCAATGTTCTTGTTCGCAGCGCCCTGTGCCACCATGTGCAATACTTCCCATTCCCGCGTGGTCAAACCGGGTTGTAATCCATCCTCTCTCGCTGCCTGAGCACAGTGATTTATCAGTGCATCGGCAATCTCGTGCGGCATAAAACTTTGTCCACACAGAAAAAGATACATGATCGATATCCAAACATCCATTGGACCATTTAGCGGCAGGAAACCAACATTATCCAATCCTGAATGTCGTTCGCGTGCTAAAAGGAACCGTGCCGCATCCTGCGGGTCCGACATCGAAAAGATGGTCCTTGCTGCACCAACCGCATCCACAAAGCGTTGCGTATCGTCCAGGGCGGATTGCATCATATCTGCTTCAAAGATCACAAGCTGCACATCGTTATGCACGCTGCGCATAACCGAGAGTTCGGCCAGCGTCGCAATGCGGAAAAAGTCGTAGTCCGTAAACTCTGCGCGGTAGACGGCCAGAGTTCGTTCCGAAAAGCTTATCGCGCTTCCGACAAAAACGATTTTAGGGCGATTATTGACAGTCGGTGAGACCGGCGGGGTATGAACTGAGTCTTGGTGTATCGTTTGGGGCATGAAAAACTCCTAAATCTACACGGCAAACCAGTAAAAATTGTAACAAAATCCGATAGGCCGGGGTTTATAAATCCTTCTCGATCTCCAAGCCTGACTGACTTTTTGGCTTAGGTAAATAAGCCGTTCGGCTAGGTTGCCTAGACCAAAGCGCTAAGCTGGTTGGCGGGTGTGTGCCGGAAAGGCAAACTATTAATAAATCATTACTTTTAATTGTTTAACTAATTTTATTTTTTAAGAAAATATTCATGACTTACCTCCGAAACACTGATTTTCCCCTTATTTTTATGGCCCGAGCCCGCCAATTCGGGAAGGGGTTTCCCCGGACCTGATCTTTTTTCCAAGGTGCCGGACGCCCGATTCGCTGCCAACATGATCTTAGAGCGCCAAGAATACTTTTGCCGATTTATGGCGTGATCCGCAGCCACAAAACGCCTGTGCCTCAGCATTTTACGGAGGCGGCATCGGACGACGGGCTGCGGATACTCTGATTGGAAGGGGGGGGGGAACTGACCAGATACCGCACAGTTTTAAGGTCTGTCCGTATCTGACTGCGACTGCGTCAGCATCGGACACGAAATCAAACAATACTGAAACATGCCATGACGGTGACCGCTTTGGAAATGACTGGCGGTGCGTTCTGGCCTCAATATGTGAGATTTAGATATGGCTAAGCGTAATAATGTTATGGGCTGGGGCGACGGCGAAAGCGGCTCTCGCCATCAGGATGACGACGAAAACGTCAACACAAATACGAATGCAAACGACAACGGAAACGTATCCGAAAACGAAAACGGAAACGACAACCAGAACACGAACCAGACCGACGCCTCTGCCGAGGGTGACGGGGTTGGGACAGGGGCAGGCACGGGAACCGGTAACGGAAACGGTACTGCTGACAGTTCCTCCTCGTCCAGCGGAACGAATACTTCCGCATCGAACACGAACAGCACCAATAGCGCCAATGCCGAAACAGGGGCGGGTGCAGAAGCGGGGTCGGATGCCGATGCGGACGCCGTGGCCAATGCCGATGTTTCGGTCGACAGTGACAACGTGAATGACAACACCAACGATACGTCCAGCACGGTTGATGTCGATGTTGATATTGACGTCGGGGTTGACCTGGAAGGCTATGAGCCGAATGACGATGACTTTGGCGACTTCGACCTCAACAACAGCTCGACCGGTGACATAGTCATGGTCAAGGGTGACATTGATTTTGATCCCGGCAATGACATCAACATGGGTGATATCCTTACCAATTCCTTGAACGGCGAAGGCAATGACGCCGGTTTTGTGAATGTTCTGACAAATGACCTGAGCGACAATGACTTTCTGGAAGAAGCGAAGGTTTCCAACAACGGTGAATTTAGCCAGTCCGGCAATGCTGAAGGCGGCAAGGCCAGTGCGGCCGAAGGGATCAAGGTTGCCAGCGATGGCGGCGAAGGCGGCGGCAATGCCGACTCTGACGGTGGCAATGCCGAGGGTGCAGATACCTATGGTGGTGAAGCCGGGGCCAAAGGGGGCGAAAGCGGAAACACGGGCGAGGCCGAAGCTGATGGTGGCAGCGGTGGCGACTCCGGTAAAGCCGAAGCCAAAGGCAACGGCGCCGACGGAGGGAAGTCTAAAGCAGAAGCTGAAGGTGACGCCGGCAATGGCGGCGACAATGACTCTGACAATGATGGTGACAGCGAAGCCAAGGCTGACACCGAAGCTGATAGTCAGGGTGGTCGCGGTGGCAATTCCGATGCCGAGAATGACACTGATGCAGAGGTAGAAGCTGAGGTCAGCTCTGACGAAGACGCCGGCGACAGTGGGAATGCTGACAGTGAGGCAGACCAGAAAACCGATGCCGAAGCCGAACTCGAAACCGAAGCCAGAGGCGGAGACGCGGGCGGTGCCGACAGCGAAACCGAAATCGACACATCGGCTGATAGCGAAAGCGAGGCCGAAGCCGATGGCGGTAGCGGTGGCGATATCGACGGCAATGTCGATGTTGAAGGCGAAGCCGAAACCGACAGCCGTGCAGATGCCGAAGGCGCCGAGAGCGGCGAGGTCGATCTGAACGCTACAGGTGAAGCGGAAGGTGATGCCGAGGCTGACGCCGAAGCTGATGGTGGCGAAACGGGCAATGCCCGCGGCACTGTTGATGCTGAAGCAGACTCCTCGACCGATGGCGATGCTGACGGCGGCAATGGTGGCGATATCGACGGGAATGTCGATGTAGAAGCCGACGCTGAAACCGACGGCAATGCAGACGCTGAAGGCGGCGACACTGGCAATGCTGATCAGGCAAGCGATGTTGATGGCGATGCTGAGGCTGAAACCAATGCCGACGCAGAATCCGGCAATGCCGGTGATGCCGATGGCAACGCCGACAATGAAGTCGAGGCCGAAGCTGACGGCGCCGCCGATGGTGGGCGCGGAGGCGACATCGACGGCAATGTAGATGGCATGGCAGAGGCCGAAACCGACAGCAACAACGACGCTGAAGGTGCATCCGGTGGCGATGCTGAAAACGAAGCAATGGGCGACGCATCTGGCGATGCCGAATCCGAATCCGAAGCCGAGGCAGGCAATGCCGGTTCTGGCGAAGGTGAAGGCGAAGTCGAGAGCGACGCTGCGACCGAAGCTGCTGGTGAAGGCGGTGAAGGTGGCGAAGGCGGAAGCGAAGCGGGTGGCATCGGCGCGTTGCTTGGTCTTGGCTTAGGTGTTGCGGGTGACGGCACCGGCGGTGCGGGCGGAAACGGTCCGGCAACCTCTGGTAACGCCAATGCCAATGGCACGGGAACCGGCACTGGTACGGGTGGCAATGGTGGCAACGCCAACGGCACCTCTGGCATGGCCGATAACGATGTCTCTGGTGACGCAAACAGCTCTGGCAACGGCGCTGCGGGTGGAAATGGCGATGCGGCGTCCGATGATGATGCAGCAGGAACCAACAGCGGCTACACAGACTCCGAGTCTGGCGCAGGCGCAGCCGGTGCTGCCGATAATGATGGCACGGCGGCAGGGGATGCCAACGCGGCCAATGCGGGCGGAGCAGGTGGCGCAGCCACGGGCAATGCCGGTCCCGCCAATGGGTCGTCCACCGGGACTTCGACCAACAACGCCACAACGGGCGCTGCTGGTATGGGCGACGCGGCAACAGATGATGACGCTGCCGCCAACGGCAATGGCAGCACGGACTCTGAAAGCGGTGCCGGTGCGGCCGGAGCGGCGGACAACGACGCGATGGCTGATGCCATGGGCTCTTCGGACAATCAGTCCGGTGCCGGTGGTTCGGGATCTGCGGTAACAGGGATGTTTGAAAACAACCTCTCTGGTGATGCGACCAACACAGGCGCAAGCGGCGCAGGTGGAGGCAGCAACGCAGCGACAGATGATGACGCTGCGAACACATCCAGTGGCTACACAGACTCCGAATCCGGGGCCGGTGCAGCCGGGTCTGCGAACAATGATGCCGATGCGACAGCAACAGGCACCGGCGACTCGCATGCTATGGGGGGTGCAGGCGGTGCCACGGACGCATCTGCAACATCGGATGTGAACGGCAACGGCAGTGCTTCGTCTGACGCAGCATCCGGCGCCGGAGGCAATAGCGGTTCCTCCAACGCCAACACCACAGATACCACCACAGACGGTTATGCCGACAGTGACGGTGGCTATGGTGGTTTGTCCGATATCGCAGCCGAGGCGCTTTCGGAATCCTACGCCGACAATGACACGGATGTGTCGACCGGTGCAGGCGGCGGAACGGGCAACGGTGCCGACTCCTCTGCCAATGCAGATGCAAGCGGTAACGTAGATGGCTCTTCCGGTAACGGTGGCTATGGCGGCATGTCCGAGGCAGCATCCGGCGCTTCGGGTGATGCGATGGGTGGTGCAGCGGCGGTCGGTGACACCATCGGCGGCACCACAACCGGCGGCATGGGTGGTTCGGCCACCAATGGGGCTGGCGGTGCTGGCGGTGATGCCGGGTCGTGGGGGTCGGGTAACGGTGATGACGGCTATGTCACCGGCGAGTCCTATGCCTCTGCGGCAGCGGCGGTCGATGTCGCGGCGTTTAACCAAAGCATCGTTATGGGCGCTAACGTCATGGGCAACACCGTCGACATGAACGTCGTTGGCGGCTCGTTCAGCTCCACCTATGTGGGCGACGACAGCAGCGACGACTCGTAACCAACACCTGCGGGGGCCGGTTCAGGTCGGCCCCCGTTTCTTCGGGAATTTGATATTCCAAACGCTGGCCGGGCGGTACTTTCACCGGCACAGATGCGCGGTCAGTATTCAACCGATATTTTGATTTGGGAGGATCTTCGCTATGTCGCTCGACGTCATTTCAGAAAAAATCGCCCATTTTATCGGCGCCTTCGAATTGATCGAACAGGAAACCCGCTTGCGCGCCGAATACGACAAGTTCCGCGCGATCAAGGCTGCAGAAGATGACGCAAGAGCGATCGAACTGCGCAGCCTCAAATCCAAAGAATCCTACAAGCTTGAAGACGTTGATGCGGGCGTCAAGATGAAAGCCCTGCCGCAAGAAAAGCAATCTATGGCGGAGTTGGCACCCCCACCAGTGCTGGCCCCGCTCCATCTGCCCGTCGGAACGGTTGCCCCCGTGCTTGGCATCGGCCAATTGAACGGCCCGCCGGTTACCGCGAATAACGCGGTTATGACCTTCAACCTTCCGCCGCCAAGCTCGGTTGCGCAGGTGACGTATCAGGGCAACATGCTGTCCGACAACGACAGTTTTGGTCCGGTTTCAGGGGGTGGGTTTCAGACGGTTTCGACATTGATCGAAACGCTCCATTCCGTTTATGCAGCGGTGACGTCCATTCTGCCGATGGGGATGGACGTGCTGCCCTCCTCAGGCAACTGGCCCGGGGTTCTTGGCGATATCAAGGACGCCGCAGCCGCGATCGGGAGCAGGGACAGTGGCACGCTGACCACAACCGTATTGCTGGGCCATGGCGCGCATGGCACCTTTATTGACGGTGTTGCCGCCGAGGAGTTTACATTCTTCAAGGAAATACAGCCGACCTATATCGCCGGAAGGATTGCCGAAGCGGAAGCGGCTTTGACCCCGCATGACGCCACCAAAGACGGCCATGATTTTGATGCCGATTTTGGCAAGGACCAGAACCCTTTAAAACTTGATGCGGGCCTGTCCATTGTGGCGGGTGCCAACAGCCTTGTGAACACCGCCTCCATCTCATCGACCTGGCTTGACGCGGAAATGATCGTCGTCGCGGGGGATGTGGTGCGAATGGATGCGATTTCGCAGGTCAACGTGATTATCGACCATGACTTCGTGACCACGGCGCTTTCTCCGGCGGGGTTGGAAAATCAAGGCTCAACAGCATCCAATGCCGCCAAAATCGAGACGAAAACGGTTGTGTCATCAGAAGAAGAGGCCAGAGAACCTGACAAGTCGAGCGCAGATGATGTTGCCGTATCGTTACCGCCAGCCTTTGCAAATGCACCTGCAAACTGGGCAGTGGTGCGCTATGAAGGGTCGGTGACACAGATCAACTGGGTCAAACAATACACATTCACCACCGATTTCGATCAGGCCGTTGTTGCATTTTCGGGGGGGGCTACTTTCCTCGGGATGGGTGAAAACAGCCTGAGCAACAGTTTCAATATCAATGAAGCCGGATACCATTACGACCTGATCCTTATCGCAGGCAGCCTGATCGATATTAATCTGATCAGCCAGTTGAATATCCTGTTGGACAGCGATGTTGTCGATGCGACTGCCGCAGAGAAGGGCGCGCCAAGCCAGGCAACCGCAAACAACGCACCCGCTGAAATCCATCCGTCCTTTGCAGCCGGATCTGTAGACACGGCCGCGCAAACTGCCGATGCTCCGTCAAGCTCCGTCTCCGGCACCGGGGTCGATGGGCTGTCGCAACAATCCGCAGCCATCGGCGGCCACCTCACAGAACAAACGGTCCCTGAGACAATGGAGCCAGCGCCGAATGAAGCCGACGTTTCGGATGGCACAATGCCAGACGGCCCAGCCTCAGAAGCCCCGTTTTCAACCGGCGATAACCTTGCCTATAATCAGGCATCGATCGAGACGATTGGCGAGGACACCGACGCCGAGATCAACCAGACCTTCACCGATGTTCTGGCCGGTTTCGCGCTGGGCCACGATGATATCCCTGACGAGGTTGTTCAGGATCCCGCCTTTCTTGGCACCGAACTTTTGCGGGTTTTGTATATCGATGGCGACTTCACGACGGTAAACATGGTTGATCAGATCAACGTACTGGGTGATGCCGATGAGGTTCACCTTGCCCGCGACAGTTTCGCAGATGACTTGCAAGCCATGATCAAAGTCACCACCGGGTCCAACATTACGGCCAATATCGCCGGTATCAAAGACAAGGGCATGGACAGCACCGTGATGGCGAAGGGCGACACCTATTCCGATGCGCTGATCTATCAGGCCAACCTGATGGATACCGGCCTGATGGAGACGGGCAGCTCGGTCACCGATCTGGCGAATGAGGCGGTGGCGTTTCTGACCGACGACATTGGCCCCGACACTTTGGGCGACGATATCACATCCATGACAAACGGGATGATTGCCGACGCAATCGACCAATCCGACGTTTTGCAAAGCATGTTGAGCTAGAAATCATTTAGACCGAGGTATTAACATTCACGTGAAAGATCATAACAGTCCCGCAGAACATAACGACATACCACCTGCATCGGAGAAGTGTCGTTCGCCATTGACCGCCTCCAGCCGGCCAATGGCGCTGTACCTGACTGTTGATCAAAGGGTCACGCCTGTTACGGGCAAGGATTTTGTCGAAAAGGTGGCGCAAACATCCGCAGAAAAAGTAGGGCCCGATCCACCAACGGCCGAGCAGCCAAAACCCATGCCAGCGGCGCCCCCCCAGACACCAGAGCCTGATCCAGCCCCCAAAACCAAAGACCGCATCAACGGCCCTGACGATACCCCCGGCACGACGATCGAAGGCGAAACCGGGCCGATAAAGGTCAACGGCCCGAATGCAAATTTGCCTGCAAATGGCGGAGGAAGGGGTGCCCCGCCGCCAAAATTTCACAAACGGCTGTGCGATGATGATTATGGCGAAAGCCTCAAGCGGGGCATGGCAGCGGTCAAACGCAATCTTTTCTTCGTGCTAATCCTGACGTGCGCCACCAATATGCTGATCCTTGCGATTCCGGTGTACCTGTTCCAGATCTCGGATCGGGTGCTGACCAGCCGGTCCGTCGATACGCTGATCATGTTGACGATTATCATCGTAGGCGCGGTGGTTTTTCAGGCCATCTTTGACGCGTTCCGCCGCTTTATCCTGTTGCGCACCGCGGTAGAGGTGGCCGCCCGCCTTGGGGCCCCGATCCTGAGCGCTGCGGCCCACGCATCGCTGCACGGCACAGGGCGTGAATACCAAACGCTGGGTGATCTGCAAACGCTGCGCGGTTTTCTGACATCGAGTACGCTGATTTCATTTCTTGACGTGCCCTTTGCCCCTCTTTTCATCTTTGCCATTTTCATGGTCCACCCACATCTTGGCGCAATCGTCGTGGTAACGAGCCTCATGTTGCTGGTCGTGGCTTTGATCAATCAGCGGATCACTGCGAAACCCTTTGGCGAGGCAAACATCGCCCAGTCCAAGGCAAACATGCATCTCGACTCAATGGCCCGCAATTCCCAGATTATCAACGCCCTGGCAATGATCCCCGAGACGGTGAACATCTGGGGGCGTGATACGGCCAATTCACTTTCGGCACAGGTAAGAGCGCAGGACCGCAACATCATGACCGCTGCCGCGTCCCGCATAATCCGCCTGCTTACCCAGGTGACGATGCTGGGTTGGGGGGCCTTTCTGGCGCTCGACGGGCAGATTACCGGTGGCATGGTGATTGCGGCGTCGATTATCGCCGGCCGCGCGCTGGCCCCTATCGAAGGGTCAATCGAAGGGTGGAATGCCTATTCCATTTCCCGCTCGGCTTTTGGGCGGATCAAGGCGCTGCTGACAAGTTCCAAGGTACAGTTCGAACGGTTGAACCTGCCGCAACCCGAAGGGCGTCTGGATGTTGAACGTCTGCTTTACGTTCCCGGCGGCACCAAGCAGGTTGTGCTGAACGGCATCAGCTTTTCGCTGAACCCCGGCGAAACGCTGGCCATTATCGGCAATTCCGGAGCGGGGAAAACCACCTTGGGCAAAATGCTTGTTGGCTCGGTGCTGCCAACCTCGGGCAACGTCCGGCTTGACCTGATGGATCTGCGGAATTGGGACCCGCGCCAGCTTGGTGAAAACATCGGGTATCTACCCCAGGATGTGCAGCTTTTCCCCGGCTCGATCAAACAAAACATCGGTCGGATGCGTGATGATGCGACCGATGCCGATATTTTCAAGGCAGCCAGCCTTGCGGATGTGCATGAGATGATCGCCAATCTGCCGCAAGGCTATGAAACCGTAGTGGCGGCCGATGGCTCTCCGCTGTCGGGCGGGCAAAAGCAGCGTATCGCCCTTGCCCGTGCCTTCTTTGGCGATCCCCGCTTTGTGGTGCTGGATGAGCCGAATTCCAACCTTGATACCAACGGCGACAAGGCTTTGGCCCGCGCGGTGAAACATGCGCAGGATAATAAGATCACTGTGGTCGTTATCACGCAAAAACCGTCACTCCTCAGCTCGGTCAACAAGATCATGTTGCTGGCTGATGGTACGATCCAGATGTTTGGCGAACGTCAGGCCGTCCTCGAAAAACTGGCCGGTCGCAAAGCCCCGCAAAAGGTGACGAAATGAGCATGGCAACGCGCCAATCGGAATGGTACGCTGCGGTTCCCCGCTCAATCAAATGGCACGTCATCATAAGTTTTACGCTGATGATCATCACGTTCGGCGGCTTTGGCCTTTGGGCGTTTCAGGCCCCCCTTGCCGCGGCCATCATCGCGCAGGGAAGCTTTGTGGCAACCGGACAGAACAAGATTGTTCAGCATCTTGAAGGCGGTATTATCCGCGAAATCACGGTGCGCGAAGGCGATCATGTCAAGGCAGGGCAGGTCCTGCTCCGGCTTGATCAAACGGCTGCTGCTGCCAACGCGCGCGAACTGGGTTTGCGCAAAGCGCGGCTGGAGGCGACCGAGACGCGATTACTTGCCCAATATAACCGCAAAGAGGTGCTGGTGTTTCCGCAGGCGCTGCAGGCAGAACGGGCTGACAACGAAATTGCGTCAATCCTCGACGGTCAGATGATCTCATTTCAAGTGGCGGAAACTGCGCTGAAGAACGACATCGGTCTGCTGCAACGCAACATCGAGGCGTTGAAAATCCGCAGCTTGGGGTATGAGATTCAACTTGATGCGCAGCGCCGACAATTGACCGTTTTGGATTCTGAAATGGAGACCAAAGATGACCTGCTCGAACGTGGTTTGGTCCGCTCATCGGAAGTGTCCAGCATCCAACTGGCCCAGATTGAGGCGCAAGGCCAGATCGGGCGGCTGGTGGCCGAGGTGAATGAGATCGAGCAGGTCAACCTCAAATACGAGCAGCAGATCGCGCAGACCCTGGACCGCTATCGCCAACTGGCGCTTGAAAACCTGCAAACCATTCAAAGCGAGCTTGACGGCGTGCGCGAAAAATCCCGAACGGCGGTGAATGTGCGCGAACGATCGGATGTGTTGGCGCCGGTTTCTGGCACAGTTGTGCGTCTCTATTATCACACTGGCGGCGGCGTGGTTGAAAGCGGCCGCCCGATCCTTGAGATCCTTCCCGAGAGCGAGCCGCTGATTGTCGAGGTTCAGATCCCCCGAAATGATATTGACAGCGTTCGCACCGGCCAGCCCGTCACTGTTCGGCTGACTGCCCTGAACCAACGCACAACACCGGTACTGAATGGTGAGGTGTTTTATGTGTCCGCAGATTCGGTGACCGACACGTCAACCGGCGTTCCGACAGAGGTTTATGTCGCCCGCGTGTCTCTCTCCATCGACCAAATCCGCCGGGTAAGGCAGTTTACCCCCACGCCGGGCATGCCAGCGCAGATTATGATCCAGACGGCAGAGCGGACCTTTGCGCAATACCTTGCAAAGCCCATCGCCGACAGCATGACACGTGCATTCCGCGAGCAATGAACGGGCATTACCATGTGTGGATAGGTTCTTAAGTGGTCAGGCAAAATGGATTGCCCCCATCGGCCTTGTCAGGCCAAAGCGACCAGTCTCTGCTTACCCAGATCCGCTGTCCGTCAGGCCCAGCCCAGTTGACGCCACTCAGCGAGAACGGCGATACGGTTGGTCTTGAAATTTTCGCGTGCTGCGGAACCCCTGCATGGCGCGTTCTCGTCGTCGAAATGGCAGGTGTGAGTTCTCGGCCCGACTATTCAGTCAGCAGCCAGTTTCCTGCTTGTCGGCATTGCCAATAACCTTCATTGCAGGCCATAGGATCGAAGCTTGTCTGTCACCAAGACAATAGGACGGCCGTACCGTTTCATCGATTTCGTGAGGAATTTCAACGCCGCCTTCTTGTCCCTTGTCTTCGTAACGAAGGATTCCAGTACCTCGCCTTCGTGATCAACCGCTCGCCAAAGGTAGTGTCGCTCGCCGTTTATTTTGACAAAAACCTCATCCGAATGGTATTGCCAGTTCGAGTATCCACGCATACCGTTGGCCGCCTTTTTCAAATTTCTGCGGCGAACATCGGACCGAACACATCCCACCAAAACCGAACCGTCTCATAGCTGATGTCGATGCCGCGCTCTTGCAGCAGGACATCAACGTTTCGCAGCAAAAGAGGAAAGCGAACGCAGGGCATCACAGCGAGGCGGATGATCTCTGGGCTATTGTGAATAGTATTTGAAAGGGTGGCGTTTTGTCATGGACCGACGCAACGAAATCATCCTGCCCGCCTCAAGCCGATTTTTTCTGACAAAGCCCTGGCAGATAAAACCATATAACATGATCTATCAGGGCTTTTTGCTACAACGGCAGTCGTGCACAGTGTGGTGACAGGGGGCCCGGTGTTACCAAGCGGCATGAACAGGAATTGCAGTTTCTGACGCGCCAACTGCTCCACATGGCCCCGCCGTCCAACTTTTTATTGACCACCCCGAAGTGCTGTTGCGAACGCGCGCAACGGTGCTGTCACGTTAACGTTCCTGAGATTGTTGATTCACTAATTTGGGCATAGGCGGTGTCGATGCAAACCCATAAGATTAGCTACAAACGACACCCGTTGCCCGGCAGTCGATGCATGGCATCGATGAGAGGGGGTTTCCGCCTCAGATCATTGCTCATGTTGTCTGGCTCTACGTCCGATTCAACGTTATCGAAGCGCCCACCCCACCTTTCTTGTGGTCGTCTGATCTGAGATTCAGCCTTATTGGATGGATTATCAGGGAGTTTCTCCATGGAGCGCTCAACGGAGCTTCTCAGTAACATTGATATGGTTGTGGGGCCGCGTGGTCACCGGCGGTGGCCGGAAGCGGTGAAGGCGCAGATCGTGGCCGAGACGTTGGTTGAGGGGACGACGGTGGGCGCTGTGGCACGGCGGTATGATATGCGGGCCAATCATTTGTCCGTTGCCCGGCAGGGTCTTGCGTTGCAAGATCCCGAGAGGGGGAATGGCGGCGGATGGCACGCGAGGGCAAACTGGTTCTGCCCGCTGTGACGGAGGAGCCAAACTTTGCAGCTTTGGTTGTGCGGAAAGATGTTGAGGCGGCACCCGAACCTGCGCCGCCTTTGGATCTGATCTGCGGTGCTGTCACCGTGCGATTGGATGCAAGAACATCAGCGGCGCGCATTGCCGAGATTGCCCGCGTCTTGAACGCCGCCTTATGATGTTCCCATCAAACCGGGTGCGGATCGTGTCGCGACCAAGCCGGTGGACTTCCGCAAGGGTCATGACGGTCTGGCAGCGCTTGTCAAAAACGAGCTGCGCAAGGACCCGTTCACGCGTTGCCCGGCAGGCGATTTGCAAAGCAAATCTGCCGAGAGGGGGGACCGTTTTTGTGTTCCGCTCAAAGCGGGCAGATCGGATGAAGTTACTGTATTGGGACGGCACCGGGCTGGTCATGGCTTACAAACGGTTGGAGGAACACACCTTCACTTGGCCCGCGATCAAAGATGGGCTGATGGCACTGAACCATGCGCGGTTTGAAGCACTGTTCTCGGGCTTGGATTGGCGCAAAGTAAGGGCTTTTTCGGTGCGTCCGCCAACTGCGGCAGAGTGAATCTGGCGATCTTTTGCGGCAGCACTAATGTGCTGGAAATGATCGTCATTCCGCATGAGCAAACTTACTGATTTCCCTAATGATGTTGAGGCCCTGAAGGCGCTGCTTGTCGCCTCAGAGGATCGCAATCTGCGTAAGCAGGATCGTATTGATGAGTTGGAGAAACTGGTCGCTGACTTCAAACGCGCCCTGTTTGGCGCAAGGTCCGAAAAGGCCGATCCTGAGCAATATGAGTTGTCGCTTGAAGACATCGAAACCGCCCTCTCGGTAATGCAAGCATCACCTGCCGGCAAGGGATGGCGGCGGTCTGCGCTGAAGATGACGCGGTGGATCCGCCTGCATCGCGCTCATCAAAACCGCGCAATACCAACCGTGGCTCACTGCCCAAGCATCTGCCGCGCATTAAAGAGGTGATTGCGCCCGACAGCCCGATCTGCGGCTGCGGAGGTGAACGCCATGTGATCGGTGAGGATACGTCTGAGCGCCTCGACATCATCCTCGCCCAGTTCCGTGTGATCGTTACCCGCCGCCCAAAGTATGCTTACCGAGCCTGCACCAATGGTGTGGTGCAAGCGCCTGCACCAGCGCGCCTGATCCCAGGCGGCATGCCAACTGAGGCAACAGGGGCGCATGTGTTGGTATCCAAATATGCAGATCATCTGCCCCTGTATCGTCAAGCGCAAATTTACAGCCGCCAAGGTATCGATCTGGATCGCTCCACCCTCGCAGGGTGGGTCGGTAAAGCGGCCTATGAGCTGCGGCCTGTTTTTGACGCGCTGATTACCGACCTGAAGCGGTCGACCAACTTATTGATGGACGAGACCCGCGCCCCAGTGCTGGACCCCGGAAAACGCAAAACCAAAACTGGATACTTCTGGGCGCTGGCCCGCGACGATCGACCGTGGGGCGCTGCTGCTCCACCAGGGGTCGCCTTTACCTATGCGCCGGGGCGTTCTGGCCAATATGCGGATGACATTTTGAAAGGCTTCTCAGGCATCCTCCAAGTGGACGGGTATGCAGGATACAATCGCCTGCTCAAACGTGTCGATGATAGGGTTGCGCCCGCTTACTGTTGGGCCCACGCACGCCGCAAACTGCACGAAGTTGCACAATCTGGCACTGCCCCCATCGCCAAAGACGGGTCAAAACAGATCGCTGTACTCTACCGGATCGAAAAGGATATCCGAGGCCTGGCATCTGGGGTGCGACTGGCAGCACGGCAAGACAGATCAGCACCGTTGATTGCCGCGTTTGAAGCGTGGCTCACAACCAATCGCGCCCGGCCGCCTGCAAAAGCCCCTTTGGGCGAAGCGCTCAAATACATCGCAAAATACTGGGATGGACTGTGCCTGTTTCTGACTGACGGTCGCATCGAGATGGACAATAATACCGTGCGAGCGCACAATCCGGCCCATCGCTTTGAATCGCAAAAACGCGCTGTTCGCTGTCCACGACGCCGGAGCCACAAACTGGGGCGTCATCGCTTCCTTGATCAAGACCTGCAAATTAAACGGTGTCGATCCGCATGACTATCTGGCCGATACGCTCACAGCCATCGTCGCAGGCCACAAACAGAACCAGATCAACGACCTGCTGCCGTGGAATTACGTCAAATAGGTAGGATCGGCGCACCGCTTACGGTTCAACTTGAGCCTGCGTGAGGTTGAGGAGTTGATGCTGGAACGTGGCGTGGACGTTTCGTATGAGACGATCCGGCGCTGGAGCGTCAAGTTCGGCCCCCTGATCGCCCACGCTCTACGGCGATGTCTGACATCTGGGCGAAGGTGTTGTGAAGATCGCGGGCCGATCATATTGGCTCTGGCGCGCGGTCGACCAACACGGCGTTGTTCTTGAAGAAATCCTCCAATCGATGCGAGACAAACGCGCCGCAAAGCTGCTTTTGGTCAAGCTGATGAAGCGTTGGGGCTGTGTGCCAAAAAGGATCATTACGGACAAGCTGCGCTCCTATTATGGTGCCGCTAAGCGCGCGGTCGCGCCTGGCCTTGATCATTGGTCACACGAGGCCCTCAATAACCGCGCAGAAAACAGCCATTTACCTTTCCGAAAGCGAGAGCGGGCGATGCAGGGTTTCCAGTCGCCGGGTGGATTGCTTCGCTTCGTCTCTATGCTGTTCGCAGCCCGCAATTGTTTTTCCGTATCAGCCCGCCGTCGTTCCGCACTCACTATCCGTTACCATAAGCTAGAGGCATTCGAGGCGTGGAAATCCGCTGCGGATGCCGCTTAAACTACGACCAACTTGCAAACTCGGCGAGTTAACGTGACAACACCTCTACATCAGATTGAGGGGACTTCCGGGGGGCAGGGCAAGGCTTAGCGAAGACGCATTCGCACATCGTATCTTCTTTGGTGTGAACCGGGGGATTTGCGCGCGGTTGGCTCCACACCAAGCAGCCAAGGCGACGGTCCGCATCTATCAGAACTGCTGACGCAGATCCCACCGGATGAGCCAATTGAGACCGTTACTGTAGATTGCGCCATGACACGCGGCGGTGCCATGGTGCGATCATCTAACGGGCTCCTGCGCGCCACGTGACATCTGGGCCAAGCGCTCTGGAGGAGGTGGGCGAGTTACCACGTCCGACGTCGGGTCGGGACCGGTACGCGTAGGGGGTTGAGGTGCAATTAACTGACCTCATAGCCTTCGCTATTTTGAATATGCAGGCAAAAGAAGCATTTCAAGAGCGGCACCCATTACCTTGGCGCTATCCATCATATCATCAATGCCAATATACTCATCAGGCTTGTGCGCCATTTCCAAAATGCCCGGCCCGTAGGCGATACAATTTTTCAGCTTGCCGATCCGGTCAATGTGTTTTTGATCGTAGGTGCCGGGGGATGCGACATATTCGGGCGCTTTGGCCATAACCTGCTGGATCGCCCGCGCAACGGTTTCGACAACAGGGGCAGTTTTATTTGTCATCGAGGGCAGGACCGAATTCAATTCGGTCAGTTTATACTCGAAATCCGGGCGGGTAACACGCAATCCCTCGAGCAAGTCCTTAACTTCCCCGCGCACCTGATCCAGTGGTTCTTCAACAAGGAAGCGGCGATCAATAACAATGCGGCAGCTGTCCGGAACGCAATGCGCGGGCAATCCGTCAAAATCATCGCTCTGTTCTTTTTGGCCGCCATGGATTGAATTGATATTCATTGTAGACGATTTTGCACCTTCGGGCACTACGGGCATGTCTGTGCGCCGCGCGGCCATGGCAGGGAACAATTTGCCCTCGAATTCGTTCAACACAGCGCCCATGTGACGTACCGCGCAATCGCCAAGGAACGGCATGCAACCATGTGCGATTTCGCCTTTGGTTTCAATCTCGGCCCACCACCCGCCGCGGTGTCCCAGACAAATGCGATCTTTGTGCAGAGGCTCGGGGATGATGACGTGATGTACCTTTTCTGGCGAAAAGTGACCTTTTTCCGCCAGATAGGCAACGCCGCCATAACCGCCCGATTCCTCGTCAGCGGTGCCAGAGATTTCGATTGCTCCGCTGTAATGGGGATGCTCTTCGATAAAGGCTTCGGCCGCGATGATGGAGGTGGCCAGGCCGCCTTTCATGTCACAAGCGCCTCGACCATAGATTTTGCCGTCGGAAACCTCGCCGCCAAAAGGATCAAATGTCCAACCGGCCCCGACCTCTACCACATCGGTATGGCTGTTGAAGTGGACGCAATCGCCCAAGCTGGTTCCGTCGCGCCGTGCAATGATGTTCCAGCGTGGGAAGCGTTCGCTATCGCCTGGCGTCCCAAAAGCGCGGATGAGTTGTGTCTCAAATCCGTGGGCGCGCAACCGCTTGTCCAGAAAATCACAGATCGCATGATAATTTTCGCCGGGGGGGTTGAGCGTCGGGATGCGGATCAGATCTTGAGTGAGCTTGATCAAATCGTCGCGTTTTCCGTCAATCCGCGCCATGAGAGGAGTTGTCATTTTTTACCCTACCAAATGAGTTGTTGTCCTCTTTTGGCACGCCCGATATACTGCATCAATACCGTATAAATACGGAGTACCGGGGTGGATGGCGATCTAAATCTTATTGAGCAGGCATTCGACGCGGCACCGATCGGCATCGCCGTGTCGTCCCATCGCGTGCTGACCGTGTGCAACACGTCGTTTGCCGAGATGTTGGGCTATGCGCGCAGTGACCTTTTGGGCCAGTCCTTCAGCATCCTTTACCCCAGCCATGCGGAATTTGACCGTGTCCGCAATATTGGCCTTAGAGCGATGGAAGAACACAGCATCTACAACGATGAACGCATGATGCAGCGCAAGGATGGCGTGCGCATCTGGTGCCGGTTTAGTGCGCGAACATTGACGCCGAATGATCCGCTTGCCCATCTTGTAATGAGCTTTTCGCAAATCCGTGATCAACTGGATGGGGTGCAGTTAACCAAACGAGAACGCGAGGTGCTGAGCGGGTTGAGCCGGGGTCAAACGAGCAAAGAGATCGGGAGGGAGAAGGGGTTATCCCCGCGGACCATCGAAGATGTCCGGGCGCGGCTGTTGCGCAAGTTCGGAGTGAAGAGCACATCAGAGTTGCTGGGCCGGATGAGCTATGGGACTATCACATAAACAGTTTCGTCCCAATTATTCACCTAACTCAAGCCAAGCGCCATTTGGTTTTAGCGGCTCTGCAAACTCCTGAAATTAGTGCCTAGATCAGTCGGAAGCTGACTGTTCGAACCCTGTGGGCCATCCTGCCAAACGCCAAAAGATTGCGACAGAACCAGTGTCTGTCGCAATCGCTGTTTTAGCCTTCAAACTTCTGCGGTCGGTCTATCCGTGATATGCCGCGACGGTTTTGAGCGTGGTAAAGCCATAAAGGGCTTCGAAACCTTTTTCACGCCCGTGCCCCGACAGGCCCGTTCCGCCAAATGGCAATTCCACTCCGCCCGCAGCGCCGTAGTTGTTAAGAAACACCTGACCCGCACGCAGCACCTTGGCCAGACGCATTTGGCGTGCGCCATCGCGCGACCAGACCGAAGCGACCAGCCCAAAATCCGTGCCGTTTGCAATTGCGACCGCTTCAGCCTCGTCATCAAACGGGATGACCACCTGCACAGGGCCAAATATCTCTTGCTGGGCCAGCGCGTGATCGGGCGGGACATCGACAAAGAGCGTGGGCCGCACATAGGCTCCGCCCGCAGGCGTGCCCGCTACGATTTCTCCTTGTGCCGCGATTTTCAGGTCGTTGCCCTTGGCGATGAAACCTTCGACGATTTCCTTTTGACGAACCGATACAACCGGCCCCACATCCAGATCCGACAGCGCCGGACCGCAGCGCAGTTTTGTGTACCCTTCGGCCATGCGGCGCACGACCTCTTCGTAAACGCCTCGCTGCACAAGGATGCGCGAGGACGCGGAACAGGTCTGGCCCGCATTCTGAATGCCTGCGTTCACCAAAAACGGCAATGCCGCGTCCAGATCGGCATCGTCAAACACCAGTTGCGGGGATTTGCCCCCCAGTTCCAGCGTTACCGGAATGACGTTTTCCGAGGCCGTCCGCTGGATCATTTTACCAACGCCAACCGACCCGGTGAACGACACGTGATGCACGCCGCGATGTTCTGTCAGCGCGGCACCGGCTTCGGCACCCAGCCCCGGCACCACGTTCAGCGCCCCGGCAGGCAGGCCTGCACGGCGCGCGATTTCGCCAAAGGCAATGGCGGTCAGGCAGGCTTCTTCTGCGGGTTTTAGAACACAGGCGTTTCCAGTCGCAAGCGCCGCCCCAATGGAGCGACCGATGATCTGCATCGGATAGTTCCACGGGATGATATGCCCCGTCACCCCATGCGGTTCACGCAGGGTATAAACGGTATAGCCTTCCAGAAAGGGGATTGTCTGGCCGTGCAGCTTGTCCGCCGCACCGGCGTAAAATTCCATGTAACGCGCAAGCGCGACCACGTCGGCCCGCGCCTGTTTTAGCGGCTTGCCAACGTCCCTTGCCTCAAGATTGGCCAGCTCGTCGGCGTTTTCCAGCACAAGTGCGCCGATCTTTTGCATGATCCGGCCCCGTTCGGGCGCAGTCATCTTGCCCCACTCCCCCGAAAGGGCCTTTTCGGCGGCAACAACGGCGCGGTCGATATCAACCGCGTTCCCGCGTGCGATATGACACAACTCGGACCCGTCGGACGGATTCTTGACTGCGATCGTCTGACCGGAGGCGCTTGCCACCCATTCGCCGTCAATAAAGCAAAGCGCGGGGTCTATATTGAGAGGTTTAACTGTCATGAGGTTTCCGAAATTGCGTCGAGCGAGGCCAGAATGGCGTCACCCATTTGCGTGGTTGTGGCAGCGGATTTTCCGTCAGCCTGAAGTAGATCTGCCGTGCGGATGCCATTTTCCAGCACCGCGTTAATCGCGTTTTCCAGCAAGATGCAATCGTCGGGGCGGTTGAAAGAATGGCGCAGCGCCATCGCAAAGCTAAGGATGCCCGCAATCGGGTTTGCCTTGCCCTGTCCCGCGATATCAGGGGCCGAGCCATGTACAGGCTCGTAAAGCGCCGGCACCTTGCCGTCTTTATCTTTTGCACCAAGAGACGCAGAAGGCAGCATCCCAAGCGAACCTGTCAACATCGCAGCCACATCACTCAGCACATCGCCGAACATATTGTCGGTCACGATGACGTCGAATTGTTTGGGATTGCGCACCAGCTGCATGCCGCCGTTGTCCGCATACATATGCGTCAGCGCAACATCAGGGTATTCTGCATCTCCGATCCGCTGCACCACATCGCGCCATAGCTTGCCAGACTCCATCACGTTGGCCTTTTCCATCGAGCAGAGCTTGCTATTGCGTTGGCGGGCCAGATCGAACGCGGCGCGGGCGACACGGGAGATCTCTTCTGTGGTATAGCTTTGCGTGTTGATGCCGATGTGGCCACTTTCGTGATCGAAAATGCCGCGCGGTTCGCCAAAATACAAACCACTGGTCAATTCGCGCACAATCATCAGATCAAGACCGGAAATCACATCAGGCTTCAACGTGGAGGCATCGATCAGCGCGTCAAAACAGACGGCAGGGCGCAGGTTGGCAAACAGCACAAGGTCTTTTCGCAGACGCAGCAGCCCTTGTTCGGGTTTCAGATGAAATGGTAATTCGTCATATTTCGTACCGCCCACCGCGCCCACAAAAATCGCGTCGCAGCTATGGGCCAACTCTACCGCGGCATCCGATATCGGCTTGCCATATCGATCATAGGCACAGCCCCCGATCAGATCTTCGCAGATGTCAAAAGTGATGCCACGGCGTTCGCCGAACCATTCGATGACCCGCATGACCTGTGTCATGATCTCTGGCCCAATGCCATCGCCGGGCAATACCAAAATTTTGAAAGTAGCCAAGAATACGTCCCCCGAAACAAGTTGCCTGATCTTAGGCGATGGCGCAAAGTGAGTGGAGTCGGATTTCCTTAGCTGGCATTCAGAATTTCTGATGCCCGCAAAATCTATTGGGCCTTATAGTACCGTTTAAGGTCCAATCGCACCATATCCATAAGCGTTTCCGAATACCTGTGCGGTGCTGAGCCTTTCAGCGTCATAATGCCAAGCCATCTGCGCGCGCGCGGATGGTCAATCCTGACAATTCGCATTCCGTCAGGAGGCACCGTCGGCACCGCAATGCCGGGCAGGATCGCGATTCCCAAACCGCCGGTCGCAAGCGCAAGTGCCGTTTGCGCGGTATGGACTTCGTATTGCACATTCAGCGCCTGCGCTTCACCAGCAAGGATTTCTTCGGTCAGGGACCGTATCGCGGTTTGCTTGTCCAGCATGATAACGGGGGTATCGCACAAATCCTTTAACGCCAGCACGGGATGCCCGGGATCAAAATTCTGCGGGATAAAAGCGACAAGCGGGTCTTCCGCGACGGCTTCGAATAGAATGTCGGTCTGGTCGGGCAATTCCGGCCCGACATAGAATTCAACCATCTGATCCTTTAAAAACTTGACTGATGCGCGGGGTGACACCTCAATGACGCTAACGGCACTGTTCGGAAACCGCTTTTTGAAGTCGACCAAAATGTCTGGCAGCCGCGTCGCCGCCAGCGTCGGGGCGCAGGCCAGCCGGATGTTGCCGTTGCGTGCGGCCGCAATCCGCCCCAGCCGCTCCAGCCCGATTTCCACCGTTCCGATGGCGTTATGTGCCGTGTCATACAGGATTTGACCTTCGGGGGTCAGCACAACGCCTTGTTGTGTGCGCAAGAACAGCGCCATCCCGATCTGCGCCTCGATCTCTTTGATCTGCATGCTGACAGCAGACGGCGACCTGTTGGTTATTTCAGCCGCGCGCGTGAAGCTGCGTTGCTCTGCCGCAACCAGAAACACATTTATCAGCTTGAGATTAATTTGGATCATTGGACCTCATGCGCGTTACGCCCTTCATATCCAGATGTGCAACGCATCTTCTACGCATGCAAGGCTTGGTGTATCGAAACAAAAAGGTCAACTATCGTCACCGAAATATCAGCAACCATGACCTGATAGTTGGTCGTTGAATCAGAAAAACTGAACACCATGTCAGGAAAATCCGATTGCAACCGCAGGATTCAATGGGATTGTGTGCGAAACGCCCGTTAAGGCAGGTATCGTCTGCCTGTGGTTCAGACAGGCGACGCGATTGAAGGAGGAGGATCACATGAATGTAGGTATTATCGGTGTTGGCCTGATGGGCCACGGTATTGCACGCAATGTGCTGCGGCGCGGGGATTTTCAGCTGAGCTTTCTTGATCATCCCGGCAACCAGCCGACCGATGAACTGCTTGGCCTTGGCGCACAGGCGCTGGACACATCAGCCAAAGTGGCGGCAGCGTCGGATGTGGTAATCCTGTGCGTCACAGGCTCGCCTCAGGTCGAAGCCATTTTGACCGGGCCGGACGGCGTGATTTCTGGCTTGCGCAAGGGGACCGTTGTCGTCGATTGTTCAACCGCACTTCCCGCCTCGACGCTTGCCATGGCAAAGGCAGTCAAGGCAGCGGGTGGTGAATTTATTGATGCCCCGATGACCCGTACCGCCAAATTCGCCCATGAAGGCAAATTGAATTTGCTGATCGGGGGCGATCTTGCCGTGTTGGAACGCGTGCGCCCGATACTGGCATCCTTCACCGAAGCCGTCGTGCATGTGGGCGGCATCAGCGCGGGGCACCGTATGAAACTGCTGCACAACTACGTCTCGGTCGGCTTTATGTCTCTGCTGGCCGAAGCAGCGGCACAATCGGCCGATGCGGGGATTGATCCGCAATCCTTTGTGGACGTGCTGGCAGGTGGTGGCGGGGCCAGCATCGCGTTGGACCGTTTGGCACCGTTCATCACCGATGGAAGTCGTGACGCGTTGCCCTTTGCCATCAGTAATGCATTGAAGGATATTGACTATTTTCGCACCATGTCGACCGAGGCCGGTGCGCAGCACACAATTGCCGATGGTGTGTACCACGCCCTGTCAGACGTCGTGGACAGCGGCGCGGGTGAAGCCTATCTGCCCGAACTTGTGCGCGTTTTCCGTAAAGATGTTTAAGACACTTCACCGGATCGCGTGCCTTCGTGCCGAGGCCCTGCAAGCGGCGTTATGTTGCCTGCCCACTGATGCATGTCACGGGCTTGTTCACCAGTCGGTCGCCGGTGCCCGCTGGATGGGCGGTCGAAACCACCGCATTCCCGCTGCCGCATTATGGCGCTTGGTCAGCGGCCAACATTTCAATGCCCTGAACTACCGAGTGCTACGTTTATGGTAGCCCTTTGTACTCAAAATATATACTTCCATTTCATTCGTTCACTATGATTACGATAGTGAATTATCAGATCACATGGCTCACCTCCTCCAACAGGGATATCAAGATGACCAAACATTCCAAACTTTTAAAGGGCATCTGCCTCGCCGTTCTTTTGTCGGGCACTGCGCCTGCGTTTGCGCAGGACGCGAATGCAGTGACTTTCGTGCAAGCAGTCGAACCACAGGGCCTTGACCCAACTGTCTCCTCGCCGGTGGCGGCGGGTCAAGTCACTTGGCAAAACGTATTTGAGGGCCTTGTTGCAATCGACAACGGTGGGCATATTGTGCCGCAACTGGCGACGGAATGGACAGTCTCGGAAGATGGGCTCAGCTACACCTTCACACTGCGAGAAGGTGTAACATTTCAAAATGGCGTGCCCTTTAATGCCGAAACCGCAAAATTCACCCTTGAGCGCATCATCGGAGAGAATTCGACCAACGGCCAAAAGGCAAACTACACCGCCATTTCCTCGATTGGGGCGCCCGACGCAAGCACGCTGGTTTTGACGCTGTCCGCGCGCCGCGCCGATCTTTTGTACTGGCTCGGCTATCCGGCTGCGGTGATGGTGGAACCGTCCTCAGCTGAAAACAATGGCACTGAGCCTGTGGGCACCGGCCCTTATAAGGTCAGCGAATGGCGCAAGGGTGACCGCGTAATCATGTCAACGTGGGACGGCTATTGGGGTGAAACACCTGCGATGACCACCGTCACTGCGCGCTTTATTGGCGATGCGCAGGCACAAGCAGCAGCGCTTCAATCGGGCCAGGTCGACATTGTCGGCGATCTTGGCGCGCCTGAACTCTTCAAACAATTTGCCGATGACAACAGGTTCACGACGGTCGCGGGCTCCGGCGAAATGGAGATCGTTGCGGGTATGAACAACGCAAAGCCACCGTTTGACGATGTGCGCGTACGACAGGCGTTAATGATGGCGGTGGACCGTCCCAGCCTGATCGCAGCGGTCAGTTCCGGATACGGCACGCCGATCGGCTCGCATTTTTCGCCCGCAAACCCGTTCTATGAGGATCTGACCGAGCTGTTCCCTTATGACCCAGAAAAGGCCAAAGCGCTTTTGGCCGAAGCGGGTCATCCAAACGGCTTTACCTTTGATTTCAAGGTGCCTACACGCCCCTATGCACAGCGATCTGCCGAAATTTTGCAGGCGTTCTTCTCACAAATCGGCGTGACGGCAAATATACAAAGCTCTGATTTTCCTGCGGCGTGGATCAAGGATGTATTCAAAGACACCAATTACGACATGACCATCATTGGCCATGCAGAGCCGCTCGATATCGGGATCTATTCGCGGGACTCCTATTATTTCAACTACGACAGCCCAGAGTTGAAAGCCGAGGCGGGCGTGATCGCCGCCGCCGTCAACGAGGATGAACGCGAAGCCGGATACCGCAAAGCACAAGAGATGCTTGCGAACGATTTGCCGGCCTTGTTTCTCTTCTCATATCCCAAGCTCGGCGTCTGGAAAGCCGGCATTGACGGCGTGTGGGAAAACGGTCCGGTACCCGCAAACGATATGACCGACGTCCGCCGTGCCGAGTAATATTCTTCCCTTTCCCGGCGGCGCGGCCTTGTCCGTGCCGCCGGGCCCATTCCGGTGGACTCAATGACGAAAATTCTCAAGTTTCTCCAACGCATTGCGGGTACGGTGCTGCTACTTGGCATCACCTCGCTGGTGATCTTTCTCTTGATCGAAGCGGCACCCGGTGATCCCGCCGAGATCATGCTGGGCACCTCCGCCCAACCCGATACACTTGCCGCATTGCGCACCGAACTTGGTCTGGACCTGCCGTTGATGACGCGCTATTTTGTCTGGCTCGGGGGCGTGTTCACCGGCGATCTTGGCCAATCCTACACTTATGGCGTCCCTGTCTCCGGCCTCATCCTTGACCGCTTGGCCGTTACACTTCCATTGACTTTGATGGCCACCTTTCTTGCCGTCGCCATCTCGTTGCCGCTTGGTGTGTTCGCCGCAGCGCGCCCTGGAAAGGTTGGCGATGGCGTCGCCTCGCTTTTCTCGCAAGTCGGCATTGCGGTGCCGAACTTCTGGATCGGCCTGTTGTTGATCCTGGCTTTTGCCATCAAGCTGCCGTGGTTTCCCGCTGGCGGTTTCACTGGCTGGAGCGAAGGCTTTGGCTCGGCACTATCAGCGCTGATCCTGCCGTCTATCGCCCTTGCCATCCCACAAGCTGCGGTTCTGACCCGCGTTACCCGCGCCGCTGTAATTGAGGTGACAAACGAGGATTTCGTTCGAACGGCCCGCGCCAAGGGCCTTTCGCGGCATCGCGCACTTTGGCTCCATACCGTTCCCAACTCGCTTTTGCCCGTGGTCACCATGCTTGGCTTGCAAATTCCGTTTCTTATTTCCGGTGCCGTATTGGTCGAGAACGTGTTTAGCCTTCCGGGCATCGGGACGCTCGCCTATCAGGCCTTGTCCCAGCGGGACTTGATTGTTGTACAAAACGTCGTGCTGCTCTTCGCTGTGATTGTTCTTGCCGTAAACGCCGGAACCGACGCGCTTTATGCCCGCCTTGACCCCAGACTGAGAGCCCGTAAATGACAAAATTGCCAAAATCGCTCATTCTTGGCGGCATAATTACCGCGGTCCTCGTCGGAGCGGCACTTGTCAGCCGTGTCTGGACCCCATCTGACCCGACAGGGATGGATATTATAAACCGCCTCAAGCCTCCCGGAGAGGGCGGCCTTTTGGGCGCCGATCAAATTGGTCGTGATGTCTTGTCCATCATCATGGCTGGTGCATGGACCTCTTTGGGGATCGCTATTGTGGCCACGGTGATCGGCGGCGGGATTGGAACTCTGATTGGTGTCATCGCTGCCGCCAAAGGGGGGCGTCTCGAACGGATGGTCATGGCATTCAATGGCGTGCTCTTTGCCTTTCCACCCATTCTTTCCGCCATTCTTTTGGGGGCGCTTTTGGGGCCGGGGGCGCTGACTTCAATTATCGCCATCGGTGTCTTTATGGTGCCCGTGTTCGCCCGTGTCAGCCGCGGCGCTGCGATTCAGATTTGGGCCCGTGACTACATCAAGGCGGCTCGGATGGCTGGCAAGAACGATGCGATTATCACCCTTGAGCATGTTTTGCCGAATATCTCGGCGCAAATCATCGTGCAGCTGGCGATCCAGACTGGACTGGGTATTTTGTCCGAAGCGGGGCTATCGTTTCTTGGCATGGGCGTTTCGCCACCTACGCCAAGCTGGGGGCGCATGCTGGCCGAGAGCCAGACGTACCTCGAATCCGCGCCGCATCTGGTGCTGGCACCCGGTCTTGCCATAGCACTTGCTGTGCTGGGCTTGAATTTGCTTGGTGACGGGTTGCGCGATCTCACTGACCCACGACGGGGGCAAGGCTCATGATGCTTGATGTCAAAGATCTTCGCGTTTCTTTCCTTCGCGAAAAACTGCCGCCTGCCGAGGTAATCCATGGGGTCAGCTTTTCGCTTGAACGGGGCGAAACACTTGGCATCGTCGGGGAATCCGGTTCGGGGAAAACGGCGATGTCGCTGGCGATCATAGGATTGTTGGCAAGCACGGCGACGGCGACAGGCGAAGTCATGTTCGAAGGCCGCGATCTCCTCAAGATGCCGGAGCCTGATCTGTGCAAGCTGCGCGGGAACCGTATCGGGATGATTTTTCAGGAACCGATGACCGCGCTAAATCCGGCGATGCGTGTCGGTGCCCAGATTTCAGAAGGCCTTATCCTCCATAAAGGCCTTAGCAAATCCGAGGGCCGCAAAGAGGCATTGCGGCTGTTGGAAATGGTGCAGATACCCCGCGCGGGCCAGATGATTGACAGTTTCCCGCATGAAATGTCCGGCGGCCAACGCCAAAGGGTCGGCATTGCCATCGCGCTGGCGCTCAAACCCGATCTGCTGATCGCGGATGAGCCGACCACCGCATTGGATGTGACAGTTCAGGCGGAAGTTCTTGATATTCTTGATGATCTTGTCACTGATCTGGGGATTTCACTAATCTTGATCTCCCATGATCTGGGCGTGATTGCCCGCATCGCGGACCGCACGTTGGTCATGTTTCGCGGCGATGAGATGGAGGAGGGGCCAACCGAGCGTGTTCTGCGTAACCCCAGTCACGAATATACCCGCAAATTGCTTGATGCGATGCCCGCCCGTGTGCGCGCGTCGCTAAAGGAGGCTTGAATGAGCCCGCTTCTGACAATCCGCAACCTGTCGCGTCATTACAATGTCGGCCCCCACACCATTGTTAAGGCTCTCGATGATGTATCGCTAACCTTGAATGCCAAAGAAATCCTTGGCGTTGTGGGTGAATCCGGCTCTGGGAAATCGACCTTGGCGAATATCGTTATGGCGCTGGATACGCCGACTTCCGGCCAGGTGATCCTTGATGGCCAGGATTTATTCGCCTTGAGCACCCGTGAACTGCGCAAGGCGCGGCGCAGCTTCCAGATGGTATTTCAAGACCCCTACGGATCGCTTGACCCGCGCCACCGTGTGGGCCGGATCATCGCCGAGCCGCTTCATCTTGAACCGGGCGCCCCCACGGGCGCCGCACGCAGGGATATGGTTGGCAAACTTCTTGAAGATGTGGGTTTGGCCGCCATCGACCAAGACCGTTACCCGCATGAATTTTCCGGTGGTCAGCGCCAGCGCATTGCCGTGGCACGCGCATTGATCACCAAGCCGCGTCTTTTGGTGGCAGACGAGGCGACCTCCGCGCTTGATTTGACGGTGCAAAAGCAAATCCTGAAACTTATTCTCGATCTGCGCGACGAGCATGGGATATCCATTTTGTTCATTACCCACAATATCGGTGTCGTTGATGAAATCTGCGATACAGTTGCAGTGATGCAAAACGGGAGGCTGGTCGAAAAAGGTCCGGTGCGGCAGGTTCTCGATAATCCGTCGGAGGCCTATACCCAACGGCTTCTCAGCGCTGAGCCTCGGCTGGATGTCATCGGGCGCAAGTCAAAGCGCACCGTTACGCTGGCAACGTCTCCGTAATGCACTTCTCAAAACACCTGATAGATAGCCTGTCACTTGACGCGTTGAAATCTTCAATTTCAGGCGGCGTAATGTGATTCAGGCTATTTCGAAAGTGCTGAACCCGAGCTGATTATGTGCCAGACGTCGGGCGCGGATAGGGGCAAAGCCTGTCATGCGGCCAGTCAGGGCCGTGACAACTGGGTGGCTCGCCGCCTCGTTTTCAACTATACTATTAACCAATCTAGGCCTCGTTGCGCAAACCTGCTGTTTGGATATGCCGCGAGCCCCGGTTTTGCGAACGTTTTTGCATCCGAAACCCGGTTGAGGCTTTGGCTTGTGTTTCCTGAATCTGCGGAACGGGGGCTTTGGCTGGAACCATAAGAGGGTCTATCGCATCTATTGCGAGTTAGAGCTGGATCTGCTGATCAAGCCTAAGAAGCGGCTCAAGCGCGACCGCCCAGACCCTTTATTGGTGCCAGACAGCCCAAATCAGGTGTGGTCAATCGTTGCCCGGCAGGCGATTGCGGAGCAATCTGCCGAGAGGGGGACTTTATGGCTGACCAGCTGTGGAATGGGAAATCCTTCAGAACTCTCAATGTGTTGGATGACTTCAATCGCGAAGGTTTGGCCATCGAAGTTGATTTTTCGTTACCATCTGCGAGGGTCGTTAGAGCGTTGGACCAGATCATCCAATGGCGTGGGAGACCGGCGATGATACGTGTGGACAACGGCCCAGAGTATCTTGGTGAAACGCTGGTATCCGGGGCTTCCAAGCACCAGACCACCCTGTCATACATCCAGCCAGGGAAGCCCCAGCAGAACGCATATGTCGAGCGCTACAACCGCACCGTTCGACATGAATGGCTGGACCAATACATCATGCGAAAGCATCGAGGAGGCTCAAGATCACGCCACACAATGGTTATGGACTTCTGTGGTTGCCGCCGTTTGTGCAAGAGGTTTTTTCCTTTTGTGAATGTGTGATCGAGTGCGGTCTTCTGTCAGGCCTTGATATGCGGCGTTGTCAGAAGCCGCTGGCCGGTATGGTGATCTGCGGATTGGGTCCAAATCTTACAAACGAGCTTTGTTGGCTCGAAGCCCATAGCTGGTTTCCCCATTCCAGATCTGTTCGATCATTTCGCCCATGCCACTCGTCGCCTTCTCACCCCCCATTTCACCGGACCAGATGGCCAAAGCACTGTCATTCAAGCTGCCACCGCCTGTTCCGGATGCCTATAATTCTCGTTCTTTGTCATCATAACCCATATTCCGCGCGCCATTTTTTTTGCCGCCGCGATTGCCTCCAACATGCGCGGCTTCCTGGCCAGCATGCGTGCCAACCACGACCCATCCAGTTCAACCGAGACATGGCTCCAATGATGAGCAATCGACGAATGTCGCATTGGCCGGCTTTTGACACGCGTCCCAATCGCTCCTTGCCTCCAGAGGCATGCTGTCGTGGCACGCGGCCAAGCCAGGCGGCGAAGTCACGCCCGCGTTTGCGGGTTTTGCATCGTTGGGGCAAATGCTTCTAACGCCAAAGCAGTTATGCGCCCGACTCCCGCTGCCCCCTTCGCGGCAATCATCTTAGCGTGATCTTGGCTGTTTTTTCCGCAATCTGTTTGACAAGACCCGCGCATTCGATGCGAGCCTACGCTGGCAAATCGCAGTTCGGGTACTCCAGAATAGCATCGATCAGTTCGACATTTCCGATGCCCTGCGGAACGACGCGGAACGACGTGGCCGAATTCATAGAGAACTGCGCGCAGCGCATTCACCAATTCGGTGCGCTGATGAACCAAACGTTCCCGTTCCCGTTCCCGTTCCCGAAACAGCACAGCTAAAGCTTGTTGATCTTCTGACTTTGGCACGAGAAACCGCATCTCAGGACGCTGCGCCGCAATCACGATCGCCTCGGCGTCGGATGCATCATTCTTTTGCCGCTTGCCGAACGGACGCACATATTGCGGTGCAATCAGCTTTACCTAATGCCCCAGCTTGATCATCTCGCGCGCCCAGTAATGTGCGCTGCCGCAAGCCTCCATCACGATAACCGAAGGCGGCTGATCTGCCATGAGCTTTCGAAACCGAGAGCGCGCCAGCTTCATGCGGAATTTGAGTTGGCCTGTCATCGACGCGCCATGCAGTTAGAATACGGCCTTTGCCAAGCCCACCCCGATCATAGTATCGTTCATCTCGCCGTCCTCTCCATGTCGTGGTTCTTTCACCTCCACTTTTGGCACATTAAAATGCCGTCTGGAGAGAGCGGCAACCACCACATCTTACAACAACGACCGGCCGAATATGGGTATCGGTGGGCTTACCCCCAGCGATGAAACTGAACCAGCACCAAATGGCTGCGTAGTTCTAGTTGCAAACGCCTCCACAAATAGGGGGATTGCCCAACCACTTCCTGTTTCAACGCGATAATGAATACATCCCACCAAATTTTTTTGCACAAACCTTCGAAAGGTCAATCTTCATTTTTGCCCTGACAGATTGCGCGCGTCCAGCGCGCTGGGTGCGGGGTTTGCTCGTGGCGTTGCAAGCACGAGCACCTCTTGGCTAGCTTTCATAACGGGATCTTGCTAGGAATTGCTTTGCGATTTTTAACACTGACTCGAAAGAACCAGCACGGCAGGGCCCGTGACAGGCTTTCACTCTTACGACCAAGGTAGCGAAGATGAACAAGCCTTTTGTTTCGTTGCGTCCGGAGATCACTCGGATGCACGCCGAGATCCTGATGGACTGGCTGGAAGATGACCGCGTGACCCGCTACCTGAGCGATTCAGGCGATGTGTCCCGGTTCATCGCACAGACCGTCAATCGGATTCAGATGCCGATCCTGACACATCTGTTCAATCAAGGTGGCCGCTTTTTCATGGTTTATGATCGAGATGATGCCCCGGTCGGCTTTGTCCGTCTGGTCAAGAGGGGCGCCGAGTGTGAGATCGTTTTGGTCATCGGCGATCATGACAAATGGGGCCGCAGGCTTGGCAAAAGCACCATCCGCGAAGGGTTGAAGCTTGCCTTCCTTGATATGCGCGCCGAGACGGTCATCGCCAAAATCCACCCGGACAACACGCGTTCGATGAAAGGGTTTGAGGGCTGCGGCTTCCGTCTCGACCGCGAGACACCGACGCTCCATTCCCTGTCCATGACCTCTGGCCGGTACCTTGACCTTTTGCGTGAAGGTGCGATGGCAAATTCTGCCGATATTTACGTCACCGAGATGGACAAAGCCCGACTGCAAAGTCTGGTTGATTTTGAACGGGGAGCGGCAAATGTTGAGCTGCAGCACGAGATCGAGCGCGCCATCGTCGTCGACCCTTTGGACGTCGCGGGCGATGTCGTCACAATGAATTCCAGGGTCGTGTTACGGTTGGACGATGAACAAAAGGACGTGGCTCTGGTCTACCCGCAAGATGCCGAGGAAGGTGCGGGTAAACTCTCGGTCCTCTCCGATGTCGGCACAGCGATTTTGGGCTATCAGGAAGGCGACGCTATCGATTGGGTGGTCAAAAATCGCACGCGCCGGATCCGCATCGAGAAGGTGATCTACCAACCGGAATCCGTCGGTGACCTTCACCTCTAGTCGCCCAAATGCGTTAGGTCTGCTGTCGTGTCCGGAGGCTTGTGACTGACCTGAGCCCCAAGTTCCGTCCAGCTTTGCGCGGAGTCCTTGGGGTTAAATCTTTGGCGTATGCCGCCATTTTGTCCGCCGCCTTTCTCTGCAGAAATTCCATCGGCGTCAGGTTGCCCAATGCTGAATGTGGTCTGCGCCAATTGTAGTCTTCTTGCCATTCTTCAAACGTTTTGCGTGCATCACACAATGTGCCAAACAGCGTTTCGTTGAGGCATTCGTCTGGCAGTTTGCCGTTGAAGCTTTCGATGAAGCCGTTCTGCAGGGGGTTCCAGGGCGCGATGTAATACCAATCGATACCGGTTTCCTGAACCCATTTGAGGATTGCCATGCTGGTGAACTGGGTGCCCCCTTTCAGCAGGTTGCTACGCAATCGCCTTTCGGGCAGCGGTTGTCCGACACGATTGTCTTTGGCAGGCAGCGTTCAGCGATGATCCGATCCAGCTCGCGTGCAACGCGGTGGCCAGACAGCGAAGTATCAGTTACCAGCACCAAGTTCTCATGACTGAAGTCATCAACGACGGTAAGAATGCGAAACCTTCGACCATCCGTCAACGCATCTGACACGAAGTCCAAGCTCCAGCGTTGGTTCGGACCATCAGGTAGCACCATCGGCTTCCTCGTGCCCAAAGCACGCTTCCCGCCTTACAGCAGGCGCCACCATTTTTTTGACCCTCTCGAGCTTTGCTATGCAAACCCTGCTGGGCAACGATTGATGTCTCGCAGCATGGCGCGTGACCATTGTCCTCGGACCAATGGCGGACAAGATGACGCTCCAACATCTGGTCGACCAGAAGATTCTTCAACTTCCCGTTCTCGTCCTTCAAAGCCCGCAACCGCTTCGCGTCAGAAGGTTCCGTCCCGCCATGCTTCGATTTGTATTTGTAAAACGTCGCAGAACTGATCCCCCTCTCGGGCCATTGCTGCGCAATGCCCTGCCGGGCAGCGCATGCCGCCGACATACATCAGCAGTCTTCTCACCAGTTTCCTGCTCCTTGATCATCGCGATGATCTGTTCGCCCGTAAATCGTGCCTTCATCTGTCCGTCCTTTTGTTCGGTGGGCTCGTCTACATCTGGGCGCCCTCTCGGCAGCATGCTTTGCATGCGCCTGCCGGGTAACAGACGGCGTCTACTTTCGCCCCCGAATGACCGAGGAAAAACAATGCGTTATGGTGCTGATCGGGGCGCCTCTCGTGGTTTGCACGCAAACCACTGCCGGTGACAGACGAGTGGTGTCTTGGGCTTCTGGAATGCCCTGCGCGAGGTCTTTGGTTCCACGAAAGAGCAGCGATGTTGGTTCCACAAAACGGGGCAATGCACTGAATGCGATGCCCACGTCGGTTCAGGCCAAAGCAAAGGGCCATCTGCACGATATCCACTGGCCGACAGGGCGTTGCGCAGCAATGGCCCGAGAGGCTGGCAGGCTGAAAGCCGTGTCGACGCTGAGGCTGCATTCGACTACTTCGTCGCGACATATGGTGTGAAATACGACAAGGCCGTCGCCAAATTGACCAAAGACCGCGACGTGCTACTGGCGTTCTATGATTTTCCTGCTGAGCATTGGAAACACATCAGAACTACCAACCCAATCGAAAGCACCTTCGCCACGGTTCGGCATCGCACCGGCAAAACCAAAGGATGCCTCAGCCGCAAAACGGGCCTTGCCATGGCGTTCAAGCTGATGCTGTCAGCCCAGACCAAATGGCGCAAACCCGACGGCGCAAACCGTATGCCTGAGATCATCCAGGGGATTGATTCAAGGACGGTATCAAGCAACTTAGAAAGGCCGCCTAATCACGCCGTCACCAACTTTCGGGCATAGCTCGTGGTTCTGTTCAGCCTACCACTGCGGCACACGACTGGCATGGTGGGCAGCATCCTGCAGATGGCAGGCCTGGACTGGACGGTGCCCGACTTTTCGACCCTGAGCTGGCGACAAAAGACCATCACGGTGCAAATGTCGAACCGCCGTGCGCCGGGGCCTCTGAACCTGCTGGTGGACAGCACGGGGATCAAGTTCTTGGGCGATGGCGCCCTCTCGGGCGATTGCGATGCAATCCCCTGCCGGGTAACAAATGGCTTGCGCGCAAGCATGGCACACATCGCCGCCGCCAGTATCGCAAGGTGCATCTGGCGATGGATACTGCCACCGACGACATCCGGGCGGTGGAGTTCACCTCAAGCGACCACGGTGACAGCCCGGTTCTACCTCATCTTCTGGACCAGATCCCGCCCGATGAACAGATCGGCACAGTGACCGGTCCCTCACATGCATGTAAACATGCACTGCCGGGCAGTGGATGGCGCCTTCGACACCCGCCGTTGTCACACCGCGATCCTTGATCGAGGCGGCACCGCAGTCATCCCCATTCGCAAGAATGGCCGCCGCTGGAAAGAGGATTGTCCCTCCGCCCAAGCCCGCAACGACATACTCAGGGCGACCTAACGCCTGGGCAGGGCCATTTGGAAACGCTGGTCCGGCTATCTACGTCAGAAGTCGTATCGAGGCCGGGATGCGATGTCTCAAAGCATTCGGTGAGAGGATCGCGTCACGAGACCCCGACCGCCAAGCTGCTGAAGTCCATATCCGTGTGGCACTCATGAACCGCTTCAATGCACTCGGCACCGCCGAGATCGAACGCGTTGCCTGACCCAAAAGGGGAACGGGGACGTCGCGTCTTAAAGACGACTAATGCAACAACGCCGCTTTCAGGCGGAATGCCAACAGCGCTGCAATATCGCCTTTAAGGTGAACCGCAAGTTTGGTGCTGCTTGTGGGGGCGTCTGCCCATTGGTTCTCGCGTTGCGTAGGGCATCCGGGTGAAACGGGACGGTGTAATTTCTTGCCATTCCCTATCTTTTTTATAGCTAACATTTTTTGAAAATGACCGGAACTAAACCGTGACAAGACTACCCAAACTATGTTCTATCTTCTGTAATCCTTGACTTTAAAAGTCTAAGATGCTCTCGTGCCTTACCGCTGGTTTTTGTCTTTTAACGAATTCGTTTTTCAATCCATTTAGCTAATTAAGATTGGCTGTTGTATGCATTCGTCTAAACCGCTCTTCTACAAGACTGTGGTCCCTCTCGACACGCGCCGCCACGGATCTTTGCGCATTTCGTCACCGCTTCGCCCGCTTGAATATGCGCGTGAGGCGAATGTTATTCCCGCTCTGGTTGATGAATTCGATCTGGCAATGGCCGAGATCCCAATTGCATTCCTGCCGGGCACCGACGGCCCTTCGGCGGTTTTCGTAACGGGTTCGGCACCGGGGACCAATATGTATGTCACCGACGGCGGCCTTTGGAGTGGCACCTATGTTCCCGCGTATTTGCGCCGCTATCCCTTTATCATTGGCGAAGTGAGCGAGAGCGAGGCGGTTCTATGCCTTGATGAAAGCTATGAGGGGCTGGGCGAGGTCGAAGGGGATCGTTTCTTTTCGGACACAGGTGAACAACAAGAGGCGCTGACCAATGCGCTGACCCTTGCGCAAAGCTACCGTGATGCAGCTGTGCGGACCGAAAAATTCTGCGCGATGCTGCGTGATTTCGACCTGTTGCAGACGGCCACGCTTGATACGACCGCGCCTGATGGTTCCAAATCCGTGGTGCATGGTCTGTTGATTGTCAATGAGGCCGCCATTGCCGCGCTTTCCGCCGATAAGCTTTATGCGCTGCACGCCGAAGGGTTTCTGAAGGCGGTTTATAGCCAGATCGCAAGCCTGCGAGCGGTTTCGAAGCTGCTGCCTGATGTGGCGCCCAAAGCTCGGCCGAAATCTAAAAAGACTGCATAATTTCTTCGGGGCATCGCGCCTCGGGGCAGAGACGTGGGCGATTTGACCCGAGAGTTGCAGCGCGCGCTGCCTGATTGACCGAAGTCTGGAGTTCTAAATGTCTATCGCTTGTACCCTTCGTGCTTGCCTTGCTGTTGCACTGGTTGGAATGGTCTTCCTTGATGCGCCGGCGACAGCACAAACAGCAGAGCTTCCGACAGCAACGGCCGAGGCAAAGGTCGCAGACTTGACGGGCTTCCGGTCTGCGCAATTCGGGGATGACGTGGATGCGGTGCTTGCGGCGATCAAAGCCGATTTCGGGTTGGAGGGCGATGCAGTCAAGCTTGGCCTGAACACGGTAGAACGGACGCAGGTGATTACCATCTCTGTGCCGGATGTTCTGGCGGATGGCGGGATTGCGCAGATTTCCTATATCTTCGGGTATCAAAGCAAAACACTGATACAGGTTGGCCTGTTATGGGCACCAGCCACCGATCCGGCGATGACGGATGCGATGCTTTATGCCAACGGCGATGTGTTGCGGGCGTTTTTGGCCTCGGCCGGATATGTGCCCGAAACGGTGACGCGCGATGTTGTGCTGGAAAACGGGATTTTATTGTTCCGTGGATCGGATGCCAAAGGGCATACGGCGATTTTGCTGCTTCAGGGGCGTTTTGAGGAAAAGGACGGGCTGCGCACGCTGTTCCCCGAAAATCTGACGCTTTTGTATGCCGTCAGTCCTGACAATCCGGACATCCTGACGATTAAAAAGGGAGATTTCTGATGGGCGAGCGCGTTGATGTGCATCACTTGGAAGAGTCTCGACTGCATAAAGCACGCCAACGGCGTGCTTTTTTTAATCAACTTCTGGTCAGTGCAAGCCCGCTTGTTATGGGCGCCCTGATTGGGGCCGGTGTTGTGGAGCCTGTCTTTGCACAGGCGGTTAACCTTGATCTGACGGCCAACAACATCATCCCGGATGGTCGTACGCGGACCACCATTAAGACAACTGGCAAGACGTCGCGGATCTCGACCAAAACCGTGTCGGGGGATGTCGGGTTCAACACCTTTTCCGATTTCCAGCAGGCGGCCGGTACGCGTGTTGATTTGCTGATGCCGGATGGTGCGGGAAACCTGGTCAACATCGTCAAAAATGGCGTTGTGATCAATGGTGAGCTTAACAGCGTCATGAATGGCGAGATTGGCGGGAATATTTTCTTCTCGTCGTCGAATGGTTTCATCGTTGGCCAGAACGGGCGTGTTAATGTCGGCTCGCTGACCGTGAATACCCCGACCAAAGAGTTTTTGGATCGGGTCGTACGCGCAGATGGATCCGTTAACAATGGCGTTGCACGCCAGCTTATGCGCGGCGAAATTCCGATGTCTTCGGATGGCAATATTGCCATCATGGGGCAGGTGAATGCCAAAGGGTCGATTACCTTACAGGGCCATACTGTGTCCGTTAACGGCGACAGCGGGCCATTGACCGGCACCGACCTGAGCCAGCGCACCAAATTCAACGCAACCGTCAACGCAACGGGCATGGTTGAGGGCGGGGCGCTTGTTGCCTCGGGGGGGCGGATTTCGATTGTCGCCAAGGGCGCGGCACGCATTGCCGGCCGTGTTGACGTAAATGCCAAGACGTCTGGCGAAAAGGCGGGCAAGATCTCGATCACGGGCGGCGACATTGCTGTTGAAAGCGATGCCTCGCTGACGGCCGCAGGTGATGCGGGCGGCGAGATTGTTGTCTTTGCCGATGGCGGTCTTGTGGTGCAGGACGGTGCAACCCTGAATGCGGCTGGCCTTGGCGCGGGCGATGGCGGGTTCATCGAGCTGTCTGGGCGCGATGCGCATATCGGCACCGTTAACCTTAACCTGTCGTCGGGCAGCGGCACGGCGGGCACCTTGCTGATCGATCCGTTCAACCTGTTCATCGGCGGTGCGTCCACCCTGTCCGGCCCGTCGGATGATGCCAGCATTTCCACCAATATCATCAGCAGCGGCGCCAATATCCGTTTGGAGGCCGATAACTCGATCACCGTCGTCGCGGGTGGTATTCTTGACAGCCGGATTATGACGGCTGGCGTGTCCACAGGCAATTCGGGCAGCATCACCCTTGATGCGCCGATGATCACGCTTGAGGACGGCTCCAAGGTGCTGGCGGGCGTTACCACGGGCGCTGCATTTGCGGGGGGCGATGTTACCTTTAACGCGGTGCGGGCCAATGGCGGGGCGGCAGGCATTGTGATCGGCAACGGCGGTGCGGGTGGCCCCGAGCTGACGGGCCGGAACATCACATTGACCGCCAGCTCTACCGTGGATCAAAGCAGTTTGCTGTTGGCACTGCCGACAGCAACAGCGCAGATCACCACGCATGGCGGCACGATTTCGGCATCTGGAACGTTCAAAGCCACAGCGACAGCAACCGCAGCCGGCGGGCTGACCCTGCTGCCGCTTGGCGTTGTGGTGACCAATGTTACCTCGGGCGTTGATATCAAAGGGGGCACCATCCTGTCCGCCGCCGCGTTGGACGTGACGGCGGCATCGACGACCGTGTCATCCATCGTGACGGAATCGCTGGCCCCTGTGGATTCTTCGGCGGATGGTGCCGTGGCGGTTTCAACGATCAACAGCACCGCGATTGCGCGTGTTGGCGGGGCTGCGGTGGTGAAGGTCACGGGGGCGACAAGCCTGAGCGCGGAAAACAGTGTGACCTCGACCTCGGATGCGACACCGGCGGCTGCGGCCTTTGGGGCCAGCGTGGGCGTCAGCGTGATTAACGCCGTCACGACCGCCGAAATCGCCGAAGGGGCATCTGTTACAACCGGCTCTCTGGCAATCGGCGCCGCAACAACCACAAGCGTTAACGTCAAAGCCATCGCCGGCGCAGGCGGGGCCACCGAGCCGTCGACCGGAAGCCAGGCCGTGACATATCTGACCGACAGCAAATATGGCGGTCAGGCAACAACGGATGATGGCGGCGTGTCAGTTGCCGGCGCGATTGCAATTTCCGACCTTACCTCGACCACGAATGCGCGCATCAATTCAACCGCCGTGACAAATGCGGCCGGGGCTGTCAGCGTTTCGACAAGCAGTGCCAATAACGCCGCTGTCATTGCCGATGGCTCTGCTGTGGACTCGGACACCGGGGTTGGTGTTGCCTTGGGGATCAATATCGCCAAAGTGGCGAATGATGCGGTTATCACAAGCGCTGTCAATGCCGCCAGCGCATCGCTTTCGTCGCTTCGGCCTGCTGCGGGCAATGTCTTTACCACAACAGCGACGTCCGGTGCAGGGGCGACGGATGTGGGCCTTGCCGGGTCATTCGCCTTGAACCTGATTGATACGCAGGCAATGGCGCGCGTCGCCTCCGGTTCTGTTGTTACGGTGGCGGGCGGGGCGGTGTCTCTGGCGGCGGACAATGCGACGCAATCCAGGGCAAGCGCATTGCCGACTGGCGGTGGTGCCTCGGGCAAGAGTGTCGGCGTGGGGGCCGGCATCGCGATGAATATCGCGTCCAACCGCAGCACGGCGGAGGTTTCTGACGGCGGTGTTGTTACGGGTGCGGATGATCTGACGCTTGCGGCGTCGGGGACCTATGCGGGGGTGACCAAGGCCGAGGCGGGGTCGTCGGGGGGCGTGTCGGTCACGCCTGCGCTGGCGCTGTCGATGATCAACAACACGACGACGGCGCGTTTGGGCACGGGCGGCCCGCAATCGGTTACGGGCGATGTGATCGTGTCGGCGGCACAATCCTCGACCATCACGACCGAGGCTTCGGGCAAGGCCGCCGGATCGAAGGCTGCCATAGGTGCCGCCCTTGCGCTTGCGCTGGTCGACGACCGCGCGCTTGCCACCACGGCCCGCAATGTCGCCGCCACCGGGGCAGTCTCGTTCACGGCTGCCGGGGCGTCATTGTCAGGCCTGAAAGCAGAAGCCTCGGCTGTGGGGGCGGCAGCGGAGGATGAGGCCGCAGGCGGCGGTGATGTGGACACGACGGTGACCGGCTCTTTGACCTCGGGCAAGGACAAGCAGGCGGCGGCGGGCGTGGGCGATGATGACCAGCGCGATGCCACCGCCACGGCGGCCGCGGATGAGGAGGGGCGGTCTGCCTCGACATCGGAAGGCAAGGTTTCTGTTGCGGCGGCGGTTGGCGTTAATGTGCAAACCTCGACTGTGACGGCCGCGATCCCGGACGGGGTCGCGATTTCTGCGAACGGCGTTCTGACGCTGGCGGCGATGAACAATACCGACGGCAAGATCGAAGCGGTTGGCGATGCCGTTGGCACCAAGGATGACGCGGGCGAGATGCCGCCTGCATCAAAGGTCGGTATTGGGGCCGCGGTCGCGGTGAACGTGGTCAAGGCGCGCAATGACGCGCTTTTGGGGGATGCTGCGCATAGCGCGGGGGGGCTTTCGCTATCGGCGACCAAGCGCGATGTTGCGGCCTATATGGCGGACCCTGCGACGGCGGCGCTGCGCGGGGATGTGTATCTGGCCAAGGCCTCGTCGGGGGCAGGCGGGTCCAAGGTTGGGATCGCGGGTTCGGTTGCGCTGAACCTTTTGGATACGCAATCGGTGGCTCGCGTGTCGGGGGCCGCGACAGTGGCAGTCACTGGCGGCGGTGCCGTGTCGCTTGTTACCGACAATCGCACGGATGCCACGGCAGAGGCGCTGCCGGTTGGCGGCGGTGCGACGGGGGCGACGGTTGGCGTTGGCGCGTCGGTTGCGATGAATATTCTGGCGAACCGTTCGTTGGCGGAGGTTTCTGACGGCGGTGTTGTTACGGGTGCGGATGATCTGACGCTTGCGGCGTCGGGGACCTATGCGGGGGTGACCAAGGCCGAGGCGGGGTCGTCGGGGGGCGTGTCGGTCACGCCTGCGCTGGCGCTGTCGATGATCAACAACACGACGACGGCGCGTTTGGGCACGGGCGGCCCGCAATCGGTTACGGGCGATGTGATCGTGTCGGCGGCACAATCCTCGACCATCACGACCGAGGCTTCGGGCAAGGCCGCCGGATCGAAGGCTGCCATAGGTGCCGCCCTTGCGCTTGCGCTGGTCGACGACCGCGCGCTTGCCACCACGGCCCGCAATGTCGCCGCCACCGGGGCAGTCTCGTTCACGGCTGCCGGGGCGTCATTGTCAGGCCTGAAAGCAGAAGCCTCGGCTGTGGGGGCGGCAGCGGAGGATGAGGCCGCAGGCGGCGGTGATGTGGACACGACGGTGACCGGCTCTTTGACCTCGGGCAAGGACAAGCAGGCGGCGGCGGGCGTGGGCGATGATGACCAGCGCGATGCCACCGCCACGGCGGCCGCGGATGAGGAGGGGCGGTCTGCCTCGACATCGGAAGGCAAGGTTTCTGTTGCGGCGGCGGTTGGCGTTAATGTGCAAACCTCGACTGTGACGGCCGCGATCCCGGACGGGGTCGCGATTTCTGCGAACGGCGTTCTGACGCTGGCGGCGATGAACAATACCGACGGCAAGATCGAAGCGGTTGGCGATGCCGTTGGCACCAAGGATGACGCGGGCGAGATGCCGCCTGCATCAAAGGTCGGTATTGGGGCCGCGGTCGCGGTGAACGTGGTCAAGGCGCGCAATGACGCGCTTTTGGGGGATGCTGCGCATAGCGCGGGGGGCTTTCGCTATCGGCGACCAAGCGCGATGTTGCGGCCTATATGGCGGACCCTGCGACGGCGGCGCTGCGCGGGGATGTGTATCTGGCCAAGGCCTCGTCGGGGGCAGGCGGGTCCAAGGTTGGGATCGCGGGTTCGGTTGCGCTGAACCTTTTGGATACGCAATCGGTGGCTCGCGTGTCGGGGGCCGCGACAGTGGCAGTCACTGGCGGCGGTGCCGTGTCGCTTGTTACCGACAATCGCACGGATGCCACGGCAGAGGCGCTGCCGGTTGGCGGCGGTGCGACGGGGGCGACGGTTGGCGTTGGCGCGTCGGTTGCGATGAATATTCTGGCGAACCGTTCGTTGGCGGAGGTTTCTGACGGCGGTGTTGTTACGGGTGCGGATGATCTGACGCTTGCGGCGTCGGGGACCTATGCGGGGGTGACCAAGGCCGAGGCGGGGTCGTCGGGGGCGTGTCGGTCACGCCTGCGCTGGCGCTGTCGATGATCAACAACACGACGACGGCGCGTTTGGGCACGGGCGGCCCGCAATCGGTTACGGGCGATGTGATCGTGTCGGCGGCACAATCCTCGACCATCACGACCGAGGCTTCGGGCAAGGCCGCCGGATCGAAGGCTGCCATAGGTGCCGCCCTTGCGCTTGCGCTGGTCGACGACCGCGCGCTTGCCACCACGGCCCGCAATGTCGCCGCCACCGGGGCAGTCTCGTTCACGGCTGCCGGGGCGTCATTGTCAGGCCTGAAAGCAGAAGCCTCGGCTGTGGGGGCGGCAGCGGAGGATGAGGCCGCAGGCGGCGGTGATGTGGACACGACGGTGACCGGCTCTTTGACCTCGGGCAAGGACAAGCAGGCGGCGGCGGGCGTGGGCGATGATGACCAGCGCGATGCCACCGCCACGGCGGCCGCGGATGAGGAGGGGCGGTCTGCCTCGACATCGGAAGGCAAGGTTTCTGTTGCGGCGGCGGTTGGCGTTAATGTGCAAACCTCGACTGTGACGGCCGCGATCCCGGACGGGGTCGCGATTTCTGCGAACGGCGTTCTGACGCTGGCGGCGATGAACAATACCGACGGCAAGATCGAAGCGGTTGGCGATGCCGTTGGCACCAAGGATGACGCGGGCGAGATGCCGCCTGCATCAAAGGTCGGTATTGGGGCCGCGGTCGCGGTGAACGTGGTCAAGGCGCGCAATGACGCGCTTTTGGGGGATGCTGCGCATAGCGCGGGGGGGCTTTCGCTATCGGCGACCAAGCGCGATGTTGCGGCCTATATGGCGGACCCTGCGACGGCGGCGCTGCGCGGGGATGTGTATCTGGCCAAGGCCTCGTCGGGGGCAGGCGGGTCCAAGGTTGGGATCGCGGGTTCGGTTGCGCTGAACCTTTTGGATACGCAATCGGTGGCTCGCGTGTCGGGGGCCGCGACAGTGGCAGTCACTGGCGGCGGTGCCGTGTCGCTTGTTACCGACAATCGCACGGATGCCACGGCAGAGGCGCTGCCGGTTGGCGGCGGTGCGACGGGGGCGACGGTTGGCGTTGGCGCGTCGGTTGCGATGAATATTCTGGCGAACCGTTCGTTGGCGGAGGTTTCTGACGGCGGTGTTGTTACGGGTGCGGATGATCTGACGCTTGCGGCGTCGGGGACCTATGCGGGGGTGACCAAGGCCGAGGCGGGGTCGTCGGGGGGCGTGTCGGTCACGCCTGCGCTGGCGCTGTCGATGATCAACAACACGACGACGGCGCGTTTGGGCACGGGCGGCCCGCAATCGGTTACGGGCGATGTGATCGTGTCGGCGGCACAATCCTCGACCATCACGACCGAGGCTTCGGGCAAGGCCGCCGGATCGAAGGCTGCCATAGGTGCCGCCCTTGCGCTTGCGCTGGTCGACGACCGCGCGCTTGCCACCACGGCCCGCAATGTCACCGCCACCGGGGCGGTCTCGTTCACGGCAAGCGGGATTTCCGCTTCGACCTTGACCTCGGTTGCAAGTGCATCGGGCGCGAAAGATGCAAAAGATGCGGATGCGGCCCCGACCAGTACGGGTGGGGATAGCGTTGACAAAACGGCAACCAAGGAATTTCAGGCGGGTTCCGGCAAGCAGAAAACCGCGGGTGTAGGCGATGCCAACCAGCAGTCGGCCACAACGACTGCCGCGAATGATGAAGATGGCCGCTCGGCGAAAACCTCGGAGGGCAAGGTGGCTGTGGCTGCCGCTGTTGCGATCAACGTGCAGACCTCGCGGGTTGATGCCCTTGTTCCCGATGGCGTGCGTATTGCAGCGGGTGGCGCGATCAATGTTGCCTCGGGTGCGACGACAAGCGGCGCTGCGCGCTCTGACGGGCAGGCCGTTAAGGGCGAAGACGGGGCCACTTCGGAGGTTGGCATCGGCGTCGCGGTGTCGGTCAACGTGGTCAAGGAAATCAACACAGCCTATCTGGGTGCGGCGGTGCATTCCGGCGCGGGTGTAAATGTACGGGCCTTGCAGGCAACGGGTGCGGCGACGGATACGTTTCTTGCCTCGGCCATCTCGGGTGCCGGCGGCTCCAAGGTCGGCATTGCGGGATCGGTTGCGCTGAATATCCTGACGCTTGAGACCTCGGCGCAGATTGCCGGTGGGGCCGTGGTCGCGGCGGGTGCCGGTACCTCAAACCTGCAAGCGGTGAACATGATTTCGGCCACAGCCACGGCGGCCCCTTCGGACGAAGGTGTAACCGGCGGCAAGGTGGGCGTAGGCGCATCTTTTGCAATGAACCTGATAGAGGCCACGACCAGTGCGGAACTGCGCGATGGGGCCACCTTGACGGGGGGCACGGGCCTTGCGGTTGCGGCGACATCGGGGCTTGATACCACGACAGAAGCCTCGGCAGGGGCGGCAGGCGGTATTGCGGTGGATGCATCGGTTGCCTTGGCGCTTTTGAATCAGACCACGGTTGCGCGGATCGGAACCGGCGCCGCCCTGACAATGGGGGCAGGTGCGGTTAGCGTTATTGCGGCCAATACCGGCACGAATATTGCGAAATCGACCGGCGAGAACAAATCCGACAAGGTGGGTGTTGGCGCATCGGCGGCTGTCGTTCTGGGGAACGGGCTTTCGGGTGGGGCGCTGAACAACACGTCGCTGACGACTGCGGTACTGGCGCGCTCGGTGACGGCGGGTGCGGTAACGATTAACGCGTCGGCGGCGCGCAGCTATGATGCCAATGCCACGGCGACGGCGGGCGGCGGTGATTTCTCCTCGACGGATGAGAAGAAGAACGACAAAACCGGCGGTACCTCGACCACAGCGGATTCGCTGGACAAGACCAAGGACAGCCAGCGCGATCAGGACGGAAAATCCACGGGCGCCAAGGTGACTATCGCGGCGGCTGCGGGCATTGCGGCGGCGCAAGATGTGGTGACCGCGCGGCTGGAAGGCGTCACGGTCAATGCCTCGGGTGCGGTCAGCATCACGGCGACGAACACCGTCGGCATGACGGCATCGGGAATTGGTGCCGCCAAAAATTCGAGCAGCAAGGTCGGCATCGGTGTCGGCGTTGGTTTGGCGATTTTGAACAACACCACGACGGCCAATATCGCCAATGGTGCGATCATTACCAATGCAAATGGCCTGAGCTTGTCAGCCACCTCGCGCGAAAACGCGTCAGAGCCTTATCTTTCGAAACTAAGCGCGCTTGGTATTGCCGGGGCATCGGGCAAGAACGTGTCTGTTGCGGGCGCGCTGGCTGTTGCCATCTCTACCGGCGAGACCGAGGCCAGCATCGGCAGCAATGTCACTGTCACCAATGGCGGCGCGATGTCGGTTGCGGTGGACAACGAAAGCAACCTCTCGGCCAAGGCGCTCGCGGGGTCGGTCTCGACCAGCGGGATCGCGGTTGGCGGGTCCATTGCCGTTGTTGTGGCCCAAAAGGATTATGAGGCCAGCGTTGGCGCGAATAGCAACCTGACCGGCAGCGCGCTGTCAGTGACGGCGATTAACCGCAAAATCGATGCGGCACCGGATTTCGATTTTACAAACCTTGATGATCTGGAAGCCTTCGGGGATCTGCTAAAAGATCTGGCGACAAGTAAATTGCTAGGTAATTCAAACTATTACGTAGAGGCCATTGGCGGTGCCGGTGGGTCCGGTGTGGCTGTTCAGGGCTCATTTGGGGTTATGGTCTTTTCGGATAATCTGTCGGCCAGCATTGGGACGGGTGCGACGATAAATGTCGGGACGGGGGCCGCCGCCCTATCCGCGAACAGTGCCTTTGTGGCGAAATCTTTGTCGGGGGCGCTGTCTGCCAGCACATCCAGCGCGGCTGTTGGCGTGTCGTCAACGGTTGTGGTCAGCTCGGGCACGACAATTGCGCAGTTGGCGGATAACGCCCGCGTCACCTCGGCGGGGTCATTCTCGAACATCGCATCGGCATCGCAGGATATTCGCAGCTATGCGGCCGCAGCCTCGGCGGCGTCATCGGCGGGCGTTTCAGGTGTGGCAGGCGTGGTCACATCGAACAATCGGGTCGAGGCGCTGATGGGGCGCGGGGCGCGCGTTACGATTTCGGGGGCCGGCGCTGTGTCGCTTGATGCGACCAATACCTTTAAAATCTTTGGTCTGGCGGCTGGCGTGGGCGTTGGCAGCACCGCAGGCATCGGGGCGGCGGCGACTGTGGTCGTGGTCGACAACACAACACGCGCAGCGCTTGGCGATGGCACATCGGTTGCGGACCGCGCCGAGATCAACACAAACGGCGCAATTTCCATCCGCGCAACGGCCACGGAAGATGGCGATCTGTTCAGCGTTGCGGGCGCTGCGGGTGGCACGGCAGGCGTCGGGGCCGGGGCCGGGATCTACGTTCTGGGCACGACGACCGAGGCGCGGATTGGCAGTTATGCCAAGGTCGGGAATGCGTACAATGCGGGGTCTCTTGTTGTTGCGGCTTCGGACATGTCGCGGCTGTTTGCGGTTGCCGGTGCTGCCGGTGCCGGGGGCACTGCGGGCGCAGGCGCGGGCGTTGCGGTTGGGGTGATCAACAAGACCATCACGGCCGAAATCGGCGCGTCAACTTTGGTCGAGGCAGGCAATGTCATCATCGATGCGAAAAGCGCCGAGAAGGTGTTCAATACCACCGCCGGTGTTGGCGTTGGCGGAACCGCCGGTCTGGCGGGGGCTGTCACGGTGCTTGCGGTCAATCCGACAACGACGGCCCGTATTGGTTCATCGTCGCGTGTGCTGGCCGATGGCAATGTGGCTGTTATGGCCGATAGCAAGACCGAGATTGATATGCTTGACGGCGCCTTTGCCGCAGGGACGGCGGGCGTTGGCGCATCGGTTGGTGTGACGGTTATCAATGCCACCACCTTGGCGACTGTGGATGCAAACGCTGAGGTGACCGCGCTTGGCAATGGGGCAGAGCAAAGCTTTATCACGGGCTATACCTCGAATTTTGCGAATTACGGGGCTGATGACGGTTTTGCTGCGGCGGACTTCAAGGCAGATTCGACGGCAGAGCTTACGGATGCGAATGCCGCCGCAGCGCGCAGCGTCGGTCTTCAGCTTCTAACGCAGAGCCGGACTTCGACCCCCACAATGGCAAACGCGCGTGGCGTGATCGTGAATGCATCGGATAAGACCTCTGTGCGTGCGCTGTCTGTTGCCGGTGCGGTTGGAGCGGTTGGTGTGGCGATCTCGGCGGGCGTGCCGGTGATCACCACAAACACCAAGGCGCGGATCGGCGCTGGCGCGCAGATCAACCGCATTGCGGGCACGGCGGCGGATGTACAAAACGTCAATGTGGGCGCTGCAAGCGATGTTTACACGCTGGGCTTTTCCGGCGCTGTTGCAGGCGGTTCCGTTGGTGTCGGCGCAGGCGCCAGCGTTATGGTGATCGATACCACGACCGAGGCGACCGTTGCGGCAGGTCAGGTAACGGCGCGCGGCGATGTCGTGGTCGCGGCACGCGCGACCCAGGATATCGTTGGGATTGGCGCGGCGGGTTCTGCAGGCACGGTTGGCGTTTCGGGCGGTATTTCGGTTATCGACGTGACGACCAAGACCAACGCGACCCTTGCCGGAACGGTAACCGCGCAGGGCAATGTGGATGTGATCGCCGATGATAGCACCCGCACGGGTGTCTTGGCGGGCGCGCTTGCGGTTGGCTATGTCGGGGTTGGGGCGGCGATTAGCGTCGTGAACCTGAACAAGGAAATCAACGCGGCAATTCTATCCGGGGCGGATGTAACGGCTTTGGGTCTGCGGGGCGACCATACCATCTTTACCGGTGACAGCTTTGGCGCCACGCGCACGGCATCGCGGGGCATAAACGTGCAGTCGAATTCGGCACAGTCGGGCTTTACCCTTGGGGTTGCCGGAACGGCGGGCGGCGTAGGTGTTTCGGGTGTGATTACCCTTTACCTGATGGATGTGAAGAACACGGCCTCGATCGGCGATAGCGCGTCGATCAACACGGCGGGCGGTGGGGGGACGACACAGGATGTGTCGGTGACCGCGCGTGACGAGACGGTGACCTCGGTGGCCGCGGGTGGCATTGCCGCGGGTGTGTTTGGGGGCATCGCGGGTGTTGCCGATGTGGGCGTGTTCAAAAATACCGCTGCGGCCTCGATCAGCGATAATGTGACCCTGAATGCGCGCCGTGATGTGCTGGTGTCGGGCCTGTCGAACAAGGCGGGCGAGGCCTATGTCATCGGTGCAGGTGGCGGGATCGTCGGTTTGGCCGCTGGTATCGCGATCTATAATTATGGTGACGGTGTTGCGCCGGGCGGCGCGGCGGACAAGAACATTGGCGAGGCAAGCGACGATGGTTCGCTCAGCTTTGCCAGCATCACGAGTGACGCCCAAGCGCAGGCCAGTTCGGGGATCGCGAATGACCAGCTTGCTGCATCCGATGATGCGCGGGTGCGTGAGATCAGCCAAGCGGCCCAAGATCGCCGTGCTGCTATCGACATAGCCTCGGCGGCATCGAACCTATCCATTCCGGCGGGCACCTCGGCCAGCATCGGCAGTGGTACAATTATTGCGGGTGGCATTGTCGGGGTGAACAGCTCGGACGCGCTGAACGTTAAACTGACAACAGGGGCCGTTGCTATTGGCGCTGTTGGCGGTGGGGCCGGGATTGGCGTTCTGACGGTTGATACCGGCAGCACAGCCCAGATCGACGGCACCGGCACATTGCAAGCGGGCGCGGTGAACGTGCAGGCGCTGACCAACCATACGCTTGCCGGTTTGCACTTTGCGGGATCGGGCGGTCTGTTGGCGGCGATCAGCGCGGATGTCGGTGTTCACACTGACAATTCACGCACCTCAGCCGTGATCCGCCGCAAGGCCATCACGACCGGTGGTGCGGTTGCGGTAAATGCAACATCCAACCGAGACATAACCGTTGATGCCATCGGGGTCTCTGTTGCGGGAACGCTGGCGGTGGGTGCATCGGCAGGTACGGCGACCATCGGTGGCACAGTTACTGCTGCCGTCACGAATGGTGCCACAATCGGCACATTCGGCGCACGCGCGGCCTCGGTCTCTATTGCCGCCACGGCCAATTCTTCGGCTGATACAGAGGCTTATGCCGTTGGCGGAGGCATCGGTGCTGCCCTACAAGGGGCCGGCTCTTTTGCAACGGTCAAACCCACGGTCATCGCCTCTGTCGACTCGGCACAGATCTTTGCGACGGGGCTTGCGAATGTCAGCGCCTCGGCAACCGGATCGTCGCTAACCCTTGCGACCGGTATTGCCGTTGCGGGTGGCCTTGCTGCGGGGGCGTCATTGGCGCAATCCGAAGTGGCGTCCGATGTAAGCACAACCGTTTCAAACGGGTCGGGCATCACGGCACAAGATATTATCATCGGGTCCTCAGCCACGACCGGTGCTGTGAAATCCAAAGCCATCGGTGCGGCAGGTGCGCTTGTCGGCCTGAACGCTACGGTCACCAAGGCCAAGAATTTTACCAACACGAACACCCTTGTTGCGGGTTCCGCTTTGTCGTCCTCGGACAAGACAACGGTTTCGGCGAGCAACTCAACAGGTCAGCTTGCCGATGGCACCGGTATCGCGGCCGGTTTTGTCGCGGCGGGTTTCAACGTCTCGGATGCGAGTTCCCGGACAACGACAACTGCGGTCCTGACCAACCTTACATCCCTGACGGCGGGGTCGCTTACCGTTACGGCATTGGGCAATGACACCAATAATGCGGTAACGGAGGCGGGCAGCGGCGGCGTTGTTGCGGGGTCTGCGGCGACGTCGAAAACCTCGACGATCAGCACCACACGTGCCGCGGTAGATACCACCGGAGCGGCGGCTTATGGCGTGAATGTTGCGGGCGAGGCGATCATTTCGGCGCAGCACAACACCAACTTCAGCGGTCTGGTTGACAGCACGCAGGCATCGCTTGTTGGTGCTAGCGGGGCAAATCTGTCTCATGTCGTCGAGAGCACGGTTGATGCCGAAATCGGCAACCGCGTACAGCTTTCTGCGCAAGAGCTATCGCTGTTGGCCCATAATATTACAACAAACCCGTTCCTTGCGGGCGGTGCGACCAATGTGAAATCTATCTCGGGCGGGTTGGCAAGTGTGCCAGCCGGCGGGGCGACTGTAACCATCACGCATGATACCTCTGCAACGGTTGGTGCGCTTGCCGCCGTGCAACTGGCCAAACCTGTTTCCGGCCCGTCGCTGTACCGTCAAGAGGCCTATAACAACATATCCTCCAAGCAAAAGGTCAACCTTGACAGTGGGGGTGCCATAGCACTTGCCAATGCCGAGGTTGATGCGGTCATCACCGCCAATGCGAGTGCATCGGTGGGTGATGCGGGCAAGGTTCTGGTGGATTACGGCGACATCCAGATTGCCGCATGGGGCGAAAGCGATGTTGATATGCGCTCGACCGCCACGACTTACGGTCTTGCGGGGGCCCCGTCGGGGGATGCAAATATTACCTATACCGGCATCAATAAGGTTGATGTCGGGAACAATGCATTGGTTCAGGCAACGGATGGCGACAATCCCACCAATGGTGATGTGCCGCGCTTTGCGACCGTCACAATCGGTGCGGGCAATGGCCCGTCTGGCGAGATGGCAAATCTGACGTTCAACGCTACGGTCGATATTTTCAACAAGACGGCCATTCCAATTCCCACGGGGCCAAACCCAACGGTTATTGTTGCGAACTCGGGTCTTGTTACGGTGGGTTCGACGTCCTCGACCAATATGGCGCTTGACCCGCAAGGCATACGCGCGGCGGGGGACATAAATATCAATGCGACGAAGGGGAGTATCAGCGCGCGTGCCGTCGGCACCGGCAAGGACATTTACCGCGAGGGTTTGGCAAAGGCGGCCTCGGCCATATCGAATGCCTTTGGTGGCGGCGATGTCAGCTTTGACTACAAGGGTGGGTCGACGAGCATTGATGGTGGTCTGTCGCGTGTTACCGTCAACGGGCGGATCGAAACCAGCATCCAAGGGTATAAGACCCTGACAATCGACGAGACATGCGAACCGACAGTATATGCCTGTATCGGCAATGATTCATCTGGGAATATCAAGTATACCGTTTCGGGACCAAACCCCGTGGGGACAGAAATTCTGGAGCGGGTGGCAGAGCTTACGAAGTTGATAGAGGATTATGACAGCGATCCGATCGCCAAAGCGGCCTATCAAAACGAAATCAGGTTCCTGCAAAACAAGCTGGTGGGGCTTGGTCTGGGGTCATTTGACGCGGCGGGCGATTATGTCGCCGGTACCTTTGCCGGCCCATCGCCCAAGGTGGCACTCTTGGCTGCCGCGGCGGAAGAGGCGACCAATATAGCAACTGTCAAGGTTCAGCTGGACGTTGCAGCCCCGACAAATATCGTGGATGGCCTGACCGTCTTGGTCGACACCGTTCGGGACGTCTACACTGATGCGGCCAATGGCTTGAATACGGCGGTCGATACCACACTGACGGATATCCAGGCGATCAGCACCTATAGCGCTGCCACGCATGGCGCGACGGTAACCGCACTTCAGGCCCTAAGGTCCGAGGGTTTGGCCGCCGCCAATGCCGCCAAAACAGCAGAGGCCAATACCATCGCATTGCGCGATGCCAATGTCGCCAAAGCGGCCGAAATCACGGCGGCGCAGGGGGCACTTGAAACCGCACTTCTGGCAAATAATACGTCGGCGGCATCAACTCAGCAGGGGATTATCGCCGCTGCGCAAACGGTGATCGCCAATAATTTGACGGCGATCAGCACCAACACTGCGGCCATTGCAACACAGTCCGCGATTGCGCGCAACAAAGCGTCGAGTTTGCAAACCGGGCTGACCGGCCTGTTGAACAGCGTGCTTGCCATTCCGGCGACCGGAAGCGCCAGCGAGATTGCTGCGGCAAATACCAGCAATGCGGCCATCCGTGATCGGCTTACTGCTGCTGGATCGGCCTCTGATTACTTTGTCACTGCGGGGGCGTTGACCAAGGTTGGCTTGTCGTCCACGCATTTGGGCACCAGCGTTACCAATCTTTCGGCAGTGCTGTCGTCAATCAATACTTCGGTTAACACCTTGAAGGCGAACACCGGTGCGACCCCGGGCACCGTTGCAGGCTCGAAATCGCTGGCCCAGTTCGTTGGCCTCCTAGGGACGCTGACCACCAGCTATGCCAGCATCACCCAAAGTGCGGCGGCTGCGTCCAGCTCTTCGGGAACTCCGGTTGCCTATGCGATCGAGGTTGCCGATACGGCGGCGCGTCTGGGCAATATCTCTATTTCAAGCGATCAGTTGCGCACCACAGGCGGCGGCAAGCTGCTGGCGCCCGGCGATGCAAAGATCCTGATTACCAACAACACGCACCATACCCTGAAGCTGGGCAATCTGATTGTTCCCGAATATGATGCGGGCAATCTGCGGTTCAACGGTGTGCTGGTCTACGGGCCCGATGATATCACGTCGCTGAACTCTGGTGGTTTGGCTTCCGGTTTTGTGGTCAGCGGTGCCAATAGGGATGTTGTGACCTCGCGCACCTCTGACCGTGGGACGGTGGTCATCACCTCGACCTACGCACCCGAAGCGCTTCCCGTCGCGAAGCGCGAAATCGCGCCGGATATCATCCTCAAGCGCGGTTCGGTGATTGAAAACACCACCGGTTCGGTGAAAATCGCGTCGGAGGCCGGAAATATCTATGTTCAGGGCACGATCAATGCGGGCTCGGTCGATATTCTGGCCAAGGATGGCGATTTCGTTGCCAGCTATGTCAACGGGTTCAACCATATCGGCGGCGACCCTGCCAGCTTTACCGACCACACCTCTGTGACGGAACAGGGGCCGGGGATCACGGCAAATGGCGCAATCTCTATATCGGCGCGTTACCTGAACATCAACTCGACCATCCAGTCCGGTGTTGCCGAGTGGAACCTGACGCTGGGCAATAATCCCACGTTGACCGCCAGCCGTGAGGCGATCGGGGTAACCCAAGCGGCACTTGATGCGGCCAACCTTGCGAATGCCGCGACCGTAACGAACCAATATGGTCAGACCATCAATATCAACCGCGTAGCGGCGGGCATTGATCCGGCCGAACTTGCCCTTGTTGTGAACCAGTACAAGGATGAGGTTATCGCCAACGCGGATGCCGATCCTGTTCGTACAATCTCGATTTTCGGTGTGGCCACGCAGGTTAACATCAAGGACTACCTGTCCGAGAACATTGACTTTAGCCTCCAGTTCGACAAGGCGGTCGCCGATGCTTATGCCGTGGCCAACACGGGTGGCGATGCAATTTTCTCGGTTGTCAGCAGTTCTGCCAGCGACAATATCGGCGCGTCATATGATGCGAATACCAAGCAGTATTTTGTCAACGGCGCCTCGGTCAAAGGCGGGTATATCCAGCTGTTTGGCCAGATCATGAACACATCCTCTTCGACTTCGGTCGGGCGTTTGAATGTGTTGGACGGCTTTGGCACGATCAGCATTAACAACGCATCCGATATTCCGGTGGTACTGCGCAACCTTAGCACCGGCGCCGATCCAAGCGGCACCCTGCGCGGCGTTGAAGGCAAGATCGAGATTACCGATGTTATCGGGCTTAACACGTCCGTGGCCAATAACCCGGTTATCTCGGTCCGCCAAACCACATACACGCGTGATTATGTTCCGGGCGACGCGAATGGCGTGGTGCGTATTGCCACACAGACCGGCACCATCAATAATGCCGATGGCAGCTTGAGCCTTGGTGCGGTGTCGCACGGCATTGGCGGCGATCGTACCGCGACTTACGCCCCTGTCGCAGACCAGCGCTATGTCTGGACCACGGGCGAAGAGTATTCAAGCACCTCGTCCTACTCCAAGGTTTCGACGGAGGCGTTTGGCTCTTCAGATCTGACCATCTCGTCGTTCGACAGCCTGACCCAAAGGGGTACGCCGCTGCTATTGAGCACCTATCGCTTGGGCGATGGTACCTATGTGACGAAGGTTGAAACGATCACCGGTGGAGCACTGAAAGAAGTTAAAGGCGCTTGGTTCCAAGACCCGGCATCGACAGTGACCTCAAACGGGGCGCTGAACGTTGCTGGCGATCAATATACATCGGCCAATGACACCACATTCACCAAGAATGAATTTGAGAATACAGGCTCAAGCTCGCGTAGGTGTAACTGGTGGACCCTTTGCATCGTGTCGAGCAAAACCTATTATTCCGAGCTTCATCAGGAATATACGACGATCATTACGGAATCGCTGAAAGCGGATTACCCGATTGGCGTGAACTTTATCGGCACTAACACCGGCGATAGCGGCATCGCGGGCAAAACGGCGATCAACGTCACTTCGGATGCCAATGTGATCCTGACCGGCAATCTGGATGCGGTCGCGGGTACCATCACGATCAACGCAGGGACAGATAGGTCCATTGTTCAAGGCGATCTTGGGGCTGAGTTGAAGGCCAAGACTATTGTGCTGGATGCAGGCGGTTCTGTGGGCGGGGCGCCCAAGCCCTTGCTGCCGACCGATGCTGCCGGACCGGCGCTTGCGGTCAACCTGACGGGAACCACCGCCGCCGGATTTGGCGCCCTGTCGGCCAATGCCGCAAATGGTGTGGTCTCAATAATGTCGCGCGGGGATCTGGTCGTGGATCAGGTCACGGCTGCGGGCAGCGTGGCTGCGGGCAATGGCAAGATCGATATCTTCTCATACGGCTCTATTGATGGCATCGACCAGAACGCGCTTGTTCAGGCCCCGCGTGTGGTCCTGACCTCGTTGGGCGGGGCTGTGGGCAATACGGCGACCGGATCGCTGTTGCAGGTGAACACGGGCTTTAGCGCCGATCCAGCAGATCGTCCCTTTGGTGACCCAGAGGTCGATCCTGGCTTGGACGGTAACGCGCTTCTTGGGCTTACGGTTACGGCCGCTGGTGATATCGGTATCCGTTCGGCCGGTTGGGCCGGGAACGCCGATGGCAACATGCTGGTGGTCAAGGCTTCGACAACCGGTGGTGATGTTCGCCTGTCGGCGACGGGCCAAATTCTGGATAACAATCCCGTCGAATCCATCGACCAGCGCACATATGATGAGCTGTTGGGTTTCTGGGAAAGCCTTGGCCTGCTGGCCGAAGACACCGCGCGCGGTGTTGATGGCTCGGTCAACGCCGACAAGCAGGAAAATGCCATTCTGGCGTTTGAGGCGTCGTCGACCCAGACCTATAAACAATACTGGCGTATTCGTGGCACAGCGGCCTATGACCCTGCGGCCACGGTGACGATTGACCCGGCTTCGGCACAAGGTCGCGCGCTGGACGCCCAGTTCCGGGCCGAGGCGATTGAGGCAGGCAACCCGGATCCGAACGCCTTTGTTGCTAGCCGTATTCTGGATGTCGAGCATCAGCAGACAGCCGAGTATCACCGCCTGCACAGCGTCGTTGGTGATCTGACGACGGGTTATGACGCCGGTTACAAAGTCACGGCAAGTGATGCGCAAAAGGCCGAGCTGACGCGTGGGTCGGTCTGGACCGAACGCGAGTTGGCCTTCTCGCTGGCACCCGGCGCGCTGAAAACGGTGACAGGCACCAATCCGGTGCTGAAAGACCCGAATGTTTCGGGCCGGACTGTCACCATAGAGGCAAATCGTGGGATTGGTGAGACGGTCCGTCAGGGGAGCGGCGAGATTGGTGTGTCGATCCGTTCGGACCTTGATCCACGCGATCTGACGCTGGACCAAAAGGTTGCGCTGGCATCTGCCGAACGCAATGACCTCCAGCTGACTGTTGGCCCCGTCAACCTGCCGACCGGAGCGACGGCGGAACAAATTGCTGCCTATGACGCGGCGGTTGCGCTGGGCCTTGGGGCGGCGGGTGTGACCACCACGCTTAACCTCGGGGCGGAATTCGGTACGTTGAGCGTGGTACAACAAGCCGCGCTGAACGCAGCAGCCCTTGGGCTGGTTTCGCCCTCGAACACGCTTTTGACCGTGTTGAGCAAGCGGCCTGTGAACTTCAACGCGGTCACCTCGCTGAACATAACGGTGCCAGATGTTTCAGATACCAACCCTGATATCGGCGGTGTCTTTGTCGCGTCGCGGGGCGGGGCAACGCTGGGCAATATCAGCACCTTTGGCGACACGCGGATCAAGGTCTATGGGAATATCATCAACGCGGGCACAAGCCTTGTGCAGACCGGCAACCTGATCCTTGAGGCGGCGCAAGGCAGCATCGGCACCGCATCGGTTCCGCTGACGCTTTCGCCGCGTGCAGGTGGCACGACCACAGCGCGTTCGCAAAACGGTGTCAATATTGCCTTCACCGGCACGGGGCTGATTGACACGGTCTATTCGCCGCAGAACGTCAAGCTGGTGGCGCAGAACGCGCTGTTGAATGCGCAGGATGACGAGTTGATCAACGTGCTTGGCGCGCAGGTCGTGTTGCAGGCGGTCACCGGTTCTATTGGCACCGCTGCGCGCAGTTTGAACGTCGGGGTTGGCCTTGGTGGGAAAATCACCGCAACGGCAGCGCAAGGGATCAACCTGTTCGGATCGGCCAACACCCTGTTTACCATAGGGTCGGCCAGTGCAGGCGGCATGATCAACCTTGCGGCTGCGGGTCAAGGGGTGATTGACGGGCTGGTGGAAACGACTGAAACTATTAGCATTGCGACGGGCGGGCGTACATTGTTCACCGCTTTGGGGGATGTTCATTCGGTCGCAGGACTGGTTGATATTAACTCTGCCTCGCTGAAAATGTTAAACGGTGCTGTGATCCGGGCTGATGCGGGTCAAGTTCTTGTTGCGACGGGCGGTGATGCACTGGTGACGGGAATTACATCCGGCAGCGCCTTGGCCAATGCGGTTTCGGTGACGGCAGGGGGCCGGATCTTTGCCGGAACCAGCGATCCGCGCAGTGACATCACGGCGATGACCGTGGGGGCAGGGGTCTTCTTGTCTGCGGGGCTTGGTATTGGTGGGCGGACACAGGCGAACGCGACCGCGCTGGACAATACAGTGACCGATGAGGCCAACCCGCTGCGCATCCGTACTCATACCCTGGCGGCTACGACAACGGATGGCGGCATCGAGCTTGTAGCACAAAACGATATGACACTGTCTAACCTGTCTGCCGCGAATGGGCCGATTGCCGTGAGCGGACTTGGTACGCTTGACGTCGCACTGGCCAATAGCGGTGGCAGCCAAAACTTTGATGCGCAGGGCAGCCTTACTTTTGGCAACCTGACAACCACCGGCCTTCCGGAGGATACAGGCGATATCACCCTGCTGTCGGTTTTGGGCGATGCCATCGGCGGCGATCTTACTGCGGCCGGATCGGTCAATGTAGATGGTAGCGCGGTGACGTTTGGCCAGATCATTACAGGGGCCGCCACCACCGTTCTTGCCACTGCTGGCGCAGTGAATGGGGGGGCTGTCGATGCTGGCACCCATGCTGCGATCACAGGCAGGGGGATTAGCGTTGATACGGTCAAGACAGGGGGCGATTCAACGCTTGAGGGCCTAACTGGCGCAGTGCGGATCAACACCAGTGTAAATGCTGGCGGGAGTTCGTCCATTTCGGGGAATGCGGTGACGTTTGACCGGATCACGACAGGCGCCACGACCACCGTTCTTGCCACTGCTGGCGCGGTGAATGGCGGGGCGGTCGATGCTGGCACCAATGCTGAGATCACAGGCAGGGGGATTAGCGTTGATACGGTCAAGACAGGGGGCGATTCAACGCTTGAGGGGCTGACGGGTGCGGTGCGGATCAATACCAGTGTAAATGCTGGCGGGAATTCGTTTATCACTGGTAACGGTGTCTATTTCGATAGCATCATCGCGGGCTTCGACAGCATCATCTACTCAACCGGTGATATTATTGGCCTGCTGGAAGAAGCGGGTGAGACGATTAAAAATATCGCGGGCTTTGGCACCGGCAACAGTGGCATTCTGGATGTAAAGGTTATGCAGGCCAAGAATATTGACCTGCAAGCGACGGATACGCTGGATGTGGGTGCGCTCAAAGTGGGGAAGAACTTGACGTTGCGCGCCGATACGATCCGGGCGCTCGATATTACACAGGTGCCGAACGGGCCGGACCCGCTGAACATCACGCTGACAGGGGCCGATGGTACGGTCGCCACTTTGGCGCAGCTGAATGTCGATGCTCCGGCCGGTGTTGTGATGCCAGAGGTGAAAGTGTCGGAAACGGTAATGACCACGACGGCAAAATTCGTCGATGTCGTCAAGGCCGCCGCGCCAATTCAAGGCACGTCGCCAATGGCGGGCACCTTCCTGTTGTCAACACCGTGGCAAACGGTGTTTGCAGATAATCGCTCGCAGACGCCCAAGGCGGACCCCGCCAGCAACGTGCAGCTATTCCTCGACGGGAAACCCTTTGAGCTCACGCTGGACGGCACCACGACAGCGACAGATTCCTATGTGGTTGTCTATGACAGCACGGTAAAGGTGACGAATGAGCTGGGTTTGCCCTATAGGGGGATCAGCCTTGTGCGGGATACGGTGCGCAATATGCGCAATGCCGACGACCGGATCTATGCCCCGAGTGCCACAGACCCGACAGATGACGAAGATGATGCGTTTGATTTGTCGGTGCTGGACGATTCCGTGCTCGAAATCGACGGGGTTGCCTATAGTGTCTATGTGCGGGGCGATGGCCCGGCGGTCCTTTTGAGGCAGTGATAAAAACCAACGGCTTAACGTCGGAATTCAAGAAGTTATTGGCAGTGATGGGAACGGAAACTATGGCAAGATCGGTACTGCGACATGCAACCTTGGCAGCATTATTGGTATTTTCTGCTGCGGGCGTGGCAAGCGTACCTGCCTTTGCACAAGACGGCATTTCGGCGCGTATCGAGGCTGAAAGCGCAAGGCGGCTGAAAGCCGAAGAGGATGCGGCCAGCGTGCGCCAAACAGGGCCGGGGGTGATCACCGAGCCTCTCAACCGGCGTGATCTGCCGCCCCCCGGCGGGCCGACGTTAATGCTTGCGTCCGTTTCTTTCAGCCCCGCCTCTGCCTTTTTGACCGGGGCCGAGCTGGATGCGATCAAGGCGGGCTATGTCGGGCGCAGTGTAGATTTCTCGCAACTGTCGAAGCTGGTGCGCGATGTGAACGATCTTTACGCCGAAAAGGGTGTGGTGACCGCCGCCGCCGTCCTTGGCCCGCAGGACCTTGGTGATGGAAAACTTGTCATCACTCTGGTCGAAGGGCAGCTGGGCGCCGTTGCCTTTACGGGCGAACGCCAGACCAAGACCAAGTTCATCCTCGACCGCATTCGCATGGCGCAGGGCACAACGGTGGACGTCCCCACTGCCGCCCGCGATATTGCCTATTTCAACCAGACCAATCAGGCGCAATTGCGGCTGTTGCTGCAACCCGGTGCCGCCTTCGGTTTGACCGATCTTGTCTATGGCGTGACCGAACCCGCGCCGCATCAGTTGCAGTTTTTCTTTGACAACAACGGGGTGGAGTCCACTGGCGAATTGCGCGCATCGGTGCTTTATCGCCGCTATGGGTTGCTTGGCATCGATGATACCTTCCTTGCATATATCGAAAAATCGCGCGGTAGCCGGTCTGCCACAGTGCGCGCCGATGCGCCCTTTACCCCGGGCGGGACGCGCCTTGCGTTCAGCGGCACGATATCGCGCTACTCTGTTGTGTCCGGTCCGACCGCAGGGCTTGATCTGTCGGGCAAGGCCCATTCGGCCTCGGTAACGGTGACACAGCCCCTTATTGCGACGGACAGGTTCGTTTTGCAGGCGACCGCGGCCGCTTTCAAGGGAAGTTCCTGGTCCTATTCGGCGGGCGTCCCCTTGGTTGATGTGCGCACGACCAAGCGTTCGGTTGGTCTTTTGCTTGGCAGTTACGGCGACAACTGGAGGTTTGACAGCCAGGTTCAGGCTGTCTCGGCCACAGTTGACGATACGATCGCGGCAAATTCGACCCGTTATTCGGTGACTACGGGGTCATTCGACGGAACTTACCGGCTCAACAATGGTATGGCCTTTATCGGACGCGGCGCGTGGCAGTCGACGCATGAAGTCTTGCTGCCTGGCGAGCTGTTGTTCCAGATCGGTGGCCCGACGACTGTGCGCGGCTATCCATCGGACGGTGTAGCAGGGGACAGCGGTTTTTACGCCAATTTCGAATTGCACAAGGCGTTCCAAGTTAAAGATAAACAAGTTAACGGTTTTGCCTTTCTGGACGTCGGAGAGGTGCATTCATCTTTCCCGTCCGTCACGTCTTTGGCCTCCGTTGGACTCGGCACCTCCTATGCTTTCAGTGAAAATGGCCGCTTTGATCTCGTCGTCGGGGTGCCAATCAAGAACGCGCTGGCAAGTCAATCGGATGCAACCTTGTCGGCAACGCTGACCTTGGCACGGTTCTAGTTGGGACCTTGCGTGTTAATTGTCACTGAGAGCTGCCCCCGCAGCGGCTAAAATTGTCACTGAGAATTGCCCCCTGCGCAACCTTGCCCCTAGCGGAACTTTCCGGGGGGCTTCGGAGTGATCGACATGGGACTTTTGAGGGTTATTCGACTTTGGGCATTACGCAAGAAGATGCCTATTCGCGAGATTGCACGGCGGACCGGGCTGTCTCGCAATACGATCAAAAAGTATCTGCGGGCGGGCATTGTTGAGCCGCAGTTCCAGTCGCTGGACCGGCCAAGTAAGCTGGATACGGTTGCAGAAAAGCTGACAGGCTGGCTTGTGGCGGAACAGCGCAAGTCACGCAAAGAGCGCGCACGGCAAAACGGATGCATGCCGACCTTGTGCAGCTTGGCTTTGACGGATCATACGAGCGCGTTGCGGCCTTTGTTCGGGAGTGGAAAGGGGAACGGCAGCGCGCGGCCCAGACTACCGGTCGCGGAACATTTGTGCCGCTGGTGTTCCAACCGGGCGAGGAATTCCAGTTCGATTGGAGCGAAGACTGGGCATATGTTGGTGGCGAGCGCATCAAGCTGCAGGTCGCTCATATAAAGCTGCCGCACAGCCGCGCGTTTATGCTCAGGGCCTATCTGCTGCAAACATATGACCCTCTCGTGCCATTTCCTGCGAAAATACACTGCCGGGCAACGGATGATGTTTGATGCGCATTGGCACGGGTTCCGCGTCTTCGAGGGCATTCCGGGTCGTGGCATCTACGATAACATGAAGACGGCGGTTGATCGTATCGGTGTTGGCAAAAAGCGCGATGTAAATGCGCGCTTTCTCTCAATGACCAGCCACTATGTCTTTGAGCCTGAATTCTGCAATCCTGCCGCGGGCTGGGGCAAGCCATTGGTGCGCCATTGGTTCAAGCCCAATGGCAGCGGACAGGTCGAGAAGAACGTCCGCGATGCGCGCCATCGGCTCTGGCAAGTGATGCGGTATCAAGGAGCGGCGGCATCGTCAGATGCTCAACCGGGGCTTGTTCTTGCGCAATTGCGCGAGAAGGTCAGTGCGATAAGGCACCCGCCGTCGCAAGCGCGGCTGTAGAGGACGTTAAGAACTGGTGGCCTTACTGACCAAAAAGCTTAGCGCTTATGGCGCGTCACTCCTCACGGCGTTGATGTGCTTGCTTATCTAAGATCTAGTTAAGCAGCGCTTTCTTGCGCGCAGTGAATTCTTCAATGTCGATCTCACCCTTTGCAAACCGCTCTTTCAAAAAGCGACAATGCACGGTCGTTTGCGTATGGGCCAATGCCGCCACCGAAGTGGCGTAGGAGGTAGATAGTGCCCGCCACGATCCCAATAACTAACAGAATCATGAATATCGGTCCAAGAAACATGCCAAAGCCTCCCCACTGGCTGTCGCCCCACATCATGTCATGTCCGTGGTAAGATGACCCGTATCGCCCGGAATTTCACCAACTTGTGCTGCGGCCGACGTGGCCGTCACAGTGACAAAACCCGCTATCTGCGAAATATTTTTCATTGGCATCTAACGTCTCCTTGTTGCGGTATCCACTACCGTCATTGACAACGCTACCAGCAGGCCGCGTGACGTGCGGTGATCTAAATCAATGAAACGGCGACAATATGTCTTGGCTTAACAGTCAAGACATAGCTTCCAACGCTACCTTTGCATTGACCTCAGGCGAGTGGCTCTTTCGTTTTGCCATTCAGGATCGCCCCTCTCGTTATGCGATCCACCCGAAACACTGGTCCAAATTTTCGCGACCACTGCTGTTGCAAACGTTCCGCACGGATCTAAATTCAAACTTATATGTAGACTTTTGAAATAGCAGGCAGGAAGGACTGATATGTCAGCTTCGATTTTGACCCGCAGAATTTTAATTTCGACCGGTGGTGCAGCACTCTTGGTCGGTGGGGCTGGCCTAGCCTAACCGGCAAATGCGCAATCTTTCGCCCCGACAGCGACCATGCGCGGTGGGGCGAACAACTATCGTCCGGGCGCTCCAATCGTCGAAAGAATCGGTGGTGGTGGCTTCTGGACCACGGGCACAGTTCGGAGTGCGAGGGACGGTGCGCCACTCGCAGGTCGGCGCATTCAGGTCTGGGCACATACGACAGAAGGCAACGAACGGGACGAACGTTCGCACGGTGCGACGCTTACAGATGAAAATGGCATGTTTCGTCTAGAAATGCCCCAGATTGTGCCTGCTTTCGGGCAACCGCATGGGCATTTGACCTATGATTCCGACTATGATTCCGACTATGATGACGGCGGCTTTGAAACAGTTTTTTTGTGGCCAGTCATGGCGGCTGCGTCTGACACCAGCCTCAATGTAGAGTTCGTTTTGCGTCCTGTCGGATGACTTTGCGCGGGGCGCTGATTTGGGGCGCACTTGCCCTCGCAGTTGCGATACCGTTGATTTCTGCTGCACAAAGCCCGCTTTTGCAATGGCGGGACCCTGTCTACATTGTTGCCGGGTTTTCAGGGATTATCGGGTTAGCGCTATTGCTTGTTCAGGCAGCATTGATCGCTGGTTTGCTTCCGGGTGTTCCGGGTCGGCGCCTGCATATCTGGGCCGGCGTAGGGTTGATTGTTGCGGTCGTTGTTCACGTCGCTGGTCTATGGATCACGAGCCCGCCTAACGTGATAGACGTGGTGCTGTTTCGCTCACCGACACCGTTTTCCATTTGGGGTGCGGTGGCAATGTGGGCCGTTTTTACCGGGGGTTTACTTGCTGGCATCAGAAAGCGAATTGGCCCCCGAAGCTGGCGTTTAGGGCATAGCCTTGCTGCGATCGTTATGATTACCGGCACTGTCATTCATACATGGCGTATCCAAGGCGCGATGGAGGACCTCACGAAGGCGGGGCTATGCGTGATAGTTCTGGCCGCTGGCGCATGGGCGCTGCAACAACGAAGGGTCTGGCGGTTGTTACGCTGACGGCCCGTTGTGCCGCGCGGACTTTTGGGCAAGGCACCAAAGCGCACGGATATGGGGTGTCGGCGTTCCGGGCCTATCGGCTTGTCTGAACCGGGCTGCGCCCTATGTCTTTGCGAACAGACACGGAGTATATCATGATCAGGAAATGCATCACGGCGGTTGCTGCCCTGCTTTACTTGAATGCCATTGCCGCAGCCCAAACCCCGTTTGGGTTGGAGCCGATTGCGACCTTGGAACAACCGTGGGCCATGGCGGTCTTGCCGCAAGGTGGATTTCTTGTGACGGAAAAGGCGGGCCGTCTGACCTATGTTGCAACCTCAGGCGAGGTGCAGACGATTGCAGGCGCGCCAAGTGTGACAGATGACGGGCAGGTGGGCTTGCACGATGTGGCCCTGGCGCCAGATTTCGAGACATCGGGTCTGGTTTATCTGACATGGGTCGATGGCTCGGGCGGGGGTGCGTTGCACCTTGGGCGGGGGCGGCTGGATCTGGCGGTGCTTCAACTGGCCGATCTGGATGTGATTTGGCGCGCCACGCCCATGGGCGGCAAGGGCCATCCGGGCGCGATGATCGCATTTGGCCCCGACGGGCACCTGTTCTTGACCAGCGGTGATCGTCAGTTGGGCGACCCGGCACAGGTTTTGGGCGACAGCAGAGGCAAGATCTTGCGCCTGACAGTTGACGGCACGCCCGTCAGCGACAACCCCTTTCCCGATGCCCCCGAGGTTTGGACTTTTGGCCACCGAAACCCTTACGGGCTCACGTTTGATGGCACAGGCAGGCTTTGGTCGCACGAGATGGGGCCGCGCGGCGGCGATGAGTTGAACCTCATAGCAGCGGGCCAGAATTATGGCTGGCCGCAGGTCTCTGAGGGGCGGCACTACAGCGGTCGGGCGATCCCCGCCCATGCGACGCGGCCCGAGTTTGCGCCGCCGCTGATGGAATGGACACCGGTCATCGCCCCAGCGGGAATGATCTATTACGATGGCAGGGTCTTTCCTGAATGGGGCGGCTCATTATTGTTGGGAGGACTGGCATCGCAAGCGCTGATCCGTGTCGAGATCAGCAGAGAAACCGCGCAAGAGGTTGACCGTTGGGACATCGGCAACCGCATTCGCGATGTGGATGCCGATGCCGATGGTCAGGTCTACGTGCTTGAAGACGGCGCCGAGGCTCGCCTCCTGCGGCTGATCCGCACCCCCTAAAACAAGTCCAACTTTTTATCCGCCCCTCCAACAGCCAAATGCTTGAATGACGTGTCGCCCCGAACTGACGTTCGTCCCCGGTATCCCTTCCTACAAGAAATGAGAGTAGGTCGCGACCGAGCTGGGTCATGCGTGCCTATTCGTTACACCGAGCGTTTGGCAAAAATCAGGCTAAGGCTGTTCAGCTCCTGCTCCTCCTCCCCGGTGCGAAGACTGCCAGCAGTCTACGCGGCAAGAATGCAAGATGTGGTCCGTGATTGGTCGAACGGACAAGAAAATGCGTTCAACATCATTATGCTGACAAAAATTTGCGCAGGTCGTGCGAACAATATCGCAGGTCGGAGCTACATTGAGGAGAGCAAACACGTGATCTTTTACGCAGCCTCGTAGCGCGAAAAAACTTCGGTCGTGCCGTCGCGCCGGATCAGGAACACATCATACGCCTCGCGCTCGCTTTCCGGCCCCATCCCCGGAGAACCGTAAGGCATACCAGGCACTGCCAAGCCGATGGCATCGGGGCGCTCGACCAGAAGGCGGCGGATATCGGACGGAGGTACATGGCCTTCCAGCATATATTGATCAATCCGACCTGTATGGCATGAAATCATGTCCTGCGGGATACCATTGTCGGATTTATACTGCATCAGTAAGGTTCCAAGACTGTCCTCCGTGGTAACCGCAAAACCTTCGGTCTGCAGAACATCGACCCAAGCCGAACAGCATCCACAGTTTCGATCCTTGACGACATGAATGGCAGGATCTGCTGCAAGGGCCGGCCGGGCGATGGCTGAAGCTCCGGCGATCAACATCAGGTGGCGGCGTGTTAAGGTGGCAAAAGACATGGTGAGCTTCTCCTCAGGCCAGAATGCGGCGTAATTTTGGAACAGCGAAACGCCGATCCTCGTGGAAGTCAATGATGCTGGCAAATCACCCGTTGGCATATCCGCACGCCGGTATCACCACGCAAAACGGCAAGCCCCAAAAGTGGCACCAAAGGAAATATGGCGATGCGCTGATACCAACACAGAGTGCAGGGCATCTGGCCCAACACCTCACCGATAAACAGCGCGGCCAGGGTGGCGACAAGGGCAATCACGAAAGCCACTGCCAACGCCCCTTCCGAACGGTAGGTTGCGATGAAACCGTTTTCACGCATCGGCGTTCTCCTGCTTTGGCTCTTTGCGCAGCATTCACGAAATCAGTGCCACCGCCCCAAGGCTGATCGCCACATCGGCCATGTTGAATGTCGCCAATGCCACGTCCGCCAAGAGACGTCGAGAAAATCTGTCACCATGCCTTGCCGCGCCCATCGATTGTTCGTCCGCAATGCCATGATCCCTATGATCAATGTCAATCCACCCGTCAGGGCAACCATTGCCCAAGGCCTGCCTGCCATAACGCCAGATAACATGTCCAAACTGGCACCTTCATTGAAGCCAAGAGCGAGATTAAAGTCGGGCGAAACAGGATAGAGACTTCCTTGCGTCAACCAGACAAGCGCCGTGAGTTTTGTGATCTGATCAAAAGCGACCACGCAAATCAAAACAAAACCCATTGCAAGCCGCATTTCTGCAAACTCTGTCCGCAAGCCAATCCAGCGTGGAACATCCTTGCAATATGTCACGTAGGCTTGCCCAAGAGTGCGGGCCAACGCGGCCTCTTCCGAGCGGATTTGCAGGCTGGCCGAGGTCAGGAATATCACGACTGCCGCCGCTGTCGGCAGCGCTGGGATCGCCAGTGCCACACCGGCCAACAACAAAGCCTGCCCCAGAAAAGTAGGATTGCGACTGATACGAAACAACCCAGTTTGAACCAGCGCCCCGGTATCGGCCTGAGGAACACCGACTCGCCAAGATGCCCCCATCAACCTTTGGGCCAGAACGGCGACCATCGCGCCAACCGTGGAGACGCATATCCCAATGATGCCAAGGGCGGGAAACGCGCCTTCGGTCCAAAGCGGGTCAGCCTTGTGCAAGGCCGGAACTGCCAGCCAAAGCATTGGTACAAGGCCCGCCAACACAAAGGATGCGCGAAACCCAAGGGCCGCGATACGGTCTCGGCCTTTGGCCTTGCCAAACAGCCAGACCGATCGTCCGATCGCGCGCGCGGCCTTTGCATTGCCCCAGACGAACAGGGCCAGATATCCCACCAACACGGCAAGGACGGCCCAACCAAACAGCGATATCACGTCAACCCTCCCGCTCAGGGTTAAAGCGCAACAGGCGCAACGCGTTCAGGGTCACCAGCACTGTGGCCCCAGTATCGGCCAGAATGGCGATCCACAGCCCAGTAATTCCCAACACGGAAGTCACGAGAAAGACCGCCTTCAGCCCCAGCGCCAGTGTCACGTTCTGTCGGATGTTGGCCATAGCCGCCCGCGCCAGCCGAATTTGCGCTGGCACATCCGTCACCCGGTCGCGCAGAATGGCGGCATCTGCGGTTTCCAGCGCCACATCGGTGCCCGACCCCATCGCCACGCCAACAGACGCCTGTTTCAGCGCGGGCGCGTCATTGATGCCGTCACCAATCATCATCACATGGCCACTTGTGCCCATCTGCTTGATCGCCGCCAGCTTGTCCTCGGGCATCATTTCCGCCTGAAACTCGATGCCGAGGCCGCCCGCAATGGCCGCTGCGGTGCGTGGGTTGTCGCCTGTCAGAACCACTGGGGTGATCCCCATGGCGCGCAACTGGCGCACAGCATCGGCGGCGTCCTGGCGCGGCTCATCGCGCAACGCAAACAAGGCCAGCGGTTCGCGGGCGCGATAAAGCACAGCAACCGTTTTTCCCTCTTCCTCCAGCGCTGTCGCACGCCGCAACCCAATACCGTCCAATCCACCTTGTTCCATCGCATATTTGGGGTTGGTGACCCATACAGATGCGCCATCAATCACCGCCTCGACCCCTTTACCGGGGATCGCGCGGGCGTTTTGTGCCGCCACTACAGGGGCATTAACATCTTTGGCTTTGCCAGAGATCGCCAAGGCGAGCGGATGACTTGACCCTGCCTCAACTGCTGCGGCAAGCGATAGCACGACGCTCTCATCCAGCGGCCCCAGCGTCACCACATCCGTCACAACCGGGCGGCCATGCGTCAGGGTGCCTGTCTTGTCAAAAGCGACATGGGTGGTCTTGGCTGCCGCCTCGATCACAGCGCCACCCTTCATCAACAGCCCCTTGCGCGCGCCCGCAGACATGGCCGACGCAATCGCCGCAGGCACCGATATCACCAGCGCACAGGGGCACCCGATCAGCAGAAGTGCCAATCCACGATAAAACCACGTGTCCCACGGTTGATCAAACATAAGGGGGGGCACGAGGATAACCAGCGCGGCCACACCAACGATTGCAGGCATATACCAACGGCTGAACCGGTCGATGAAGCGTTCGGTCGGCGCGCGGGCCTCCTCGGCCTCTTCCACAAGTTGGATGATGCGCGAAATAGTGTTGTCTTGCGCGGCCTTGGTCACCGTGACGCGCAATGCGGCTTCGGTATTGATCGAGCCTGCAAAGACAGCATCACCCTGACCTTTGGTGCGCGGCACGCTTTCGCCCGTCACCGGGCTTTCATCGATGCCACTGGTTCCAGATGCAATATCGCCATCTGCTGGGATACGATCGCCGGGCCGCACCAGAACGATCTGACCTATGGTCAGCGTTTCAGCGGGCACCTCACGGGTAACGCCGTTTTCCTCCAGCAGCGCTGTCTTGGGCACAAGGTTTGCCAATGCGCGAATGCCGTCACGCGCTTTGTTGGCCGCAACCCCTTCCAGCACTTCGCCGACCGCAAACAGGAACACCACCAGCGCCGCCTCTTGTGCTGCGTTGATGAACAGCGCGCCAATGGCGGCGATGGTCATAAGGCTTTCGATGGTAAAAGGCTGGCCGACGCGCAGCGCGGCAAAGGCCCGTTTGGCCACGGGTGCTACACCGATGAGGCAGGCGATGAAAAACGCCCAATAGCCTATCTCAGACGAAGTCAAAAGTTCGATGCCCCAGGCGACCACCAAAAGAATACCGGTCACGATGACCAGTTGACCCTTGGAAGTCTGATACCACCGCTTGCCGCTGTCGGCGGGGTCATCATGCACATGGCCTGCACCACCGTGACCCGCATCAGGGCTGGGTTTAGGGTCATGGTCATCGCCGTCGTGATCGGAATGATTCTGCGCACCCGCCTGCTCGGGCATTACAAACCCCTTGCGCGCGGCGGCCTCACCCTTTGGTGCAATGCCGTAGCCAAGCGATTTGACCGTCGCCTCAACCCGCGCGCGTGGCGTTTGCGCCTCATCCAGTGTCAAGCGCAGGCGTTCGGTCATCAGCGCCACGCTGATACCAGACACCCCCGGCAGCCGCCCCACGGCATCCTTGATCTTGTTGGCACAAGATCCGCAATCCATGCCGGAAACGGTCCATTCACAACTGCTATCAGTTTGTTCAGGGGGTGATTTGGTCATATCTATCTCCGGCTTGGTCAAGGCATTGCCCTTATTGATTCCCATGTTTAATGTCTCTAGCAACTAGAGGTTCAAGAGGTTTTTCATGCTGACCATCGGAAAGTTGAGCAAGACTGCCGGCGTCAAGGTGCCGACGATCCGTTATTACGAAGAGATCGGTCTATTGCCAGAAGCGGAGCGAAGTGCCGGAAACCAGCGGCTTTATGGCACCGCCACAATGGACCGACTGTCCTTTATCCGTCACGCCCGTGATCTGGGCTTTACGCTGGAGGCCATCCGCGATCTGCTCAGCCTGTCCGACACCCCCGATCAATCCTGTGCGGCGGCTGACCAGATCGCAAAGGCACAACTTGTCGCTGTGCGGGATCGCCTTGTCCGCTTGCGGGCGCTGGAAGTAGAACTGGAACGTATGATCGCTCAATGCGCCCACGGCACCATCGCCGATTGCCGCGTGATTGAGGTGCTGGGGAACCATGATCTATGTGGCCATGCGCATGACGCGCCGGGTCACGCATTCCTGTAACGTCAGTCGACCGTCTGCGAGAGCCGCCGCCATCCCAAGAAGCCAAGGCCGAGAAAGACCAAAAGCAGCACGATGCTGAAGTCGCCCCATCCGTCCACCACAGCCCGCTCAATCGCGGCACCAAAGCAATATCCAGCCCCCACCATAGCAAAGCCGAGGAGGCATTCAACACCGTAAACACTGGCCACTTCATGTGCGCCAGAGTGCCGCGCGTGCGGGACCGAGGCGATGGCGAAGAGAATGTCCGGTTCGCGTCAACAATCCTGCCGCCCTATTTGCGCAAAACCAAATCCATCGAGGACCTACTGCCCTGGCTTTACCTCAAGGGTATTTCCACGGGCGACTTCCAAGAAGCGCTCGCCGCTCTGCTTGGCCCAAACGCGGCGGGGCTGTCTTCGACGACGATCTCAAGGCTCAAATCTGATTGGTGGGATGAGTATGACCGTTGGCAACGGCGCGATCTGAGCGCACGTCGTTTCGTCTACATCTGGGCGCCCTCTCGGCAGCATGCTTTGCATGCGCCTGCCGGGTAACAGACGGCGTCTACTTTCGCCCCCGAATGGCTGAGGAAAAACAATGTGTTCTGGTGCTGATCGGGGCGCCTCTCGTGGTTTGCAGGCAAACCACTGCCGGTGACAGACGAGTGAGGCCGCAAGGAGATCATCGGCTTGGCCGACGGCTATCGTGAAAGCACCCAAAGCTGGCGCGAATTGCTCCTTGATTTGCAACGACGCGGGCTCACCGACGCGCCTGACCTTGCCATTGGCCCCTCTCATCGTTTTGCTTCACAAAGCGACTGCCGGGCAATGGATGGTGTCTTGGGCTTCTGGAATGCCCTGCGCGAGGTCTTTGGTTCCACGAAAGAGCAGCGATGTTGGTTCCACAAAACGGGGCAATGCACTGAATGCGATGCCCACGTCGGTTCAGGCCAAAGCAAAGGGCCATCTGCACGATATCCACTGGCCGACAGGGCGTTGCGCAGCAATGGCCCGAGAGGCTGGCAGGCTGAAAGCCGTGTCGACGCTGAGGCTGCATTCGACTACTTCGTCGCGACATATGGTGTGAAATACGACAAGGCCGTCGCCAAATTGACCAAAGACCGCGACGTGCTACTGGCGTTCTATGATTTTCCTGCTGAGCATTGGAAACACATCAGAACTACCAACCCAATCGAAAGCACCTTCGCCACGGTTCGGCATCGCACCGGCAAAACCAAAGGATGCCTCAGCCGCAAAACGGGCCTTGCCATGGCGTTCAAGCTGATGCTGTCAGCCCAGACCAAATGGCGCAAACTCGACGGCGCAAACCGTATGCCTGAGATCATCCAGGGGATTGAATTCAAGGACGGTATCAAGCAACTTAAAAAGGCCGCCTAATCACGCTGTCACCAACTTTCGGGCATAGCTCACCGCGTGGTGCCATCGTCTTCAGAAAACAGTGACTCTCAAGATAGTTCAAGGGCGATCCTGGGCCTAAGATTCTCTTGAGTTGAGTTAAGTAAAATACAACCAATACACATTATTGATTTTTGTAACCCTATTCTTTCAATACGGAATAGAATGGGTGGAACTATATGAAATCTTTGGGTGCTGACTGGTGTGCCCGGATTTACAGGGGCGCAAATGAATACCATACTCGAACCGACGACATCCGACACCTTCGCCTTAATGGAGCCAAAACGATCCCCCAAAGCCTGCCTTCTGGCGACAACGGCTTTGGTCGCGGGGATAAGCCTTGCCAGCCATACTGCACACGCGCAGCAAGCATGGGACCCCGACGCGGCAGCCGGGGTTCAAGGTGGCGCGGGCACATGGGAAGGCACAACCAATTGGACAACCGATGGTGGTGCAAGCAACACCCCATATAATGACATCACCCCCGTCCCTGATGCGATTTTTGGCGGCAACGGCAGTGCGGTGGCAATTGTGACCTCGCAAAACATTAAGAATCTCAGTTTCGGTTCTGATGGGTACATTGTCTCGGGGGGGACGCTGGTCATTGACGGCACGTCATCAGAGATCAGCGTCACGGCGGGCAACACGGCGACGATTGCGTCCACAATTGACGAAGTTGGAGGCTCAGCTGCCTCTTTGACCAAGTCCGGCAGTGGCACTTTGGTTTTATCCGGCTTTGGAAACGGTTATCAAGGCAACACCAATGTGACAGAGGGAACTTTGCGCCTCAGTGGGGGACACGCCATCGCGAACACGGGCGGAACCGTGACAGTGGATAGCGGCGCAACGCTGGATGTGGCGACCTCTGAACAAATCGATGGCTTTACGGGGGGCGGGTCAACCACAATTTCCGCCGGTCAAACGCTTTCTACTGGTTATAACGGCGGCGGTGGCACCTATTCCGGGGTGATTTCTGGCGATGGTAATTTGGACAGTTTTGGTAACACCACCCTTTCGGGAGCGAACACCTACGCGGGCACAACATGGGCAGCGGGGCACAACAAAACGCTGCATGTGACAGGAAGTTTGGCGTCTACCAGCATCAATGTCCAAGACAGCTTGGGGAGTGCCGGAATCGCCACGCTTCGGACGAATGGCGATGCATTGGCGGATACGGCTGCCGTAACGGTCGCGGCGCGCGGGTCTTATCGTCTTGACGGCGACGACACGATTGGATCGGTGTCGGGTGCCGGCGGGATCATTCTGTCATCGGGTGCGACGCTAACTTTGGCGGATGGTTCAACAGAAACCTTTGACGGCATTATCTCAGGCGCGGGCGGGCTGACCATTGACAAGAGCGGCGGCACATTCGGGCTGACGGGCGCCAATACCTACACCGGCACAACAACGCTGATGGCCGGCAGCTTGACGCTTTCGGGTGGGAGTGCGATTGCCAATTCGGGCGCGTTGGTTGTGAATGGCGGAACGTTGACGATTGCGAACAATGAAACCATCGGCTCGCTATCGTCGACGGATGCGGCCTCCACCGTTGTCCTGAATGCAGGCCTGACGGTTGGCGATGCGACGGATCAGACGATTGCGGGCACGATTTCCGGCAGCGGCGCCTTTTCCAAATCCGGCAGTGGCACATTGACGTTGACCGGAACGAATACCTACACCGGCAATACGACGATCTCTGCGGGCACCGTCTCGATCGATAACGGCAATGCATTGGGTGCGGCGTCGGGTGCGGTTATCCTCAACGGTGGCACGCTATTGGCGTCCGAAACGATGAGCCTTGATAAAACACATATCAATCTGATCGCAGACAGCACAATCGCGGTGGACGCAAACAAAACCCTTACAGCAGCAGCCTTTTTTGCCACTGAGCCCGGCACGATCCTAACCATTGGGGAGACCGGAAAAACCGGTACTTACGTCCTTGGCGCGACAAGTGGTGCCATAAGCGGGACATCCAAGATTGAGGTTGCCGCAGGCACGTTGCGATTTGGCAGCTCCATAATTGCCTCGGATTTGGCCCCGGTCCTGGCTGGAATAAGTGTGGCCAGCGGTGCTTTCATAGACATGGGCGGATTTGACACCAGATTTGAGGACCTTACCGGCAGTGGCACCATTTCCAACAGTGGCGCCGACGCGATATTGCGGACACAAGGGACCAACAACTTTGCCGGCGATATTTCGGGCGCTGGCGGGCTTATCAATGTGAATGTGACCGGTGGCGCAACGGGCCTGACGGGCGCAAACACCTACACGGGCACAACCGTTTTGAGCGGGGGCGACCTGACGCTCTCTGGCGCGGGGTCACTCGTTTCGACCGATGTGACGATCAACGGCGGCCGCACGCTGACGACCCAGGGTGGATTGGCCGCGGGCACGGTTCTGGCCAATGATGGCGCGCTGGTTCTGACCGGGGACGAAGAAATCGCCAGCCTTGCAGGAAGCGGCACGGTCAATTTGGGCGCGCAGGCCCTTACAACCGGCGGGTTGAACACCGATACCACCCTCTATGGCATCGTGAGCGGGACAGGCAGCCTGATCAAGGTTGGCACCGGCACGCAAACGCTTTCCGGGGCCAATACCGCCGGCAATTTGACTGTGCAGGGCGGCACGCTGCTTTTGTCGGGCGACAATGCGGGCGTGGCCTCTGTAACTGTCGGGGGCGGCACGGGGGATGCGCGCCTGCGGGTTGAAGGTGGCGCAAGTTTTGTGGGCGGTCAAAAGATCACGACCCTCGGCTCGGACATCTCTTATGCCGATGGTCAGAATATGGCCACGCTGATCGAGCTGAACAGCAACGACACACGGCTGGAGGTTCTGGGCACCGATACCGCAGAACAGGCCGGTGTTATTTCGCAATTCGATGCGACGGCCCGTCCGCTTGAGAAAATCGGGACCGGGACGCTGACGCTTTCGGCGGCAAATACCTATGCGGGCGCAACAACCGTAACAGCAGGAACCCTGAACCTGACAGGCTCAATCGCTTCAAACGAGGTTACGGTGAACGCGGGCGGTACACTGGTGACTGATGGTGCTGGCCTGGCGGCCAACACTGTGATCGCCAACTCCGGTGCGCTGGTCCTGAACGCAGGTGGAGATGAGAGCATCGCATCCATCAATGGCACGGGTACGATTGCACTGGATAACAATTCAGTGCTGACACTGAATAGCGGGACGTCCACCGTCAGCGGCGTGATTTCCGGGAACGGGGGGCTGGTAATTTCCGGCACTTCGATGACCACATTCACTGAGGCCAATACCTATACAGGGGACACCACCCTGTCAGGCGGCCATCTTATCCTAAGTGGAAATGGCGCGATTGCATCGACGCTTCTTACCCTCGGCTCAGGCAGCACCTTCACGGCGCAAGGTGGCTTGAGCGCGGCGACAAGGGTCGCAAACAGCGGCACGCTTGTGGTGGCCGGGGCCGAGACTATTGGCGCCTTGTCTGGCGCAAATGGCAAGGTTGACATGAACAACAGCTCAGCGGCTGACAGTCTTACCGTGAACGGTGACTTTGCGGGTGGCGCGATCCAGATGAACACTAACCTGAGGGCTGCAGATGCTGGTAACCCGACGGGCGGCACTGCCGATCTCATCACGGTTACAGGGTCCACAACAGGACCCTTGGCCTTTACTTTCACCGATATTGGACCGGGTTCAGGCGCACCTTATATTGGCGCGCCGATAACAGTATTCGACGGCACCGACTTGACCTATGATTTCACGTCGACAGGCCTGCCAACAGGTGGTGCGGTACTCTATTCACTCGCCACAGAGGACACTGATATTCGGATTGTTGCGACGGTTAGCGGCGGCGTCAACTATTTGATTTCAAGCACTTCTGCAATAACGGCCGCTGCCATTCCTGCGGCGCAGATGCGCTTTGGCAGGGACATGTTCAACCCAAATTCTGCCGCTGCCTGTCGTCAAAGCGGATCAATCCGTGGCATGAGTGGCAGTGCTTCGGACGCCGGCCAAGGAACACATATTGATACCTCCTTTGATGGTGTCGAAGGACGCTGGATATATGCCTGCCAGAACACCGACTTTCTGAATGGGTCCGACATCGCGCTGAGCATTTTTGGTGGCAGGATCAACGGTGTTTCCCAATCCGACGTATCCGGCCTGTTGGCTGGCGGCAGCGCAGCGGTGCTTAGCCGAACCAACATTGATTACGACCAATCCTTTGGCGGCCTCGCATTGAATCTGAGCAACGGAGCAGTTGTTGCCGGGCTACAAGTACGCTTGGACAATACTGATCTAACGTTTAACGAGACGGCAATTCTTCCGGGGGCGGGGCTGGGACTGACAAATACAAAAATGGACCTGTCTTCGACAAATGTAGAAGGACGCATCGGCTATACCCTGGAAATGCCTGCCGGTCGCGGCAGCTTTACGCCCAATCTCGGCCTGATGCTGACGCGCACGGACAAAGCCAATTTGACCTTTACAGGCGGGGAAAGCCTGGAGTTCGATGCGCATACTACACTCATAGGTTCTGTCGGAGGGCGGTATGAAAATACACTCAAGCGTTCAGGGAACAAATCTAAGACAGCAATAGCATCTAATTTCAACTACTTCGCTGATTTCTCGGGCGGAAGGGACGCCACATTTACGGATTCTGGTGGTGCAACGCAGCGCCTGACAGCCGCCGAGTTTGGCAACTTTGGTGAGGTTTCGGTGGAGATAAGCAATCGGAGTGCGCTGGCAGGCGGCACCGACCTAAGTGCGAGCCTAGGTGCTTACATGCAGTTTAAGGACAACAATCAGCGCAAAAGCGGCATAGTCGCGAGGATCGGGATTTTCTTTTAGGTAGCCCGCTGGTCCGCACAAGGTCTGGCCGATGGATTTCGGCCAAAACCAGCCGACCACCGGTAAGAAACTGCAGGTTTTGACGTTTGTGGATACCAGCTTTGATGTGGTGAGCGGAGATGCCAACGCCGCTGATGCTTTGAAGGCGCCTATTTTAACCGCTGCCCAGTACAACTGAGAACGGCAGTACAAAAGTTTGCCACGGAAGTGGTGGGATAGTCCTGCTGCGGGCAAAGTAGAACTTTGCCACTTTGGTCCTTTCTAGTGACAGGGAGGGCGGGGGTATTTTTGGCGTGGAACTTTATAGGAAGGTACGCCTTTGCGGGTCGCGAGGGTACCTTCGCTGGAAATGACAGCGAAGGGCTGCGCTACGCCCCGATCCTGACACCACAGCCCTATTGGCTGGCTTGGAAGGAAGAGAGCGAGATCACCGGTCCGCTGAACCGTGATGTCACGCAGATGATGACGCCTGCGCGGTTCCTTGAGATCACCCACGACTTCACCCTGTTTGACGCAGGCATCAAGAAGATCACGCGGCCCAACCAATATTTCGCGGTGAAGGCGGCGCAAGGCCGTGTGCGGGAAAAGCAAGGCGGTATCATCTGGCAGACGCAAGGGTCCGGAAAAGCCTGATCATGGTGATGCTGGTGCGCTGGATCCGGGAGGCGTATCCGGATGGCCGCATCCTGATCGTCACCGACCGCAAAGAGCTGGACAGCCAGATTGAAGACGTGTTCGGCAACACCGGCGACAAAGTGTGCCGCGCCCGTAGCGGCAACGACCTGATGGCCGCGCTGGCCGATCCGACTGATCGCGTTATCTGCTCCCTCGTCCACAAATTGGGCAAGCGCGAAGAGGGCGAAATGGAAGGGCTGATCTCTGACATCCAGAACGCCAATATCGGCGCACCTGTCGGCGAATCCTTTGTCTTCATCGATGAAGCGCACCGCACCCAGTCTGGTAAGCTCGCGAATGCAATGCGCAAAGTGCTGCCAGAGGCGATGTTCGTCGGTTTCACTGGCACACCGCTGTTGAAGTGAGACAAGGGCACGTCGCTGGAGCCATTTGGCCCTATATCGGTAAGCCCTATCGATTCGACGAGGCTGTTGAAGATGGCGTGGTATTGGACCTGCGCTATGAGGCACGAGACATTGACCAGAGGATCAGCGCACCAGGCAAAATCGATGCATGGTTCGAGGTGAAGACCAAAGGGTTGACCCCGAACGCCAAGGCGATCTTGACGCAACGCTGGGGCACTTTGCAACGGGTGCTGCCAAGCCGTGACCGGCTGGAGCAAATCGCCAACGACATCATTATGGATATGGAGATGAAGCCGCGCCTGCAATCAGGCATGGGCAACGCTATGTTGGTGGCAGGTTCAATCCCCGAGGCTTGCAAGTTTTTCGAGACTTTCAGGAAATCCGGTTCGGTCTTGGCAGAGAAATGCGCGATCGTGGCATCTTACAAACGCGCGGCCCCTGAAATCACCGGCGAAGAGTCCGGCATGGGCGAAACAGAGAAGCAATATGTCCATCGGGTCTACACCGACCTTCGCGGCGAGACTTCCGAAGAAGACTACGAGGAGGAGGCACTGCGCCTTTTCAAGAAAGAACCGGGTCGGATGAAGTTGTTGATTGTCGTCAGCCGCCTCCTGACAGGCTTCGACGCACCCACGGCCACCTACATCTACATCGACAAACAAATGCGCGACCATGGCCTGTTTCAGGCGATCTGCCGCGTCAACCGCCTTGACGGGGACGACAAGGATTTCGGCTATATCGTCGACTATAAAGACCTGTTTCGGAATATCGAAAGTGCCGTTGAAGATTACACCTCCGAGGCATTCGATGCCTTCGACAAAGAGGACGTTGAAGGCTTGATCACTGATCGTGCCGATCAGGATCTACGTGTTGCCCGCGACGCTTGGTTGGGCCTTGTGGATGGCGTAGAACAACCAAAGTCGGATGCAGAGATTTTCACATATTTTTCCAGTCCACAGGGCATCGACAACGATCCGGATGCAGAAGAGAAATCGCGGCGCCGTCAGGCACTCTACAGGATTTCCGGACGCTATGCCCGAGCATACGCCAACGTAGCCGCAGAACCCGAAGGAACCGGTTTTAAAGATCTTGAGTTGGGTGAATGTCGGCGCGAGGTGGAGCGTGCTATCGGGATCAGGGATGCGGTAAGACTGCACAGCGGCGACGCTGTGGACATGAAGCTTTTCGAACCTGCTATGCGGCATCTGATCGACAATTACATCCGGGCTGAGGACTCAGAAATCATATCCCACCTCGACGACATTAGTCTGATTGACCTGGTTGAAAGTAAAGGGGCCGCTGCAGAAGACGATCTACCTTCGGCATCAAAACGCAAACGCGAGAATGTCGCTGATGCGATTGAAAACAACGTCAGAAAACTAATCATCGAAGAAAGTCCGGTTAATCCCCGGTTTCGCCTTCACCGTGCAAAATTGGTAGGCGAATGGCGGCGTTAACGTCAACTGCGCGCTGCGGTCCCGCTGCGGTGGGCCTGATGGCAATCCGTTAAATCAGTATATTTTGTAAGGGGTTGATATTATTGTAGAAAATATTATTTTTGTTCGCGGTGGCCAATAACCATGTGGTTTAATGGACAAAAACCCCCTTTAATGGATATTTATTCGTGGGTCGGCAACTTGTCGGACCCACGAAATAATGGCCACTCCTGATAAAAGATATGATGCAAGTAACTGTAATATAATACTAAATTTTACATGATTGCTCGTCGTGGCGGCTAACTTGTCCACTAAACACATGGTTGTTGTCCATCGTAAGTCCAAAAAAATACCGCCCGAAGGCGGCATTCTGAATTTTTGGCAGCTGGTAGAGGGGGAATGAAACTCGTGCAATGAGCAGTCATGTCTGTCTGGTCGGTATTTGTTTCTGAGGCTTTATGCCATTGCGGTTCACTTTAACGCCAAGAATTTTTAGGTTGGTTGTGATTGGCTCTGTTTCAATTATGTGTTGGCGAAGCACATCCCTGGTTGGCCCACGATCATTATGATCGGTCTCTGGTGCCAACCAATGATAGAGTTCGCCGAATGCATGTCCGGGATGTCGATCGCGCGCTGTCATTTCTCTGGGAGTTGCAGCTTGAAGTATCTGAAACGCCGCCCGCAAGCCTTCTTCGCCACGACTTGTCCATTCCCATCCGGCACTACCCGCATGTTGAGCTTGCGCAATGGTCATTTCGTCCGTGTTCACACGATAGCCGAACTCCATGACTGCTCCGAGCATCTCAGTTGAACGGATCGCTTGTTCCAGTGTCTGGCCATCCAACCAATCGGGGCCACGCGCACCGGACATGCGACCGATGAGATAGGACTCAAGGGGTGAGGGCTGGACCGTTTCTGAATTATTCGAGAGTAATTCCAGATTGCTGGTAGAAAGCGGAACCCGGACTGACAAATCGGATTTCCAGTCGCCCGGTTGGCCATCTGACATTAAGTATATCTGATGGATCGGGCAGACGAAAACCGATCGAAACCGCCATAGCAGGCGATCGCGCCGCTGTGCATCTGATCGCTCGCCATTTCCGTCATCTTCAAGCAGGCATTTCGGGCAGAATTTAGTCATCTGGCCCATCAGAAAGTCACTGCTGAACACCTCGTCGTTCAGCGAAAACCGGTATGAACTTGAGCGGAGAATTGTATTTCGCAGCAAGGGTTCTGGATCCTGATCCGCCAGATAGCAAAGCCGCTGAACGAATTCAGCATGACCACCAAAAAACGCAAAAGTCGGGATGTGCATGTCACGCAAGAATGCCTCAACACCACCCTTTGTATGAAACGCCGCAAGCCGGCCGGCCCAGGACAGGTGGCTTTCGTCTGGCGAGAACGCCAGACGAGGAAAGAGGCCGCCCTTCATACTTTCGCCCTCCGACGGCGCGAGCGGCCTTCAACCATTGCCGCATCCTTTTTGCGATCAGGGTCGATTTGCCACCAATCCGTTGCGAGAAAGACGTTGCGATCGATCTGATCGCCTTCTTGGAGAGCCCAGGCGGCGGCGAAGTGATGCATATGCAAGTGATCGGCACCTTCCAGCAAAGCCTGCTCGATGGCCAGGATGTTGTATTCGATGCAGCGACCGAAGCGCCGCCTTGCAGCGTGGACCAGGCGATCAACCAGATCAGCCTCGATAGGGGCGCTGAGGCCAGCGATCTCGCAATGCGCTTCGACAATCGCCATGATATCATAGCGGTCTGCATCGGGGTCTACCGGAGGCAAGTAAAGTGTCGAAAACCGACGTTGAACCTGCGGATCCGACCGGACGAAGTCCGCCAGCTGCTCGGTCCCTGACAGAATGACGATCACCGCGCTGTCACCCTGCATGAGTGATTTGATGGCGCGCAAGATCTGGTTTTTGTCAGCGCAAAAAAGGTCTTGTGCCTCGTCGATCCAAAGCGCCGTGGTTTCAAGCAGGATGAGCCGTTCCTTGAGGATTTCCCATTTGGACCAGACCTCGCGACGCGAACTGGTTGTGGGATAGCCGGTCAGTTCAAGCAGGTGTCCTGCCATGCTCTTGAGAGTGGCAGGGCTTGGAACGGTGGCGCCGATAAAGGGACGTTTACCCTCGGAATTATGCGCGAAGGCAGGATGTCGGGTCAGGCCGCGTTTCACCATGGTCGATTTACCGCCGCCGGGTGCGTCAATTACCATAATGCCGCGCGTTTCATGGGTGTTGGTGAACCGCAACGCTTCCGGGATGAGGTCGCCTTCCGGCGACCTCTTGAGAAGGCGGTCAAGATGCATAGCGAACGCATCGTCGCGCATGTTTTTCACATGCAATCCGCGCAAACGGTTCAGGGTCAGTTCGATTTTTGTGTAGTCAGTCATGGCTTATTCCTCGAAGCTTACGCCGCTTTGGCGCTTTTGGATTTGGACTTGTTTTGCAGTTGAAGTTGAAAGGGGGTTTGCAGTGTCTTCAGGGCCGGGGATCGACTGACCGAAGCCACCATCCACCGGAGCAGGTTGTGCAGGAGCGTTGCAGAATGAGCCCTGAAACATGGTCGTTTCGATTTTCTTGATCCGCGTCTCGCTCCATTCGTCGACCAACAATCCAGCTGCCGCCATTGCTGTGGCATTGCGGTCTTGGATGGCTTCCATCGCCGCGAGAACAACTTCGCGGTCGAAACTCTTGCGTTTAGGGTGCGCTGCTCGAAGGTTGTTCGTTGCAGTCATCCAAGTTTTTGCGGCCTTGCCCTCCATCATAGGGTCCAGTGCAGGGATTTCGAACCACTCGGTTCCAAGGCGCACCTCGACGGCTCCAATGTCGCGGGGATGCCAACGCACGTCGATATGGGCCTCGCCGTTGCGGTTCATCCAGAGTGCCAGCCGTTCCGAGTGGTAGCGCACCCCGAGAACCGTCAGTCCTTCTTTTGTTACCTTGCGAACGAGGGGTTCACCGAATACCAACCGCCAGCGGCGAAGGTCTGGCGGAGGTGTCACACCATATTGCGCAGAGAGGCGACGCCAGCATTGTGCAGGTGTTTCGCCGTCAAGACCGCGATGGGGCGTGTTGTGGTAACCATCGACGATCCACCGCACCAGGGCGAAAGCTAGATCGTCAAATGTCAAAACAGCACGGGCTCTGGGATCGGCATCGCCTTTGGTAAGGATGTCGGAGAACGTGCGTCCTGGTGAAACGGGTGGCACCGCGTTAGTCAGCGTCGCAAAAAAGCGCTCATTGCGGCCACGCTGTTGCGGCATGCCCGCTACTGTGCTTTCAACGGATATCCCGAGGTCAGCACAGGCCATGCGGAATGCTTCTGATTTGAAAGCCGTGCCGTTGTCCGTCACAATGAGTTCAGGGGTAAGATGCATGTCCCACGGGCCACGTGCGCGCACGCCATCGGACCATTGGCCCTTGTCCGAAATGATCATTTGCAGACACTGAACCGCCGCGGTAGCTTTTGCGCCCCGAGAGATGACCATTCCAAGGATGCAGCGTGACGTCGTGCAGATTGCGACGGTTAGAACCCAGCGAGCCTTGGTGTTATCCAGCCCGACGGCAAGCCGCTCTTCCTCGGTCATCAGATTCCAAAGAGCACTGGAATGCATCAAGCTCAAAAGGTCGATGGTGTGTTCGTCGATCTCGATGCGCTGCCCCAGGCGGGTGAGGTTCAGACCCATGCCTGCCGGCATGAATTTCTTACGCGCAGCCTCAAGGCCTTCTCGCGCCACCATCACTGTGAATGGATCCAGCGCATTGATGGCGCGGCGCACCGTCTCGCGACTTGGCGTATCCAACGGTGGTAACCCGGCTTCGGCGCGTTCTTGGTTTGCTTTCCCGAAGGCGATTTCCACGTTATCGAAGATAACGCGTTTTGTCGGTCGTTCCTGTGCCTGATATTTAAGCACTTCCTGCATCATAATACCTGTGGCCTCTGGGGCCATCCGGCGGTTCCGATTGCCCCGCATGCACATGTTGTCGATAAGGCCGGCTTCACCCAGAAGGGCTGCTTCCCGCATCCAGCGGCGAAGGGTGCGAGGCGAAGGTGCGGCAGCGAAATCCCATGACAGACCAGGATTGTCGTAACCCATAGGGTTTAAGTTCTGCGCGAACTTTGTTGCGCGCTGCAAAAGCTCTGCTTCATTTGCTTTGAGGGCATCGTCTGTTGCATTCAACTTGCCTTCACGGCGCATTTCGTTTGCGGCAGCCACCCATGCGCTGCGTTTAGAGTGCTGGGCACGGCGCTTTTTGCTCAAGCTTGAAACCAAGGTCGAGGTGGTTGTGAGGCGGCGTCCAGCCTGCGCCGGGTTATAAAAGCCTCGGTCGTGGCGCACACGGCCCATCGAGCCAAGGCGGCGAAGCTGTTCGTGGGAAAACTCCCTGCACATGCCGCTGCCATCTGAAAGCTCCATCACCCACCCTAATTCGTTGAAGCTGTGGGGACGCCATGCTGTGCCTTCGATGACAACTTGGTCAGATGTGCTAAATGCGTAGCGTGCAGTGGCAACGCTTATATTGTTGAAATTCAGTTCCATGGTTTGTTTCTCCAGTTTGATTTTGGCGCAGGTGAAATGCGTTCGATTGAGGGCGGTGAGGGCAGGGCGGGCCTAGAAATGGTTGTCGAAGGCCAGGCCGCAGCCGAGAGGCTGCCGCTCATTGATGTTGGTATTGGTCGGGTGACCTCAGAAACCTGGGTGCTGGACAGGTTTCGCGTGCTCCGGTTTAAGGCTGCTTTGCCTTGTAGATCGCAGCCTCATAGGAAATATGCTCATGATCCCGGAGCTTAAGGTGTCCGCTACGAAGCAGGCGCACCATTGCCCGGAAGCCGTTGCCTTGAAGGCCTGTCTCCGCAACAAGCGCGCCAAGCGTAGTGACGCCGGTCATGTTCTGCACAACACGTAAAGCAGCCAAATCATGTTCAGGTTGCGCAGCACGGCACGCGTGCAGCAGCTTTGCGTTGAACAGCGAAACCTGATCTAGATCTGCATCCGTCAAAAGGCGAACATCGCTGAAATGCCCTGATTCACGCGCTTGCTGCGCGATATGTGGCATGGTTTCGGCGAACGTCCCTTTCAAACCGACTACTGGCTTGACGGTATATGCGACGCGTTTTCCGCCAACGCAGCTTACCACGAAGTCGAAGTAATGCTTATGCGCTTTGCCTTCCAAATCACGCCACTCGAACGGCACCTGCTCATGCAAGTCGGCCGTATCTGGGTGTGCGGCCAAGCACAGGGCGAAGTTGAACTCGAGGTGGCTTTCGGAGCCGACGACGCGACCATCACCGTCACCGAACACGAAGAGGCCGGTAAGATGGTTTCTCGAAGCACCGGAAAGGTTGCGCTTGGAATGGCTTGGCTGAACGGGCCGTTGGCCATAGTTTTCCTGAGGATGGGTCATTGATGTTTCTCACAGATGCACATTGGACACCGCCCGGAAAATGGGCGAGGCATTTCTCTTGTTCGATCCAGCGGGTCGATCGGGTTCTGCATATGATGCAGCGTCCTGCGGTCCTTGGTCCGGAAAGGTCCCTTGGCGATCAAAAATGCTCGGTCGATCCCCTGCGCGACTGGGCGAGGGTGGGGAGCGTTGGAACGAAATCTAGTCGGCGTTAAGGGCACTCGATGGTGGTGAGAACAGCCTGTGTCCTTGCATTTCGCTGCTGAAACTGCTAAGGATCCTATATCACGTAGGGGGCACAGATCTGTGTCTCAACAATCGCACTGGGATGTTGACGCATTCCAGTGTTTTTGTTTTCGGCGATTGATGTCTACTTCATTTCAGTCCTCTCGTTGTTATTTGGCGTGAACAGATTTTTCGCTTTTTAGGGGCGGCGACGGGAACCTTTTATCAACGTCAGATCCTCGCATCGAGTCTTTTATGCAATAAAATCAACGTGTTGATTTCATTTCTTTTTGGTCGCTTTCTTCTTGCGCACCGCATTTGTCTCACCGTTTTCTTTAATCGCAATCCTCGATTTTGTTGGCAAGGGTGACCTAGCTACAAGACGTTGTCGGTCGGCGCTGGTCACGTTTGCCGCAACCATGATTGTAAAAAAGAACCGGTCCACAAATTCCGAAGGCTGCTGTTCAAAAAAGTTTTATCCGTCTTCGAGAGATCAGCCGATCGGGTTCAAATACGAAGTCTTTGGCTCTGTTCTTTCAAACCTGATTCGACGTTCATAAAACGTTTCTTCTGCGCGCCCCGTTCGCTGGCCCACGATTCAGTCCCACTATGGATCGCTTCCGTTTTGGACGGTTGTTAAGTCCCTCGAATAATGTCTGCCAGTTGCTCAAATAGATCCGTTGTCAAGGTCAACGCCATCTGAAAAGCAGGGGCTGGTAGATTGGCATCCGGCAACCCGTATCTCACTTCCAGCTCCATACGATTTGCCTCATAGTGTAGTCTTGCAAAGGGATCGTTATTTGTAATTTTCACCGTTATTTTGTGGTGATCTTCATTATTTAAAGCACCTGCCGCCAACCCATCAACGAGAACTCCCATCGCAGAGCCAAGCGTTGCGGCTCTCATCAACTCTTGCCCCAGTGGGAGCTGGGAAAAATCGTCATGCCATTGCGGAAACGCCCAGTCTGTCCCTTCAGCAAGCCGATCCAGGATGGAATCCGAAGCAGGCTGTCTTCGTAACCTGGACAGATGGCGTGGCAACCCAGAAACCTTCGCAACTAGAGCCGGAGCCTCTTTCATTCCGACGCCATGCACAGCAGCCAGCGCAAGGTTGCAAATATCCAAACCGACCATTTGCGCGGCAGAACGACCACGGCCGCCTTTGTTCCTCAGGCCAGCATTCAACAAAGCTCGGTCAATGCTTTCGAGCGTGACAGGGTTCACGCCGAAAACCTGTGCCGTCTTCATCACCATTTCGCCTGCCGTTGTCATTGCGACCCCCTCCCATTCGAATTTTTTTCGTATGGTATAAATGACAGAGACTCGAAAACGAGTCAAATGAATTCCGAAAAAATTTCGAATGGGGCGCGTGGCACCTGGCTTAGGTTAGTTTCAGCCTCTCAGAGAACGCTATCTACTCTGCTTGATGCCAGCATCAACCTGAAGCATGAGTAAGCATCACGTCATTGCCTTGAGAGTAAGACGGCAATGATTAGGCGGTCAGGTTCGCACCACCCAGTTCCTGCCAATAAAACTCTAAGCGATCGCTAAACGGTCCCCTGAGGCCGCGCGCTGTTGGATGAACGACGCGGACGACTGGAACTTTTATCCCTGCATTTTGTAACGCATCATGGGCATCGTTTCCGATCGCCAGCACCTTGTCCGGTTGGAAAGCTTCCACTTCCCGGCGGATCACGGAAAAACACAGAGTGCGAAGATCTTGATCAAGGCGTATGACGTTACGGCCAGCATACAACTTTATCGCGTCTGTTACCCAGACATCATACCCAGCAAGGACACATCGGCGGATGAGTTGCCACATCATACCCCAGTGTCGCCGTGTGCGGTGATAGTCGCTGTCGATCCCGAAGAAAGTCCCCACGGTCAACTTGGCTTCGTTTCCATCGCGTTTAGGGTCTTGAGCACAAAGCATGATCCGTCCCCGCGTGGGGCGGTCGGCAGACAGCAGGCACGGTAGATCGTAACCGATGGTCTTGTTGGCGTATGGCTCAAGTAAGTCTGTCTGCCATGCAACGCGGGGAATTTCTGGCATCATGCGGCCGGGTGCGTGACCATTGTAAAACTCATCTCGAAGCCGGTCAGAGATTTGCACGAGGACATCAGGGGCGAAGAGATCGCTCTGAGTTTCCACTAAGCTTGACCATGATGGCGGATTGAACAGAATGTCTGCGTCAAATTTCTTCAACTTGTCGGATGATGTCATGTTAATGGTAATGCCTTATAGCTAGTAAATGATATTCTAACCGCGTAATTTTCTGACCATAGTGCAGAAAGAACTTTGCGGTCAAACGGACCCGTATTTGATGCAAATACTGTTGTAATCAGAGCAGGTCAGCTTCGCATATCTGACGGCAACGCGAGGCAGAACACCAAGGGCTTTTTCGAATAGGTGTGTAAGTTTCTGCTGGTGAACTTCCTGAGCCGATTTTCTACAAAATGATGCAACAGCCATTTTAGTTGTTGAGAAAATTTCTCCCGAAAACTTCACGGGAATGGCTTAGTGTGGTCTGCGCGATGTGCTGCTGGGTCATCATAATGGAAATTAATCTCCACTTGCGTCCTATATTTCTATCTTATGAACAGGTTTAGCCACTGTTCCGCCTTGCATAGCTCAAGTTGTGAAGGCAATTTCGAGGAAATTCGGAGGTGATTGCCATGCAATTTGACTTGGCCAGTATTGAAACGCAGCTTGGCTTGCTGGAATGGCGAGATGGTCAGTTAGAGGCCATTACAAATCAATTGGAAACGGCATATCCCGCGTTGGCTGCGGAATCAGTTGCACGCATAAGCGCGATGACCTCTTTTGAGGTTGGAAGGGCACATATCAACCCACGTCCGTTGGCCGAGAGCCTCATTGCGCCATGGGCAGCGGAGCAAAGTCAAATTGCTGTTAGACGGGCCGAGGCGAGCTTGTCTGACCTGATCTCGACACTCCATCTTGATAGCGGCATCGGTGCCCACCTTGGCGCTGCCCTACCTGCGCTGGCTGGGGTCGGGATGCTCGCAGCTTCAGTCCTCGGGCTCCCCGCTCTTGTTTCATACGCCACGATAACCACGACGTCCTTATTCGTTTTTTCCACACCGACAATCAGTCTTCCCATTTTACTGGTAGGTGGGACGGTTCTTGCTGGGGTGTCGTTCGCTGGGGTCAAGGCATTTGATCAGGCCAAGGACAAGATGCGCGCTCATCTCGCCGGGCGAGTTCAAGGCCTCGCGCTATCTGCGATCTTTGGACATGGCCTCGCACCTGATGCGCGCTGCCTCCTCAATGATTTACAAGCGGCTGTCCTAAAGGCGGGCCAAACACGGCTGGAGGACATCGCCTGATGCCACTACTTTATGAAATCCCGTTGCATCTGCAGACAATGATCGGGTCTCAGCAAGCTTCGCTGGTGGGGGCTATGATAAAGGACAATGCCTCGGGATTGATCCTTGGCCATGTGCAGCAAGCCTCCGGCCTTGCTCCAATGCTGGGACAGGCACTAGGAGCAGTGGGGTCGTCTGGTTTTTCACCGCTTGGAATACTTTCGGTGGCGCAGAACGAAGGCATTAGGCGCGGTGTCGCCGAATTGCAAAACGGCATGATCCTGATGCAGAATTTGCAATACGGCACACTGGCATTGTCTGGCCTCGGACTTGGTGTCTCTATAGCCGGCTTCGCAGCAACCCTCGCGCGGTTGAAGGCCATTGAAGCTCGTTTAGAGGCGATTTCCGCAGCCGTAGATCAGGTGACGACAGATCGCCGTGAGGATGACCTTAAGTCAGTGTTTGCCGAAATTTCTGGTGATGTTCAAAATGTTGAAACTCTATCTCACCGCCGTGATCCGCAGCGCGTGGCCGAGCAGCTGCAGTTGTCTCTTGCGCGTTCGACCCGAAAAATCGAGCATTACTTCCTGCGTGAAGCTGAGCTGAGTCGGCGGACATCGCTTCCAATTGAGCAACTTGATCGGCTTTGGACACTAGCTGCCGCCATCCGACTTTGTCAGGAGTCGTCTATTCAAGCGCTGTTTGCGGCCGATGAGCTTGAGGTTGCGCAGCGCATGGGGCAATTCGAACTGGAGCGGCAGATAGCTCTCCTCCAGGTGCTCAGCCCCGATATTCTTAGCCGCCTAGTCAGCCGCGGTGAGCCAGATCCGGAAACCGCCCGTAGTCTTCGTCAAACTGCCCTTGGCCAAGCGCGGGCCTTGACCGATGGCATCAAAGGCGGTGTTCTTGCTATAGCTGGGCAAATTAGCATCGCCAGCACGTTGCGCGAAGAGGGGATGACGGGGATCGATTATGTCCGCCGGATCGGATCTGAAACCAACGTGCCCCTAGTTTGCCTCGTGCCACGCACCTAACCTTACCATAAATTGCTTTCTCTATTTGGAAAGCGGTCTGCCTCAAATCGGCCCGCTGTGATTGATAAGCGTTGCCCCTTACGTTGAAAGCCGTCTATTCTTCGACAACAAAGAATATTCAACCGTCTGCTTTTAAGGGGATGGAAGTGTTTATTACGGGTAAGATTTCATGGAAAAACGATCGCTCAGTGAGCGCGATATTTGCACAAAATTCATAACTCCTGCACTCCGCCTCAAAGGCTGGGACGAAATTACCCAGATACGTGAAGAAGTTAGTTTTACCAAAGGCCGCATAATTGTCCGCGGTAAATTGGTCAGTCGCGGCAAAGGCAAGCGTGCGGACTACATTCTTTCTGTAAAGCCTAACATACCGATCGCTCTCATCGAGGCCAAAGACAACAGTCAGGCGGTCGGGGCAGGGCTTCAGCAGGGGCTAGACTACGCTGAAACGCTGGATATCCCCTTCGTGTTTGCGTCTAATGGCGATGGTTTCGTGTTTCACGATCGGACCGGTATGTCGACGCCGCCAGAGGTCACTCTGACGTTAGACCAGTTTCCGTCGCCGGACGAACTCTGGGCGCGGTATCGGGCGTGGAAAGGTCTTTCGGATGAAGGATCAGAGATCGCACTTCAGGACTATTTCGATGACGGTAGTGGCAAAACCCCACGGTATTACCAAGTCAACGCCGTCAATTCGACAATTGAAGCCATTGCCAAAGGGCAGGACCGCGTTCTTTTGGTCATGGCGACGGGCACGGGTAAAACCTATACGGCATTTCAAATCATTTGGCGGCTTTGGAAAGCTGGGCAAAAGAAGCGTATCCTATTTCTTGCCGACCGGAATGTTCTTATTGATCAGACGATGGTGAATGATTTCCGGCCATTTGCGGGAAGTATGGCCAAGCTTTCAACGCAGGCGAAGACAATTGAACGTGCAGACGGAACCTCGACTGATGTAACATTGGCTTTGGATAAACACCGCCGGATTGACACTTCCTATGAGATTTATCTTGGCCTTTATCAGGCCATCACCGGCCCTAACGAAAGTCAGAAGCTCTATAAGGAGTTTTCACCTGATTTCTTTGATCTGATCGTAATCGACGAGTGTCACCGGGGCAGTGCTGCTGATGATTCTGCTTGGCGGGAAATCCTGGACCATTTCGGCTCGGCAACCCAGATCGGTCTGACCGCAACGCCTAAAGAGACTGAGTATGCCTCCAACATCGACTACTTCGGGGCACCCGTTTACAGCTATTCGTTGAAACAAGGCATACGGGACGGGTTCTTGGCACCCTATAAGGTGATCAAAGTTCACATCGACCGCGACGTTCAAGGCTATCGACCTGTGCAAGGGCAACTTGACCGTGCGGGCGAAGAAGTTGAGGATCGGATCTACAACGCCAAGGATTTCGATCGGACTCTGGTTCTGGACGATCGAACCAAACTGGTTGCCCATAAGGTTTCGGAGTTTCTGAAGCAGAGCGGCGATCGGATGGCCAAGACGATTGTATTCTGTGTTGATCAGGAGCACGCGGCGCGGATGCGGCAGGCGCTGATCAATGAAAATGCCGATCTGGTGGCGCAAAACCATCGTTACGTCATGCGTATCACAGGGAATGACAAAGAAGGCCTCGATCAACTTGGTAACTTTATCGACCCCGAAGCAGCCTATCCGGTAATCGTTACCACTTCGAGGCTTCTCTCGACTGGGGTGGATGCGCAAACCTGTCGCCTGATCGTTTTAGACCGAGAGGTCGGGTCAATGACCGAGTTCAAGCAAATCGTCGGTCGCGGCACGCGCGTTCATGAGGATACCCAGAAGCTGTTTTTCACTGTCATGGATTTTCGGGGGTCAACAAGCCATTTTGCTGATCCGGAATTCGATGGTGAACCTGTTCAAATCTACCAGCCTGGCCCAGACGATCCGATCACACCACCGGATGATGTTCCCCAGACCGATGATGAAGGCGCGCCCCTGCCAGATAAGCCTAGCGATGATGAAACGGTTCTCACCGATCACGTCGATCCGATTGCTGACAAGCAGGGCGGCGGACCGATCCGCAAGGTCTATGTCGATGGGGTCGGCGCAGTCATCGTGGCAGAGCGCGTTGAATACCTCGACGAAAATGGCAAGCTCGTTACAGAGTCTTTACGCGATTACACGCGCAAAGCCCTGAAGCGGCAGTTTGCCAGCCTTGATGATTTTCTCAAACGCTGGAATGGCGAAGGCCGAAAGCAGGCCCTGTTCGAAGAGCTGGAGGCCGAAGGTCTGCCGCTCGATGTTATCGCTTCGGAGCTGGGCAAGGATCTGGATCCATTCGACCTGATCTGTCACATAGCCTTCGACGCAAAACCACTGACCCGGCGTGAGCGGGCTGAAAGCGTAAAAAAACGCGATGTATTCACCAAATATGGGCCTCAAGCGAAAGCTGTTTTGGAGGCCTTGCTGGAAAAATATGCCGATGAGGGCGTTATGGACCTCGACGATCTTGGTGTGTTGAAGATCGCGCCATTCAGTGGCATGGGAAGTGTCGTTGAACTCGTCCGCGCTTTCGGCGGAAAACCTGGGTTCGAACAGGCCGTTCACGACCTGCAAGCTGCCATTTACAAAGAAAGCGCATAACTTATGTCCGTCCGAAGCCTTGTGAAATCTCTTCAGCAGATCATGTGGAAAGACACAGGGGTCGACGGTGATGCTCAGCGTCTTAGCCAGCTTGTTTGGATGTTCTTTCTAAAGATCATCGACGATCAGGATAAAGAGCTTGAGCTGACGAAAGAGAACTACAGATCGCCAATCCCTGTTGATTTGCAGTGGCGCACCTGGGCGGCAGATCCTGAAGGGATCACCGGCGATACGCTTCTGAATTTCGTGAATGAGACACTATTCCCAGAGCTCAAAGCTTTGCCTATTTTGGCGGGTTCGCGTGCAAAGGTCGTGCGCGATGTTTTTGAGGACACTTACAACTACATGAAATCCGGTCAGTTGATGCGCCAAGTGATCAACAAAATCAGCGAAGTCGACTTCAACAACCTGACCGAGCGCCAGCACTTCGGAGACATTTACGAGCAATTGCTGAACGACCTGCAAAATGCGGGCAACGCGGGCGAATACTATACCCCGCGTGCTGTCACGTCCTTCATGGTGCAACAGATGGATCCTCACCCCGGCGAGGTCTTGTTTGACCCGGCTTGCGGCACTGGCGGCTTTTTGACCTGCGCCATGCGCCACATGCGCGACAACTACGTCAAACGCCCCGAGCATGAGGTGCTGATGCAGGGCGCCCTGCGCGCCGTGGAAAAGAAACCGCTGCCCCACATGCTCTGCGTCACCAACATGCTGCTCAATGGGGTTGAGGAACCCGACTTCGTGCGCCACGACAACACGCTGGCCCGCCCGCTGGTCAGTTGGACCCGCGACGAACGCGTCGACATTGTCCTTACCAACCCACCCTTTGGCGGCAAGGAAGAGGACGGGATCGAATCCAACTTCCCCACCTTCCGCACCCGGGAAACCGCCGATCTGTTCCTTGCCTTGATCATCCGCCTGCTCAAACCCGGTGGCCGTGCCGCCGTGGTGCTGCCTGACGGCTCGCTTTTTGGCGAGGGGATCAAGACCCGCCTCAAGGAGCACCTGATGGAAGAATGCAACCTGCACACCATAGTGCGGCTGCCGAACTCGGTCTTCAAACCCTATGCCTCCATTGGCACCAACCTGCTGTTCTTTGAGAAGGGCACGCCCACGAAGGACATTTGGTATTGGGAACACAAGGTGCCCGAGACGCAGAAAGCCTATTCGATGACCAAGCCGATCCGGCTGGATCATCTGGATGATTGTGCCGCATGGTGGGGTGGCGCCGCGCGCGAAGGGCGCGTTGAGGGCCCGCAGGCGTGGAAGGTCACGGCAGACGAGATCAAGGGGCGCGGCTATAATCTTGACGTCAAGAACCCCCATACGGTGGTCGAGGATCACGGCGATCCTGAAACCCTGCTGGCCGATCTGACTGCGGCAGAGGCCGAGACAGCCGCCCTGCGCGACCAGTTGAAAGCGATCCTGACCGAGGCGCTGGCGAGATGAAGGACGCCACGTTTTCCTCTGCCCGCCTGCTAGCGCTTTACGACCGCATCAGCGATGCCGACGACGCCATCCCACGCCTGCGCCGCTTCGTGCAGGACCTCGCCGTGCGCGGCAAACTGGTGGAGCAGGACGCTAGCGACGAGCCTGCGGCGGAGTTGTTGGAGCGGATCGCGCAGGAGAAGGCGCGGTTGGTGAAAGCGAAAGAGATCAAAAAGTCAGAAGTAGAAAGCGTTACCCACGACGAAGAACCGTATGTTTTGCCAAGAAACTGGGCATGGACGCGACTTGGGTCGATTGGTGATTGGGGTGCAGGTTCAACACCGTCGCGCGGCAATTCTGAACTCTACGGCGGCTCGATGACATGGTTGAAATCGGGCGAGTTAAACGACAACACCGCCCTCGCGGGATCAGAGGAAACAGTTACCGAAATCGCCGTTAAAAAAGGTTCGTTCCGGGTCAACAAGCCCGGCGACGTTCTAATCGCAATGTATGGTGCGACGATTGGAAAACTTGCGATTCTTGCGGAAACGGCAGTTACAAATCAGGCCGTTTGCGGATGCACCCCGTTTGATGGCGTGGCCAACCGTTTTCTATTCTTGTTTCTGCTTGCCTACCGCGCAAAATTTCACGCAGCCAGCGAGGGGGGCGCGCAACCAAATATTTCTAAGGTGAAAATCGTTGGGACGCCATTCTCCCTCCCACCCCTCGCCGAGCAGCACCGGATTGTGGCCAAGGTCGATGAACTCATGGCGCTGTGTGATCAGTTGGAACAGGCCCGCGTGGGGCGCGAGGCGGTGCGGGACCGGCTGACCACCGCCAGCCTCGCTCGTCTGACCGCCCCAGACACCGACGCGGAGGCCTTCCAATCCCACGCCCGCTTTGCCCTGCAATCCCTCCCCACCCTCACCACCCGCCCCGACCAAATCAAAACCCTCCGCCAAACCATCCTGAACCTCGCTGTGCGTGGAAAACTGGTGGCGCAGAATACAGCGGACGAACCGGCGGAGGAGCTGTTAGGAAGAATTGCGCAGGAGAAGGCGCGGCTTTTGAAGAGTGGGGAACTCAAAAAGCAGAAACCGCTGCCGCCAATCGATGAAGATGAAATAAGATTTATTCTGCCCACTGGCTGGAAGTGGGCGCGGCTTGGAGACCTCAGCCAATTCGTAACAAGTGGCTCGCGAGACTGGGCCAAGCACTACGCAAATGAGGGTGCAATCTTTGTCCGAATGGGAAACCTGTCCAAAAACCATTATCAGCTTCGGCTCGATCATATACAGCGAGTGAATGCACCAGCTGGCGGCGAAGGTACGCGCACAAGCTTGGAGGGCGGCGATGTCCTCATATCGATCACGGGCGATGTCGGTATGCTTGGACTGATACCGGATGATTTTGGCGAGGCATACATCAACCAGCACACCGCGATGGTTCGGCCGATGCCTGACATGAAAGGACGTTATCTACCTGAACTTTTTCGCTCCCCTTTTGCTCAGGATCAATTCAACGCCCCGCAAAGAGGCATCAAGAACAGTTTCCGGCTGACCGATGTGACGCAGTTCGTCGTTCCCCTCCCACCCCTCGCCGAACAACACCGCATCGTGGCAAAGGTCGATGCCCTGATGGCGCTGTGCGATCAGCTGGAGGCAAGCATCACCACCACCGCCACCACCCGCAGCAAACTTCTCAACGCCCTCCTGCACGAGGCGCTGGAACCCGCCACCGAACTGGAAAGCGCATGACATTGAAACCCGTCGAGGCAGAGCGCCTTTTGTCCAACCGTTTTGGTGATCCGGCCAAAGCCCCGACCGATTATGTGATAGGTTTCCGCACCCGAACCGGGAAAGTTTTGGCGATGCATCGGCAGGCCAGCGAAACGAGGATCTGGTTTCAACCGCCGACGCCGCCCGAGATGGATGGGGTGGTCTTGTTGGCTGTGCCGAATAACGGGAATTCCAATATTAACGGCCCGCTGAGCCCATTGGCGCGTCCGGATACACTTCGAGTTGAAATTGACACTGCGGCAGCGTTGCAGAGATTCATCGACTGGTATGGCGGTGGCTCTGCGGTTGAGATCGAAGATACTCTGCCTGTGCCGCGTATCGCAGATTTCAAAGCAATCTTTGAGCGATTTCAAAGCCTGGTCACTGCCCGCTCGGGGCATCCGTTTGAAACCTTTGAGGATGGCCTCGCCGCGAGCTGGGAAAGCTATAAGCCGCTCCTGCGTAAACATGCCCTTGCGTTATTGGCGCCGGACAGCTGGGACGAGGCGAATATCGGTTCAGGCAGCATCCTCAGACATGTGATCGATGCGATAGAAATCCAGAAGGATAGTCGCACCAACCTGACAAACAACCTTTTGTTCTGGCAAAACCGGTATGGCCATGCCAACCGCGAGCACCGGATACTGTTGGAAGCGCTGCAAACACCAAATCAAACACGAGAAATGGAGCGGATACTTTTCGACTTTTATCGTGGCAACGCGGACGATGGTGCGACGTTCGACCGGTTGGCGGATATGGGTGGCAAGTATACGCTGATCGCCTATCTGTTCTTCCTCAAGGACATGGATCGCTACATGCCGATCCAGCCCACCGGATTTGACCGTGCATTCCGTGCGATGGATATTGATTTCTCTACCCTGCGACAGTGTTCATGGGACAATTACTCGACCTATCTTGCAATCCTAGCTGCGCTTCGTCCGCTTATCGCCAGTGAGGCAAAGCTGGCTTCCGTCCGATTGGTTGATGCGCATTCGCTTGTTTGGATTTTGGCGTCGCTTATGAAGCTGGAAGCCGCTGGGGAGCTGGCGGTTTCTGGAGGGAAGGCTTCAGATGGTCGCGTGCTGGGCGCGCGCGAAAAATCGATCATAGCGATGCGCCTTTCAGTAGAAAACACTGTCAAAGGGTCTAACGGTCAGGTTGTTGAACGGACGGTGAAGAACAAGGAATTGCGGATGTCGCGCGATGAATTGGAGGCCACTATCGCCCGACTGCTGGAGCTGCAAGGCGACCGTTGCGCGTTAACCGGCATTCGATTGCAATTTCATGGCGGCAATGCTGACAAAAACCTGTTGCCGTCACTGGATCGAATTGACAGTGACGGCCACTATGAGGACAAAAATCTACAGGTCGTCTGCCAGTTCATCAATTTCTGGAAGGGTGACAGTGACAATGAAGCGTTTTCCGATCTCCTCATGCTCGTAAGAAATCAAGTGGATTTGCGCGCCTGATGCCGTTGATGTAGCGGCTATGCTCTGCAAACTATGCTGAAGCTCGGTCGTAAAAAGATCGTTAATTGACGCAGACGAATTCGCAGCGTTCTTGATGCTTAGGGATCAATCCTAAACGATCTTACCGTTTCGAATGTCGAGCGCCTTAATAACGTCAACTACATGATAATGCACACGACCATCTACAATCGGTCTGTCATGGCCTGATCCGTTGTTTTCGATAATCTCGATTATTTTGTCAGGCAGTCGTTCCGGATCGATTGGCAGGCCCGCATCAAGTGCTGTTCGGATAAAATGGACGGTCACAAGAGTTTCGGTATAAATGTCGTCGCTTTCGGTTGGCCGCCGTTGCATTTTCGGGGGCTGAGGTGGTTGTAGTGGTCCGATAAAACGCGCCCTTTCACGTTGCAAATCATCAAGTGTGGGGCGTTTTTTCATGTTTTACCTTTTTGGTTCCATGGATTGGCCCGAAATATTAGCCAGTCAAGAGCGGGCCGCCTGAATTAGAGTTCAGGGTGCTTTCTAAGGTGATGCGGTAATCCCCCCCGAAAGTAAGGGGCTGCGGAAGTAGAATTTTCTCGGCAAGATGAACGAGGAGATTTTGAATGAAAATGACCAGATATAGCGAACCCCAGATCCTTGCGATCCTGCGCCAAGCCGAAGGTGGTGTGCCGGTGGCCGAGCTTTGCCGTGAACATGGCATGAGCAATGCGTCGTTTTACAAATGGCGTGCGAAGTATGGTGGCATGGATGCATCCATGGTCAGCCAGATGAAAGCCATGGAGGAAGAGAACCGCAGGCTGAAGCGGATGTATGCAGATCTGAGCATGCAGGCGGACTTATTGAAGGAAGCCCTCGGAAAAAAGTAACGGGGCCATCTCAGCGCCGCGAGATGGCCGAAACGGCGGTAGAGCGACGGGGCGTCAGCATCGCGCTGGCGTGCCGGGCCTTCGAGGTCAGCGAGACCTGCTATCGTTACAGCCCGAAGCTGAAAGACGAGAACGAGGTGATCGCCGATCTGCTGACAGGGCTGACGGATGCGCGCAAGACTTGGGGATTTGGCCTGTGTTTCCTGCATTTGCGCAACGTGAAGGGGCATCCGTGGAACCACAAGCGGGTCTACCGGATCTACTGTGAGCTGGAACTGAACCTGCGCATCAAGCCGCGCAAGCGGCTGAAACGGGAGAAGCCTGACGTTCTGGCGGTCCCGAACAGACCGAATGTGACCTGGTCCATGGACTTCATGGCGGATCGCCTCGGCGACGGCAGGGCTTTTCGGCTTTTGAATGTGTTGGACGACTTCAACCGCGAAGGGCTGGGGATCGAGGTTGATTTCTCGCTCCCTGCCGAACGGGTCATCCGCAGCCTTGATCGCATTATCGAATGGCGCGGAAAACCGGGCACGATCAGGGTCGACAATGGGCCGGAATATATCAGCGAAACACTGAGAAAATGGGCTGAGAAACATAGTGTTACGATCCAGCACATCCAACCCGGACAGCCCCAGCAGAACGCCTATGTCGAGCGCTACAACCGGACGGTTCGGCATGAATGGCTGGATCAATACATCATCGAAAGCATCGAGGAGGCTCAGGATCAGGCCACACAATGGCTCTGGACATATAACAACGACCGCCCGAACATGGGCATCGGCGGCATCACACCCGCTATGAAACTGAAAATGGCCGCGTAAGTTCTACAGATGCACCCCGTTAAAAAGGGGGCGATTACCATGCAATGCTCAAAACCGAACTAGTTTTGCATTGCGCTAAGTTAGTTTTAAGAAGACGGGCCGAGTTTCACAACAGCGTGGATCTGCATTTGGCTCTTGCCCTTGGTCGTTATGAAGTGTGCCCATGCTAGCTGCTGTCTGTAACCTGCACCGATATCCAGGTCGACGGCCCGATAACCGTCAATGCCATCACAGATTGCCAGTTTTTCCACTTCGGTAAGTTGTTCGCGCAGTGACGGTGTATGGCCATGAACGACTACAGTGGGCTTTTGACGGCGGCGCTCCGGATCTTGATCATCACCATTCCAACCACCGATCCAGTTGAGAAATGGATACCGCATAGTGGCCCAGTGCATGTCCGATCTGATTTGATACCGGCTTTGTGCCAAAAACGTCGCCCTGTCGGCATGGGGGTCAATCCCCGCATGGACAAACAGCAAATCCCCGAGATGAAGGTGAGACGGCCCGTGAGCGATTTGTTCGAGGTAACCAGGGTGCAAAGCGGCCCTGATTTTTTCTGTGATTGCAGCCCACGTATTGACCTGCTGTGAAAGACCCAGCTCAGACAAAACAGATTTTCCGCCATTGGTGAGCCAGTGTTCGAGACAGCTTTCATCTTTCATGGCGTCCAGAAGCATCAGATCGTGGTTTCCGGGCAGTATGTGCAGATTGTCTGCGAGGGCCTGCATGTTACCAGCCATCGCCAGTTTGACCGCGGCGAAGGATGCTCTGCCTCGGTCAATGAGATCGCCAAGAAAGATTAGGTGCCGTCTGCTCGTGGTGCGCGGAATTGAGGCAATCGAGGAAAGCGCGGCATTGAGCAGCTCAGCCTCGCCATGGACGTCTCCGATAGCGAAGATCTCTTCGTTTTCAGGAAGTGCCCCCGGCAAGTCCCTCCATGACAGGTTATAGAAGCTTAGGTTTGCCGAAAAATTCACAAAACACTCACAGGCTTATTTGGTTTGCCTTACAGCGACCTAAAGGTCTTGATCTGTCAAGCGCGGCACTCAGCTTTTATATGGGAGACGTTCAGTAAACATGGGGCTAGGCAGGCTTTCATTACTGTAGCGATAGGCGAAGCCGAGGCATTGTGTCTATCACAGGGAGTTGACTGTCTAGGGCATTGTTTTCATTGTAAATATTCATTTCTTGATTTTCAGATGGCCATTAACCACGTGGTTTAATGGACAAAAACCCCCTCCAATGGACATTATTTCATGTGTCCGACACAACTGACATTTGGCAATGAAGTTTGTTTGCAAATTTGCAATTTGCACAAATCAAATATTCAACTATTTGCAAATTTACCGCTTTGTTCTTTCCTCAGGCGCTTTGCGCAGTTAGATTAACTAAAATCCGAAGGGGAGTCCTGTGATGAAAGATATCTTGCAAGAGCTGGAAGGCCGCCGTGAAACCGCTCGTAAGGGAGGAGGGGAGCGCCGTATCGTTGCGCAGCATGCCAAAGGCAAGCTAACGGCGCGTGAGCGGGTGGAGCTATTGCTGGATGAGGGCTCTTTTGAGGAGTTCGATACTTTTGTTGCCCACCGCTGCACCGATTTCGGGATGGAGAAAGACCGCCCCTACGGCGACGGCGTTGTGACGGGCTGGGGTACGGTGAACGGTCGTCTGATCTATGTTTTCTCGCAGGACTTTACGGTGTTCGGGGGCTCTTTGTCCGAGACCCACGCGCAGAAGATTTGCAAGATTATGGATATGGCGATGCAAAATGGCGCACCAGTGATCGGGATCAACGATTCTGGCGGTGCGCGCATCCAGGAAGGCGTGGCTAGTCTTGCCGGTTATGCCGAGGTGTTCCAGCGCAATATCATGGCGTCGGGCGTGGTGCCGCAGATCAGCCTGATCATGGGGCCATGTGCGGGGGGCGCTGTGTATTCGCCTGCGATGACCGACTTCATCTTTATGGTCAAAGACAGCAGCTATATGTTCGTGACCGGCCCCGATGTTGTAAAAACCGTTACGAATGAGGTGGTTACCGCCGAAGAGCTTGGCGGTGCCAGTACGCATACCAAGAAGTCGAGCGTGGCAGATGGTGCTTATGAAAACGACGTGGAGGCCTTGGCCGAAACCCGCCGTTTGATTGACTTCCTGCCGCTTTCCAACCGTGAGCGCGCGCCTGTCCGGCCCTTCTTTGACGATCCGGCGCGGATTGAAAGCAGCCTCGACACGCTGATCCCCGACAACCCGAATCAGCCCTATGATATGAAGGAATTGATCCTGAAGCTGGCCGATGAGGGGGATTTCTTTGAAATTCAGGCCGCTTTTGCGGGCAATATCATCACCGGCTTTATCCGCCTTGAGGGGCAAACCGTGGGGGTGGTTGCCAATCAGCCGATGGTTCTGGCGGGCTGCCTTGATATCGACAGCAGCCGCAAGGCCGCGCGCTTTGTGCGCTTTTGTGATGCGTTTGAAATTCCGATTTTGACGCTGGTCGATGTGCCCGGTTTCTTGCCCGGTACATCCCAAGAATATGGCGGTGTTATCAAGCACGGCGCGAAACTGCTGTTCGCTTATGGTGAGGCGACTGTGCCGAAAGTCACCGTGATCACCCGCAAGGCTTATGGCGGTGCCTATGACGTGATGGCCTCCAAGCATTTGCGTGGCGATTTCAACTATGCATGGCCGACTGCGGAAATCGCGGTGATGGGGGCGAAAGGCGCGACTGAGATCATCTATCGCGGCAAAACCGCCGAGGAAATCGCAGAGCGCACCAAGGAATATGAAGACCGTTTCGCCAACCCGTTCGTGGCCGCTGAAAAGGGCTTTATCGATGAGGTGATCATGCCGCAGTCCACGCGTCGTCGTATTTCGCGGGCTTTTGCAAGTTTGCGTGGCAAGAAGCTTACAAACCCATGGAAAAAGCACGATAACATCCCGCTATAACTCATAAAAAGCGGAGCAACCGATGCAGCAGGGTCTTGATATTGCCAAAGAGGCGGAAAATCCGGTGGTTTCCGGATTGGATTTCGGGTGTCTGGATCGGGGTGACTTGGTCAACCTGATCCTGCAACGCTCCGAGGTGATGTTTGATCGACCCCGCTCTGGTCAGGTGATCCGGGCGTGGGGGGCGGGCGATATGGCCCCGATGGAGGCCGAGGTTGACCGTCTGGGCGCGCAAATTGCGCAGCGTGCGGCGGGGGTGATCCATGCCGAATATCGTGCGCTCGCGCCGGTTTTACGTGCGCTTGCGCCCAAGCGGGTGGCCGATATCGGCTGTGGTTATGCGTTCTTTGATCTGTTTCTGGCAAAGGACCTGAACCCTGATCTGGTGCTGATTGACCTTGAAAGCAATGAGCATCGTCATTTCGGCTTTCAAGCCGAAGGGGCGGCCTATTCCAGCCTTGCGCGGGCCAAGGAACTGCTTGGTGCCAATGGGGTTGCAACCACGCAGATCACAACGCTGAACCCGCGCGAGGTTGCGCCGGAAACCATCGAGCCCGTTGATCTTGCCGTCTCTTTCCTGTCGTGCGGGTTCCACTATCCGGTGGATCTCTATGTGCCGTTTCTGGACAAGGTCCTGAAGCCCGGCGGCGCTGCGATTTTTGATCTGAGGGCAGAAACGGCAACGGCACAGGCCGCCACCCTGTCACAATTCGGCACCTTGAGCGATCTTGATGCGCCACCAAAAACACGGCGGGTTTTGCTGCGTAAGGCTGCGGCATGACCCAGCGTTCGCAGGATCTTTTGTGGCGTATAGCGGGGGGGGATGCGCAGTTCACCGTGCCTTCGGGGCAGCATGTCACCCTGCAAGAGATGTTTTGGGAAGAGGGGGATGAGCTGGTTTTGCGTGCCCGTTTTGTTGCCCCGCAAATCGCACGGGCCGAAGGGGCGCTTGACCATGACGCTGCGGCGGTCGATATGGCTTATCTGTGCGATCGTTTCGTTCTGCCGCAGCTACAGGCAGAAACGGCGCGGCCCGCGCAAATCATCCTGTCGCTTTCTGATGTCGAGCTGCCTTTTGGCCAGTCGGACCCTGATGCGACCCAGTTTTTTGAGGCTTACCGCTTGGACGGTGATGCCTGCATATCGGAGGTTTTCTGATGACGCCCCTAAATCTAGGGTTTTTGGCCCTTTCATCACCGCGCCGTGATGTAGCCAAGCCACAAACTGCCATGATAAATAATAGCCAGTGTCTTTTGCATTTCGGGCCGGCTATGGTTTGCAAAGGCCGAACCCAAGCGGTCTATACCTCACATTTGGGCAGCGTCGCGGGCCAATCTGCGGCGACTTTCCCACAAAAAACTAGGAGTAGAGGATGTCGACGAGCACAAAAACAATTCTGGCACTCTGCACTGTTGCTTTCCTGGCAGCTTGCGGCGCTAAAACGGAACCAGAAGTCGTCTATATTGAAGACGTGGTTTCCGAAGAGCCGGTCTATACCGGCAAATACAAGTAATATCTGGGGGCGGGCAGCAGGCGCGCTTGGTGCCGTGCCCGCCCTTTTTCTATCTGCACCGATCCAGACGGGGGGTGCAGCATGATCAAGCATCGTGGATTTCCGGGGCGGCTTCCGTCCACAGATTTTCAGTTCGTGATCCGTCGGGCCAATAAGGCCGGGGCGACAAAAATTATCCGCCGCGAACGCTACCGCGACCGTGCTTCTAATGATCGCACTGCGGATGAAGGTTTTCTCAAGGCACTATGGATCCATTTCGGCGAAGAGCCGTTCGAGCGTGGCAATCTGGATGCCGGCCGCCTGTCATGGCTGTTCGGGCGTGAGGTGATTGCCGCCGAGGATCCGTTTGATCCGGCCTCTTATGAGGCGCTTTTGAAGGTGAATGTCAAAATCGCCGAAGCGTCCTTTCCCAAGGTTTTTGCCCCCGATGCCCCACCGTTGGATGACGACTGGGACGATTGGGGCGATGAGGACGACGAATAAGCATGAACCCGCGCATCTCTCTCATAAATTGGCAAAAACCTGCGCAGCGCGCGGATCTTGCGGAATATGGCTTTGCCATTGCGGCACAGGATGCGGCAAATGCCCCGGCCGTCGCAAGCGACGGCATTGACTATGATGATGCGTTTTTATGCTCACGGTCCTTAGGTTTTCGGCTTGCTTTCCCCCGCAGCAAGTCGGCCTTTGGGGCGCGGCGAACGGCCATCGGCAAGAGCCGGCCTACGCCTTTGCGATTTCTCTTTAATTCTTGCAAAAATGCGCTAGAATCGCGGTCAATAATAACACGATCGAGAGGCTTAGCAGAATGCGTATCACCACCCTCCTTATGGCGGCTCCCGTCATCTTGGCTCTTGCGGGTTGCGTCAACAACAACCCCAATTCACCCACAAATAACGCCGCTGTGCGCACCATCGGCGGTGCCGGCGCAGGCGCACTTATTGCCAGCGCAACCGGCGGCAGCAAAACCAAAGGCGCGCTTGTTGGCGCGTTGGTCGGCGGCGTTTCTTGCGGCGTTCCCGGCTTGCCAGCCTGCTACTGAGCACCGCGCGACCGTTAATCTGACACCATCCCCCAAGTGGGGACAATCTGACTGGACCATCCGTGCTGTACGCGCGGGTGGTCTTTTTGCATTTCACGCTACGTGCGTTACCAAAAGAAGGGGCTGCCATGTTTAAAAAGATCCTGATCGCAAACCGGGGCGAGATTGCCTGCCGTGTTATCAAATCTGCCCGCGCGATGGGCATCAAGACTGTGGCGGTCTATTCGGACGCCGACCGTAATGCGCTGCATGTGCGCATGGCGGATGAGGCGGTGCATATTGGTCCGGCCCCGGCCAACCAATCCTATATCGTGATCGAAAAGATCATGGAGGCCGTGCGCAAAACCGGAGCCGAGGCCGTTCACCCCGGCTATGGTTTCCTAAGCGAAAACATGAACTTCGCGGCAGCTTTGGAAAAAGAGGGCGTAGTCTTTATCGGACCACCTTCGCCTGCGATTGAATCGATGGGGGATAAGATCACCTCAAAGAAGCTGGCGATGGAGGCGGGCGTTTCCACCGTTCCCGGCTATATGGGCCTGATTGCGGATGCTGATGAGGCGGTGAAAATCTCGGGTGAAGTTGGCTATCCGGTGATGATCAAAGCCTCGGCTGGCGGCGGCGGCAAGGGGATGCGGATCGCTTGGTCGGAATCTGAAGTGAAGGAAGGCTTTGAGTCCTCCAAAAGCGAGGCGGCGAACAGCTTTGGCGATGACCGGATTTTCATCGAGAAATTCGTCACCCAGCCGCGCCATATCGAAATTCAGGTTTTGGCTGACAAGCACGGCAATTGCGTCTATCTGCATGAGCGCGAATGCTCTATCCAGCGTCGCAACCAAAAGGTCATCGAAGAGGCGCCAAGCCCGTTTCTGGATGAGGCCACCCGCAAAGCTATGGGCGAGCAGGCCTGCGCCTTGGCCCAAGCGGTCGGCTATACCTCGGCCGGTACGGTGGAATTCATCGTCGATGGTGACCGCAACTTCTATTTCCTTGAAATGAACACGCGTTTGCAGGTGGAACACCCTGTTACCGAGCTGATTACCGGCGTTGATCTGGTCGAACAGATGATCCGCATTGCCGATGGTGAGGCGCTGCCGTTCAAGCAAGAGGATCTGAAGATCAACGGTTGGGCGATGGAAAGCCGCCTTTACGCCGAGGACCCTTACCGCGGGTTTTTGCCCTCGATTGGCCGCTTGACCCGCTACCGCCCCCCTGTTGAAGGGGCGACGGCAAACGGAGGCATTGTGCGCAATGATACCGGCGTGTTTGAAGGTGGCGAGATCAGCATGTTCTACGATCCGATGATCGCCAAACTGTGTACATGGGCCCCGACCCGTGCCGAAGCGATTGAAGAAATGCGTCTGGCACTTGATACCTTTGAGGTTGAGGGCATCGGCCACAACCTGCCATTTTGTTCCGCTGTGATGGAGCATCCGCGCTTTGTTTCGGGCAATATCACCACCGCCTTTATTGAGGAGGAATACCCCGACGGCTTCCAAGGCGTTGATCTGGATGGTGAATTGGCAGCCCGTGTTGCGGCCGCCGCTGCCGCGATGAACCGCGTGGCCGAAATTCGCCGCACGCGGATTTCCGGCACAATGGACAACCACGAGCGCAAGGTTGGCAGCGCGTGGAATGTGTCGCTGCAAGGGCAATCCTTTGAGGTGACGATTGAGGCGGACCGCGCCGGCTCTACCATTCGCTTTGCCGATGGCAAAACCATGCGGGTCGAAAGCGACTGGACACCGGGGCAGCCTTTGGCGCGGCTGACGGTGGATGGCAAACCTTTGGTGATGAAGGTGGGCAAGGTGCCGTCGGGCTTCCGTCTGCGGTTGCGCGGCGCGGATTTCACCTGCCATGTACGCACCCCGCGTCAGGCAGAGCTGGCCGGCTTGATGCTGGAAAAAGTGGCCCCCGATACGTCGAAATTCCTACTTTGCCCGATGCCGGGGTTGATCGTGAAGATCAACGTGGCCGTGGGTGACGAGGTGCAGGAAGGTCAGGCGCTTGCCACGGTTGAGGCGATGAAGATGGAAAACATCCTGCGCGCCGAACGAAAAGGCGTGGTGAAATCCGTCAATGCCGAGCCAGGCGCAAGCCTGAAGGTTGACGAGATTATCATGGAGTTTGAATGACGTGACCCGACTGCGTCATCATCAATCCCGCGCGGGGGCAATATGCCCCCGTTACCGCCCCGAGGGAAAGCGTTCGAGCTGTTCTTGTCGGGCCAGCGGGAATTTGTCGATGGCGCGCGTAATCTCTCGCACGTCCCAAGGGCGGGGCTTGCGGACCTCGACACTGCCGTCTTTGTCCATGATCACCAGTGAAAAACCGCGCGGGCGCAGCTTTTGGCGAAAGAATGAGGCGGCGGCGGGATCTGTGTCGACGATCACAACCACGTCCCGTTCGGCCAGTTGCGCGGGGCGCTCGGCCAGATATTCCAGCTGTGTGGTGACGGATGGGTCATTCGGGCTGTTGGCAAAAACGACAACCGGTCGCTTGAGCCATAGGAAATCATCCATGGTCACGCCTTCCGCGTCGAATATTTCCAAAGGCTCTGCCGGTTGGGCGATGGCCATAAAGGGCAGAAATGCCGTGAGAACAAGAATTTGAAGTCGTTTCATGCGGTCTCCTTCACCTTCATATAGGGTGTCTTGGCCGCAAACCAAAGTAAGATCGTCAAGGGGACGCCCCTTTGACCACAGTAAGGGGAAAAGCCATGACAGATGCACTTAAATCCTGGGCAGCAGTGGCGGAAAAAGAGCTTAAGGGCCGCGATCCGGCAACCCTGACATGGGACACGCTGGAAGGGATCAAGGTTAAGCCCTTGTATACAGCTGCTGATGTCGAAGGGCTGCCGCATATGGGCGGCGTGCCGGGCGTGGGTCCGTTCACGCGCGGCGTGCGGGCCACGATGTATGCGGGCCGCCCTTGGACCATCCGTCAATATGCGGGCTTTTCCACCGCCGAGGCATCGAACGCCTTTTACCGCAAGGCGCTTGCGGCAGGGCAACAGGGCGTTTCCGTGGCCTTCGATCTGGCCACCCACCGCGGCTATGACAGCGACCACCCCCGTGTTGAGGGCGATGTCGGCAAGGCCGGTGTGGCGATTGACAGCGTTGAAGATATGAAGATCCTTTTCGATGGCATCCCCTTGGAAAAGATCAGTGTTTCCATGACGATGAACGGTGCAGTGATCCCTATTCTTGCCAGTTTTATCGTGACAGGCGAGGAACAAGGCGTGGACCGCAGCCTGCTGTCGGGCACCATTCAGAATGATATTCTGAAGGAATTCATGGTCCGCAACACCTATGTTTATCCGCCCGAACCTTCGATGCGGATCATCGCGGATATCATCGAATATACCGCCGCTGAAATGCCAAAATTCAACTCCATCTCTATCTCTGGCTATCACATGCAAGAGGCCGGCGCGAATTTGGTGCAAGAACTGGCCTATACGCTGGCCGACGGGCGCGAATACGTGCGCACCGCGATTGCGCGTGGCATGGATGTGGATGCTTTTGCTGGGCGGCTCAGCTTCTTCTTTGCCATCGGGATGAATTTCTTCATGGAGACGGCGAAGCTGCGTGCGGCGCGCCTGCTTTGGCACCGCATCATGACGGAATTTGGCGCGAAAAAGACCGGCTCTTTGATGTTGCGGACGCATTGCCAAACTTCGGGCGTAAGCTTGCAAGAGGCCGACCCCTATAACAACGTGGTGCGCACCGCCTATGAGGCGATGGCGGCGGTATTGGGCGGCACGCAAAGCCTTCACACCAACGCGCTGGATGAGGCAATCGCATTGCCGACAGAATTTTCTGCCCGCATCGCCCGTAATACCCAGTTGATTTTGCAAGAAGAAACCGGTGTGACCAAGGTCGTCGATCCGCTGGCGGGGTCGTATTATGTCGAAAGCTTGACGGCGGAACTGGCCGAAGAGGCCTGGAAGCTGATCGAGGAAGTCGAGGCCATGGGCGGCATGACCAAAGCGGTCGCAACCGGCATGCCCAAGCTGCGGATTGAGGAAAGTGCGGCACGTCGCCAAGCCATGATCGACCGCGGCGAAGATGTGATCGTCGGCGTTAATAAATACCGGCTGGCGAATGAGGACCCGATTGATATTCTTGATATCGACAATGTGGCCGTGCGCGAAAGCCAGATTGCGCGGCTTGAGAAAATCCGCGCCACCCGTGACCAAGCCGCCTGTGATGCTGCATTGCTAGAGCTGGGCCGCCGTACCGTTGAGGGTGGAAACTTGCTTGAGGCGGCGGTGGAATGCGCCCGCGCCCGGGCCACAGTAGGGGAGATTTCCTTGGCTATGGAAGCAACGTTCGGCCGCCACCGCGCGGAAGTGAAAACCTTGGCAGGCGTTTATGGCGCGGCCTATGAGGGCGACGAAGGCTTTGCCGCGATCCAAAAAGATGTGGATGCCTTTGCCGAGGAAGAGGGCCGCCGCCCACGGATGCTGGTGGTCAAGATGGGCCAGGACGGTCATGACCGCGGTGCGAAAGTGATCGCGACTGCCTTTGCGGATATCGGCTTTGACGTGGATGTCGGCCCCTTGTTCCAGACCCCTGCCGAGGCGGCGCAGGATGCGGTGGACAATGACGTGCATGTCATCGGCATTTCATCACAGGCCGCAGGGCACAAGACGCTTGCGCCAAAGCTGGTTCAGGCACTCAAAGATGCGGGCGCGGGGGATATTCTGGTGATCTGTGGCGGTGTTATTCCGCAGCAGGACTATAAGTTCCTTTATGATGCGGGTGTGAAGGCGATCTTTGGCCCGGGCACCAATATCCCGGCTGCGGCCAAGGATATCTTGCGTCTGATCCGTGAGGCCCGCACATAAATCCGCATAAGGGGGCAGGGCAATTCCTTGCCCCTAAAGGTCGATCTGCCCTTGCGGGGGCTGGTCCGTCTGCGTTTCGGGCAAGGGCGGCGGTGGCGGGGCATCGGCTTTGCGCCGGATAATGATATCGCCGTTTTCCAATCGCTCTGGCGCCTCATAGTGGCGCACATCACCGATCAGCTCGGCAAGCTGCCGCGCCATCGGTTCCAGCTCTCGCATGGATTGGGTCAGATCATTGAGGGTCGGCTCCAGATCCTGAATAAACCCGTCAAACAACTGCCGTAGGCCGCGTTCCACAAGGCCTAACCCCTCCTCGGGCTCTTGGGCATGGGCGGGTGCTGCAAGGGCAAGACAAAGGGCGAGAGGGAAAAATGCATGTTTCATCCCCCAGATATGGGGATGATTTGGCTATCTGTCCAGTGTCCAGACAGCGGGCAGATCAAGCGTGACGGGGAAATGGTCCGAGGCTGCAAGCAAGGCATCGCACAGCTCGGGCGTGCGCCAGCAGTCGGGGTCATCCATCGGGTGCCAGATGCGCCAGCGCGGCGCGCGCAGCGCCAGATCGGGGGAGACGAGGATAAAGTCCAAGAGCGCCCCGAAATAGCGTTTCTGCACAGGGTCATAAAAGCGGGCAGAGGTGGGCATGATCCCGACCTTGCGGTTCAGCACCATCTGGGCGTTGGGTTCCACCATCCGCATCTCGGGCGGGGCATCGGTGCCCATCACAATCTCGATCCCCGATTTGCCAAACAGTTTTTCATATTCATCAAGCCCCGGACCATCGTTGAAATCCCCCATCACCACCAATGGATCACCGGCCGCCAGATGGGTTTCCACCCGATTGCGCAGCCACAGACATTGCGCCAGTTGCTTGCGGCGGTTCTCGATCGCGACGCGCGTTACCTCATCGGGGGTGCGCGCACCGTGGGGGGCCTTGGATTTGGCGTGAACGCCGATCAGGCGCAGGTTTTGGTCAGTGGCAAGGTCGGTCATCGCCACCTCCAAGGGTGGCTTGGAAAAGTGGATACGTTCCGGGCGGGCATCCGTATTCAGATCATGCCAGAACACCCCGTCAAAGCGCGGACCCTTTGCGGGATCGCCCTCGGCAGGGGGGGCGCCGATGGGTTGATGGCTGGCCTCAATCCGGTCGGGATCATAGAGAAAGGCGATTTCTTGTTCGGTAGAGCTGGTGAACCCATGCAGCGCGCGGGTGGTGCGCAGGCCAAAAAACCGTGCGAAATTTTCCAAGGCGCGTGACGTGAGGCGGCGCGATCCGGTATCGGGGGCCTCGATAATCATCACGCCATCCGCATCCATCGCGGTGAACACAATGCCAAGCGCTGCTAGCTGTTCCGCGCGCGTAATACCATAGCGGGCAGAGCGTTCGTCATCGGCCAAAAGCCCGCCGTCATCATCAAAAAGTCCGTTGAACCATTCAACGTTATACGTCGCAAGGCGCAGGGGCTTATGCGGCGCGGCTGCCATTGATCTCTTTCCATGCGGCGTTGATGTCGATCATCCGGCGGCTGGCAAGCTCTACCGCCTCGGGGGGGACACCGCGCGCGATCAGGCGGTCGGGGTGGCTGTCGCGCACGGCTTGTTTCCATGCGGTGCGGATTTCGGCCATGCTGGCATCTGGCGTAATTCCCAGTACGTCATAGGGGTCACGCGGCGCACCTTCGACAAAGCGGGCGCGCAGGCTGCGGAAACAGGCGTCGCCAAGGCCAAAGATCCTTGCCACCTCGGCCAGAAAGGCATCCTCATTCGGGTGGTATTCGCCGTCGGCCATCGCAATGGTGAACAGCCCTTCCAGCAGATCAATCAGGGTTTCGCGCCCCTCATCGGGGAAAATCGCGGCGATCTTGCGGGCATAGGCGTCAAAGCCCGCCACATCCTGACGTGCGAGGTTAAAGACGCGGGCGGCGTTGGCCTCTTCCTCGGGGGCGATGGTGAACAGGCTGCGAAAGGCGGCGACCTCATTGCGGGTAACCTGCCCGTCGGCCTTGGCCATTTTGGCCCCCAGCGCGATCACGGAAATGGTAAACCCGACAGAGCGTTCCGGCGATGCCACCCGCGCCCCGCGCAGCCGGTCCAGCACAACCGAAAGCCCCTCACCCGCGGTAAGGGCGGCCAGCGCGTCATTGATGCGGGTCCAGATAGAGCGTTCCATAGGCAGCATGTTAGCGTGATCAGGCGGCACTGTCATTCCAGAATGCGGGGGCCGTGAGGCGTGGAGAATGTGGCGCGCATGGCCAATGTGGCCCCTTGGATGATGGTCACACGCGGATCATTCTGCAAGCCCTGAAGGGCGGCGGCATCGGGGGTGATCACCTCAAACTGCGTCAGCCGTATGCCGCTGTCGGGCAGACGCTGGGCGGGGTGCGGGCCTTGCCATTCGATCACCGCAGGATGCGCGCCGGCAAATGGCAAGCGGCCATCCGGTGGGATCGCCATGCGCCAGCGCAGATCACCACGTGCCAAATCGGTGGGCGCGCCGACCCCTTGGGGTAGATGTGCAAGCGCCGTGTCCAGATCATCGCAGGCCAGCACCCAATTGGTCAGGCGCGGACGGCCCGAGAAATGGTCAAGATCAAACCAGCGGGGATGGGGCGGGCGCGGGGCATCAGGGTTGATCGCGATCACCTCTAGATAGACATCGCCCAACCCTAGCAGGCGGTTATGGGTGGACATCAACGGATGTTCCCCGCCCGTCGCCAGCGATACCCCCAGCGCGGTTTCGACGGCCTCAACCCCTTCGGCAAGGGTGGTGGCCGATAGGGCCAGATGATCAAGGATCAACATCATCCTCCCCTTCGATCACATTGGGCGTGGCGTTCAAGGCGTTGGCAAGTGATTTGAAGCGGGCTTGCGTCACCTCTCCGAACAGATCCTTGCCCATTGGGTTTAGCGTCAGCGTCAGCGTTTGCGCATCGGCGTCCCATTGCAGGCTGCCCGCGCTTTCCGGTCCGGTGGCGGACAGCATCGCGCCAAAGCGCATGGCCTTGCCCAAAACCTCGGCCTGTTGGATCTGTTCGCGGCTGAGCAGGGCAAACAGCGGCTCCAGCCGCGATCCGGCGCGGCTGTTTTTATAGCGGTGCAAAAGCGCCAGCCCCAAAAAGACCCGCCCCTGATGGTCCAACCCGCCAAGATTGGCGCGGGTGGCATTGTCGAAGCACACCTCGGCGCGGTAATCAGGATGGGCGCGCCATGTGGTGTCATGCAGCAGGCAGGCGGCTTTGATCAGGCGGGTGTCTTCCTCGGTCGCCTCCCTGAATATCGGCAACAGGAAACTATAAAGCTTCTTGCCAAAGCCGGGCAGGCGGGCCGAGGTTATTTCCGCCGCGCGGGCCGCCTCAATCAACGGGTCGCGGCTGCGCAGCTTTTCGTTCATCTGCTCATAAAGCAAACCTTCGCGGATACCGTAAGACGACACATCGATTTCGCTGGGTTTAAAGATGCGGATAATCTCGCGTAGCACCTCAGAGGCCAGCGGCACCAAGGCCATGCGTTCCGCGCCGGTGCCCGTGCGGGCGCGCAAATCCGCAGGATCATTCTCGGCAATCCAGTCAAGCGTGTCGAGCGCCGATTGCGGCGTCATCCGGTATTCATGCAGTACAGTCAGCGGATAGTTCCGGCGTTCCATATCCAGCCTTGCGATCACACGCCATGATCCGCCAACCAGATAAATCCGCTCGCCCTCAATCTCCAGCTTGGCTTTCAGTTTTCTGAGGACGCGCTCAATGACGGCGCGGCGCTGTTTTACGCCGCCTTCGATTTGCTGCAACCGAAAGGGGCCAAGCTGCGATGAGGCGCGTTTGCCCACCTTTCCGCCTGCGATGCGCGCCAATTCCATCGAGTTGCCACCGATATCGCACATGATGCCCTTGGCACCCGGCCAGCCCAGCAAAACCCCTTGGGCTGAAAGCCGCGCCTCTTCGTCGCCATCAACCACCCACAGCTTCAGGCCGGTTTCCGCCTCGACCTGCGCGGCAAAGGCGGGGCCGTCGCTGGCATCGCGTACGGCCGCCGTGGCCACGCAGGTCAGCGGCGAAATTCCCATGCCCCGCGCCAGAATAGCAAAGCGTTTAAGGGCAATCAGCGCGCGCTCTTTGCCCTTGGGGTTCAGCATGCCGGTTTCGGCCAGGCCCTTGCCCAGCCCCGCCATCAGCTTTTCGTTGTAAAAATACGCAGGAGAGCGCGCCGCCCCGTCAAAAACAACCATCCGGATCGAGTTGGACCCGACATCCACCACCCCGAACCTGCTAAGGGCGCGGGCCGAAGGGTCATCGAAAAGCGACCGGCCAAAGGGATTGCCATCCTGTGCTGGTTCAAGCGGAGGGGGGGGCGTGGCGGCGACGAGTTTGGATTTGGCCATTGGCGTCTCTCTGCGGTGCTGCATGTGCTTGATGCCGCGTTGCAGCAAAAAGGTCAACGTGTTTGATTAGCTCGCGGGCTCATCCCGACTGTGGGTCAGTTTGGGAACGTCCTTTGCCCCGGCACTTCCCCGGCCTGAAAGCGAGGGGTTTTCCATGAAGAAACGGTGACAGCTGAAAAGCTGCCCGTCCTTGGCATCCAGCGTGCGGGCATAGTGGCCATGCGCATCAAGCACCCAGCTTTGCGCCTCATCCGCCATATTGGCAGCCATGATCTGGCTGACGATCTGTGCTTTGACTGTCGGGTTTTTGGCCTCGAACAGGGTTTCGACACGGCGCGACAGGTTTCGTTCCATCCAATCGGCCGAGGACATGAACACCCGCGCCTTTTTGGAGGGCAGGCCGTGCCCGTTGCCGAAACAGACAATGCGGGAATGTTCCAGAAACCGCCCCACGATTGATTTTACGCGGATATTTTCCGAAAGCCCCTTGATGCCCGGACGCAGCGCACAGATGCCGCGCACCACAAGGCTGATCTTTACGCCGGCATTTGATGCCGCATAGAGGGCATCAATGATGTCCGGCTCGACCAGCGCATTCAGCTTGACCCAGATCTCGGCGGGGCGGCCCGCGGCAGCGTGATCGGCCTCGGCGGCAATCAGCTCCAAAAGGCGGGGTTTGAGGGTGCTGGGCGCGATGGCAAGGTTTTCCAAGCCCTCGGGCTGCACATAGCCGGACAGATAGTTGAACACTTTGGTCGCATCACGACCCAGCGGGCCATCACAGGTGAAAAACGACAGGTCGGTATAGATGCGCGCGGTGATCGGGTGGTAGTTGCCGGTGCCGTAATGGGTATAGGTGACAAGGTTTTCACCCTCACGCCGCACGACGGTGCTGATTTTCGCATGAGTTTTCAGGGTCATGAACCCGTAAACCACATGGGCACCTGCCCGTTCCAACCGGCGCGACTGGCGGATATTTGCGGCCTCGTCAAAGCGGGCCTTGAGTTCCACCAAGGCGGTTACGGATTTGCCTGCCTCGGCCGCTTCACAGAGCGCGCTGACGATCGGGCTGTCCTGACTGGTGCGGTAGAGGGTCTGTTTGATCGCCAGAACATTGGGGTCGCGCGCCGCCTGTTCCAGAAAACGGATGACCATGTCAAAGGTCTCATAGGGGTGATGCAGCAGCATATCCTTTTTGCGGATGGCCGCGAACATATCTCCCTCATGGTCCTGCACACGCTCGGGGATGCGGGGGGTGAATTTGGGCCATTGCAGGTCTTTGCGGCTGTCGAGAACCAGTTCCTTGAGGTCGGCAACCCCCAAAAGCCCATGCAGTTCCACCACGTCATCATCCGTGACCTGTAGCTCTTGCATGATGATGGCGCGCAGATCATTGGGCGCGCCGGCACTGATCTTCAGGCGGATCACCTCCCCACGGCGGCGACGTTTGAGGGCGGTCTCAAATTCGCGTACAAGATCTTCGGCCTCGTCCTCTACCTCCAGATCACTGTCGCGCAGCACGCGGAATGTGCAGTGGCCACGGTCGGTATAGCCTGGAAAAAGCATGCCCAGATGCAGCAAAAGCAGCTCTTCCAGCGGCAGGAAGCGGGCCTCACCGTCTTTGGCGGGCAGGGGCACAAAGCGGTCGATTTGCTGGGGGATGGGCAGCAAGGCCTGCAAGGCGCGCTTGTCCTTGGCGCGCTCCAGCTCCAGCGCGAGGCAGAAACCGGCGTTGGGGATGAAGGGAAAGGGATGCGCCGGATCAATCGCCAATGGCGACAGCACCGGAAATACCTTGTTGAAAAAGTGATCCTCTAGGTGTTTGAGGTCATCTTCGGTCAGATCGGCGCGGGTCTCGATCGCGATGCCCTGCGCGTCCATTTCGGAGGTCAGCGTGTCGAACACGCTTTGCTGGGTTTGCAACAAGCGCCGGGCATTTTCATTGATCAAAACCAATTGTTCCGCCGGTGTGCGACCATCATCGGATAGGGCATTCTTGCCACTGCGCATCAAGGCCCGGTAGCCTGCAACGCGCACGGTATAGAATTCATCCAGATTGGTGGCGGATATGGACAAAAAGCGTAGGCGTTCCAGCAAAGGCACGCCGGGATTGCTTGCCTCATCCAGCACCCGCCAGTTGAAGGCCAGCCAGCTTAGTTCCCGATTGAAGAACCGGCGCGGGCCGTTGCGTTCATCATCAGGCAGGTCAATGGCATCGGGGAAGGGTGCTGCGAGAAAATCTGCTTGTGTCATTGGAGCGGGTTCTCTTCTGGCAAGTGATTCCGGCGCGATCTTGGCGGGGTGATCAGCGATTGTCCAGAACAGTTGCAGCCAAAGCGCGCGAAACCGGCCTGCCGCGGGCAAGGGCTGCGGCGTCCAGCTTGGCCACCAACGCGCGGGCGGCGTCAAAGCTGCGTTCCATCCGAGGCAACAGATAGACGACAAGGGCGGGGTTCACGCTGATTTGCCGGTCCGAAAACAGCTTGACCAAGACCGCCGCCAACAGCGCATCATCGGGCGTGTCCAACCGCGTAAGCGAGGCCGCCTGCACCCGGCTTGCCAAATCGGGCAGCGTCAGCCCCCAATCGCGCGGCGCACTTGCGGCCGTCATCAGCAGCGGTGCCCGTTTCGCCGCTAGCATGTTGTGCAGGTGGAACATCGCGTCTTGCGCGCCCGGGTGACGGGGCAGGGCCTCACAATCCTCGACCACCACGGCGCGGGCTTGGGCGATGGCGGGTAGATCCGCCTGCGCAAGGCTTGCCGAGGCCACCAGCACCGCGCCGGACATATCCGCCCAGACATGGGCCAGATGGGTTTTGCCCGAGGCAGGCGGCCCCGTCAGCACCATCTTGCCATTGGGCCAGTCGCGCCATGCATCAAGGGCCGCCAAAGCCTGCGAATTGGTTGCAGAGACAAAGAAATCCCCACGCCCCAAGCCCGTCCGGAACGGCAGATCGAATGCCAGTTGATCGGTCACAGCACGTCCTTGGGAATAATGACATCCCGTTCTATGCCACGGTAGAGCAGGCTTTGCTTGTATTTCTCGATCACCCAGCGGGCCAGCACACCAATCGCCGCCGTTACGGGGACCGCGACCAGCATGCCCACAAATCCGAAGGCCGATCCGAAAGCCGACAGCGCAAACAGCAGCCAGACCGGGTGCAGCCCGACCGAGTTGCCCACAAGGCGCGGCGTGATGATATTGCCTTCCAGAAACTGGCCAAAGGCGAAAATCCCCGCGATGATGCCAATAGACACCCAATCGCCCCAGAACTGAAACAGCGCAAGCCCGATGGCCAAAGCCCCGCCGACCAAGGCCCCCACATAAGGGATAAAGGTGATCGCGCCCGCAATCGCACCGACAAGCAGCCCGAAATCAAGCCCCGCCAGCATTAGGGTGGCGGAATAAAACACACCCAAAACGATGCAAACACTCAGCTGCCCACGTACAAAGGCTGCCAGAACGCGGTCGATCCGATGTGCCAAAAGCCGCACCGTTGGTGCATGGTCACGCGGCAAAAGCCCGTCGATGCGCGCGATCATATTGTCCCAGTCCAGCAGCAGGTAAAAGGCCACCACCGGCACCACGACCATGAACAATATCACATTCAAAACGCCCAAAGCGCTGGTGAACAAGGTCTTTGCGGCTTCGGTTCCCCAGCCTTTCAATGTCTCGCCAACGGTCAGAAGGGTTTGGCGTATCACACTGCCTTCGTTCAGAAGATCGGGAAATTTTGCGGTCAGATAGGCTTGCAACTTTCTGAAAATCTCGGGGAATGCTTCGACCAAGCCGGTTAGCTGCGCGGCAAGCGAGGGGATGACGGCCAGCACCAAAAGCACCGTGATTAGCAAGGCAGTCAATGAGATGAGCGTGGTCGCCAGCGCGCGATTAAGGCCCATCCGTTCCAGCCGGTCCGCCACCGGATCGAGGAAATAGGCGATCGCCCCGCCGACCAGAAACGGCGCCAGAACCTGTCCCAATGACCAGAGAACCGCCAGAAAAACGACAGCTGCAATGCCCCAGTAGGTCAGTTGTTTATTTACCGGCAATGCCATTGCGCCCCCAATTGCTGTTCCGTGACACATTGCCTATTGGCCCGTGATTTTCAAGGGCTAGGCGAAATGAGGGGCCGCACCCTTGCGAGGCGGCGCGCTTTTGCCTAAAGCTGCCAACCAAATCCCCTTGCCAAAAAGGTGTCCCCATGCGGCTGACGCGCTATTTCCTTCCCGTTCTGAAAGAAAACCCTGCCGATGCGCAGATCGTCAGCCACCGCTATATGCTGCGTGCCGGTATGATCAAGCAGCAGGCTGCGGGCATCTATTCGTGGTTGCCGCTGGGGTATAAGGTCCTGAAACGGATCGAACAGATCGTGCATGAGGAACAGGTCCGCGCGGGCCATATCCCCTTGTTGATGCCCACCTTGCAGCCCGCCGACCTGTGGCGCGAATCCGGTCGTTATGATGATTACGGTCAGGAAATGCTGCGGATCAAGGACCGTCAGGGGCGTGAGATGCTTTACGGTCCCACGAATGAGGAGATGATCACCGACATCTTCCGGTCGCATGTCGGCAGCTACAAAGACCTGCCGCTGACGCTTTATCATATCCAGTGGAAGTTCCGCGATGAGGTGCGCCCGCGGTTTGGTGTGATGCGGGGGCGTGAGTTCCTGATGAAGGACGGCTATAACTTCGATCTGACCAAAGAAGACGCGCTGCACGCCTATAACCGCCATCTGGTCAGCTATTTGCGGACTTATGAGCGTATGGGCCTGCAAGCCATCCCGATGCGCGCCGACAGCGGCCCGATCGGCGGCGATGACACGCATGAATTTCTGGTTCTGGCCGAAACCGGCGAATCCGAAGTGTTCTATGACGGCAATGTGACCGACATCAAACTTGGCGCGCGTGAGATTGATTACGACAATAAGGCCGAATGCGCCGCGGTGATGGAAGAGTTTACCTCGCTTTATGCCCGCACCGATGAGACCCATGACGCCGCCCTGTTCGAGGCAGTTCCCGAGGAGCGCCGCCGGTCGGCTCGTGGGATCGAGGTTGGGCAGATCTTCTATTTCGGCACCAAATATTCCGAGGCCATGGGCGCGACCGTTGTCACCCCCGATGGTGGCCGCGTGCCGGTCCATATGGGCAGCCACGGTATTGGCGTGTCGCGCCTCTTGGGTGCGATCATTGAGGCGAGCCATGACGACAAGGGCATTATCTGGCCCGAAGGCGTGACCCCGTTCCATTGCGGAATCGTGAACCTGAAACAAGGTGACGAGGGCACGAATGCGGCCTGCGAGAGTATCTATAAGGCGCTGCAAAAGGCCGGTCTTGACCCGCTTTATGATGACCGCGACGAACGTGCCGGTGCCAAATTCGCGACGATGGACCTGATCGGCCTGCCATGGCGGATCACCGTCGGGCCGCGCGGCTTGAAAAATGGTGTGGTTGAGCTGACCAGCCGCCGCACCGGCGAAAGCGAGGAAATGACCGCCGAGGCCGCCGTGGAACGGGTCAAGCAGGTCTATGCCGGCATCTAAGGTCTTGGGGCGCGGGCAATGATTGTCCGCGCCCTTGCCCTTGCAGGCGGTATTTCAGGGGCGGCGGCTTTGTCGCAATACCCTGAGTTCTCGCAGCAATATATCCAACGGCTTGGCGGGCAGGTGGATGCACTTACCCTGATGGTTGACGAATTTGACCGCTCTGCCAGTGCTAACGGGCTGACACGACGCGCAGCACTTGACCAGATGCAAGGCACCCCGTTTCTGACCGCCCGCAAGGCCGATATGGAACGTGCCTTTGACCGGCAGGCGCGTTTGTCGCAAAACCTCACATTCCTGCGCCTCGCCACACCGTTAGAGCGAATTACCATGCCGCACCGTATGGCCGACCGCGATACAATACGCGCGACTTGGGCCGACTTTCGCCCTGCGCTGCCGCTAACGGTGGCGGGGGCTGTTGCTGCGGCCTTGGGGTTTTTGGGCGGTTGGGGGGCTGTTCGCTTGCTGCTTTGGCCATTGCGCAAAAAGCGGCGCGCCGCTTTGACGTGAACTCGCTTAGGCTTGACCCTGCACCGCAATTCCCGCAGGTTCGCGCCAACTTACCGCCCGCCCCACTAAATGGAGACGCCGCCGTGCCCACCCCAACGTCCACCCCGCCTTTTGCGGCTTTTGAATGGATGATCGCATGGCGATACCTGCGTGCCAAACGGGCCGAAGGGGGTGTTTCCGTGATGACATGGATCAGCCTGATCGGCATTACCCTGGCCGTATTCGCGCTGATCGCCACGCTCTCGGTTCGGGCAGGGTTCCGGGCGGAGTTCGTTGATACGATCCTTGGGGCCAATGCCCATGTGACGATCTATGCCGCCCGACATGAAACCGCCGACGGGCGCACCATCAGCAGTTTTGAGGATTATGACGCGGCCGCGCGCGATGTTGCCGCGCTGGAGTTCGTGACCCGCGCCGCCCCAATGGTGCGCGGGCAGGTGATGATCACCGCAAACAGCCGCAATGCGGGCGCCGAGGTCTACGGTATGCGTGCCGATGATGTGCGCAGCATTCCGCGTGTGGGCGACGGTGCAGATGCCGACGGCGACCTTGCCCGCTACGGTGAAGGGATCGCCATCGGGTCGGGCATCGCACGAGAGTTGGGCGTTGGTTTGGGCGACCGCATCCGGCTTATTTCCCCCGATGGCGTGAAAACTGCCTTTGGCACCAGCCCGCGGGTTTCGGCCTATGAGGTCGTCTATATCTTCACCGCTGGGCGCTATGATATTGACCGTACACGCATCTATATGCCGCTTGATGCCGCCCAGACCTATTTCAACCGTGAAGGGCTGGCGGATGAGCTGGAGGTGATGGTCAAACATCCCGAAGCGATCGGCACCGATGCGCAGATCGCCTTGATGCAGGCGGCGGGGCCTTATGGCAATGTCTGGACATGGAAGGACAGCTCGGGCGGGTTTTTGCGGGCGCTGGATATCGAGGATAACGTGATGTTTGTTATCCTTTCGGTTCTGGTTCTGATTGCGGCGATGAATATCGTGTCGGGGTTGATCATGCTGGTGAAAAACAAGGGCCGTGATATTGGCATCTTGCGCACGATGGGGCTGACCGAGGGCTCAGTCTTGCGGATTTTCTTTATCTGCGGGGCGTTTACCGGGATTATTGGTACGGGGTTGGGCGTTTTGCTTGGCTGCCTTTTCGCGATCTATATCGACCCGATCTTCTCATTGGTGAACTATGTATCGGGGGGCGGGGTCTGGGATCCGGCTATCCGTGGCATCTATGCGCTGCCCGCCAAGCTTCAACTGGGCGATGTGATGTCTGCGGTGGGGTTGTCGCTGGGGCTTTCGTTTGTTGTGACCATCTTTCCGGCCCGCCGTGCCGCGCGGATGAACCCTGTTGAGGCGCTGCGCTATGAATGATGTGATGCTGTCGCTGGAAAATGTGACCAAGGCCTATAACAAGGGTAAACCCGCCGAGGTGGTGGTCCTGCGCGGGGCCACGCTTTCGGTGGCGCGCGGTGAGGTGGTCGCGCTGGTCGCGCCCTCGGGGGCTGGGAAATCGACGCTTTTGCACATCGCGGGGCTGCTCGATACGGCCGATAGCGGGGAAATGCGGCTGGACGGCACCGATCTTGCAGGCCTGTCGGATCGCGCCAGAACACAGGCGCGGCGGCGGGATGTGGGGTTCATCTATCAGTTCCACCACTTGCTGCCCGAATTTACCGCGCTGGAAAATATCATCCTGCCGCAGCTTGCCAATGGTATCCCGCGCAAAGATGCCGAGGCCCGCGCGCGGCTTTTGCTGGACCAAGTGGGCGTCGGTCCCCGTGCGGATCATCGCCCCGCTGCTTTGTCTGGTGGCGAACAACAGCGCATCGCCTTTTGCCGCGCCTTGGCGAACGGCCCGCGCCTGCTTCTGGCGGATGAGCCGACGGGCAACCTTGATCCGGGGACCTCTGACCAAGTGTTCGGCGCGCTGATGACGCTGGTGCGTGAGACCGGCCTGTCCGCCTTGATCGCCACCCATAATATGGAGCTGGCGGCGCGGATGGACCGTCTGGTGCGGCTGGAGGCGGGGCGGGTGATCCTCTGACCTGTTCACGCGATGTTCAAGCAGTTGTGTGTCGCGTGTCGCGCGATCAATGCTAGGACAGGTGGCATTTACAGGAGTCCTTATGTTTCGCATCCTTTCCGCCGCGCTCATAGCCGCGTCACTTGCACCCGCCGCAATGGCAGAGGGCGTGGCGTTTGATAAGTCATGGTCCACGCAGCGGTTTTCGCTGTTTTCGTCGAATAAATACGGGTTCAAGGGGCGGGAACTTTCCATCGCGTCCAATGGGTCTGTATCGCTGGCCTATACCCGTGTGGCAGAACCCCAGTGGGGGGCGAAATCGGCGAAATGGTCATGGGCCGTCAGCCAATCGGTGCCTGCAACGGATCTGGCGAAAAAGGGCGGCGATGATCGCAATGCATCGCTCTATTTCGTGTTCCTGCCCGAGGCAGAGGCAAAAGCATTGGGCGCCAAGGCCGATGTGCGCAAACTGTTGACCAGCTCGTCTGCGCGGGTTCTGGTTTATTCATGGGGTGATGATCGAGGGCGCGGCACGGTTCTGTCCAGCCCTTACCTTGGCAGTCGCGGCAAGACCATTTTGCTGCGTGCGGCTGGTACAGGGAACCACGCCGAACAGGTCAATTTGACGGCCGACTACAAGCGTGCCTTTGGCGGGCGGGCAGGGGCATTGGTGGGGTTGGCGGTCTCGGCGGATTCGGATGATACCAAAAGCCGCATCCGCGCCAGCATCACGGGGCTTTCGCTGAACTAAGCTGGATCAGGGCGACGCCTGCGATCATCAGGATGATGCCTGCGCCGCGCGCAAGGGTCATCGGTTTCATCAGCGCGCCGAACAGGCCGAAATGGTCGATCAATGCGGCCATAACCATCTGACCGATCAGCACAAAAAACACTGCATTGCCGACCCCGAACTTCGGGGCGATTGTGGTGATGGAAATTAAGTAGAACGCCACAAGAAGCCCCGCCAGAAACAGGTGCTTTGGCTGTGTCGGTGCCAAGCCGAGCGGACCAAGGCCACCTGACAGCAAGGTGGTGGCCAAGGCGGCCGAGAATGCAATGACGAACAGAATCATCGCTGCCGCCGAAGGGCTGCCGATCCGCGCGCCCAATTGCGCATTCAGCGCCGCAAGAACGGGAATGCCGATGCCTGCGGCAAGCATAATCGCGCCATAGCGCAGGGTCTCGGGGGTCATGGCTGGGCCTTTGGCTGTTACTTTGGCGCAGCTTAACGTGGTTCGTCAGATGTGCGAGCGCTTTTTGCAAGTCAGCCGCAATGTTTGGCCGCGCCGGTGTACGACTGGCACGGCCACATGGCGATTACTTGATCTTTTTGCCCGCGATGGTAGTGCCATCCTTGCCTGCGTTGGAATTGGCGGTGGCCAAGACCTTGGGCGTTTCCTTTTTAGGCTTCTTGGTTTCTTTATTGCCGCGATTTTTATCTTTGGACATGGGGTCCCCCTTAAAGACAGAGTTCCGCTTTGGCCTGTGCCGCGCGGATCGCTGCCACCGGGCCGTGGCTTGACCGAAAAGGTCATGGCGCTGGCCGTCGGCGGACATCAGGGGCGGGCCGTGCGTGCGGACCCGGAGCCTGTGGAATGAAGATGGGCCTCAGTTTACACAAGCGCAAGGGGAAGATGCATGCAAGTGCCTCTTTCGCCGCCCTTCGCGGGCTGATATGGCTGGCGTATGCTTAGTTATCAACACCATTACCATGCCGGAAACCCGGCCGATGTCCACAAACACGCGCTTTTGGCGTGGATGCTGGATTACCTTGTCCAAAAAGACAAGCCCATCACCTATCTGGAAACCCACGCCGGACGCGGGCTTTATGATCTGGGCGATGAGGCTGCCTTGAAAACCGGAGAGGCGGAAAAGGGCGTTCTGGCGCTGGAACAACATCTGCCCAAGGATCATCCCTATCGGCAGCGCCTGAATGAGGTGCGGTTCAAATACGGCGAGGCGGCCTATCCCGGATCGCCCTTGATTGCCGCGATGACCCTGCGCGAGCAAGATACGATCCATCTGGCAGAGCTTCACCCCGGCGAAAATGCGATTTTGGCCGAGCATCTGACCCAATGGGATGCGCATATCCGCCAGCAAGACGGGTTCAAACTGGCGCAGGCCGTTTGTCCGCCCACCCCGCGCCGCGGAATGATGCTGGTGGACCCGTCCTATGAGGTGAAGGCCGAATATGACAGCATCCCCAAGGAGATGGCGCAGATCGCGCGCAAGTGGAATGTCGGCATTCTGGCGCTGTGGTATCCGTTGCTGACCTCGGGCACGCATGGCCCCATGCTGGCGCAACTGACGCAAAGCTTCCCTGATGCGCTGCGCCATGAGGTCCGCTTTGGCCCCGTACGCGACGGTCACCGGATGATCGGATCAGGCATGTTTATCATCAACCCGCCTTACGGGTTGGCCGAACACGCCAAGACCGTGTCCAAGATATTTTAGCAAGAGGGGTAAAGGGAATGGCCAAAGGATATTGGGTGGCCCATGTCGACGTGCATGACCCGCAGGCCTATGAGGCGTATCGCGCCGCCAATGCCGTGGCGTTCGCAAAATATGGCGCACGGTTTCTGGTGCGCGGCGCGCCGCAAACGCAGGTCGAAGGGGCCTGCCGTGCGCGCACTGTAGTCATCGAATTTCCTAGCCTGCAAGCGGCGCATGATTGTTACAACAGCCCTGAATACCAAGCGGCCAAAGCGCTGCGCGATCCGGTCTCAACCGGTGATTGCTTGATTGTCGAAGGCTATGAGGGCTGAGGGGATCTAGCCGGGCTTGGGCGCCGTGGTCCAGAACCGCCAAAGCAACAAGCCAGCCGCCACGCTAAGCCCCACTGTCAGCCCCAGCCACAATCCCGGCCCGCCAAGCCCCATCGGGAAGGCCAGCACATAGCTTGCCGGAATACCGATCACCCAATAGCTCAGGGCGGCCAGCCACATCGGCACCTTGGTATCCTGCATCCCGCGCAGGAACCCCAGCGCCATGACCTGTGTGGCATCGACCATCTGAAACAGGGCGGAAAGCGCCAGCAGGGTGGTACCAAAAGCCACGATAGAGGCGCTTTGCGGGTTGGCGTTGTCCAGAAACAGCGCGATGATTTGCGCGGGCAGCGTCAGGAACAGCACCACCATCGTCACCCCGAAACCGAGGGACATCATCAAGGCCACCTTGGCCCCGTCGCGCAGGCTTTGCGCATTGTTTTGCCCCATCGCGCGGCCGACACGCACGGTGGCAGCATTCGAAAGCCCCAGATGCACCATAAAGGCCAGTGCCGTTACTTCCAATGCGATGCCATGGGCGGCCAGCTCCATCGTGCCGATCCAGCCCATCATGATCGCGGATGCCTGAAACAAACCGCCCTCGGCCAGCCCCGTCAATCCAATCGGCCAGCCGATCCGGTAAACCTGCTGCATCGCTTGCCAATCGGGCCGCCAGAACCGTTGAAACAGGTTGAAGCGTTTCAATTCCGGCACCCAATGCGCATAGAGGGCCAAGGCGACAAAGGTCACCGCCTGTGTAAAGACCGAGGCGATCGCCGCCCCTTTGACGCCAAGTTCCGGCGCGCCCCAATTGCCGAAAATCAGCGCATAGTTCACGCCCGCATTCATCACCACAGCCGCCACCGTGACCCAAAGCACGACTTGGGTTTTTTCAAGTGCTGCAAGATAGCTTTTCAGGCTCATCACCAGCAGGGTGGGGATCATGCCAAGGCCGGCAATGCGCAAGTATACCTGTGCAGTGGCCGCGACATCGGGTTCTTGCCCTAAGGCCAGCAAGAGCGACCCTGACCACCAGAAAACCGGATAGCAAAGCACCCCAAAGCCGATGGAAAGCCACAGCCCCATGCGGGTATCGCGGCGGACCTGAACCTCATCGCCGCGCCCGAGGGCTTGGGCGACCATCGGCATGACCGCCTGACCAAAGCCTGCACCAAGAATAAAGATGATAAAGAAAAGCGACGCGCCCAGCACGACAGAGGCCAGCTCTAGCACCCCGTACCATCCGAGCATGACAGTGTCGGTCACATGCAGCATCATCTGCGCCAGATGGCTGCCGACAAGTGGTAGGCCCAGCGTTAGCAGGGCGCGGGCATGTTGTGGTTTGCTTATAATGGGTGCGCTGTTCATCCATCAGCATTAGCCGCACAAATGCAGCCGGGCAAGAGCGCTTGCTCTCGCCCGGCTTAAAAGTGGAATCAATCCACCCGCATGTGGTCAGGCGTGCGCGTCTGCCCGACCATTGAGCTTTGCGTTTGTGGGCCGGGAAATATCCAGCGGCACCGCGGAGGCCTCTTCCATATTGATAACCTGATCGGCCTTGCCGACGATCAACGGATCGGGCTGGCCGACCACAGCGACATCCTTGCCGGGGTAATCGAGGCTTGCCAGAAAGTGCCGCATACAGTTTAGCCGCGCGCGCTTTTTCTGGTTGGACTTCACGACAGTCCAAGGCGCATCGGCGGTGTCGGTATAAAAGAACATCGCCTCCTTGGCTTCGGTATAATCATCCCAACGCCCCAAGGAGGCCTTGTCGATGGGCGACAGCTTCCAGCGTTTAAGCGGGTCTGTTTCGCGACTTTTGAAGCGGGCGCGCTGTTCCTCTTGGGTGACCGAGAACCAGTATTTATAAAGCCGGATACCGGAGCGGACGAGCATCTGTTCGACCTGTGGGGCCTGACGCATGAATTCCAGATATTCCGCAGGGTTACAAAAGCCCATCACCCGTTCCACACCGGCGCGGTTGTACCATGAACGGTCAAAGAAAACGATCTCGCCCTTGGTGGGCAGATGTTCCAGATAGCGTTGGAAAAACCACTGGCCCGTTTCACGCTCACCGGGTTTGGAAAGGGCCACCACGCGGGCATAGCGCGGGTTGAGATGCTCCATAAACCGTTTGATGGTTCCGCCCTTGCCGGCGGCATCGCGGCCCTCCATCAAGACCACGAACTTCTGTCCGGTTTCTTGCGCCCAAAGCTGCACCTTCAACAGTTCGGCCTGAAGCTGCGCTTTCTCGGCCTCATATGTTTTACGCTTCATCTTGCGTTTGTAGGGGTATTTGCCTTGCTCGAATGTCATGCGCAACGTCTCGGTGGTGACGGGAATTTGTTGCTCCACACCTACGGATTTACGTGCTTTTTTGACCTTTTGGGCCTTACCGGATTTCTTCGCCGTCTTCGCAGCCATGATGCCTCCATTCCAAAGATGTGATGCCCTGCAACTTTGCCCCAACTTGATGAACGCAAGGTAACAAGAATGAGGCATCTTAGCACATAGACAAAAAGCCGCGCCTTGATCGGGGTCAATCTTTGCTGGCTTTGTTGGTGGTTTCTTCGGGAACCGTAAAATCCCCCGAGCCTTGCGTGTGCGCGCCTCAGGTGGTCTAATCCGTCCTCAAACACGTTTAATAAGAATCGAGCAGCACATGGCCAATGATCTCCTCTCCGCCGTACCGGAAACCTATGATGCGAATGACATCGAGGTGCTGGAGGGGCTGGAGCCTGTGCGCAAGCGCCCGGGCATGTATATCGGCGGTACGGATGAACGCGCGCTGCACCATCTGGTGGCCGAGGTGCTTGATAACTCCATGGATGAGGCGGTGGCGGGACACGCCACGCGGATCGAGGTGGAACTGCATGCAGATTACTCCATCACCATCCGCGATAACGGCCGCGGCATCCCGGTTGATCCGCACCCGAAGTTCCCCGGTAAATCCGCGCTTGAGGTTATCCTTTGCACCCTGCACGCAGGCGGCAAGTTTTCGGGCAAGGCCTATGAGACATCGGGCGGTTTGCACGGGGTGGGTGCGTCCGTCGTAAACGCGCTGTCCGATATCATGCGCGTCGAGGTGGCCCGCAACAAAGAGCTTTACGTGCAGGAGTTTTCGCGCGGCATCCCGCAAGGGCCGGTGGAAAAGGTGGGGGCTGCCCCCAACCGGCGCGGCACCTCTGTGATGTTCCACCCAGATCCGCAGATCTTTGGATCGTTGCAATTCAAGCCTGCGCGTCTGATGAAGATGGTCCGCTCCAAGGCCTATCTGTTTTCGGGGGTGGAGATCCGCTGGAAAACCGCCGTTCCCGATGGCGATACGCCGATGGAGGCGGTATTCCACTTTCCCGGCGGGCTTGCCGATTATCTGGGCGAAAGCCTGACAGGCGCCACGACCTATGCCGAGCGTCCCTTTGCGGGCAAGGTCGGCTTTCAGGAAAAATTCGGCCAACCGGGTTCGGTGGAATGGGCGATTAACTGGACGCCTTCGCGGGATGGCTTCATCCAGTCCTATACCAATACCGTGCCCACCCCCGAGGGCGGCACCCATGAGGCAGGCTTCTGGACGGCGATCCTGAAGGGCATTCGTGCCTACGGCGATTTGGTGAAAAACCGCAAAGCCGAGCTGATCACCCGCGATGATATGATGACAGGTGGCTGCGCGCTGATTTCGGTGTTCATCCGCGAGCCGCAGTTTGTCGGCCAAACCAAGGACCGTCTGGCGACAGAAGAGGCCGCAAAGCTGGTCGAGGGTTCGGTGCGCGACCATTTCGACAACTGGCTGGCCTCGGATACCAAATCAGCGGGGGCGATCCTCGACTTTCTGGTGCTGCGCGCCGAAGAGCGTCTGCGCCGTCGTCAGGAAAAAGAAACCGCCCGTAAATCGGCCACCAAAAGGCTGCGCCTTCCGGGAAAGCTGACCGATTGCACCGCGAAAAACCGCGCGGGCACGGAATTGTTTATCGTGGAGGGGGACTCGGCCGGTGGGTCGGCCAAGGGCGCGCGCAACCGGGTCAATCAGGCGCTTTTGCCGTTGAAGGGCAAGATCCTGAACGTGCTGGGGGCGGCCTCGAACAAGCTGCATGACAACTCCGAGATCCGCGATATCTGTGAGGCCTTGGGCGTGCAGATGGGGCCGAAATTCAAGGTTGATGATCTGCGCTATGACAAGATCATCATCATGACCGATGCGGATGTCGACGGCGCCCATATCGCGGCGCTGTTGATGACGTTTTTCTTTACGCAGATGCGCCCGTTGATTGACCAAGGGCACCTTTATCTGGCTTGCCCGCCGCTGTACCGGCTGACGCAAGGGGCCAAGCGGCTCTATGTTTCCGATGATGCGGAAAAGGATTACTGGCTGGAAAAAGGCCTTGGCGGCAAGGGCAAAATCGACGTGCAGCGCTTTAAGGGTCTGGGTGAGATGGATGCCAAAGACCTTAAAGAAACCACGATGCAGCCCGAAAGCCGCAAGTTGATCCGCGTTTCAATCGATGAGGATGAACCGGGTGAAACCAGCGATCTGGTCGAGCGGCTGATGGGAAAAAAACCCGAGCTTCGGTTTCAGTACATTCAGGAAAACGCGCAGTTTGTGGAGGAGCTGGACGTTTGAGCGCTAAATCTGCTGTGGAAGACCTCGCGGGGTTTTTCTCAATGCAATGGGTTGAGGTTTTCAGCGCATTACTGACGCCGACTCTTGCGTGTTTGGGGTTATATATCGCCTATCAGCAATGGTCGGTTAACAGGGCCAATTTGCGCGAAAAACTGTTTGAGCGGCGGTTTTCGATCCTCAGGGAAACCGAAGCTTTTTTCAGTGAATTCATGCGGGACTTGAATGTATCCGAAGATGGCATTCGGAAGTTCTCGGATACTTGCCAAAGATCAAGATTTCTTTTTGGAAAAGAGATTCAAAACTATTTGCTTGAAGTTCGAGATCATGCAGTCAAACTGAAGATGAATTTTGCAGCACATAGTCAAATGGAGCCGGGCGAAGACAGAGTGCGTTTAGCGCTGAAGCGGCATGAAGAGATCACATGGCTGGCTGGCCAAATACCTAAATTATATGACCGGTTCGAACCCTATCTAGGCTTTGAAAAACATAGATAGCCGAAGCGGACCTCGGCTATCTGTGCAAATGGCGCTTTATTTTAAACCAGCCGTGACGCCTCTACTGCCGCACGAATAAAGTCGGCGAACAGCGGGTGGGGGGCGAAGGGTTTGGATTTCAGCTCGGGGTGGAATTGCACGCCGATGAACCACGGGTGGCCTTTGACCTCGACAATCTCGGGCAGGCGACCATCGGGCGAGATGCCGGAAAAGATTAAGCCTTTGGCCTCCAGCTTTTCACGGTAGGTCATGTCGACCTCATAGCGGTGGCGGTGGCGTTCCTCGATCTGGGTCGTGCCATAGATTTCTGCCACTTTTGATCCGGGCGTCAGCGTGGCGTTATAGGCCCCCAAGCGCATGGATCCGCCCTTGTCGTCGGTCACTTTGCGTTCCACCACATGGCTGCCCTGCACCCATTCTTTCAGGTGGTAAATCACGGGTGTGAACCGTTTTGCACCGGCCTCATGGTCGAATTCCTCGGAACCCGCATCCTTGAGGCCTGCGAGGTTGCGGGCGGCTTCGATTACCGCCATTTGCATGCCAAGACAAATACCCAGATAGGGCACGCCACGGGTGCGGGCAAATTCAACCGCCTTGATCTTGCCCTCGGTGCCGCGTTCGCCAAAGCCGCCGGGGACAAGGATCGCGTGGTAGGGTTGCAGATGCGGGGCAGGGTCTTCGCGCTCAAACAGCTCGCTGTCGACCCAATCGACGCGCACACGGGTGCGGTTGGCCATGCCACCATGGGTCAGCGCCTCGGCAATCGATTTATAGGCATCGCCAAGCTGGGTATATTTGCCAACAATGGCCACGCGCACTTCGCCTTCGGCGTTGGTCATGCGGTCCATCACATCTTCCCAACGGGTCAGGTTGGGGCGCGGTGCGGGCGAAATACCAAAAGCGTCCAGCACGGCTTGGTCTAACCCTTCGCGGTGATAGGCGAGGGGGGCCTCATAGATAGTTTTTAGGTCATAGGCGGCGATCACCGACTCTTTGCGGACGTTGCAGAACAGCGCGATCTTCTCACGCTCTTTTTCCGGGATAGGATGTTCGGAGCGCAGCAGCAGAACGTCCGGCGCAAGGCCGATGCTTTGCAGTTCCTTGACTGAGTGTTGGGTCGGTTTGGTTTTTAATTCACCGCTGGCGGCCAGATAGGGCAGCAACGTGAGGTGCAGCAAAATGCACTCGCCGCGCGGGCGCTCATGGATAAACTGGCGGATCGCCTCAAAGAAGGGCAGGCCTTCGATATCGCCCACGGTGCCGCCGATTTCACACAGCATGAAATCAACCTCATCCTCACCGATGTGGAGGTAGTCCTTGATCTCATTGGTCACATGGGGGACGACCTGAATGGTCTTGCCCAGATAATCGCCGCGACGTTCCTTTTCCAAAACGTTGGAATAGATCCGGCCAGAAGAGACGCTATCGGTTTTGCGCGCTGGCACGCCAGTAAAGCGTTCGTAATGGCCAAGATCAAGATCGGTTTCCGCACCGTCATCGGTCACGAAAACCTCACCATGTTCAAAAGGCGACATCGTGCCGGGGTCAACGTTCAGGTAGGGGTCAAGCTTGCGCAGCCGCACCGAGTAGCCGCGCGCCTGTAAAAGCGCGCCCAAAGCTGCCGAGGCAAGACCCTTGCCAAGAGAGGAGACAACACCGCCGGTGATGAAGATATAACGTGCCATGTGGTGAACCCCCGTGAAGAATTGGCGTATGCGATTCGGCGCCTCAGAATCGCACCATCACGGGAGACGAGAGATAACCGAAAAGAGTGCGGACCGCAACAAGCCCGCAATATGATGAGGTGAACAATCGGGAAGGCCCAAATTATAGGGGGCCAACCCGTAAACTGTTTTAATTACCGGTGGTGGTGCCGTCATCCGCACGTGGCGGGGTCAGGGGCGCATCAGCAGGCGCTGGTGGCAACAAATCGGTGCCCAGCGGTGCCTCAGGGACTGCGGGCGCAGAGATTGTGCCGCCGAATTGGTCCACCACAGATGTACCCGACGCGCCTTTGGCAGCAATCAAGGTCAGCGAGATGGAGGTGATGATAAAGCCGAGCGCCAAAAGCCATGTCAGCTTGGTAAGCGCCGTCGCCGCCGCGCGGCCCGACATGGCACCACCGCCACCACCGCCGCCCATACCCAAGCCGCCCCCTTCGGAACGTTGGAGCAACACAACGCCAATCAGGCAAAGTGCAAGGATCAGGTGGATGGTAAGAACGACGTTTTCCATGGGACTTTCGGCTTCTCGCTGGGCTGACGCGTCTGTTTAGGCGGAACTCGGTCCGGGGGCAAGCCCTTCGCCGCAAAGCCATCCAATCTACGCATAGGCAAAATGATTTAATGGTTTCCACCTGCGCGTAAGGCGGCTATACCCCAAGCGGTTTCACTTGGACCAATGCGTGAAGGGATCATCGAAAATGGCCAATGTTGTGGTAGTCGGCGCCCAATGGGGTGACGAAGGAAAAGGCAAGATTGTGGACTGGCTGTCGGAACGTGCCGATGTCATCGCGCGGTTTCAAGGCGGGCATAACGCGGGCCATACGCTGGTCATTGACGGCAAGGTATATAAGCTGTCGCTACTGCCCTCGGGCATTGTGCGCGGTGGCAAGTTGTCGGTTATCGGCAATGGCGTGGTTCTGGACCCTTGGCACCTGATCATGGAGATTGAGAAGCTCCGCGCGCAGGGCGTTGAGATTACGACCGAAAACCTGATGATCGCGGAAAACGCGCCATTGATTCTGCCTGTGCACGGAGAATTGGACCGCGCGCGTGAAGATCAGACTGCCGTTGCCAAAATCGGTACCACGGGCCGCGGCATTGGTCCGGCCTATGAGGATAAAGTCGGCCGTCGTGCGATTCGTGTCGCCGATCTGGCAGATGATGCGACGCTGGAGCTGCGCGTTGACCGTCTGTTGACCCACCACGATGCGCTGCGCCGCGGGCTTGGCCTTGAGCCGATTGACCGTGATGCGCTGCTGGCGCAACTGCGTGAGATCGCGCCGCAAGTGCTGCCCTATGCGCAGCCGGTCTGGAAAGTGCTGAACGAGGCGCGTCGTGCAGGTAAACGGATTTTGTTTGAAGGGGCGCAGGGCGCGCTTTTGGACATCGACTTCGGCACCTATCCGTTCGTGACCTCTTCCAATGTGATTGCAGGGCAGGCCGCGACGGGCACGGGCCTTGGGCCAGGCGCGATTGATTTCGTGCTGGGCATCGTAAAGGCCTATACCACCCGCGTCGGCGAAGGCCCGTTCCCGGCCGAGCTGGACGATGCCGATGGCATCCGTCTAGGCGAACGCGGGCATGAGTTCGGCACAGTTACCGGGCGCAAACGTCGTTGCGGCTGGTTCGATGCGGTTCTGGTGCGCCAGACCTGTGCGACCAGTGGTGTGACCGGCATTGCGCTGACCAAGCTGGATGTGATGGACGGTTTCCCGATCATCAAGATCTGTGTCGGCTATGATCTGGATGGCAAGCGGTTGGATTATCTGCCCACGGCCGCTGATCAGCAGGCCCGCTGCACGCCGATCTATGAAGAGATGGAAGGCTGGACTGAAGACACTGCCGGCGCGCGCTCTTGGGCCGATCTTCCGGGGGCGGCGATCAAATATGTGCGCCGGATCGAAGAGTTGATCCAATGCCCCGTCGCATTGCTCTCCACCAGCCCGGAACGTGATGATACGATTCTTGTCACAGACCCCTTTGCAGATTGATCGGGGCAGGCGCGCGATGAAACTTTCATATAAAGCACGGCGGCGCTGGTCATTGGTTTTGCTGTTGGTGGGCTTGCCGCTTTATATCGCGGCGGCCTTGTTCGTGGTTTCCCTATTTGACCGGCCGCCGTTCTGGTTGGAACTTATCGTCTACGTCTTCTTGGGGTTCTTGTGGATACTGCCGTTCAAATTTGTCTTCCTCGGGGTGGGCAAGGCTAATCCGGACGCCGAGTAACGGATGTTTCGATATAAGACGGGATTGCATATTCCGTAGCAAAAGCCTGTCGCGTTCTACGCGGCAGGTTTTTTTATGCCGTATCGAAGGCAAAAACACCTGAGGACAGACACTGTTTTTACAACAGCCCCCACCATAAGAAAACGCCCCGCCAGACAACTGGCGGGGCGTAAGGCTTAGCCATAGGCTGGCCCGTGGTTTTCAAATGCCGTTAGGCGTTCAGGCAGTTTTGGCCAGATCGCGCAGCACATAGGGCAACACGCCGCCATGCTCGACATATTCCTTCTCAATCGCCGTATCGATCCGGCATTTGATCTGGATGGTTTTGGTTTTGCCGTCCGCATAGGTGATCTGGCAAGGAACGTTGGAAAGCGGCTTAAGATCGCCTTCCAGCCCTTCGATGTTGATCACCTCATCGCCGGTCAGGCCAAGGGATTTGCGCGTGTCGCCATTGGTGAACTCAAAGGGGATCACGCCCATACCAACGAGGTTGGACCGGTGAATACGCTCAAAGGATTCGGCAACCACGCCTTTGACGCCAAGCAGCGCCGTCCCTTTGGCCGCCCAGTCACGGCTGGAGCCTGCACCGTATTCCGCACCGCCAAAGATAACCAGCGGTGTGCCTGCCTCTTGATAGGCCATCGCCGCATCAAAGATAGAGGTTTGCGCCCCGTCCGGCCCTTTGGTGTAGCCACCCTCAACACCGTCCAGCATCTCGTTCTTGATGCGGATATTGGCGAATGTGCCGCGCATCATCACCTCGTGGTTGCCACGACGCGACCCGTAAGAGTTGAACTCTGCCGGGGAGATTTGACGTTCCACAAGATATTTACCGGCAGGCGAGGTGTCCTTGAACGACCCCGCTGGCGAGATGTGGTCAGTGGTGATCATGTCGCCCAAAAGCGCCAGAACACGCGCGCCTTTGATATCCGAAATCACGCCCGGATCTTTGGACATGTTCTGGAAATAGGGCGGGTTCTGGATGTAGGTCGAAGTCGGAGGCCAGTCGTAGGTCTCGGAATCCGGCGTTTGCACGCCCTGCCATTTCTCATCACCCTTGAACACATCGGCGTATTTCTTGAGGAAGGCCGCGCGGGTAACGGTGCTTTCGACCAATTCCGCGATCTCGGCATTCGAGGGCCAGATGTCCTTGAGGTAGACGGGGTTGCCGTCCTGATCATTGCCAAGGCTGGCTTTAGTGATGTCGACGTTCATGTCACCTATCAGCGAGTAGGCAACAACCAACGGTGGTGACGCAAGGTAGTTTGCGCGCACATCGGGGCTGATCCGGCCTTCGAAGTTGCGGTTGCCCGACAGAACGGACGTGGCGATCAGGTCGTAATCGTTAATCGCTTTGGAAATCGCTGGCTCCAACGGGCCGGAGTTGCCGATGCAAGTTGTACAGCCATAGCCGACAAGGTTGAAGCCGATGGCATCCAAGTCTTTTTGCAGATCAGCCGCTTCCAGATATTCGGTCACAACTTGCGACCCGGGGGCCAGCGATGTTTTCACCCAAGGCTTGCGGTTCAGGCCTTTCTCGCGGGCTTTGCGCGCCACCAGCCCTGCTGCGATCATCACATAGGGATTGGAGGTGTTGGTGCAAGAGGTGATGGACGCAATGACGATAGAGCCGTCATGCAATTGGTAATGGCCATCGTCCGTCTGCACGTAACCACGGTTGTGGTGGCCGGTGTCGCCGGGAATGTCGACTGGCTCGGGCTGACCGCCTTCACCTTCCCAAAGGTTTTCTTGTTTTTTGGTGACGTCCTTGGTGCCGCGTTGACCGGCCACATATTCGCCAAATGTTGTTGCTGCCACATCCAGTGCCACGAAATCCTGTGGCCGTTTTGGACCGGAAATCGCTGGCACGATGGTGCCCATATCCAGCTCCAGCGTGGAGGTGTAGATCGGGGCGTAATCGGCGTCGCGCCACATGCCGTTTGCTTTAGCATAGGCTTCGACCAGCGCGATCCGGGCCTCGTCGCGGCCTGTGTTGCGCAGGTAACGCAGGGTTTCATTGTCGATCGGGAAGAAGCCGCAAGTCGCGCCATATTCCGGTGCCATATTGGCGATAGTCGCACGGTCGGCCAATGGCAAACGATCCAGCCCGTCACCGTAAAATTCGACAAATTTGCTAACCACACCATGCTGGCGCAGCATTTGCACAACTTTCAGCACGAGGTCGGTGGCGGTGGTGCCCTCAACCATCGTCCCTGTAAGCCTGAAGCCCACGACCTCGGGGATCAGCATCGATACGGGCTGGCCGAGCATTGCTGCCTCGGCCTCAATACCGCCAGCGCCCCAACCAAGAACGGCAAGGCCGTTGACCATGGTGGTGTGGCTGTCGGTGCCGACCAATGTGTCGGGATAGGCGATTTCCACGCCGTTCTGGTCTTTGTCTGTCCAGACGGTTTGCGACAGATATTCAAGGTTGACCTGATGGCAAATACCAGTGCCGGGCGGCACAACGCGGAAGTTGTTAAATGCGTTCTGCCCCCATTTCAGGAAGGTATAGCGTTCCATATTGCGTTCGTATTCGCGATCCACGTTCATCTGGAACGCCCGCGGTGTGCCGAACTGATCGATCATGACCGAGTGGTCGATGACCAGATCAACAGGAGCCAAAGGGTTGATTTGCTGAGCGTTTCCGCCAAGGCCGATGATACCGTCACGCATGGCGGCAAGGTCCACCACGGCCGGAACACCGGTGAAATCCTGCATCAAGACGCGGGCAGGGCGGTAGGCGATTTCGCGCGGGTTTTTGCCGCCATTGGCACCCCATTCGCCAAAGGCCTTAATGTCATCGACCGAGACGGTCTTGCCGTCTTCAAAGCGCAACATGTTTTCCAGCACCACTTTCAAGCAGGCAGGCAGGCGAGAGAAATCGCCCAAACCGGCCTCTTGTGCGGCGGGGATGGAGTAATATGCGATGGATGAGCCACCGCTGGTAAGGGTACGGCGGGCTTTGGTGCTGTCATGTCCGACGGTTACGGTCATGTCTAACCTCCTGGCTGGGGCGTGAATGTCGTGATCTTCCCTAGAGGTAATGCCGACAAACGGGTCGGAAAACAAGGGAGTCGTGTCGTTGTATGCAATTGTATGCCGAAAATCCAGCCCAAATATGACACAGATCAGGTCTAAGCGCACAACCTACACATTTGTAACGCCGCCTCTCAAAACCTTGATTGGCTCCTCGGGGGTTATGTGACTAGATATGGGGAGTACCTATAGTGAGGCTTTGAGGATGAGACACAGGTTCATACCCGCTTGCGCGGCATTTCTGGCATTTGCGGCGCCGGTCTTTGCGCAAAGTGAAGACGCGGTTGTGGTGGAGCTGTTTACGTCGCAAGGCTGCGTTTCCTGCCCTCCGGCAGATGCTATTTTGGGAAAGATTGATGCGACGGCAGGGGTGATCGCGCTGTCACTACATGTGGATTACTGGGATTATCTAGGTTGGAAGGATAAGTTTGCCAGCCCCCAATTCACTGCCCGTCAAAAAGCTTATGCGCGCCATGCCCGTGAAAAGATGGTCTATACCCCGCAGGTCGTGGTGCAAGGGCAAGCCCGGCTGATCGGCAATCGCGGTCCCGAGGTGGAAGCTGCAGTGAATGCCCAGTTGAAAAAGGCCGGGCGCAACGGGCTGCAATTGGACCGTCAAGGTGATCGCGTGTTGATTACGGCTGCACCGGTTTTGGGCGCGACCGGACCAATACACGTACAACTGGTCCGGTTTTCCCCATCGGAGTCTGTCAAGATTGAACGCGGTGAGAATGCAGGCAAAACGATCACGTACCACAATGTGGTTAAATCCTGGCAGATTCTGACCGATTGGAACGGCACCAGCCCTTTGTCTATTGAGGCGGCTGCACCGGGGGGCGCACCATTGGTGGTGATTTTACAAGCCACCGGCCCGGCCGAGATATTGAGCGCAGATGTTCTGCGCTAGGTTTTATTTCCAGCGGCGGTGGATCCAGAACCATTGATCCATGTGCTGACGCACCAGCTTTTCCAGTGAATCGTTCAGGGCTTGTGTCATTTCGGTCGGCGTGCTGTGCGGGATCGGGGGTTCGATAATAATATCGAAATCGAGGCCACGGCGCACGGCATAGGTCGGCACCACCAGCGCATTATACTTCAACGCCAGATCGGCCGCCGAAAGGGCTGTCATCGCGGGCTGTCCCATGAAGGAGAGCGGCTGCCCACTGCTGATTTTTTGATCCATCAGCAGGCCCAACATGCCGCCGCCCCGTAAAAACCGCACCATATCTGCCAATCCAGCACGGCCCCGCGGGAAAACCGGAGTGCCGATGCGCGAAATCGCCTTGACGTAATGGGCGTTGAAATCGGGGTCCCCCATCGGGCGGTAAAGCGCCCCGACATTATAGCCGCGCGCAATAAGCGCTGCACGGCTTGCGTCATAATTGCCGAAATGGCCGGTCACGAGGATTACCGGACGACCAGCTGCATGGGCTTCGTCCAGGGCCGCCAGCCCCTCACCTTGCAGCGGTTCTGCGGTGGCGCGTGCGATAAATTCTTTGCCAGAGTAAATCTCGATCAAGGTGCGGCCCACATTGCGCGGCACCTCGCGCATCAGCCGCTTTACCTCTGCTTGCGGCAGGTCTGGCATCACAAGCGCCAGATTGTCGCGCACACGTTTGTCATATCCAGCGATCGGGCCGATGATATAGGCCATGACCCAACCACACAGCGGCACGCGCCAACGGTAAGGCAGGGCTAAAAGCAGATTGATCAACCCGCGTATAAACAGGTTGCGCAACCGTTCTGCCCGGCTTTTTTTCACAGTGGTTTTGGTCATGGAGCCGTCCAGTTTATATGCCGATCCAAGCGGGATTTACGCAGCCTTACATAAGGCCCCGTCCCTACGATCACAAGCGCAGCAGATGGCACCACGCCCCGAAAGCGCGGCAAATGCCTGTTTGTCGCAAAAGCAGGGGGATGGCTTTGTGCCGGCTACTCTTCCTCTTGAATAAAGGCCAGTTCGCCAGCGCTTTCCAACCCACGGATAGCAGCGATAACTGCGCCCTGTGCGGCTTCTCCATCTTTTTCGGTCACCTTGCCCCGTTCGTCCATCTCTTCACGAAGGGTTTGCGCCATGCGTTGTGACATATTGTCCAGGATAAACTCTGCAGTGGGGGCCAGATCTTTTTTGGCGCTGGCATAGGTCAGAGCGGTGACCAGAACGGCCTGATCCAAAACGCGCGCGATTTTCGGAATGTCGCGGGTGTTGATACGGGCGGGGATATGGAAGAATGTAAAAATTGCCTTGCGCACCATCTTGGCAAATTCTTCATCATCTTGCTCGAGGCCAGCCAGAACATCGTCACGGACCAACTGTGGGGTGACGTTCAAAATGGCGCCAACGCGTTCGACCGCACCGGTCTCGAAGGCGCGCGGGGGTTGGTTTTCCAGCTGGGTGGCAAGAGAGAGGCCAATGCGTCGCACGGTTTCAGGGTCTACATTTACCGTCTGTGATACAGCATAGGCCACACGGCGCGCGCGCGCACCTTCCAGCCGTCCCAAAAGCTCTGCCGCTTTGGGAACAACGAGTTTGGACAGCATGACGGCTGCGACCTCGATGCTCTCTTCCTCGAGAACCGGAAGCAGGCGATCAACCTCCATCGCCGAAATCCGGTCCCAAGGGTCCGCGCGCGAGGAGGCCCCCGCAAGGCGGCGCAACCTGTTGGCGGCAGTCGCGGAAATATGGCCATCCATGATAGAAAGCGCCCCTTCGATCCCGCCGGGAAAGGCCAGGCCAACCTCTTCCAGTTCGGCCACGAATTCGGCCACAACCGCGTTCAAAGTGCCGCGGTCGACAAGCCGCATTTTGCCCATCTGTTCGGTCAGGGCGGCCTGAGTGTGTTCGGGCAAGGAGGACAATATGATGGGGGTATCTTGCGCCACCAACAGCCTAACGATAACCGCCGCCTTTTCACGGCTGGTCAGCGGCCGCCGTGCGGCCCGCCGTTCGCGGTTGGGCGCAAAAGCCTGTGTTGGCGTGATCTGCGCCAGTTCTGTTGACCCGTTTTCCATTGTGCCCTCAATATACTAATCCATGAGGTCAGCTTGGCAGATCGAAGTTAACACGGGCTTACACGCATCCAGTGCAAAGCCCGTGTCTTTCTTGCGTTTTCCGGCTTAAAGGATCAAGTTTTAGCCAAACACCCGGGCAAAGATCGTATCAACATGTTTGGTGTGATACCCAAGGTCGAATTTCTCTTCGATCTCGGCAGGGCTAAGGGCGGAAGTCACCTCAGTATCAGCCAGAAGTTCCGTTTTGAAATCAGCGCCTTGTTCCCAAACCTTCATGGCATTGCGCTGCACCAGGCGGTAGCTATCCTCACGCGATACACCTGCTTGCGTCAGGGCCAGCAGCACGCGCTGGCTCATCACAAGGCCGCGGAATTTATTCATGTTTGCCAGCATGTTATCGGGATAAATCACCAGCTTTTCAATCAGCCCCGCAAGACGGTGCAGCGCAAAGTCCAACGTGATCGTGGCGTCGGGGCCAATTGCGCGCTCTACGCTGGAATGGCTGATGTCACGCTCATGCCAAAGCGCGACATTTTCCAGCGCCGGAATGACAGCCATCCGCACCAGCCGCGCCAGCCCGGTCAGGTTTTCCGACAGTACCGGATTGCGCTTGTGTGGCATCGCAGAGGAGCCTTTTTGACCGGGGGAGAAGAACTCTTCGGCCTCAAGAACTTCGGTCCGCTGCATGTGCCGAACCTCGATCGCGATGTTCTCGATCGACGACGCAATGACGCCAAGGGTTGCAAAGAACATTGCGTGGCGGTCGCGCGGGATAACCTGTGTGCTGATCGGCTCTGGCGTCAGGCCCATCATTTTGCAGACATGTTCCTCGACCGCGGGGTCGATATTGGCGAATGTGCCGACAGCGCCTGAAACGGCCCCCGTGGCGATTTCCGCACGGGCGAGGGCAAGGCGCGCCCGGCCACGGTCCATTTCGGCATAAAAGCGCGCGAAGGTCAGGCCCATGGTTGTCGGCTCGGCGTGAATGCCGTGGCTGCGCCCGATACGCACCGTGTCTTTATGCTCCAGCGCGCGGGATTTGAGCGCGGCCAGAACCCGATCCATCCCTGCCAAAAGCAGGTCAGTCGCACGCACCAGTTGCACATTCAGCGTTGTGTCCAGCACGTCAGATGAGGTCATGCCCTGATGCACAAAGCGCGCTTGATCGGAGCCGATGTGTTCGGCCAGATGGGTCAGGAAGGCGATGACGTCATGTTTGGTGACGGCTTCGATCTCGTCGATACGGGCCACATCAAATGTGACATCGCGGGCCTTCCAGACGGCCTCGGCATTCTCTTTCGGGATCACGCCAAGTTCTGCTTGGGCGTCGCAGGCGTGGGCTTCGATCTCATACCAGATTTTGAACTTGGTTTCCGGTGACCAGATGGCGACCATATCGGGGCGGGAATAACGCGGGATCATGGGCAGGGCCTTTCTTGGGGCGGCAAGGGATGGGGCTTTGCTTAGGACGGTTGGGCTGCAAGGGCAAGACCGTCAGGATTTGCGGCCATCAGGATTTGGCGGGGACCTCAAGGGTGATGATGCTTGCCTCGGCCTCTAGCGTGCGGTGAACGGGGCATTTGTCGGCAATCGCGATCAGCTTTTCGCGCTGTGTGCTGTCAAGCGTGCCCGATAGGGTGATGTGGCGAGTGAAGGTATCAATTTTTCCAGAATTTTCACATTTATCACAATCAGTTGCATGACGTTTCTCATGTGATACATCAACTGATACCCCCATCAGGTCCCAGCCTTTGCGGCGGGCATACATGCGGATGGTCATGGCTGTGCAAGCCCCAAGACCGGCGGCAAGATATTGATAGGGCGATGGGCCAAGGTCGGTGCCACCGAAGGCCTCGGGCTCATCGGCTTTGAGGTGGTGGCGGCCCAGATGAACATCTTGCAAAAACCCGTTCGGGTCGGCCTCTATTATGCGTGTGATGCCTTCCGGGGCTTCGGTGTCGTCGGTTTGCGGCTTCATATCCAGATAGCGTTCGGTCCATGTGGCGATGGTATTGGCGGCATAATCGGCATCAGCCGCGCGGGTCAGCAGGTGGTCGGCCCCGTCCAGCGTCACAAAGCTTTTGGGATGCTGTGCTGCGATGAACAGCGAGGATGCATTTTCAATGCCGACTACGGCATCACGGGGGGCGTGCAAGATAAGCAGGGCGCGGCGCAGGTTGTGCAGATGCTCGGAAAGGGTGGCGCTGCGCAGATCGCGCAAGAAGCTGCGCGAGATGGTGAAATCACGCCCGCCGAGGGTTACGGGGGCCTCGCCATTGGTCTCGATGTCATCCTCGGCATGGGCAAAGTGATGGGTCACATGGGACGGGTCAGCGGGCGCGCCGATCACTGCCACCGCCTTGGAAGAGGGGATCTGTGAAGCGGCCGCAATCACCGCCGCGCCGCCCAAGCTGTGTCCGATCAGCAAGCCGGGGGGCAGCCCCGCATCCGAAAGCGCCTGCGCTGCGGCGACCAGATCCTCGACATTGCCAGAGAAGCCGGAATTTGCGAACTCCCCGTCTGAATGGCCCAATCCGGTAAAATCAAAGCGTAGTACGGCGATGCCCATGGCGGACAAGCGGCGACTGATGCGGCGGGCGGCGAAGATGTCCTTGCCGCAGGTAAAGCAATGCGCGAACAATGCGGTGGCGCGAACAGGGCCGGTAGGGCGTTCCAACCGGCCTACAAGGTTTTGTCCGTCTTTACCGGTGAATTCGAATGGCGTGCTGGTCATGGCGACCTCCCGTTATTTTTCGGTAAGTATCTGCGGTTTTCCGGTAAAGATGAAGCCTTTTGCCACTTGCCTCGCGTGGAATTGCGCGATGAGGTGCCTTGTACAAAAAAGGCCACCCCGAGGGGCGGCCTGATCATTTGTCGAGATGTCTGCGGCTTAGCAGGAATAATACATCACATATTCAATGGGGTGAGGGGTATGCTCATAGGCATAAACCTCTTCCCATTTCAGGGCCATGTAGCCATCCAGCTGGTCTTTGGTGAACACGTCACCGGCCAACAGATAGTCATGATCCGCTTCCAACGATTCCAGCGCCTCGCGCAGGGACCCGCAAACGGTCGGGATTGCGGCCAGCTCTTCGGGGGGCAGATCATAAAGGTCTTTGTCGGATGCAGGACCCGGATCGATCTTGTTTTTGATGCCGTCAAGCCCGGCCATCAGCAAGGCGGAAAACGCCAGATAGGGGTTCGCAGCCGGATCGGGGAAACGTGCCTCGACGCGTTTTGCCTTGGGGCTTTCGGTCCATGGAATACGCACAGCGCCAGAGCGGTTGCGGGCGGAATAGGCGCGCAGAACAGGAGCCTCAAAGCCGGGGATCAAGCGCTTGTAGCTGTTGGTCGACGGGTTGGTCAACGCGTTGAGCGACTTGGCGTGCTTGAGGATACCACCGATAAACCACAGGGCCTCTTGCGAAAGATCTGCGTATTTGTCGCCTGCAAACAATGGTTTGCCATCTTTCCAGATTGACATGTTCACGTGCATGCCCGAGCCGTTATCGCCCTTCATAGGCTTGGGCATAAAGGTCGCCGTTTTGCCATAGGCGTGGGCCACATTGTGGATCACGTATTTGTATTTCTGGATATTGTCGGCCTGTTCAACCAGCCCGCCAAAGATCATGCCCAGCTCGTGCTGGCAGGTCGCGACCTCATGGTGGTGCTTGTCGACCTTGATGCCCATGCGCTTCATGGTGGACAGCATCTCGCTGCGGATATCTTGGGCTTCATCCACGGGGTTAACCGGGAAATAGCCGCCCTTATGCGGTGCGCGGTGGCCAAGGTTGCCGCCTTCGAATTCCGCGTCCGTGTTCCAGGAAGCCGCTTCGGCATCCAGTTGGAACGACACTTTTTGCGGAGTGACGGAGTAGCGAACATCGTCAAACAGGAAGAATTCGGCTTCTGGCCCGTAGTAAGACGTGTCGCCAATGCCGGAGGCTTTCAGGTAGGCTTCGGCTTTGGTCGCCGTGCCGCGCGGATCGCGGGAATAGGCTTCGCCTGTGTCTGGCTCCACCACGTTACAATGCACGCAGAGGGTTTTTTCGGCATAGAAGGGGTCAATATAGACCGAATTCGGGTCAAGGATCAGCTTCATGTCAGATTGTTCAATCGACTTCCAACCCGCGATGGAGGAGCCGTCGAACATGAAGCCTTCTTCAAAGAAGTCCTCATCAACGAGGTCGACATCCATTGTTACATGTTGCAACTTGCCCTTAGGGTCGGTGAAACGAACGTCGACATAGGCGACCTCTTCGTCCTTCATCAATTGCATCACATCTGCGACCGTTTTCATATGGTCATTTCCTTATACTGTAACGTTGTTCTTAAAGCGCGTCGTCACCGGTTTCGCCGGTACGGATACGGATTGCCTGCTCAACCGGTGAAACAAAAATCTTGCCGTCCCCGATCTTGTCAGTACGAGCGGCGGCGATGATTGCCTCCACTGCAGCATCAACCAGATCGTCGGGCAATACGACCTCAATTTTCACCTTAGGCAAAAAATCCACGACATATTCGGCACCACGGTAAAGTTCGGTGTGGCCTTTCTGGCGGCCAAAACCTTTGACTTCCGTGACGGAAAGCCCTTGTATGCCCGCCTCTTGCAGCGCTTCTTTTACTTCGTCGAGCTTGAAGGGCTTGATGATCGCTTCGATTTTCTTCATCGGCCGAATCCTTTGCGGGCAACTTTTGATCTGACACATGTTGACCATCTATTGTTCGTTGGAACAATTGAGAGGGCCGCCAGACCGGGCCAAAAAGCCTTTCATTCAGGTGTATCGCCTAAATTTTGTGCGATACGCTTGGTTGGTGGGCAAATAATGAACCCAAAAAGGATAAAACATGACCGAATTGCTGACCGCCGCCCAAATGCGCGCCGTTGAACAGACCGCGATTGCCTCTGGTTCCGTGACCGGATTGGAGCTGATGGAGCGGTCTGGTCGCGCTGTGGTGCAGGCAATTGATGAAGAATGGCCAGCGTTGTCCGCGCCTTCACCTGCGGTGGTGTTGTGCGGGCCCGGCAATAATGGCGGTGACGGTTTCGTCGTTGCGCGCCTGTTGCAAGAGGCGGGCTGGGCGGTGGAGGTCTACCTTTATGGCGATCCCGATAAGTTGCCTGCGGATGCGAGGGTGAACTTTGAGCGGTGGTCGGGGACGATTCTATCGGATGACGGTCTTTCGGCGGCGCTTTTCAGGGACGATCTGGTTTTGGTTGTGGATGCGCTTTTCGGAACGGGCCTGACGCGGCAAGCCCCCCGTTTGGAGGCGTTCGAGGCGCTGTTGCAAAGAGGTGGCCCCGATAGATATCGTCGTGGCGGCGCTGTTCCGGGTCCACATATTGTCGCAATCGACATCCCTTCTGATCGGTGTAGCGATTCCGGCCTTGTACTTGCGGGCGATACAGCGCGCAGTGATACATATGCGGCAGATCTTACGGTGACATTCCATCGTGCAAAGCTTGGGCATTATTTAGGGGATACCCCTGCACATTGCGGACGGTTGAGGATTGTCGACATCGGGCTTTCAGATTGGGTTCCGGAGTCCGCGACCCGTTTTCTCGAATCGCCGCGGGATGAGCCCGCAGTTTTTCAGCATCTGAGGAAGTCGGGGGGCGCTCACAAGTTTTCCCATGGTCACGCGCTGGTGCTGTCGGGTGGCATTGCCTCGGGTGGGGCCGCGCGATTGGCAGCGAGGGGAGCGCTGCGGATCGGGGCAGGGGTGGTGACCCTAGGCTGCCCGCCTTCTGCTTTGATTGTGAATGCGGCGCAGCTGAACGCGATTATGGTGAGGCCGTTTCCCGATTCTGCGGCATTGGAGGGCTTCTTGCATGATAAGCGCATCACTGCGCTGTGTCTTGGGCCGGGGATGGGCTGCGGGCCTACGCAGGCGGAGTTGCTTGCTGCGGCTTTGGTGTCGCAGGTCGAAGGGGGCCGACCTACGGTGTTGGATGCCGATGCGCTGACATTAGTCGCCGGGGATACCACCTTGTTTGGCTTGCTTCATTCGGCCTGCGTGTTGACGCCACATGCGGGGGAATTTGCACGGCTGTTTCCCGACATCGCGGCGCGTTTGGCGGCGCCGGCTACGAAAGGTCCCGCGTTTTCCAAGGTAGATGCCTGCCGAGAGGCGGCCAGGCGGGCTGGCTGTATTGTGCTTTTCAAGGGGACGGACACGGTAATTGCGGCCCCTGATGGTCGCTGCGCTGTCAATGCAGCAGCTTATGGACGCGCGGCACCCTGGCTTGCGACCGCGGGATCAGGTGATGTTCTTGCGGGCTTTATCACTGGCTTGTTGGCGCGGGGCATTGCCCCTTTTGAGGCAGCCTGCACTGGCGCATGGTTGCATGTCGAATGCGCAATCACGTTTGGCCCCGGTCTGATAGCAGAGGACCTGCCAGAAGAACTGCCAAAGGTGTTTCGCGCCTTAAGGGTTTGAGGCACCCCCGGATGTCGGGCAAAAACGTGCTGGGTGGATTTTATCGATGCCGGAGAGAACGAATCACGCCGTGACGGTGGTCGGGGTGCAGGCTAATTCCACGCCATTGGCGATGATGACTTCGGGATGATCGAATTCCAGCGTGAAGATTGAAACCGCGACATGGGTTTCCAACCGGATATATTCGCCATCGGCCAATTCGCACGCGGTGAAAACGGCCTGCTCGGCACCCTTGAGGGCTTTTGCGCGCCAGCCGCGGATAAGAATGCCCTGATTCGGTGTGACGCAGACGGTTTCTTCGGGCTGTTCCACGCCGAGGGCAGATGCCGAAATGCACACGAGTTTCAGCGTTGGATGCATGGTTTTATGCACTGCACGCAGGCTACGGGCGCCGGAACGGGTAATAATGCGGTCACCGGCCTTCAGGGACTCGACGCATTTTTCACCCATCAAGGTCATCACGGTAGTGCCTGCCACAACACCTTCAGGAAGTTCGGCAGATGTGTGTCCGATCATAGCGGTTTGGTGTGTCATGCAATCTTCTCCTCAGCTTCCTGCCCTACCTGAACCCGAATTGTGGCACCAAAGGGTTAAGGAAATGTCAAACCCCGGGTTTGAATCTTACCAATTCAAGGCAGCTTTTCCTCTCGCTTCCTGCGCAGACCTTTGTTAGAAGGACGCGGAAATCATTGTACGTGTCGGTCATACGGGCTGCCGGGTACATTGAGATGCGGGTATGGCGAAATTGGCAGACGCACCAGATTTAGGTTCTGGCGCCGCAAGGCGTGGGGGTTCAAGTCCCTCTACCCGCACCAGATATGTTGAGAAGGATGGATATATATGCAGGTCACTGAGACCCTGAACGAAGGCCTCAAGCGCGGCTACACCATCACGGTGACCGCGGCGGAGCTTGATGCGAAAGTGCAAGAGAAGTTGATCGAGGCGCAGCCCGAGGTCGAAATGAAGGGCTTTCGTAAGGGAAAAGTGCCAATGGCGATGCTGCGCAAGCAGTTTGGCGAGCGTATCATGGGTGAAGCCATGCAAGATGCCGTTGATGGCGCCATGAAAGAGCACTTTGAAGCCTCCGGTGACCGGCCTGCGATGCAGCCTGACGTCAAAATGAAAGACGGCGAAGAGTGGAAAGAAGGTCAGGACGTCGTGGTCGAAATGACCTACGAAGCCCTGCCTGAGATCCCTGATGTTGACGCAAGCAAGGTCACGCTGGAGCGTTTGATCGTGAAAGCCGAAGACGCAGCCGTCGAAGAGGCGCTCGCCAATCTGGCCGAATCAGCACAAAACTTTGCCGACCGCAGAAAAGGCAGCAAAGCCAAAGACGGCGACCAAGTCGTGATCGATTTCAAAGGCTCCGTTGACGGTGACTACTTTGAAGGCGGCACCGGCGAGGATTACCCGCTGGTTCTGGGTTCCAACTCCTTCATTCCCGGCTTTGAAGAGCAGCTTGTCGGCACAAAAGCCGGTGAAGAGGTGAAGGTCGACGTTTCCTTCCCCGCGGAATATGGCGCGGAGCATCTTGCTGGCAAAGCGGCTGTGTTTGAATGCACCGTGAAAGCGGTCAAAGAGCCTAAGCCTGCCGAAGTGAATGACGAGCTGGCCACGAAATACGGTGCCGAATCGCTTGAAGCGCTGAAGGGCCAGATCGCTGAGCGTCTGGAAGCTGAATATCAAGGCGCTGCCCGCGCTGTGATCAAGCGTTCGCTGCTCGACCAGCTGGACACTTTGGTGAAATTCGAGCTGCCACCTTCCTTGGTCGAAGCCGAGGCAGGCCAGATCGCGCATCAGCTGTGGCACGAAGAAAATCCTGACGTTCAGAACCATGAGCACCCAGAGATCGAAACAACTGACGAGCATAAGACATTGGCCGAGCGCCGCGTGCGTTTGGGCTTGTTGTTGGCCGAAGTGGGCCGCAAAGCCGAGATCACTGTGACCGACCAGGAGATGACCCAAGCGGTTATGAACCAAGCGCGTCAGTATCCCGGTCAGGAGCGCCAATTCTTTGAATTCGTTCAGAAGAACCCACAGATGCAACAGCAGCTGCGCGCTCCGATCTTTGAAGATAAAGTTGTCGACCACATCGTTTCCGGGGCAAATGTCTCCGACAAGGAAGTCGACAAGGATGGCCTGCAAAAGGCTGTTGAAGCATTGGACGAAATGTAAGCTTCGGCTTTCATGCGTTGAAAAATCGGGGGCCGTGCCATTGTGCGCGGCCCTTTTCCTATTTGACCTTGTAAAGGTGACACTATGCCCGATTTCCTTCCCGATCTGCCCGTTGACCAGATTCTTGTAGCCCTACGTGCGGCGCCGGGGAACCGGTTGAAAACCGGGAAATTCGACAGCCCTGAATCCTCCTCTGCCTTGGCAGTCAATGCATTTGGCTGGTTTCTGGAGCGTGCAGCGGAATTTCCCGTACTGCCCGGCGGAATGGGCAAGGCCAAAGAGGTGATGATTGAGGCCCAGATGCGCTTTCCTTGGGCGGGTGGCAAGCCCGTCTGTCTGGATGCGGCGATTGTGACGGACCGTTATCTGATCGGCATTGAATGCAAGCGCTATGAACCCTTCCGCCCGGCCAAGAAAAGCGACTTTGGCGAAAATTTTGACCGCAAGGTCTGGGGAGAGAATATGGAGGGCTATACCCGTTTACGCCGCACCCATGCCAATGGCGCGCGCCGGTTCTCAACCTTGGATGATGTGGAGCTGGTCAAGAACGCTTACGGCCTGCGGACCGAGGCGCAGCGGCGCAACTTGCGGCCCGTGTTGCTTTACCTCTATGCCGAGCCTGCGACATGGGCAAATGGCAAGGCGGTTGATCCGGCGCTGATTGAGGCGCATCGCGCGGATATGAAGCTGTTTTCCGAAAGTGTTGAGGGCGATGAGGTCGGTTTTGCAGAAATGACGTGGGATGAGATGCTGACACTTTGGGGGCGGGGCAAGATGGCGCTGGCCGAACATGCCAGCCGTCTTCGCGATCAGTTTGCGCCGCTGTAACGCGGCACATAAAAAAACCGCGCAAGGGCCGCCCCTCGCGCGGTTTTAAATTTTTCGGAAGAGGGGGCCTTAGTCGCGGCCCATGTCCTCACCGTCTTCATTAGCAGCGCCCATTTCGTCGAACAATTCGGCGATTTCGAACTCTGCTTCGGCCTCTGCTTCGGCTGCCAGTTCCTGAATGGACTTACCAGCGGCTTGCAGTTCGGCTTCCTCGGTGGAGCGGGCAACGTTGATAACGATGCTTGCTGTCACTTCGGGGTGCATCACGACGGAAACCGTGTGCAGGCCAAGATCTTTGATCGGCTTGTGCAAGACAACCTGACCACGATCCACGGTAAAGCCTTCGGCGGTTGCGACATCGGCTGCGTCACGGGTGGTGACGGAACCGTAAAGCGCACCTGCGTCGGAAGCCGAGCGGATGATGACGAAGCTCTGGCCATCAAGCTTTTCGAAGAGGGCTTCTGCTTCTGCCTTCGTCTCGAGGTTTTGGGCCTCAAGCTGGGCCTTGCGGCCTTCAAAGGATTTGATGTTGCTTTCATTTGCACGCAGGGCTTTACCCTGTGGCAAAAGGAAGTTGCGTGCATAGCCTTGCTTGACGGACACAACGTCGCCCATCTGGCCCAGCTTTGCCACGCGCTGAAGAAGGATCACTTGCATGTTGGTGTCTCCTTATTTCACAGCGTAGGGCAGCAGGGCGAGGAAGCGGGCGCGTTTGATCGCACGGGCAAGTTCACGCTGCTTTTTCGCCGAAACGGCGGTGATACGGGATGGCACGATCTTGCCACGCTCAGAGATGTAGCGCTGCAACAGACGTGTGTCTTTGTAGTCGATCGCCGGTGCATTGTCGCCCGAGAAGGGGCAGACCTTGCGGCGACGGAAGAATGGTTTATTCGCCATTTGAATGGTCCTTTCCTAAGCCTGTGATCAACGACGCGGGCGTTCGCCGCGTTCGCGGTCGTCGCGTTTTTGCATCTGCACCGAAGGACCTTCTTCGTGGGCGTCGACCTTGATGGTCAGCACACGCATCACGTCATCGTGCAAGCGCATCAGGCGTTCCATTTCCTGCACGGCAGCGGCTGGCGCGTCCGAACGCAGAAAGGCGAAGTGGCCCTTGCGGTTTTTGTTGATCTTATAGGCCATCGTTTTGACGCCCCAGTACTCATGCTCAACGACTTTGCCGCCGTTGTCGCTGAGGACTGTGGAGAAGTGTTCGATAAGCCCTTCGGCTTGCGTGCTGGAAAGATCCTGACGCGCGATCATGACATGCTCGTAAAGCGGCATGCTGTCTCCGTTCATTATTCTAAGGTGCATTTCATAGGTCAGGGTCATCACCTTGCCGCGTCCCGACCACGAGAGGCTGCACCGGATCAAAAGAAAGATGCGGCAAGATTGGGCGCGTATAGCGGGCGAAGGGCCGCGAGGCAAGCTATTATGCGCCCCCGTCGCTGGGTGGCTTTGCAGGAAAGATTGCGATGGGCAGGGGGCTGCGCTATTGCAATAGCATCAAGAAATTGGAGAGCAGTATGAGCAGAGCATTCGTTTTTCCGGGGCAGGGGTCGCAAGCGATCGGCATGGGACGTGCATTGGCAGAGGCCTATCCGGCCGCGCGCGCGGTATTTGAGGCGGTCGATGACGCCTTGGACGAAAAGCTGTCGGCGCTGATCTGGGACGGCGCGATAGAAGATCTGACGCTGACACAAAACGCCCAGCCTGCGATTATGGCAACCTCGATGGCGGCCCTTGCCGCGCTGGAGGCCGAGGGCTTGGGCATGGAGCATGTTGATTTTGTCGCAGGCCACAGCCTTGGCGAATATTCCGCACTTTGTGCGGCCGGGTCGATGGATCTTGGCGACGTGGCGCGTTTGCTGCGGATTCGCGGCGCCGCGATGCAAGAAGCGGTGCATGTTGGCGTGGGGGCTATGGCGGCGATTTTGGGCCTCGATTACGATACGGTGACCAGTGTCGCGGCTGAGGCTGCGGATGATGAGGTTTGTCAGGTTGCCAATGATAACGACCCCGCGCAGGTGGTAATTTCGGGCCATAAGGCCGCGGTAGAGCGGGCCTGTGTGATCGCCAAGGAAAAAGGTGCCAAGCGCGCCTTGATGTTGCCTGTCAGCGCCCCGTTCCATTGCGCCTTGATGGAGCCTGCCGCGGCCGTGATGGGAGAGGCGCTGGCCGCCGTTGTGGTGCGTGATCCAAGCGTGCCGGTGATCGTGAACGTACGCGCCGAGGCGGTGACAGAGGCCGACCGCGTGCGCGCGCTTTTGGTCGCACAGGTTACGGGCGAAGTGCGTTGGCGTGAATCAGTGCAATGGCTGACGGGGGCCGGTGTGACCGAATTTTGGGAAATCGGCGCAGGCAAGGCGCTTTCGGGCATGATCAAGCGGATCGATCGCGACACCGTGCAGCGCAACATCGGCACGCCTGAGGATATTGTCGCACTGAAGGCCTGAAGGGGCAGCGCACTAACAAGAATTATTTGGAAAAAGGAATTTGGTATGTTTGACCTAACAGGCAAAAATGCGCTTGTGACCGGCGCCTCTGGCGGAATCGGCGGCGAGATCGCGCGCAAGCTGCATGCGGCAGGCGCAACGGTCGCGCTTTCGGGTACGCGTGAGGCCCCGCTGGAGGCGTTGGCAGCAGAGTTGGGCAGCCGGGCACATGTGTTGACCTGTAACCTCTCTGATGCGCAAAGCGTCGAGGCGCTGCCCAAAGCGGCAGCGGCGGCGATGGGGTCTGTGGATGTGCTGGTGAATAACGCGGGCATTACCCGTGACAACCTGTTCATGCGCATGTCCGACGACGAATGGGCAAGCGTGCTGGAGGTCAACCTGACCTCTACCTTCCGTTTGTGCCGTGGCGTGTTACGCGGGATGATGAAGGCGCGCTGGGGCCGGATTGTGAATATCTCAAGCGTTGTGGGGACAACCGGCAATCCAGGGCAGGCGAATTATGCGGCCTCTAAGGCGGGGATGATCGGCATGTCGAAAAGTCTGGCCTATGAGGTGGCGAGCCGTGGAATCACCGTAAACTGCGTGGCGCCGGGATTTATCACCACAGCCATGACCGAAAAGCTGACAGACGATCAGAAAACCAAGATTCTGACGCAGGTTCCCGCCGGTCGTATGGGGGATGCGAATGAAATTGCAGCCGCCTGTCTGTATCTGGCCAGCCCCGAGGCGGGCTATGTCACAGGGACTACGCTGCATGTAAACGGCGGAATGGCGATGATTTAAGACCGGGTTTTGGGCCATTTGCAGCGATTGTCGCCAGATTCTGACGAGGAAATGCGTGTGAAAGCATCGCGGCCTCTTGATCTGTGACAGCAAATGGCCCTACACCCTGACAACCGAAAGCGTTTGCCATGGCACCGGAACGTGTTATAGGCGGCGTTAATAAGGCCAGAGCGTGTAACGCGTTTTGGCTTCCCGATGGTTTCGGGATGAGCCGCTCGCATAGAGCACGAGATTAAGATCGGGCGATGATGCCCGTAACTGCATGAGGAATTGACATGAGCGACATCGCTGACCGCGTTAAGAAGATCGTCGTCGAGCATCTGGGCGTCGAAGAAGACAAGGTCGTTGAAAACGCCTCGTTTATTGACGATCTGGGCGCGGACAGCCTTGATACCGTAGAGCTGGTTATGGCGTTTGAAGAAGAGTTCGGAATCGAAATTCCGGATGACGCTGCAGAAACCATCCAAACCTTTGGCGATGCGGTAAAGTTCATCTCAAGCGCGTCTTGAGATCGATAGATCCTTACGATTTGCAAGGCGGTAACCTTCGGGCCAACCCTTTGCTGTAAATATAAAAGCCCGCAGTTTAACGCTGCGGGCTTTTTCTTTGGTGTTCCAGCCCATCTTGCGGGGGCATAGCCGCTGATTGCGGCTGAAACATTAGCTTGAAGCCTTGCGATGACATGCGCCTTGGCAACCTAAACCGGTTGGCCGAATTTTATCCGGTAGTACCGGCTATGTTGCACAAATCCAGAAGGGGTTCATGTCGTGAATCCAGTGTGGTAGCTTCCCTGCATAAGCAAACCGACATCACCTACCTATAAGACGACGAACTGGGCTGATTATAACGCGGCGTTAAAGCGCCGCGGATCACTGACGATCCGTTGGCCGGTACGACACGCGCCGATGTCATAACGGCATCGCCGAGCGCGGTGCGGCTGCGGTGATACCGCCACGCAAAATGCCCGGCCATGGAAGCCAACCACTGCCGGGGCCATGGCCAGGAACGACGCACTCTGCGCATCAAGATATCTGGGTCGGGCACTCTGGCGAAACTGGAGCGGATACCTCCGCCGGAGCCGCGTCGAGACAAACCCTTTCGGGCTCATGCTTCGCATAACCCTGCCGGGCAGCGGATGCATTGCATGAAACTGCTGGGCCAGAGCCGATGGCGCGCGACTTTGACCGCCAGGTCGCCGAGGTTCAAGTGCGCGTTGCGATCCTGAACGGCTACACCGCCCATGGCATCCCTGTCACGGAAGCCGTGGGGTAAATCCGTCTGGGGAAAGGCGCGAACCGTCCGTCAGCTGATTTGCGCAACAGAGTCACTGTCACCTCCACGCGAAAGGTGCGCGTCAGCGGATCGGCAGAGCGGCTTAGAAATGTCACCCGCCCAACGGCCTCGCGCCCCGAGGCCAGCCGCGCCTGCGCCATCGCGCCCACGCTGACCTTATCGACATCGGTCTCGGCCAGAAAACCGACCATTTTGATCGGATCAAGCTGGATCACAGTTGCACAAGAGGACCCGGGCTGGAGCAGCGCGCCCAGCTCGGCGGTATCGGTTTCCAGAAGGCCGTCGAAGGGGGCAGAGAGGGTCAGCCGCGAAATCTCACGGCGGGCGATGTCGACGGCGGCTCGGCGGCGCGGATGCCCGAAGTGGCTGATGTCACCCCCGATTGGGCCGCGTTGATGCCCGCCCGTGCGCTTTCAACCGCAGCCGTTGTTGCAGCCACGCGGGCCTCGGAGGCAAAGCCGCCCTCGCTCAATTTACTTGCAGCGCGAGCGTTAATCTCGGCTTCGGTCAGCAATGCGCGGGCCTCGATCAATCGGGCTTGCGCCTCGGGCAGGCGGCTTTCCGCTTCCAGCTTGCGCGCCTCTGCCTCCATCAGCTGTGCCTCGCCGGGGCCGGTATCAAGCACACAAAGCGCCTGACCTTGGCGAACATAGGCGCCGCGGCGCATGGGCTCGGATACGATCAGGCCAGAGGTTTCGGATTTCGCAATCACCTGACGCGCGGCCTCTGTCTGGCCCCGGGCCAAAATCATGCTGTCCACCGGTTGCGCGGTGCGGCGCTGCACCAAAACGGACTGGTGCGCATCGCCAAGGGATTCGGGAGGGGCATCCACCGGCGCATCGGGGCGGGTTTCGGTTTGGGGGGCATCCGTTCCGGAAACAAAGGCAGGCAGATTTTCGCGTTGAAACACCAATAAAAACAAGGTAATAGAAACCAGAATAGCGGTGATGAACGGAAAGATGCGCATAGTCTACCTTATCTTCGGGCCCATAGAAGGGGGCGTCAACAGCCTGACCGGGGAACGGCTCTTTGCGGGGCTATACTCTGAAAGGTTCAGCCCAGAGTAAGCATTTTTTCTGGCCCCGCAAGTTTCGTTCGCGGGCGTTGCAGGATCTGTCTTAAGGTGGGATTTACGCTGGATGGCGCAAGATTTACCGAAAAAAACAAGCTTAACGGCTGCGGTCCGGACGGGCAGTCGGCGGGCCGGGGCTTGGCAAGCCCTTGGCCTTGCGTGTAAGACGGTTTCAAAGAATTGGAGACAGGCGTGAGTAACCCAGAAAGCTTCATTGAAGAGGTCACCGAAGAGGTCCGCCGCGACCGGCTTTTTGCGATGTTTCGCAAATATGGCTGGATCGGGGCTGTATTGGTGATCCTGATCGTGGGCGGGGCGGCCTATACCGAATGGCAAAAGGCAAGCCGCGCGACCGAATCCCAAGCTTTTGGGGATACATTGCTGGCCGCGCTGGACCAAGACACGCCAGAGGCACGCCGCAGTGCCCTTATCGCCGCCGATCTTGCCGCAGGGGATGCCCCTGACAAGCTGGCCCTGCAAAAGCTGCTGGTTGCCTCGGACACCACTGGCGATAAGGCAAGCATATTGGCCGCGCTGGATGCTGTGATCGCCGATACGCGGCTTGCCCCGACCTACCGCGATCTGGCAACCTTGCGCCGTGTTATCCTTGCAGGGACGGACATGGAGGTTTCGGCCCGTCGTGCAGCCCTTGATCCGCTGGCGATTCCCGGCCGCCCGTTCCGCACCTTGGCGCTGGAGCAACTGGCCTATCTGATGGTGGAAACCGGCGATGTCGAGGGGGCGATTTCCCAGCTTCAGGCGCTTTCGCAAGATCAAGAGGCGCCGACGGGTCTGCGTCAACGTGCAGCCCAGATGATCGCGGCCTTGGGTGGCGAGACGGCAGAAGGTTAATGCGGGCATTCGCTTGCATTTGACGTGCAGGCGATGGAACATATCGCGCAAACAGGCGCCAAGACAAAGGGTAGATAGAAGATGACTTCTTTCTTTGATACGCGGATTAAGGCAGGCAGAACCCTGTGCCTGATGGCCGGGCTGGCGTTGATCGCCGGCTGCGAAAAGGAACTTATCCTTGAAGGGGAGCGGTTTAATCCCCGCACACCGCTATCTGATTCGATCCGCGTCGAGGGGGAGGCACAGCCGACCGACAGCTTTGGCGTGATCGAAAACCGCTCTGTTTCGATCAACCTGCCGGCTGCGCGTGCCAATGCCGATTGGACGCATCGCGCTGGCAATGCTGCGCATTTGATGCCCCATGTCGCGCTGTCATCAGCGCCTGCGCGCATTTGGTCGGTGAATATCGGCAGCGGCAACAGTCGGAAATACCGGATTTCTGCGGCCCCTGTTGTTGCGGGTGGCCGGGTATTCACCATGGATGCAAAGACGGGCGTTTCGGCCGTGTCGACCTCTGGCGCGGTGCTGTGGACGGCGAGCGTGAAACCTGAGGGTGCGCGCGGCGATATCTCCGGTGGCGGGCTTGCCTATGATGCAGGGCGGTTGTTTGCGGCCACAGCCTATGCCGAGGTGGTTGCGATTGACCCGGCATCTGGTGGCGTGATTTGGCGACAGGACATTGGCTCCCCTGCGGCGGGCACACCGACGGTTGCGGATGGTGTGGTCTATGTGGTCGGGCGGAACAATACGGCTTGGGCGATCAACGCCAAAACCGGTAAGGTGCAATGGCAATTGACGGGCGTTCCATCGCCCTCGGGGATGATCGCTTCGGCTGCGCCGGCGGTGACGGCGCGTACGGTGCTGATTCCCTCGGGCAGCGGGACGGTGACTGCCGCGTTGAAAACGGGCGGTATCCGGCTTTGGACGGCAAATGTGGTGGGTCAGCGGCTTGGTCGCGGCTATACCGGCGTGACGGATATCACCGGTGATCCGGTGGTTGACGGCAAAACGACCTATATGGGCAACCAAAGCGGGCGCTTGATGGCGGTGGAAACCGCGTCAGGAACCGAGAAATGGTCAGCACGTGAAGCGGCTTACGGGCCAGTTCTGCCTGTTGGCGGTTCTGTCTTTCTGATCTCGGATGAGGCAAAGCTGGTCAGGCTGGACGCCGAGACCGGCGCGCCGGTCTGGTCGGTGGAAATGCCTTATTTTGAGGCCACTAAGGCCAAGAAACTGTCGACGATCACAGCGCATTACGGGCCGGTTTTGGCGGGCGGACGGCTGGTCGTTGCCTCGGCTGACGGGCTGGTGCGTATGTTCAATCCGGTTGATGGCGCGCTTGTTGGTACGGTGGAATTGCCCGGTGGGGCTGCCGCAGCACCGGCATTTGCAGGCGGCGTGATGTACATCGTTTCGCAAAATGGTCAACTTCACGCTTTCCGTTAAGGCCCAAGCGGTGTATGGCCAAGCATTGATGACCTGACCCAAGCCCCCGGAGGGGCCAAGATGAGCTTTACCCTTGCCATAGTTGGCCGCCCCAATGTGGGCAAATCTACCCTGTTCAACCGCCTCGTTGGCCGCAGGCTGGCGTTGGTCGATGACCAACCCGGTGTTACGCGTGATTTGCGTGAAGGCGATGCCAAGATCTTTGACATGCGCTTTACCGTGATTGACACGGCCGGCCTTGAGGATGTGACAGATGACAGCCTTCAGGGCCGTATGCGGCGCCTGACAGAGCGTGCCGTTGATATGGCCGATGTCTGCCTGTTCCTGATCGACGGGCGCGCAGGCGTGACCTCGACCGATCTCGTGTTTGCGGATATTCTGCGCAAACGGGGGGCGCGCGTGATTCTTGGCGTCAACAAGGCCGAAGGCAAGGCCGGCGATGTCGGCGCGATTGACGCTTGGTCGCTTGGCCTTGGAGAGCCGTTGCGCATTTCAGCGGAACATGGCGAAGGCATTGATGACCTTTACCACGTGCTGCGCCCCATCAACTCAGAGTTTGAGGCCCGTGCCGAGGCGGATGCGCCCATTGTCGATGTGGACATCCCCGAGGAAGAGGCCGATCTTGAGGCCGATCCCGATTGGCATAAGCCATCCGAGGACAAACCGCTGCAAATTGCGGTTATCGGTCGCCCGAATGCCGGTAAATCCACGCTGATCAACAAGATCATCGGGCATGAGCGGTTGCTGACGGGGCCAGAGGCGGGGATCACTCGCGATGCGATTTCGGTCAGAAGTGACTGGTTCGGCACGCCGACCCGGATCTTTGATACGGCCGGGATGCGTAAAAAGGCGCGGATCAACGACAAGCTGGAAAAGATGTCGGTCTCTGACGGGTTGCGCGCTGTGCGCTTTGCCGAGGTGATCGTGGTTCTGCTGGATGTTGAGATTCCGTTTGAACAGCAAGACCTGCGCATCGCCGATTATGCCGAAACCGAGGGCCGCGCCGTTGTGGTCGCGGTCAACAAGTGGGATCTTGAGGACGACAAGCAAGATAAGCTCGCCGAATTGCGCGAAAGCTTTGAGCGGCTTTTGCCACAGCTTCGCGGTGCACCGCTTGTGACGGTTTCGGCCAAAACGGGGCGCGGGTTGGACCGTTTGCACGGCGCTATCTTGCGCGCGCATGACATCTGGAACCGGCGTATCCCGACGAACCGCTTGAATACTTGGCTCCAAGCCATGACCGAGGCCCACCCGCCACCGGCTCCGGGCGGCAGGCGCATCAAGTTGCGCTATATGACCCAGGTGAAAACCCGGCCGCCGGGATTCGTTGTGATGTGTTCGCATCCTGATTTGATGCAGGAAAGCTACAAACGCTATCTGGTCAACGGGCTGCGCGATCATTTTGATATGCCGGGAACGCCGATTCGTATCACGCTGCGCGGGCAGGGGGATCGGAACCCCTTCAAGGATAAAAAATACCATACGCCAAGCCGTTTGCGCAAGCACAAGGCATCCAAAGACCCGGATAAACGGTTTTGAACGAGAACAGGGGGCTAGATGGCCCCCTGTTTGCTATCGCGTCTTGTTTTAATCAGACCTCAATCCACCATTTGTAATGGTGGTGTTCAAAGGTCGGGTGCATTTCGGCACCTTTCACCTTTGGATCGAAGTGACGATAGAGCCTGCGCCAGTAGGGCTGGATCATAACGGCTTGCTCTTGCAGAATTTCCTCCAGACGTTTCACCACCACGCGGCGCTCATGAGCGTCGGCGATGGCATTGGCCTGCACCAAGAGCGTGTCGAACTCTGCGTTGGAAAATGCCGTCTCATTCCATGCGCCCCCTGTACGATAAGCAAGCGACAAAATCTGTACGCCAAGGGGCCGCATATTCCATTCGGTCGCTGAGAACGGGAACTCTTTCCAGTCGGTCCAAAAGATCGCACCGGGAAGCATCGTCCGTTTTACCTTGATACCGGCGTCGCGCAACTGCGCGGCCACCGCATCACTTGTCGTGCCCTGCCATGCGTCATCAAGCGATTGCAGCTCAAATTCAAACTCGGCCATTCCAGCCTCGGTCAAAAGCGCCAAGGCTGCTTGCGGATCTGCCTTCAGGGGCGGAAGCTCGGCATACTCGGGGTGGATTTCACAAACATGATGGTTCTGTGCAACCGTTCCAAGGCTGTTATAGCCAAGCTCCAGAATGATTTCGTTGTCGACGGCCATAGAAAGGGCGCGGCGGACGCGCAGGTCTTTGTATTCCTCGGCATTCTGGTTGAAGCGCAGGGTGATCGTGGCTGCCGTGTCGACGTCCGATTTCTGCCAGCCCAGTTCGTCCAGAAGCTCGATGAAATCGCCGATGGATTGATATGTCGCATCAATCTGGCCAGCGCGGGCGGCGGCGATTGCGGCGCCCGGGTCCGTGCCAAGGTCAAGATATTCGATCCTGTCTAGATATGGCCCGCCGTAAACTTCTGTCCCCCACCATTCATGACCGGCATTGCGCACCAGGATCTGGTGTACACCAACGTCATTGGTTTCGGGCAGATAGGGGCCGGTGCCGATCGGGTTCACGGCAGGGTCGCCATTATCATAAGAGGGATGCACAACAGCCGCCGGATAGTCGGACATATTGACCAGCATCGCGATGTCTGGCACGCTTAGCTTTAGCTTGACGGTGTGGCGGTCGATGACGGTGATCGCGCCCGTCGCGGCGGTATTGGTCTGCGGGTCCACTAGCGCATTCATACGCGCGGCCATAGAGTTGCCCTCGACCGTCCCGTCGCACCAACGGGTGATGTTATGGGCAACATCTTCGGCGGTGAAAGTGTCGCCATTGCTCCACGCCACCCCTTTGCGGAGGTTCAACCTGTATTCGGTCGCGTCTTCGTTTGCTTCCCAGCTTTCCAGCAGCATCCCGCGCAAAGAGCCATCTGCGTTATATTCCACCAGATATTCCAGCCAGCCCCGCGTGAAATTGCCAATCTGTGACCAGTCGGCCGTGCGCGGATCCTTGAGGCTTCTGGTTTCCATCTCCATCCGCAAAGTACCGCCCGCAACGGGTGTTGCTGCATTGGCTTTGGGGGCGGCAAGGCCCAACAGGCCATAAGCGGCGGGGGCAGTGACACCCAAAGCGCAGGCGCGTGTCAGGAATTCGCGGCGATCAAGCGTGCCTGCACCAACTTCGGCGGCATAGGCTGCGGCTGCCGGATGTAGGTTTCGCGTGGTCTTTGTCACAGCATTCTCCCTGAACTTTAGGCACCGGTCTTAGGTTTTGGGCCGCGGCGGATCGCATTTTTTACGGGGTGGACGATGATGACTGAAGGCCATGGCAGACCTATACTCTGCGCGGATTTGCCCGGCAGTCAATCTGTTGCGGTGCCCTTATCGATCGCAAAACGATATTGGGAGTCATCAGTAGGGCTGACAAATTGTCAAAAAATGACATACACCAATATTAGCCCCAGTTCCCTCGTGGTGCAACCGTCAGGCCTCTTTTCGGAAGGCCGAAGGGGATTTCCCGGTTTTATGCTGGAAGGCGCGGGTGAAATAGGCGGGGGAGGCAAAGCCAAGTTCGGACGCGATCTTGCCAACCGGTGTCTTGGTGTCGGACAAAAGCGTGCGGGCCTCAAAGATCAAACGGTCATGCAGCAGGTTCGACGCAGGCTTGCCGCAGGTTTGTTTGCAACAGCGGGTCAAATGCGTCGAGGTTACGCCCAAAGCCTCGGCAAATTCGGCAACCCCCATGCCAGAGCGGAAGTTGCGCTCCAGCAGATTGGCATAGCGCGCGACGAGCCGACCTGCGGCATCGGAATCTTTCACCTCTCCGCCTGCTTTATGGACCTGACGTTCCAGCCAGACGCTTAGCAATCCCAGATGGTGATGCGCCGCGCGGTCGTGTGCCGGGATGTCGCTGCCCAACTCGCGTTGGATTGCATCAAGTGTCATGTTCAGCTCTTGCTGGGCGAAGGTTTCGCGGATGCGCAGATGTTGCGGCACCTTTGGCAGGGGCAGGGTGCAATCGCGGCCAAAGTAAACCGCCGTGCCAAAAACCTGCGGGCCCACTTCGAACCCGTGCATGACGCCCGGCGGAATGAAGACGGCATTATGGGCGGTATAGCCCCGCGTCGATCCGGCGATAGTGATCCGGCCTTGTCCCTTGGTGAACCAAAGCAGCATCGGTTCGGAGAGGGAGCGCATTGCCTCCACGCGCCAGCGCCCATGGGCGGCAAGGCGGGGGATTGCGACAAAGCGCAATTGTGACAGGGCGGAAAGGTCATTCATGTCGGGGCTGTCCCTTGCTTGATGGCGCAAGTTAAGCAGCGGTGGGGGCATGTCCCAAGCTAAAAATAGCAAAATTCGAACACATCCACAGATTTATCCACAGGTATGGCACGCAAGCGACGGTTTATGCCGCAGGATCCAACGGTATCCAGCTTTTCATTCGGTTGCGAAACCATGTCCGTTGCCGTTTGGCATATTGGCGTGAGGCAAGCTTGGCCGCCGCAACAGCCTCATCCAGCGTCATTTCGGCGCGCAGATAGGCCACTAGGTCCGGCGCGCCGATGGCACGGGCCGAAGGGCGCAGCGGATCCCATGTTGGCAATTCGGCGCGCACCTCATCCAATGCGCCACCGGCCATCATCGCATCAAACCGTTGATCGATACGGGCGTTGAGCCAATTCACATCGGGGCGCAGCACAATCGGTTCCACATCCCCAAGGGGCATCAACGGCGGCGCTGTATCGGCCTGCCAGTCGGCCAATCCACGGCCTGTGGCGTGCAGCACCTCCCAAGCGCGCTGCACCCTTGCGGGGTTACGCTGGTCGATGCGCGCGCGGGTGGGGGCGTCAAGCTCCTCCAGCATCCCGGCAATCCCCTCATGGATCCGACGGGCATCGGCAAGGTCGCGGGTCGCGGGCGGGATGGGCGGAATTTCTGCCAGCCCTTCGGTCAGGGCGCTGAAATAAAGCCCGGTGCCGCCCACGATCACGGGGCGCGCACCCTCGGCGATCACTTGGCCCACCTCGCGCAGCCAATGGCCAACGGAATAGGGGGCCTCACGCCCGATGTGGCCATAAAGCCGGTGCGGCAGGGCGGCTTCCTCGGCCAGGCTTGGGCGGGCGGTCAGCAGCCGCCAGCACCCGTAGACCTGCAACGCATCGGCATTGACCACCACCCCGCCCGAGCGTTCAACGATAGCGGCTGCCAGCGCCGATTTGCCGCTTGCCGTCGGACCGGCAATCAAGACCGGACGCTCAGTTGATAGGGTTTCGATCACGCTCGGGCTCGCTTTCATCTGGGTTAAAGCACCCACGCGCGGGCTTTCAGCCGTGGGCGGGTTTTGGACTGTTGAACCTGCCGCCGTTTTGCGACATTTTACGCGGCAGATAAACCCCGTCTGGATTCCCTCATTGCACAGCCTTGGCTGCGCCTCGCGGTGAACCGGCGCCAGCCAGTCAGGAACACTGCAATGCCCGTAAATCTCTCCGAACTGCCCGTCACCACCCATGGCCGTGTCATGCTCAAAATCTCGGGTGAGGCGCTGATGGGGGATCAGGGTTACGGCTTGCACCCGCCAACCGTCGCGCGCATCGCTCAAGAGGTAAAGACGGTGCATGATCTGGGCGTCGAGATTTGCATGGTCATTGGCGGCGGCAATATCTTTCGCGGGCTGCAAGGCTCTGCACAGGGGATGGAGCGTACGACAGCCGATTACATGGGGATGCTGGCCACGGTGATGAACGCGCTGGCTATGCAGGCCGCATTGGAGGCGCTGAAGATCCACACCCGCGTGATTTCCGCCATTCCGATGGATCAGGTTTGCGAACCCTATATCCGCCGCCGCGCCGTGCGCCACCTTGAGAAAAAGCGCGTTTGTATCTTTGCAGCGGGCACCGGCAACCCTTATTTCACCACCGATACGGCGGCCACGCTGCGCGCCAACGAGATGGCCTGTGAGGCGATCTTCAAGGGCACCAAGGTTGACGGGGTTTATGATAAAGACCCCAATAAATTCGCCGATGCCAAGCGCTATGACACCGTGACCTACGATGAGGTTTTGCAAAAGCATCTGGGGGTTATGGACGCCTCGGCCATCGCATTGGCGCGCGATAACAACCTGCCGATCATCGTGTTCTCTTTGGATGAACCGGGTGGTTTTTGCGGAATTCTGGCGGGTCGGGGCACCTATACAAAGGTGCATGGCTAGGGCTTGCGGCAACCATAAAGCCCGGGCTTTTGGAGTGTTTCGAAAGCCCAACCCCAAGGCTGCCAGAGGAATGTTGCGAAATACTCAAGGGTTTTGTAACATCACGAAATACGAGTCTTGGTCGGGGTATCAATGCAGCGCAAGACCTCCCATGCGGGCAAAGTCTTTGAGGTGACGGTTTCTGCCTCGGCGGCCGCACGATCGCAAATCGCGGCAAGCTGGCACCGCTCGGTTCTGAAATACGGTTTGGACCCTGACGACCACCGCCCGCCAGAAGTGATCGAGCAAGCTGCCCTATCCGAGCGTCTTGAAGCGAATGAGACCTTCATGATGATCGCCGCACCGCGGCTGGATACGCTTTATTCGCTGGTCGGGCAGTCGGGCTGCGCCGTTTTGCTGTCGGATGCGGATGGTGTCGTGCTGGACCAACGGATATCCGCCGCCGATAAGCCCGTCTTTGATCGCTGGGGCCTGCGCAGGGGCGCCGATTGGAGCGAGCAACGCGAGGGCACCAACGGCATCGGCACCTGCCTGACCGAGAGCAGGCGGGTTATCATCCATCAAGACGAACATTTCTATGCCCGCAATACCGGTATGAGCTGCATTGACGCGCCGATCTTTGGTGCGCAGGGGCAGATTATGGCCGCACTTGATGTGTCCTCGGCGCGGGTAGACCAGACCGAGGCCTTTAACCGGCTGATCGCGGCGCAGGTTGCCCAAACCGCCCGCGCGATTGAGGAGGCCAATTTTCGGGCGGCCTTTGGTACTGCGCGGATCGTGGTGGCCGATTGCGATGATACCGGTTCGGCAACGCTTTTGGCGATTGATGACCACGACCTGATTATTGGTGCCACCCGTGAGGCGCGTCGTGCCTTTGGTTTGGCCGCGACCGGCCCGCTTACGCCGCGACCGGCACGTGATATGCTTGGGCGTGAGGATGGCCCGACAGGGTTTGAGCGCGCCGAAAAGGCCGCCGTGGTGCGGGCCTTGGCACGGGCGGATGGCAACGTCTCACAGGCGGCGCGCCAGCTTGGGGTGGGGCGCGCCACGCTTTACCGCCGGATGAAGCGGCTTGGCTTGCACGAAAGCTGACGGACTGTCTCACCGCTGATACACATCCGCCGGGGTTTCGGTTTTGCCGTGGTGACGCGGGCCGCAGGACGGGTCATGATCTCCATATTCCCAGGTGGAGGACTTGGGACGTTTGGAGGAACAATCATGAAAGATATCGCGCACACCGAGGCGGGCACATATACGTCGCCCTTCAAAACACGGTATGACAACTTTATCGGCGGCAAGTTCGTCGCCCCCGTTAATGGCCGTTATTTTGAGAATGTAACGCCGATTACGGGCGAAAAGATCAATGACGTCGCACGCTCGGACGCGGCTGATGTGGAGCTGGCGCTGGATGCCGCCCATGCTGCCAAAGCCGCTTGGGGCAGTAAATCGGCCACCGAACGTGCGAATGTGCTGCTCAAGATTGCCGATGCGATCGAGGCAAACCTAGAGCTGATCGCCCGCGCCGAGACATGGGACAACGGCAAGCCGATCCGCGAGACGATGGCCGCCGATATCCCGCTGGCTGCTGATCACTTCCGCTATTTCGCAAGCGTTTTGCGTGGTCAAGAAGGCTCCATGAGCGAGATTGACGCCGATACGGTGGCCTATCATTATCACGAACCGCTTGGCGTTGTGGGCCAGATCATCCCGTGGAATTTCTCGATCCTGATGGCGGCGTGGAAACTTGCGCCTGCGCTGGCGGCGGGCAACTGTGTTGTCCTTAAACCGGCCGAGCAAACCCCGGCGGCGATCATGGTGGTGGCGGAGATCATCAACGACCTGCTGCCTGCCGGTGTCTTGAATATCGTCAATGGTTACGGCGCTGAGGTTGGCGCGGCCTTGGCCTCCTCCAAACGGATCGCCAAGATCGCCTTTACCGGCTCTACTGTTACCGGTCGCAAGATCATGCAGGCGGCGACAGAAAACTTGATCCCGGTTACCTTGGAGTTGGGCGGCAAAAGCCCCAATGTATTCTTCTCGGACATCATGCGCGAAGATGATGCCTTTCTGGACAAGGCGGTTGAGGGCTTTGTGCTTTTCGCCTTTAACCAAGGTGAGGTTTGCACCTGCCCGTCGCGCGCGCTGGTGCAAGAAGATATCTATGACGCCTTCATGGAGCGGGTTATCGCGCGGGTCAAAGCCATCAAACACGGCGACCCACGCGATCCTGAAACCATGGTCGGCGCGCAGGCCAGCAAGGCCCAGCAGGAAAAGATCCTGTCCTATTTCACCATCGGGCGCGAAGAGGGGGCCGAGGTTTTGATCGGTGGCAAGGCCGCGCAATTCAAGGGTGAACTGGCAGGGGGCAATTACATCGAGCCGACAATCCTCAAGGGTCACAACAAGATGCGTGTGTTCCAAGAGGAAATCTTTGGCCCCGTCGTTTCCGTCACCACCTTCAAGGATGAAGCCGAGGCTTTGGCGATTGCCAATGATACGATGTACGGACTTGGCGCGGGGGTTTGGTCACGCGATATGAACACCTGTTACCGCATGGGCCGCGCTATTCAGGCGGGTCGTGTGTGGGTGAACAACTATCACGCCTATCCGGCCCATGCGGCCTTTGGCGGTTACAAGCAATCGGGTATCGGGCGGGAAAACCACAAGATGATGCTGGACCACTACCAGCAGACCAAAAACATGCTGGTCAGCTATAATCCGAGCAAACTGGGGTTCTTCTGATCTTCATTGGCCCCCGTATGGTGTCATGGGGGCCAGACCTTTCAGGGTGGGGGGCGTTGCGGCGCCATTCCGATGGCGTGGCCGCGAATTGGGCCTTGAACAGCCGTGAAAACTGCGCCTGATCGGAAAAGCCGAAACAATAGGCAATTTCCGCCATGGCCAACGAGTGATTGGTTGTAATCGCATCGCGTGCCGCAAGAAGACGCTTCTCCCGGATGAATTGGGACACCGTTTTATTCGTGTCGCTGAACAGCTCATGGAGGTAGCGCTTGGAGATGCCGCAGGCATCGGCCACAAAATCAGGCGACAGGTTTTGATTGGCGAGGTTCTGGCGGATGATATGCTCGGCCCGTCGCAGATGGCCTGCGCGCACGGCGGTTCGGGTGCAGGCTTCCTCGGTTGCGGTATCGTCCAACGCCAAGGCCAGCACTTCGATAACCTGCCGCCCCAGAACCGATGCTGCATGGCCCTCGGTATCGGAGAGTTGCTGAAGCTGTTGCATCATAGAGGTGAACAAGGCCGATAGCCCGCTCTTTGCATCGATGATCCGCGCGCAAAAAACGGTCGGGGTCGCGGATCTTTTCTGCCAATGCCTTTTTTGGGATTTTCAGGACCATCAGCTCATTCGCGGCGGCGTAGGAAAAGCGGTAAGGCTCATCTCCGCGCTCCAGAATGAAACCGCCGGGATCGCACCTCACGGCCCAGTTGCTTGAAGTCGATCGGGTTGAGGCGGGGAACTGAGATCAGATACTCTTCTTCGGCTGCATTGGAAATGTGGTTGGGCCTGCGTTCGTATTGTAGGGGTTCAGTGGCCAGCCGTGACAATGAAACCTGCCCCATTTGGCGACGTTCCAACATCCCGGAAAATGTGGACGGGTCGCGAAATGTGAGCTGTAGCGGGAAATAGGCCTCGCAATTACGCGATCCCAATGGGCCGACCGCAGGGCTGGCGCAATCTGATCTGTACTATGTGCAGCGACTTTCATCCGCCTCCTCCAAATGGGCCGATTACGAATCGTTAACGAGGAAGGGGTCACGACTCAAGAAAAATCAGGTGGCAGGCTTTGCATTGCGCGGATCGACAAAAGTTTATGCGCGCATGGCAAAATTTAGGGCGAACCGTGCACTGATATGCAAAAACTTCCGCTCCCCTGATCAAGACGCCCCCGGAATTTCGCGTCACTCTGAGTGCATGAAGAGAAGCCGGAAAACGGCTCGGTGAGGTTCGCAGGGGAAAGGGTTTGACAGCTTTTTCTCGGCCGGGCTTCGTTTTCCCATCAGGAGAGGCCAGACAATGACAAAACGAAATATCGACCCGATCACGCTTTCTGTGGTGCGGGGCGTGCTGGAAACGACCCAGCGCGAAATGACGCTAACGCTTGAACAAACCGCGCGCAGTTCGGTGTTCAATCTGGCGCATGACTATTCAACAGCGCTTTTTAATCACACCCCCGAGATGATCTTGCAGGGTCAAGACATCCCGATCCATCTTGGCAGTTTGATCCCCGCGATGAAATCGGTTGCGAATTTCTTTGAGGGCGAGATCAACGAGGGTGATCTGATTTTGCACAATGACCCTGCTTACGGCGGCAGCCATATCATTGATACCTGCATGTATATGCCGGTGTTTTATGAAGGGGAGCTGGTGTTCTGGACGGTTTGCAAAGGCCATCTGACCGATATCGGCGGCCCGGTTCCGGCAGGCTATAACCCCAATGCCACCGAGATTTACGCCGAGGGTTTGCGCATTCCCCCCGTCAAGCTGTGGGACAAGGGCAAACCACGCCATGATGTGATGAACCTGCTTTTGACCAATATGCGGGCGCGCCGCGACCAAGAGGGCGATTTCAACGCTTTGATCGGTGCCTGTCAGGTGGGGGCGCGTAACCTCAAGGGGTTGATGGATAAATACGGCAAGGAGATGGTGCAAGATTGCATCGCCGAGCTTTTGGATATGGCCGAGACGCATATGCGCAAGCTGATTTCCGAAGTGCCCGACGGCACCTTTACCGGCACCGCGATGGGGGCGCCGAAATATCTGTTGCTCGATGAACCGGCGGCAGGGATGTCAGAGGTCGAAGCCGCCGATCTTGCCGATCTGATCCGCAAGATCGCGACGGAAATGGGCGTTGGCTGTTTGCTGATCGAACATAATGTCGGGCTTGTTCTGTCGGTCTGTGCCGATGTCATCGTGCTGGATGGCGGGCAGGTGATCGCGCAGGGCGACAGGCAGGCCATCCTTGGTTCCACTGCGGTGCGCGAAGCTTATCTTGGCGTCAATGTGGAGGCGGCGTGATGGCAAAGATCGCAGTTTTCGACCTTGCTGTGCGCTACGGCAAGCTGACCGCAATCGCCGATCTGGCCTTTACCGTGGCCGAGGGGGAGCGGGTGTTTATCTCTGGCCCCAATGGTGCGGGGAAATCCTCTTTGTTGGCCGCGATTGCGGGGGATGACCGCAGGCAACACAATATACACAGCGGTCTCAGCATGCTCGGCCGCGTCTACGACCGTCTCAGCCGTTACGCGCACCTTCAGCCGAACCCCTGACAAAGCCGTCGCCCCGACCGTCGGCATACTTTCCCCATAGGTCTATCCAAGACCCCCGCGGCTTCCTCCTTGGGAGGTTTTCCAACGCGGGTCGTGGTCGCGCCAGTCCCCAACGTTCCGCCGCGACCCGCATCAGAAAACCTTCACCATCGAAGAACCAAACGCTGCCGTTCGGCACCTGACGCAGCAAATTTGACAGCCCAAGGTCGTCTGTGCGGACAAAGCTGCCATCTACAGCTTTTCTGTAAATGACCGCGATCCAACTCAGAGCCGCCGCTGGCGTTCGTTAACCCCAACATAATCTTGTTGCAGGGCGATGTGGAGCATGATCACTGGCGGAATTAGAAACGCTGAACAACGCCATTCGCCAAGATTGAGACGTATCGGCTGCTCTGAACGCTATTCTCATTAGAAGGCAATCTGGCGAAACTTCGCCTGTCATAGAAAACAATAATATTTGGTGGGACGGAACGTCGTGCAAATACCGTAAAAGGAAAGCAGGGTAAAAAGGGACGTCATATGAAGTTTTGCAAATTCAGCAGCTGCGGACTGGCGGGCATATCTGTCGCGATGGTTCTCGGGGTGCAAGCGCATGCGCAAATCACCGTTAAGGAACTACAGACATTCTTCGCCCCCGCGCAGATTGTGTCCGGACCAGACATTGTTGACTGCACTCTTTCGGGCGGAAGCGAGACCACCTGTTTCTCGATTACGGTAATTGCAGAGCCGTCCAGCTATACCCCCGGTCCGTGGTGTCCAACCAATATATCGGACGGCCCTGGCAAAAGCGGCATCTGGCTGGAAGGTGGGGAGGCGTATTCAGCGGACGGCGCGTTCATGCAAAACATGTCGACCTTTTATGAGGATGACAAATGGCAGCTGTTTGACCAATCAACAGGCAAGATCAATGTCACTGACAGCTTAGAGGCCTGCCTTGCCGCAGCGCGCCCTGACGTGGATCCGGCCTATCAAAACCATTGTGTGCAATGCCTGATGGAATACATGCCCGACGGGGCCACGCAGACCTATGTGATCCCTGTTGAGCCTCAACCCCTTATGCGGGGCCGCTCCTTGAGCTTTGCGGGGGCTGGCATTGCGTCAAATGGCGTGTCGCTTGCTGCCGCCGCACCGACCGATGCTATTTTGGGTGCCTATACCATTGCCCCCTTCGATACCTGTGGCGGGCATGTGAACGTGCATGCAGGTTATCATTATCATGCAGTCACAGATTGCCTGACAGAGCTGTCATCCGCATCGCAACATGGTGTGCAAATCGGCATCGCCATGGACGGCTACAGGATTTTTGCGCACAACCTAACAGACGGATCATTGCCGACCAAACTTGACCGTTGTAACGGCCACGAGGCGGAAGGTCTGAACTATCACTATCATGCTGGTGCAGTCGGATCGAATGCGATCCTGGGCTGCATGAGCGCGGAATACGGCTGTGCCTCAAATGATCCAACTGCGGTCTGCGACGCCTCAGCCCGACCTCCACGACCCTGAACCAACCTCAAAGGAATGATCATATGATCACCAGAATAATTCTCGCCACCGCCTTGTCCCTGACAGGTGCCACTTTCGCTGCGGCACAAGACGCCGACATGAGCTTTTTCATCACCAGCGTGAACCCCGGCAACGGTGCCGATCTGGGCGGGCTGGAAGGCGCGGATGCCTATTGTGGCACGCTTGCCGAAGCGGCAGGTGTGAGCGGTAAAACATGGGCGGCCTATCTGTCATCGAGCGCCGAGAACGCGCGTGACCGGATTGGCACCGGCCCGTGGATGAACGCAAACGGTGTCGTCGTGGCGCAGAGCGTGGATGACCTGCACAGCGATGCAAATAACCTGACCAAAGAGACCGCAGTCTCTGAGACAGGTGCCGTGATCAGCGGCCGTGGCGATACGCCAAACCGCCATGACATTCTGACCGGCTCCGATCTGATGGGCAATCTGGTTGGCAACTCCTGTGAAGACTGGTCCACCAGCGGTGAAGGCTCTGCCATGGTCGGGCACCACGACCGCACCGGCGGCGGCGACAATCCAACGGCATGGAACTCGGCCCACGGCTCACGCGGATGTGGCATGGAAGCGTTGCAAGGCACCGGCGGCGACGGCCTGTTCTATTGCTTCGCAACCAACTGATCTCAATATCACGGGCAGGCTCAGGTCTGCCCGTGACCTCTCAACTATGCGACCAGAGAGTCTGGCTCTGCGCGCGGGCGAGTCCGTGCTGATACAGTGCATTCATATAGGTTGAGGAAAACCGATCTGACGGGTCATAGACAACCCCTGATGTCGGGCTGATAGATGCCACCGAAAACTTGAGCCCTTGCTCGCGTGCAAAAAGTTGCGTTGCGTTCACCTGAAGCGAGGCACTTGCCCGCCCCGTTGTGGTGAGCGCCTGTTGCGAGATGCTCAACGCTGACCGCGCAACGGTTGATGGCGCAGGATTGAGCGTGTTGTTGATCAGCACATAAATATGTCCGCCTGCCAGCTTCTGATCGGGGGTCGTGAAGGCAAAGCTCGGGACTGCCAAAAACTGCATGTGAACGCCGCCGTCGATATGGGTTTCCGTATAGGTTTTGCCGTCCGCGACATAGCTCAGGCTCACGGGCGGAAAGAGGCCCGGCAAGGCGGCGGAGGCGCGCATGATACCGCGGAACAGATCGTAGTGTCCTGCTTGCGCAATGGCACCCATATCCCAGACCGATGCCCGTGCGCTATCCAGCTCGGAGGTCACAACCAGAAGCCGGTTCCCAGCCGCATGCCGCGCGGCAACGGCTCGAAGAAAAGAAGGCGGTGTGTTTTCAGCAATCAACGCCGCAAGAGGGGCGGTGTCATAAAGGGCGTTGCTGAAGACTGCTTGAAAAGGCCGCATCCGCATGATGTCGTCTGCATCAGTTTGTGTAAATACACGGGTCAAGGCCTCGTCATGCTCCTGCCCCATAAACGCAAAAGGCGCGATCAGGGCACCTGTGGAAATGCCGGTGACCAGATCAAAATCAGGCCTGTCGCTGCGCTGTGACCAGCCGACAAGCGCGCCATCCTCGCCCCCGCCTGATAGGGCCAGAACATTGGGGCCCGCAGGTAAGGATGAGGATTGCGACGTATCCATATGTTTCAGCCAAACGTCAGGCCCATCGTCGGCAAACAAGCGAAACTGCGACAACGGATCAGTACCGGTTGGAACAGGACGCGCTAAAGGTGCTTGTGAGCCGCCCCCGCAAGCCGACAAAGCTGTCGCTGCGAAGCCCGTCAAAAATGCGCGACGCCCCATGGTGCCGGTGGCACGATAAATTCGGTTCATTTCTTATTCCTGTGGAAAGACCGAGCAAACAGGCTTGCTCGGCAAGTTGTTTACAGTCTGAGGGCTCAGCGGTTCGGCGGTGGCGGGAGGGCCGCACGCAATGCGTCTTCGGTGATACCCAACTTTTCGGCTGCAACCGCCATATCTGGCGGGCCGGCTTGTGGGTCACCCAACGCTTGCATCAGCGCATCAGGTGTCACACCAAGCGCCTCAGCCGCTACTTCAAAACCGGGGGGCATTTGCCCCGATGCGCCGCCACCCGGCCGTGGTGGTTCATTACGCCCACCCAGACCTGCCCGTGTCGCACCCACGCCAGCCGTTGCTGTGGTTGAGAAGTTGTGCATGGCCTGCACACCAACCAGACAGGCGGGCAAGTTCGGAAAGTCATCGGTCGCGTGATAGTGGTAGGTCTCGCCCGCAGGTGTCGCCCCGATATGACCGTTGCATGTATCAAGGCCGGTCACAGCTGCGCCATCCGCTTCACGGCTGCCAAACATCGCAAACCCGTCGAAAGCATAGCCGAACAGGGCCGCACTATTCTGTTCCAAAGCGCAATCTGCATCGACGCCTTCTTTCTCATAGACCGTCTCAATGTCTGTTGACGTGGCGTGCCAATGATACCAGCCACCGGGATCGATATGGCCACCGCAGGTATCAAGTGCTGGCATATGTCCGGTCGCTTGAACGCTGGGCGCATCGGAAAAGATCGGCACACCGTCAAGCGCCACACCAACTTTGGACACAGTGCCCAGCCTCGTGGGACTGTCCGCCATCATCGGGGTGGCAGGCAGCAGCATGGTAATCTCTACGCTTTCATCGGGCGAGACGTTGATGCAGGCGTGGTCGACTGCCGGTTGTTCCGTCGCTATGTCAACAATATGAATTGTCCCGTCGTCGTCAAAGAAGCGGTAGCCCAAATCATCAAGCATCTTGAGGAACGCGCCGTCCACACGGTAGAGCTTGGCGTTCTCTCCAGTCCATTCCCAAACACCCCCTGCACCCTCCATAGTTGCGGGGCAAAACGGCCCGATCTCCAGACCTTCAGGAAGATAATTGACCGTGATCTTGTAGCAGGTCGATGCTGTGCCGTTCTCCAGCGTGCAATCCACTGTTACGGGCTGTTCAGCAAAAGCTGTATCGGAAAACTCTTCGATATCGGGATGAGCAAGTGCCATTTGCGCAAAGCCGAGCGCCCCGAGCATTACCACGCTCGGCCAGACGAGGGTTGAACGTTTCATTAGAAGTATCCTTTTCGGAAGAAAATAAATGGAAATTCGGCGAGCTTTACTGTGTAGAGATGTGGTTGCTGTGGGCCTCGTGGAACACGAGTCGCCCGGCCACCCTGAAAGCTAAGGCCATAGAAAATGCGCCTCCAGGAGTTTTGGGTGCTCTATGTTTCATACATCACTCGGACCGTTGTCGCCCGACAGACCCGCGACAGCTGGCCCGCCGCCTTCAAGCGCATTATCCCTCAACGCGCCCGAGAGCTTGGCCCGAGATTGTTACGCCGGACTACCCCGCCTGCATTGTTCTCAGCCCCATCTAAGGGAGTAGCCTGAGCATGCGCTTCGGTCGGGAACGGCGTCGCGTTAAGGGCAGAAGGGAATGTGTCTTTCCGGCCATCTGAAAGCGAGACAGCCGAGGCGAACAGAAATACGGGCAGCTTCAGGAGATAATCCATATGCTTTCCTTTCGAGGTGTTTTCAACAAGTTGGATTTGGCGGCGCAGATCAGCCTTTTTTCGGCGGATTTGCAGGAACACAGGCGAGAGGAACATTGGCTTCGGGCGACATACATTTGCCCTGAACTGCTTCACCGTTGCGACCCGAGAATTCACATGCTGACTGCGGGTTCACATTTGCACAGGCCTCAAGGGCTTCACGTGGCGGGCGCTTGCTTTGACCCGAGGGCGCAGATTGTGCAATCGTGAAGCCCTTATCCGTTACGTCAAGATTTTCAGCGTGGACCGAGGAAATGGCCAAAGCACTAATGACCACGACAGAAAGGATCAGCGATAGTTGATAAAACTTTTTGCCTTCGGTTTTTGGGACGCTCGATCTGTAAATCGGGATTTTGCGATTTGCCGCGGATTTTGCACGGATCGCTTTGAATTTTTCGAGTAGCATTTTGGTTCTCCTGTTTGGGCGTTGATTCGCCTCTTACAGGTTCGTTTTGCGCCTTCTTTGAGGAGCGAATTTGCAGCAATTATGCAGTGAAAATGCAGAGCGTAAAAAAACGCACGCTGTCCCATTTTTGGCTCAATTAGAATTGTGTTAAAGCCTATCCGTCGTAGGCATACCCCACACCATAAACCGAGCGAATGGGGTCCCATGCGCTAACCAGTGCAATTTTACGGCGCATGTTGCGGATATGGCTGTCGACTGTGCGGTCAAAAACCTCTGTGTCATCAGGAAAAGCCAGCGACAGAAGCTGATCCCGCGAGAAGACGCGTCCCGGCCGCGCAGCCAGCGATTGCAGTAACGTAAATTCCCGCCGCGTCAGATCAAGCGGGGTGCCATCAAGCGTGGCTTGCCAGCTATCCCCGTCAATCACGAGGCGGGTATCCGTGACGGGCGTTTGCGACTGCTCCCCCGTGGGCCGTCGTCGCAGGACCGCTCTGACCCGCGCGACCAACTCACGCGGCGAATAAGGTTTGCACATGTAGTCGTCGGCCCCCATCTCCAGCCCCAGCAAGCGGTCGATTTCTTCAACTTTGGCTGTGGTCATGATGATCGGCACATCGGAGGTCTTTCGCACTTCGCGGCAGATGGTCAGGCCATCCACACCGGGCAGCATCAGATCAAGGATTATAAGGTCGTAGTTTCCGGCATGGGCCATCTCCACGGCACCTGTTCCCTCACCCAGCATCTCGATGCTCATGCCCTCGGCCAGCAGGTAGTCCCGCACAACTTCGGCAAGCGTGATTTCATCCTCTACAATTAATATGCGTGGCGTCGTCATGCAGTCCCTTTCGGCAGGTGTATGGCGATTTGAAGCCCGCCCATATCAGAGTGTCCGGCGGAAATCGTGCCGCCATGAGCCTCAACGATGGCCTTACAGACCGAAAGCCCCAATCCGGACCCTCCATAGGCGCGCGACCTTGATCCTTCCACACGGAAAAAGCGATCGAAAAACCTGTGCAAATCGCTCGCAGGGGCAGCGGGTGGCGTATCATCGACGGTGAGGAGCGCTCCGCCTTCATCCTCGTGCAAACTTACGCGCACGCGGCCCGGACCATCCGTATAACGGGCCGCGTTTTCAAGCAGATTGTCGATGACCTGACCGATCTGCCCGCGATCACAAGGCACCATCAGCTTTGACGGCAAGTCGAGGTCCAACTCGATCCTTTTGGCAGTCAACTTCGGTCGTGCCATCTCCGCAGCTTCGCGTGCCATCTGCGACAGATTTTCCTGAATAAGATACGTCGTCTGCTCTGCTTCACGCGCATAGGACAGGGTTTTTATATCCTGCACCAAACGCGAAAGCCGCATCAGCGCGGCATGCATTTCAGTCAGTGTCTTCTCATCCGGCTGGCGTATCCCGTCCTGCAGCGCTTCGATCTGCGCGCGCAGCACCGCGAGGGGGGTCTGCAACTCGTGACTTGTGTTTGAAATCCACTCCCGCTCGGTTTTAGCCGTCTGCTCCAGCGTCGCGGCCAAGGTGTTGTAGTGGCCAATCAGCTGCCCCAACTCGTCGGTGCGATCCTGTCTGATCCTCGCAGCATAATTCCCCGAAGCCATCGTTTTCGCACCGGTTTCCAGCCGCCTGATCGGCCCCAGCAGCTGACGCGCAATAATGTAGGCGGCAATAGCGGAAATCGCGATTGCGATCAAAGCGGACAGCGCGAGAGAAAGATACTGGCCGCGCAAGAAGAAGGCATCGCTCTCGTTTCCCTGCGCAACCGGTGCGTTCAAACCGATGTAACCGAGAAGCCCTGTCCCAGTGCAATCATTCTGCGCACAAACAGGACGGCGTTCGTACCGCGCCGAGCGATTGATGTCGCCTAAAATCAGCATGCCACCTGATTCCAGAAGCACAAGCCGCTTTTCCAGCATCCCGTATTCACCCCCCGCGCCAAAGGGCGGCGGAGGCGTGGGCCTCGGTCCCGGAGTAGAACCAGGCGGTGGCGCAGGTCGGCCGCCCATCTCCGGACCCGGGCGCGGAACATGGGCGCGCACAAAATCATTCCAGTGTTGTGGGTCATTCGCAAATTCCGGCCACCCACTCGGATGTGCGTCAGCGAGCGCATCCACTAATTCATCGAACCGCGCCAGTTCCCCCTTGAGCAGATAGGTCGCAAATCCATCACGCATCCAGACCGCAACCGTCAGCGCCATTACTATGACGACCAGAACAGCGGTTGCTGCGATTGCAGTGAAGATTTTCGCGAACAACGACTTACGGATTTGTTTCATTTCGCAGATATGGCACGGAATTGTGCAGATAGGGTGCAGAATTATACAAATTTGATCAGTTTGAGCCAGAGAGCGATTGCTACAGTAGCAAACTGTTATTCATCTCGTGGTATCAATAGATATTTCTGGTCGATGAGACATTCGTCATGCGCAGGGCGATAGATGGCTCTGTAAAGCTTGAGTATCGGCCATTGATGCCTCAAAAATGCATCACACAACCTCAACCATGCCAAGCGAACTTCTTATACATTGCTGCCATTCAGACAGATTCACAGCATAAGGTAGAATGGGCTCCAAGCGGACTTGCGGCAATGCCGCGCGTGTTTTTTGCGCCAAATGCCCTGCCACCGGCCTGTACGATCACACCGGATAACTGCTATCTGCGCATAGCTGACCTTGATGGTTGGTGCAGGATGGTTGGTTAGGCTTTCGCGGTCTTGAATGACCGCTTTCACCAATCTGCAGTAAGATGTGAGCAGGTGCAGCGAAGGTCCGCAACCTGATCATTGTCTTCCCCGATAACAATACCGACGGCGTTCGGAACGCACCTCCTCGAGACATTTGACGATGCTACGACAGCGACCGGCGATTGTTTTGCGGTTGGCGGCGTCCATAGGCCAACACCAGAAGCAATCGGAGCAGGGCACGGGAAATTTCCAAGGTCAGTGGAACACTACTGGGCCGAGTATAGCCCTGAATTGTCAAATTCAGACCGACACCCCAAAACGCTCGTTGGCTACGTTCATAATGCACAGAAAATGATATGTGCCTCCAAAGACACTGCTGGCGGAATTGCTCATCTCACAACAGGGCTTCAGCGACTTACGCGACAAATCGGGCATGGGCGGATGCGTCGGGCGCGCTCACCCCGTGGTCGATGGCTGTGAAGCCCGAACTAATGGTCACTGACAACGGCCCGGCCTTTAAGTCAGAGGCGTTCACCAATTGCTGTCTCGATCTGCGTGTCGCAACATTACGAACACATGCAGGTGTTCCCGGCATGCGCGGGACGGGTGAACGTATTTTTGGCACATTGAGCACAGATTTAATGCCGCGACTGGTGGGGCGCACCTTCTCGAATTCTATTGAGCGAGGGGATTATAAGTCCGAGGACAGAGCTTGTCTGGATGCAGAAGACGTTGCTTTCGTCTTGGTGCGTTGGGTTGTTGATATATATCACAACTCGCCGCACGAGGGTCTTGGTGGTCGCACCCCGCTGGAACAATGGGACGCTGATATTGAAGACGGGAACTACCCTCTGAGCGGGCTGCCAGATGTTGCCTCTAAGCGCCTTGCGTTCGGTAAGCGCCTCAAGTGTAAAGTCTCGCAGGAAGGCATCGTCGTAATGGGGGTCCAGTATCAGAGCCCGGAGCTCGGAATGTACTTTATGGGGATGGACACGAAGATCGTCGAAGTCCGCTGGGATCCTGAGAACCTTGGCGTAATCAGCGTCTATCTGGAGGGAATATGGCAGGTAGTGCCGTCCGTGTATGACCGTTTTGTCGGAATGCATTTCCATGACTGGACGAAAGTGCGCCGGGCGCTTCGTGCAAAGTCAGCCTCCCGTACCCGCACCCAGCGCGCCGATAGCGCCACCGCGGGGCTTGATGTGCTTGATCAAGGGGCTGAAATGATCGTGGTTTCTTGTGACTATGATTTTGGCGCACCGGCCGCGCTGGCGGCAGAGGGCGAAGGCATGATCAGCTTTTTCCTGTGTGCCGAGGATGTGAAGGCGGGGATTCAAGGCGTTGGCCCGAACAGTTTTTCGTCATCGGTGCTGGCGCCGGTTCAGGGGGCGACCATGGCCGAATGGGCCTATACCAAACGTGATGCCCGCCGCGCATTCGTGTTGGAGGATACCTATATCGAATATAACAAGGGCATTTGCACCGGTTTTGACTGGATGTTCCTGCAGCTTGAGGGTGCGCAAATCGTCGGCACCGATACGTTTAAAAACGATGATGCCTCCATCGCCAGCCAGATCACACGGATCAAATCCTTGGAGGAGGAACCCGATGTCATCATGCTGTGTTCGGTCATGCCGGGTGCCGCAGCCGCGGTGCGCCAGATCCGTGCCTCTGGCATCAACTCATTGATCTTGAATGGTTCTGCGGTAGATGGCTCTTACTGGCTGGATGCCATGCCAGGCCTTTCGGGGTTTGTCGTGCCGGTGCAGGGCTCGATCTATGGCGATGATCCGCGCCCCGAGGTAGAGGCGTTCAACGCGGCATATGAGTCCAAAACCGGCGCGCGGCCTGCCAGCCAATATGCCTATCCGGGTTATATTCTGATCGACCTTTGGGCCAAGGCGGTGGAGCGTGCGCAGACGGTTGACGGGGCCACAGTGACCGCCGAGCTGGAAAAGATGCGCGATGAGACGACCATCTTTGGTCCGCGCAGCTTTACCGCGTCCCTGCATCATCAAGATACGGCATTGATGCAGATCATCGAGATCACTGATGGCACGCCTGCACGGGTTGATGAATGGACCATCTCAAAGCCGGTTCCGCTTGATGTCTTGATGGGGCGGTAAAATACTGGGGCGTGCGGAATCCGCGCGCCCTTCACAAATAGGGCGGTGTGCAGGCCGATACGACAATCGCCTCACAGTCGCCGATATTGCGAAAGCGGTGCGGTGCGGTGGATTCAAACAAAAAACTGTCGCCCGCTTTCAAAATCGCAGTTTCTTCCCCAACGGTTACCTCGATTTCCCCGGCAATAACCACGCCCCCCTCATGTGAGACATGCTCCAGCATCTGCTCGCCGGTATCGGCGCCGGGTTCATAGCGTTCATAGAGGATCTGCAAGTTATGCGCCTTTGCATCCCCGATTTGCTGCAAGGTAATTTTGCCGCGCGGGTCGTCCAATGTAGAGTAAAGCCGGGTTGTCAAATCGCGCAGGTCTTGGGGTTTGAAAAACACGGATTGGGTGTCCGGCGCATCGGGTTCAAAAAACTCTGACATGCTGACATTCAGGCCGCCCAATATCTTGCGCAAGGATGACACCGAGGGGCTGGAGCGATTGGTTTCGATCATCGATATCTGCCCATGCGGCACGCCCGATGCCTCGGCAAGCTGGCGTTGAGAGAGGGATGCATCCTGCCGCATCTCCCTAAGTCTTTGACCTACATCAAAATTTTGCATGGTGTCCCTGCATTTTTCTTTCTTTTAGCTCTTGGCACGCCTGCGCACAATCCTTGGTGGTTTTGTGCGAGCTGTTACGAAAAGCTTGCGCAGTATATTGCGCAATGTTAGAGAAATATAGGTTTAATTCCGGAGGCTACCATGACTGAATCTGCCCGCCTTTCTGCCCGTAAATCCGAAGCTGTTGCGCGCGGCGTTGCGACGCGTGGTATCTATGCCACTCGTGCCGAAAACGCCGAGCTGTGGGATGCCGAGGGTCGTCGCTTTATCGACTTTGCATCAGGCATTGCGGTGAACAACACCGGCCACCGCCACCCCAAAGTCATGGCCGCCGTGGCCGCGCAGGCAGAGGCTTTTACCCACACCTGCTTCCACGTCGCCCCGTATGAGGGCTATATTGCCCTCGCCGAGCGGTTGAATGCTGCGACGCCCGGTGATTTTGCCAAGAAGACCATGTTGGTAACGACCGGTGCCGAAGCGGTTGAGAATGCGGTCAAGATGGCGCGGGCCTTTACTGGCCGTTCTGGCATTGTTGCATTCTCGGGCGCGTTTCATGGCCGTACGTTGTTGGGTATGGCCCTGACCGGTAAGGTCGCACCCTACAAGAAAGGCTTTGGCGCGATGCCACCCGAAGTCGTTCATGCGCCTTTCCCGAACCCGATGCACGGCGTGTCAGTGGACGAAGCCATCAGTCATTTGAAGCGGCTGTTCGCCTCCTCGGTAGATCCAGAGCGGGTCGCGGCGATCATTATCGAGCCTGTGCAGGGCGAGGGTGGCTTTACCATCGCGCCGTTCGATTTCCTGCGCGAGCTGCGTACGATTTGTGATGAGCATGGTATTGTTCTTATCGCGGATGAGGTTCAGGCTGGTATGGCCCGCACGGGGCGGATGTTCGGATTTGACCATTCGGGCGTGGCACCCGATCTGGTAACAATGGCCAAAGGGCTTGCGGGTGGTTTCCCGCTTTCGGCGGTGACGGGTCGCGCCGATATCGTCGATGCGCCAAACCCCGGCGGTATGGGCGGGACCTATGCGGGCAACCCCTTGGCCGTTGCCGCGGCCCATGCGGTGCTGGATGTGATCAAGGAAGAAGACCTTTGCGCGCGTGCCGATGAAATCGGCGAAGTGATCCGCGCCCGCCTGACCCAGATTGCCGCACGGCAGGGGATGGAATGCATTGGTGATGTACGTGGTTTGGGCGCTATGAACGCGTTTGAGCTGGTGACGGATCGCGACTCAAACGCTCCGGACGCCGCATTGACGGCTGCAATCGTGGCCGAGGCCGAGGCGCGCGGGTTGATCTTGTTATCCTGTGGCACGCGCTACAATGTCATTCGCCTGCTGCCACCACTGACCATTCCGATGGATCATCTGCAAGAGGCGCTGGATATTATCGAGGCGTCGATTGAAGCCGCTGTTATGACCCAAGCAGGCTGACTCTTCTTATCTCTATCGCCCCCCCTTTGCCGAATGGGCGGGGGGGGGGTCTTGTGGAGCTTGGTCCCTGAACGTGCCTGTTTGCGAGTGGCGCGATTGGTGTTTTCGTCCTGCTATGGCTGCCATTGTACCTGATTTCTTGGGATTCCATATCAGGGCGCTCTGCTACCCGATGTTGGATCGCCGGAAGCTGGATTTTTTTCGGCTGTTTCCCGATGATGGGCTGGTGATTCCATCGGGACAATGTATTGCGATCGGGACGTTGTATCCGATCTCACTGTGGGGTCTGTCTTTGTTGTCGTGCATACGCCAATCTTCTAGGTTTGCAGGACGTCCGCAAGACTTATGAACGAATGGGCGTTCAGCCCCCGGTTCGGCGCTTCGAATTGAACGCTTCAATAGGGCCTTTTTCGATTCGTATCGTGTTTGGGTTGCCGATCAGCCCAAAAACCCGTTCAAGCGTTTGCAGAAAACTTCACCGCGACAACTGAAGCGCGGGACAAAGGCGGGAGTGCGTATCGACAATGGCCTGCCTGCTCAATGTGAGCTGGTCGTGGGCAAAGTCCATCGAGCCCGTCGCCCGGCGGCACATGCCCTCTCCCGGGCAGAAAAGCTGAGCAAAGAACGCCGACATTAGGCGATCCAGTTTTTAGGGCGCCGAGCAACAAAAGGACGGGCACACGGGGGCTCGGTTCATGGGCGAACAGATTATTTGATTATTAAAGAGCAGGGTTTGAGTGCCAGATAAATGATCCGGGGGATCGTTTGCGGCGAGCAACAGCGAGAAGACGGCAGATGTATGTCGGCGGCACGCAATCCATTGGCCGGAAGGTGAATGCGCAGCAGCCACCGATAATTGCACCTGTCGCGGTTTGATACAGCTTTGTTAATTGCCTTTTCTGTGTCTGGCGTCAGTTTTTTCGGCAGCACAGGCGGCGCAAGCCAGGCTAAGGCCCCACTAGTTTTGAGTCAGCTCGGAATTTACGGCTCCGAAAAAGCAGCAGTGGCATGTATGATCCCTGCTGGCGGACCGTGGTACAGATAACGTCGTTGGGCCTTGTTTCCCGAAGTCCCGCAGCATGCCTCGTATCTATAGCGGCGCAATATCCGTCAGTCACAATGGCGTGCGGTGGTGTGGGGCGGTGAAAGAAGGTGGCCGTACAAAAGGCCATGCATTCGTTGGAAGCTGTAGGGCGATAAGGGAATTTTGCGAAGATGATGGCCGACCTGGCTGCTCGGTACGGCGAGGAAAAGGCAGTGATGATCAATGCGAGTTACCTGTAGATTGGCCCCGCCGCGCTCAGTACAGGCGAAAAAACAGACGTTGTCGCCTGATCCCCGCATCAAGGGCGGCATGAATGATAAGCTGAAGGTGGTCTGCGGGAGCAAGGGGCGCTCGTTCGATCTGTTCGTCTCTGCCGGGGCAGGCGGACTGCTCTGCAGCTTGCGGGATCTCGATTGGCGGCTTGATCGGGGCTGGACACCGATTGCTTCCGAGAAGCGTTGTAAGACAGGAGATACGCGGCAGGCCCCTAGCCGGAAGCAGCTAAGAACACCGGCGAAATATGGTAGGCGCCGCAACCGCATCGAGAGAAAGTTTGGAAGGCTCAAGGGCTGGCCGCGTGTCGCAAGTAGATACGACCGGGGTTGTCTTCTCCGTTATAGTACTCGCCAAAATTATTATATATTGGTTATGAGATGTCGTAACAGGACCTGCGTTGCACACTGCCGGTTGGTCCGCTGTCCGGCAGGGTATTGCGCAGCAATGCCCGAGAGGGGGAATGCACCTGAACTTTGGTCTTTGGTTTGCGGCGCCAGACGGCCATGAGCAGGGCTTGTAACGGCAGGTCCGTGTAGGTGCGGCCTTGCATAGACCACGGGACGCGGTTCCGGTGATGCCGTGCTCAGGACTGATTCCGATCGTATCGAGCACGCCAATGAGATGGGCACATCGGAATTGCATTTGGGCCAACATCATGTTGGCAGCCATCGCGCTGATCACGGACCGACGCATGCACCCAGGTCGATCTCAGGAGAAGGCTACCGATCAGGAGAGCGGATCAATTGTTCAAAGGATGAGACCGCAGCCTAGCGGCGCTTTCGGCATGCGCAAAACCGCTTGACAGGAACGACCCCGTTACCGAAGTCCTGACCCTAGGCGCCGGGGGATGGTAGATTCACATCGTTTTCGAAGACCGTAGCTTCACTTGTGGTCGGATGAAAACGAACACGCCGTACCACGTTTCGACCGATATCTTGAGCTACAATCTCTACATTGAGGTCTCGCAGTAATTGTTCTGCACTGATTGCGTTGTCTTTGCCTATGTCGCGCCGCCCTTCATGCAGCTTTGCGCCGCCATACAGCCTAGCCTTCAACCGAGAAATATCGCCACCTTTGTCCAATACCTGTTGTAGTAGGGCCTGTATTGCGACACCGCTAAATCGTGTATCGTCACCGCCTTGAGCAAACATGCAATGCGCCATTCCGCCCAGTTCCAGCCGCGGATCTGACAGGCAGATGACTAAGCCCACTCCGACAAGGGCAGTGTAAGTTACATTAGGGTCGTCTGTTACGCCAATCTGACCTTGCACAATATGCAGAACCTGAATCGGCGCTCTGTGCATCTGCCGGTCACTGATCACTGCGTCCATTGGAACTTTCCTTTTCCCGTTCTGCAAGATTTTGCCTCTACAACCTTAATTTCAGGTAAATTATCTGAGGTGGTCCCTGAAACTGGACAATGGCGTAAGGTCTAATTTCCTGCCTGCTGATCTTCACGACGAAGGAGATCGAAGATGTCGAAACGAAAGCAACATACCCCTGAGCTAAAGACGAAAGTAACGATGATCAGCCAATGGAAACGTGCATTGTTGGATGGCGCGTCCGGTGTTTTTGAACGGGGTAGCCGCAAAGCGCCGGTGATAATGATAGATGAAGATCAGGTCCGGGATTCGCACGCCGAAACCGTGGGGTAAGCCCGCGAATGCCATGCGTTCGAGAGAGCGGGCGCACGCGGTGGCCAACTCTTTTTTGGAAAGAAAGCTCAAGCCCTGGGGCGGGAAGTGATGCGCGGTATGATCGAACGCGACCATCCGGACCTGTCCGTCGGCCAGCAGTGTGCTCTGCTATCGATTCCGCAATCGTCGTTCTACTACGCTCCGCACGGTGAGACGGAGCAGAACTTCGCGCTGATGCGGATAATTGATGCGCAGTTGGCGGGACCGTGGCCCCGATGAGACCGCGTAAGCCCGGAAACGACCATGCGGTGAACCGACGGACCGCGCCGGTGTCCGCAACTGGATGGAGTTCTATAATAACCGCTGCCCGCACAAGGCACTTCGCGGCCGACTACCAGCAGTGGTCTACTCACCGCAAATCGAGGTCACTAAACCGATCTGCAGGAGCAAAGAAGAGCCTGAAAAGCGCGCGGTCCTGTCCAGAAAATGGGGAGTAGCTCAATATTTGTTCCGCTTCAGCCTTGAAATCCCTTATAAGCGTGATATGTCGCGAGCTCTAGGATGGGTGGCCGAGTGGTTTAAGGCTCTAGTCTTGAAAACTAGCGTGCGGGGAACCGTACCGTGGGTTCGAATCCCACCCCATCCGCCATAAATTTTTACGTAATAATTTATTTTACCTAATGTAAACAGAGACCTACTGCTGTTTGCGGCTCTCTTCGGCCTCCGGGGCGCTTGAAGTGCTACACGTTTCGCTACACATATTGCTACGCGACATTGATGTGGGAGAGACGATTTTGACACTTATGCGCAGGGGAAAGATGTTGTGGCTCCGCAAACGGGTTCCTGTCCGATATTCCTGTGTTGAAGGCAGAAAAGAGGTTTGGTTAAGCCTGCATACAGATTCCGAGACTATTGCCATGTAAAAAGCTAGTTTAATATGGGATGAGCAGATTGAAGCTTGGGAGGCCCGCTTGGCTGGCGATACGGTGCTGGCATCCCAAAGATTTGACGCGGCTCAAAAGCTTGCTCAAATCCGCGGCTATCGGTATTTGACCGCGGAGCATGTTGCTAAGCTGCCGCGCGAAGACCTTCTTTCAAGAATTGAAACCGTAGAGGCGCAGCGCTCGGAGCCTCAAGAGGCTGCCGCCTTGCTTGGAGGCGTGACACCGCCTGCGATCACAGTTGAGGGTGCGCTAGAGCTGTACTGGGGCTTTTCTCGCGACAAGATACAGGGCAAAAGCAAGGATCAAATTCGGCGCTGGAGAAACCCGATCAAAAAGGCTGTCAGTAATTTTATCGGTGTTGTTGGCGACAAGCCAATCGCTGAGATCACTGGCGATGATATGCTGGATTTTCGCGAATGGTGGATGGACAAGATCGAAAACGAGGAGTTGACGCCGAACAGTGCGAACAAAGACCTAATCCATTTAGGAAGCGTGCTGAAAAGCGTGAACAAGCTGAAGCGACTTGGCCTCGTTTTGCCACTGTCAGATCTGAGCATCAAAGAAAAGGTCGCAGCGCCCAGGCCGCCGTTTTCAAGAGATTGGATCATGGAAAAGCTCTTGGCTCCGGGGGCACTTGACGGGCTGAACGATCAAGCGAGAGCTATCTTCTTGGTGATGGTCAACACTGGCGCAAGGCCGAGTGAACTTGCGGCGTTAGCACACCATCCTGGCAGCTAATTCTTTCACCGGAAATTTTTGACCAATAAAATTATGGTCTCTGAATTTGCGTATCCATTTTTTCGTCTCCACCACCAAGGAGATGAACAATGGATGGTTCGCACTTTGAGACACGTTACCCTCGGGGCGCTTCTGCAGCGTTTCATTGCCCGGCGATGAGTTTAGTTAAAAGCGAGCGAAGCTTTTACCGCGTTGCCAGAGCCCCTCCAACCTGCCCTTGGTGCCGTCAAGAGGCCCTGGTTTATGCGAAAGAGTGTTTTGGAGCTGACGTCGTGCCCGTAACACATCTGGGCTTGCGGGGTTTGCTCGAGCGGCTAAGATATCAAGGCACATTGCCTCAATGACTGTTTTCACGTGTGAATCGAAATTAATAAGATCTTCTGATGCCGCGACCGCATCATCGGCTGCGCGCTGATCCAACCATGTGGTAAGGTCATCTGGCAGCCTGCGGCTGGGCCTAAAGACGCTGTCGCGTCGATGAACGAGTAGTGCTATCCGCGCCTTTAAATCGCGCTGTGTGACATCCCTCAACGCCTCTGATGCCGCGAACATCTCGTCATACCACGCCTTATTGATCTTGCCGTCGATCATGGCCTTTGCGCCATCCAGCCCGAACAAGGTCGACGCACCCATGATCGGCCCTAAAATCAAAGCCCCCGCTGGTCCGATCGTCACAAGCCCCAAAATGGCTCCAGCCTTACTGCCGACCGTCACAAGAGTGCCCCGCAAGGCGGTATCGACAACAAGCCAGGCTGGCAAAGCACCGGCCGGTATCTCGCCTTTCAAAACGGCAACGGCACCACGGATTGCTCCTGCTCCGATTGCAGTGGCCATCGCATCGATAGATGCCAGCTCAATCCCCGCTGCAACAGAACTAGCCGTTATGTCCTCAACGATGCCAAGCTCAAACCCTTCGAGTGCTGTCACCAGTTCCGCCCAAGGCTGGTCCGAGATCAGCCCCACAAGCTCCGCATTCGCAATGACAGGGATGTCAGGGTATTTTTCAAAATGTTCGCTTAGTAAGGAAAGCCCTTCGCCGCACTTCACTTGAACCTCTTGCCCATCCACAATCAGATCAAATCCGGGGTTGGCGCTGCTGTCTGGCAAGGTGACGTGATGGCCTTTGGCGAGGAGGTTCCCAAGCACCATCTGTTCGGCCGTGAACCCTCTTAGCGCGATATCAGCGCCGTGAACCGCAAACTCTGTCGCATGTGTTGCAAATTCAATTTGATTGGAAAGATCAGCTGTCCGCCAAAAATCTGCCGCAGCGAGCACTCTCGGGTCGATGGACATTGCATGATACAGCATCTCTGCCGCGGTCAGGCCGACAATGGCCTCGGTCTCGCCTGAAGACGTGTTGTGAATCGAAATTTCTGGCGCCGTGCCCCAGTTCTCCGGTTCACGTCCTGGTGCATCGGGCATTCTGCGCCCGATTTCCGCTTCCACGCGTGCCGTCAGGGATTTCATCGCAGTCCACTCGGGCATCTTCAAATGCTCGGGCTTGCGTTGGCCCGCTGCACTCAAATGCCGGAAGGCAGTGCTGGAGCGCCCCAGCCCAGCACTGGGATCGGCAAGCCCGCGCATCGCGAGGAGAACCACAATGCTCGCTGAGATCTGGGCTTTGATTGTTTTATTTAGGTGATTTCCGCCAAATCCACCCAAGGCAACCAAGCCAGCCACAATCGTGACAGGATTCACCAACACGGCCAGCAATGAGACAACTGCGGGGCCACCCATGAATGGGATGAAGGCTGAAGCCTGCGCGGCAAGAATATACGGGGCAAACCCAGCACCGTTTACAGCCGCCGCCAACCCGACCCAACCGCCGGCAGCGGCAATGCCGGCCCAGGCCTGCTGTCCGCCTTTTTGCATGGCCCGCGCGATGTCGGGATCAAACTCGCCTTGATTTTCGCCCACGTCAATCGTGTCGAGCATAGAAGCCAACTGCCGGGCAACGATCTCAGGAAAAGAAAGAGGCGGGGATGACTGCCAAACAGACTTGGGGTCGTTATATATTGCGCGCATCTTATCTTCGATACGTCCGCGGTAATTGTCGCGTCCGGCATCTTTCCTGCGCTGTAGCTCATCCGTTGCGCGCATGTTTGGTGACAAGACCTGCGACGCCATCACCCCGAAAGCGGCCGCAGCTTGGGATAATCTTCGCTCCGAAAGTGGTAAAGGGCTGCGTGCGCCTAGGCCATTTGCAAGGCCATGCCAAAGCCTGTGTCGCAAGACATCGTCGGGGATATCCGAATTTTGGATTTTCGCAGCAGCAGACTGAACTCGCGCCGCAGCGCTTTCAATTTCAGCCCCAATCCGTTGAAGTAAGTCAGCACCTACGCCGACTGCCACGCCTGCTAGACTCACCGTTTCAAGTAAAGCGCATAACCCAGCCAGCTCCTCCCTTGAGGCAAGGCCTAGCCCTGACGCGATTAAGTGAGGATGCATTGAAGACGACGACGGGGAAGAGGGAGGTAATGCTTTCATAAGCATACCATAGGCATCTTGCGCTTCACTTAAAGCACAATCGATCTAAGCGCCCATCCGATTGTTGTCGTTCATAATTGCTCGGTGTTTTGGCTTAATTGTAACCAAAGGTTGCGCGAAGGATGAAAAGCAGGATAATATTGTTATGTAGATAAACGAATTAGAAAAGTGCCGATAGGGACATGTAAGAGTATGCTTTTAGATTCAAAAAAAACTGCGCTCCAGCTGAGTAGAGACGCAGAACAAATGTCCGTTGTTTTACGCACGATTCAATCCTTTCCTCGCGGCCGAACCACTGAAGAGTTGCATGCTCTGTTAGCTTCCGTTTCCTGTGGCGTCTCGACCTGTGCCGACGGGGCCGTATTCTGGCTCGATTGTGATTCCTGAGATGTCGAGGAAGGCGTTTGCTCTGATACAGCAGGCTTTGGTGACCCCAGTAGCCACGAGGCCAAAGAATTTATCAGCATAAGGAAGTTCCATTCGTAAAGGCGCCCACCCTTGAGGTGACATTCTATACGCCATCGAGGCGGCGCGCCTTCACTTTTCAGAAAGATTAGTAAAGGCTCGTTATCCATCTTTGTTGCAAAGCGCAGCTGCGGCCCCACAAGCAGGGGCGCCCTGACAGCCTGTTCAGACGTCCGTTTACCCTGCATATGGCCAACCCAGCCTACACATAGCGGGGCATCTCGATTTTTGACTCGTTTCGCGACCGTAGAGCGGCAAGTTTCACCTGAAGCGCGCAACAGTCGGTCAGCTGACGGGCTACTGCGTAGGAGCGGATTATACACGGCGCATTTCAGGGGGTATGTCATGCGGCACAGCATGACTTGCATCTTTGTCCGGCCTTTTTTCATGCGTAACTGGCCGAACCGGCGCATGTTGTAGGCGAGGTTCTTCTTCCCGATCTTGGCCTTGGCCTGCAGCGAGGTCCGGCTGCTGATTGCCTGTCTCGCATATGAGATCATGTACATCGCACGCCGTGCCATGGCAACGCGGACGGGCTCGAGCCTGCGCCGGCTGCGCGAGCGGGTGCTGCGCGCCGGCGCACGCCTGGTGATCTCGGTGCGCAGGATGGTGCTGGCACTCTCCTCGGCGGTCTTCCGGATCGGGTATCCGACTGACGTCATGCGACGCAGAGGAAGCCTGAACAGAACCTTGATCGACAGATATAATTGTATGGCCGCATCGGAAAACACCGCTGACCGTCCGGTTCGCCTATCACGCGGCGCAAGCTAGGTCATGTCCTTGTAGACCCAGCTCAGCAAGACCCTCGCTTCCGCAGCGATGCGTTGTAGCTGAGCCAATTCCTGATGCGATGGCGGGCCGGAGATGACTTGCTCGTGCGGCGTCTCTAACGGTGTGGATTTGCAAAGCGCATCTTTTATAAGTCGAATTCTGCAAATTCTACTAAATTCGGGTTTAATAAATGTATTACTATAATGTATTTTGATTCCGATAAGTTTACCGGTATTATGAAATTCTATTATTACTTAGACATTACATCGGAGCGTGATATGTCAGATCGCTTTTCAATCGATCATTTCGAAACTGCAATTGCGATAACAGATGATCATTTCGGCGTAGTGTTGAAATCTTCTGCTATTCCTCAAGTTGTGAACGGTGCGCGAGATTGGCAAATTCTGGATAAAGTAATTACTGAAAGTGGTGCGTCATCAATTCGCTTCCCAGGAGGAACAGAGGGATGGCGTGATTTTGACTTTACCGACAGAAGTGATATCATCAACCTCCAAGCAGTGATCGACTACTGCGCAAAAAATGGATTGTCTTTACAATTCACTGCAAGCCTTAGACAGTTCTTTATAGAGCCCGAAGATTCAGATGAAGATGGCGCACTTAATATGAGCGAGGAGCAAGAAATTGCTTTAAGAAATTTCATCGAGGTCGACTTGCTGGATTATGCGCAAGGTAAGGGTGTCGATGTTTTAAATATACAGTTGGACAATGAGCCACTTCATAGAGATTTAGATGGAGAGTTTTTAAATCATAGAGAGTATAGCTCTCTTGCAAATACGTACGCAGCGATCGTTGGACCAATAATTAAAAGTCATCAGCAAAACCCAAACCTTATAGTTGTTTCGGCTGCCAGCGAAGGTCGATTTAATGGAGATGGTGAGGCCGTTTATGGTGGTGCCTGGGGAATTAGGGCCATTATTAACGGTTTTATAAATGAAGACGGCGCCTCCTATATTGACGGTATTGACCTTCACGCAGGTGACGTCACTCTTCACCCCGAGTATGAAGACATATTCGGCACCGACTCAGATTCCTCTTCATTTTATGGTGCAAGTTTATATGACGGCCTGAACTGGCAAATAGAAAACTGGAAGCGAGACACCACATTAACAGAAACTGGTATAGGCAGTTTAGAATTTCATGTTTCCGCATGGTCATTACCACAGGCCAATGAAGGTGGAGGATCACTACGAAATGCCGGAATTTCGATCCTTCAAATGCATTCATATTCAGCCGTAGGGATATCATCAGCCACAAATTACACTCTATTGGGTGGAGATGCAAATGCACTGTTCTCTTTCTCTGGAATAGAGCGGGCAGGAGGTGCTATCTTTGGGATGATGGCGAACTCTTTGAAAGGGTTAACGGCAGTCAATCTCGAGCCTAATATTAGCAATCAAGAACGTGCAGCTTCTAGCTCGTTAATTGAGGGTTTTTTAGGCAGTAATGAATTGGTTGTATATGTGATAAATAGGACTGAAGACAAATTAAAGTCAAGCTTAGATTTCAATGACTTAATCAACGAACTGCCGCAATTCATAAATGGCATATCTTCTATCTCTGGGGCTATTCTTGGTGTGGCAAAAGGTGATGATCCAACAAACGCGTATGCAGAAGCGCAAGTGCGAGATTGGGGGGTTGATTCTAAAAATTTCGATGGGTTGACTGCATCTTTTGAATTAGGTGCATATGAAATCATGGAGTTCAAGATAACGCACAACGAGTTAAATTTACCAATCTCTTTTGATATAGGTGAAGACATCTCGCACCCTTCACTTTTTGTAAATACGACTGGTAGTTCCATCGGTGGATTTAACGATGATACTTTTTTAATGGGCGGAGGGTCCGGATTCATCGATGGCGGCGGTGGGACGGACACCCTATCTTTCCTTAATGCTCCAGAAGGCGTAATTATTTGGGGGGAAGGATATGTGGAAGTGGGCCTTACTGTCATTGAATTCACTAATTTTGAGAAGGTGCAGGGGTCAATTTTCTCGGACAGAATAGTAATTGATGGTGACAATATTCAGTTTTTTGGAGAGGGCGGGGATGACATTTTAGATCATAGATCTGGATCTAGAAACGTATTAAATGGCGGCATGGGAAATGATACGTTTATATTTTATGATAGCGCCGACGTCTCTGTATTCGGTGGTGAAGGAGATGATGAATTCGTATTTTTTGGTTCACTGAGCAACGTAGATATTTTGCCCGAGAATCGTGTTTTGTTTAATTACTCGCAGGGAGATGGCAGTGATGTCATTCGGGGGTTTGATGAAAACATAGATAGAATTATTTTCGACGGGTTAAAGTCAAGTGATATATCGGTTTATGAACGGGGCATGGATACGGTCATTCAGTCAGATGAAGTTGATATTATAACTCTGACGGGACACTTTTCAGATTCTCTTTATAGCGCCTTTGATTTTGTATGATTAAATACCACCATGCTCAATGGAGCGTATACCCGCCTAAGGAAATTTGAAATGGAATTACTGGTGCTTTCATTGTTAGGGTTCAGCCTGGCATCATCTCTATTGTTAACTGATGGCGGGCGAGAAGGTGAAGGCAACCGTGATGAAGATGAAGATGAAGATGAAGATAGCATTCCTGTAGATGTAAATATGTTTAATCTATCTGAAACCCCTTCAGGTCTAATGTCAGATTTTGAAGAAGGTATTGCAACTGACCTCGATGTAAACGCATCAAATGACATTGTTGGCTGTATAGGAACCGTGGAAGAGAGTAGTTTGTCGAACGAGGAAGACTTGATAACCCTAGACGGAAATGAGGGGGGGATACCATCCGGTAATGTAGATTACTCTGCAAATGACAGCAAATTTTTCGAAGATGATGACACTAACTCACTCGAATTTTCAAGACACCTTGATAATGAAGAGTTCATTTTAGATATACCTGAAACCACTAAAGGCTTTCTCCACCAAATTGATGTTGAGGTGGAGTATGACTATGAAGCTGGAGGCGCCGCTTCTAGCGAAGAAAGTACCGTGAACCGTCAATTTAGTTTCTATGTTTTGTCTGGTAATGAGGCGCTGCCAGAACCTGATATTAGTGTAAAAAATATTTATGATTTAAGAAGTCATGTAGACTTTGGCGATCTGCCGTTCGATGATTCTAGGGTAGTAGCGGCGCTCGATTTAGGAGGTAGCAGAGTCAGTGTTTTTGAAACGGTTGATGATTTTCGTTCTACGGATTCTCAAGAATTCTTGAGCATTGTTACACGTGAGTTTATAACAGATTGGTCCCCTAACTCTGTTACAATAAATCGCGAAGTGGCTTCCGTCCAGCATATATCCATCAAGTTTGATGGAGAGGTGCGCGACTATTGACTTTTGAACTGAGGTTTCTCTGAGCGCGAGGTAATGACCGGCATTGGTCCTGTGCCCGTGAAGGTGCCGCGCGTGCGGGATTGGGGCGCTAACGACGACAAGATCACCTTCACGCCCAGCATCTTGCCGCGTTATCCATTGCCCGGCAGTCGCTGCTTGCAGCGATGAGAGGGTGCGCAAAGCGAAACCGGTCGAAGAGTTGTTGCCGTGGCTTTACCTCAAGGGCGTGTTTACGGGCGATTTTACCGAAGCGCTGGACGCGCTGCTGGGCCCGAATGCCAAGGGTCCGCCAAGACCGTCACGCGCCTGATGTCCACCTCGACCCGCTCAATCAGCGGCGACAGTGTTTTCATGGCGCGGCCGCACCCGCCGAACAGCGTGCTTTCAGGAATGTCGGCACCCATATACGGTAACCACACCATTGCTACCGCCTGCCGCGTGACGTCCTAAGATCTTAAGCTCTGTCGTTACTGACGTCTTATGAGATGGAGCTAGATATGCGTCATGAAGTGATCGTTGGCGTTGAGCGGAGGCGGCGTTGGCGGGCGGAGGAGAAGCTGTCGATCCTCGACGAGGTTGGGTTGAATGGTGCCACGGTCAGCGATGTGGCGCGGCGCCATGACATCACGCGGCAGCATATCTACCAGTGGCGCCAGGAGTTTCGGCGCAAAGGGCTCTGGCCTCGTTCAGCGGAAACGGTTTTTCTTTCGCTACCTCCACCGCCGTGTGAGGGGCCCAGCAGGCCGGCGGATTCCCAACGTCCGGAGGTCGAAATCATGCTGGGGAATGGCCGCAGTCTGCGATGTGTGAGTGACCTATCGCCTGAGCGCCTCCAGCACCTTATTCGCGCGGTTGAAACGGCATGATCGGACCTGGCACCGGCGTTCACGTGTATCTGGCCTGCGGTGTGACGGACATGCGCAAAGGCATCGCCGGACTGTCCGCCATGGCGCAAGATGTGTTGCTGCAAAAACCGGCGGGTGGTGCCGTGTTCGCCTTCAGGGGGCGCCGCGGCGACCGGATCAAGCTGCTCTATTGGGACGGTCAGGGGTTTTGTCTCTATTATAAGGTTTTGGAGCGCGGACGCTTTCCGTGGCCGAAGGCCCAAGACGGCGCGGTGCGAATGACCTCTGCGCAACTCGCGATGCTTTGGGAGGGGATCGATTGGCGGCGTCCCCACTGGGGCGCTCCGCCTGCACGCGTCGGGTGATTTTTGCGCTCTGATTTGCGTTGTTTATATGGTGTTTGAGCCTGGCTTTTGGTAGTCATACGCATGTCAAATCCAGCTGAAAATCTGCCGAATGATCCCGCCGAATTGAGGGCGATGATTGCGGCATTGCAGGCAGAGAATGCGCACACCGCAGCAGAAAACGCCAAGATGTCGGCCACGCTGCGGGTCCATGACCAGCTGGTTCAAGCGTTGCGTTTGCGGATCGCCAAGCTGCAAAAGCTGGCTTTTGGTAAATCCTCGGAGAAGGTCGAGCGAGAGATCGAGCAGCTGGAACTGGCGCTCGAAGATCTGCTGGTCGCGGTGGCCGAGGACGATGATGCGCCCATCAACGAGGGGCAGAATGAGTCCGCAGCAAAGGCGGCTGATGCCCCCACACTGCGCCGCCGTCCGCGTGTCTTGGAAGCGACCCCGCGCGAGCGCCGCGAGCTTGATCCCGGCACCTGCTGCCCCGACTGTGGTGGCGATCTGCGTGTGGTCGGTGAGGATGTCAGCGAACTCCTCGACATGGTCGCGGCCCAGATGAAGGTGATCTGTTACCCGACAGGGCATTGCGCAGCAATGGCCCGAGAGGGCAGATCGCCCGCATCAAGAAATCCTGCCGCCGTTGTGAGAGAATGGTGCAGGAGCCGGCGCCCAGCCGTCCGATCCCAGGCAGCATGGCCGGCCCGAACCTGCTGGCGCATATCCTGGTCTCGAAATTCGACGATCATCTTCCCCTTTACCGACAGCACGAAATCTTCGCCCGCATGGGCGCGGACATTCCCGAAAGCACGCTTGTTGGCTGGTGTGGGCGGGCGATGAAGACCCTTGCGCCATTGGTCGAGCGGATCGAGGCGGACATCATGACCAGCGACCTGCTGCATGCTGACGACACCCCAATCCGGGTGCTGAACCGCTCAAAGAGAGATAAAGGGCTTGGCAAAGGCGTGAAACAGGGCCGGATCTGGGCCTATGTGCGCGATCAACGACCTTGGGCGGGGGCGTCGCCACCCGGTGCTGTTTACAGGTTTGCACCCGACTGGAAGCAGGAGCATGTGCAAAAGCATCTGACTGAGATGTGCGGAATTCTGCAGGCCGATGGCTATAAGGGGTATGCCAAGCTCTACGAGCCTCAACCCGATGGCACGCCGCGTTTGCGCGAGGCCGCATGTTGGGCGCATTTGCGGCGGGACTTCCATGACTTTTGGACATCAACCAAGTCCGAGATCGCCTGCGAGGCGCTTGACCGGATCGGCGCGATCTATGACATTGAGCGCGACATTAACGGTCAGACCGCAGAGACCCGACAGGCCGTGCGCGAAAAGCAGAGCCGGCCCAAGGTCGAAGCCTTCTTCGCTTGGTCGGAACAACAGCTCCTGCGCATCCCGGGTAAAAGCAATCTGGCCAAAGCCTTCCGCTATGGCCTCAATCGACGAGAGGCCCTCAGCCTGTTCCTGACCGATGGTCGCGTCGCAATCGATAACAATCCCGCCGAGCGCGCCCTGCGCCCGATCGGGATAGGCCGCAAGAACTGGCTATTTGCAGGCGCTGACACCGGTGCCGAAACCTTGGCCCGCGCTATGACCATCATCGAGACCGCCAAGCTGAACGGCCTCGATCCGCAGGCCTATCTTGCCGACATTCTCGGCCGTATCCATGATCACAAGATCAACAGGCTCGATGAGCTGTTGCCGTGGCAATGGGTGCCGCTGGCCGACGAGGCCGGCAGTCAAGCCGCATAAGCCGCGGTATCAATCGCTCGGTTACGCACTCGCCCACCTTGAGGCGGAGATCGGGAAGCTGGATGCCGAGATCGCCCGCCGGGCCAAAGAGAATGACATGGCCGGACGGCTGATGACGATCCCAGGCATTGGTCGTTGATAGCCACGGCCATAGCGGTGCTGAGGGAGCCTCGGGGGGAGGTCACCCGTAATGAAACTGAAAGCAGCCGCATGCAATCTACGGCTGGGTCTCATTGAGAATAGAGGGATTACCGGGGCTCGGAAAAATCGGCTCTGGCCGACCTAAGAAATATCCCTGTAGATAGTCAACACCGATGCTACATAAGATATCAACGTCCTCTTCCGTCTCAATTCCCTCAGCAATGATCTCTAGCCCCATCGCGTGGGCGAGCCCGACCATGGATTGAAGCATTCTTGCACCGTGTTTATCTTTATGGGTGGATGGCGAAAATGATCGATCGATCTTAAGAACGTCAAACTGCATTCGCGTCAGGTAACCTATTGAGGAATAACCCGTCCCAAAATCGTCTAGCGCGAGACTGAAGCCGTGGTCACGCAGCATCGAAAGTTCGGTTGCGATGGTGATGTCGTCAAGGATCACAACTTGTTCCGTTACTTCCACCTCAACTTGGGACGGGGAAATGCCGCGCGCGGCAACACGTTCAGCGAATTCCTTCGCAAAGCCGGGCATCATTAACTGCGCTGGAGAGATATTGATACTAACACGAGCACAGCTGAGCCTCTTCACATCTTGGCACACCAGATCAAGTAACATCCAGCCAAGTGGAATGATCAGCCCACTTGTCTCGGCTACGTGGATGAATTTATCCGGGCTAACCCGTCCTAAACTTGGATTTTTCCATCGAGCGAGCGCTTCAAATTTAACTGTTTTTGATGGTTTTCGAGATGATACGATGGGCTGATAATGCATTTCAAACTCACCGCCTTCGGCAACGGCTCGCCTTAATTCGCCTTCAATAGCCTTGTAATCATTGTCTTGGAGCCTCATTTCGCTATCATACCAAATGACTTCTTGTGATCTGCGTGCTTTGGCTGAATACATGGCACGGTCTGCTCGGCGAAGAAGCTCCTCTTGGATCATAAGCCCAGTTCTACCTATAGCCACCCCTTTGGAAGCCAACACATCGAACATCATGCCATTGCATCTGATAGACTGTTTAGATAGCTCAGCTATCCGGAGACATTTCTCATCAATTATAGATTCTAAATTGCGAGTGGCGCTTATGGCGATAAAGAATTCATCGCCACCATAGCGGGACACAAAGGTCGTGTCGTCCGCTAGGACTTTTAATCGCCTAGAAAATTCAATTAAAAATGCATCTCCACCAGAGTGCCCAACCGTATCGTTGATTTGCTTAAATCGAACGAGGTCTATAGCCAGAACGGCGCATTCTTTATTGCTGTGCTTGAAGATACAATTGAGATGTTCGCGCAAAGCAAATAGGTTAGGTAAATTTGTGAGTGCATCAGTGCGGGCGTTTTTGAAAGAGATGGACTCTTGCTCAATGAGAACTTTTGCCTTGGAACGCAATAACCAAGCTGCGAAATACGAAAGGGAAATGAACGCAATGCTAATCACGCTCATAATGGGAACCATCTTCCAGAACAGGCGTGAACCTGGGGTTGGTGGTATCCATTGCAGCCAAGCCACAGGTGCTCCTGCAACACCTAATACGGAAATATAGACGGCATCTTTAGACGGAGGGACAAACATAACCTCTAGATCCGAGATAAAAAACTGACGTTCTATTTCAGAAAGACGACGCTCAGACAGGACTTTGCCGATAACTCCAATTCCGATATCTTTAGAGTTAGGTTCAATTCGTGCAAGTAAATCGTCATCTTCCGGCAACAAATGGCAAGCGCTGAACATTACTAGCTTTCCGTTCCGCAATCCAAAATAATCAATTGTCTGCCGTTCGGTACTGTCGATAGTGAGAATTCGGCGGCTTAGCGCATCTTGCGTCGCGGGCGTAAGGAAGCCTTTTTGCGGTTCAAGGCCAAGATTCACGCTCCAGGACAATGCTTCGATAAAGGGTCCGTCAAACAGCTCAGCATATTGGAATACATCGCCACGCTCCGCCGTGATGCCATAGTTTGACGCTAGCTTGTCAATATCCAATTGCTTGGCGGCGAGGTAAAGATCAGTCCAGTTATGATAGTCGCTGGCGATCAGGGAAACTTCTTCTTGAAAAGCTTCTATTCTGCCAGCCATGTGCCTTTGAGATTCCCCGGCGGCCTCAATATCCATTTGCCTTTTCATGGAGACGAGAGAGGCCCAGACAATTAAAAGTACAGCAAGCACGACTACCAAAGCTGCGACAGTGATCTGGCTTGGCAGCGAGCTTTTCGTATTCATGCAGCGAGCTGCGCGAGTTGAGATCGTTCTTTGAGGAAGCCAAGGACGCAAACGTCAGAGTAGTCACATGTCAGTTCGGAACCGGCGGGCAGGTCGTGTGCCGCTCTCATCTCATCACCGCAGTCTACTAGGCTTGGAGTGTCGCTATGATTCATAAACATGTCGCCGTCATTTCCCAGACGGAAGACGCCGAGATGTTCGATATATTCCGCGTGATGCAGAAGGGTCTGCACTTCTTCCTCTGGAAACTGTGCGACCAGTGCCGCGGAGATCTCAACATCAAACATAGGATCGAACCTCCAAACTACGCTCTGCGCTTTGATCACTTCGCGCGTGAACACGCCCATGCCGTGAATTGGGCTGCGGCCGACATAATGGGTTACAAGAAGCATATTTGCACCTTAATGGTTAATATTTGGTTGACGTCTTCAAGCTTCTGATTTCATCAGAAAGACGGATAACATCGCAGCACTGAGACCGATGACCTGGCGGGACGAAAGGCTTTCGTCAAAAAAAAGATAGCCGACTAGGGTGAGTGTAAGAATCGTGGCCGCACTATAGAGAACACCTATTTGGGCAAGGTTATGGCTCTGCATTAGAAAGAGCCAACCAGCGGCTGTGATCGCATATAGCCCGGCCCCTCCAGCAAACCAAGAAGACGACAAGGGTGAGGGCTTCAGGGAGGCATACTTTAAGGCGTAATCGCCATAGGCGGTACACAGAACAATTCCGGCGAGAATCAGGTAAGGCGGCATTCGAAACACTCCAACTATTATTCATGTGTCATAGTAAACTTTGAAGGTATCCAGATAGTTAAGAAGCATTTATGAGGCTCCAGACCCATTGATTTCAGTCCATTGTCGTGATTTAGGCTCCACAAGGAGACCTGATCTATGAGCAATATTTTCTGGCTGACCGAAGCGCAAATTGAGCGCCTGAAACCGTTTTTTCCCAAAAGCCATGGCAAGCCCCGGGTTGATGATCGAAGGGTTTGTGTGGCATAATCTTTATCAATCGCAATGGGTTGCGGTGGTGCGATGCGCCTGAGGAGTATACTCTGGCCAAAACACTCTACAACCGCTGGAAACGCTGCAGTGAAAAGGGCGTCTTCGCCCGGATTATGGCGGGCCTGGCCGCTGAAGGTACCGAACACAAGACCATCATGATCGACGCGACTTATTGGAAAGCGCACCGCACGGCCTCGAGCCTGAGGGCAAAAAAGGGGGGCGTGCTCGCCAAATCGGGCGCACGAAGGGCGGCATGAATGCGAAGTTACATGCCGTCACTGATGCGAAGAGCGCCCGATCCGGTTCTTCATGTCGGCTGGACAGGTGAGCGATTACTCCGGTGCAGCGGCGCTGCTGAGTGGCCTGCCGAAGGCGGATTGGCTCTTGGGGGATCGTGGATACGATGCCAGCTGGCTGCGATAAGCTTTGAAAGACAAAGAGATAAAACCTATGACAGAAAAACGGAACCAATGAGATCAGCAGCCTAAATGAAACCTTGGTCCACCTTAAGTTGGCTGCAAACTGGTCGAATTACTGGGACCAACTTTAACAAAGCCTCGTCAGGCTCCAGAGATCCAAATCAGCGCCGCACTCTTAAACGGCCTCACAGCCCTTGGCATTCTGCGTACCGTGACCGTATGCTGAACCCGTCTGACATAAGGTGTAGTCCGCCCTCAAACCGGCTTGTACAGAAAAGCCGTACCACGGATAATCGTACCATATAAACTTATGAAGGTTTTGGAAGTGCATGAAGAAAAAACAATTTTAGTCTGCTTAGGCGCAACAAAATCAGGAACTACATGGCTATACCACCAGCTTAGAAAGCACCCTTCTTGTAAATTACGAGGTATAAAAGAAATACACTATTTCGATATTGCTGAAGGGGCAAAAAGCAAGAAATTAATTACAAAAAACATAAACGCACTCAAAACAGTTAAAGCTAAAATTATAAACGGAAACCAATCTATTCATCTGATAGAACGTCAGAAAGAACTGCGTGGCTGGCTTAACCTTGTTATTAATAAAAAAGACGAAACATGTAGTTATGTGGACTATTTACTTGACGGCATGACGCCTTGCCAAAAATTGGCCGCTGACATCACGCCCTCTTACGCATTGCTGCCGATTGAGCGCCTTCGCGAGATGGTTGAGATGTCGCACGATGTTAGGTTTTTGTATTTGATGCGTGATCCAGTATCTCGTTTGTGGAGCAATATTCGAATGGCTGCCCAAAACGGAGCTGATAAAAAAGAAGATCAGGCGCGACTTGCATCGGTTCTTTTACAAAAAGTTATCTCGGGCGAGGCGACGCCATCGTCAAAGCGAAGTGATTATATCGGGGCCATAAAAAAGTTGCTTGGTGCTATTCCCCCTGAGAGATTATGCATTATGTTTTACGAAGAATTAATGACACCCGCTGGTTTTAGCTCTCTATGTAATTTTTGTGACATTCCTGTCCTTTTGCCTGATTTCTCAGAAAGAGTCCACGTTGGCATAGATTTAGAACAAACAAGCGAGCAAAATAATTTAATGAGGATCCATCTGCAAGAACAGTATGAATTTGTGGAGAATATGTTTGAGAGATTACCAGCGGCGTGGCAAGCTAACGTGATGTAGCGATGGTGTTGTTTTAGAACTTCAGGGCTTTTTTACACAAATAGGGTGATGGGATTCACTGTATGAATCCAGCGTGATAGCTGATGGGCCTGTCGCGGTTCCCTTCGGGCTTTTTGAGAGCAATATCCGGGACCAGTATCGGTCCAGTCTGGGCGGTTACGGCAGGCCCCGGATGACCGAGGAAATGAACGAGTTGGGTGCCGCCGGGTAGGCCGTTTTATGCGGCAGAACGCCATTTCGGTGGTCAGAACCCGTACCGGGCATATTCACCCAACCCTCCTCCTGTGGCGTTTCTGGTTGGTTTCGAGGCCCGATTGGGCCCTTGCCCGGGGCTCTGGGCTGTGCGTGGCCTTGTGATGATTGGTGTGGTGGTCGCGCCCTTTGGCCTGTTTTTTAGCGATTTTCTGAGGCGTACGATTTGCATGATCTCATATGCGAGACAGGCAATCAGCAGCCGGACCTCGCTGCAGGCAAAGGCGTCGACAGCGGGTGCCGCCGACTTCGGCTTTCGCCCCCGCCAATGTGACTTCGTCCGGTTGGTCGACGAGAGCGCCGGGGCCAGCACGTCCTTCAACGCGCCCATGTGGCCTTCGGCCTTGCCGGGTTCGCGGTAGTGCGCTCGTGGCGTGTCTGTTGGGTCCAGTCGCGCGAGGTGACCAGGAAGAAGCGGTCGAGCATTAGATAGTCCGCGCGCTGCCAGCAACGCCGTGAACCGCGACAGCGTCGGCTGCGACGCCAGCCCGCCGCGAAACTGGCCGCCAGCCGGAACGCCGGGTCGTGGCGCAAAGTATCCGCGTCATCATGGTCGCGCCATCCTTGCGCGGCAAGCAACATGCAGGTCCGGATCAACGATGCCAGGTCATGCGTCACATCCTCCTGGCGGCGGGGGTCTCTCATCCGGGAGGTCATCCAGTCCACGATCCTGCTGCGCTTGAGGATCTCTCGCAGCACTACCGCACCGGGATCCCCCGTCAGCCGGTCGGTCCAGTTTGGATGTTAGTGCATCGTCGGCATTTGGTGAAGGTAATCAGCTACCTGACGTCTCTTTGGGCAATCATTCGCAGCGTTTCAGCCACCAGTATATCATAGCATTCATTCTCAAGGTCACGTTTGGTATCGGAGCGCAACCGGTCGGTTGGTTCCCACGGAGCATGATCAGTCGCAACGCTTGAGTGTAAACTATTTGTATTCATATTCTCAGCCAATTTTCTCTGATGGTGCATGTCGTTTTTTGAAACTATGCCTAGCTGGCTCGCCTTTGGTAAACAAAGGGTTACAATGCCCGTATAATATTTAGGTTGTTGTTTTATTGACTCTTTCTGTGGTTTCGTCAGAGGTCTCATCGGTGCCGATAGGTGGAAAATGATGTTCAGTGCGCTGCATGTTGTGCCAACACCTTCCATAAAAACTAATCTTGTGGCGCCCCTACAACCCCTGCTTGTGAAATTCCTTTACGGGGCAGTGGTTGTTTTGTTTAAACTTTGAAGTGCAGCCCTCGGCTGTAACTCGCTCATAGCGCGCATTTTAGCTGGACGATTTCGCCACGCCTGACCATATCCAGCAATTAACTAATATTTGTGAGTTCTAAAGTCAGGATGTTCAATGGTGGATGATCTACACAGCGCCCAATCCTTAAACGAATTGGTGGCGTTCGTTCGGTAATCCCCCCCGAAAGTAAGGGGCTGCGGAAGTAGAATTTTCTCGGCAAGATGAACGAGGAGATTTTGAATGAAAATGACCAGATATAGCGAACCCCAGATCCTTGCGATCCTGCGCCAAGCCGAAGGTGGTGTGCCGGTGGCCGAGCTTTGCCGTGAACATGGCATGAGCAATGCGTCGTTTTACAAATGGCGTGCGAAGTATGGTGGCATGGATGCATCCATGGTCAGCCAGATGAAAGCCATGGAGGAAGAGAACCGCAGGCTGAAGCGGATGTATGCAGATCTGAGCATGCAGGCGGACTTATTGAAGGAAGCCCTCGGAAAAAAGTAACGGGGCCATCTCAGCGCCGCGAGATGGCCGAAACGGCGGTAGAGCGACGGGGCGTCAGCATCGCGCTGGCGTGCCGGGCCTTCGAGGTCAGCGAGACCTGCTATCGTTACAGCCCGAAGCTGAAAGACGAGAACGAGGTGATCGCCGATCTGCTGACAGGGCTGACGGATGCGCGCAAGACTTGGGGATTTGGCCTGTGTTTCCTGCATTTGCGCAACGTGAAGGGGCATCCGTGGAACCACAAGCGGGTCTACCGGATCTACTGTGAGCTGGAACTGAACCTGCGCATCAAGCCGCGCAAGCGGCTGAAACGGGAGAAGCCTGACGTTCTGGCGGTCCCGAACTGGTCTTGCCACGGTTTAGTTCCGGTCTCTTTCGAGCAATGCTTGCTATGAAGGAGATTAAGAATGGCAACGAGATACACAGACGAGTTTCGGCGTGATGCAGTGCGCATTGCGGTTACAAGCGGCCTAACACGACCCCAAGTTGCATCAGATTTGGGCGTGGGTCTTTCGACTTTGAACAAGTGGGTTCAGAAGCATCAGCATGACGATCTGATGTCGGGTCCTCACGAGGACGTCGAAAAGGAGAATGCACGCCTTCGCAAGGAAGTCCGGCTGCTGCGCGAGGAGAGGGAAGTGTTAAAAAAGGCGGCAATCTTCTTTGCGGGCCAAAGCCGATGAGGTTTGCTTTCGTCGATGCCTGGAAAGAAGTTTGGCCTGTGAAATTTCTCTGCCGTATCATGCAGGTCACATCGCGGGGGTTTCGTGCATGGCGAAGCCGCCCAATGAGCCGCAGGCAGCGCGATGATATGGTGATCCTGGCCCATATCCGTGAACAACACCGTCTCAGCCTGCAAACCTATGGCCGCCCCCGTATGACCGAAGAGCTGCAGGAGTTGGGACTGCAGGTCGGGCACCGACGCGTAGGTCGTTTGATGCGTGAGAACGATATCAAGATCATCAGATCCCAGAAATACAAGGCTACGACTGACAGCAACCACACGTTCAACATTGCGCCCAATCTACTGGATCAGAATTTCTCTGCGGATGGTCCAAACCAAAAATGGGCGGGTGACATATCCTATATTTGGACGAGTGAAGGCTGGCTCTATCTGGCCGTCATCCTTGATCTGTATTCTCGGCGCGTCATTGGTTGGGCTGTCAGCAACCGGATGAAACGCGACTTGGCGATCCGAGCGCTGGATATGGCAGTGGCCCTACGGCAACCACCGAAGGGCTGTATTCATCATACGGATCGCGGATCGCAATACTGTTCACATGACTATCAGAAGCGTCTTTCGGAGCATGGCTTCAAAGTATCGATGAGCGGAAAAGGAAATTGCTACGATAATTCCATGGTGGAAACGTTCTTCAAATCCATCAAGGCAGAGCTGATCTGGCGGAACCGCTGGGAAACCAGACGCCAAGCCGAGGGGGCGATATTCCAATATATCAATGGGTTCTATAATCCACGGCGGCGGCATTCGTCGTTAGGTGGCAAAAGCCCCTTGGCCTTCGAACGAAAGGCTGCCTAAATGAGTTGAGAGGCCGGAACGTAAGCGTGACAAGACCAGTCGCGGTCTCTGCAGATGCAAACTATGTTTCGGTTGCCGAACACGCCTTTGCATTGATGTTGGCAGGCTGCCGCAATTTGATTGTCGCTGACCAAGCAGTTCGTGCGGGGAATTGGGCGCTACGCGAAACTCTGGGTGGCCGCGATATTCAGGGCAGCCAAGTTTTGGTGGTTGGTTTTGGCCGGATCGGGCAGGCGTTTGCCGCCCGAGTGGCCGCTTTTGGTGGCGAAGTTACGGTCTTTGACCCCTATTTGTCGACCACTCTGGCACTTCCGGCCGGACTGAAATTAGCTAAATGCCTGGAAACGGCGGTTGGTGAAGCTGATATTGTCAGCCTGCATCTGCCACACAGCCCGCAAACCGCGAATATGGTTGATGCGACTTTGCTGGCACGGTTCCGCACAGGTGCTATTTTGGTCAACACTGGGCGTGGTGGGATTGTTGACGAGCAAGCATTGCCTGCAGCGCTCGATTCTGGACGTCTTGCGCTTTATGCAACCGATGTTCTGGCCTCTGAGCCACCCGTTGCGGATGATCTTCTTGTGCAGCGCAGTGATGTTATCATCACGCCGCATTCAGCTGCGATGACCGAACAAGGAGCGATAAGAATGGCCACAGGATCGGCGCAGAACGCTCTTGATTTTCTCGATGGGACACTCTCCGATCGCATGGTGGCCTTCGCCCCATCTTGACCTTCATTCACTTAATATAAGCCTCGAAATTCAAAGGAGATCGCAATGGCCATCTATCTCAAAAAAGGTAAACCCGAAGCCGACCGCGCCAATGACGATGCAAAAACCCGCGAGGTCGTGGAAACGATACTTGCTGATATCCAAAATCGCGGCGACGACGCCGTGCGCGAGCTTAGCGAAAAGTTCGACAAGTACTCGCCCATTTGCTTTAAGTTGTCGGATGTAGAAATCGAAGAGCTGATGAGCAAAGTGTCCGAACGTGAATTGGCGGATATCAAATTCGCTCAGGAGCAGGTCCGCAATTTTGCCCAAGCACAGCGCGACTCCATGCTCGATATTGAGGTCGAAACCATGCCAGGGGTGATCCTCGGTCACAAGAATATCCCTGTTCAATCAGTCGGTTGTTACATTCCGGGCGGAAAATTTCCGATGGTTGCTTCGGCGCATATGTCGGTGCTTACAGCCAGCGTGGCGGGTGTGCCACGCATCATTGCTGCGACGCCACCGTTCAAGGGGAAGCCAAATCCTGCTGTTATTGCCGCGATGAAGTTGGGCGGCGCGCATGAGATTTATGTGATGGGTGGCATTCAGGCGATTGGTGCGATGGCAATTGGCACGCAATCCATTGCCCCTGTTGACATGATCGTCGGCCCCGGCAACGCGTTTGTGGCCGAAGCAAAGCGTCAACTGTATGGCCGAGTGGGGATTGACCTCTTTGCAGGACCGACTGAAACGATGGTTGTCGCAGACGAAACTGTTGATGCGGAGCTGTGTGCGACAGATCTACTGGGACAGGCCGAACATGGCTACAATAGCCCTTCAATTCTGGTGACTACATCGCAAGAGTTGGCTGAAAATACGCTATTAGAAATCGACCGTATTTTGGACATTCTGCCAACAGCAGATACGGCACGCGTGAGCTGGGAAGACTATGGCGAGGTGATTGTCTGTGACAGCTACGACGAGGTGCTTTCGATCGCCAATGATATCGCGTCTGAGCATGTGCAGATCATGACTGATCGCGATGACTGGTTCTTGGAGCACATGCATAGCTATGGGGCGTTGTTCCTTGGGCCGCGCACCAATGTGGCCAATGGCGACAAGGTGATCGGGACCAATCATACATTGCCAACCAAAAAGGCTGGTCGTTACACTGGGGGGCTTTGGGTCGGTAAGTTTTTGAAAACACACAGTTATCAAAGGATTGAGACAGACGAGGCAGCCGCGCTGATCGGCGAATACGGCTCGCGTCTTTGTATGCTTGAGGGTTTTGTCGGTCATGCGGAGCAATGCAATCTGCGGGTGCGTCGCTATGGGGGCAAGAACGTGGCCTATGGAACTGCAGCGGCATGATGGATCTGCCAAAAACCCCGTCGTTCCGGTTAGATGGACGACGCGCCCTTGTAACTGGGGCTTCATCCGGGATCGGTTTGGGCAGTGCTGTTGCATTGGCCGAAGCGGGTGCGCATGTCGTCTTGGCCGCGCGTAGGCGTGGGCCATTAGAAGAAGCTGCCAACGCGCTTGGTGCTGCCGGGTATTCTGCTGAGGTATTGGTCCTGGATGTGGGCGATCTGGATGCCGTTGCTGCGGCGATTGACGCAGCTGATTCCTTCGACATCGTGGTGAACTCTGCTGGTTTGGCACGCCACGCGCCCGCGGATGACACCACCCCCGACGACTATGATACGGCTATGGCCATCAATTTGCGGGCGGCCTACTTTCTATCTACGTACAGTTCAAAAGCTATGCGTGTAGCCGGCAAGAAGGGATCGATTATCCATATTTCCAGCCAGATGGGCCATGTGGGTGGTATTGATCGGTCCGTCTATTGCGCAGCCAAACATGGGCTGGAAGGGATGACCAAATCAATGGCAATCGAATGGGGTAAGCAGGGCATTCGGATCAATACGCTTTGTCCTACATTCATACGCACTCCGCTGACCCAGTCGACCTTTGACAACGTCGAGCGCCGGACGTGGATTGAAGGAAAGATCAAACTCGACCGCATTGGTGAGGTCGAGGATATCATGGGCGCAGTCGTTTTCCTGGCATCGGATGCGAGCGCCTTGGTCACCGGGGCGGCGTTGATGGTTGATGGCGGCTGGACTGCGGGTTGAAATTGAGAAGAGCATAACCAATGGAACGATTCGAAGTTGATACGGTCGTCGTCGGCGCCGGTGTCGTGGGCATAGCAGTCGCACGGGCACTGGCCTTGGCCGGGCGAGAGGTTTTGATCCTTGAAAAAAACGCGCACTTCGGGGAAGAAACCAGCGCCCGCAATTCCGAAGTGATCCACGCGGGCATTTACTATGCCCAAGGGTCACTTAAAGCTCGCCATTGCTTACGTGGGCTGAAAATGCTGTACAGTTATTGCGCCGCCCACGGCGTGCCGCATCGCAAATGTGGGAAACTGATTGTGGCGACGACAGATGCCGAGTGTGCAGCATTGCCAGCAATCATTTGCAAAGCCGAAGCCAACGGTGTGACCGACCTTCAGATGCTGGATGCTGAGGAGGTGCGCCAATTGGAACCCGACCTTGCCGTAAAGTCGGCGCTGTTGTCACCGTCGACAGGTATCATCGATATCCACAGCTACATGCTTACCCTTCTGGGCGAGGCAGAAGCCCATGGCGCGCAACTTGTTACGCGTGCCCCAGTTCTTGGCGGGCGGGTCACAGATTTGGGCGCGGTGGACTTGGATATCGGTGGGGATGAACCCATGCAGTTAACAGCCCGGTCGCTGGTCAACTGTGCGGGCCTTTGGGCGGCAGATCTTGCCGGGCGGATTGAGGGTATGCCCAAACCACCCGAGATGCGTTTTGTAAAAGGCAACTATTTTTCCTATTCACGCAAGGTTCCGTTCAAACGGTTGATTTATCCTGCTCCCCGGGACGGGGGGCTGGGGGTTCACCTTACGCTTGATATGAACGGGCGTGCAAAGTTTGGTCCGGATACAGAATGGCTTAGCAATCGTCAGCCCGACGGAATTTGCTATACTGTAGACGCGCAACTTCGCGACAGCTTCTCGGCTGCCGTGCAGACCTATTGGCCGACACTCGATGTAGGCAGTCTGCAGCCGGATTATTCTGGTGTTCGGCCAAAGATCGCCGGAGCAGATTATCCTGACTTTTGCATAGAGGGACCAGCTAGTATATCGGGACCTCACGCTATGCTCTATGGTATTGAATCTCCTGGCTTAACTGCATCGCTATCTATTGCGGCTGATCTGAGTGAGCTTTTACAATAGACTAAATGGGTAGGTAATCTCGGCTCTGCTTCACAATTTCAATAAGGATTCGTATTGTGAATCCAGTATGATAGCTTGCCTCTCTCGGGATCATGCTGCGCATAAGCGCATAGCTGATGACATGGCGCGGCTGAAAGCGCAGCGTACGGAGCAGCCGTGATCGATGCAGGCCTTGCTTTGCCAACCCATCCCGCGAGGGTGGAGCGATCCAGATCGATCCCTTGGCGGCTGTAAATCGGTGCATGGCGATACAGTGGCAGGTGATCTGCGTTCTTTCTGGGCTTTCGCGGCCCCACTGGGGCCATGGTCCCCTTCGAACTTGCTGACAAGAACATGCGCCACGGTTGCTTCTGTCGGCATGCCGCCTGGGATCAGGCGCGCTGGTGCAGGCGCTTGCACCACGCGGCCCCACAACCATATCAATGTTACTGAGAAGCTCCGTTGAGCGCTCCATGGAGAAACTCCCTGATAATCCATCCAATAAGGCTGAATCTCAGATCAGACGATCACAAGGAAGGTGGGGTGGGCGCTTCGCTAACAGATCTTCACAGGCCTTTGCCGCACAGTAAATCCTCGGGCCGATCTACGCCACTTAGGCTCCAGCCTTCGGTAACGGGGACGTCTCCGTCAAGTGCTTTTTGACATATGCATCCGACCGCATAGTTGCAGATTTGATGACAGTTGCTTTCTGAGCCGTTCTGCTTTCGCCGCGGCCTTCGTCGGAGATCATCCCGGGTGCATGCTTCGACCCGTGGGCAGCGCGATGGCTGCCAACATCGTGCTGGTTCAAATGCAATTCCGATGTGCCCATCTCATAGGTGTGCTCAATGTTGGTCGGCAACAGTCCGGAGCACGGCATTATCGGAACCACGCCTCTGGGGGAACCTCGAAGGCCTGCGGTCAGGCAGGCATCGGTTGGGAATACAATCCGTCAGGTGGCATGGGGCACGGCAGTGTGTGGTCGGAAATCGGTGTCATCAACCCACATCCGGTGCAGGATCACCCCGATACGCCGGGCTAGCGCGACCATGGCGCGCTTACCACCTCTGCGGCGGGAGACTTGCGCTGCCCATGTTCTCAGCCAGGTCGAACGCCCGCGGTGCAACATCACGGTCGCAGCCTGACATAGCGCGCGGCGCAGGTTGACATCACCTGCCTTGGTGATGCCGCCTGAGACATCGCGTTCGCCCGACTGGTTGCGTGATGGCGTCATGCCGACCCACGGGCCAACATTCTTGGGAGATGTGAACCGGGTGGGGTCATCGACGGCTGATCTGTAGGTTAGCGCGACAACAGCTCCCACTCCCGCTGCCCGGCAGGGCATTGCAAAGCAATGGCCCGAGAGGGGGCATCGACATAAGTCGACGACATACAGGGGCATCCTGAGCCATCTGGCGGACAAGGCGTTCCAATACCGCCAGCTCTTGTCGAAGGGACGCACGCGCCCGAAGCATAGGGCCTGTCGCGGCCTCCAGCATCGAATTGCCGTCCGCCAGTTCGCGGATCCGGTGGTCATACCTGCCCCGAGAGATGGCACCAACTTTCAACCCAAAGTTCCGCAACAGCCCACGCATAGACATTTCCAGGGCGATCATACCTTGCTGGATGGCCTTTCGGGCACCGAGCACGGCACGAACTTCTTGCGCCGAGACGGATTTGCAGTGAACGGGCCGGAACCAGCCAAGGTGAAGCAGGCGCGCAATGCCCTCGGCATCCCGCCGGTCCGTCTTGATTGGCATCGTCTTCAGGGCGCTTTTTACCTGGCGGGTTTCCATTAGGATGACATCCAGACCTGCTAACGTCAGCCCACGGTGCAACCATTGCGACAATGGGCCAGCCTCGAGCCCAATGGCGGCAATAGTGCCGTCCTGTTCGCGGGCCCAACGCACCAATTCTTCAGGTTCACTGGCGACCTGCGCTTCTTTCACGATCTTGCCATGCTCGCTGATCACGCAAATTGCGGTCTTTGCCAGCGATACATCCAACCCAACAAACAGTCTCATCCTGTGCCCTCTATGTGGATCCAATACGGGATGGTCGACAAATTGCCCCTGATCTTGCAAGCGGTAACAGGCAGTGTGCAACGCAGGCCCCGTTACGGCATCTCATAACCAAAAGATAACGGCTGCGGCGCGAGCAATTGCTGAGAGGAAGACGGTTGGGGATCTGTCGTAGCGGGTTGAGATGCGTCGCCAATCCTTGAGCCTGCCGAACATCCTCTCAATGTGTTACCTGGCAGCGCATGTTTGCATGCGCGAGAAGGCGGTTACGTCGTTTGTAGCGGCGCTTGTCGTACTTGACGGGCTTACTACGCGACTTGCGACCGGGGATGCAGGGCGTTGTGCCCTTGCCTACAAGGGATTCACGGAACCAATCAGCATCATACCCTCGATCAGCGAGAAGCCATTCGGCGGTCGGCTGACCATTCATTAAGGCGGCTGCACCAGTATCTGACTTGTCCTGCTGTGATGAAGAGGCGGATTGGTCGTCCGCTGGTGTCAGTGACAGCATATAGCTTTGTCCCTCTCGCCGATTGTTCCAATCGTCTGCCGGGCAATGATCAGGCGTCCACGCCCCCCTTTTTTAACTGCAGGCTGGATGCCGTGCGATGTGCTTTGAGATAAGTAGCATCAATCGAGAGGGTCTTGTTGTCAGGAGCCTGTTCGGAGAGGCCCACTAAGATCTGGGCAAACACGCCCATGTCACTCCAACGTTTCCAGCGATTATATAGCGTCCTCGGCGGCCCATACTCCGCTGGTGCATCACACCACCTTAAGCCATTGCGATTAATGAAGATGATACCGCTCAAAACACGCCCCCTCTCACGGTTTGAAAACAAACCGTTGCCGGGCAACGGATCATCAACGCGAGCACGACCTCGGCTCTTTGCAAAGTAAGGCCGGAGACGCTCCATCTGCGCCTCCGTAAGCCAGTTTAATTTGCTCATGACATCCCCCTGAAACTGACGCGGGTGAATCATGACAACGCGATCGCCTCAATCAGTTAATGGGTCCTGCCCCTAAGCACCTAGGTGCCCGGCCGCCGTGTGTCGGAACGCGACAAAAATCTGTTTGCGAATTGATCAACATCAATGTGCTGAACGCGGCGACGTGTAATCTGGGCGAAGCACCTGCGCGGATACTCCACATCTGGGGTATCGGCAGGGCACGTTAGAGGGATTGATTTAATGCAAGACGACACGCAAAACGCATCAGCCCCGGAAGATCATACAAGATCAAGATTTCCGACGGCTTATACAATTTTGTTTTTCATGCTCATTTTCGTGGCAGTTCTGACTTGGATTATTCCGGCTGGACAATATGACCGCGCAATGAGCGAATCCGTCGGCAGAGAGATTGCCGTTGCTGGAACCTACAAGATTAGCGAGTCCAACCCTCAGGGATTTGTCGACGTGATGCTTGCGCCGGGTGCCGGGTTCTATGACCCAGACAGCTATGTTGCCAATGCGATCGACGTTGCTCTTTTCGTTCTGTTTATCGGTGGCTTCCTTGGTGTCGTCAACGCCACCGGATCAATTGACACCGGCATCCGCACAGCAATGCGCAAGTTCAGGGGGAAAGAGATATGGATGATTCCGATCATGATGTTTCTTTTCGCTTTGGGCGGCACGACTTACGGCATGGGCGAGGAAACGCTGGCGTTTTATGCCATCTTTGTGCCGGTCATGATTGTCGCAGGCTATGATACGGTAACTGGCGTTGCAGTTATCCTGATCGGCGCGGGCGTTGGTGTGTTGGGATCCACCATCAACCCGTTTGCCACAGTTATCGCGGCCAATGCGGCGGATATTCCCTTTACCGACGGCATGGCGTTGCGGGTGATTATTCTATTGGGTGGGCTGGCCATAAGTACCGCCTATGTCATGCGCTATGCCGCAAAGGTTAAGGCCGACCCCTCACGATCGGTTGTGGCCAATCAGGCTGCGTCCAACCAAGCGTTCTTTATCAAAAGCAGCAAAACAGGCCACCAAGACGCTACGTTGACGGGTACACAGAAGATCGTGCTGATTGTCTTTGCGCTGACCTTCGCGGTGATGATCTGGGGCGTGTCTACGCAAGACTGGTGGATGGCGCGTATGGGTGCGTTGTTCCTTGGGGCCGCAATTGTCATCGGCGTGATTGGCCGCTTGGGCGAAAAGAAACTGACCGACAGCTTTGTCGACGGCGCGCGGGATTTGCTGGGCGTGGCCCTGATTGTGGGGCTTGCCCGTGCGATTGTCGTGATCATGGACAACGGTCTGATCGCTGACACCATTCTGCACAGTGCCGAACAATCGCTGGGCGGTTTGCCTGAACTTGCGTTCATCAACCTGATGTTCTGGATCGAAGTCGGGATGAGCTTCTTCGTGCCATCGTCGTCCGGTTTGGCCGTGCTGTCGATGCCAATTTTGGCCCCGCTTGGTGATTTTGCAGGCGTCAGTCGGGATCTGATCGTCACCGCATATCAATCGGCAAGCGGTCTGGTGAACCTTATCAATCCAACCTACGCAGTCGTTCTTGGCGGTTTGGCCGTCGGGCGTGTGCCTTTTGACCGCTGGCTGGCCTTCATCTGGCCACTGCTTTTGATGCTTACCGTGTTTATCAGCGCGGCACTCAGCATCGCAGCAATTTTGTAAGAAAGGGTCTTGAAATGACCGATCAATCCTTAGGTGTTCATTCTGAAACCGGTAAGCTGCGTCAGGTCGTGGTGTGCCGCCCCGGTGCGGCGCACCGCCGCCTGACCCCAGAAAACTGTCAGGAGTTGCTGTTTGACGATGTGTTCTGGGTCAAGCAGGCCCAGAAAGATCACGATGTCTTTGCCAAGACGATGCGCGACGAGGGTGTCGAGGTTCTGGACGTCAATGACCTGCTGGCGCAGACGCTGGACATTGCGAAGGCGCGCGATTGGGTGCTGGATCACCGGATCACGCCCGACCAGATCGGCGTCGGCATGATGCCCGAACTGCGTGCATGGATGGGCGAATTGACAGGCGCGCAACTGGCCGAATATATGTTGGGCGGGCTGGCGACGGACGATCTGCCGTTCAAGCCGTCGGGCCTGTTTGGCAGCTATCTGGGCCCACACGGGTTCATCCTACCTCCGTTGCCTAATGCGTTGTTTACACGAGATAATTCCGCGTGGATATACAACGGTGTGTCCGTCAATCCGATGTATTGGCCCGCGCGACGCCCTGAAACGCTGCTGAACACAGCAATCTACAAATTCCATCCTAACTTTGCCGGGCGCACACCGATCCATTGGGGCGACCCCACGATTGATCACGGTCTGGCGACGGTCGAGGGCGGCGATATTATGCCTGTCGGTGATGGCACCGTTCTGGTCGGTATGGGCGAGCGGTCTTCGCCCCAGGGTGTTGGCCAACTGGCTGAGGCGCTGTTCAATACCGGCGTTGCGCAGCGGGTGCTGGCCTTTGCGATGCCGAAATCGCGGGCGGCAATGCATCTGGATACGGTGTTTACCCTGTGCGGCGGCGATGTGGTGACGACGTTCAAGGACGTCGCGGATGAATTGGTCTGCTATGACATTCGCCCCGGCGAAGGGTCGACCCCTTTGAAATTCCGCCACGATCCGCGCCCGATCTTCGATATCGTGGCCGAGGTTTTGGGCTATAAATCGCTGACAATAGTCCCGACCGGGGGCAGTACCCCGGAAGAGCGCGCGCGCGAACAGTGGAACGATGGTAACAACGTGCTGGCCCTGCGCCCCGGCGTTGTCATTGGCTATGACCGCAACGACGATACCAATGCCGCGCTAAAGGCGGCGGGCATCGAGGTGCTGGCCATTCCGGGGGCTGAACTGGGCCGCGGACGCGGTGGCGGCCACTGCATGAGCTGTCCAACCATGCGCGACCCTATTTGATCCCGAAAGGCACATTCAATGGCTTATAACCTGAAAAACCGGCATTTACTGACGCTGCGCGATTTCTCTCCGCGCGAGATTACCTTTCTGCTGAAGCTGGCGGCGGATCTGAAGGTGGCGAAATACACCGGCACCGAAGTGGCTAAGTTGCAGGGCAAGGACATCGCCCTGATCTTTGAAAAGGACAGCACCCGCACCCGTGTCGGGTTCGAGGTGGCGGCCTATGACCAAGGTGCGCGCGTGACCTATCTGGGGCCTACGGGGTCGCATATCGGGCACAAAGAATCGGTCAAGGACACGGCCCGCGTGTTGGGGCGGATCTATGACGCGATCGAATATCGCGGCTTTGGCCAGAAGATCGTTGATGAGTTGGCACAGTATTCGGGCGTTCCTGTCTATAACGGGCTGACGAACGAATTCCACCCGACCCAGATTCTGGCCGATTTCATGACCATGCAGGAACATGTGGAAAAACCGCTACACCGCGTTGCCTTTGCGTTTCTCGGGGACGCGGGCAATAACATGGGCGATAGCCTGTTGATCGGTGGGGCCAAGATGGGCATGGACGTGCGCCTGTGCGCGCCCAAGGCCTGCTGGCCCAAGGACACGATCATCACCGAGGCCCGCGCGATTGCGGCTGAAACCGGTGCACAGTTGACCATCACCGAAGATGTGGATGCGGCCGTGAAGGGCGCCGATTTTATCTATACCGACGTCTGGGTGTCGATGGGCGAGCCCAAGGAAAAATGGGCCGAGCGGATCAAGCTGCTGACCCCCTACCGGGTCACAACCGAAGTGATGCAGAAAACCGGCAACCCGCGCGCCTGTTTCATGCATTGCCTTCCCGCCTTTCATAACACGGAAACCACCGTCGGTGCCGAAATCAAGGCTGACTTTGGGCTGGACTGCATGGAAGTGACCGAAGAGGTGTTTGAAAGCGCCGCGTCCATCGTGTTTGATCAGGCGGAAAACCGGATGCACACGATCAAGGCGGTTCTTGTCGCCACATTGGGTTCCTGAGATGCTGGTTGTCGCTGCTGTCGGGGGCAACGCGCTGTTAAAGCGCGGTCAGCCCCTGACCGCCGAGGCGCAGCGCGCCAACGTGCGCATCGCCGCGCAGGCGCTTGCCCGTATCGTGCGTGCCGGGCATCAGTTGATCGTGACCCACGGCAACGGTCCGCAGGTCGGGCTGCTGGCCTTGCAGGGCGCGGCCTATAAGCCGGACGAGGCCTATCCTCTGGACGTTCTTGGGGCCGAAACCGAAGGCATGATCGGCTATCTGATCGAACAAGAGCTCGAAAACGCGCTGGGGCATGATCACGCGGTCGCAACCCTGCTAACGCAGGTTGTCGTGGACGCGCGCGATCCGGCATTTGGCACCCCGACCAAGTTTGTCGGTCCGGTCTATTCCAAAGGCGAGGCACATGAGCGCGCCAAGGTGTCCGGCTGGACCATCGCGCAGGACGGAGACTATTGGCGGCGCGTCGTGCCTTCGCCCAAACCTGTCGAAATCCCGGATTTGCGCGTTGTACGTTTGCTGCTGGATCAGGGCGTGATTGTGATCTGCGCAGGTGGCGGGGGTATCCCGGTACTGCGCCGCGCCGATGACAGCATGATCGGCGTCGAGGCCGTGATCGACAAGGACGCCGCCAGCGCACTATTGGCGGGCGATGTCGGCGCGGACGCGCTGTTGTTGCTGACCGATGTGGATGCCGTCTATGACGGCTTTGGAACGGACGCTGCCAAACCGGTGCGCCATGTGACCCCGGATCAGGGACGCGCACTGGACATGCCCAAAGGCTCGATGGGGCCAAAGGTGGAAGCGGCCTGCGATTTTGCGGATCGCGGGGGCGTTGCGGGCATAGGTCGTCTGGCCGACGCGCTGGAGTTACTGGAGGGCACGGCGGGCACGCGCGTGTCCAAAACCAAATAGGCCGAATGGGCGGTGTCATGTGTGGACGGTCCCTGTTTCGCAAGGATTGAATTGAGCTGAATTTGATAGTTCCAGGTTGCGGTCATTTGGTCGGCATATATGCGCGGTACATATGACTGGACCTTTCCCGATTTAGTTCCGACCTCTTTCGAGCGATATTCGCAATGAAGGAGATGAAGAATGGCACCGAGATACAGTGACGAGTTTAGACGAGATGCGGTTCGCATAGCGACGACCAGTGGGCTGACGCGCCCTCAGATTGCATCAGATTTGGGGTTAGCGTTTCGACCCTGAACAAGTGGGTTCAACAACACCAAAATGATGATCTAATGTCTGGCCCGCATGAAGATGTGGCGAAAGAAAATGCGCGACTGCGCAAAGAGGACCGACTTCTGCGCGAGGAGAGGGAGGTGTGTTGAATTTTGCGAGAAATTGACCTGGTTTTCCGAAACGCCGTGACCCACTGGTTTCGATAATTTCACATACTTGTCATGAGGTTATCATGTTTCATGGGGGGCAGCGCCAAATGAAACACTGGGTCAATCCGACACGAAAATCAACACTGACGCTGCACGATGCCGCTGTGGCCACTTCGGGCGATTACCGCCATTGGGTCACGGTGCAGAGCCGCCGCCTGTCGTACCCGATGGTCCCCATGCGCGCAGCACCGCTGCTGACCTCGCCGGCGTCGGTGACTGTCATCGCCACAACCTGCGCCGCGGCGGATGCTTGGGCGACGGCGCTGATGGTGGCGGGCGCCAATGTTGGGCTGGGGATGGCGGAGCAGGCAGGCCTCGACGCGCTGTTCCTGATCCGCGATGATGCGGGCGGTGTGCAGAGCCGGTCGGTTGGCCCGCTGTTCACCGATAACAGCCCGACGGTAGGAGATTAAAGTGGTGGATCATACCCAGACAGACCGACTTCAGACCCTTCTTCTGGCCATCGCTTTGGCAGGCCTTGTGGGTGGCCTTGCGCTCAGCTTTGGCGGCAAGCCTGACCTTGCGCCGACCGTCTGGTTTGCTGGGGTTGTGCCCGTGCTGGCCGCATTGGTGATCGAGATTTTGCGCAGCTTGTCGCGCGGCGAGGTAGGGCTCGATATCGTGGCCGCCCTGTCGATGACGGCGGCATTGGCATTCGACGAAACGCTGGCGGCGGCGGTGGTTGCGGTGATGTATTCCGGCGGCACGTTTCTTGAGGGGTTTGCCGAAGGTCGGGCGCGGCGCGAAATGCGCGACCTTTTGTCTCGCGTGCCCCGCACCGCCACGCGCAACCGCAATCGCGGGCTGGAGGAGGTGCCGCTGGAGGATCTGGCCCCCGGCGACCGCCTGCTGATCCGCCAAGGCGATGTGGTGCCAGTGGATGGGCGCATCCTTTCGGAGAGCGCCTTTCTCGATACCGCCGCGCTGACTGGCGAGTCGCTGCCCGCGCGGCTGACACGCGGGGCCGACGTCATGAGCGGATCGACCAATGCTGGCGATGCGTTCGATCTTGAGGCCTTGCGCGAGGCCAAGGACAGCACCTATGCTGGGATCGTGCGTCTGGTCGAGGCGGCGCAGGCGTCAAAAGCGCCGATGGCGCGTCTGGCCGACCGCTGGTCGCTGGGGTTTCTGGCGGTCACCGTGGCGATAGCTTTTGCCGCATGGTGGTTCACGGGCGATCCGATCCGCGCGGTGGCGGTGCTTGTGGTGGCGACCCCTTGCCCGCTGATCCTTGCCGTGCCCGTTGCGCTGGTCGCGGGCCTGTCACGCGCCGCGCATTTCGGCGTACTTGTCAAGGGCGCCAAACCGCTGGAGGCGATGGCCCGCATCCAGACCCTGATCCTTGACAAGACCGGCACGCTGACCGACGGGCGGCCGCAGATCGTGTCGATCGACAGCGCGGGGGACATGGCGCCAGATGACATTTTGCGCTTTGCCGCTTCCCTCGATCAGGCCTCCAAGCACCCCGTAGCACAGGCCATCGTCGTCGCGGCGGTTGCGCGTGGTTTCACCTTGCACATCCCCAGCGAAGTGGCTGAAATTCCCGGCGAAGGTGTGATCGGCCTGATCGATGGCCGTCAGGTGATTGTCGGCGGTGATCGCTTTGTGGCGGGGCAGGTGGGCTTTGTCTCTGGCATGCATCCGGCGCTGGCAGCGGGATCGTTGATGGTGGCCGTCGCGGTTGATGGTCGTATGGCCGGGCATCTGGTGATGTCGGACCCCTTGCGCGAAGGGGCCGCCGAGATGATGGCTGCCCTGCGCCGTCAGGGCATCCGGCGCATCCTGCTCGCCACCGGCGACCGGGCCGAGGTGGCGCAGCGGGTAACCGAAGGACTGGGCCTTGACGGCATCCACGCAAGCTTGACCCCGGATGAAAAGGTGGCACTGGTGCTGGCCGAGCACAAGAACGGCCCTGTGATGATGGTGGGCGATGGTGTCAACGACGCGCCCGCCCTTGCCGCTGCCGATGTGGGCGTGGCGATGGGCGCACGCGGCGCCGCCGCCAGTGCCGAGGCGGCGGATGTGGTACTGCTGGTCGACCGCGTTGACCGCATCGCACCGGGGATCGAGATTGCGCGTGGCGCACGGGCTATCGCGTTGCAAAGCGTCGTCGCGGGCATCGGTCTGTCGGTTCTGGGCATGATCGCGGCGGCGTTTGGCTATCTCACCCCAGTGCAAGGGGCGCTACTGCAAGAGGTCATCGATGTCGCCGTCATCCTGAACGCCCTGCGCGCGTTGCGCATAAGCCCTGCGAGCATATCTGCGCTGCAAACCCCATCAGAAGGAATGACTGTATGAGCCGCCTGTCCCATTCCGAAATCCACATGGTCCACCGCATCGGCTGGCTTCGCGCCGCTGTCCTAGGGGCGAATGATGGGATCGTCTTGACCGCCAGCCTGCTGGTTGGCGTGGCCGCAGCAGGCACTGGGCGGACCGAGGTGCTGGTCGCGGGGCTTGCCGGGCTGGTCGCCGGGGCCATGTCGATGGCGGCAGGAGAATACGTCTCGGCCAGCTCGCAGACCGATGCCGAACAGGCCGATCTTGCAAGAGAGCGCAAAAAACTGGCCGAGACGCCAGACGCCGAACTGGCCGAACTGACGCAGATCTATGAGGCGCGCGGGCTGACCCCTGATCTAGCACGGCAAGTGGCCGTGCAATTGACCGCAAGCGATGCCCTTGGCAGCCATGCGCGTGACGAGTTGGGTATATCCGACACCGTGACCGCGCACCTAATACAGGCGGCGGTGGTGTCGGCCATGACCTTTGCCGCCGGAGCAGTCGTGCCGTTGATCGTCGCGATGGTCGCGCCACCCGCGCAGATCGCTTTGTTCGTGGCAGCATCAACCCTGGCGGCCTTGGAGGCACCGCGGGCGGCGCCGATGTCGTGCGGGGTGCGGCGCGGGTAACCTTTTGGGGTGCCATGGCCATGGCCGCAAGCGCAGGGGGCGGCGCGCTTTTTGGTGTTAGCGTAGGGTAAAGAGGACGACGGCCCTACCAATCGATGTTTTGGCAATGCGAGCGCGCCGAGAATTGGCCGAATTGCCAGCCGCCCTTACCGTATGATCTGCGTGTTTTTTATTTTTGCGAAACAGTGTCTAAGTTGAGCTCCCGCAACCAAAATAATCACATATATTGTGCATTAAATGCCGTCTCTTCAAATACTATTTCGCCAACTTGGAATGTATTCAGTATCCCGGAGGCATCGGCCGACGCCACCGACCGAGGCCGGGCATCGGTGGGCACGGTAGAGAAAGACGGCTCCGAACCTAGGACGGAAGCCCTAAAATTTTCGCTGTGAACGCGCAGCAGAACTGATGCCGCGATTGCTAAGATTTTGGCATTGCAACGCAGCATGAAAATCAGCCGCTCGTAGAATTTGTTGCGAAGGAGCGGCGACCATGGATCAAGTTGCGGACAAGCTATGGCCTCGCTACGGCGGTAACAACGCTGTTTTCGAAAGCCTTCAACACAAGTCGGTTTTTGGTAGCTGTGCGGACGCAGATAAGGTTCACTCAGTTTGTGGGTTTAGAAAAGTCCGTTAACATTTTCGGAGGCCTTGGAAATCACCTGCAATACGTCCCAGTGTTCAACGATCTTGCCATTGTCATCGAACCGGAAAATACCGATGCCCGCGTAGTCGTACTGCCCGGCTAAATCTGGTGGCAGTGCAGCACGACCATGTTGTCTTCTGCGATTGCACGTTTGAAGTGGGTGACTTTACCCGGATACTCCACGGCCATTCGTTCAAAATAGTTGATGAACGCTTCTTTGCCGTCTGCGACATGGGGGTTGTGTTGAATGTAGTCGTCGCCCGCATATTGCTCGATCGCGGTTCGCATTTGTTGAACATCATATCGTAAAAGGCGATGGCGTTGTCTTTGTTGGTTTGGGGATTGCTTGTCATGATGGACCTCCGTTTGCTCACCAGCAGTAACATCGGTGACGCGCCCATGTTGCCCGAGTGGCTGAGCCAGATACCTGCTGATCAGGACATAGCGAGTGTCACAGCCCCCTTTCACGGTTTGCAGGCAAACTGTTGCCAGGCAACGGACGGCGCTTATGACACCCGCAAATGCTATGATGCTATTGCCGAACGCGGTGCCCATGCCGTGATCCCGCCACGCAAGAACGCAAGGCCATGGAAAACTGTCACGGCGGGCGTCGAAATGCCTCGGCCGTGCGCTCTGGCGCCCCCCTCTCGGCAGCATCCTTCGGATGCGCCTGCCGGGCAATGGATGGAGCGGATATCACCGCGGGATCCGTGTCGAAACCAACCCTCTCGGGGGTCATGCTTCGCATAACCATGCCGGGCAGCGGATGCATTGCGTGAAACTGCTGGGCCAACGCCTCATGGCGCGAGACTTCGACCGGCAAGTGGCACAGTTCCAGATTCTTGCCGCCGTTCTGAATGGCAACACCGCGCTCGGCATCCCCGCCACGAACGTCGTGGGATAGGTCTGTCCGGGGATAGGGGTAGTCCCAACGTCAAACGATTTGTGCAACAGAGCCTTGCGGAAGGATACGTTTTCAATCCTCATCGTCCGGAGAGGCTGAGTTTTACTGACGCGGCAATAGGCGTGGAGATTGAGATCAGGGAGGGCGGACCGGAACTAAAACGGGGCAAGACCAGTTTGGCCTTTTCCCGTGTTGCTTCCTCCCATTCATGAGAAAGGGTCGGACCATGAAACTGTGGGGTCAAACTCTGGTCAATCTTCGGAAATAGTACGTAAATAGGTTTTTTAGGTTGCAATTATCGTCAAATGAATATTTCAATATGTAAATAGGACGGTCTAGTCTGAGGATCGTAGGAAGCTCGAAAACGAGTTCCGAATGACGGGCGATAGAGCCGAATGATAAGTACAGTTGGAGCAAAGCAATGACCACCACGCAGGCGGGCCTGATCGAACCTTTCAACGCACTAGTGATCCGCGATGTCGAAGGCAAACCGAAGGCAGGGTTCGACAAGCTGACCTTTGCAGATTTGCCCGATAATGACGTTTTAGTTGAGATAAGCCATTCAAGTCTGAACTACAAAGACGGTCTGGCAGTCAGCGGCAAGGGGCGCATCGCGCGTCGGCTGCCCATGGTAGCAGGGATCGATCTTGCCGGAACCGTGGTGCGATCAAAAGTGTCGGAGTGGCAGGCGGGTGATAAAGTCGTCGTAAATGGGTGGGGCCTATCGGAAACGGAATGGGGCGGCTATTCGCAGTTTCAAAGCCTGAAATCCAAGTATCTGACCCGTTTGCCGCAGGGCTTTACTCCGGCCGAGGCCATGGCGATCGGCACCGCCGGATACACAGCCGCACTTTGCGTTCTGGCGCTTGAGGAGTGGGGCGCGATCACCCCAGGTAAGGGCGAAGTATTGGTGACTGGGGCCGCTGGCGGCGTGGGAACGGTCGCGATCTCATTGCTTGCAAAGCGCGGCTACAAGGTCGTTGCAGCTACCGGGCGCGAAAGCCAGCATGACTTCCTGCGTGACCTTGGCGCTACTGATTTTGTCGCCCGCGCGGCACTGGCCGAGGCGGGCAAGCCGTTGCAGGCTGAACGTTGGTCAGGCGCCATTGATAGCGTGGGCAGCAATACGCTGGCCAATGTATTAGCCCAAACCACCTATGGCGGTGCAGTTGCGGCCTGCGGCCTGGCGGGTGGAGCGGACCTTCCTGGAACGGTGTTGCCACATATTTTGCGTGGTGTGGCGCTGCTGGGGGTTGATTCCGTAATGGCCCCGCAGAAGAAGCGCGATCGTGCTTGGGCCTATTTGGCCGAAAACCTCGACCGTACAAAACTGGCAGCACTGACCACCACAGTATCCTTTGCCGATCTGCCCGACTTGGCTCAAGCAATATGCAAGGGTGAAACCCGCGGTCGCTATGTCATCGAAATTACCTGAGCAAGGACGTTATCCTGTGGCAGAATGATCCGACGGATGCTGTCGTCACGCTAACGATGAACCGGCCTGACAAGATGAACGCCATGAAGTAAGCATTCGGCGATGCGCTATAAGCGGCGATCCTGCGTGCAGCCCGGGATACTTTCTCGCCGAAATAGTAGGACGCCTGATTAAGGCTACGAAAACGCAATTCTCTCCGATCTGCATCCTGAATCAGATCGGCCTCCTTCCGTGGAAACGGCCAACCTAGGTTCTGGACCCATTGATTTGGTTGCTGTCGGCTGGGCTGCGTGATTCAAGTCCCTCAGCTACAGGGGGGACGATGAGCAATCTATTCTGGTTGACCGACGCGCAGATGACGCGGCTAAAACCTTACTTTCCAAAGAGCCATGGCAAACCAAGGGTCGATGACCGACGGGTTCTGAGTGGGATTATTTTCATTAACCGCAACGGTTTGCGGTGGTCTGATGCGCCTCGGGAGTACGGCCCACCGAAGACGCTGTACAACCGCTGGAAGCGGTGGAGTGATATGGGTGTCTTTGTCCGCATCATGGCCGGGCTGGCCGCCGAAGGCACAGAGCGCAAGACCATCATGATTGATGCGACCTACCTAAAGGCACACCGTACGGCCTCCAGCCTGCGGTTGAAAAAGGGGGGCCCAGCGACAAGAGAGGTCGGTTGATTGGGCGAACGAAGGGCGGCATGAACACGAAACTGCATGCCGTCACCGACAGTATCGGACGCCCGATCCGGTTCTTCATAACGGCCGGTCAGGTCAGTGATTACACCGGTGCCAGAGCTCTGGTGAACAGCCTGCCACCGGCCGATTGGCTGCTGGGAGATCGCGGATACGACGCGGACTGGTTCCGTGAAGCCCTTGTAGACAAGGGGATAAAGCCCTGCATCCCTGGACGAAAGTCACGCGACAAGCCCATCCGATACGACAAGCGCCGCTACAAACGACGCAACCGGATCGAGATCATGTTCGGCAGGCTAAAGGACTGGCGTCGCGTCGCCACCCGCTACGACAGAAGCCCGACGGTTTTCCTCTCCGCCATCGCGCTCGCTGCAACCGTCTTGTTCTGGCTATAAAACAATGAGATGCCGTAACGGGGCCTGCGTTGCACACTGCCTGTTACCGCTTGCAAGATCAGGGGCAATTTGTCGACCATCCCGTATTGGATCCACATGGAGGGCTACAGGATGAGACTGTTTGTTGGGTTGGATGTATCGCTGGCAAAGACCGCAATTTGCGTGATCAGCGAGCATGGCAAGATCGTGAAAGAAGCGCAGGTCGCCAGTGAACCTGAAGAATTGGTGCGTTGGGCCCGCGAACAGGACGGCACTATTGCCGCCATTGGGCTCGAGGCTGGCCCATTGTCTCAATGGTTACATCGCGCAATGAGCGTTGCAGGGCTTGAAGTCGTCCTGATGGAAACCCGCCAGGTAAAAGGCGCCCTGAAGGCGATGCCAATCAAGACGGACCGGCGGGATGCCGAGGGCATTGCGCGCCTGCTTCACCTTGGCTGGTTCCGGCCCGTTCACTGCAAATCCGTCTCGGCGCAAGAAGTTCGTGCCGTGCTCGGTGCCCGAAAGGCCATCCAGCAAGGTATGATCGCCCTAGAAATGTCTATGCGTGGGCTGTTGCGGAACTTTGGGTTGAAAGTTGGTGCTATCTCTCGGGGCAGGTATGAACACCGAATCCGCGAATTGGCGGACGGTAATTCGATGCTGGAGGCCGCGACAGGCCCTATGCTTCTGGCACGGGCATCCTTGCGAAAGGAGCTGGCGGGATTGGAACGCCTTGTCCGTCAGATGGCTCAGGATGACCCAGTCTGTCGTCGACTTATGTCGATGCCTGGAGTGGGAGCTGTTGTCGCGCTAACCTACAGATCAGCCGTCGATGATCCCACCCGGTTCACATCTTCCAAGAATGTTGGCCCGTGGGTCGGCATGACACCATCACGCAACCAGTCGGGCGAACGCGATGTCTCAGGCGGCATCACCAAGGCAGGTGATGTCAACCTGCGTCGCGCGCTATGTCAGGCTGCGACCGTGATGTTGCACCGCGGGCGTTCGACCTGGCTGAGAACATGGGCAGCGCAAGTCGCCCGCCGCAGAGGTGGTAAGCGCGCCATGGTCGCGTTAGCCCGGCGCATCGGGGTGATCCTGCACCGGATGTGGGTTGATGACACAGACTTTCGATCAGACACTGCCGTGCCCCATGCGGTCTAAAAAATTGCTTTTCCTGCCGTCACGCGCCTGACTGCAGGCCTTCGAGGTCCCCTAGGGACGTGGTTCCGATGATGCCGTGCTCCGGACTGTTGCCGACCAACATCGAGCACGCCTATGAGATGGGCACATCGGAATTGCATTTGAACCAGCATCATGTTGGTAGCCATCGCGCTGACCACGGACCGAAGCATGCACCCGGGGTGATCTCAAAAGAAGGCTGTGGCGAAAGCAGAACGGCTCAGAAAACAACTGTCATCAAATCCGCAACTATGCGGCCGGATGCGTATGTCAAAAAGCACTTGACTGAGACGTCCCCGTTACCGAAGTCTGGAGCCTAACGTGCGTTGCTCAAGGGCAATATCATAGATGCCGCTTTGATAGTCGATCAGCGTATCAAATGCGGAAATTGCCTCCGCAGCGTCGCGCACCAGAATCGCCGAAAAAACCTGCCGCTGCATTGCCACCACCTTGTCGCGCTGGCGGAATGGGAAAGAGATCATATTCGCTGCCGGAATCAGCGCCTCGTTCACCATGACCATGACGAGACGCAACAAAGAATTCGGACAGGCCGCTGCAACCGCCTGATGAAACTCTACCTCCAGCCGACAGAAATCTTCATCCGAGATCTCTGTGTGGTCCAATTCGAGGAGGGCTGCCTCGATTCGCTTGTGATCCTCTCGCTCCGCATGTTCACAAGCGGCCGCGATGCTCAGTCGGCCAAGACTGCGCCGCGCACCGACAATATCGGCAAGCCCAACTGCCCCAAGCGAGACTAGCCAGTTTGTCGTTTCGTGTAAGGTCTGTGCTGCGATGTCCAGTGATGGCGGACTGACGAAAACTCCGCCCTTCGGTCCGCGTTTTGACTGGATCAGCTTTTTTGCCGCCAAGATCTTCATCGCCTCGCGCACTGTCGGTTGCGAAACTGAAAAACGCTCGGCCAACTCGACTTCCGAGGGCAGGCGCTGCGCCGCAGAAAGGCGGCCCTGCATGATGGAATCCTGAATATTTTTGGCGATCTGTCGGGCTAGGCCCTGGTTGCGGTCGATTTCACTCATGCCGGACATTCTCCTATACTTACCGCGATCTTTTGACATAATTATTTATTTAAATATAGAATTATCGACACGCTACTTAAAGCGGTGCAAGGTTTGAACCTAAGCATTCCAGCGCGGACAATCACATACCCGCTCGGCGATCGCCGTTTTTCATGGCAAGATAGGTTCTGGGGGATATTCGGAACGGAGGGCGGCCATGCTGATCCAGCTTCTTAAGCTAGCAACGACAACGCCGAAAGTTCGAGCCGCGATGTAAGCCAGCAGTGAGGCTGCATCGGTTCTGGCTGAACGGTTCGACACGACCGTACAGACGGCATATATATGGCGGTATCGCGACAGCATCCATTATCGCAGCTACACTCCCTACCAATTGCAGGCGCCACTAACTCCGCGTCGCGGTCATCCGTCGCAAGACGCTTCTCGTATCTCTCGATGACTTGTTTGCTGTGGTCCGGGAGTTTCGGAACCCGAATGCTTCGGGCTTTGGGCTGAAACGCTGTCTGCGGCGGCATGGGGTGGGCAATTTACGTGCCCTGATGACGAAAGAACCATGGGTTAATCATGCGGTCTTGAAATCCTGCGAGCCCAGATATTTGCACGTGGACGTCAAGTATCTGGCTCAAATGGCTGATGAAGCCCTCAGACGTTACCTGTTTGTCGCCATCGACCGCGCAACGTGCCGGGACTTCATCGGCATCTACTGGCCCAAGACAGCAGCCAGTGCCCGTCGGTTCCTGCGCGATACGGATACGCACCATACTTACCGAGAACTGCTAGAACTTCCCCGATCGCCTATTTGGCCTGCGCAAGCGCGCGGACGCGGACAGACACAAGCTAAATGTATCATGCAGGGGCTGGGCATAGATCATGGCTATCTTGACGCAGGCGGAGGGCGCTATGCTTTCAGGACGTCAGCTTAGATCAAATCACCCTATTTGGACCTTTGGCCGTTGACGTCACACAGCCTGACCCGACAGTGATTATACCGGGGTCAGGAGAACCGCAATTTAGTCGGATTGGCATTCGCTATTCGTTGGTTTCGACGAGTTCAACCGCGCGCGCCCGCAAAACAAATTTCTGAATTTTCCCTGTCGATGTTTTTGGCAGGTCATCAAACACCACGCGTGCGGGGCATTTGTAAGATGCTAGCTTGGAGCGGCAATGTTCGATGATTGAGGCCTCTGATATGTCGTGACCCTCGCGTAATTCTATGAAAGCGCAGGGTCTTTCCCCCCATGTCGGATCGGGCATCGCCACGACTGAACACATCGCCACCGCCGGGTGCTTATAGAGTGCGTCTTCCACCTCGATGGACGAAATATTCTCGCCGCCTGAGATGATGATGTCTTTTGATCGATCCTTTAGCTGGATGTAGCCATCGGCATGGATCACTCCCAGATCACCTGAATGGAACCATCCTCCGGCGAATGCCTCTGCCGTGGCCGTCTGGTTCTTAAGATAGCCCTTCATCACCACATTACCACGAAACATCACCTCACCCAATGTTTCGCCATCAGCCGGAACGGGCTGCATGGATTCGGGGTCAAGCACGGTCAGATCGGAGAGTGAGAGATAGCGAACGCCCTGACGCGCTTTGTGGGCGGCTTGCTCGGCAGGGGGGAGGGCATCCCAATCGGTGTGCCATTCATTCACCACAGTCGGCCCATAGGTTTCGGTCAGGCCATAGAGGTGTTGGACATGAAATCCCGCTTGCGCCATCGATTGAAGCACCGCTTCTGGCGGTGGGGCTGCCGCAGTATTGAAAACGACCCGGTGGGGTAGGGGCCGTTGCTCTGCCTCTGGGGCGTTCAGCAGTGTAGACATGACAATAGGGGCGCCGCAAAGATGGGTGATGCCATGGTCAGCGATTGCGGCATAAATTGCCCCTGCGCGCACCCAACGTAGGCAAACATGCGTGCCTGCCTGTACCGCAACGGTCCAGCTGAAACTCCATCCATTGCAATGAAACATGGGGAGGGTCCAAAGGTAAACGGGATGTTTTCCCATTTCGCCATGGATTACATTGTTCAAAGCCATCAAGGCTGCGCCGCGATGGTGATAGACAACGCCCTTTGGGTTACCCGTGGTGCCTGAGGTGTAATTCAGGCTGATGGCGTCCCATTCGTCCGCAGGCATGGTTCCCTTGAAGTCCGGGTCGCCAGAGGCAAGCAGTTCGGCATAGTCCAACGAGCCGATGGCCGCGCCTTTTGGATGGGGCGCGTCATCGGGATACTCAAGATCATCATAGTCAATGACCAAAGGATTAACGCTCGCCATTGCCAATGCTTCGGCCATAACTGTCGAAAATTCACGATCAACGATTATCACTTTTGTTTCAGCGTGATCCAGTTGGAACGCAATGGTTGCTGCATCTGATCGGGTGTTCAGCGCATGCAGCACCGCGCCATTTGCAAGCGAAATACCGTAATGGGCATGAATCATCGGTGGAGTGTTTGACAGCATTACTGTCACAGTGTCGCCGCGCTGCACCCCATGCGCCACAAGCGATGATGCCAAACGGCAGCAATCTTGCCAAAGCTGGGAATAGCTTGAGCGTGCATTGCCATGGATCACCGCTGTGTGGTCTGGATAGGTGCGGGCAGCCCGCTCCAGATAAGATATTGGCGTCATAGGTTGGTAGTTTGCGGTGCAACGCACCAGTCCATCATCGTATTTACTCATCAGCGTCCCTTTAACTTGGCAGATCGCTTAGGGTTGGGAAGGTGTTAACCACCGCGCACCGCCCGCTCAGCAACAGGATTTCCGGCTTTCTTCCACTCGTTAAACCCCCCAAGCAGGCTACGCGCATCTAAGCCCATTTCTTGTGCAACCTTGGCAGCAAGGAGGGATCGCCAACCTGAGGCGCAATAAAAGACATAGGTTTTTGCCTCAGAAAAGCGAGGCTTGTGATAGGGGCTTTCAGGGTCGATCCAGAACTCAAGCATGCCACGTGGTGCGTGGAATGCGTCGGGGATCATGCCCTCACGCTCCAACTCACGCGGGTCGCGTATATCAACCATGACGACACTGTCATTTTGGAACTGCACAGCCATTTCATCGCTGGTGACAGATTTGATTACCGCCTCGGCCTCGGCAAGAAGATGTTTGTATCCTTTGGCCATCGATTATCGCCCCATCCCATAGAACTCGTCGTTTGGACGCATGCTCGTGACATTTGCCAACCGGTTTGACATGCCAAAGAACGCGGAAATAGCAGCAATATCCCAGATGTCATCTTCATTAAAGCCGTGTGATTTCAACTCGGCCATGTCGGCGTCATGCACTTCATAAGCGCGGGTGGATACCTTCATCCCAAAGTCAATCATCGCGATTTGCCGGGGCGTGATATCGGCTTTGCGATAGTTAATGGCCACTTGATCGGCAATTTGTGGATTTTTGGCGCGGATGCGCAGAATGGCCCCATGTGCGACAACACAATATTGGCATTGATTGATGTTCGACGTGGCGACTACGATCATTTCTCGCTCTGCTTTGGTCAGATTGCCGGGCTTGTCCATCAGCGCGTCGTGATAGGCAAAAAAGGCACGAAATTCATCAGGCCGGTGCGCCAAGGTCAAAAACACATTTGGGATAAATCCAGACTTTTCCTGAACAGCCAGAATGCGGTCCCGAATGTCCTCGGGCATGTCCTCTATTTTGGGTATCTGAAAGCGGCTGATTGCGGGGGTGGCCATGGTTAAAGTCCTTTTTCGAGGGGCAGTATCTCTGCCAGTTTCGCTTGATAGGATTGGATCGGATCTAGCACCTCACCGCTATAGGGCTCTATATGCACAAGGCAGGTATGGGCCGAACAGCCATGAACCAAGGCCGAGGTGGCGATGTCCAAGATGAGGACATTCGGTTTTTCCGAAGTGTCCAGCACGCTGTTGCCTATGGGCGTCAACCAAGTGCCAGTTTGTAAGATCGCTACGCCTTGCGCAACCGTGTCTGTAACCCAAGCTGTTGCTAGACAAACGCCCTGCGCGTTCCAAAGATGAACAGTTTGACCGTCCGCCACGCTGCGCGACTTGGCGTCCGCGGGGTGCAATCGCACTTGTTCATGCCCGAAAAATTCGCCGATTGGTAAGCTGCTGTCATCTTTCGTCGATTTCACCTTCATTGACCAATCGCGTTCCATTTGGCTGAATTCCAGCGCCTGATTGGGAAGGCGCTTGCGCAGAGCGCCCTCAAAAAAAGCAGGTTTCATAAAGCCGTCACCGATGATGCCAACGGAAAGTGATTTGATTTGGGTGTTCATTCACACTACCTCAAGCGCGTTTGTTAGGTGTGTTGGGTGAAAGGCCAGGCAGCACATCGCGGTATTGTTCCGTGCCAAGAGAGTGCTCACTCAAAACTTCCGTGGTGTGTTGCGCAAACTGTGGTGGCGCGCGGCGGTAGCTCGCCGGTGTGCGGGATAGCTTGATTGGGCTACCCGTGCCACGATACTCGCCAATGTCGACGACCATTTCGCGGTGAACCGTGTGTGGATCGGCCACCACTTGGTCAAGGCTGCGTACCGCACCACATGGGACACCGGCTTTGATCAATAGGTCAGCCAATTCGCTACAGTCGAACGCGGCCAAGGCGGCCTCTAATTCAACCTTCAAAGCATCTCGGTTAATGTTACGTTGGCCGTTAGAGATGAAGCGTTGGTCGTCGGGCAGGTCCGGACGGCCAATCAATTTGCACAGAGTCGTAAATTGGCGATGATTGCCAACCGCCAGAAAAATCGGATCGGTTCTGGTCGCAAAGGTATCATAAGGGCAGATATTCGGATGGGCATTGCCAGATGGCGCTGCCACCTTGCCCGAAAGGTAATAGTTTGGAAGATGCGGATGAAGTAGCGACACGCCACAATCATATAGGCTAGCTTCTACAAACTGACCCTCGCCACTTTGCGCACGTTCATTGAGGGCCATCAAAATGCCAATGGTCACATTCAACCCCGTCACCATATCAACCACTGGCAACCCAACGCGAAGCGGTTGGCCGCCCTGTTCGCCATTCACGCTCATGATGCCACAGACGGCTTGAATGGCGGCATCATAGCCGGGCATCCCACCCATTGGACCATCCGCACCAAAACCCGAAACGCGGGCATGGATCAGTTTCGGAAACCGCTTTGAAAGCTCGTCATACCCAAGCCCCCAACGCTCCAATGTGCCAGTTTTGAAGTTTTCAAGAAAAACATCTGCCCCGGTAAGCAATTCAAGCAAAAGCTCTCGCCCGGCCTCTTTCGAAAAGTCGACGGCAATGCCGCGTTTGTTGCGGTTCAAGCCCAAAAAGTAGCTCGCCGCGTCATCCAGAAAAGGCGGCCCCCAACCGCGGGTTTCATCTCCGGCAGGTGGTTCCACTTTGATGACGTCAGCGCCATGATCTGCCAATATTTGGCCAGCATAGGGGCCGCCAAGCACGCGGCTGGCGTCGATAACCTTGAGGTTTGCAAGAGAGCCGGGTTGCAACATAAAGGATTCCTTTGTTCAGGATAAATGCGCAATCTGCATCTAGTATTGATCCGCCAAATCGCTCTGCCAGCTTTCGGCAAAGGCGGGATATGTTTCTTTCAGTTCGTCCATGACGCGGCCACGCAGCAGTGCCAATGTGGCTGTGTCGGGGGCAGGGGTAACAGAAGGCTGGTCTTGATGATCGAAGTCAAATCCGGTTGCCGCAATCAGATCTCGTAGATCTTGACCTGGATGAATGCTTTCCAGTTTGAAGCCCGGCTTGGCCTTGTCAAAGCTGAACATAGCCTTGCTGGTAAGCAACGCGACTGGACCGCCGGGGCGATAGACCTCCGGTGGGCTAATTCCGGGGGCGGAAATGAAGTCGACTTCATCGACAAAGACACGGGGCGTGTGTTCTTCGCGGAACAAAATGACGCGTGGAACAGTGAAATAGAGATAGGCCGACCCGAAGGAACCAGGCCAACGCACAGTGCTTTGCGGATATTCGCCAACTCCGACCAAGTTGATGTTCGCATGCTTGTCGATCTGCCCGCCGCCAAGGAAAAAGGCATCTAGCCGTCCTTGACCCGCGGAGTCGAAAAGTTCCGTCGACCCGTTGGTGAAAAAATTGTGCTCGACTGAACCCAGTATGGACAGCCTAACTTTCCGTTTCCCTTCATCTAGGGCGCGGCGTAGCATGGATCCCGCTGCGGGGATCGGCGAGGATGCCCCGACAGCCACATGGCGCACACCGTCCAAGAGTTGGGCAATGGTGAACATCAGGATTTCACGAGGGAGGGGGGCAGGGATCATGTTGCAGCCTCTACTTGTGCGGCCATGTATTCGGCAAATCCTTCCTGACTGCGGGCGGCGCTTGCATAGTGCTTCAACTCAGCCACATCGGCGTCATACTCACCCCACAGTCCATAAGGCCAAGCGCCGCGCGGGGCGAGCGCAATGTCTGTTACATACAGCGCGGGAAGTGTTCCCGCCGCTGTTGTCTCATCCGTTAAAAGGTTCGTCTCAATAATACGCTCGACTGTCACAAGCGTCTCGGTCGAGGCGTAGGCCATTGCAGCCAGTTCGCGCCGCCGCCCAATCCAGACATTACCAAATCGGTCAGCCATAGGTGCGTGAAAAATCGCGATATCAGGTCGGATTGCCGGAATCAAAACGATCGGGTCTTTGGCGTCGGCGAATGGATTGTCGATAACCAGCCAATCCTCACGGTTGCGAAGAATATCGCTTCCAATGAGGCCGCGCATTGGTACAAATGGGCTGCCTTTTTGGGCGGCCAAAAGACCGGCATGAATCGCGGGGCATGTCGCATCCCGTAGGCGTATTTCGCCATTTTTTACGGCTTGGTTGAAGCGCGGCGCACCACCTGCCTCACCCAAGGTGATTGCACTGGTTTCGACAGAGCGCACAAGGCCCGCGCCGATTAACTGATCAACCTGTAGACCGCCCGTTGGCACGCAGACCAGATCCAGATCGCCTGCGGCATGGTCAATCATCGGGCGGGTCATGGCCATCGAGACGCCCGCATAATCGACCGGCAGTGCGATGCGCATTGCGGGCTGAATGCGCCGCACCATTTCATGAATGTCGTTAGCCATTTTGCTTACCACTCCCCTGCAGGCACTTGCCGATAATTTTAACAGTGTTCTGTATTGTAGAACATCATTCTGTATATCAGGATATGTTGAGTTTAAGTGACGTGTCAATCCACATGTGATGCTGGCAAGGCTATTGTTCTTTCTTCCGGCCGGCGTCACTTGATGCCGGCGTCACTTGATGAAGGTATTGACGACCGAAATTTATGGAGGAAACATGACGGAATTGCGTTCCGTAATGTGGAGCGATTGGGGGCGCAATAAAGGATAGTATGAGAGAGCATGGGTCCGCGTCCAAAGCTGTGATAGCGACGCGACAGGGTGTTGGGCAGGCCGGTAAAACGGGTCGAGAGTCTCTATGAGTAATGTCGTTAAAAATTATGGCGCGTTTGTACTGCTGAATGCATAAATTTGGACATTAGGCCCGGCGAATTCGTGACGCTGCTTGGTTCTTCGGGCAGTGGCAAAGCCACCTTATTGAAATTTCTGGCAGGGTTTCAATCGATAGACAGCGGCGAAGTTTTGATTGTCGGCAAGGCCATTGGTCATGCGCCGACTCATAAATGGGGCTTTGGCATGGTGTTCCAAGCCTATGCAATATTTCCCAATATGGTAGTGAACCAGAATATCCGTTTCTCTAATTGGGTGTCTGGGCTTTGATGATGTAACCGCCCCGCGACGGCATCTGTGTGCTAAGGTGGGTCTCTTAGGATTCACAAAGGGGAGGGGTCATGTCGGAGATTATCACGGTCGGGCTCGATCCGTTGGCCGACAGGCGAATGCGCAGCAATCGCCGATAGGCTGGCAAAGAATGTGTTTCAGGTTCATGGAGCGGATGGCGCTGGTCACGCGGTGCTGCGTAAGAAGCTGCGGCGGGCGCAGGTGCTGGATTTTTCAGCAAGCTGCCCCCTTGTGTCGTGGCCATGGAAGCTTGCGGCGGAGCCCACTTTGGGGGCCGCGAGATTGGCAAGCTGGGCCATGACGTCCGGCTGATCCCGCCTGCTTACGTCAAGCCCTTCGTCAAGCGCCAGAGTGAGGCGGAAAAGAAAAAGATCCAGTGAATCTTTTTCCCGCCGAACGATGCGGCAGATGCTGAGGCGATCTGTGAAGCTGCGATCCGCCCCACCATGTGTTACCCGGCAGGCGATGCTTGCATCGCCGATAGGGCGTTTTGATCCGGTGAAGAGCGAAGACACACAGGGAGCGGCGATGATCTTTCGTGTTAGCGAATTGCTGATCCGGCAGCGCACCCAAGCGATCAATGCTCTGCGTGGTCATCTGACCGAATTCGGCCAGATCGTGCCTCAGGGCGTGGCGGCTGATGACGGTTCTGGGTATCGGTCCGTGGATCGCCACGGTCATTGCGGTCCTAGCCCCACCGCCCGAGACCTTCCGCAAGGCCCGCGATTTTGCTGCGTCGTGCTGAAAGCACGCCTCTGGCGCGACGCTGGGCCTGGTCCCACGACAGCATTCGACCGGCGGCAAACAGATGCTCGGGGCGACAACAAAGATGGGCGAGCGCTCCTTGCGACGCTTGCTGATCATTGGCGCCAACAGCGTCATCATCAAACGACATGTCCATGCTGCCGCTAAGCCCGGCACGTGGTTGGGCGGGATGCTGACACGTAAGCCACCGATGCTGGTGCGGGTGGCGCTGGCAAACAAAATGGCACGGATCGTTTGGGCCTTGAGGGCCCGCGGTGGTGTCTACAAGGCTCCGGCCACGGCGGTATAAGTCGTCAGGGCCGCGAGGACGTCGGAGCGAAGGAGGGGCAAGGAGCAGTTTGAACCGCCCCCAGTTTTCCGGAGGCTCCAAAGTAAGTATGGATGGAGCCCATGAGAAAAAGTAACAGAGCAAACCGACTTTCGACCGTGGTGCGCGCTGCAGCAATCATGGCCGTTGCGCCAAAGATTGGTTGTGGCAGAGACACGCTGCGGCGTTGGGTCAAACAATCCGACATCGATAGCGGGCGCAAAGAAGGCCAGACTTCCGATGGGCGCGCCCAGTTTGAAGCCATGGAACGCGAGGTCCGAGAACTGCGCCAAGCCAACGAAATCCTGATCAAAATACGCTGACCCTTACGCAAGATCTCATTCGCCTGCCGAAACTGGCGCATTTCCCGCTCCAACTCTTTGATCCGATCGCGTTCAGCACTGCTCACACCATCTCGCGTGCCGCTGTCATGCCCTGACTGCCGAATCCAGACCCGCAATGTCTCCGGGATGCAGCCAATCTTCGGGGCTACCGCAGCGGATTGCGTTTCATAGGAGCCCGGATGCTCCAACACCATGCGGACAGCACGCGCCCCAGTGCCGCCAACGTCTAAGCAAATGCGCGATAAGCAGTGCAACGGTAATTGCGCGGATAAGGTCTTCAGGAGAGTTTCCACCAGTTTCGAGACACAACCGTTTGCTTGACTCCACCCAGCTATCCAATCAGGCACCATGGGCATAACCCAGTGTCGCTGAAATTGATCGCGCTGCCTCGACTACTTGAGGCGCTATTATTTTCAATTGCTTTCGTTTGATGCGCGAATCTGGCCCAGACATCCCGATTGCTCCGACCACCTCGCCTGACCGCCCCAGAATGGCGCAGGAACAGGCTGCAATCCCCTCGCGCCATTCCCCCCGTAAGACTTCGGCATATCCCTGCAACTTGGCGACTCGGATATCCTCACGTAGTTCTTTAATCGTGGTTCGCGTGGTGTCAGTATAGCGCCGCATATGCGGGCGAAACCGCTCAAGATATTCATCCGGCATGTGGCTTAACATCGCTTTGCCTGTGGCCACAGTGAATGCGGGCGCGCGTGAACCAATACTTGTATGCGCCCGAATGTGATGCAAACTTTCTATTTTATCGACATAGATCACATCAACATCCTCCAAGATCGAGAGATGGACCGTTTCGCCTGTTTGTTCGGCCAATAACATCATTGCCGGGTGCGCCACTTTAATCAAATCCATCCTGCCAATAACAAAACGGCCCAGCTCCCATATTTTTGTCGTTAGTTCATAGGTGCTGTTGTTCGGCACTTGGCGGACATAGCCTTGGGATTGCAGCGTTTGCAGTAATCTATGCACGTTGCTTTTGGTAAGCCCCAGTTCGGACGCCAGATTACTGACCCCGCGCGACTGATCGCTGAGTGCAAGAGTCTCAAGTAAACGCAGCCCCTTGATAAACGCTTTGTCCATTCCTTACTTACCACCCATTCGGCTTTACCCTCAGATAAGACTGTTACTATACTATTACGCGCAATGGCCGCCACAATAATGCACCAGCCGCAGCCTTGCGTTGATGCCCTCGGCTAGGCGACGAATAATCTCGCTTTTGCTCTTGCCGTCTTTCGTGCGTTTCTTGACATATGCAAGTGTCGGTTCGTGGCTTCGCATTCTGACGATAGCAACGCGGTAAAGGGCAGCGTTAGCTTGTCGATTGCCGCCTCGGTTCAATCGAAAGCGGTGTGTCTTGCCACTTGTTGCCGGAATTGGACAAACGCCGCATAGCTTTGCGAATGCAGCTTCTGAATGGATGCGCGTTGGATCCTCGCCAACAAGGATCATCATCTCCGCGATTGTCAGTGTTGCTATCCCGTGGGATGCCATCAATTCTGGTGCGCGTTCGGTGACAAGGCGTTCCAGTTCTTTATCGTGTCCAATAATCTCCTCATGAAGCCATAGCCAACGACGTGCCAATGCACGCATGGCCGCTTTTGCAGAGGCTGATGGATTGTCGATATTGCCAGGTCGAAAGGCCCGATATGCCTGAGTAGAGCAACTTTTCCTCGATTTCCATCAACGGCCTCGCGCAGTTCGACAGGTGCATTGATGATCAACGTCTTCAAAGTCACCATCGCCTGCGAGCGTAATTTGACAGCTGTATCGCGTGCAATCTTCAGATGCCTGATCATTTCTGACGACCCTGTTTGTGTTTTAGGTCGTGCTGTTGCTTTCCCAGATAGAACGGATCGTGCGGCACCTTCCGCATCCAAACTGTCTGTTTTACCTTGCGTGTATCACACCTGTAGATTTGGTCGCGTGACCTCAATGACATTGTAGCCTTGAGCCAACAAAGACCGGGAAAGGCCAGCATCAAATGAAACAGTCCCTTCGATTTCGAATCCCAGAACTTTCCCAAGAGATCGCGACCAACGTTCCAATTCCATATATCCCTTCGGATTGGTCGGGATGGACAGGGCCGCCAAACGGGTGCCTTGTGTATCAATCGCAACAGCCACATGTGTTGCCCTATGCGTATCGATGCCGATTATAACCGGATGTATGCTCTTCATGTTGCCCTCTTGCTAAGAATGCCCAGACATCGATCCGAGGGGACAGGACTGTGATGGTGCGCCGACAGTCAGGCTCCTATAAGGTCACATCTCGCCCGTTTCCGGGGCGACTTGACGGTCGACGCGTCAATACAGAGGTGGTCGCAAGGTTTCGGACCAGTAGTTAAAGTGGATCAACTTGTGAAAGAAGTGATCCCAAATGACGAAACGAAAGAACCATCCGCCCGATTTCCAAGCCAAGGTTGCGCTTGAAGCAATCCGCGAGGAGATAGCGATGGCGGAGTTTTCCAAGAAGTATGGTGTTCATGGCCACTGGCAAATGCGCGCAAAGACCTGAGCGGTTGCCCGCCTTCGTGATCTGGCCGCTTTTACAGACGTATCTTAGATCCCGATGACGCGCGGATCTTTGACAGTTTAGTGAAAATTGTTTGTACCTTGCCCTGCGCGCTACATCGTCGATTAACCTTTTTGGCAGACAAATTTCAGGACGTGCAGGTGGGTTAGGGGCATTCGCTTCGGCTTGATGCGCGATCTGGAGAGCGGCTGATATGCCAAGACTAGCACTGTGGACCTTCGATGAAGTTCCGGGATCATCTGTTGGTGCCGATTCGGAAACCAGCGACGGCACCTCCCAAAACGGGACTTTTCAAAATGGCGCAACGACTTCGGGCTCTGGCTCGGGGGTGTTTAATGGTAGCAGTGACTATTTTGAAATTCCCTACGATCCGGGGTTCGATCTGGACACAGGCTCGGTCGCAATCACATTTACCCAAGAGACTGCCTCGACCGGGAACGACCCTTGGGGAAGTGGCGCGGCCCAAACGCTGTTTTCGCGTGACTCGTCGGGTTTTGACGGTGGCGGACACCTTACGATCTATATCAAGGCCGACGGCAGCGTCGCCGTGCGCCATCAGGTACCGGATCAATCGTTCTACTACAAAGGTGGCAACGTCACGCTTGGGGAGCCGACGACCGTTATCTATACGTGGAGCCCAACGGGCAGTCAGCTTGTCGTGGACGGTGTCGTGGTTGATACAGGCACGGAAGCACTGACCATGGCGGGAAACAGCGAACCCATAGTCATCGGCGCAACACAGGCGGTCAGCGGTGACGGTACAGCTGATATTGTGCAAGGGTTCTTTGACGGTACAATCGAAGGCGTTGCGATTTACGACGAGAATGTCCATGCCAATACGATCCCTTGTTTTACAAAGGGCACGTTGATCCTGACACCGCGTGGGGAACGTCCGATAGAGACTTTAAGCGTTGGCGATTTGGTCTGCACGGCAGATGGCCCCCCGCAACGCATTCGCTGGATCGGAGTGCGGCGTCTTGTTCTGGCGAAAGCTTCAAGTGGCGCGGATAATCTTCGTCCTGTCCGGATTGCGGCCGGTGCGCTGGGAAACGGTTTGCCAAAGCGGGATCTGCGGGTATCGCGTCATCACCGCATGCTGGTCTCGTCCAAAATTGCAGCGCGCATGTTCGGCAGCAGGACGGTACTTGTCGCGGCGATAAAGCTTACGGCATTGCCGGGCATTTCTATTGATGAAAAAATCCGTGATGTTGAATATATCCATCTGATGTTTGATCAACATCAGGTGATCTTTGCCGAGTCCGCACCGACGGAAAGTTTCTACATTTGCCCTGAATCGTTGAAAATGGTTCCATCGGCGTCTCGGCAGGAAATTCTGGCAATCTTTCCAGAGTTGAGCTCCATAACTTATGTGGCCAAGCCCGCCCAACCAATTCCGCCTGACAGATTGCAAAAGCGGCTTGTTGCGCGGCACCTGAACAACAACAAACCGGTTTTCCAGATGTTTGACGGGGAAGCATTGCCCGTGCGCCCCGACCCAGGGCTGCATCTGGCGACATCCTGAGGCGGATAGCACCCCGTCTGCCAAAGTAACGGGGCAGGGATCAGGCGCGCGGCTAAAGCGTTTCCGGCGCTCCATGAGACAAAAGGTTCATATCCCTGTCGCGGAGCTGTCACATGCAAGATGGATAACACGCTTGAGATTGGCGCCGACGATGCCGTTGGTGTCGGCATATGTTCAAGGAGCTTTCCCATGCTTATCCAACGTCGTTAAGCTCTTGGCCTGCTGGAGGCTGCTACGGGTGCGCTGGCTTTGCCAAGGATGGGCTTGGCGATCTCGGCAGGGGCGCAGGGCTATGCCTCGGCGGTTGTGCAACTGGGGGCAACGCCCGCCCGTGTCTATCTGCGCCACATTCTGCCCAATGTCGCCTCCACCCTGATCGTATCAATGACGCTGACCTTTCCCGAGATCATTCTGATGGAAAGCGGGTTGTCGTTCTTGGGGCTCGGGGTGCAGCCGCCAGAAAGCTCTTTGGGCAATATGGTTGGTTTTGGCCGCGAATACCTGACGCGTGCGCCCTGGATCATGCTTGGCCCCGCCTTTGTGATCATGATGACAACCTTGTCGATCTCGCTGGTTGGAGACTGGCTGCGTGACAAGCTCGACCCGACAATCCGTTGATGAAGGACACTCCAATGACAAAGATTATTGCACATCGTGGCGCCCGCAACCTTTGGGCTGAAAACTCGCTGGAAGGCTTTCGCAATGCTGTGGCCCTTGGGGTTGGCGCTGTGGAATTCGACCTGCATCTTGGGGCCGACGGCGCGGTTCTGGTCATCCATGACGCAACTCTGGACCGGACCACAACCGCCAATGGCCCTGTGCGCTATCTTACCAAGACCAGCCGTCACAATCTGTGTTTAATCGGCCCGGACGGAGAGATCGATGAAGGCGTCCCGATACTTTCGGAAGTGCTGGAAATCATTGCCCCCTGTGCGGGCCTTCGGATCATGCCGGAGTTCAAGGCCGATGAGACGGGCTTTTATGATCCGGTATTGATCGAGACGACGGTCGACATCTTGCGCGACTATGGGCTTGCGCCTCGCACGACATTGCACAGTTTCGATATTCAGGTGCTGCATCTGCTTGCCCGTATCGCGCCCGAGTTTGACCGCATGATCTCGGTCAATGCCAATTGGGCGGCGCGGCATGGGGGGATCGAGGCCGTCATCGGGCAGGTGCGCGATTTGGTCAGCATCATCGCCATCGAGCAAGAGCTGTTCGAGGCCGAGTTCGACCGTATCACCGCCCTGTTCCCGCTGGAGCGGCTTTCTGTTTGGACGGTGAATGATCCGGGCTCAATCGCCCATTGGCTGGCGCGCGGCCCCGGTTATCTGACCAGCGATGACCCGCAGCTTGCCCTGAGCATTCAATTAGCGGAGGCCATGGTATGAAGGGCTTTGATCTGGTGATCTTCGACTGCGACGGCGTCTTGATCGAAAGCGAGGCACAGGGCGCGCAGGCATTGGCCGAGGCTGTCACGGCGGCGGGTCGGGCGATGAAAGCGCATGAGGCCGGGCATCTGTTTTGCGGCTGTTCCCACGATCAGACCGGGGACTTGATCGCGCAGATGGGGTTGGATGCCGAAACGGTCTTGCGCGATGCCGTTCAGCGCTTGTCGCTGCTGTTTGCCCAAGGCGTCCAGCAGATGCCCGGCATGCAAGAGCTTCTGACCGGTCTTGATACCCGGATCTGTGTCGCCTCGAACAGCAGTGTAAAACGCTTGGCCGGAAGCCTTGGCCGCACCGCGCTTGCGCCGCTGTTTGGCACACATATCTACAGCGCGGATCATGTCTCCAAGGGCAAGCCCGCCCCGGATTTGGCCCTGCATTGTCTGGCACAGATGCACAGTACCGCCGAGCGTGCAATTTTCATCGATGACAATATCCACGGTGTTGCTTGCGCCCGTGCGGCAGGCATCTTGGCTGTGGGGTTTGTTGGCCCGTCCGAACACCGCGCAGGCCATGCACAAACCTTGCGCGAGGCCGGGGCCGATTATGTGGTTCACGGTACCGCCGAACTGCAAGCGTTGCTGTCCGACTTGTTAGCGCCGACCTTGATCGGTGCCGCAGAATAACTCCCCGTTCAAAATAGTAAGGATTTCGACATGACCGACCTGCCACTTTTGGGGGCTGCCATACCCAATGATGCGCTTGAGACACTGCAAGGATTTATCCTTGAAGAAAACCGTGATCTGGAAATTCAGGATTTCATCGATTGCGACCTTCTGAACGGTGACTGGAAAACTGTGGCGGACCGGACCCGTAGCCTCTTGGCCGGGTATAGCGGGCGTCTCGGTATTCACGGACCATTTTGGGGGCTGAACATCGCGAGCCCGGATTCGGAAATGCGCGCGCTGAACCGTCGCAAGCATCTTCAGGGTATCGAGGTTTGCGAATATCTTGGTGCCACCCAAATGGTGATCCACAGCCCCTATACGACATGGAGCTTTAACAATCTGGACAACGCGCCGGATCGCAAGGAATACGACCGTTTACTTGAAAACTGCCATGACACGATGGCGGCAGTGGTCAAACGTGCCGAAGACTGCGGCGTTACCATGGTGATCGAGAATATCGAGGATATCGACCCGGATATCCGCTGCATCTTGGCCGATAACTTCAACTCGCCCGCTATGGCTGTATCGATTGATACAGGGCATGCGCATTACGCCCATGGCACCAATGGCGCGCCGCCCGTGGATTACTATGTCCGCCGCGCTGGCAATCACCTGCAGCACATCCATTTGCAGGATGCTGACGGCTATGCCGACCGCCACTGGGCCATCGGGGAGGGTACTATCCGCTGGCCATCGGTTTTCCGGGCTCTCTCGGAATTCAACAGCCAGCCCCGGCTAATCCTTGAACTGCGAGACAAGGCCAACATCCTGCCATCGGTTGCCTATCTGAAATCGCTCGGCCTTGCACGATGAGCAATCGGCGTGGCTGAATGTTGAGCGGCCTGCTTGCGAAGAGTGTCGATACAGATCTTTGCCGGTTTGGAAAGCGCCTGCGTTGCTGGAAGGACAAGTTTCAGCCTGCAGGCGCTGAAGGGGCGGACCTCAAGGTCCGTGTCGGAATAGGCCTCTGCCGTAAGGGTATCCATGATGCCCCCCCATGCCGCCAGCCGCAAGATTGCAAAACGGGTTGGCCTGCCATACGGACACGCAGGATGTACCGCTGTGGGATTATGATCCCGAAACATCTAGGGCGCTTTTGGCCGCGGCGGGCAATCCGACGAGTTCACCTTTGATCTTTACGCCTTATTAAAAAAAACCTTTGACGGGCGCGATCGCATTATGGGGCCTGCGGGGGGCCTCATGCCGAAGGTGTCAACGAAACAGTGGATAGCTTGGTGGGAACATCTCGTTCAAGGGGGGCTGCCCCCAAGTGCGTTCAGGGTATTTCTTTTGCAATTCGTCAAACTGTGCCTGAACGCGGACGCGATCCTTGGGCATGTCCATCGTTGGCACCTGTCCGTCGCGCATTGAAAGCCTCCCGTCGACAAAGACCGCCTTTGTCACGCGTCCCGTTGCCCCAAGGATCAGGGTGCGGATAGGGTCCACTTGCGGGGCCATTAGCGCGTCAGACATGTCGAAGATTGCGATATCGGCCTTTGCATCCGTTTGCAGCCGCCCAAGATCGGGTCGGCCAAGCGCTGCCGCCCCGCCAAGCGTCGCCGCGTTGAACAGGTGTTCCGGCGCGGTGTCGGTCTGGCTGTCACCTGCCATGCGGGCCATCATCACGCCGACTGCCATATTCAGCACCATGTCGGGTGGTGCCGTGTCTGTGCCCATGCCGATGTTGATGCCCATTTCGCGCAGTTTGCCAAAGGACCGCAGCATCGCGCCAGAGCGTGCAAAGACCAGCGGGCAATGGGCGACCGTTACGCCATGCTCGGCATAAAGGTGCAGGTCCTCTTCGGTGGCAAAGGTCGCGTGCGGGGCGATCAGGCGGTTGTTCAGCGCGTTGAAGCTGGCAAGCCATTGCGGAGAGGTGGTGCCGTGCAGGGACTGGACAGTGTCGCGTTCCATCTGGCCCTGCGCCATGTGCAGGCGGACGGGGGTGTCCAGATCATTCGCGGCGGCCATGGTGCGGGTCAGCAGGGCTTTCGTGCAGGTTTCTACCCGGTCAGGGGCCAGCATTCCTTGCACCAATCCGCCAAAACGTCCGGCCTGCGCTTTGACAAATGCAATTGCGTCATCAAGGCCTGCAAGTCCGCGCGGCTCGTCAAACTGTGGTTCCAGAACGCCGGGCGCGGTGCAAACCATACCGCCCGACCGGTAAGCCGGGCCAAGCCAGACCCGCAGACCCAGATCCCCTGCAGCTTGAGCGGCAGCGTCAAATTCCGCGACCGTCTCTCCCCATTCACGATAGAACAGCGAGGCAATGGGAAGCGCCGAGGTGATGCCGTTGCACAAAAGCTGCGCAAAGCTGAATCGCTTTTGAAAGGCAAGCTCTTCTTGTGAATACATCTCATAGGGGCCGCGGTCGACATAGCTTTGCGGCCAGACGCGCCCCTTGGCCCAGGCCGGGCCGCAATCGACGCCAAGCGTTGTGGTGTCAAGATCCGACAAGGCATCAAGGTCAATCAGCCCCGGAGAAATCAGGACGTTGCCAAGGTCGATGCGCCGCGCCACCTCGCCATCAAACCGCGGGCCGACATAAAGGATGCGGTCATTTTCAAACACCAGCTCGCCATTTTCCAGCAGCCGGTGGCTTCCATCCTGGTGGCCGACAATCCAGCGGGCGGTCAGGGAGGTGCGGCCTTGCGGGCGTTCGCCAAGGGTCAAGTCAGCAAGCATTATGGGGCCTCCATTACGGGTTTTCCGTTCCGGCCGGTGATGCGACCACCTTTTACTGTCAGGGCGACGGGACCGCCCGCAGCGATTGCCTCGGCCAATGTCAAGCCTGTGATCAGCGCCAGATCGGCGTTGCATCCGGTCTCGACGCCGTGGCCTACCACGTCCATCACAGCCGCGCCGCCGGTGGAACAAACTGCCAGTGCCACGGCCAGATCGGCATCGGATCGCATGTTGTTCTTTTGGGCGACGATCCGCGCGCGGTCCAACATATCCGGACGGTTCCAGGGGTTCCAGGTGTCCAGAACGCCGTCACATCCGGCCCCCATACGCAGACCGGCCCCCAGAACGCGTTTCACCGCAGGCACCGCGCTTGAGGGGGCGCCGGTGGTCAGGATGGCCACATCCTGATCGGCAAGGGCAGCCAGGAGCGCCTCGACGCGGTTCCAGTCTTCCATCCCCAGACAGAAGGCATGGCTGATTGCGACCTTGCCCTTCATGCCAAGCGCCCGCGTGCGCTCTAGGATCAGCTCGGTCGAGAACGCGCCAAGGGTGCCGCCTTCGTGCAAATGGATGTCGATACCCTTGCCGTGTTTCTCGGCCAGACCGAAGATCGTATCCAGATGCCCCTTGGGATCATGATCAATGTTGCATGGGTCCAGCCCCCCAATCAGATCGGCACCGAGCGCCAGAGCCTGATCCAGCAATTCGGCCGTGCCGGGGCGGATCATCAGGCCGGATTGCGGAAAGGCGACGATTTCGATTTCCACAATGTCGCGCAACGCCTCGCGGGTTTGTATCACACCCTCGATTGCGGCAAGGTCGTTTTCCGTGTCTACATCCACATGGCTGCGGATATGGGTTATGCCATTTCCGGCAAGGGCCAAGGCGTGGCGCATGGATTGGCGAAAAGGATCATGGTTGAGGCGACGACGTTCGGCGCGCTCGTTGTCGATCATGGCGCGCAGGTCGGTGCCGACCGCGTTTTCATACCAGCCCATGCCCATCAGCGTCTTGTCCAGATGGGTATGCGCCTCTACCAGACCGGGAATGGCGATGGCACCCTTGGCATCTTCGACCGGCACGCCGGGGGCATCTATGCCCGAGGAGACCGCATCAATACGGCCGCCCCGGATCAGCATATCTGTGGGGGCCGCACCCATGGGGCGAAGGTTTCGGATAAGTAGATCTGTCATGCGGCCTCCGGGGCGAAGCCCCCTGTTTTGGCGCGCGGCCACGCGTAGCCGCCCAGTTTTGATGTCCGGTACCCCATGCCGATCAGGGCTTCTGCATTCCTGACGGCTGCTGTGACACCATCAATCACCGGCACGCCGGTCTCTTCGGTCAGCCTTTCGCACATTTCGGCCATTCCGGCACAGCCAAGGACAATGGCCTCTGCCCCGTCTTGATCGCGTGCGGCCCGGATCTCGGCCACAAGCAAGGCATAGGAATCTTCGGGGTTTTCGTCCAGCGCCAACACGGGCAGGTCAATGGCGCGCACACGGCGGCAACGGCGGCCTGCGCCATAGCTCTCGACCAGATCCTCGATGATCGGAACGGAGCGTTGGAGTGTTGTTATGACCGAGAACCGTGCCGCGAGTGTCACTGCGACCTGAACTGCTGCCTGACATATTCCGATCACGGGGGCTGCCGCGACCTCTCGGGCGGCAGAAAGGCCGGGGTCGTCAAAACAGGCGATGACATGGGCCTTGGCGCCCCGTGCCTCGGCGGTGCGGATGGCGGCGAGCATGGCGGGAACGGCCAGCGCCTCATCGGCATAACCTTCGATGGAGACGGGGGTGCCGGTTGCGGTTACAAGATCGATCTCGGTTCCTGTACTTGCCGCGCGCTGTGCTGCCCGGCCAATTTGGGCGGTCATGGACACAGTAGAATTGGGATTGATGACATGAATACGCATCATTTCCCGCTTTCCTTTGGCGGCGTCAGCTGTGCGGCCTCCAAAGCGGCTGCGCCTTCGGGTTTAAGCAGTTCGAACTGGCGGTCTGCGACGATGTAGCTATCGGCATGCAGCCGCGCGATGGGCTGGTACACATCGGGGTTCACATAGCGACCCTGTGGGTCAAGACAATCGTCGCGCACCGTCATTTCAACAACTTCGCCCAGAATAATCGCTCGGTTCGGGAAGTCGATAATCCGCTCCACCCGGCATTCCATCGCGCAAGGTGTGCGCTCAAGATAGGTGGCGTCGATCTGGCGGCAGGGGGCCGTCGCCAGACCCGCGAAGGAGGGTTCATCAACATCGGGGGCAAAGTTGATGCCGCATAGGATCATCGCATCCGCAATCTCCATATCCACCATATTAACGCAGAATTCCTGCGTGCGGCGAATATTGACCAGCGTGTCTTTCTCATTGCCGTCACCGCGCTTTTGGATGCCCAGAATGACAATGGCGGGATCTTGTGAGAAGACGTTGAAAAAGCTCATCGGGGCGGCATTGGCATGGCCCGCCTGTGAGCGGGTGGTGACAAGTGCGATGGGGCGGGGCCCGACGAAGTTTGTCAGCAGGCGATAGCGGTCCTGCGGGGGCAGGCGGGTGAAGTCGAAATCCATTATACAGCCTTTTGCAGCGGAGGAATGTTGGCGCGGCCCTCTTCAACGGCGTGGCAGCGAACATTGGCTGTGCCACGCGCCAGAAAGTCAGGAACCTCGGTCCGGCACCGATCATTCGCCAGTGGGCAACGCGGGTTGAAGTGGCAGCCCTTGGGCGGCGTGATCGGGTTTGGCACCTCGCCCGCGGGGCGGTCGAGGTCGCGATGTGCCATGGTGATATCGGGCACGGTTTCCAGCAACAGCCGGGTATAGGGGTGTTGTGGGTTCGCAAATATCTGGTCGGCCGGCGCAAGTTCCACCAAACGGCCCAAATACATCACACCGATATAGTCGGATATGTAGTTCACGACAGCAAGGTCATGGCTGATGAACAGATAGGTCAGCCCCAGCTCGCGCTGCAACTCTCGCATAAGGTTCAGGATTTGGGCCTGAACCGAGACATCCAGCGCCGAGGTCGGCTCATCGCAGACCAGAAATTCGGGCTTGGTTGATATGGCCCGCGCAATAGAGATACGCTGCCTTTGGCCACCGGAAAATTCATGCGGAAACTTTTCACCATCTGTCGCCGAAAGGCCGACAAATTCCAGCAGCCGGTCAACCTCTTTGCGCCGCTCGGTCGGGTCGGGGTGGGTGCCGAAACTTTTCATCGGTTCGGCAATGATACGCGCCACGCGCCAGCGCGGATTCAGACTGGCATAGGGATCTTGAAAGATCATCTGCATCCTGCGACGCACCGCGGGCGGTTGTCCCGCTGTGGTGCCCGACAGTTCGTTCCCGTCGAAATTGATGCTGCCGGTCGAGGGGCGCGTCAGCCCCATCAAAAGTTTGGCCACGGTGGATTTACCACAGCCGGATTCGCCGACAAGGCTAAGCGTCGTGCCGCGTTCAATCGAAAATTCAACACCATCCACCGCATGGACGAATTTGCGCTCCCCGCCAGAGAGGATGCGGTTGAGGTAGGGTTGTGACAGGTCAAAGGATTTCTTTAACCCGGAAACAGTCAGAAGTGGCGCGGTCATGCGGGGACTCCTTCGGTCAGGTGGCAGGCAACAGATTTGGTCTTCGTGCCTGACAGTTCCGGACGCTGTTGCGAACAAATCTCCATCCGGTGGGGACAGCGCGGACCAAAGGCGCAGCCTTCGGGACGTGCATTGGGGCGCGGCATCGCGCCGTCAATCTGCGACAGGATGTCCGGCCGGGGGCCGATCCGCGGGATAGAGGCCATCAAACCTGCGGTATAGGGGTGTTTGGGGGCGGTAAGCACCTCTGTCACGGTGCCGATTTCCACAATCCGGCCGGAATACATAACGGCAACCCGGTCAGCTGTTTCGGCAATGACCCCCATATCATGGGTCACCAGCACAACGGCAACACCCGTTTCCCGCGCAAGCTTGCGCAAAAGCGCGATGATCTGGGCTTGCACGCTGACGTCAAGCGCGGTCGTCGGCTCATCCGCGATCACGAGCTGGGGTTCGGCGCAAAGTGCGAGGGCGATGACCACGCGCTGACGCATCCCGCCTGAATACTGGTGCGGATATGTATCGATGCGAGCCTCGGGGGCGGGAATGCCAACACGGCGCAGCCAGTCGATTGCACGGGTCCGTGCCTCGGCCTTCGAGAGTTTCAGATGGGTCTGGATGGTCTCGATAAGCTGTTCGCCCACGGTCAGCACAGGATTGAGGCTGGTCAGCGGATCTTGAAAAATCGCCCCAATCTTGCGGCCCCGGATACGGCGCATTGCCTCTGGCGGAAGGGTGTCGATGCGGCTGCCTTCCAGCCGGATCTCTCCCTTGGTGATACGGCCGGGCGGTTCGATCAGGCCGATGATCGCAGCACCGGTCATCGATTTTCCGGCACCACTTTCCCCAACCATGCCCAGAATCTCGCCCGGGGAAACCGAAAGGGATACATCTTCGATTGCGTTTACCACGCCACTGCGCCCGGGAAAGGAAACGGTCAGATTTTCGACGGTCAATAGGGTCATGGCGGTCTACCTCAGTTTCGGGTTCAGCGCGTCGCGCAGCCAGTCGCCCAGCAGGTTGACAGCAAGAACAAGGATGACGAGCACGACGGACGGAAAGATCACCACCCACCACACGCCGGAAAACAGATATTCATTGCCAATTCGGATCAATGTCCCGAGCGACGGCTGTGTGGCCGGCATGCCGACCCCCAGAAAGGACAGGGTGGCCTCGGTCAGAACGGCCATGCCAAGATTTATCGTGGCGATCACCAGAACGGGGCCAAGCACATTGGGAAGGATATGCTGGATCATGATCCCCGAGCCGGAAACACCGTTGATCCGCGCGGCCTGCACATATTCCTTTTGGCGCTCAACCATGGTGGAGCCGCGCACGGTACGGGCATATTGCACCCAGTTTGTGAGGCCGATCGCAAGGATCATGACCCAGATAGCGGCATCGGCATGTTGTTCGGGCGGCAAGACACCCCGCGCAACCCCGTTGACCAACAGCGCCACAAGGATTGCCGGAAAGCTGAGCAAAATGTCGGCCACACGCATGATGGCCCCATCGACCATTCCGCCCAGAAAACCGCCCAACAGCCCAAGCGAAATGCCCAGAGCTGCCGCCAGTGCCACGCTGGCAAAGCCCACGATCAGCGACAGGCGTAACCCGTATAGAATAGAAGAGTAGAGATCGCGCGCTTGTTGGTCGGTGCCCAGCAAATAGCGCGGGTCTCCGCCCTCTACCCATGCGGGGGGAAGTTCGCTGTCCAGCAAGAAGAGTTGCGAAATATCATAGGGGTTCTGCGTTGCCAGCATGGGCGCAAACAGGGCCGCTGCGAACAGCGCAATAAGGATCAGGCAGGAAATCCGTGCGGTCCAGGATTTGCGAAAGCTCCATGCAATGTCGCTTTCATACAGGCGGGATAGGGTTGTGGTTGTCATGATTTCCCCCGGATCAATGCGCGGATTGCGCGTTATCGACACGCAGGCGCGGATCAAGCACAGCGTACAGCAGGTCGACGGTGGTGTTGATGATGACAAAGATCAGGCTGACCAGCACCAGATAGGCCGCCATCACAGGCACGTCGCCAAAGCTGACAGCCTGAATGAACAGCGCCCCCATGCCCGGCCATTGGAAGACGGTTTCCGTGACAATCGCAAAGGCAATCAGCCCCCCCAGTTGCAGGCCAAAGATGGTGATCACGGGGATCAGCGTGTTCTTGAGCGCGTGCCGAAAATTGATAGAGCGGTTCGTCAGCCCGCGCGCCTTGGCAAATTTGATGTAGTCGGTCCGCAGCACTTCCATCATCTCGGCCCGCACCAATCGCATGATCAGGGTAAGTTGGAACAGGCACAGCATGAACGACGGCAATATCAGCGCCTTGAGCCCCGAGAGGGTCAGAAAGCCGGTGGACCACCAGCCGACATCAATCACCGTTCCCCGCCCGAAGGATGGCAACCACCCCAGCCAGACAGAAAAGACCAAGATCAACAGAATGCCGGTAACGAAGGTTGGCAGGGATATCCCGATCAGCGAAAGGAATTGCAAGCTCTGTGTGGAAAAACTGTTGGGTTTGAGCGCGGTCAGAATACCAAGGGGAATGCCAAGAAGCAGGGACAGGCCCGCGGCGACCAGAACCAGCTCAGCGGTGGCGGGGAAACGCTCGGACAGAAGGGTGGAGACGGGCCGGGCATTGCGCCAAGACAGGCCGAAATCCCCCGTTGCTGCGCGGCCGACAAACCGGCCGTATTGCACCCAGATGGGCTGGTCGAGGCCAAGACGTTCGCGCACGGCGTCGCGTTCCTCGGTCGTGGCATTCTCGGCCACCAATGAATTTACCGGGTCACCCATGAAACGAAACATCATGAAGGCGATCAAGGCAACGGCAAGCATCACGAAGACCGATTGTATAATCCGGCGGATGAGAAAGCCGAGCATGTGCAGTCCTTTCTGGGTCCATAGTTGGATTAAAAGGGGACCGGTGGTGTCGTATCACCAGTCCCCAATGATGTTATTGAGAGACCTGCGCATACCACAGACGAACAAGATCATCCGGTGCCTGCGGGATTTCGACCGTGTCGCGGGCCGCCCAGGACAAAGGCTGCTGGTGCAATGGCAGCCAGGCGATATCGGCCTTTGCCAGCATCAACGCCTCATTCATCATCGCCAGACGTTTCTCTTCGTCGATCTCGACAGCGACAGCTTTCGTCAGCTCATCGACCTTGGGGTTGGAATACCCTTTTGGCGTGAAGGTGCCGTATTCGCCTTCTTTGGTGGCCAACATCGCGGACAGAACCGAAAAGCCGTCCAGCATTGGCAGGGTTGCCCAGCCCAGCATGAAGACATCAACTTGATGATTGTCAACTTTCTGGAAATGCATCTGGCGCGGCTCTGTTACCAGACGTGGCTCAAACCCGGCCTGTGCCAGCATTGCGGCCATGGCCTGACAGACGCCTTCATCGTTCACATAGCGGTCATTCGGGCAGTTCAGGTTGAAGGCAAAACCGTTCGGATATCCGGCCTCGGTCAGCAGGTCTTTGGCCTTCTTGGGATGGTAATCGCCCCCTTTTTAACGGGGTGCATCTGTAGAACTTACGCGGCCATTTTCAGTTTCATAGCGGGTGTGATGCCGCCGATGCCCATGTTCGGGCGGTCGTTGTTATATGTCCAGAGCCATTGTGTGGCCTGATCCTGAGCCTCCTCGATGCTTTCGATGATGTATTGATCCAGCCATTCATGCCGAACCGTCCGGTTGTAGCGCTCGACATAGGCGTTCTGCTGGGGCTGTCCGGGTTGGATGTGCTGGATCGTAACACTATGTTTCTCAGCCCATTTTCTCAGTGTTTCGCTGATATATTCCGGCCCATTGTCGACCCTGATCGTGCCCGGTTTTCCGCGCCATTCGATAATGCGATCAAGGCTGCGGATGACCCGTTCGGCAGGGAGCGAGAAATCAACCTCGATCCCCAGCCCTTCGCGGTTGAAGTCGTCCAACACATTCAAAAGCCGAAAAGCCCTGCCGTCGCCGAGGCGATCCGCCATGAAGTCCATGGACCAGGTCACATTCGGTCTGTTCGGGACCGCCAGAACGTCAGGCTTCTCCCGTTTCAGCCGCTTGCGCGGCTTGATGCGCAGGTTCAGTTCCAGCTCACAGTAGATCCGGTAGACCCGCTTGTGGTTCCACGGATGCCCCTTCACGTTGCGCAAATGCAGGAAACACAGGCCAAATCCCCAAGTCTTGCGCGCATCCGTCAGCCCTGTCAGCAGATCGGCGATCACCTCGTTCTCGTCTTTCAGCTTCGGGCTGTAACGATAGCAGGTCTCGCTGACCTCGAAGGCCCGGCACGCCAGCGCGATGCTGACGCCCCGTCGCTCTACCGCCGTTTCGGCCATCTCGCGGCGCTGAGATGGCCCCGTTACTTTTTTCCGAGGGCTTCCTTCAATAAGTCCGCCTGCATGCTCAGATCTGCATACATCCGCTTCAGCCTGCGGTTCTCTTCCTCCATGGCTTTCATCTGGCTGACCATGGATGCATCCATGCCACCATACTTCGCACGCCATTTGTAAAACGACGCATTGCTCATGCCATGTTCACGGCAAAGCTCGGCCACCGGCACACCACCTTCGGCTTGGCGCAGGATCGCAAGGATCTGGGGTTCGCTATATCTGGTCATTTTCATTCAAAATCTCCTCGTTCATCTTGCCGAGAAAATTCTACTTCCGCAGCCCCTTACTTTCGGGGGGGATTACCGGATCATAGGCGAGGCGTTCATCCATCGCATCTGAATAGCCTTTCACCGCAGGGGCAATCAGCGATCCGGTAACGCGGGATTTGCCGCGCATGATACGGTCGCGGATCAGGTCCATATTGATCGCGTGATACATCGCCTGACGGACCCGCAAATCCTTGAGCGGGTTGCCCTCGACATTGCCATCAATCAGGCTGTCGCCCATGTTGATGCCCATCATGATGCTGCGCAGGCCGGGATTTTGCAGCATATGCACGCCGTCCGACCCGTCAATCCGGTTTGCATCTTGCAGCGGGGCAGGCTCGATCAGGTCGATCTCGCCCGACAACAATGCCGCCACACGGGTCGCATCCGAACCGATGGGCGTATGTTCAATCCGGGTCAGGTTATGCTGCGGCGTGTCCCACCAGCCGTCATTGACCACAAGCACGTTCAGCGCATCGGGGCGGCGGCTTTCCAAGGCAAATGGTCCGGTGCCATTGGCGTTATTGGTGGTGTAGCCTTCCTCGCCCTGACTTGCATCGATCGGGGCCACGGAATTATGGGTCTCCAGCCAACCTTTATCCATGACGAAGATATTGGTGAGGTAGTTGTTCAACAGGGGTGTCGGCCCTTCGAGGATCAAGTCCACGGTCAGGTCATCAACAATCTCGACCGCTTTCAGGCCCGGCAAATTGCCACGCAGTGGTGATTTCAGATCGGCAGCACGCATCAGCGAAACCTGAACGTCATCGGCGCCAAAGGTCTCGCCGCCCTGGAAGGTCACGCCCTCACGCAGTTTGAACCGTACGCGGGTCGGGTCGATCACTTCCCAACTGGTCGCAAGCGCAGGTTCCACTTTCATATCAGCATCATAGCGAACCAGCGGTTCATAGATGTGATGGGTAAAGATGTTGGTGAAGCTGTCGGTCGTTGCGTGTGGATCAAGGCCGTACACATCCCGCGACGTTGCATAGCGCAGGGTTTCGGCTGAGGCCCCGGTTGCGACAAGGGTCGCGACGGTGGCGGTCATCATCAGGTGACGAAGCATTGGCAAGTTTCCCTCTCTGGTTTTTGCGCGGTCCGTTTCTACAGGCTGGCTGGCCGCGGTATTACATATTGCAAACATGTATCGTTCAAATTGTCTACAATTATTTCACCTTGTGTAAACTTTATTGTTAGCATAAATTTTGTGCATCTTGAGAATTGCCTGTTGGGCTGGGAGGATAGCAAGCATGACAGCATCGGAACCCACGACAGACACCCCGCAAATGGAGGTGTATAATCGCATCTGGTTGTCGATTGCGGAGCGGAAGCTGAAACCCGGAACGCGCCTGAAAGAGGAACAGCTGGCCGAGATCTTCTCGGTGAGTCGTGCCCGCATCCGCCAAGCACTTTCAACGTTGGAGCATGACGGGCTGGTGACGTTGGTGCCGCATCGGGGGGCGTTCGTGTCACAGCCATCGACCGATGAGGCGCGGGATATCTTTTTTGCGCGCCGGACCATTGAGACGAGCCTTGTGTCGCGCCTGTGTGAAACGGCAACCCCCGCCGCAATTGCGCGACTGGACGACCATGTGAACGAAGAGCGGATCGCAAGGGATGCGGGGGATATCAAGGCGACGATCCGCTTGTCGGGTGGCTTTCACCTGCTGATAGGTGAGCTGGCAGGCTCTCCCTACCTTTGGGATGTGCTGCGTGATCTGGTGTCGCGCACGTCGCTTATCATGGCGATGTATCAAACCCGCAGTCAGGCCGATTGTGGCCCTGATGAACATGCCGAGGTTGTCACAGCCATTCGCAACGGCGATGCGGACCGTGCGCGGCATCTGATGGACCATCATCTTGATCACCTTGAGGGCAAGCTGAACCTTGAGGACAGCAACCAGGAAACCAATGATTTGCGGGACCTTCTTTCATGACAGAAGCCTATGATCTGATTATTCATTGTGCGACCATCCTCACGGTGGACGAGGGGCGGCGCGTGATTGACGCGGGCTGGATTGCGGTTGATGGCAACAAGATCGCCGCGATCGGCCAGGGCGAACCGCCCCGCGCAAAACGGGTTATTGACCGGCCGGGCCTGATTGCCCTTCCCGGTCTTATCGATGCCCATTCTCATGCCGGGCACGGCCTCGTAAGGGCCGCGGGTGACGGGGACGGGGATCTGTGGTTCACTATTTGCGAAGAGGTCTATGCCGGCGTTGCCACGCCCGACTTTTGGCGCGCCGAGGCGCGTCTGGCGCAAATGGAACGCTTGTTGGGCGGTGTTACGACAGCCGTTTCCTTGCTTGGCGGCGGGGCGGACGTGATGCGCACCGATACGCCAGAGGCGGGCGATGCCCATTCGGCGGTAACCTTGGAAACGGGCCTGCGAACCTATATGGCGGTGGGGCCGGGGCGGTTGCCATTCCCCAAGCTTTTTGGCCCTAAACTTTTTGGCGCGGACCGCAAACCCGTCAGCTTTGAGCAACAGATGGAGGTATGTGCCGATTTGATCGCGCGCCACGACGACATTCTTGGCCAAAGAACGGGGGTTGCCCTCATTTTGCCGGTCTATGTTGCGGCACATATGGCCGATCACGGGCCGGAAATTCGCCGCATGTCGACAGCAATGCGCGCATTGCAGGAACAGACCGGCACATTATTCACGCAAGATGGCCACCGCGCGGGCAGTATTGCCCTTGCGCAAGAGCTTGGCCTGCTGTCGCCTCGTGCAGCCTTGGGCCACAGCGTTGACTTGACGCCGGCGGATTTTGACGCCCTGCGCGAAACCGGCGCTTCGATTATTCACAACCCCTCGGCCATTATGTCCATCATCGGGCGTTGCCCTGTGCCGGAACTATTGGAGGCTGGTGTGACGGTCTGCCTTGGCTCTGATGCAGGGGCGCCGGATCGTGGTTTCGATATGTTCCGGCACATGTCGCAGGCAATGCATTACCACCGTCGCCATTTCCAAGACCCTGCTGTGTTGCCCGATGGCAAGGCGTTGGAGCTGTGCACCATAGATGCTGCTCGCGCGCTTGGTCTGGCGGACCAAATCGGATCGCTCGAAGTCGGGAAAAGGGCAGATATTATTCTACTGGATGGCCACAAACCGCATCTTTGGCCCCCGGTCATGCCGCTGAACCGCATCACCCATTTCGCAAATGCCGCCGATGTAGATACCGTGCTGGTGGACGGACGTGTGCTTATGGAAAATCGCAAGGTTCCACATCTTGATCTCGGGGATATTCTGGCAGAGGCCGCGGCTGAGGCAGATCGGGTCTTTACCGCATGTGGCCGTATGGACAGCCGACATGAATCGTCCCAATCATGGCGAAACGCGCGGCGGGTAGCGGGTGCTTACCGTGCAGCCGGCTCTGACGATTGACGAAAGGATGCCCCAAGCGCTGACGCCGGGTTTTCTCTTGGCGCCGTTCGCTCCGCATCACCACATCGCGGGGCCAAGCAGTTAGGCCAAACATCCTATCGGGGGGGCATCCCAGTCCACCGGCTGCCCTTCGATATCTAGGTCCCAATGGGTGAACTTTGGAAAAAGAGGTGCGATCTCTGACAAGATCACAGGCCGCATGTCCAAGCCTTTGCCGCGCGGCTTCTGACCAGGGCGCATTTGCTCCTCGTCGGGGCCAAGGTGCCAGTTATAGTGGGATGTCTGCCACCAGGAGAGGCCGGTGTAGCGGTTGTGAGAGCGCCGTTCACGCTTTGGCTCGGCGCTTTTTGTATATATCTGGGACAGCCCACCCCCGTGCAGTATATTGTTGAAGAACGCATGGTTTTGACTGTTTCGTTCTGGTCCAAGCCGCAGTGCATTCGCCTTTTCCGAATTGTTGTGACCTTTGGCGAGGGTATTGTTCCAGTAATAAAAGGTACTCCCCTCGACTGGCTCGCCGGTTCCGTCGCCAGCATCCTTGCCCGTTTTTTGTGAAAAATTCTGCGATACCAATGCCCGATTATTGGAGCGGGGGTCGCAGGGCAGGTCACAGAATGCGAAATGTATTCGGCTCGCTTTTTGATAGGTCGCATAGCCCGACACTCCGCGGCAGCGCACACCGTAAACCAATACTGCATCGGAGCCTTGGTAAAAGTTGAACTTGTTGGAATGGGCATCACTGCCCGAATTCTCAAACAGAGAGAAGGCGAGGATAGAATTGCGCAGGCTGTAAAAGATCGTGGGGGTCGCCGCCGCGTTGGAAACATGCAAGAAGCGCATGTCCACATCATTACCATCGTTGATAAAAAGCCCGCATCGTGTCCCGTCCATAGTGATGTGGCGCAGCTGGACATCTTTTACCTTGCGCATATAAATCGCCCCGAAGCCGCGGCGCGGCCCTCGCGGAGATTCCCCGACCCGGCATTCCGACACGCGCAGCCCGGTCGGTGCATCATCGTCATGCCCTGCGTTGCCCAGCACACGAATGCATATTCCATCCAGCCGTGCCTCGCCGCTTGCCCGTATCGCCTCTAGCCCGAAAAGCTCCACGTGGCGGGCTGCACCGACATCAATGCACACCGGGCGCAGCGATACCTCAATGCCGTTTTCAATATGGGTCGGATCACGCGGGCGCAGGTAGACGATTAGCCCCGCCGAAGTCCGTTTGACCGCCCAATCGCCGGGCTGCATTGCCTGCGCCAGATTTTCCAGCGCATAGCGCATCTGTGGCTTCTTATTGGATCGCTGTAGTTTCAACGTCTGGTTGGATAGGGTCAGCGTTCCTGTCGCCGGGTCAAAAGCTTCGATGCGCTGTGTCGAAACAAGGTTGGGGGCATGATAAACCCGCACCCGCGCATCTGTAAGCCGGACCGGGTCCATCCCGACAAGCCGCTTATCTTGGATAGCCAGGATACGATCTTCGCTGTCTACCAAGAATGTACCTTGGCGGTAGGTTGTGTAATCTCCGGTTGCTTGTGGTCTGGTATAATCGGCGCGGTCGGTCGACAGCGTGCAGGGGTGGTCACCTTCATAGAGGTTCAGCGACAGCACAGCCTTATGCGCCACGCGCGACGGATCAAGCCGTGCGGCAAAAACGCCCGAGGGCAGGCCCAGTGTGGAGGTCTCCATCGCACTGGCCGGACGCCAGCCGGTTAGCGGCTCGGCAGCGGTGATCGTCACCCGCTCTTGGCCATAGCGGTGGATGCGGTAGGGGGCGGCGTGGGTTCCCCGCAATGCATCGAGGCTGACCTGCTCACGGTAAATGCCGCCGCGGATGCCCAGACTGCCGCCTTTGCGGGCTGCCAACATATCAACGCCCCTTTGTATTGTGCGCAGCGGCTGGTCAAAGCTGCCCGGGGCAGTGTCATCACCAGCAGGGGCGACAAAGAAATCGGCCTTGGTCGGACCAGGCACATTCTCGTCCCAGCCATGGCGGATGCCCCCGCCGAGGTTCCCTGCTACAGTCGGGCAGGGCAGGGTGGAAACCAGCCCGGTTGACGCCAGCAGGACAAGAAGATGGCGGCGCGAGATTGGCATTGGTTATCCTTTTATGAGGCCAGCCCCATCGCTTGGAAGGGGGCAGCACTGGTCATCACTTGGCGGGACACTGCCCAACCATCAATCTTGGCGCAGCGCATGGGTCATCCGCTCTGACAAGCGCCGCATGGCCCAGACGAAGGCAAATGAGCCTTCGGTAAGCTTTGACGTCATGGGAAAAATGATTGGGATTGCATAGCCCCGCCCGAGCTTGACGGCGGTTATTTTGTAAACCTTCCGGCTGATCTTGCTGTTCCACTTGCCCAAAGCAAATTTCAGCTTTTGCTGCACTGTGGGGGCTGTCGGCGGGATCGTCGCAACCTTCCAGTTCCGGTAGTCCTGCAGGCTTGATTTTGTTATCGTTGCGTCCAGCCCTTCATCGCGCGAAAAGACACCGGCAGCCAGTTTTTTTTGCCCAAAAGCGGCACGCGGGACGCCCTTTTCCTCCACGATTCGACGACAGATCGGCCGATCGTAATCGTTATAGAGCGTCCAGGGCTGCATTTCGTCCGAGCGGGATATACGGTTGATCTCGGCAAGCCGCCATGCGGCAAGAAACGCCGCCGGAAACAGGATGAAGTCTTGTTCCAGGCGAAAATCACTCAGGTCGTGGCCCGCAATCAGCGGCCACTTTACATCGGTTCCAAGGTTGACGAGATTGCGTTCCCACACGGAATCCCCGAAATGCCCGACAAGAACAACCCGCCCCGCAACCAGTGGCCGGATCGACAGAAACTCCGACCCTTGCCCCCAGGTTTCCAGCTCTGGCATGTCGTTCCAGCTGGTATAGGCAAGCCTGTCGGCCATCATCAGGTTCAACCCGAGGGCAGATGCGACGACTTGCCCATCATCCTCTTCAACGCCGCCCTTTGACTTGCGGCTGTGGGAAAAGCTTACACCGTCGCGACACCCTTCCTCTGCAGCCAATGTGGCGATAGCGGTTGAGTCATACCCGCTTGAAAGTGTGGCAAGCGGTTCGTAGCATTTGGCCCTGTGCGGATCCGCGGCATTGGCAAAGATACCGGCCATGACACCGCGGACATAGTGCGTGTAGCTTTTATAATCGGAAAATTCCGCCTCAACTTGTTTTCGCCGTGAAACAACATGTAAATCAGGTGTTACATCCAAATTGCACCAAAAGTGCATTTTAACAGACTTCCCGCCACTCAATGGAATGATGGCGGGGGATTGGCTCAATCCGCCTGAAATCGCACTAAGATACCGCTGAGCATTCGCAAGCGTATCCTCAAAAGACAGGCTTTCCTTAGCGAGCATAAGGGGAAGGGAATTCGATATAGATACATGGCCCGAGGTATCCGAGTATTCAAAGATACCTGAAAGTAGATGATCGGGGGCTGTGAACCGAATGCCACTCTCGACGATCCTGCCGCCGCTACCGAAACACTCATGATCGGAAAATTCCATCCGAGAGAACGCCCCATTCCAAGCACCTTCAACGAAAGCATTTTCTTGAAAATCAACACCGGCGCCATGCACGACATCGGCTATCTCATTTTGCTTTTTGATACAGCAATACCAAGCCAATGGTGGAAGGTCGTCATTCCGACGAAAAACAAGTCTCATAATATTTACCAACTACACTACTACGGGTCACATTTAATGAACTAAGAACTTCAAGCCATATTAATGCAGTTAAAAAAAAGTTTTCAAGTGTCATTTCTGTTGAAATGAAAAATAATTGTGTTGCTTCGGGTGGTGTATATCGTCTAGGCGCCCGTGGACTATTTTAACAATGAATTATGCATATAAACGGAAATGTTTCAACCTGCTCCGGCTCGTTTTACGGTGACAACTTTTCAAGACTACTTACGGGGTTGTGACTAGCAACTGTATCTTTAACTTTCTGGGACGGCCCATTTCTGGCTTTATTTACAGAGGGCGTTGACGATTGTGACGAGCTTTCGAGCGACGGCTGTAATAACAACCTTGTGTGGCTTTCCTGCGGCCCGCAAACGATTGGCGAAGATTTTCAGAACTGGATTGTGATGGCTTGCGACAAGAGCAGCCTGGAACATGACACGCCGTAGCAGCCGCCGACCGCCGCCAATTGCGCGCTTGCCTCGCATCGCCCCGCTGTCATGTGCAATGGGAGCCAGGCCTGTGAGGGCGGCGGCTTGCTCGCCATTGATCTGACCGAGTTCCGGCATTTCTGCGAGCAGCATCGTGCTGGCAACCGGGCCAATCCCGGGAACGGAACGCAGGATATCGGCAGTCGTGGCAAGGCACTCATCGGTTGCGATGATATCTTCAATCTGAGCTTCGAGCTCGGCAATTTGCCTGTCGAGCAGACCTTTGAGGTCTTCGTCCATGGCTGCAAACATCTCGGCGGATCCAAGCTTCCCCTGCGCCTTGATTTGCGCGAGAAGACGTAGCTTTCTATGTGGAAGGGCCCGCCCGGCATCCGGTCTGAATGCCATGAAGCGCGCGATGAGTTCCGCGTCGATCCGGTCGGTCTTGGCGCGTGTCCCCCGGCTGGCAGCGAAGGCTTTGATCTGAGCCGGTGGCAATTGCCGCGTCGCGATCCCGGCATCGTCCAACGCGACCCAAAGCTGCCACTCCTGCCCGCCGGTAGCTTCGAAGCAGACCAGCGCGCCCAGCTCGCAAGCAAGTTGAGCGACTTGCTCGTGGCCTTTGACTTTGTTCGGAAAGCGCGCGCATTTGCCAGCTGGCAGACAGTGAATATCCAACCAATCACGGCTGACATCTATGCCGATGATCGTAGCTTGTGTTACCGTATCCATGTTCTCTTCCTTCTGATCCGTGGTCCTCAACGGCCACATGCAACTGTTCGAGATGATGAAGAGAGACGGTGCTGGCTCGCTAGTAAACGTGGTTCATGCCACAAGGCTCAGACGCCATATACCGCCCCGTCAGCGACCTCGGCCAAGGCTGCTGACGGGGGCAATATAGCAAACTGAGGATACAGAAGGGTCAGGATTCATAACCAGAACATGACGACGGCGGCGAGGGCGCAGGCTGACAGGAAGACCTTCGGGCATCTATCATAGCGTGTGGCGACGCGTCGCCAGTCCTTGAGCCGGGCAAAGCTGTTCTCGATCTTGTGGCGTTTGCGATAGCGGACTTCGTCGTGTGGGATCGGGGTCTTGCGGCGCTTGCGAGACGGGATGCAGGGTGTGATCCCCTTGTATTCAAGGGCTTCGCGATACCAATCGGCGTCATAGCCGCGGTCGGCCAGCATGTGTTTGGCGAGCGGCAAACCGTCCAACAACGCCCGCGCGCCGATGTAATCGCTGCGCTGGCCCGCCGTCAGAAACATCCGCAGGGGACGACCCAAGGCATCCGTGACGGTGTGGGGCTTGGAATTCATCCCACCCTTGGTGCGGCCGATCAGGCGGCCACGCCCCCCTTTTTCAGCCCCAGGCTGGAGGCCGTGCGGTGGGTCTTGAGATGGGTCGCGTCGATCATCAGCGTGTCGGTCGCGCCGCCTTGCTCGGCGAGTTCCAGCAGCATCCGTGCGAAGATGCCCTTGTCGCTCCAGCGCTTCCAGCGGCTGTAGAGTGTCTTTTGCGGGCCGTATTCTGCTGGCGCGTCTCGCCAGCGCAAGCCATTGCGATTGATGAAAACAATCCCGCTCAACACCCGCCTGTCATCAACGCGAGGTTTGCCGTGCGACTTCGGGAAGAAAGCCTCAAGCTTGACCATCTGTTCGTCGTTCAGCCAGTATAAATCGCTCATGTCACCGCTCCGTTTGGGGAGACATGAATCACGCCACATCGCGAAGATCAATGCATCTTGACCCTAATTGACGCATAGAGCCAACTTTTGAAATTCTAGAATATTGTGCAGCGACCTTTCGGCTGGGGTGGTCTCACCTCTCCCGTCCGCTCAAGCTACATCTCACCGGATATCCTCAGCGCAAAAAGTCATGCGATCTGTTCGATTGGATTTGATTGGTGGCGTGGCAGTCACTCGCTGTGGCATGTCCATGTGCCTTTCTGATGAGAGTGATAGCCATCACATAAGGGGAGTGGGAACCCTTGGGATCGGTTGCGCAACCCGGTCAGTAGATTTGCGGAAGGCTTTGTGGGGCAAGGTCGCTTTTGGCGCGCGCGTTCTTAGGGCGTCTCTCCATTTATGACGGGGTACATGCGTAGAACTTATGCGGCATTTCGTTTGAATGTGACGGGGGTTGTCGACACCAATGCCAAGTGATCGCAGTCGGTGTCAGGTGACAGAAAATCGTTGATGCTTTGATTGATCACGTCCCGTGCTTGACGGGGTGTTTGTAAAAGGTTCCCTAATTCTTTCATGGCAACCCTTGCCCTCAAGACGTTCGGACAGAGGCGCAACAAGGCCAATACTCGCGGGTTCAAGACTCCAGTGGTTCCGCGAAAACAACTTTGTTTCGACCACCTTCCTTGGCATAGTAGAGCGCGTTGTCAGCAGAGCGAAGCAGGCTTATGAGGGGGGCTCTTGATGCTGCAGATCGCATGACTGCGCCTATGCTGACAGAAAGAGGTACTGTCACACCATCATGGGTGAACCCGGCTTTCCGGATTCCCAACCTTAGGGTTTCCGCGATTTGGTTGGCAGCAGGTTGGGATGTTGCGGGCAAGAAGACTGCAAATTCTTCCCCGCCCAGCCTGCAGATTGATGCCTCTTCATCCAAAATTAGTTTGAGTTTTTCTGCGATCAGAACGAGGGCGGCGTCACCTACAGGATGCCCGTGAGTGTCGTTGATACGCTTGAAGTGATCTGCATCCAATATGAGCAAAGCATCTGTTCTGCCGTGGTTTGGCGCCGAGAGCGCCCGGTTCACTTTCTCGAAAAAACCCCTGCGATTGGGCAAGTCTGTCAAGGGATCCGTAAGGGCGCTCTCGCGCCAATTTCTTTCGGAATAGATGTATCGGCGCTCTCGCTCCATCAGGCTTCCCATTGCGATCGCGCCGAAAATACAGCCAGCAACAATGACCGGGACGACGGTTGTAACCGCCTGAAAGAAAACCTCTTTGGGTAGAAGTGCGGCACTGATCGTATAAAGCGCGAGTATCGCCCCAAGGGTTGCTGTGTCGCGAATATTGATTTCTCCATTAGGCTTCAATCGCCAAGACCAGTACCAACCCAACCCGGCGGCCATAAAGATCCCGATAACGCCCGAAGGTGCGCCTGTCCCGCCGTGGTATGCGCGATAAGCGCCCGCAATAATCCCCGATAGAATCGCGGCAGGCCAACCTCCGAAGGCAGCCGCTATGCCCACGATAATTGCCCGGGCGTCGATGATCACGCCTTCACCAAGTTGAATAGGCTTCAACATAACCAGAATAGCGCCGGCACCGAAAAACATGCCATGGAAAATGGACCGCCAGAACGGCCTGATTCTGGAACGCTCTATGACCCCGTAAGAGATCGCCAGTAGTGCCATGATGCCAGCGCCAAACATGACGGTGGTCAGGACTGTGACTGGATTCATCGGCATTTCGCCCCCTTCGTAGAGTAGGGCCCACATGGTGAAACCTATCAAATTCTTGGAGCCTATAACCTAATATTTGATGAAGTTGATAAGGGTATTCCTTGTGTGATGAACTTACTTGCTTCCTTCGCCGGAAAGGCCCGGTTGCGGGAAGGCGTCGTTTTCGGTGAATTGAGTTTGCCCTCAATACCTTGACGTCGGGGAGGACGGAGTTTTCTTTGCAAATTTTCGTCATTTTCCGTCGGACGGAATTCGGCCGCAACCCTTAGATATGTCGAGGCATCCGGACAAAACCTCACCGCAGCCTTAAAGACATACCAATCCCTGTCATCGCCCTTGGCGGCCCCGAAATGCCGAGGCAGGAAAGTCGGTCCGGACTGCCTTGAAGCCTTGGCTGGCTGACGGTAGAACGGCTTCGTGAAGCTCTGATACTGACCGTCAAAAGGTCATCTCTAAGGAAGTATGATATGAAAATAGGCACACCCGTTCCCAATGTAACTTTTAAAACACGCGTGCGCGACGAAACGATCGGCGGTGAAAACCCCTATCGCTGGAGTGACCAGACATCCCGGGACCTGTTCTCGGGGGAGCGTGTTTTGCTGATCGGATTGCCCGGTGCCTTTACGCCCACATGTTCGAACCGTCAGCTGCCCTCATTTGACGAGATGGCAGATACCTTTAAAGAGCAGGGAATTGACGCAATCTATTGCGTATCCGTCAACGACGCCTTCGTGATGAAGCAATGGGCGGATCACTTGAAACTGAAGAACATCAAGATGATACCTGATGGTTCGGGGGACTTTACCCGGCGTCTTGGTATGCTGGTGCGCAAGGACAATCTGGGGTTTGGGCTGCGCTCTTGGCGCTATGCGGCTGTGGTACAGGACGGTGTCGTAGAAGGCTGGTTTGAAGAGCCGGGCATTTGCGACAATGCGCCTGACGATCCCTATGGCGCCTCAACGCCCGAAGCCGTGTTGCAGTGGCTGCACGAGGGCCGCAAAGAGAAAGCTGCCTGAAAATTGTAGATACCCCGTTGCGTGCGGAACGCCCCCTTTGATCCACCCGCTTGGGGAAAGGGTAGTGTTCGTCGCCAGATGCCAACGCGGGATACAGTGAAAGATCGGCCGGTCCAGATTTTACCGATGGCGCCTATCCGCGACCAGCATTGCCTAATTGATCCGTGCAAAGGTTCATCGACACAACTTTGGCCGGTGCATCCGCAAGACTTGCAACAGGCGCGCCAATCAGCGCGCCCGTCAGGCACACGGCCCGCAATACCCTGGAAACTTGCATTGAGACCAACATATGCTGCAGTCCCGTACGAAGCGAAGCCCCATACATGCGACGGCATCATCATTGAATAGGTTCGTGATCCGGCCGCTAACTCCCGCAATGAAACTGCAAACAGCCGCAGGCCTTCGAGGATACCCCAGGGGCGTGGTTCCGATAATGCCGTGGTCAGGACTGTTGCCGACCAACATTGAGCACGCCTATGAGATAGGCACATCGGAATTGCATTTGAACCAGCATCATGTTGGCAGCCAAGCGCTGCCCACGGACCGAAGCATGCACCCTGGATGATCTCCGACGAAGGCCGCGGCGAAAGCAGAACGGCTCAGAAAGCAACTGTCATCAAATCCGCAACTATGCGGCCGGATGCGTATGTCAAAAAGCACTTGACTGAGACGTCCCCGTTACCGAAGGCCTGAACCTGCGCAACAACGCCGATCCGGCAACGCGAGGTCGGCGCCCCGCCCAGCTTAAGTCAGTTGTCCTCTGACAAGACCTGACCGCGTGGGAGATATAGCTCAAAGTTGGTGATGGCCCTTGAGGGGCGGCATATCATGGCGTTGTTCACGCGCCGCAATTCTCGACCGAGAAAAGGATATGCCACATGACGAGAACTACCATTACCCAGCTGACCGATCCACAGGGATCTTCGCATGATCCACTGACGGAGCTGCTCCGATCGGGCGCGCAGCGTCTGATTGAGCAAGCCGTTGAAGCCGAACTTGCAGTTCTGCTGGAGGCCTATGCCTCCGACAAGACGGATGATGGTCGTGCTCGGCTCGTGCGCCACGGTCACCTGCCTGAACGCGAGATTGTGACTGGGGTCGGCGCAGTGCCGGTCAGAGTGCCGCGCGTGCGGGACCGAGGCGATGGCGAAGAGAATGTCCGGTTCGCGTCAACAATCCTGCCGCCCTATTTGCGCAAAACCAAATCCATCGAGGACCTACTGCCCTGGCTTTACCTCAAGGGTATTTCCACGGGCGACTTCCAAGAAGCGCTCGCCGCTCTGCTTGGCCCAAACGCGGCGGGGCTGTCTTCGACGACGATCTCAAGGCTCAAATCTGATTGGTGGGATGAGTATGACCGTTGGCAACGGCGCGATCTGAGCGCACGTCGTTTCGTCTACATCTGGGCGCCCTCTCGGCAGCATGCTTTGCATGCGCCTGCCGGGTAACAGACGGCGTCTACTTTCGCCCCCGAATGGCTGAGGAAAAACAATGTGTTCTGGTGCTGATCGGGGCGCCTCTCGTGGTTTGCAGGCAAACCACTGCCGGTGACAGACGAGTGAGGCCGCAAGGAGATCATCGGCTTGGCCGACGGCTATCGTGAAAGCACCCAAAGCTGGCGCGAATTGCTCCTTGATTTGCAACGACGCGGGCTCACCGACGCGCCTGACCTTGCCATTGGCCCCTCTCATCGTTTTGCTTCACAAAGCGACTGCCGGGCAATGGATGGTGTCTTGGGCTTCTGGAATGCCCTGCGCGAGGTCTTTGGTTCCACGAAAGAGCAGCGATGTTGGTTCCACAAAACGGGGCAATGCACTGAATGCGATGCCCACGTCGGTTCAGGCCAAAGCAAAGGGCCATCTGCACGATATCCACTGGCCGACAGGGCGTTGCGCAGCAATGGCCCGAGAGGCTGGCAGGCTGAAAGCCGTGTCGACGCTGAGGCTGCATTCGACTACTTCGTCGCGACATATGGTGTGAAATACGACAAGGCCGTCGCCAAATTGACCAAAGACCGCGACGTGCTACTGGCGTTCTATGATTTTCCTGCTGAGCATTGGAAACACATCAGAACTACCAACCCAATCGAAAGCACCTTCGCCACGGTTCGGCATCGCACCGGCAAAACCAAAGGATGCCTCAGCCGCAAAACGGGCCTTGCCATGGCGTTCAAGCTGATGCTGTCAGCCCAGACCAAATGGCGCAAACTCGACGGCGCAAACCGTATGCCTGAGATCATCCAGGGGATTGAATTCAAGGACGGTATCAAGCAACTTAAAAAGGCCGCCTAATCACGCTGTCACCAACTTTCGGGCATAGCTCGACCTTACGCGGAACGCTGTCGATCGCCGTATCGATGAGCTTTGGTACCCTTTCCCTATCGCCCATGACTGCAGAATTTGCGGCACAACACCCCGAACTTGATCTGCGCGTTGACTATGACGACCGCGCAAGGGATTTGCAGCGCGAGGGTTTTGATATTGGCATTCGCATCGGCCACCTGCGCGACACAGCCCTCAGGCAGCGCAAGCTTTGCGAAGGCGTGCCGCCGCCCCTGCACAGTCGCATCACTTTAAACAACGGCCAGGCCATGCGGGCCATGGGACGGCAAATAGAGGATTTTGACATTCAGATGGTTGCCGTACGGGCGACGGCAGAGGGGCATGCCCCCTTGGAGGGTCATTCAAATACAGTCCATTGCGATTGATAGGGCCTGTCGCGGCATGCGTTTGGCAATCAGAAAAGATTGCCCATGAAGCCCCCTCGGTTTAGGACCGTGAAACTGACAGCTGCAAGCAGATCGATTTGGGGCGGGCCCTGCATCATCATTTCATGTTGTCATACCGGCTTTTGAAAGGTGTCACGATGAAGATGGGGATGAGATGCCGGGTTTGAACATCGCATCAGGAAACCGGACTGGATTGCACGGCAAAGGGCGTGGATCAAAGGACCTGACGTGCGGGCGCAATCCACCGTGCAGGGCAGGGGCCGCTGTTTTAGGGTGGGCCGTATGAAAAATGTCCTTGTATATGACCTTGGCGGCAGCAGTTTACGGGTGGCTATTGTCACAGAGAGCCGTGAGGTGCTCGACATCGTTCAACTGCCCATGTGCATCGAGAATAGCGCGGCTGGTGTTTATGATGTCGATCCCGAAATCTGGTGGGCGGGGTTTTGCGAGGCCTGTTCCCAATTGCTGCGCCGTGGTGCTGATTTCGGTGCAATAGCGGCTATTGCGGGCTGCGGCTTTACGCGCACCCAAATCGCGATGAATGCACAGGGCGAGGCCGTGCATCCTGCCATCACCTTTCAGGATGCACGTGCCGCAGCTGTTCTTGAAACATATGTCGCAGCGCCCGAGCTTGCGCAACATATTGCAAAGCTTAACCCGTTTCATCCCGTTGCACGCTTGATTTGGTTGCAGCAAACCAAACCCGCGCTTTGGGCGCAGGTTGAGGCTTTTCTTGAGCCTAAAGACTTCATCAATTTCAAGCTGACGGGCATTTACGCCTCTGACCGGATTTCGCAGAACGCGGCACAGCTTTTCTTTGATGCGCTTGCCGCGGATGCCCCGTCCGCATTGGCGTTGGGTATGGATAAATCCTTACTGCCGCCGCTTCTTAGCCCTTTTGACAGGGTGGGCACGGTTGCCCATCATCCAGATAGCCCGCTTTTGGGCCTGCAGGGGATACCCGTTTTATGCGGCTCGAATGATACGTGGAGCTGCGTGCTTGGCAGTGGCGGGCTGCGGCACGGGGCGGCCTATAATATCTCGGGGACAAGTGATGTGTTTGGTGTCATCACGGACAGGCCTTATCACCGCGAGGGCCTGATGACGGTGCAATGGGGTGCTGATTATTGGCAGCTCGGGGGGCCAAGCCAAGGGGCCGCCTCTAGGTTAAGCTGGGCGGTTGCACGTTTCATGCCAGATCTGACGATCAAGGACGCCATTGAAAAAAGCCACGCGAAACACGGTAGAACACCTATCTTTATTCCCTTTCTAGAGGGGGAGCGGACACCCTATTGGGATCCCGATTTGCGGGGTGCCTTCCTGGGCCTTGATCCCGACACCTCGCCGCAGGATTTTGTCTGGGCGGTCGCAGAGGGCATCAATTTTTTAAGCCGTGTCATTTTGGAACGCGCCGAAGAAGAGACCGCTGTGCCTTGCACGCATATCTGTTTTTCGGGCGGATTATCCAACAACCCGATATTGTGCCAGCTAAAGGCCGATATTCTTGGCAGACCGGTTTTTGTCGCCGATGTGCCGGAATCGGGGTTGATCGGTGCGGCGAGCGTGGCTTTTTCCACCTCTGACGATATCACAGGTATCACAACCGGATTGTTGGCCAAGGGACGCTGGTATCACCCCGATCCCGAAACCAGCGCGGCCTATTCAGAGCGGTTTTCCATTTTTGAGGCCGCCAGCGCCGCCATCACGCCGATTTCACACCGCATTTCAATGCTTTCAAACGCATAACTTTGTGGCCAAGGGCTGGAAACACGCAGACCCGTCCAATATGGTCCAGCCTGATGCTGTGGCGGGCCTTAGCTTTGGTTCTTGCAATCAGCACAACATAAAAACAGGTATGCTTTAGATGATCGAGAAATATGGTACGTTTTTTGCGGGTATCGCCCTGTTTGTCTTTCTGCTGATATTTGCTGACAACTTCGCATCGGTCGCGAATTTGCTTAACATTCTGAAGCAGGCCAGCTTTCTTGCCATTCTGGCCATCGGATTTACCTTTGCGCTGATTACGTCCGAACTGGACCTGTCTTTTGCCAATATATGCAGCCTGTCAGGTGTGATTGTTGGGATGATGATCTTTAACGGGCTGCCTTGGCCATTGGCGGTGGTCGCAGGCATAAGCTTGGGAACCATCGCGGGGTTGTTGAACGGGTTCTTGGTTACGGTGCTGAAAGTGCCGTCCCTGATTGCAACGCTTGGCACCTCCTCGGTCGCGAACGGCTTGGCCTTTATGCTGACGGGCGGGGTTGCCTTTGTGGGGCGTTGGGATCCGAATTTTCTGTTTCTTGCGCGGGGCAAGCTGGGGCCTGTGCCGTTGATTGTGATCATCTTGGCGGTTGTGGTGGTGGTTGCATTTGTATTTTCAACGCAAACGCGGGCCGGTGTTCACCTGCAGGCAACTGGCGAAAATAAAGAGGCCGCGCGCCGCTCGGGCATCAATACCAGACGCAACAAGGTCCTTGGGATGATGCTGTCGGGGGCTGCCGCTGGACTGACGGCGGTTTTGCTGGTCGCAAACCTGTCATCCGCAGCGCCGCAAATGGGCGGCGACTTCATGTTGCTGGGCATCGCGGCCACGCTTTTGGGCATGACAATGTTCACCCCCGCCAAGCCGAACATTCTGGGCACGGTCGTGGGCGCGCTGATCATTGTGATGCTTGGCAATGGTTTGATCTTGCTGGGCGCGCAATACTACGTGCAAGACATCATGCTGGGTATCATTATCATTGCCTCTGTCGCCGTATCTGCATCCACATTAAAACAGGCGGCCTTTAGCCTTTAATCAGCCAATAGGGAAAAAACATGAAGCTTTTGAAAACAACTGCGGGGCTTTCTATGCTTGTGACGTCGGCTTTGCTTGCCGGTCAGGCGCTGGCCTTTGATCTTGGCATTGTTGCCTTCCAGATGTCGTCTGAAACACATGCCCGTTGCGCCAATGCAGCCGAGGCGCGTGCGGCCGAACTGGGCTGGGATGTTCAGGTGCTAAATTCAAACGGCAGCTTGCAAACCCATTCCGAGCAGATCGAGAACCTTATTCTGGCCGCCCCCGATGCGATCCTTGTTTGCATGTCGAAACCGATTGAGGCCGACGCCCAATTCGCCGCCGCCAAAGAGGCGGGCATCCCGGTGGTGTCCGTCGTCAGCGGCTCCAGCCCGCATACGTTGTTTGATGTTCAGGTCAATGAATACGGTGTTGGCGCGGAATCTGCGCTGTACCTCTTGGGCACCATCAATTTTGAGGGCGGCATTCTGGTTCAGCGCTTTGAGGCTAATGCAGGCACGCGGATCAGGGGGGCTGTGCTCTCGGCTGTTTTGGCCGAAAACCCTGCGGTTACGGTTGTGGGCGAACATTCCATGGCGCGGACCAAAAGCTGGCGCGATGATGTGCGCAACGGGATGCAGGCGCTGATCTTGCAACAGGCCGGTAAGTTCAAAGGCGTTTGGGCATCCTTTGACGGGCAGGCGTTCATCATTGATGATCTGCTCAAGGAGGCGGGGCTGAACAAGGGGGATGTGTCCTTGGTGTCCATTGATGGCGGCCAGGAGGTGTTCCAGCGCATTCTGGACCCGCAATCCATGATGACGGCGACGGTCTCTATTCCGTTCGAGGAAATGGCCATCGCTGCCGTTGATGCGATGAAGGCGATCGTGGTGGACGGCAAGGCCAAAGAAGAGATCGTCAAAGGCCCCTATATGTTCATGCCCGCGATTTTGGTGGATGCCAATAACGCCGCTGACTATATCGACTAACCTGTTTTCTGACGTCCCGGCCATAAGGAAAGAAACCATGTCTTCAAAAATCGTGATGAAGAATATCTTCAAGAATTATGGTGCGGTCCAAGCCCTGCGGGGCGTCAGTATTGATATTAAAGAGGGCGATGTTCACGCGATTTGCGGCGACAATGGCGCGGGGAAGTCGACCCTCATCAAGATCCTTTCAGGTGTTGAGGCACCTGAGAGCGGTGAGATTTGGGTGAATGATAGCGCGCGCAAATTTGACAGCCCGACAGATGCGCTGACATCGGGGATTGCGACAATCCATCAGGATCTGGCGGTTGCGCCGCGTATGTCTATTTCCCAAAATATCTTTATGGGTGCAGAGCTTACCAAGAAAATATTCGGCGTGACTTTGCTGGATAAGGCGGCTATGCGGCGCGATGCCTTAGGGTATATGTCCCAGCTTAACAAGTCGATCACCGATATGGACACCAAGGTTGAGGCCCTGTCCGGCGGGCAACGCCAAGCGGTCGCAATTTGCAGGGCGCTGCGGTGGAACGCCGATATTGTCATTCTGGATGAACCCACGGCCGCCCTTGGCGTGCGCGAAACCGAACAGGTGCTTGAATTGATCCGCGCGCTCAAACAAGCGGGCAAGACTGTTATTTTGATCAGCCACGCTATGAAGGACGTGGTGGCGGTTGCGGATCGTGTCAGCATCCTGCGGCGCGGGGAAAACCAGATCGATCTGGAGGCGGCCAATCTGACTGCAGATGCATTGTCACACTATATTCTAAGCGGTGACAGGCAAATCAAGGCGGCCTGACGGCTGGCACCATGCAGGTTGCGCTTTTATCAGCTGATTCTATCTGTTGGATGCAAAAATCGGCTATGGCGGTGGAAATCTGCCGCGCGCAGCCCTTGTGCCGCCCGTCCATATTCCTTTTGGATATTTAACGGAAACGAACCGCGCTTTGACAATCTCTTTGCGCGTTATCAACGAGATAGCCACCCTTATTTCGGCCAGACGCCCTTCCATCGGCGGTCATCGAACAGTCCCTTTGTAGTTTGCATTTAATAATATTTCATTTCCACTTTACTCGCAAATATATTTGCATATCAATTATAGGAGGACGAAAGATCCATTAAATCAGGGAGAACTTATGAATACCTTCAAAAAACTGGCTGCCGTTGCGGCCCTTGCCATCACCGCAACAAGCGCCGCGGCCCAAGATTTGATCGTCGCAACAGATACGGCATTCGTTCCGTTCGAGTTCAAGCAAGATGGCGACTATGTCGGCTTTGACATCGATATGTGGGACGCTATCGCCACCGATCTGGGCGTGAGCTATGAACTGCGTCCGATGGATTTCGGCGGGATTATCCCTGCGTTGCAAACAGGGCAGGTTGATGTGGCACTGGCGGGCATCACGATCAAAGACGAACGCAAAGAAGTTATCGATTTTTCCGACGGCTATTACGACAGCGGTTTCTTGTTAATGGTGCCAAGCGATAGCGACATCACCGGCGAGGCCGATCTGGCGGGCAAAGCCGTTGCGTTGAAGACCGGCACGTCCGCTGCGGATTATGCCAACAACAACTTCAAGGAAAGTGAGCTGCGCCTGTTCCCCAATATTGACAATGCGTACCTTGAGTTGCGGACCGGTCGTGTGGATGCGGCCATGCATGACACGCCTAACGTGCTGTATTATATCGCTAATGCAGGAAACGGCGATGTCAAGGCAGTGGGCGCACAAATGCTGGCACACGAATATGGCATCGCCTTTCCAAAAGGCAGCGAATGGGTCGAGCGTGTGAACGGATCGCTGGCGGCAATGAAAGAAGACGGTCGTTATGATGCGATCTTCTCCAAGTGGTTCGGCCAAGCGCCGTCTAAGTAAATCACAAAGAATATGCCTGCGCCACAACCGGCGCAGGCGATTTGAGGGGGAGACACCATGCAGGTCGACTGGTCTATCATGTTCGACTTTATCCCGCAGCTTATCGCTGGGGCAAAAGTCACAATCTACATCACCGTACTTGGCTTGATCGGGGGCATTATTCTAGGCTCCATCGCCGGGTTGATGCGTGCCTATGGCGGCAAGATTATCAACGGTATCGCCTTTACCTATATCGAGCTGATCCGCGGCACGCCTATCGTTGTTCAGGTCATGTTTCTATATTTCGCGCTGCCGGTCTTGGCCGATATCCGTATTGATCCGATGTCTGCGGCCGTGCTGGCGATTGTCGTCAATGCCGGCGCCTATATCGCGGAAATCGTCCGGGGTGCGTTTTTGTCGATCAACAAGGGCCTGACCGAAGCTGGTCTGGCCATCGGGATGCCGCATTGGAAGGTATTGCTTTATATCATCGGGCCGCTGGCCTTTCGCCGCCTGATCCCGCCGCTTGGAAACCAGTTCATCGTAAGCCTGAAGGATACCTCGTTGTTCATTGTCATTGGTGTCGGTGAATTGACACGGACAGGACAGGAAATCATGGCTGCCAACTTTCGCGCGGTCGAAATCTGGACCGCCGTGGCGATCTGCTACCTCATAATGACGGGTACAATGTCGCTTGCGCTGCGCACCCTAGAAAAGCGGATGAAAATTCTATGAGCTTTATTGAATTCAAAAACACGTCAAAGGCATTTGGCCCGCTGCAAGTGCTGAAGGATGTCGATCTTTCCATCGAGAAGAGGGAAGTTGTTGTTTTAATCGGACCTTCCGGATCGGGCAAATCCACGTTGTTGCGTTGTATCAACGGCTTGGAAATGATCACGGGCGGCGATTTGATTGTTGATGGGCTGTCGGTCAAGGGCGGAAAAAAGGTGCTGTGCGAGATACGGCAAGAGGCTGGAATGGTTTTTCAGCAGTTCAACCTCTTTCCGCAAATGACCGCGCTGGAAAACGTTGCCCTTGGCCCGCGCAAGGTCCGTGGCTTCTCTAAAACCGAGGCGGAAACGCAGGCACAGGAATTGCTGGAAAAAGTTGGTCTGTCGGACAAGGGCGGCCACTATCCTTCCGAGCTTTCGGGCGGGCAGCAACAGCGTGTCGCCATTGCGCGGGCCTTGGCCGTGAAGCCCAAGGTCATGCTTTTTGACGAGCCGACCTCGGCGCTTGATCCGGAGTTGAAGCATGAAGTGCTGAACGTGATGCTGCAACTGGCCAAAGAAGGCATGACCATGGTCGTCGTCACCCATGAGATGAGCTTTGCCAAACAGGTCGGCACGCGGCTGATCTTTATGGAGCACGGTAAAATTGCGGTCGATGATGACCCGCGCACCGTGATCGATACCCCCCCTAATCCCCGGATGAAGGACTTCCTGAGCCATGTCGAATAACAAGAACCCGATCGGATGGCTTGTGGCCTCTGGCTCGCCATTCGAGATCGGGCACGCAATGGGGCAGCAAGGCCGTGCCGCTGTTCATGAACATCTGATCCACGCGGATATCTGGTCCAAAATTACCGGCCCGCATCATGCCGTAACCGTTACGCGGCTGATGCAAAACACGAAAAGCCGTTTCCCTGAATTCTATGAGGAACTGCGCGGCTTGGCACAGGGGCTGGGGCTGCCTTTTCAGGACGTTTTTGCGTGGAATTGCCGCGGTGATATCCTTGCATCAACCCCGGACGGTTGCACTACAATCCAGTCGCCCGGCGACATAATCCGCGTCAGCCACAATGAGGACGGGTTGCCGTTCTTTCGCGGCCATTGCTTTATTCTGGATGCCAAACCGCAAGACTCATTGGGGTTTCGCGCCTTTTGCTATCCGGGCTCGCTTGCGGGTCATACTTTCGGGTGGAATGATGCGGGGCTGGTTCAGGCTGTGAACAATTTGCGGCTGCAAAATACGGCGCCTATGGTGCCGCGTATGGTTTTGGGGCGTGCGGTTCTGGCCTCTGCCACGTTGCAAGGGGCGGTAAACGCCCTGACCGATGATCCGAAATGCGGTGGTTTCCATATGACATTGGCCCAAGCTGGAAATCCGCAATTGCTGAGTGTGGAATACGGTGATGGCAAGGCCTCAGTGGTCGGGGTTGAGGCGCGCAGCGGCCATGCCAACCATGCGCTCCATCTGGCGGCCGAGGGGCAGATCATCACGCAATCATCCGCTGATCGCCAATCCACGGCAGAGCGCTTGGTGACACAGGCCGATGTGTCAGACCTTGATATACTGCGCGATGTTTCCGGCCCGGGTTTGCCGATCCGCCGCGATGCACCAAATGATCCCGACCATGAGAACACGCTTGCAACATGTCAGTTTACTGTCTCTAAAACGGGTATCGAGTGGGGGATCTACGGTGAAAAAGAAGGACGAGCGACCTATCAATGCGAACAGGAAATCGCCTGACACGCCCCCGACCAATATCGAAGAACTGCGCACGCTTTTAATCGACATCACAAAGGGTGATGCTCCCCACAGCCTCGGGGCAAAAGCGCGCGCTGCATTTGGCAGGATATTGGATATTCAGGACAGCAACGACCTGCTGTCCATCACGACACTATCGGAGCGCATCGAGACCAACCCCTCGACGATCACCCGACTGGCCAAAAACCTTGGCTATCCCGGTTTCGGGGCGTTTCAAAAAGCGCTGCTGGCAACCCGCCTGCAACAGCCCGGCTCCTTCTACCTCAATCAGGCGCAATCGGCCCTGTTGAATGCCGATCAGCCGATCAAACAGCGTGCGGCCCAGCTTTGTCATGAAAATCAGGCGAATATCGATCATTTTGTCGAAAACCTTGATCCGAAAAGCTTTGAGACAGCCATTAGGCTGATCGCTGACGCGCGGCGCGTCACCATCTACGGCATCCGCCAGTTTCATTCCCTTGCGGCATTTCTGGCTTACGGGCTTAGGCTGATCCGCGCGGATGTGAGCGTTCTGGATTCGAACGCTCTGGGCGCCGCCGAAGAGATCGGGGCCATGGGGGCAGGCGACGTGTGCATTGTGATCAGCGTGGCACCCTATTCGCGTCAGGTTGTCGCCGCCGCACAAGTTGCGCATGAGCAGGGGCTTGATGTCATCGCGATTACCGATCTGGCGAGTTCACCACTTGTTTCAACCTCAAAGGCCGCGATTTTTGCACCGCATCAAAGCAGCTTTATTTCAAACTCGATCACCAGCTTTTTTGCCGTGGCGGAATGCGTGATCAATGCTGTGGCGGCGTCGAATTCGGAAGAAACGGAACAGGCCCTTATTGCCCGTCAAAACCTAATCAAACGCCTGAATGTTGAGGATCGCTGATCCCGGGCCATGCCGTGCGGCGAGTTGGTCGGCGGGGGCCGTTTGGGACATGTACAGGGTTTGATAGGAATGCTTGCATTAAATCCTTGACCTGAAAGGCAGTTTTTGATCGGTTCGGATAGCAATTCGCCGCAACGGCATTTCGCAACGACCGGGTTGCGCAGGGCCACTTCAACCTTGAAGGAAGACCGATGCGACCACCTGCAAGAGTCGTTTTTCACCTATCAGGCCGGTTTCTGGACAATTTTGCAAGCCGCCCGCATCTGAAGCTGTTCAATCACATCAACAATATGTTCAACGCTGCCGGTGGGACAATCGAGGCGCGCAGACGTGATGAGCGGCTTCGCGACCCAGATGAAACGAATTGGTCCGATCTGTTGGAAGATGACAACCTGCACATCATCGAGAACGGCTGCGTGCATCAACACAATGTGCTTAACACAACGCTGGCATATCTTCAGCCATATTATCACCTCGACCCGCAGGGCGTTTTGGCGAAAAGCCGCGTCAGGGACGAAACTTATGACCCAATAGGCGCGGACCCGAAAGATGTCGCGCAATTCTGGGAGGGTTTGCAGACACGCTTTGTGAAACGCCGCCATTCGCGTTATGATCAGCTTGAGGACAAGGCCGATATTCCTGACGGGTGCATATCAATCTTTCTGCAAGGCGGATTTCCGCACCAACAGCGCACCGCGTATTGCGATCCCAAAACCATGCTGCGCACGGTGGCGAAATACGCCGGGGGCAGGCCGGTTGTCGTAAAGGCGCATCCCTCCAGCAACATCAAGCAGGAAGCAGAATTGATCCGCAGCCTGTTGTCTGAGGGGGTGGAACTCTATCCAACGGATGCAAATATCCACGACATTCTGGAAAAGAGCGTTGTTTCTGTATCGTATAACTCCGCTGTTGCCATCGAAGGGTTCATGCATAACACGCCTGCAATTCTATTCGGCGCCTCCGACTTCCATCATATTTGCGAAACGGTGAGGGAGCCTGACCATTTCCCGATGGCGATGGGGCGGACTTTGAAAAGCAAGCACGATTACGCTCGGTATCTGTACTGGTATTTCAAAAATCACTGCTATGATATTGACGACGCCGACCTTGATGCAAAGCTGCTTGCACGCTTTGCCCAATCGGGATTCACGGGGGAAAGATTGGGACTTGTGAACAAACCTTCATGGCTTGCCAAAGCGGCCCGTATCGACCAGGCGGCACAAGAGCTTGGCGCTTTTTTGGATAAGCAGCCCGAGGTGGGGCGTTATCTGCTGCTTGATGCCTTGAAAGTATCCGAGAAAAGCTGGGTGTATAAGGCCCGTGTGAATGGCGAGAAGGTGGTTGTTAAGCGCTTTCTGAGCGGGGATGTTGCGCATACAGTCCGCAGTTTGCAGGGGGAGTTGGCCTATCTGGAGACGGCCTTCAATGATGACGGTTTTCAGGCAAACCGGTGTTTATATGCTTGGCCTGAAAGTGGCATTGTCATCCTCAGTTTTGCCCCCGGACAAAGGCTTGGCGATAGGATCGCGGAGTCATCGGGCAATGCACGCGCGCGGTTGATGCAGCAAAGTGGCGAATGGTTGCGCCGGTATTGTGCATCACGTCAGCGAAACACCACATTCGGGCCTGGTTTTTGGGTCAAGCGGGCTGCGGCCAAGAACAGCGATCACTTCACCTCGGAAGAGGATAAGTTGCTTCTTGGTCGCGTGTTGGCTTCGTTGCGGGACCAGGCGGAAGGGGTGAAAGGCGTGCCCGTCGTGCAGGCTGCAACCCACGGGGATTTTGTTGGTATCAATGCGCATTTCCATCGCGGAACAATTTACGGCGTTGATATTCAGGGCGAATGTTGGCTTGCCGTCGCCAGAGAAGCAGCCCGTTTTCTGGTTTGGCTACAGGTACATGATCCGGTTCGTAACGATGACCGGCGCTTTGGGATTTCTGTGGAATACATCGACGCTTTTTTGAAAAGCAATGTCCTGAACCCTGCAGAGCAAACGACAACGCTGTCATTTTTCCTTGGTGAACAACTATATGGCCGGTTTATAGAGGAGTATAACCGGGCTGATATACGGGCCAATACGCGGGCAGCGATTGAAATGTATTTAGCAAAATAGTGAGCCAGTGCGAAGGCATGCAAGCGTAAAGCTGCCGTTAACGCTGTCTGTGTTGCGCGGGGCGGGCTTGCGGTGTATCTGTGCCCAAAGTCTGATAATTTGACGGGGAGGCACTGATGCGTCGAGTGGTAGTCACAGGTCTGGGTATGGTTACACCGCTGGCATGCGGTGTAGAAGAGACATGGTCGCGGTTGATCGCGGGCCAATCGGGCGCGGGCCCTATTACACGGTTTGATCCTTCGGGTGTGATCACGCAATACGCTTGCGAAATCCCGCTTGGGGATGGCACTGATGGCACCTTCAACCCCAATGACTGGATGGAACCGAAGGACCGCCGCAAGGTGGATGACTTCATTCTATACGGCATGACGGCGGCGACGCAGGCGGTCAGGGATTCGGGCTGGGTGCCTGAAACCGAAGATCAGAAATGCCGGACCGGTGTGATGATCGGATCGGGCATTGGCGGGCTGTCCTCGATTGCCGAGACGGCTGTGCTGATCAAAGAGCGGGGGGCCAAACGGGTCAGCCCGTTCTTTATTCCCGGATCGTTGATCAATCTGGTCTCGGGGCAGGTCTCGATTCGCTTTGGCTTCAAGGGGCCGAACCATGCGGTTGTGACGGCCTGCTCAACAGGTGCGCATGCGATTGGCGATGCGGCGCGGATGATTGCCTTTGATGATGCCGATGTCATGGTGGCGGGCGGCGCAGAAAGCCCGATTTCCGAGATCGGGATTGCGGGTTTCAACGCTTGCAAGGCGCTTTCGACCAAGCGCGCGGATGATCCAACCAAGGCCAGCCGCCCCTATGACGCCGACCGTGATGGTTTCGTGATGGGCGAGGGTGCCGGTGTGGTTGTGCTTGAGGAATATGAGCATGCCAAGGCGCGCGGTGCCAAGATTTATGCCGAAGTTCTGGGTTACGGGCTTTCGGGCGACGCCTATCACATCACCGCCCCAAGCGAGGACGGCGATGGCGGATATCGCAGCATGGAAATGGCGATCAAACGCGCCGGACTGACGCCTGCCGATATTGATTACATCAATGCGCATGGCACCAGCACGATGGCCGACACGATCGAGCTGGGCGCAGTGGAACGCTTGATGGGCGATGCGGCTGCGGGGGCGACGATGTCCTCGACCAAATCGGCAATCGGGCATTTGCTGGGGGCTGCGGGCGCGGTCGAGGCGATCTTCTGCATTTTAGCCATTCGCGATCAGGTTGCTCCGCCAACGATCAACCTTGATAATCCTGCGGTAACACCCAAGCTTGACCTTGCGCCGAATGCGGCCCGCAAGCGCAAGATTGACGTGGCGCTGTCCAACTCCTTTGGATTTGGCGGGACCAATGCCAGCTTGATTATGGGGAAGGTGTCCGCCTGATGTGGAAGGCAGTCGCGTCCAACGCATTGACATTTTTTATCGTTTTTCTGGTCATAGCCTCGGGCCTATTGGCATGGGGACGCAAGGAATATAGCGGGCCGGGGCCATTGGCCGATGCGATGTGCTTTCGGGTAGAGCGGGGGGCGACGCTGTCCTCGGTCAGCCGGATGCTGGAAAGCAGTGGCGTGATTTCGGACGCACGGATTTTCCGGATCGGGGCGGATTACTCGGGACAGGGAAGCGGGTTGAAGTTTGGCAGCTATTTGCTGCCTGCACAGACCTCTATGGTCGGTGTGTTGGACATCATCACAGCGGGCGGGCAATCGACCTGCGGCAGTGAAGTGAATTTCCGGATCGGGATTGCCTCGTCGGATGTGATTTTGCGAGAGCTGGACGCGGCGACCAACCGCTATGTTGAGGTGGCTTCTTTTGATCCGGCGGTGGATGCCCTGCCGCAGCCCTATCTTGATGCGGTTGAGGATCTGGATCTGCGCTATCGGGTGACGCTGGCCGAAGGGGTGACGTCATGGCAGGTGGTGGAAATGCTGCGCCGCGCGGAATTCATGGAAGGCACTGTGGATGAGGTTCCCGCAGAAGGCAGCCTTGCGCCCGACAGCTATGACGTGACACGCGGCGGTGACCGGGCGGCGCTTCTGGCCGTGATGCAGGAACGTCAGGCGAAGACTCTGGCCGCTCTTTGGGCCGATCGCGCGCCTGATTTGCCCTATGCCAGCCCGGAAGAGGCGCTGGTCATGGCCTCTATCGTTGAAAAAGAAACCGGCATCGCCGAGGAACGGCGGCAGGTGGCAAGCGTCTTTGTGAACCGCTTGCGCAAGGGGATGAAGCTGCAAACCGACCCGACGGTGATTTACGGTGTCACGAATGGCGAAGGGATCTTGGGGCGTGGTTTGCGCCAGTCGGAACTGCGCCGTGAGACGCCTTATAATACCTATGTGATTGCGGGGCTTCCGCCCGGTCCGATTGCAAACCCCGGACGGCTGAGCATTGAGGCTGCACTCAACCCCGATGACACGCCGTTTATCTTTTTCGTGGCCGATGGCACGGGCGGACATGCCTTTGCAGTGACGCTGGAAGAGCATAACGCCAATGTTGCCGCCTGGCGCAAGATCGAGGCGCAGCGTGGCCAGGAGGGTACTACTGGGGTGCAGGGGAATTGAGCAAAACTTAACGTAAAGTTAAGGCTGCGTTCGGCTAACCGTTTGATATAAAACGTAAATCACTTGACTCTGCGTACGGTCTGCTGTACGTATTTAGGCATGCTAGAAGAAGTGGGCAAGCGGCTCGGGGGTGACCCCGGTGCCGCTTTTTCATTTTTCTCGTGCGGGCAGGCATGAGGCGGGTGCAGGACTACATGACAATAAATTTTCTAACTGGGGATGGGCCGCTGACAGAATTGTTGGCGGCAACAGAAGAAATGTATCGTGACGCCGGGGTTGAACTGGCGCGCGCAGTTAAAGCGGCAAAATCATGTGCCCCGGCAGACGCGAAAGCGGCCCTGCAGGCAGTGCGGGATTTGAAGTCCGCGTTTCAGCTGGCGATGGATGAAAGGAGCAAAATTGACAAAATCCGCAAAGATACAGCCGGGATCATCGGGGAAGAACTCCTCGACCTCGATGCCGCGCGCGATGAAATCGGGAGCAGGCTGGCTCGCCTCCGAAACGCCGGAGGTGGTGGCTGAGTTTCTGGAAGGGCTGAGCGACAATGCGTTGCTGGCCCTGCCTTGGATGTTCGAATTCTGGGCATTGCCACATCAGCTTGCGCCAGAAGGTGCATGGAAAAGCTGGGTGATTATGGGAGGGCGCGGCGCGGGGAAAACCCGCGCCGGTGCCGAATGGGTGCGAAGTATGGTCGAAGGATCGCAGCCCCTTGATGTGGGGCGCGCCCAGCGCGTGGCCCTTGTGGGGGAAAGCGTGGATCAGGTGCGCGACGTCATGATCTTTGGCGATAGCGGTATTCTGGCATGCTCTCCCCCCGACCGCCGCCCGAAGTGGGAGGCGAGCCGTGCACGCTTGCTGTGGCCAAACGGGGCCACGGCAAGCGTTTATTCGGCGCATAACCCTGAAAAATTACGGGGGCCGCAATTTGATGCGGCTTGGGTAGATGAGCTGGCGAAATGGCCCAATGCGCAGAACACTTGGGATATGTTGCAATTCTCGCTGCGGTTGGGCGACCATCCGCAGCAGGTTGTGACGACCACGCCGCGGAATGTGGAGGTGCTAAAGGCGGTGCTAAAGAATCCGTCGACGGTTTCCACCCATGCGCCAACACAGGCCAACCGCGCCAATCTGGCGTCCTCATTCCTTGAGGAGGTAGAACGGCGCTATGCGGGCACCAGCCAAGGCCGACAAGAGCTGGAAGGCATTTTGCTGGAAGAGGCCGATGGTGCGATGTGGAGCCTGACGCAGCTGGAACGGGGCAGGGTAGAGCGTGCGCCTGCCTTGACGCGCATTGTGGTGGCGGTTGATCCACCAGTAACAGGCCATGCGGGGTCGGACGAATGCGGGATCTTGGTTGTGGGGGCCGTGACCGAAGGGCCGCCGCAGACATGGCGGGCCTTTGTGCTGGAGGATGCGAGCGTGAAGGCGGCATCACCGGACACTTGGGCGCGGGCGGCGATTGCGGCCAAGGAACGCTATCAGGCCGACCGCGTGGTGGCAGAGGTCAACCAGGGCGGGGATATGGTGGAAAGCGTTTTGCGCCAAATCGATCCCTTGGTGGCTTACCGCGCCGTGCGGGCCACACGTGGCAAAGCCGTGCGCGCCGAGCCTGTGGCAGCGCTTTATGAGCAGGGCCGCGTTAGCCATCTGCCCAATCTGGGCAAGCTGGAGGACCAGATGTGCTTGATGACCAGCACGGGCTTTCAGGGCAAGGGCAGCCCCGACCGTGTGGATGCGTTGGTTTGGGCCTTGACGGACCTGATCATCGACGCGGGTCAGCACTACCAGCGGCCCACCGTTCGCACACTTTAACACAATTTAATCAAATTGGTTCAGATTTGGTTTCAAGCCGAGGGGGCAACGCTTCGCCCCCCGAGACAAAGACAAAGGAGCTGATCCAGATGGTTTTCGATTTCCTGAAACGTAGTGAGGTTTCGGTGCCGGAGCAAAAGGCATCGGCCGCGGGGCCGGTGATCAACTACTCCGGCTCTGGCCGGGTGGCGTGGAGCCCGCGGGACGTGGTGAGCCTGACTAAGACAGGTTTCCTCGGCAACCCCATCGGGTTTCGTGCGGTCAAGTTGATTGCCGAAACTGCGGCGGCAATGCCCTTGGTTTTGCAAGATTGCGACCGTCGTTACGACATGCATCCGCTGTTGGCGCTGATGAAGCGCCCAAACCAGATGCAGGGCCGTGCAGAGTTGATGGAGGCGCTTTACGGGCAGCTTTTGCTGTCAGGCAACGCCTATATCGAGGCGGTGCAGGGTGCCACGTTGCTGCCGGGAGAGCTGCATGTTCTGCGCTCGGACCGGATGAGCCTGGTTCCCGGCGCGGATGGTTGGCCGGTTGGCTATGACTATACCGTCGGCAACCGCAAACACCGGTTCGATATGACCGGTGGCTTGGCCCCGATATGTCACATCCGGAACTTCCATCCGCATGATGACCATTACGGCTTCTCGCCGATGCAGGCGGCGGCGGTGGCGTTGGATGTCCATGTGGCGGCGTCTCATTGGTCCAAGGCGTTGTTGGACAACGCGGCACGGCCAAGCGGGGCGATTGTTTACAAGGGCGTCGACGGGCAGTCGCAGCTGACGAATGATCAATATGATCGTTTGCTGAACGAGATGGCATCGCATCATCAAGGCGCGCGCAATGCGGGCCGTCCGATGTTGCTGGAGGGTGGGTTGGACTGGAAACCGATGGGGTTTAGCCCCTCGGATATGGAGTTCCAGAAAACCAAAGAAGCCGCAGCGCGTGAAATCGCGATTGCCTTTGGTGTGCCGCCGATGCTTTTGGGCATCCCAGGTGACGCGACCTATGCCAATTACCAAGAGGCCAACCGCGCATTTTTCCGGCTGACGGTTTTGCCCTTGGTGTCCAAGGTAACAGCCTCCCTGTCGCATTGGCTTTCGGGGTTCACCGGTGAGGAGATCGAGTTCAAGGCCGATCTTGACCAAGTGCATGCCTTGGCCTCGGAGCGTGACCAGCAATGGGCGCGGGTCGGGGCGGCAGATTTCCTGACCACGGCAGAAAAACGCGCAATTCTGGGGCTGCCAGCCTTGGCAGAGGATGAATGAGCCTGCGCGGCAAGGATAGCGGTGGCTCCAGGTACCTTTACGACAGTTTTGATGCGGCCACGGCGCGGATCGAAGCGAACGAACGGGTGGCCGAGGAGCGCTGGGTCGGGCTGGAATACAGGCTTGGCCAGATCGAGGGTAGTCTGGATCGCTTGGAAAAGCGGCTTTGGCTGGGGGTTTACGGGGTTACGGCCTTTCTGCTGGCGCAGGGGGCCGAGGCGGTGCTGAAAGCGGCGATGAGGTAGGCGAATGGGATATATGGACAAACATGGCGCACCGGAGCGCAAGTATCACGCCCCCGAAAAGGGGCTGATCGTGACGGATGGTCTGGTGATCGAGGGTTACGCAAGCCTGTTTGGCAAGCGTGACCAAGGCGGGGATGTGGTGCAAAAGGGCGCCTATGCCACCAGCCTAAAGGCGCTGGCGAAAGCCGAGCGGCGGGTCAAGATGCTGTGGCAGCATGATCCGGCACAGCCAATCGGCATTTGGGACGAGGTGCGTGAAGATGGCGTAGGCCTTTACGTCAAGGGCCGAATCTTGCCCGAAGTTGACAAAGGACGCGAGGCGGCGGCTTTGCTTGCTGCGGGCGCGATTGACGGGCTTTCCATCGGCTATCGCACGTTGCGGGCCGAGAAGGATGGCAAGGGCCAACGGCTTTTGTCTGAGTTGGAGCTTTGGGAAGTGTCGCTTGTGACCTTTCCAATGCTGCCAGAGGCGCGGGTAGCGGCAAAAAACGATGAGCTTGCCGATACCTGGCGCGGCGTGGCGCAGATCTTTGAAGATGCGCGCCGGGAGTTGGCCGCCCGCTAGGACGGCTTTCACGACTGAAACCCAAGAAGGAAACGAGAATGACCGAGACAAAGGCTCGGGCCGGGGAAGTTGTCCCTGAGGCCCTGCATCCGGGTGCGGAAGTGAAATCCGCCATGACCGGATTTTTGAAAGAATTCAGCGGCTTTCAGGCCGAGATGAAGACAGCGTTGCAACAACAGGAAGAGCGTATGACCATGCTTGATCGCAAAACAATGACCTACGGACGTCCCGCCCTCTCAGCCCAAGCTGAAGTCGATGTGCCCCATAAGAAGGCTTTTGATGCCTACTTGCGTTCGGGTGATGATGACGGTCTGCGTGGCCTTGTACTGGAAGGCAAAGCGCTGAACACGGCGGTGAATGCCGAGGGTGGCTTTCTGGTCGATCCACAGACCGCAGAGACCATCCGTTCAAGCCTGAAATCGACGTCTTCGATCCGCGCTGTTGCGAATGTGGTGCAGGTTGAGGCTACGTCTTTTGACGTGCTGATCGACCATACCGATGTAGGCTCGGGCTGGGCGACGGAAACCGGCGCGATGGTCGAGACCGGTACACCTGCGATTGAACGCATCTCTATCCCGCTGCATGAGCTTTCGGCATTGCCCAAGGCTAGCCAGCGTTTGCTGGATGATAGCGCCTTTGACGTGGAAGGTTGGCTTGCTGGGCGCATCGCGGACAAATTCATGCGCGCCGAGGCTGCTTCTTTTGTGGCAGGCGACGGTGTGGACAAACCGCGCGGCTTCTTGAACCACGCGAAGGTTGCCGATGGCTCGTGGACTTGGGGTAATCTGGGTTACATCGCGACCGGCGAGGCGGGCGACTTTTTGGGCTCCAACCCAGCCGATGCGATTGTTGATCTGGTCTATGCACTTGACGCAACCTACCGTGCCAACGCGACATTCGTGATGAACTCCAAGACGGCTGGTGCTGTGCGTAAGATGAAGGATGCCGATGGTCGCTTCCTGTGGTCCGACGGCCTTGCCGCCGGGGAGCCGGCCCGTCTGATGGGTTATCCGGTGCTGATCGCCGAGGATATGCCCGATATCACGGCCAACGCTTATGGCATCGCCTTTGGTGATTTCGCCAGCGGCTATACCATTGCCGAACGCCCTGACCTGCGCGTTATGCGGGACCCCTTCAGCGCCAAACCGCATGTTCTGTTCTATGCCACCAAGCGTGTGGGCGGCGATGTTTCCGACTTTGCAGCGATCAAACTTCTGAAATTCGCAGTGTCCTAAGGGGTCCCTGCGAATGGCCCAGCCCTTCGGGGCTGGGTCTTGGGTACGCACTTGGGGTTCGACCCTAACCCGGGTTGTCTAGCTGCTCCCTCCGCCCGAGCGATGCGGGGTGCGTGCCCAAACTTTTTATTTGCGGCAAAAATATCGGAGAAACGAAATGATGTTGATCGAGCAAACAACGGTTCCCTCAGCGGCGTTGCCGGTGATGGCGTTGAAATACCATTTGCGGCTTGGCACCGGGTTTGCCGATGACGAGATGCAGGATGGCTTGATGGAAAGCTATCTGCGGGCCGCGATGGCCGCGATTGAAGGACGGATCGGCAAGGTGTTGATCTCTCGTGAATATAAATGGAGCGTTGAGGACTGGCGCACGGGGTGTGAGCAGGCTTTGCCGGTGGCACCGGTTTCCAGCATCACGCAGGTTACAATGTTGGATCGGGATGGACTGGCCGAGGTTGTACCTGCTGAGAAATACCGTCTGGTGCAGGATATGCACCGGCCAAAGCTGCGGGCAAGGGGGTACATGCTGCCATCCATCCCGACGGATGGGCGCGTGGAAATCGAATTCGTCGCGGGTTTTGGCCCGGCCTGGAACGATGTCCCATCCGATTTGGGGCAGGCGGTGTTGTTGCTTGCTGCCGAATACTATGAGCGTCGCCATGAGGGCGGCTTGCGGTCTAACGGTGGCCTGCCGCTGGGCGTGATCACATTGATCGAACGTTGGCGCACGGTCCGCGTATTGGGAGGGGCTGGGGCATGACGGCGGTTCATTTATCCCGCGCTCTGGTTCTGGAAAGCCCGGTTGAGGTTTCGGATGGCATGGGCGGTTTCACTCTGACATGGGAACCCTTGGGTACGCTTTGGGCATCGGTGCTGCCTGGCACGGGCCGCGATGCAGCGGGTGAGGAAGTGGTTCTGTCCACGGTGCCTTACCGCATTACGGTGCGGGGCGCGCCACAAGGCGCACCATCGCGGCCAAAGGTCGGCCAGCGGTTTCGCGATAACATGCGGGTTTTCTCTATTCTTGCGGTGACCGAGCGGAACGATAGCGGACAATATCTTGTCTGCTTTGTGGAAGAGGAGATTCTTGCATGAGCTATGGATCAGCGGCGGCGCTTCAGTCCGCGATTTATGGGCGTCTGAGTTCGGACCCCCGGTTAACGGGCGTGTCAGTGGTGGATGCGGTGCCGACAGGTGGCGGTGAGGGTACTTTCGTGCTGATCGGCCCCGAGGAAGTCTATGACCAATCCGACAAATCCGGGGGCGGTGCAGAACACCGGCTGACCGTCGCCGTGATCAGCAGCGCTACTGGTTTTGCAGCGGCGAAAACGGTTGCTGTCGCGGTGTCGGATGCACTGGTGGATGCGCCCTTGACGCTTACGCGCGGTCGGTTGGTGAGCCTGCATTTTCGGCGGGCCAAAGCGGTGCGGCTGGACGAGGGCGGCGCGCGGCGGATTGATCTGAGCTTTCGGGCACGGATCGAGGATTGAGGCTTTGGCCCTATGGGGCGCGACTTTTTAAAATGGAGATAAGCAATGGCTGTGCAAAGTGGCAAGGATCTGTTGATCAAGCTGGATATGGATGGGGACGGCAGTTTTGAGACGATCGCGGGCCTGCGGGCGACGCGGATCAGCTTTAATGCCGAAACGGTTGATGTGACCAGCCTTGAAAGCCAGGGTGGCTGGCGAGAGCTTCTGGCGGGTGCAGGTGTGAAGACCGCCTCGATTTCCGGCTCTGGCGTTTTTCGCGATGCGGGTACGGATGAACGCGCGCGCCAGATCTTCTTTGATGGGGAAATCCCGCGATTTCAGGTGATTATCCCTGATTTTGGTGTGGTCGAGGGGCCGTTCCAATTGTCGTCGATTGAATACTCGGGCAGCCACAATAATGAGGCAACCTATGAGTTGTCGATGGCCTCGGCCGGCGCTTTGACGTTCACGGCGCTATAATGGCGAACCCTTGGACAGGCGAAGTTGCGGTTGTGCTGGATGGCACGCGGCATGTGGCCAAGCTCACACTCGGGGCGCTGGCCGCATTGGAGGCGGTGCTGGAAACTGGTTCCCTGATCGAACTGGTCGAACGGTTTGAGGCAGGGCGCTTTTCCACCCGTGATGTCTTGGCGCTTTTGGTTGCCGGTCTGCGTGGTGGTGGCTGGCAAGGCACAGCTGCCGATTTGCGCACGGTGGAAATCGGGGGCGGTCCGGTAGAGGCGGCACGGGTTGCGGCGGTGCTGCTGGCGCGGGCTTTCTCGGTGCCGGGTGAGGCATGACAGGCATCGATTGGGCGGGGCTGATGCAAGTGGGTTTGCATGGCTTGGGGATGCAGCCGCAGGACTTCTGGCGGCTGACCCCGGTGGAGCTGCGGATAAAGCTCGGGGCTGCGGCCAGTGCCGCGCCCTTGACCCGCGCGCGCCTTGAAGATTTGGCGCGTGCTTTTCCTGACGTAAAAAAGGAAACGGAACATGGCTGATATCGAAGACCTGGAAGACCAGATCGCGGCGCTTGAAGTGTCGCTTGACGGGGCCGGCAGCATGGTCTCGGCGTTTGATGGTGAATTGGCACGGATGCGCGACAGCCTGGTGTTTACCGGACGAGAAGTGAACACCCTGTCCAACAGTATCGGCGGCGGGCTACGGCGGGCATTTGACGGTGTGGTGTTTGATGGCTTGAAGCTGTCGGATGCGCTGAAGGGCGTCGCACAGACGATGATGGATACGGTCTACTCGGTCGCGATGAAACCGGTACAAAATGCATTGGGCGGCTTGGTTGCGAACGGGCTGAACTCGGCTTTGGGCGGCATAATGCCCTTTGCCGACGGCGGGGCCTTTACCCAAGGCCGCGTGATGCCTTTCGCCAAAGGCGGGGTTGTGTCGTCCCCTACTAATTTCCCGATGCGGGGCGGCATGGGCTTGATGGGTGAAGCGGGGCCGGAGGCGATTATGCCATTGGCGCGTGGCGCTGACGGGCGCTTGGGTGTGCAGGCCGGTGGCGGCGGGCGACCGGTAACGGTGGTGATGAATATCTCCAGCCCCGATGTCGGAGGCTTTCAGCGCAGTCAAAGCCAGATCGCGGCACAGGCCGCCCGCGCGTTATCGCGCGGTCAACGCAACAGGTAGGGGTAAGACATGGGATTTCATGAAATACGATTTCCGGCAAACCTGAGCTTTGGTTCGGTTGGTGGGCCGGAACGGCGCACCGAGATTGTGACATTGGCCAATGGCTTTGAAGAACGCAACAGCTTGTGGGCCCATTCGCGTCGGCGCTATGACGCAGGGGTCAGCTTGCGTAGTCTTGATGATGTGGAATCTCTGATCGCATTTTACGAGGCGCGGCGGGGTCAGTTGTATGGTTTTCGCTGGAAGGACTGGTCGGATTACAAATCCTGCCTGCCCTCAAAGCAACCAACAGCGATGGACCAGTCAATCGGTCTTGGTGATGGGACGCGGCGCACGTTCCAACTGACAAAGACTTATGTTTCAGGTGGCCAAAGCTATTCCCGTCCCGTGGTGAAGCCGGTCTTGGGCACCGTTCTGGTGGCAATCTCGGGTGATCCAAAGGTGGAGACGATTGAGTTTTTCGTTGATGTCACGACGGGAGTTGTCAGCTTTCCGACGCCCCCTGATGAAGGGGTTCGCATTACGGCGGGGTTTGAATTTGACGTGCCGGTGCGGTTTGACACGGACGCCGTTCAAACCTCGGTCTCATCCTTTAAGGCGGGTGATATGCCATCCGTCCCTGTGGTGGAGGTTCGGGTATGACGACGGGCAAAGACGGCCTTTTGGCGCATCTTGAAAGTGGGACGACCACGGTTTGCCATGCTTGGGGGATCGAACGCAAAGACGGGATGTGGTTCGGGTTTACAGACCATGACTGTGATCTTGTCTTTGGCGGGCAGGTCTATAAGGCCAATTCCGGGCTGACAGCACGCGCGTTGCAACAGACCACGGGTCTGTCAGTAGATAATACAGAGGCAACAGGCGCCTTGTCGGATTTGGCGGTGACAGAAGCCGATATTCTGGCTGGCCGTTTCGACGGGGCGGCTTTGACCGGTTGGCAGGTGAATTGGGCCAACCCCGAGGATCGCGCGCTTACCTTTCGGGGCACTATCGGAGAGTTATCACGCGCCGGCGGCGCCTTTCAGGCCGAATTGCGCGGGTTGACCGAAAGCTTGAACCAACCGCAGGGGCGCGCGTTCCAGCGCAGCTGTGCTGCTGTTTTGGGGGATGCCAAATGCGGGTTTGATCTGACACAGCCGGGGTTTTCGGAAGAGATTCCGTTGGAAACCGTGACGCAGAACCGGATATTCCGGTTTTCGGGCCTGTCGGAACATAGTGATCGCTGGTTCGAGAAGGGTCGTTTGACAGTATTGTCTGGTGCGGCGAAGGGCTTGGTCTCGATTATCAAGAATGATCGTCTGGAAGATGGTCAGCGGGTGATCGAGTTGTGGCAACAAATCACCCTGCCGTTGCTGGAAGGGGACATGCTGCGGCTTGAGGCGGGATGTGATAAACGCGGGACAACCTGCCAATTGAAATTCGCCAACTTCGTGAACTTTCGTGGGTTCCCTGATATTCCTGGCGAGGATTGGCTGACCTCCTATCCCGTTTCGACGCAAACGAACACCGGCGGGAGTTTGGTACGATGACGCCGTATCAAGCCCGTATTGTCACAGAGGCGCAGGCTTGGATCGGCACGCCGTATATACATCAAGCCAGCAGCAAGGGCGCGGGCACGGATTGCCTTGGCCTGCTGCGCGGGGTTTGGCGTGCGATGCGCGGGCCGGAGCCTGAAGTGGTGCCTGCCTATACGCCTGACTGGTCCGAGCCGAGCCGCGATGAAGTGTTGATGCGTGCGGCCTGTCGTTGGCTACGGCGAAAGCCTTTGGGTGATGTTTCACCGGGTGATATTTTGTTGTTTCGGATGCGAAATGGAAGCGTTGCCAAACACTTGGGAATTGTAGGTGATGTTTCACCTCAGCCCAAGTTTATCCATGCCTATACAGGGCATGGAGTGATTGAAAGCCCGCTGTCAGAGCCGTGGGCACGGCGCATCGCTGCGCGATTTGAATTTCCATAAAGGAGTGCTGTAAATGGCGACGATTCTGCTGTCAGCTGTTGGGGCCGCCGCCGGGGCGGGTTTTGGGGGCACCGTTTTGGGCCTGTCTGGTGCGGTCATTGGCCGGGCCGTCGGGGCAACATTGGGCCGGGTGATTGATCAGCGCTTGATGGGTGCCGGGTCTGAAGCTGTGGAAACAGGGCGGATCGAACGCTTTCGTTTGACCGGCGCGTCGGAAGGCGCGTCCGTGCCGCAGGTTTACGGACGCATGCGTGTGGCGGGGCATGTTATCTGGGCAACGCAGTTCTCGGAAACCTCGTCGACAAATCGTAGCGGCGGGAAGGGCGCACCACAGCAGAGCGTGACCAGCTACTCTTATACCGTCAGCTTTGCGGTTGCCTTATGTGAGGGAGAGATTTCAACCGTTGGCCGAATATGGGCGGATGGTATCGAGCTGGACCCTGACAGTCTGAACCTGCGTATTTACCGCGGGACAGAGGATCAGCTGCCGGATCCAAAGATCGAGGCAGTAGAAGGCCTGGGCAATGCGCCGGCCTATCGCGGGATTGCCTATATCGTGGTGGAAGACCTTGATATATCTCGGTTCGGCAGCCGTGTACCACAGTTTACATTTGAAGTCGTGCGCCCGGCCCAAGGTCAATATGCCCACACGACGACCGATCTTTCGCGCGCAATTCAGGCCGTGGCAATGATGCCGGGCACGGGCGAATATGCTTTGGCTACAACGGCATTGCATTACAACGATGGACCGGGCCTGAGTCGCAGCGCGAATGTGAACTCGCCTTCGGGTAAGGCGGATTTTGCGACCTCTTTGCAGCAAATGCGGGGAGAGTTGCCGAATGTCGGCTCTGTCTCGTTGATCGTGTCATGGTTTGGCGGGGATCTGCGCTGTGGGGAATGCTTGGTTCAGCCCAAGGTGGAGCAAAAGGAGCAAGACGCAGAGAAGATGGCCTGGCGCTCTGGTGGCATTGGCCGCAGCCAGGCCCTTGAAATTGAGAAAGAAGCCGGGCGCTCTGTCTATGGTGGAACGCCTTCGGATGCGTCTGTTATTGAGGCCGTCAAAGCTGTGCGCGAAGGCGGGCAGGAGGTGATGTTCTATCCCTTCATCTTGATGGATCAGCTGTCAGGAAACACACTGCCGGACCCTTATTCTGACACAACCACCCAGTCAGTTCTACCATGGCGCGGACGTATTACGCTTTCAAAGGCACCGGGTCGTGACGGGGGGGCGGATCGAACATCGGCGGCTGAAATGGAAGTGGCGGATTTCTTTGGCACGGCGCAGGCAAGCGATTTCACGGTCAACGGCGATGTCGTGTCCTATAGCGGGCCGAGCGAATGGCGTTATCGTCGGTTCATCCTGCACTATGCCCATCTTTGCGCGGCTGCGGGCGGCGTTGAGTCTTTTTGTATCGGTTCCGAAATGCGAGGGCTGACCCAAATTCGCGGGCAGGGGGATAGTTTTCCTGCCGTTGAAGCAATGTGCCAATTGGCAGCAGATGTGCGCGCCATTTTGGGTGCGGAAACACAGATCACCTATGCGGCGGATTGGTCGGAGTACTTTGGCTACCAGACGGGTGGAAATGTGTATTTTCACCTCGATCCGCTTTGGGCAGATCCGAACATCGACTTTATCGGTATCGACAATTACATGCCGCTTTCGGATTGGCGTGACGACGATAGCCAGGCGGATTCTGCGTTCTCCTCTGTGTATGATTTGGACTACTTGCGCAGCAATGTGATGGGTGGTGAAGGCTATGACTGGTATTACGACAGCATTGAAGGTGAGGTTGCGCAACGGCGCTTGCCGATCACAGATGGGGCGCATGATGAGCCTTGGATCTATCGTTACAAAGACCTGAAAAACTGGTGGCTGAATGCGCACCACAATCGCATTGATGGCGAGCGGGCGCTTGTGTCTACCGAATGGATTCCGCAGTCAAAGCCGATCTGGTTTACTGAATACGGCTGTGCCGCGATCAACAATGGGACCAACCAACCCAACAAGTTTTTGGACCCGAAATCATCTGAATCGAGCCTGCCCAAATACTCTAACGGTCGGCGCGATGATATGATCCAGATGCAATACCTTCGGGCGATGGCACTGGAATGGGCGGATCCGGCAAGCAACCCGATATCGGTAATCTACGAAGAGCCGATGGTCGATATGTCACGCGCGCACGCCTGGGCTTGGGATGCGCGACCCTTTCCGCAGTTTCCCAATAATGGGGATCTTTGGTCTGATGGGGAAAACTATTCGCGTGGTCACTGGCTGACCGGGCGTAGCACAAGCCAACCGCTGGATCTGGTCGTGGCGGAAATTTGCGAACGCTCCGGTGTGCGCGATTTCGATGTTTCGGGCCTGTTCGGCGTGGTGCGGGGTTATACGCCCGAAGGGGTCGGATCGGCACGGGCCGCTGTGCAGCCATTAATGCTGGCTTACGGCTTTGAAGCGATCGAGCGCGACGGTGTGTTGTTCTTTCAGATGCGGGGCAAAAAGCCTGCGATTTCTGTTGATACAGAACGGCTTGTCGAGACCTCTTCGCTTGACGGGATCATCGAAACCTTGCGCACCCCGGAGGCGGAGACCGCAGGGCGGGTTCGGCTGAACTTCATTGAGGCAGAGGCTGATTTCGGAAACCGGCAAGTCGAAGCCATTTTTCCGGACGAAGAGAGCTTTGGCGTATCGCAAAGTGAACTGTCTATCGCGCTGACGGATAATGAGGGCCGAAGCATCGCTGAGCGCTGGTTGTCAGAGGCACGGGTGGCCCGTGATACGGCGCGATTTGCGCTACCGCGCTCTTTGGCAAATTTGGGGGCTGGGGATGTTGTTGATCTTGACGGTCAGGCCTACCGGATTGACAGGGTAGAGCAGTCGGAATCCGCCTTGGTTGAGGCGGTTCGCATGGAACGGTCTGTCTATACGCCATCGGATACTTTTGAGGATCGCCGCCAGGTCAATACATTTGTGCCGCCAACTCCGGTTTATCCGCTCTTTCTGGATTTGCCGCTGATGACGGGGGATGAGGTGCCATATGCGCCGCATATTGCCGTGGCCGCACGTCCTTGGCCGCAATCAGTAGGGGTTTGGAGCGCATCATCTGATGCCGGTTATGCGGTCAACCAGATCATCACGCGACCTGCGGTGCTTGGCGTCACACAAACCGAATTGGCCACTGCGGAATCCGGATTATGGGATCGTGGCGCGCCGCTGCGCATCAAGCTTAGCAACGGTGCATTGTCGTCTGCAGACAGTCGTGCGGTCTTGGCCGGTGCAAATGCGATGGCAATCGGCGATGGAAGCTCTGGTAATTGGGAGATCATCCAGTTTGAGCAAGCCAATCTGATCGAGCCGGGGGTCTATGGTAATCCCCCCCGAAAGTAAGGGGCTGCGGAAGTAGAATTTTCTCGGCAAGATGAACGAGGAGATTTTGAATGAAAATGACCAGATATAGCGAACCCCAGATCCTTGCGATCCTGCGCCAAGCCGAAGGTGGTGTGCCGGTGGCCGAGCTTTGCCGTGAACATGGCATGAGCAATGCGTCGTTTTACAAATGGCGTGCGAAGTATGGTGGCATGGATGCATCCATGGTCAGCCAGATGAAAGCCATGGAGGAAGAGAACCGCAGGCTGAAGCGGATGTATGCAGATCTGAGCATGCAGGCGGACTTATTGAAGGAAGCCCTCGGAAAAAAGTAACGGGGCCATCTCAGCGCCGCGAGATGGCCGAAACGGCGGTAGAGCGACGGGGCGTCAGCATCGCGCTGGCGTGCCGGGCCTTCGAGGTCAGCGAGACCTGCTATCGTTACAGCCCGAAGCTGAAAGACGAGAACGAGGTGATCGCCGATCTGCTGACAGGGCTGACGGATGCGCGCAAGACTTGGGGATTTGGCCTGTGTTTCCTGCATTTGCGCAACGTGAAGGGGCATCCGTGGAACCACAAGCGGGTCTACCGGATCTACTGTGAGCTGGAACTGAACCTGCGCATCAAGCCGCGCAAGCGGCTGAAACGGGAGAAGCCTGACGTTCTGGCGGTCCCGAACAGACCGAATGTGACCTGGTCCATGGACTTCATGGCGGATCGCCTCGGCGACGGCAGGGCTTTTCGGCTTTTGAATGTGTTGGACGACTTCAACCGCGAAGGGCTGGGGATCGAGGTTGATTTCTCGCTCCCTGCCGAACGGGTCATCCGCAGCCTTGATCGCATTATCGAATGGCGCGGAAAACCGGGCACGATCAGGGTCGACAATGGGCCGGAATATATCAGCGAAACACTGAGAAAATGGGCTGAGAAACATAGTGTTACGATCCAGCACATCCAACCCGGACAGCCCCAGCAGAACGCCTATGTCGAGCGCTACAACCGGACGGTTCGGCATGAATGGCTGGATCAATACATCATCGAAAGCATCGAGGAGGCTCAGGATCAGGCCACACAATGGCTCTGGACATATAACAACGACCGCCCGAACATGGGCATCGGCGGCATCACACCCGCTATGAAACTGAAAATGGCCGCGTAAGTTCTACAGATGCACCCCGTTAAAAAGGGGGCGATTACCCTATGAGATTAACCACCGGCTGCGAGGGCAGCTTGGTACTGACGGTATAATGCCCGGAGTTTGGCCGATAGGCAGTATGGTTATCTTGCTTGATGATGCTTTGACCCAGATTGATCTTCTGGCGTCCGAGCGTGGTCTGGCGCGGCACTACCGTATTGGGGCACTGGCGCGCGGGGTTGATGATCCAAACGTCGTTCACCGTATCGAAGCGTTTTCGGGCATTGGTTTAAGGCCATATTCGCCCGCTCATCTACGCGCAAAATCCTTGCCGGGTGGTGACCGTGAGGTAACCTGGGTACGGCGGACCCGGATTGATGGGGACAGCTGGGAATCCTTCGAGGTTCCATTGGGAGAAACGCAGGAGCAATATCTGGTTCGGATTGTGGTCTCGGGGGCTATCGTACGCGAGCAGGTGGTAACGCAACCAAGCTGGACCTATTCCAATGCGCAGTTCGCGGCAGATGCGGCGGCAGGTGGGACGCTTATGGTGGCGCAAATCTCGGATCGGTTCGGACCGGGGCCATTCGCATCGATGAGCCTTGCGGCATGACCGCGCAGGTCTGTGCCCTTCGGTTCTCGGTATAAACTTTGGCTTTTGACAAGCATGGAGAGGGCGGTTTTGACTACTCTCTCCATGCCTATAGTGTTTTCGTCGTTATATAGAGTGGCTCCTATTGTCCCGAAAAGTCACGGCATGATTTTGCAAGCCCATCTCACGATGGGAACTGCTGCTTTCAGTGGGTAGGTAAAGGAACGTCTGGAAACTGAGGCTGATCAGGGTTAAGTGATCTTTCCGACAGTGGACCATGGGGATGAATTTACCTTATAGTCAGGGTTGATGGTAAACGAAGAGGCCGCTATGCACGAGCAGAAACAACAGATCACATCGCTTGATCCCGTGTGGCAGCGTATTTGTGATGAGGCTGTGCAAGCCGTCGCAACGGAACCGCTCATGGGCGGCTTGATCCATTCCAGCGTCTTGCATCATGCATCTCTGGAGCGCGCCTTGGCCTTTCGCTTTGCACTCAAACTCGCATCGGGAGAGATGAGCGAACAAATCTTGCGTGAAATTGCGGATGCGGCCTTTGTAGCCGATCCAACACTGGGCCAGATCGCACGGGCAGACATAGCTGCTGTGTATGAGCGTGACCCCGCCTGCAATCGCCTTTTGCAACCGTTATTGTTCCTTAAAGGGTTTCAGGCAGTTCAGGCCTTCCGCATCGGCCATTGGCTGTGGACGCAAGGGCGGCAGGATTTGGCATTGTTTGTACAAATGCGGGTGTCTGAGGTGTTCGGCGTTGATATCCACCCTAATGCGAAGCTTGGGTGCGGGATCATGATTGACCATGCGCATTCCATCGTAATTGGTGAAACCGCGGTGATTGGCGATAATGTCTCCATGCTGCACTCGGTCACTTTGGGCGGTACTGGCAAGGTAGATGGTGATCGTCATCCCAAAATCGGAGATGGCGTATTGATCGGTGCTGGGGCCAAGGTTTTGGGCAATATCACGATTGGCCATTGCTCCCGGATTGCGGCTGGATCGGTTGTATTAAGCGATATACCTCCTTGCAAGACCGTGGCCGGTATCCCCGCGCGAGTTGTAGGGGAAGCGGGTTGCGATCAGCCATCTATCATGATGAACCAAGTGTTTGATAGCACAGATTAATGTAGAAAAAGGGGCAATGAATGCGGTTTTCACCTGTCGCGTTTGTGACAGTACCGGATTATGCGTTTTTGCCGTAAGTAAGTCTTGGTACGTGGGCTCGCGCTCATGTGTTGGTAAAGCGGTAGAATTAAACTTGGACCTGTCGATTACAAATAGACCTGCAAATTCAGTGCGTGACAAAAGCCCAGCTGTAATGCGTTGACGCATTCCCGCTTGGGGCTTTTTTCTTTAGTAGTGTCCGCATATTGTGTTGGTAAGTGTCAAACGGCGCGCAAAAGATCACCAGGGCGCACCTTGCTGACGCGGCCGACGAACCATTGAAGATAACCTTCAAGGTATTTTGAGGCAGGCCCCCTGAAAGGTTTGATGAACTCTTTGTATCGTGAATGAAGATTGTTGATGTTATGTATGTGATAGGTCTTGGAAGCGGTCTTCTGTCCTGGCTTGGCCTTGATAACGCGGTGCTCAATGCCTCTATATTCCGCGAAAGCGGCATAGCCATCCAACCCGTCCGAGCAAAGTACGGAGTCAGCGGCAATGATCGGCTCGAGAGCCATATGGATGGCGCCGTTCGAGCGTCCAGATATGCGCCGAAAGCGACTGGCGCCGCCTCGATCTGCCACCGTGATGTCGGGACGGGCATAGTTATGCCAAAACCCCTGTTTTGGTTTACCACGGAGCGGGATAAGTTTTGCCACATAGGCGTACAGCATTGAATTAAAACAATTTTGGCCGAATGAAATATTTCGGCCAAAATTTACGAAATGACCTTGGATGCCGGTGCTCTGGTCATGAAATCCTGAAGAAACCGCTGTGTCTGTTGATCCCGATTGACGAAACGCGGGTTAGTAGGTCGCTGCAGTTCAAAGCCGCAGCATCAGAAGTAGTCAAATTGTAGGTCCCGTGTCTGGCAGGTTTTCGTTTTTTGCGCGGTCCTCTTTCTGAGACCGCGCCGAAACGAAAACACGGCCGAACAGAGGCCCCGATGGCGTGGATTGCACCCATTCTATGCGCAGGCTTCCGACGCATAAAATGGCATCTTCATCAGGTAGGCCATGCTGTTATGACAAAACCCAACATCGAGAAATTCGCCACGCTGGACTTTGAAGCATCCAGCTTGTCACAGGAAAGCTGGCCGATTGAGGTTGGTCTGTCGTGGTTGGCTGACGGTGAAGTGCAAACGTGGAGCACATTGATCCGACCTACACCAGGCCGTTCGCCACGCGCGACGACTGACGCGAGCGCAAAGTCGTCAGTTGGTCGGTTTTCACCGTTTGCTGACGCTGGAGCACGTCGACGACCCTGACCGAATCGAGAGCGATCTCTTTGCCCAGATCAATTTTTCTTACGAGTTTGTCGATGAGTGTTGTTCTCTGTCTGATAAGCTCCGCGCGTTGCCCCGCAGATACTTAACCCATTCACGAGACCCTTTGCGGGACTCTCGATGGTAGGTCTCGTAGGCCTCCACTATCCCCGAGAATGCGTCCGCCGATGCGCCTTCGAAGCAAAGGCCGCTTAAATGAGCAATCGGAGCGGCACGAATGCGTGACAGGGGCATTTATGGTCGGATTGGTGTGCTGCCCGAACGTAAAGGCATAAACATGAACCATGAATAGTTGTAGCGTCTATACCGCGAAGAGGGGCCATCGGTGACATGACCGCATGGACGCAAACGCGCCACGCGTACGCCAATGCAAGCTGCCGGGTATCCCAACGCGTGATGGCCACTGGACTTCCTGTCCGAGAGGTTCGGGCCTTCCCGCAAAATCCACATTCTCACACAAAAAAAACGCTGCTGGAAACCAATCCAGCAGCGTTGATTTTATATGTCCTACAGTCGAGAATCCGCCAGCAATACGCAACAGAACCCTTTTCCTGTTTGTGCGACGGATCAGGCCAGCATAGACATCGGGTTTTCCAGATTATCGATCACGGCCTTGAGGAATTGCGCCCCCAAAGCGCCGTCAATAACACGGTGATCTACCGAGAGCGTCATCGACATGACTGTTGCCACGGCAATCTCCCCCGCAGCATTCACCACCGGCTTTTTCACGCCTGCACCAACGGCCAAAATCGATCCGTGTGGCGGGTTGATAACCGCATCGAAATTATCCACCCCCATCATCCCGAGGTTTGAAATCGCAAAGCTGCCGCCTTGATATTCATGCGGTGCCAGTTTTTTGGTTTTCGCGCGCGATGCCAGATCCTTCATCTCGGCCGAAAGGGTCGAGAGGGATTTTTGATGTGCATCGCGCAAGACCGGCGTGAACAAGCCCCCCTCAATCGCAACGGCAACCGCCACATCCGACGGTTTCAGCTTCAAGATCCGGTCACCGGCCCAAACCGCATTGCAGTCCGGCACGGCTTGCAAGGCATTGGCACAGGCCTTGATGATGAAGTCATTGACCGACAGCTTGATCTCGCGCCCTTCCAACTGCTTGTTAAGCGTGGCACGGAAGGCCATCAGCGCATCTAGCTGCACATCGCGGCGCAGATAGAAATGCGGGATGGTTTGCTTGGCTTCGGTCAGGCGGGCCGCGATGGTCCGGCGCATACCGTCCAGCGTAACTTCCTCATAGTCGCGATCGGCGAACATCTTCTTTACCGTATCGGCTGTGGCACCACTGGCCGGTGCCGCAGAGGCCGCTGGGGCAGGGGCTGTCGCGACTGGCGCGGAAATGGCCGGTTTTGCCCCCTCGACATCCGCCTTTACGATCCGCCCATGCGGGCCGGATCCGGTGATCTGCGTCAGATCAATGCCCTTGTCCGCAGCAATACGCCGCGCCAGCGGTGAGGCAAAGACGCGTGCGCCAGCTGCTTTGGGCGCCGCAGGGGCGGCCGTCGCCGTGGCTTTAGGGGCAGCAGCTGCTTCGGCTTTTGGTGCCTCTGCAGGCGCCGCCTCGGCCTTGGCGGGGGCGATATCCGCGGCAGAGGCATCCTCGCCCTCTTCCAGCAGAACCGCGATAGGGGTGTTCACTTTCACCCCGGCGCTGCCTTCGGCAACCAGAATTTTCCCGACGATACCTTCATCGACCGCTTCAAATTCCATCGTCGCCTTGTCGGTTTCAATCTCGGCCATGATATCGCCGGATTTGACGGTATCACCTTCCTTGATCAACCATTTCGCCAATGTGCCTTCTTCCATCGTGGGTGAAAGCGCGGGCATCAAGATTTGCGTAGCCATTTGCGTTTCTCCTTACCGGTAGCAGACAGATTTAACAGCCTCGACCACTTCCGCGGCCGTGATCAGTGCATGTTTTTCGAGGTTCGCCGCATAGGGCATCGGTACATCCTTGCCTGTGCAATTGATCACCGGCGCATCGAGGTAATCGAAGGCCTTTTCCATGATCGTCGCGGACAAATGGTTGCCGATGGCGCCCACGGGCCAGCCTTCCTCAACCGTGACACAGCGATTGGTTTTCTGAACCGAGGCCAGAACCGTGTCGTAATCAATCGGGCGCAGGGTACGCAGATCGATCACTTCCGCTGAAATACCATCCTCGGCCAGCTTGTCAGCCGCCTCCAGCGCATAGGTCATGCCGATGCCAAATGAAACGATGGTGACATCCGTGCCTTCGCGCCAGATACGCGCCTTGCCAAACGGAATGGTGAAATCTTCCAGATCTGGCACCTCAAAGGATTTGCCATACATGATCTCGTTTTCAAGGAAGATCACCGGGTTCGGATCGCGGATCGCCTGTTTGAGCAAGCCTTTCGCATCCGATGCCGAATAGGGCATGACCACTTTCAACCCGGGAACCGCGGCATACCAAGCGGCATAGCATTGGCTGTGCTGCGCACCAACGCGGGCGGCGGCACCATTGGCACCCCGGAACACAATCGGACACCCCATCTGCCCGCCCGACATATAAAGCGTCTTGGCGGCAGAGTTCAGGATCTGGTCAATCGCCTGCATGGCAAAGTTGAAGGTCATGAACTCTACAATAGGGTTCAGACCGGCAAAGGCAGACCCTACAGCGATGCCGGCAAAGCCGTGTTCGGTGATCGGTGTGTCGACCACGCGCTTGGGACCGAATTCATCCAGCAACCCTTGCGAGATCTTGTAAGCGCCCTGATATTCGCCAACCTCCTCGCCCATCAAATAGACACGGTCGTTGCTGCGCATCTCTTCGGCCATCGCCTCGCGCAAGGCTTCGCGCACGGTCATGGTCTTCATGGGCGTGCCTTCGGGCCAATCTGGCGAGGCTTTGGATTTTACGTCCGCGGGGACCGACGGTGCGGCGGCTGCAGCTTTTGGCTCAGGGGCGGCTTGAGGTGCCTCGGCTGCGGGTGCTGCCTGCACGTCATCGGCGCTTTCGCCTTCTTCGACCAGCACGGCGATGGGTGTATTCACCTTCACGCCTGCGGTGCCTTCGGCGACCAAAAGCTTGCCGACGATACCTTCGTCAACCGCTTCAAATTCCATCGTCGCCTTGTCGGTTTCAATTTCGGCCATGATATCGCCGGATTTAACGGTGTCGCCCTCTTTGACCAACCATTTGGCCAAAGTGCCCTCTTCCATCGTGGGTGAAAGGGCCGGCATTAGGATTTGCGTTGCCATGTGTGTGTATCCCCCTCAGGCGTAAATATCTGTCCAGAGCTCTTCCAACGCGGGCTCCGGGCTTTCTTTGGCAAATTCGGCGCTCTCATTGACGACTGCCTTGATGTCTTTGTCGATGGCCTTGAGGTCATCATCCGTCGCATGACCGCCCTGAACCAAAAGATCGCGCACATGTTCGATGGCGTCTTTTTCATCGCGCATCTTTTGCACCTCTTCGCGGGTGCGGTATTTCGCGGGGTCAGACATGGAATGGCCACGGTAGCGGTAGGTGTTCATTTCCAAAATATAGGGACCGTCGCCGGCGCGGCACACGGCCACAGCTTTTTCAGCAGCGGCCTTCACGGCCAGAACATCCATGCCGTCCACGGCCTCACCCTTGATGCCGTAAGCCGCACCACGTTCCCAAAGCGAAGGCGATTTTGTGGAGCGTTTCATGCTGGTGCCCATGGCGTATTGGTTGTTTTCAATAACGAAAACCACCGGAAGGTTCCAAAGCTCGGCCATGTTATAGGCTTCATAAACCTGACCTTGGTTCGCCGCGCCATCGCCGAAATAGGTAAAGGACACATTGTCATTGCCCAGATATTTATCGGCAAAGGCCAGTCCGGCCCCCAGCGGCACCTGCGCGCCAACAATCCCGTGACCGCCGTAAAAGTGCTTTTCCTTGGAGAACATGTGCATAGAGCCACCTTTCCCCTTGGAATAGCCGCCCTCACGCCCCGTCAACTCGGCCATAACGCCCTTTGGGTCCATCCCACAGGCCAACATATGACCATGGTCGCGGTAAGAGGTGATGCGCTTGTCGCCTTCTTTGGCGGCGGCTTCGATGCCGACAACCACGGCCTCTTGCCCGATGTAGAGGTGGCAAAAACCGCCAATCAACCCCATCCCGTAAAGTTGCCCTGCTTTTTCCTCGAAACGACGGATCAGCAGCATTTCCTTGTAAAAGCCCAACAGCTCTTCTTTGGATGTGTTCGGTTTCGCGGTTTTCTTCGGTACGGCCATAGGTCGCACTCCCCCCAACTTTGCATGTAGTTCAGTATTAAACTATCGAGGGCAATACGGAAAAACAAGGAAAAAACTTGCAAGCATCCGTCGGCTTGGCGCCGTTAAGGAAAGATAGGCTTGGGGTGGGGGTTAGCGGATAACGATCTCATCGGCGCGCAGGTAGCCCAGCACATCGCGGGCCTGCTCATCCAGAAGATCAAGATCAAGGTAGCTGTCTGAAAGGCGCAAGGTCAGGTTTTGCATCCGCTCCAGCTCGGCGCGCAGCTTGTCGCGCTGCTCGGTCAGGCTGCGTTCCTCGGCGCGAAGTTGCACCTGACGGAAAACACCGTAATCGCCCTGCACGGCGGCAAACGTAAAATAGCCGCCAAGAGAGACGGCAGCCATCATCAATAAAAGTGATGTAATTGCGGGGCGTGATTTCTGGGTCGTCATATTTTGCCTCAACTCCCCATGTTGTTCGGGGGTGGTTTTGATAATGGCACAGACGAATCACAAAAGGAATCCCCCCGAAGGGAAACTCCTTATTATTTTACCGATCCGGCCGGAAATTAGCCTGCGACAGAGGCGGCGTGGATCGCGTCGATTGCTTTGGCAAGCGTTGCGTCGAACTCTGCATCGGTCTGCCCTGCGTTCAGCCCTTCGGAAAGCGCACGGCTAAAGCTGGCGATCATGCCTGCGTTTTGCGACAGCATCCGGTTTGCTTCATCCCGCGAATACCCACCCGAGAGGGCGACAACCTTCATCACCGCAGGGTGATCCACCAAAGCTTTGTAATGATTTGCTTTTGTGGGCAAAGACAGCTTGAGCATGACCTTTTGACCAGCAGGCAGCGCGTCCAGATGGCGCAAGATTGCGTCGCGCAGCAGCTCTTCGGCCTCTGCCTTGTCGGCGATGGTGATGGTGACCTCGGGCTCCAAAATTGGCATCAGTCCAGCGGCAGTAACCTCTGCCCCCAAGGCGAATTGCTGGGCAACGATCGCCTCAATGCCCTTTGGGTTGGCCGCATTAATGACAGAACGTTCCTTGGTGCCGAAAATGCCCGCCTTTGCCGCACGTGCCAAAAGCTCGGTAAGGCCGGGGATGGGCTTTAGCAGCTGCACGCCGTTGGCCTCATCCTCAAGCCCCTTGTCGATTTTCAAAAAAGGCACAACGCCGCGTTTTTCCCACAGGTATTGTGCGGTGGGAATCCCGTCGACGTCGCGGTCCATGGTTGCTTCAAACAAGATCGCGCCGACAACTTTTTCGCCATTAAATGCAGGCGACTTCATGATCCGGGCGCGCATGGCGTGAACCATATCGAACATCTCGGCGTCGGTGCTATAGGCGCTTTCCTCAACGCCATAAAGCCGCAGCGCCTTGGGGGTGGAGCCGCCGCTTTGATCCAACGCCGCGATAAAGCCTGCGCCTTTGGTCATATGTTCGGCCATTTTGGTCTTCGCCATCGTCAAATCCTTATCTGTTCACGAAAGGGCCCGAAGCCCGATTGAAAGCGGACATAGCCCTAAGCGCGGATGCGTTCAATTCTGTTGGCGCTAACGACTTGCGAAAGGCCGGAGAAATCCCGTTCGGGTTGTGTCAATCCTTGAGGACGGCAACGCCGGGGAGATCCTTGCCCTCCATCCACTCCAGGAACGCACCGCCTGCGCTCGAAATATAGGTGAATTGATCCGCGACCCCTGCTTTGTTCAGCGCGGCCACGGTGTCACCGCCGCCCGCAACCGAGACAAGGCTGCCTTCGCCCGTCAAAGCGCCGGCCTTTTGTGCGGCAGTATTGGTGGCCGCGTCAAAGGGAGAGATTTCAAACGCACCCAGCGGGCCGTTCCAGATCAAGGTGCGGGAATTGGTGAATACCTCGGCGATATGGGCGACGCTTTCAGGGCCGGCATCAAGGATCATCGCATCCTCGGGGCAGGCGCTTGCAGGCAAAACCTCAGAGGCGGCGCCTTCCTTGAACTCACGCGCGACCACGATATCGCTTGGCAGGTGGATGGTGCAGCCGGCCTGTTTTGCCTTGGCAAGAATTTCAAGCGCTGTTTCGGTCATGTCCCGTTCGGCAAGGGATTTTCCGACCTCGATCCCTTGTGCCACCAGAAAGGTATTGGCCATGCCGCCGCCGATGATCAGATGATCGACCTTGGTCACAAGGTTGCCCAGCAGGTCCAGCTTGGTCGAAACCTTGGCCCCGCCAACGACGGCCGCCACCGGACGGGCAGGGTTGCCCAAAGCGGCCTCTAGCGCTGTCAACTCGGCTTGCATCAAACGGCCTGCGCAATTGGGCAAAAGCCGGGCAATCGCCTCGGTGCTGGCATGGGCGCGGTGTGCGGCCGAAAACGCATCATTGACATAGACATCGCCCAAGGCGGCCATGCTTGCGGCCAGCATCGCGTCGTTTTTCTCTTCGCCTGCATGGAAACGGGTATTTTCCAACAAGACCACCTCTTTGACCCCCATCGCGGCCACGGCCGTTTTCGCAGGTGCGCCGATGCAGTCACTGGCAAAGCTCACCTTAACATCACCCAAAGCGGCTTGGAGGGCCGGGACCACCTGGTCCAGGCTCATCTCTGGCACCACGGCCCCCTTGGGCCGACCGAAATGCGCCAGCAGCACGGGCTTGCCGCCCTTGGCCAGAATATCCGCCACCGTCGGGATGATCCGCTCAATACGGGTGGCATCCGTTACCTTGCCGCCGGACATGGGCACGTTCAAATCCACCCGCACCAGCGCAACTTTGCCGTTCAAGTCCATGTCATCCAGTGTTTTCCAAGCCATCTCGGCCTCCATGCGTTCTGTTGCCCCTTTCCACCCTATCCCTGCACCCGCGTCAATGGTTAGCCCTTTTCATCGCGGCCATGGATGATTAGGTTGCGCCACATAAAAGCAACAGGAGCGCCAAATGGCCGATATCAAAGACCCCGAAAACACGATCCTGATGGAACTCAAGAACGGTACCGTCGTGATTGAACTGCTTGCAGACGTCGCACCGGAACATACCAAACGTATGAAAGAGCTGGCCCGTGAAGGCGCTTATGACAACGTTTGCTTTCACCGCGTGATCGACGGCTTCATGGCCCAGACCGGCGATGTAGAGCACGGCGATATGGAAGACGGCTTTAATGTGCGCCGCGCAGGAACGGGCGGTTCCGACAAGCCCGACCTTCCGGCAGAGTTTTCCAAGCTGCCCCACGCGCGCGGCACTTTGGGGGCGGCACGTTCGTCGAACCCGAACTCGGCCAACAGCCAGTTTTTCATTAACTTCAAAGACAATGATTTCCTGAACGGGCAATACACGGTTTATGGCCGCGTGATTTCCGGGATGGAACATGTGGATGCGATCGTCAAAGGCGAGCCACCCGAAGCGCCTGACCGCATGATCTCGGTCAAGGTTGCCGCTGATGCGTAAGGACACGCTGATCGCAGGCGGTTTCTTTGCAGTCGGGCTGGCGGTTTTGGGGGGCTGGACGCTCTCCCAAACCGCGACACCCGCGATGGCGCAGGCTGTTGACGGCCCCGGCCCGAACCTTGTGATTGAGATGGACGGCGATGCAAAAGGCACGGTCGTGATCGACATGCTGCCCGATCTGGCGCCTAAGCATGTGACCCAGATCACGACGCTGGCCGAAAAAGGCGCCTATGATGGCGTCGTTTTCCACCGCGTGATCAACGGCTTCATGGCCCAGACCGGCGATGTGCAATACGGTCAGTCCAGTGGTGATACGTCGCGCGCAGGTATGGGTGGGTCCGACCTGCCAAATATCCCGGCAGAGTTTTCAGATGAAAGCTTTGCGCGCGGCATCGTCGGCATGGCCCGCAGCCAAAGCCCCGATTCCGCCAATAGCCAGTTCTTCATCATGTTCGCGCCGGGACCGTTTTTGGATGGTCAGTATACGGTCGTGGGCCGCGTGATTGATGGCATGGATGTGGTCGATCAGATCAAACTGGGTGCCGGAAGCAATGGCGAGGTTTCCGACCCCGACAAGATGGTTTCCGTAACCGTTCAGAGATAATAAATTGGCCCATCCCCGATGTTTGCGGGGATGGGCCGAAGCCGTTTTATGCCATCACAATCAGCGCATGACGTTTGCGCCCTGCGGTCAGCTTGATCGGCTGTGCAAGATCGGCGGCGGTGATCATCTGGCCCGCCTCGGTCACAGCCTCATCATTCAGCCGCGCGCCACCCTCGGCAATCAACCGCTTGGCATCTTTGCCCGATTTCGACAGTCCCGATTTCACAAACAGCGATGACACCGAAACCCCCTCGGCCAAGTCCTGCGCAGAGACCTTGAAGGTCGGCAAATCCTCGCCGGTGCCACCCTTCTCAAAAACCTCGCGCGCGGTGGCCTCGGCATTGGCCGCGGCATCGGCACCGTGGCAAAGGGTTGTCACCTCATTGGCCAGAATCACTTTGGCGGCGTTGATCTCGGAGCCTTCAAGCGCTGCAAGCCGGTCACATTCTTCAACCGGTAGTTCGGTATAAAGCTTCAGGAACCGGCCGACATCGGCATCGGTGGTGTTGCGCCAGAACTGCCAGAACTCATAAGGCGAAAGCATATCGGCGTTCAGCCACATCGCCCCGCCCTGGCTTTTGCCCATTTTGCGCCCGTCAGAGGTGGTCAGCAAAGGTGAGGTCAGCCCGAAGATCTGCGTATCCAACACCCGCCGTGTCAGGTCGATCCCGTTGATGATATTGCCCCATTGGTCCGATCCGCCCATCTGCAACACACAGCCATAACGGCGATTAAGCTCAAGAAAATCATAGGCTTGCAGGATCATATAGTTGAATTCAAGGAAGGACAGGCTTTGTTCGCGGTCAAGCCGGGATTTCACGCTCTCGAACGACAGCATCCGGTTGATGGAAAAGTAACGCCCGATATCGCGCAGAAAATCAAGGTAGTTCAACCCGTCCAGCCATTCCGCATTGTTGAGCATGATCGCGTCACTCGGCCCGTCGCCATAGCGCAGGTATTTTGCAAACACCTGCTGCATGCCGTTGATGTTCTCGCCGATCTGTTCCGGCGACAGCAATGGCCGTTCATCGGCGCGAAAGCTGGGATCGCCGACCTTGGTCGTGCCGCCGCCCATCAGGGTGATCGGCTTGTGGCCGGTCTTTTGCAGCCAGCGCAGCATCATGATGTTCAACAGATGCCCGACGTGAAGCGATTTGGCCGTGGCATCATAGCCGATATAGGTTGGCACGACGCCCTTCACCAAAGCTTCGTCCAACGCCTGATAGTCGGTGCAGTCGGCCAGAAAGCCGCGCTCCATCATCACGCGCATGAAATCCGATTTTGCATGGTAGGTCATGGGTCACTCGTGCTTTATAGGAATTTAAGATCATGCGCGTATAGCGGGACGATAGCGTGGCGTCAAAGGGGGCTTGAATGTTGAAGGCGGGGCCGGTTTGGGCATTGGGGGCGATGTCTGGCACTTCGCTTGACGGGGTGGATGCGGCGATGGTGCTAACCGACGGGCAAAACCTGCTCGAATTTGGCCATACCGCTTACCGCGAATACACCCCGGCACAGCGAGAGGCGATCCGTGCGGGCTTCGGGCTTTGGCAGGATGATTCGGGCGTAGAGGACGTGGCTGAGGTGGTTGAGGCCGCCCATGCAGCCGTTCTGGGCCTGTTTGACGGTGCAGAGCTGGTGGGCTTCCACGGGCAAACGCTGGCACATGATCCGGGCGGGCGGGGCACGCATCAGGCGGGATCGGGCGCAGTTTTGGCGCAGGTTCTGGGCCTGCCGGTGGTTTGGGATTTCCGCACCGCCGATGTCGAGATGGGCGGGCAGGGCGCACCGCTGGCGCCGTTTTTCCATTTTGCCTGTGCGAAATATATCGGGGCTGATGCACCCTTGGCTTTTTTAAACCTTGGCGGGGTGGGAAATCTGACATGGGTGGACCCGCGCTTTGCCAAGGCGGAGGAGGCGGGGGTCTGTGTGGCCTTTGATACAGGGCCTGCCAATGCGCCGATCAATGACCTGATGCAGGCCCGCTTGGGGTTGGACTGTGACAAAGGCGGGGCTTTGGCTGCAAGCGGTGTGCCGGATGCGGGAATTCTGGACAGATTTCTTGCGCATCCGTATTTCTTGAAAATGCCTCCGAAATCGCTGGACCGCAATGATTTTGACAGCCTGTCAGATGCCGTTGCGGGGCTGTCCGATGCAGATGCAGCCGCGACCTTAACCGCCGCCGCCGCCGCCGCCGTCGCCAAAGGGGCAGAGCATTTTCCCGCCCCAGTTTCCCGTTTATTGGTGACAGGAGGCGGGCGGCACAATGCGGTGATCATGGCCGCGCTTGGCCAGCTGATGGGCTGTGACGTGGCACCGGTAGAGGCTGTCGGCCTTGATGGCGATATGCTGGAGGCGCAGGCCTTTGCCTATCTCGCGGTGCGGGTCGCGATGGGCCTGCCCACATCCGGTCCCGGCACAACAGGTGTGCGCGCGACGATCGGGGGCGGGCAGATCAGCCGACCTTAAAGCGCAGGTTTGCGTTTGCGGTCCCGGAACATCGAAAGGGTATAAAGCACAAGGGCAACCCAGATCATCGGGAAGGCGATCATACGCGCGATGCCAAAGGGCTCTTTGAAGATGAACACGGCAGTGAGCATGATCATGGTTGGCGCGATATATTGCATGATGCCAATGGTTGAAAGCCGCAAGCCCTTGGCACCATTTGCATAAAACATCAAAGGCACGGCTGTGACCACACCGCAGCCCAGCAAAAGACCGGTATCCCAAGCATTGCCCATCAAGAAATGTCCGCTGCCCTGCACTTGCAGATAGATCATATAGCCAAGCGCGAAGGGCGAAAGCAAAATCACCTCTAGGGCGAAGCCTTGGTTCGGGCCAATAGGAAGCTGCTTTTTAAGGTAGGCGTAAAACCCCCATGTGACCATCAAGATCACTGCGACCACCGGCAAACGGCCCAGGTCGACGGTCAGCACCACAACCGCCAGTGCAGCCAACGCCACCGCAGCCTTTTGCAGCGGGGCGATCCGTTCCTGTAGCAAGATCGCGCCAAGAAGGATGCTAAACAGCGGGTTGATGTAGTAGCCAAGGGCGGCATCAAGCGCGTGGCCCGCGCCAATCGCCCAAACATAAGCCCCCCAATTAAGCGAGATCAGCGTGGCCGCCACCGCCCCCATGAACAAGGTCAAAGGGGTGCGCAGCGCAAGCCGCAGCTCGGCCGTGCGGCCTTGATACAGCAACACGGCAGCGGCGATAGGCAGGGACCAAATGACGCGGTGGACGATGACCTCTTGCGGCGGGACATGTGCCAGCGCCTTCATATAAAGCGGCAAAAAACCCCAAATGAAATACGCTGAAAACGCGTAAATAAAGCCACGCAGAGTATCGGTGTTTTTTGGGGCGAGCTGTGTCATATAACCGCATTAGCGCTGCCTATGGCTTTGCGCCAGCGCAATTTTGTACCCGCTACATTCGGGCCCCCAAAAGGGGTGCCCCCGCCGATGGATATCGGCAGGGGCGTGGTGCTTTAGGCCTTGAGGATAGAGCGTCCTGCATATTCAGCCGTTTCGCCCAGCATTTCCTCGATACGTATCAACTGGTTGTATTTTGCCAACCGGTCGGACCGCGCAAGCGATCCGGTTTTGATCTGGCCGCAATTGGTGGCAACGGCAAGGTCGGCGATGGTCGCATCCTCGGTCTCGCCCGAACGGTGTGACATGACGTTGGTGTAGCGCGCACGGTGGGCCATCTCGACCGCTTCCAGCGTTTCTGTCAGCGTGCCGATCTGGTTGACCTTGACCAGCATGGAGTTGGCGCAGCCCTGCGCGATACCCTGCGCCAGACGGATAGGGTTGGTGACAAACAGGTCATCGCCGACCAGCTGGACTTTGCCACCCAAACGCTCGGTCAACAGCTTCCAGCCGTCCCAGTCATCCTCGGCCATGCCGTCCTCAATCGAGATGATCGGATAGGCATCGCAAAGGGCTGCAAGGTAATCGACGTTTTCATCGGATGTCAGGGTTTTGCCTTCGCCCTTCATCTCATACTTGCCGCCCTTGAAATATTCGGTGGAGGCGCAATCAAGCGCAAGCATGATATCCTCACCCGGACGATAGCCTGCCTTTTCGATAGATTTCAGAATAAAATCAAGTGCATCGCGGGTAGAGCTAAGATTTGGTGCGAAGCCGCCCTCATCGCCGATACCGGTGGAAAGACCGGCAGCCGACAGCTCTTTTTTCAACGTGTGGAACACTTCGGAGCCCATGCGCACGGCGTCGCGGATGTTTTCCGCAGCGACAGGCATGATCATGAATTCTTGAATATCAATAGGGTTATCAGCATGTTCGCCGCCGTTGATGATGTTCATCATCGGCACAGGCAACATGCGTGCCGAGGTGCCGCCGATATAGCGGAACAGCGGCTGGCCCGAGATTTCAGCCGCAGCTTTGGCGACCGCCAGTGACACACCAAGGATCGCGTTTGCGCCAAGGCGGGATTTGTTCGGCGTGCCGTCCATTTCAATCATGGTGCGGTCAATGCCGACCTGTTCCATCGCGTCGAAACCGACCAGCTCTTCGGCAATTTCACCGTTGACGGCGGCAACGGCATCCAGAACGCCTTTGCCCATGTAGCGGGACATGTCGCCGTCGCGCATTTCAACCGCCTCATGTGCGCCGGTGGAGGCGCCCGATGGCACGGCTGCGCGGCCCATCACGCCACTTTCAAGGTGGACGTCAACCTCAACAGTGGGGTTGCCCCGGCTGTCTAGGATTTCGCGAGCGTGGATATCTACGATGGTGGACATGGGGCCTCCGAGGCTATTGATGCGGTGAGGTTGTTTAGCGTGTGACGGGCACTTTGGAAAGGGTTTGAAGGCGGGCGCGGCGGCGCAGGTTGCGCTCCCGGGCGAAGGTATAGAGACCGGAGCCGATGATGAGGGTGGAGCCTGCGATCATCCAGATATCAGGACGCTCGCCTAGGAAAAGCGTCGCAAGGATCACCGCAAAGACCAGCCGCGAATATCGGAATGGGGCAACGAAAGACACCTCACCCACGCGCATTGCCGCCGTAACCGCCCAATAGCCGACAAGCCCGGTGAGGAGCGCGCCGATCAGATCAGGCCACTGGTTTGCGGGAATTGTCAGCACCGGCGTGGCGCCATTGATCGCCATCAGCAATATCCCCGCAGGGACAATCGAGATATAGGCCCAAGTGGTAAGCTGGAACGTGCCGATATCGGAGGGCATCATCCGGGTGGAAAGGTCGCGCGCGGCAAGGGCGATCACGCTGGCAACGGTCAAAAGTCCCGCGATCTGGAACCCTTCGGTGCCGGGCCGCAAGACGATTAGCACCCCGATAAACCCGACCAAGATCGCCGACCACCGCCGCCAGCCCACAGGCTCGCGCAAGAACAGCGCCGCCCCCATCGTCACCACCAGGGGCGAGGCCTGCAGCAGGGCCGCATTGGTCGAAAGCGGGATCAGTGACAGGGCGGTGACATATAGCAGGCTTGCCAAGCCCTCACAGACCGAGCGCAGCAGGGCCGCGGGTGCAAAGGCACGCCGCGTCAGGATCACCTGACCCTTGGATGCGGCAGCCAGCCAGAAGCAAACAGCCCCCACTGTCCCGATCATTACCAGAACTTGTCCGGGATTAAGCGCGGTCGCAGAGCGTTTGAGGAACAAATCCTCAAAGGCAAAAGCGGCCATGGAGCCAAGCATCAAAAGGCTGGCGCGGGTGTTGTCTGAATCGCTCATGTTGATTTCGGCTTTACTGGCACGCCGTATAGTTCCAGCCGGTGCCCTTTGAGGTGATAGCCAAGCCGTGCGGCAATACGTTCTTGCAGGGCCTCGATTTCGGGGTCGACGAATTCGATGACTTCACCGGAATGCATATCGATCAGATGGTCGTGGTGGTCGCGCTCGGCATCTTCATAGCGGGCGCGGCCATCGCCGAATTCCAGACGTTCCAGAATGCCAGCCTCTTCAAACAGTTTGACACTGCGGTAAACCGTAGCAAGCGAGATGCGCGGATCAATGCCGGAGGCACGCGTATAGAGCTCCTCCACATCGGGATGATCCTCGGCCTCTCCGATCACGCGGGCCACAACGCGGCGTTGCCCGGTCATGCGCAGGCCCTTGGCCTCACAACGAGCGATGATGTCTTTGGCCATGGATCCGCCCCATTCGTCATTTCTGCGGCCCATTTAGGCAGTTTGGGCCGCAGGCTCCACCCCTATTTCAGGCGTTCAGGCATAGAGCGGGGGAACACCCGCCTGCCGGTGGATATCATTGACCACGGGTTGGTCGAGTCCAAGCCCTTGGGCAAGCCCGTGGAGGTATTGAGCCTCGGCCTGACTATCCAGATCAATCGCCATGAGAGAGACCAGATAAACCTGCTCTTCCATCCCGTGGGGCACATCGGCGGTGAGACCATCAATATCGGGCTGCTGTTCAAATAGGCTGGTGACATAGGCGCGCTCTGCCTGAGAGGCTTCCTCCAGATGTTCCATTAACTTGGCGCGCTCGGCGTCATCAAGTTTGCCATCGGCCATCGCGGCCTGGACCATTGCGCGCAGCAATAAAGCGGCGGCGAGTTCCTGATCGCGGCTGGGTGCTGCGCCAGCTTGGCCGAGAATGGCGGGATTGAATGCAGGGTTGAGGCCCGTATCTGCGCTTTGGGAGGCTTGCCCGCCCAGAAGGCCGCTAAGCGCAGGACCCGCCTGTGCCAGCAATCCGCCCAAGCCCGAGGTATGTGGTCCGCGCGCATCCGCATTCGCGCGAGAGGCCCCGCCAAGGCTTTCAAGCATGCCCCCGATTCCGCCGCTGCCCAGTTTGGGCATGCCGTTGCGCGACACATGGCTTACGCCTTTGGCAATCACGACGCCGACGGCGACTTTGGCAAGTGTTGAAAATAAACTCATATGAGGAGACTCCTTTTAAGAACCACGTACTGTAAAAGAATGTGCTGTCCTTTGGCGAAATTGCAAGCTGCATGGTGCCGGAAAGGCAAAGAGTGGCCGCAGGGCCGGATGGGCAGCTGAACACGGGAGAGGGCAACTTTTTCATACTGTCGCCGCTCGGCAACACAACGCATCCGGCCGCTCGATTTCGGGATCCGCTGATTCGGCCCTTGGGGCTATATTTAGTGGTATATTAACGTTTGACCCCAAAAATTAACCATTTGTGGTAAGCTTGCCGAAACATTGGGGAAAGCTGGCGGGGCGGGTTTGCCCGCAAAAATTAACTAAGTTTCGCGAAAACCCCAGTAAAACTTGGGGCAAACAAATTTCACCCACAGGCACAAGAAATATCTGTGGATAGAGAGAATTTATCCGTTGATCCCTATTGGGAAATACGACAGTTTGCCTAAATGCCGCATTGAGACACTACATGTGGTAATGCTGAAATTCGAACTACAACCTATGAGCGAGTAAGGCCCAAAAGGGTTTTCGCAAGTCGTTTTGGTTAACGACGCGGGCGTGGCGGATTTTGATGCAAAAATCTCGGGCGCGAAGCCGCCTGCAACAAGTCGGAGACGGGGCAAAATGAAAATCGAGCGGAAATTCACGACAGAGGCCACAGGCGCGTACGGCGCGATGGATTTCACGACAATGGTATCCGAGATCCGAAACCCTGACGGCACGATCGTATTCCATAACGACGCAGTAGAGGTTCCGGCAAGCTGGAGCCAGGTTGCCTCTGACGTGCTGGCCCAGAAGTATTTCCGCAAGGCAGGCGTTCCGGCACGGCTTAAAACCGTGCGTGAAAAGGGCATGCCCGCATTCTTGTACCGCTCTGTCCCCGATGAGGACGCATTGGCGAAACTGCCCGAAGACGAGCGCTTTGTCGGCGAAACCTCGGCGAAACAGGTGTTTGACCGTTTGGCCGGCGCATGGACCTATTGGGGCTGGAAGGGTGGCTATTTCACCACGCAGGCCGATGCGCGCGCCTATTACGACGAGATGCGCTATATGCTGGCCAACCAGATGGCCGCGCCGAACAGCCCGCAGTGGTTCAACACCGGCCTGCATTGGGCTTACGGCATCGACGGGCCAAGCCAGGGCCATTACTATGTGGATCACGCGACCGGCAAGCTGACAAAATCCACCAGCGCCTATGAGCATCCGCAGCCCCATGCCTGCTTTATCCAGTCGGTCGCCGATGATCTGGTCGGCGATGGTGGCATTATGGATTTGTGGGTGCGTGAGGCGCGTCTGTTCAAATACGGCTCTGGCACCGGCACCAATTTTTCCAGCCTGCGCGGGGCAGGGGAGAAGCTCTCTGGCGGGGGGAAATCCTCGGGGCTCATGGGCTTTCTGAAGATCGGCGACCGCGCGGCGGGGGCGATCAAATCGGGCGGCACCACACGGCGCGCGGCCAAGATGGTGATCGTCGACGCCGACCACCCCGATATTGAGGATTTCATCAACTGGAAAGTGATCGAAGAGCAGAAGGTTGCCAGCATCGTTGCCGGCTCCAAGATGCACGAGCAAAAGCTGAACGCGATTTTCGCGGCGATCAAAGCATGGGACGGCGCGGTTGAGGCCGCCTATGAGCCCAAGGACAATCCCGGCCTCAAAGCCGCGATCAAAGATGCTAAAAAAGTGGCGATTCCGGAAACCTACATCAAACGGGTTCTGGACTACGCAAAACAGGGCCACGACAGCATTGAATTCCCGACCTATGATACAGATTGGGACTCCGAAGCCTATTCGAGCGTTGCGGGGCAGAACTCCAACAACTCCATCCGTGTGACCGATGCATTCTTGCAAGCGATCAAAGAAGATGGCGATTGGGATCTGATCAACCGCACAGACGGCAGCGTTTCCAAGACGGTCAAAGCGCGGGATTTGTGGGATCAGGTCGGCCATGCCGCATGGGCCTGCGCCGATCCCGGGATCCAGTTCCACGATACGGTCAACGCCTGGCACACTTGCCCCGAGGATGGCGCGATCCGCGGCTCCAACCCGTGCTCGGAATATATGTTCCTTGACGATACGGCCTGTAACCTTGCCTCGATGAACCTGCTGACCTTTTACAAGGATGGCCGGTTCGATAGCGGTGCCTATGTCCACGCCTCGCGCTTGTGGACCGTGACGCTGGAAATATCGGTGATGATGGCGCAATTCCCCTCTCGGGAAATCGCACAGCGGTCCTATGATTTCCGCACGCTGGGGCTTGGCTTTGCCAATATCGGCGGGCTGTTGATGAACATGGGCTTCAGCTACGATTCCGATGAAGGCCGCGCGCTTTGCGGTGCGCTCTCGGCGCTGATGACGGGCGTTTCCTATGCGACTTCGGCCGAAATGGCGGGTGAGCTGGGCGCTTTTCCGGGCTTTGCCCGCAACCGCGACCATATGCTGCGGGTCATCCGCAACCACCGCGCGGCGGCCCATGCCTCCGGTGCCTATGACGGGTTGAACGTCAATCCGGTTGCCCTTGACCATGCCAATTGCCCCGACGAGACATTGATCTCTCTGGCCATGGGCGCTTGGGATGAGGCGCTTGCCTTGGGTGAGGCGCACGGTTTCCGCAACGCCCAAACCACCGTTGTCGCCCCCACAGGCACGATCGGGCTGGTGATGGATTGCGACACCACTGGCATTGAACCTGACTTTGCCTTGGTGAAGTTCAAAAAGCTGGCTGGCGGTGGTTATTTCAAGATCATCAACCAATCGGTGCCCGCCGCCTTGGAAAAGCTGGGTTACGGTTCTGCCCAGATCGCCGAGATCATCGCCTATGCGGTTGGTCACGGATCACTTGGCAATTGCCCCGGCATCAACCACACCTCGCTTGTCGGCCACGGCTTTGGCCCACGTGAGATCGAAAAGGTCGAAGACGCGCTGGCGGCGGCATTTGATATCCGCTTTGTGTTCAACCAATGGACATTGGGCGAGGAATTCTGCAAAGGCACCTTGGGCATTCCGGCCGAAAAGCTGGCCGATCCGACCTTTGACTTGCTGCGTCACCTCGGGTTCACCAAGGCCCAGATCGAGCAGGCGAATGAGCATATTTGCGGCACCATGACGCTGGAAGGCGCACCTTTCCTCAAAGCAGATCATTACGGGGTCTTTGATTGCGCCAATGCCTGTGGCCGCAAAGGCAAGCGTTATCTGTCGGTTGCAAGCCATATCCACATGATGGCGGCGGCACAGTCCTTTATCTCGGGGGCGATTTCCAAGACGATCAACATGCCCAACACTGCCACCATCGGCGAAACACTGGCCGCCTATGAGCTGTCGCACTCGCTGGGCATCAAGGCCAACGCGCTTTACCGTGACGGATCGAAACTGTCGCAACCCTTGGCCTCGGCCTTGGTTGAAGATGACGACGAGGCCGAAGAGATCCTCGCAAACGGATCCGATCAGGAAAAAGCGGTCGTTTTGGCCGAGAAGATCGTCGAGAAGGTGATTGTCCGCGAAATCGTCAAATCCCACCGCGAAAAACTGCCGGAACGCCGCAAGGGCTATACCCAAAAGGCATTGATCGGCGGGCATAAGGTTTATCTGCGCACTGGCGAATACAAAGACGGTACGCTTGGCGAGATCTTCATCGACATGCACAAGGAAGGTGCGGGTTTCCGCGCGATGATGAACAACTTTGCCATCGCGGTATCGGTAGGCCTGCAATACGGCGTCCCGTTGGAGGAATTCGTCGAGGCATTTACCTTCACCAAGTTTGAGCCTGCCGGCATGGTGCAAGGCAATGACAGCATCAAAAATGCGACCTCGATCCTTGATTATATCTTTCGGGAGCTGGCCGTATCCTATCTGGACCGCACAGATCTTGCCCATGTCAAACCGCAAGGGGCCACATTTGATGCCTTGGGCGGCGGCAATGACGAAGGCAAGCTGAACGTCAACGACGTTACCGACACGGCGGCAAGCCGCGGGCTGGAAGTGCTGCGCCAGATCTCCTCTACCGGCTATCTGCGCAAGCGGCTGCCCCAAGAGCTGACGATCTTGCAGGGCGGTATGGGGGCAACCGCGCTTTCAACCGGCACGGATGCGGTTTCAGTACTGAATACTTTAATGCCGCAGACGGCCCAATCGGTGTCATCCACCGTTACCACCACCAGCAGTGCCACCATGACTATGGACGCCCGCACTAAGGCCAAGATGCAAGGATATGAGGGGGAAGCCTGCAACGAATGTGGCAACTACACTTTGGTTCGCAACGGGACCTGCATGAAGTGTAACACCTGCGGTGGAACGTCCGGCTGTAGCTGATTTTTGGATTGGCTGTTGTCCGTCGGGGCATAGTTCTTCCGGAATCGGGGTAAGGTTTTCCGATTTGGGGGCAAAGGTTTTCTGGCGGGGGCTAAATTGAGGCGACTTTCAACCTATACGGGCGAAAGTCGCCGATTTTCTGAATAATTTGTTTTCCGTCCAGTAACTGGCTTGGATTTGCGGTGGCATTTTTTTTGCGCCATGCGCAATACGTCCAGCGTCCCACGTGACACCTGAGCAAGAATGGAGATAACACTGTAGCGCTCTGACCAGAATTTTATGCAATGGGGCGTCGTGCAGGTCTTCATCGGTGCAGATTGGAAGGGTGGCACTTAGCCACGCACCAATTTGCCCGTGATATGATGTGACCGGCCCAGACCGGTCATTGGCCAATCATACCTTCGCCGCAGTGCAGTTTCCCCAAAGCATGCGTAATTGGGCTGCCCTCTGTTCTGAGGTCGAGCTCCCGATAAGATCACAGGATTACTGTGAACAAGGGAGATGAGAAATGGAATATTTTGCCGGAATAGACGTGTCGCTGCGATCCTGTGCGCTTTGCATTGTTGATAGCAAGGGAAAGGTACTGCTTGAGCGAGAGCTGCCATGCGAGGTCAGCCACATCGCTGAGTATCTTGGAACGTTTCCCCATCCGATTGAACGGGTTGGTTTTGAAGCCGGCACCATGAGCCAGCATCTGTTCCATGGCCTGAAAGCGGAAGGTTTTGACGTTGTCTGCATGGAAGCACGTCAGGTGAATGCAGCGCTGTCGGCAATGCGCAACAAGACAGACAAAAATGACGCACGCGGCATCGCGCAAGTACTGCGCACCGGTTGGTTCAGCCCTGTTCACATGAAGAGCCGTGAAGCGCATGGCGTCCGTGCATTGCTGAGCACCCGCAAAGCGCTTTTGAAGAAGACGATGGACCTCGCCAATGAGGTTCGTGGGCTGTTGAAGATCTTTGGCATTCGCCTGCCCATGACCGTGAAGCACGGCAGTTTTGACGGTGTCGTGCGACCGTTGATCGAGATGGATGAAGTTCTGACCCACGCTTTGGTGCCACTCTTGGACGCACGTGTGGTTTTGTATCAGCACTTTCTGGAACTGGATCGGCGCGTCAAACGCGCTGCCAGTCATGATGAGGTGTGCATGCGGATGATGACGGTCCCAGGCGTTGGTCCGATTGCATCCCTGACTTTCAAAGCCGCTGTGGACGATCCGACGCGCTTCAAACGATCTCGCACTGTTGGCGCGCATTTTGGGCTGACACCGCGACGATACCAGTCTGGTGAGCACGACAATCCTGGCCGCATATCGAAAGCGGGGGACAGAGACGTCCGCGCAACTTTGTACGCCGCGGCCAACGCTTTGCTCATGCGAACGATGGCCGGGTCTCAGATCAAATCGTGGGGCATGCGGTTGATGCGCACCAAGGGGCGTCGCCGCGCCGTTGTGGCTGTCGCACGCAAACTCGCCGTCTTGCTCCACCGGATGTGGATTGATGGCACGGAATTCCGTCAGGATCAGGTGGGAGGCAAAGCATGATCTAAAACGCCATCACCAACCTGACGGGGTCGTCCCTCACCGGACGAGGTTCGTGGAAAAAGCCGAAAATGTCTGCTGCGCATCTTGAAGCGCGTCTCAAAGCAAGGCTCTCCACGTCCGATCCGACATATGCGTGCAGCGGTGCCATCACGGCATCAACCAGACTGCGAAGAGAAGCGTGACCCGGATGAGTGACATGACCCGAAAGAAAGAAGGAAAATGAGCTTGACCCAAACACCCAATTAGAGAAGCTACCGTTCGCTTCATTGCCGAGCGCTGCGGTGCAGCTTCACCAGACCGGCCATTCGTCCACCGTGCAGCATTTTCGGTGGGTGAAGGTCGGCAGAGCGGACCTTTCAGACCTTCGTCGCAAGTGTCTTAATGTCCGCTTTTGCGACCCCTTCCAAAAACGGTCGTTTTTGGAAGGGTGTAAATGGCGGCAAGAAGCCCAATTTTCTAAGTTTCTGCAATGCAGCCAATGTCTGGTCTACACTGTAGAGGCAAAAGAAGTTTGATTTACGCGCCTGATCAGGCTCCTATCACGGAAGATGACATTTAACTTGGAGAGTGTGGATGGTCCTGCGGACTATGACGACGATAATCGCGCGGTTAGGGACAGAGGACCTCGCAGAGGATGGCGGATTTCGTGGAAGTGTTATTTACATACGGTCAGTTGTACGAAAAATCCTCACCTTTATACTCAGTAGTATACTTTTCGTCATCGTGATTGCCGTGGTTGGTGAATTTTTTATCGAAGTTGCCAAGGCAAAAGGTTGGTACGAGAATGCTGGCCAAACTTGGGATCGCTTTATGGGTGTGATAACCGATTTTGCCTCATCCAATACCGCACTATATCCGCTTATTGGCTTGGGTGGATTAGTCGCAGGCCTATGGTTAGATTTTTTGCTGGCACACGTAGACCGCGTTAGGCTTGCAGGCGCTGGAAAGTTCGACCTTCGGTTTATCCGGCAAAACCTCGACGTTGTAAAATATTTCACATTTAGTCCTCAGAAAAAGAATGAGGTAGAGACTGCCTTAAGTAATATCACGTCATACCGAAGATTTATGTCTGGCAATCAAGATATTCAAAACGTTTTAGATATTTTCGTGCAGGCTATCGGATTGGCTGAAATATCTGCGCAACGTCAGCCCACAATTAAGCAGCGTCAGGACGACGGAAAATGGCACTTCATCTCAAAACATGAGTTGGTACGCCAAATGTGCGATTCCCTCTACGAGGTATGCGAAAATCCCAGCCTCTGTGATCCAGTAGCCCTAGAAGACGAAAATGGGATCTGCTGGATGCCTCCGGTTATTCGCGAAGCAACGGTGATTATTTCAGGCGCGGCTTAAAGTCTGAATTCTTTGACACCTATCGCGGACATGCACTGTAAAAAGAATGCCATCGTAGCCGCACAGCACCAGCGCACGGTCTATGGCGTCCAGATCGGCCTTGAGTGTGTCAGCGGCTTTCATGGCAACCTTGTGCTGCCCTGCTATCGCCGCGCTTCTTGATCAGTCCGAATATTGTGGGATTTCGAGCTGATTTTGACAAACATATAGGTCACATTGTGCCGGAGAAAGCAGCCTTGGTTTGGGATCGGTTAGGCCACTGGGCACAAGATGACGAAAACTGGACAGAAGCTGTACGCTGTTTTCAGAAAGCTTATGATATTGATGGCGGGCATTATGGATATTGTCTCGGTGTTGCGCTCAATGCCCTCGGCCGACACGAGGAAGCCTGGTAATCGCCCCCTTTTTAACGGGGTGCATCTGTAGAACTTACGCGGCCATTTTCAGTTTCATAGCGGGTGTGATGCCGCCGATGCCCATGTTCGGGCGGTCGTTGTTATATGTCCAGAGCCATTGTGTGGCCTGATCCTGAGCCTCCTCGATGCTTTCGATGATGTATTGATCCAGCCATTCATGCCGAACCGTCCGGTTGTAGCGCTCGACATAGGCGTTCTGCTGGGGCTGTCCGGGTTGGATGTGCTGGATCGTAACACTATGTTTCTCAGCCCATTTTCTCAGTGTTTCGCTGATATATTCCGGCCCATTGTCGACCCTGATCGTGCCCGGTTTTCCGCGCCATTCGATAATGCGATCAAGGCTGCGGATGACCCGTTCGGCAGGGAGCGAGAAATCAACCTCGATCCCCAGCCCTTCGCGGTTGAAGTCGTCCAACACATTCAAAAGCCGAAAAGCCCTGCCGTCGCCGAGGCGATCCGCCATGAAGTCCATGGACCAGGTCACATTCGGTCTGTTCGGGACCGCCAGAACGTCAGGCTTCTCCCGTTTCAGCCGCTTGCGCGGCTTGATGCGCAGGTTCAGTTCCAGCTCACAGTAGATCCGGTAGACCCGCTTGTGGTTCCACGGATGCCCCTTCACGTTGCGCAAATGCAGGAAACACAGGCCAAATCCCCAAGTCTTGCGCGCATCCGTCAGCCCTGTCAGCAGATCGGCGATCACCTCGTTCTCGTCTTTCAGCTTCGGGCTGTAACGATAGCAGGTCTCGCTGACCTCGAAGGCCCGGCACGCCAGCGCGATGCTGACGCCCCGTCGCTCTACCGCCGTTTCGGCCATCTCGCGGCGCTGAGATGGCCCCGTTACTTTTTTCCGAGGGCTTCCTTCAATAAGTCCGCCTGCATGCTCAGATCTGCATACATCCGCTTCAGCCTGCGGTTCTCTTCCTCCATGGCTTTCATCTGGCTGACCATGGATGCATCCATGCCACCATACTTCGCACGCCATTTGTAAAACGACGCATTGCTCATGCCATGTTCACGGCAAAGCTCGGCCACCGGCACACCACCTTCGGCTTGGCGCAGGATCGCAAGGATCTGGGGTTCGCTATATCTGGTCATTTTCATTCAAAATCTCCTCGTTCATCTTGCCGAGAAAATTCTACTTCCGCAGCCCCTTACTTTCGGGGGGGATTACCACATCATCGACAGTGTGTCATTGCACCAATTGCCCGAGGCGATCGGATGCTCGCGGACCCAAGCCGAAAGTCTGTATAGGGAAAAGGTTATAAGTCCAGTGATCGACACTGATGTGTCAAACGGTATCGGCAAGCTGGCTTTTGCCCGCCGAGATCTGGATTCATTCTTAGGCCGAATTGACAGGTTACCGGCCGTGCATCCAAGCAAGACAGATCTGGTCGACATTGTCAGGGCAACAAAGATGACTGGACGAAGCACTGGCGACATAGTAGCTCGGATTTTTTCCGATAGCCTTGATGCCTGTCGCGTTGGTAGTGCGCCGTCTGTTTCTGGTATCAGATTTTCAGTGTGGGATTTGGACCCCATTCGATCGCGTAAGCCGCACCTGATCGCCCATCCCAACTGACAATTTCGAAAATGCTGTCTTGTAAGAAAATCCGCTTCGGCGGATTCTTTTTTGTCCAATGCTTGGACACGGGAATTCGGACGACCTTTGCCCCCAAAGCGGATATGCACAGGCCTTCGCGATTGAAGTCATCCAGCACGTTTAGTGTTCGGATCGAACGACCATCTGCGAGCTGATCCGCCATGAAACCCATCGACCATGTCTCGTTTGGCACGCCAGGCGCTGCCAACGGCTCAGGTTTGTCACGCTTCAGGCGCTTCTTTGGCTTGATCCGCAGGTTCAGCTCCAGCTCACAGTAGATCCGGTAAACGCGTTTGTCGTCTAATCGGGCAAGGCCTTTTCCAGGTCTTCTTTGTCGCGGTGCGTCCATTGCGTTGTCGTCTTCGAGGTCAGAGCTTTATAATGTCTGCTTTAAGTGACATTATACGGGTCTTTGGCGTTTGTCTTTGGATGACTGTTGTGGTCGCACTAAATTGACGTATATGTTAAGCCATAGTAACATAATAAAACGTAAGGTTTACAACAGGCACCGTTATGGCCACCGCAATCATAGTGCCCCGCGCCGCACGTAAAGAGCTTGAAGCCTTTGGTGAGGGCATCCGGGTGGCTCGGTTGCGCCGTAAGCTGACGGCTGAAATCGTCGCCCAGCGTGCTGGAACGACCCGTCAGACCTTGGCTAAAATCGAAAGCGGAGACCCTGCCGTGAAGATCGGCACCTATGTGGCTGTGCTGCAAGCGCTCGGGCTCTTGAAGGGCTGGGGCGGCATCGAGGACCCGATTGGTGAACAGATGTCGATTGATGATCTTCCAAAGCGGGTGAGGATGAAGAATGGTTGAGGTCTGGATCGACTGGAAGGGTTTGCGCCGTGTCGGGACGCTGCACCGGGTGCCCGGCCGTGGCCGCGAGCGCGTCTCGTTTACATACCACGCAGATTGGATCGCCGATGACGATGCGTTTGAGCTTTCCCCCGCGATGCCTTTAGGCGCGGGTCAATTTGTGCCCGAGGCAGGTCAGGATATGCTGGCACCGCTGGGGGATTCCGCGCCGGACACATGGGGCAGGACGGTCATGCGGCGCTATGAGGGGCGTTTGGCCGAGGCCGAGGACAGGCGGCCGAAAACACTTCAAGAGGCCGACTACCTGCTGGGCGTCAACGATGAAACACGGCTGGGGGCGCTGCGCTACAAGGTCGATGGTGCGTTCGAGGCGCGCGATGGAATTGGCGTCCCGGCGCTGCTCAATTTGGGCGATCTGCTTCAGGCATCCCAGCGGGTTTTGCGTGGCAATGAGACCGCCGAAGACCTCCGCATGCTCTTTGCTCCGGGGTCCTCACTTGGCGGGGCCCGACCAAAGGCCAGCATCCTTGATCAGCATGGGCGTCTCTCGGTTGCAAAGTTTCCCAAGGAAACAGACACATACTGCGTTGAACGCTGGGAGGCTATCGCACTGAGACTGGCCCGCAGAGCGGGAATTACAGTCGCGGAACATAGCCTTAAGATGGCCGGCTCGAAACCGGTCTTCATGTCCCAACGGTTTGACCGGAGCGACGCGGGCAGGGTGCCGTTCATCTCGGCGATGGCCATGCTGAACGGGCGGGACGGCGAGAGTTATAGCTACCTGGACCTTGCCGATGTGATCACCACTGTCAGCGTGACCCCGGACGCGGACCGCGAAGAGCTGTTCCGGCGGGTTGCCTTTAGCATTCTGGTAGCGAACCTAGATGATCACATGCGCAATCACGGGTTTCTGCGGGGGAGGGGCGGTTGGCACCTTTCGCCGGCCTACGACATCAACCCCGTTCCAAATCAGCCCCGCGTGCTCAAAAGCTACGTCAACGATGACAATCCCGATGCCAGCATTGACCTGCATCGCGCCCAGCATGAGAACTATCTTCTCGAAGCCAAAGAGGCGCACCGCATCATTGCTGAGGTGGCCGAAGCCACGAAAGGCTGGCGCGAAGTTGCCCGCGGTCTTGGCGCGCCAGAGCGAGAGATCAATGAGATGGCATCAGCGTTTGAGCACGAGGAGGCCGACAAGGTCTGGTAGCGGCTATGCCCCCCTTCCGCGTGATCAAAACCGTCATGGATAGCCCATGTTGGAGGACAAAGATATGTTTGGCGCTTTAGGTATCCTGCATGTTTAGGTAAGGCAAAACCAGCCGACAGAATGACCAGAAAGTTTATGAGATGCGCCCATTGCTAAGCCCAGACGCTATCCACCCTGCCATCAAGGAAACGGTCAGCGCGTATCATAGCGACATAGTGCAAGAGGTCATCCAAGCGGTCGCTGCGGATGGTGTTGTCGTTGTCGGTATGAAACAAAACCCCATCGTCAAAAAGGCACGCAAATCCCTGCAAGTTGCTGGAATCGAATTCACTTATCTGGAATATGGCAGCTACACGTCACAGTGGCATAAACGGCTGGCACTCAAAATGTGGTCAGGCTGGGCGACCTTCCCAATGATTTTCGTCGATCAAATGCTGATTGGTGGCAATGCGGAACTACAAGCACTTCTCAAAGATCCCGATGCGCAATCGAGCTCTTTGAAGCGCATTTGATCGCATGAGGGCCGTTCGCAGCATTGCCTCTAAGCCAGAGTATGGCCCAGCTAACATGTAGTGTGCGGGTCGTGCAACTGCGCATAGAGAGCCGCTTGTAGATAAAAAAATTAGAAGATCAGTTAATGTCTGTTTCCGAGAAGCTGCAGCGCGGCATGCGATGGCCGGTCAAAGTCCGGAAAGGTGTAGGTTTCTCGGACGCCCCGCGCGGACGTTTGAGTGACGCGGATCGTTGCCTGGCGTCGGAGAAGCGCTCAAGCGGGAAATCGCGGGGGTGGGCTTGGTGGGCCGTTTGTTGTGTTATGGGGATTCGAGTAGTGGGTTTGCCTTGGTCCGAACTGGCGGACCTGTTGAGCGGGCCCCGTTGGGCTAAGTGCGGGGTCGGCTTTGCCAGCATTTGGTCGATATCTGCACGCCTTTGAGACAGGCTCAGAAAAGCGGGCGGGGATCAGCAAAGGGCTGAGTTACTACAACGCCGAACGACCGCATTCAACAAGCGGCAAATTGACCCCCGATGAGGCTTATGCCAGCAAAACAGAACCAATGAGATTAGCAGCCTAAATGAAACCCTGATCCATCTTAACAAGGCTGAAAACTGATCGAAAAAGCAGGACCACCTCTGACACCAGCGGTCGCCCGGTCCGCCTGTTCATTACCGCAGGCCAAGTGAGCGATTACACTGGCGCTGCGGCCTTGATGAACGGCCTGCCAAAAGCCGAATGGCTTCTCGCTGATCGAGGGTATGATGCCGATTGGTTCCGTGAAACCCTTGTCGATAAAGGCACAAAGCCCTGCATCCCAGGACGCAAGTCGCGCAAGAAGACCGTCAAGTATGACAAGCGCCGATACAAACGCCGCAACCACATCGAAAGGATGTTCGGCAGGCTCAAAGACTGGCGACGTGTCTCAACCCGGTATGACCGATGCCCAAAGGTCTTCCTGTCAGCAATCGCTCTCGCCGCAACAGTAATATTCTGGTTATGAGATGCCGTAACGGGGCCTGCGTTGCACACTGCCTGTTACCGCTTGCAAGATCAGGGGCAATTTGTCGACCATCCCGTATTGGATCCACATGGAGGGCTACAGGATGAGACTGTTTGTTGGGTTGGATGTATCGCTGGCAAAGACCGCAATTTGCGTGATCAGCGAGCATGGCAAGATCGTGAAAGAAGCGCAGGTCGCCAGTGAACCTGAAGAATTGGTGCGTTGGGCCCGCGAACAGGACGGCACTATTGCCGCCATTGGGCTCGAGGCTGGCCCATTGTCTCAATGGTTACATCGCGCAATGAGCGTTGCAGGGCTTGAAGTCGTCCTGATGGAAACCCGCCAGGTAAAAGGCGCCCTGAAGGCGATGCCAATCAAGACGGACCGGCGGGATGCCGAGGGCATTGCGCGCCTGCTTCACCTTGGCTGGTTCCGGCCCGTTCACTGCAAATCCGTCTCGGCGCAAGAAGTTCGTGCCGTGCTCGGTGCCCGAAAGGCCATCCAGCAAGGTATGATCGCCCTAGAAATGTCTATGCGTGGGCTGTTGCGGAACTTTGGGTTGAAAGTTGGTGCTATCTCTCGGGGCAGGTATGAACACCGAATCCGCGAATTGGCGGACGGTAATTCGATGCTGGAGGCCGCGACAGGCCCTATGCTTCTGGCACGGGCATCCTTGCGAAAGGAGCTGGCGGGATTGGAACGCCTTGTCCGTCAGATGGCTCAGGATGACCCAGTCTGTCGTCGACTTATGTCGATGCCTGGAGTGGGAGCTGTTGTCGCGCTAACCTACAGATCAGCCGTCGATGATCCCACCCGGTTCACATCTTCCAAGAATGTTGGCCCGTGGGTCGGCATGACACCATCACGCAACCAGTCGGGCGAACGCGATGTCTCAGGCGGCATCACCAAGGCAGGTGATGTCAACCTGCGTCGCGCGCTATGTCAGGCTGCGACCGTGATGTTGCACCGCGGGCGTTCGACCTGGCTGAGAACATGGGCAGCGCAAGTCGCCCGCCGCAGAGGTGGTAAGCGCGCCATGGTCGCGTTAGCCCGGCGCATCGGGGTGATCCTGCACCGGATGTGGGTTGATGACACAGACTTTCGATCAGACACTGCCGTGCCCCATGCGGTCTAAAAAATTGCTTTTCCTGCCGTCACGCGCCTGACTGCAGGCCTTCGAGGTCCCCTAGGGACGTGGTTCCGATGATGCCGTGCTCCGGACTGTTGCCGACCAACATCGAGCACGCCTATGAGATGGGCACATCGGAATTGCATTTGAACCAGCATCATGTTGGTAGCCATCGCGCTGACCACGGACCGAAGCATGCACCCGGGGTGATCTCAAAAGAAGGCTGTGGCGAAAGCAGAACGGCTCAGAAAACAACTGTCATCAAATCCGCAACTATGCGGCCGGATGCGTATGTCAAAAAGCACTTGACTGAGACGTCCCCGTTACCGAAGTCCTGACCCTAAATTTGCTCAAATCCCGATTATGGGAACTAACTGGCAGCTGACGCGTTTTGAAACGTGGTCTTTGATCGTGCGTAAAGACCATTGCGAAGTGCTCATATGCACAGGAAAACAGGAGCTCAATAAATGTCCGACAAAGAAAAAAACCACCAATCGATTTCCAACGACACCGAGATGCCGTTTCCCCTTGATGGTTCCGAACTGCACTTTGAGTTGAAAAATCAGCCTGGCGAAAAGGGTGATCCAGACCATGCAGGTCGAGAAGATTCATCAAAAAGTGAGACCACCGACCCCATTCAAGACGCGGCGGATTAATCAACTCCAAAAAACGCCATGTCGTCAGCCACGAAAGATGCTGTTAAGTAAAAAAAGGGGGAGCGGCGTGATCGCTCCCCTCTTCATATTTTCGTCAGCCATTACCGGCCATCGTTGCCATATAGGTTGATTCCTAGGAATCAGCCTTTGCACGAACCCGAGTTTCCAGCTTGGCTAACCCCAGCAGTTACAAGCGAGGTCATCGTTCGATCCCCATCATAGGTGAGGTCTAGGCAAGTTTGCAAAACCGCGCCGTCTCCATCCTGATCGAGACGATTGGCGAATGCAACAAGACAGCCATAACCGGCAATCGCATAATGCACCATGCGCTGGTACTGCGTAACGATTACAGCATCACGGACCTCATCCGAGCCGAAATCCGCGTCAAGCACGTGCGCTTTCGCCTCTGTGGCCAAACCCTGCATTCCTTTACAATGCTCGCCATCTGGCGATATTCCGTGTTGATTGCAGATTTCCGCAATTTTCTCCATCCCATCGTTGATGCCGTTGGCCCCCGCAATCAAAGCTTTTGACAGATCCTTGTCGTGCGCCGCACGCCCTAGCGCTGTGACGATATCGAGCGACTGTTTGTTGGCGCTCCACATGTCTTGAAGTTGGTCATGGTAAACGTCTTTGAGGGAGTTCATCGTCATATTGGCCTCCTGCCGTTGATTTGATCTGTCCAGACAAACGCCCGACCACGTGTTACGTTCCAAGCAATCCTTCTGAATCGAAATGACCTCCTCCCCACGGTGGGTGGGATAGGCTACATTTTCGAAATGGCCGAACCGCCGCAGAAAGGACAAGACATGGCAGATATTAAAAATGCGAAAGATCCTGATCATGTCGACAAACGGGTTTGAACAATCTGAGCTCTCAAGGGGAAAGAGCAGGTTTTGTATTGAGGGTATAAGAACCGTCCGGAGCAGAGCCACGACAGTTTGCAGATGCTTTCTCAGTGCATTAGCGCGGTCCTGCCAGACGCACATTAGCGATGTCATCGGCTGAACCTTCGTCATCCCGCTGAAAGTTTTAGCTACCGCGTCCCGCCTCACATGTTAATGTCGAGGCGGATCGCACCAGCTAAATCCTGTGGAATTACTTTTCGAAGCAGGGCTTTCTGATTTAACCATGAGGCCTTGATGCTGAGTAACGACGTAGACCTTAAAACCCTGATTGGAGCTTTCGACTGGTCCAGCACCTCGCTTGGACCAAAGACGGATTGGCCTGCGCATATTCGCAGTGCGGTCGCGCTGATCCTTCACGCCAAGATACCCATGGTCACGCTCTGGGGTCAGGAGGGCATCATGATCTATAATGATGCCTATGCCGAGTTTGCATTGAAAAGGCACCCTGCGTCGCTTGGGGCCCCTGTGCGCGAAGCTTGGCCCGAAGTTGCAGAGTTCAATGACGGCATTCTCAAAACCGTTTTGGCTGGTGGCTCGACGAGTTTTAAGGATCAGGAGTTTTCGCTTCTGCGCAAGGGCATTGCAGAGCAACTGTGGCTTGATCTGGACTATTCGCCCGTCATCGACGATGCGGGCAGCCCTATCGGGGTCTTTGCGATCGTGACTGAAACAACCGCTAAGGTGAAAGCCGAACGTCGACTGGCGGCCGAGCGCGACCGTTTGCGCCAGATGTTCGAGCAAGCACCGGGTTTTATTGCCGTGCTCGATGGGGCAAATCACCGTTTCGAAATCACAAATGCCGCTTACCGACAGTTGATCGGCCATCGAGACGTTGTCGGCTTGCCTGTCCGCAACGCTTTGCCCGAGCTTGTAGGGCAGGGGTTCTACGAGTTGCTGGATAACGTTTATAACACAGGAGAGTCCTTTATCGGCTCTGCAATGCCTGTGCTTTTGAAGCGGTCTTCCGACGCCACGGCCGTCGAGCGGTTTGTTGATTTTATCTTCCAGCCAATGCGGGATGCTGATGGCTATGTCGGCGGTATTTTTGTGCAGGGCACTGATATCACTGAAAGAATTGCAACAGAACGCGCGTTGCAAGTCAGCGAGCGCCAGTTTCGCACCTTCGCCGAAGCGATGCCTAACCACGTCTGGTCTGCCGGACCGGATGGCCAACTTGATTGGTTTAACGACCGGGTCTATGAATACAGCGGGACCGCGCGGGGTGATCTGGACCATGGCGCATGGGTCAGGCTCTTGCACCCTGAAGACGTTGCCGAAGCAGTCGAGGTCTGGGGCGAGGCCGTCGCAACCGGCGAGTCTTATGAGATCGAATTTCGCCTGCGCCGGGCCGACGGGACGTGGCGCTGGCATCTGTCGCGCGCCGAGATGTTGCGCGACGAAGACGGCGAACCGCACCGCTGGGTCGGCACCAATACGGATATTGAGGACCAAAAGCGCGACCGCCAACAGCTGCAGGACAGCGAGCGGCGGCTGCGGTTGTCACAGCAGGCGGCCGGCATCGCCTCGATCGAGATCGACTTGGCGACTGACTGCATCCTTGCCTCCGACAGTTTCTGGACAATGTTCGGGCTCGCCAATGAGGGACCTGTCTCGGCAAAGGACATTGAGGCGCTGGTCGTACCAGAGGATCGTCACTTGATATCGACCGCGCAGTCTCGCCTTACCGGAACGGCCGCGTTGGACGCGACCTATCGGATCAAACGGGCTAGCACCGATGACATCCGCTGGATTGCGCGCCACATAGAAGTGCTGCGCGGCCAAGACGGTGCGCCCGCGAAGATCTATGGCGCATTGCGCGACGTGACCCATGAGAAACTTGCGGAAGAGCGCCAGATCATGCTGACACATGAACTAGAGCATCGCATCAAGAATATCTTGGCGACCGTCTCGGCGATTGCTTCGCAGACTTTGCGCAACACCGATATCGAAACCGGACGCAATACATTGAGCGAACGCTTTCAAGCTTTGGGGAAAGCGCACTCACTGCTTTCGAACACGCACTGGACGTCTGCGGTGCTCGCAGACGTGGTTCGCGTCGCCACCGTACCACTGCCCGTCGCCCGCATCGATCTTGCAGGACCCTTTGTGCAACTTGGGCCAAAGCAAGCATTGTCGCTGGCACTGGCTGTCAACGAGCTTGGGACGAACTCTTTGAAATACGGGGCGCTTTCGGTCCCCGAAGGTCGTGTCAATATCGCTTGGTCCAGATCTGTGTCCGGCGACGGCGAAGAGCAGTTGCGCTGGTCTTGGACAGAGTCAGGCGGCCCTGAGGTGACCGCGCCGACACGCCGAGGGTTTGGGCGTGTTTTGATCGAGCAAGTTCTAGCGGGCGATTTTAATGGCACTGTTCGGATCCAATTTGACACTTCGGGCGTTGAATGTGTATTGGAGGCGCCTATGCCCGACCTAACCTCAGACGAGCAGGACATAAAGTGACATTAACGCCTATCGTTTTGCTAGTAGAGGATGAAGCAATCATTCGAATTTCCACCGCTGATGTCCTTAGAGATCAGGGTTGGGAGGTGCGTGAGGCGGCAAACGCCGCCGACGCTTTGAAGATGCTGGAACAGGACGAGGACATAGAGCTGATTTTTACGGACATCGATATGCCTGGGGCGACCAATGGTCTTGGCCTTGCCCATGTTGTATCCGAACGTTGGCCAACCGTACAAATCGTTATCACCTCCGGCATGAGCCAGCCATCAGCTAACGAACTTCCGCTTAGTGCCACCTTTGTCCCCAAGCCTTACATGGTCGAGGAGCTTGTCATCGACTTTCGCACGCGCCTGATTGCATGAAGATTAACTCTTGGGGGCGCCGCAGTTACGTCTCGGCCTTCCGTGCGTTTGCGCGACAGCATTAAAAAAGGCCTGTACAAGGCCATTTTACCCCAACTACGCTCCACATCTACATCAGTTCATTCCTGCTGTTATATTATCCCGTACATATGTCAGATGCCGTAATTAGTCGAGCCTGAACAACACTGTCAGGCTTCCAACGGGTGATCTTGGCCGCTCTGGTGGTGCCTGCAGGTCACCAGGATAACTGCAATGATGAGAGCCAAAAGATCCCTGAGGTGGGCCAGGATCTTTCGGATGTTGTGGCCGCAGCCGCACAGCACCGCGAAGAAGGCGTCGCCGATGGTGCCTTTCAGGGGACAACGCGCGAGGCGGCCGTCGGATTTCATATGACCGATTTCGGGTTCGATGGCGCTGCGGCGTCTGAGGTCGGCGATCAGCCGAGGCGTCAGGCCGCGTCGAGATCCGCTGATCAGCACGCGGGTCGCCTCAACACCGTGGCCACGATAACCACGGTCGACCACAGCCAAGTCGGGGCGCTGATCAGTCAGGATCTCCACCTGCTCCAGCGTCGTGGTGATGCTGACCTTGCAGCCAAACTCATAAGGCACCCGCGCTTTGCCCTTTGATATGCAGTCGACTTCGGGCTCGTGCAGAGCGTAGATCTTGTCGCTCCCCTTGGGCTGCTGGTGCAGCAATTGCGAGACCAGGGCAAGCTTGGCGATAATCTGGTCGCGAAGCGGGCCAGTGGCGATGTCATCGAGGTGGCGGCGGAGGTCCCGCATGACCCTGCCGGTGTAACCTTTCAGTTTTTTCAATGCCTTGCGCATGCGCCGGAACTGCTTGGCATGGGCATAGCGGCCGACCTGCATCGCCAGCCTTGGGGAAAGACGGGCATAGGACTGGCGCAAATCCACTCCAGCCTCTTGCGCCAGGGTGACAAGTTGCGCCCGTGCCCGTTCGTAAAGCCTGGCGTCCGTGGGATGGGCAATGTTCTTTTCCATCACGGTGGTATCGACCGCCACGCGCTTCAAGCTGGCGTCGTCGATGGCTCCGGATTTGCGTCCGGCCTCAATGGTCTGGGTCAACAACCACTCCACACCTTCTTCACCAATCCGATTGCGCCACCGCGTCAAAGACGACGGGTTGATCGGCGGGCGGTGCTGGAAGAATGTCTCGCCCGTGAGATGCTGATAGTAGGGGTTCTCGACCCAGCGGGCGACCACGGCCTCGTCCGACAACCGATAGGCATGCTGGAGATAGAGCAGCCCCGCGACGAGGCGCGGCGACGTGGCCGGACGCCCCGTGGCGGAAGGGAAGAAACCCGACCATTCCCGCTCGAATACCTCCCAGTCGATCAGCGCCGTCAGCTTCACCAACTCATGGCGCGGGTCGATCATCTCGACCAGGCGCGGACGCAGGAGGTCATCTTGTTCAGGCAGGCGCGAGCGGTGCTTCATTGGCAGGACCGGATTTGCAAGGTTTCTAAAGTGATTATACAAAACCTTGCGACACATGGCGAGAAAATCCGCAACTAAAACGCCTGAAATCAATGGCCTAAGACTTGTTCAGCCCGGACTAATTATGTCCGAATTTCAAAATTCGGCGAAATCGGGCGTCAAGGGAAAACGTGCTGTTAGGGTGGATTTCATAGTCTGCTGATATGGGTTCTTCCGAGTGTTATGTCCCTGAGTTCATATCGTTAACCATGTGGGGTGCCCTTGCGGCGCCCCATTTTCTTTGCCAATTATAGGGTCAAGAGAGGTTCTTCCTGATCAGGCAAAGGAATGTACAATGGTAGCCGTATCGTCCGAAATCTTTCGTCAGCACGATCATGTGGATAAGTTTGACGATGGTGTAATGACGCTCTCGGATAAAATGGATTGCGCGGACTTTGTCAGCTCTTGCGCGGCCCTCCGGGTTGGGGATCGGGTATAGCGACTACGCACATCAAAGCATGGACGGCCCTTTGGGCCGCCCATCTTAACGATCAATCTTTTCCATTGCCCAACCCACGGTAAATCCATGTAAAATGGTTGAGGCGAAGATCGTAAGGGCTGTGATAATCCACAAGTCAGACAAATCCGTGAGATCAGCGTGGCCCGCTGCATAGGCGAGATAGTAGATAGATCCGATACCGCGGACGCCATAAATTGCAACAACTCCGCGATCTTGAGGGCTTAGAGTAGTCCTCGTCAAGGAGAGCCATCCAGCCAGAGGGCGCACAAGGACAAGCGCGATTCCAGCAACAATCACGTGGTTCCATGCCAGGTCCACCATTAAAGTGGGCATTACTGCACCCAAAGCGATAAGTAAGGTGGCCGTCAAAGCGTGTTCAATTGATTCGGAAAAATCATGGAGGTGTCGATGATATCTGTGATCGCTTTCAATGCGGCGGAGGGAAAGGCCCATCACCGCCACAGCGATGAACCCATATCCCTCGACCAACTCCGTGGAGCCATAGCAGAGGAATACGCCCGCAATGGCAATCACGCCAGATCCGGTGTCTGCTACCCGAGTGCTTTTCGGCAGATTGAATAGGATCTGCCCCAACAGCCAGCCCCCAGCCCAGCCCATCAGTGTTCCCACGCCGATCCTATACGCAACATCTTGCAGCAGCCATTTGAGACCCCAGTCCGAAACCGAAAGCCCCTGTGCGGCAATGACCAAGCCCAAATAGACGAAGGGAAATGCCAGGCCGTCGTTAAGGGCCGCTTCGGTCGTCAGCGCGAACCTGACCGGATGCTCCTCACCTTCCTGCGGTGGAGCAATTTGAACGTCTGCTGCCAAAACAGGATCTGTGGGGGCAAGCACCGCAGCGAGGATGACAGCTCCGGCAGCCGTCAAGCCCGCCAATGCGCTCCCCAAGAACGAAATCGCCAAGATCGTGAGTGGCATTGCAACGATGAGAAGCCGACCGGTTGGTATCCACTTCTTGAAAGGCCCAATGCTGTCTACCCGCATCCCCGTTCCAAACAATGCGACGATGACGGTGATCTCGGCGACAACTTCCCAAAGCTTGGGGGCAATACGCGGGTCAGGTGGAAAAGGAACGTCGGGGAAAAGAACTACGGCCAAAGCGCCGAACAGTATCATCAAAGGGGCGGCAGCAGGCTCGCGCGATGATACCAAGCGTGGAAACCAGCGCGACAGGATGACAATAGCTCCGACTACGGCCAATATCACATGATAATCGCTAAATTGAAAAAACGTGTCCTCTGCCATTTGGCCCTCTGATTGGTCGCAAAACTCGGGTTCGTCGCTATGTGTGGGCAACACCATTCAGAAGATTTTCTTCGAGATATCGGCCATGAAGGACCGAAATATCCCCAGTGGTTTCGAGCACTACAGCCCGCACGCTCGAAAGACTGAGCACATTGGCTTCCCGTAATTTGGCAATCAAATCTTCCTCTGACACACGGGTTTTGATCAGCGCATCGTGCAAAACCGTACCATCTTTCATAAGGAGGATTGGCGTATTTTGAACAAGATCGTCAAAACCTGGGTATCGCTGGCGCAGACCGGAGACGCCAAACTGCACTGCAAACAGACACCCCATCGCAGTGAGGGTTTGCAATAGGCCAGGCCAGGTTTCGGATTGAGAAGCCCCCGCCAGCAAAGAGCCCATCGCAACCGTCATGACAAAGTCAAAGTTCGTCATTTTCGAAAAAGACCTAAGCCCGACGATGCGGACCAGTAGAATGATCCACGCCAACCCAAAAGTGCTCAACAATGAGCCCTTTGCTATGGCGTCTGCGAGCGAGCCATCAAAGAACATTATTACCCCCGTGTTTGCAGTGTTCGCTTGGAACGTCGGATCTGTGGCAAGAGATAGTGCTGCACCTAGCGGCACCCCTGCCACTCAATGTATTAAGTATTAAGGCCTGACCTGCAAAATAAAGCCAGTTCAAGAATATCACATTACAGTTGCATTTGACGAATGTGTGCTTCTTGGCTATGCCGCGCAGGACCCCGCGATTGGATTTTTAAGAATGCCACTGGGCAATTTACGCACTACCACTCTCAAGTCACTCACAATCACTGGCCAAGATTCAACTGCCTATGTGCAAGCCATCCCGCTCGGGCCACCATCGCCAACCCATCCCTCGATTATAGCTTTTAGATAAGCCGTAAATTGGTATCTGCTGATTAAATTCTGCCCGCCAGAACAAGAATTAACAAGATGATCACGGTGATCCCGACTACTCAGCTTGGGCCGTAACCCCAATTTGCGCTGTGACCCCATCTAGGCAACGCCCCAATAAGTAAAAGTACGAGAAGTACGACGAGTATTGTGCCAAGCATTGGATTTACTTTCTGTTATTTAATGCGCGGGTAAAAGGCCGAAAAACGAAGGATCATCTCTCGGCCTTAAAACTTAGTGATCGCTCAAAAACGAATCAACTTCCGCTTTTGCTTGTTCTTTAGACTTGCCATATTTTGCCTGAATTTTTCCTTCGAGGGCTTCGCGGTTGCCATCTATCTCTGTGAGCTCGTCGTCTGTCATATCGCCCCATTTGGCTTTAACGTTGCCAGACATTTCTTTCCACTTGCCTTGAACTTGATCCCAATTCATCGAATATCTCCTTAGTTAGGACTCGCCGCACCTTTTGGTGCGGAGTTAAACGCGCTAACAATGCGGCGCTCGGTATCTAAATGCGTAACTGGAAAATTGGTTCCTCTCGAAATGTGACCAAGTTGTAAGTGAACCAGTGATTCCGCAAATTATGCCCCTCCACTGCGCCCACACCTGACTGATGGATTTCCGTCGAGTGGGAAGCCGGGGTTCGAGTACGTCGGATATACCGGGACTCAGAATGTGAACCGCCCCTTGTTTGCCGGAGAGCGTTTGTTTCGAATGTTAGGCTGCTTTTTCATTTGGGTTCAAGGTTGCATAGAACATCTCCTCTGCTTCATGCGGCGTGACATATCCGATGGCACTGTGCAGGCGCTTGGTGTTGTACCAATCGACCCATTTCAGCGTTTCCCATTCAAGCTGGCCCATTGATTTCCATGGGCCGAGCAACTTTGTAACCTCAGTTTTGAACAGGCCAATGATGCTTTCAGCGAGGGCATTATCGTAGGAATCTCCCACGGTTCCGACAGATGGATCGATCCCAGCGTCCGCCAATCGCTCAGTGTATTTAATGGACAAATATTGAGATCCGCGGTCGGAATGATGTATCAACCCGCCGCCTTTTTCAGGGCTGCGCTGACAGATCGCCTGGTTCAAGGCATCGAGCACAAAGGCTGTTGTCATCGATGTTGAGACCCGCCAGCCGACGATCCTTCGAGAGAAGACGTCGACAACAAATGCGACGTAAACCATGCCCTGCCATGTGGAAACATAAGTGAAGTCACTGACCCAGAGCTGGTTTGGGGATTGTGCTTTGAATTCGCGGTTCACTTTATCGTCCGGACACGGCTGAGAGGCATCGGGGTTCGTCGTGATGACTGGCTTGCCGCGAACAACGCCCTGTAATCCCATAACTTTCATCAAGCGTTCGACAGTGCATCGGGCGATGTCCTTGCTCTCACGGCGCAGTTGGTGCCAGACCTTTCTGGCGCCATAGCGGCCACGACTTTCATCGTGAACGCGCCGGATTTCCACGCTGTCCGTTACGTCTTGGCGCGCCCTGTTTGAGGCGAGCCGGGGATCTCGTCTGATCGCCGAATTTGCATAGTAGGACGATGGTGCGACCCGCAAAATCTTGCAGATCGACCCGACACCAAAGTCCGTGCGGTAATCTTCAATGAATGAAATCATTTCCTGAACGGGCGGTCGAGTTCCGCCTGAGCAAAATACGCAGAAGCCTTCTTCAGAATCTCATTTGCTTGGCGCAGTTCCCGAACCTCACGCTCAAGCTCTTTGATCCGGGCCTTCTCCTCACAGGTGGGACCGTTGCGGGCACCAGCATCGCGTTCAGACTGACGGCACCATCCCCGCAGGCTATCAGGAGCACAGCCCAGCTTGGGTGCAATTGCCTGATAAGCAGCATTGTCACTGCGATATTCCGAGCGTTGTTCATTGAAAAGCCGAACGCCGCGCGCGCGGAACTCAGCCGTATAAGACGGGATATGTTTGCGTTGTGTCATAAGGGTTATCCTTGGAGAGTTTTACTCTCCGGTAAACCCGGGGCGGTTCAATGCGGCCAGTCACGCGGACCAAACGGCCCGCAATCACGGCCTTGCGAAACGCCTGATAGACTTGCTTCCAGACGATCACATTGGCGGTGCCGGATTCGTCTTCCAGCGTCAGGAAAATCACACCCGATGCCGTTCCGGGACGTTGGCGTGTGATGACGAGGCCGGTGATGGTAGCGCGGCCTTTGGTATTGGCAAGGCGGTCATGGGGCAGGGACTCAGGCAGACGCGTGCGCAGCAGTTCCATCGGATGGGCGCGTAAAGACAGGCGCAGCGACAGGTAATCCTCGATCACCTCTTGGCCCAAGGTCATCTGCGGCAAGGCAACATCGGGTTCAATGCCACCCTCACCATCATTGCCGAACAGCGGCAGGGGGGCTGGGGCTTTCAGTGCCTTGGCAGCCCACAGCGCATCGCGGCGGGTCAGGCCTAGGGCGGCAAAGGCGTCGGCCTCGGCCAGACGCTCCAACGTGTCTGGTTTGACTCCCGCACGGCTCCAAAGGCTTTCCACATCGGGGTAGCCATTGGCGCGGGCGGCGGTGATCCACGCGGCATCCTCGGCCCGCAAGCCTTTGATCTGGCGAAAGCCTAACCGCAGAGCCAAGGCGCCATCGGGACGGGGTTCGAGCGTGCAGTCCCAATCGGAGTGGTTGACCGAGATGGGGCGCACCTCGACCCCACGATCGCGCGCGTCGCGCACCAGCTGGGCGGGGGCGTAAAACCCCATCGGCTGGCTGTTTAGGCTCAGGACCCGTTAATTCGGTTGAGGTTGTCAGTTCGGCATGATTCAAGCCCCCCAACTGCGGGGGGTTATATGAGCAATCTTTTCTGGCTTAACGAAGATCAAATGTCGCGGCTTCGGCCCTACTTTCCAAAGAGCCATGGTGTGCCACGCGTAGATGACCGGCGGGTGCTCAGTGGCATTATCTTCATCAATCGCAACGGCTTACGCTGGTGTGATGCACCCAAGGAGTACGGTCCGGCCAAGACGCTCTATAACCGTTGGAAACGGTGGAGCGATATGGGAGTATTTGCCCGGATCATGGAGGGTCTTGCCGCTGAAGCGCCTGACAACAAAACCATTTCAATCGACGCGACCTACCTCAAAGCCCACCGGACAGCGTCCAGCTTGTCGGTCAAAAAGGGGGGCGTGGACGCCTGATCGGGCGCACCAAAGGCGGTATGAACACAAAGCTGCATGCTGTGACTGACACGATGGGGCGACCAATTCGGTTCTTCATGACAGCCGGTCAGGTGAGCGATTACACTGGAGCAAGAGCTCTTGTGAGTGGCCTTCCAGCCGCCGACTGGCTGCTCGGGGATCGTGGCTATGATGCGGATTGGTTCCGTGAAGCCCTTGTGAATATGGGCATAACTCCTTGCATCCCTGGCCGGAAGTCACGCGACAAAGTTATCAAGTACGACAAGCGTCGCTACAAAAGACGCAACCGGATTGAGATCATGTTTGGTCGTTTGAAAGACTGGAGGCGCGTGGCAACTCGCTACGATCGCTGCCCAAAGGTATTCCTGTCTGCCATCGCTCTCGCTGCAACCTTCATATTTTGGTTATGAGATGCCGTAACGGGGCCTGCGTTGCACACTGCCTGTTACCGCTTGCAAGATCAGGGGCAATTTGTCGACCATCCCGTATTGGATCCACATGGAGGGCTACAGGATGAGACTGTTTGTTGGGTTGGATGTATCGCTGGCAAAGACCGCAATTTGCGTGATCAGCGAGCATGGCAAGATCGTGAAAGAAGCGCAGGTCGCCAGTGAACCTGAAGAATTGGTGCGTTGGGCCCGCGAACAGGACGGCACTATTGCCGCCATTGGGCTCGAGGCTGGCCCATTGTCTCAATGGTTACATCGCGCAATGAGCGTTGCAGGGCTTGAAGTCGTCCTGATGGAAACCCGCCAGGTAAAAGGCGCCCTGAAGGCGATGCCAATCAAGACGGACCGGCGGGATGCCGAGGGCATTGGGTAATCGCCCCCTTTTTAACGGGGTGCATCTGTAGAACTTACGCGGCCATTTTCAGTTTCATAGCGGGTGTGATGCCGCCGATGCCCATGTTCGGGCGGTCGTTGTTATATGTCCAGAGCCATTGTGTGGCCTGATCCTGAGCCTCCTCGATGCTTTCGATGATGTATTGATCCAGCCATTCATGCCGAACCGTCCGGTTGTAGCGCTCGACATAGGCGTTCTGCTGGGGCTGTCCGGGTTGGATGTGCTGGATCGTAACACTATGTTTCTCAGCCCATTTTCTCAGTGTTTCGCTGATATATTCCGGCCCATTGTCGACCCTGATCGTGCCCGGTTTTCCGCGCCATTCGATAATGCGATCAAGGCTGCGGATGACCCGTTCGGCAGGGAGCGAGAAATCAACCTCGATCCCCAGCCCTTCGCGGTTGAAGTCGTCCAACACATTCAAAAGCCGAAAAGCCCTGCCGTCGCCGAGGCGATCCGCCATGAAGTCCATGGACCAGGTCACATTCGGTCTGTTCGGGACCGCCAGAACGTCAGGCTTCTCCCGTTTCAGCCGCTTGCGCGGCTTGATGCGCAGGTTCAGTTCCAGCTCACAGTAGATCCGGTAGACCCGCTTGTGGTTCCACGGATGCCCCTTCACGTTGCGCAAATGCAGGAAACACAGGCCAAATCCCCAAGTCTTGCGCGCATCCGTCAGCCCTGTCAGCAGATCGGCGATCACCTCGTTCTCGTCTTTCAGCTTCGGGCTGTAACGATAGCAGGTCTCGCTGACCTCGAAGGCCCGGCACGCCAGCGCGATGCTGACGCCCCGTCGCTCTACCGCCGTTTCGGCCATCTCGCGGCGCTGAGATGGCCCCGTTACTTTTTTCCGAGGGCTTCCTTCAATAAGTCCGCCTGCATGCTCAGATCTGCATACATCCGCTTCAGCCTGCGGTTCTCTTCCTCCATGGCTTTCATCTGGCTGACCATGGATGCATCCATGCCACCATACTTCGCACGCCATTTGTAAAACGACGCATTGCTCATGCCATGTTCACGGCAAAGCTCGGCCACCGGCACACCACCTTCGGCTTGGCGCAGGATCGCAAGGATCTGGGGTTCGCTATATCTGGTCATTTTCATTCAAAATCTCCTCGTTCATCTTGCCGAGAAAATTCTACTTCCGCAGCCCCTTACTTTCGGGGGGGATTACCCTTTTTGTGAATGATCTGTTTTGATCTGCGCAGATTGGCGCACAAGTTCACTCTAAGAATCATACAGATCAATGCTCTTAGAGTGGAATAGGATTGCATCAGGATAAGGGACGCTGGTGAATTACGATGTCCGCAAAGAAACAGTTCGCGCTGTAGGTGGATTCTATTTCTATTGCATCAACAACCCGCTTCCCTACGCGTTTTTGTAAGTATCTAAAAAGAAAAAGAGAAAAAAATAAATCGGGAATTTTACACAATTCTCCGTCGTTCTTCTGGCTCTAATTCCAAAACTAGCGCAGATAGACGGTGGATCAGTTCTTGAGGACCAGTATGCCCATTGTTAACCTGCCCAACGCAATTTCTTACTCTCTGAGCGGCGAAGATGCGGCAATATTCCAAATAAATGCGGCGACCGGCGAGGTCAGTTATCAAAACTGGTTCACCCCGTCTTACGCTGAGGTTTGGGACCTTGACCGAGACCATATTTACGAAATCTCGGTCATTGGATCAAATGGCGCGGGGGTCGAAGTTGGCCGAGCAGGGCTTGAGCTTGTGGTGTCGGAAACAGATGCTGTCTGGCGAACTATCGACGGAGGTGGCGCAATTGCCCCGATCAATCCAAGTAGTGCAATTACCTATACGCTGGCTGGTGAAGATGCCGCGATTTTCCAGATAGACGCGGCAACCGGTGAGGTTAGCTATCAAAATTGGTTCATCCCGTCTTACGCTGAGGTTTGGGACTTTGACCGAGACCATATTTACGAAATCTCGGTCATCGAAACAGATGGTACAGGTGCTGAGGTTAGCCGCACAGGTCTTGAACTCGTTGTGTCGGAGGCTGATGCTATTTGGCGGGCGGCAGAGGGAACGAATCCGGTAGGCCCCGTCGATCCAAGTAGTGCAATTACCTACACACTGGCTGGCGAAGATGCCGCGATTTTCCAGATAGACGCGGCAACCGGTGAGGTCAGCTATCAAAATTGGTTCACCCCGTCTTACGCTGAGGTTTGGGACCTTGACCGAGACCATATTTACGAAATCTCGGTCATTGGCGCTGACAGCACAGGTGTCGAAGTCAGTCGCGCAGAGCTTGAGCTTTTTGTGTCTGAAACGGATGCTGTTTGGCGGACGGTCGACGGCAGTGACCCCGTTGATTCTATCGGCCCGAGTGATGCAATTACCTACACGCTGGCTGGCGAAGATGCCGCGATTTTCCAGATAGACGCGGCAACCGGTGAGGTCAGCTATCAAAACTGGTTCACCCCGTCTTACGCTGAGGTCTGGGACTATGACCGAGACCATATTTACGAAATCTCAGTCATCGGCTCTGATAGCGCAGGTGTCGAAGTAAGCCGCTCAGAACATGAGCTTGTTGTGTCTGAAACGGATGCTGTTTGGCAAACAATAAGTGGTGTCGATCCGGTAGACCCGGTTGATACCGCAGAGCCGGTCGTGCCCGTCATTGAGATCGTAAGACTGGACACGGACCCAAGTGAAACGGTTTACGGTATCCGCGATGATACCTCTTCGCGTGGCGTGGATTTGGCTGGCGCGCTGATTGTTGCAACTTACGCTGACGGCTCTGTCGAGAACCTCACTTGGGAAGCTTTCGATGCCTACACCCTCGGTGGCGCAAGAGGCATCGACATCACTATGGATTATGGGTGGAGCCAACATGAATTGACGGTGACCAAGAATTTGGCGTCCCTTCAAATTAATCTCACATCAGCCAGTTCAGTATTCGATACGACGGACACGCTTGATGATAATCCCCTCGGAGGCTCCACGCCGGGTTCCAGTTTTGGCTATGAGTTTAAGTTCTTGGGCTACTATGAAGATATGGGCGGTGCCGTCACCGTCACATACTCGGGTATTGTCAATCTGGTTGGAAGTCCTGCGGAAGGGGATCTCTATACGACCATGTTGGTGGATTTTTCAGCCCTTTCAGGCGGGGGCATCCTTGGTGATGTGACTTGGAACACTGATATCGATACCATGAGGTACCACGGCGACTTGGTGCAGACGGGTACATCCGACGCACAGGCGGGCAATGATGCCATCGCAGGTGCCGTAGCCGAGGACTTTCTGCACGGATCAAGCGGGGCGGACATACTCATCGGGATGGCCGACAGTGATATTCTAAGCGGTGTGGTTGACGCTGATGAATTCGTATTTGCGGATGGCCCGGGCGAGGATTTGATTGTAGATCTCGATATCGTGGGCGGAGATTCCCTGTATTTTCAAGCCTTCGGTTTCGCTGAAGCTAATGGCATTCTGGACGTAGCTATGGATGTTGGCCCGGATGCTCTTATCCAGTTGAATTTAGACGCCAGCTTGTTGCACATGATGGATGCATAGACGGTGATGCAAGGGCTTAGAAGTTGGACCTGTCGCGATGTGATGCGGCTCCTTTGATATCAGTGCGTCCCCCCACTGCGGCAGAGTGAATCAGGCTATCTTTTGCAGAGGTATTGAGGTGCAGGAAACGATAGCCATTCCCCATGTCCAAACCTGCAGATCTCCCCAATGATGTTGAGACCCTGAAGGCGCTTCTTGTCGCATCAGAGGATCGCAATCTGCGCAAGCAGGATCGTATTGATCAGTTGGAGAAACTGGTCGCTGACTTCAAACGCGCCCTGTTTGGCGCAAGGTCCGAAAAGGCCGATCCTGGCCGAATATCAAAGGCAGGAGATCGAGATGTTCGTGCAACTCTTTATGCTGCGGCCAACGCATTGCTCATGCGAACGATGGCCGAGGCCACGAAAGGCTGGCGCGAAGTTGCCCGCGGTCTTGGCGCGCCAGAGCGAGAGATCAATGAGATGGCATCAGCGTTTGAGCACGAGGAGGCCGACAAGGTCTGGTAGTGGCGATGCCTCCCTTCCGCGTGATCAAGACCATCATGGATAGCCCATGTTGGAGGACAAAGATATGTTTGGCGCTTTAGGTATCCTGCATGTTTAGGTAATGTCACCTTGAGACGTGCGACCAGTGTCATGCGGCAATCCTTTTCAATTCAGTGGCGGCCTTCCAATGCCAAGGCAGCAATTCATGCACGCGCGAGATCGGGATATCCGGCAGACGGGCGGCCGCCGTCCAGCACATGACGTTCGATCAGCGCCAGCGCGACACAGGCATGACCAATCAGATCAGCCAGAGTGGACAGGCTGAGGTCGATACCTTCTCGTGCAATCCGCTCGGATTGTCTGTTCAGCGGCTGGTGCTGTCCGTATTTATCAAAGGCGATCATGGCGATCAGTTGCGGTCCTGCCCATCCACGCGGGATCGCATGGAACGGGGCGGGTGGCTGGCTGATCTTCTCGGAGGCCCGGCAGGTGAACTTCTCACGGACCGTTTGGATCACCTTCCACTGACGCGGGATCACTTCCAGCGTCTCGGTGACATCCTCGCCCATCTTCACGATGCGGTCCGAACCACAGCAGGTGCAGTTGGTTGGAGCTTCAATCACCACACGTTCGCGAGGCAGCCTCCCACGGTTTGCAGGCAAACCGCTGCCGGGCGATGGATGGTCGGGAAAGGGTTTGCGAACAGACTTGCGCCGCGTGAAGGCGCGCACGATGCTGGTCTTGTCTGTAGCAGCGTCAGCCACCAGCGCATCCTCTGGGGCGGCGGCTTCCAATTCCTCAAGCTGCAATTCCAGCTGATCGATTAGTCGCGCACGCCGCTCGGAAGAGATGCCGTATTTGTCGCGGCGCAGCTTGGCGACTTCCAGCTTTAACTCCTGGATCATTGCCTCCGTGCAGGATGCCAGGGCGCGGGCCTGGGCCAATTCGGCTTCCGCAGCTTGCGCACGGGCGGTCTGCGCGGCAAGCGCGGCGCTCAATTCGGCGATTTGCAATGCGGCATTTGACATGGCAGATGTCTACCATAAACACGACGAAAGTCCAATAAAAACAGGTGTTTCTCTGCAAATTATCCAGCCGTTTTAGGCCTTTGTGTCCAGCGTGGATTTCTCCAGTCGATCCCTTCCAGGAGATGCTCTGCCAATGTTGGGCGGGGAAGTCATAAAAAGCCAACAGCTCGTCACGATCCCGCATCAGGCATTCGGTGGCCTTTGGGTATTTTGCGTCGAAAGCTTCAATGAATAAATCGAATGATGCATGCGCATCCTCACGGGTTTCCGCCTGCCAAATGTCATGTAGCATCTTTCGGGCCTTGGGCTGGGTCCGCTTGGGCAGGTAGTTCAGCACATTGGCGGACTTGTGAACCCAGCAGCGTTGCTGACGGGTGGAGGCCTATGCCTCCGACAAGACGGATGATGGTCGTGCTCGGCTCGTGCGCCACGGTCACCAGCCTGAACGCGAGATTGTGACTGGGGTCGCCCCGTTCCGCAAATCCGAATGGGTGGTTTATGCCAAACCGCCCTTTGGTGGTCCTGGGGCCGTGCTGGCCTACCTGAGCCGCTACACCCAATCACTGTGCCACGCGTCCTCGTGACAGACAAACTGCGCAGTTATGGCGTGGCCGTCCGTGACCTTTGCCCAAGCGTCGATCATCGTTCCCACAAGGGGTTGAACAACCGATCTGAGGCGTCGAATCGACACACACGACGAAGAGAAAAGATCATGGGTCGCTTCAAATCCCCACACCAGGCGCAGTGTTTTCTATCCGTCCACGATCAGACTGCCACCATCTTTCGTCCAAAGCGCCACCGCTTTTCCGCAGCATCCTACCGCCAATTTCGGGCTGACGCGTTCAGCCTGTAGAACAACTATGCGGCCGAAATTGCCGCCTGCTCGGGACGCGGATCTTGGTCACGGCGCGACATAACAACCTGACAAAGCCGACAACAGAATTGACCACATCATAACGCTGCAAACATAATGACTGGGCGGGTCAGTTCTCAGTGACAATTAACAGTCAGACCCCTATCCCATGCATAACTCAGGCATGCCCTCGATCTCATCCAAAGGCCAGATCGGACGACGCACCTTGGCGTAGTCGCGGCTGACGTAATCGGGTGAGGCCAATGCGCCGCAATCACAGACGATGACTTCTGCCGAAATCGGCTCAAAAGCAGCGCGGAAATGTTGTTGCGATTTCAAACCCAAGACCGAAAGTGTTTCCGGTGTAATGCCAAACGCCTTAAACTGTTGCAGATCATAGGCCTGCCCGCGTTCTGTCACGATCAGAATGTCGATGCCGTTCACCCGAAACACGGCGGTCTGTCCGAAACGGAAGGTGATACCGCCGATCACTGGCCCATCTCCTACTAAAATCCCGTCCTGTGACAGGTGGCGGATCTCGCCGGTCAGCATCAGCGGACCACCCCCATAACGCGGATCATTCTTGCCGCCGACCGCCAGCGTCACGGTTTCACCAACCGCAGCACCATTCAGCGCCGCGGCCGCATCGGCGTCGATCATCGGGCCGAAGGCGGCATTGCTCAGCCCCATATCCAACATTCCGGCCAACAAATTCGTCGCATCACCATAGGCGCCCGCACCTGGGTTATCGGAAAAATCGGAAATCACCAAAGGGCCGGGGCCGGCTGGTTTGAAATCGCGGATGAACGCGACAGTTTGCGGCACCGATAAGAAGTTGTTCACACAGGATTCGCGGTCATTCCACATGGACTGACCAAGTTTTTGTGCGATTTCGGCGGCGCGGGTTGCAGCGCCCGCCACATGGCAGTTATAGCTTACAAGGACAGACGGTCCTGCCTCCAGAATATCTGCATCGGCAAAACCCGAATTGACCGATACGGCTAAAATGCCTGGCTCTGTTTCAAAGGCGATAGCCCTAGAGTAATATGCCATGGTGGGCGCTACATCCGACCGGCCGCCATTGGCCTCATCCAACATTGGCAGTTTCAGGCGTAGCGTGCGCCCTTTGACGCGGCCAGCCATCATCTCTTTCAACAAACTGGCGGCATGGGCAGCGGTTTCGACATGATCGACATGCGGATAAGTCTTGTAAGACACCGCCACATTGGCAGCTGCAGCCATTTCCGGCGTGGTGTTGGAGTGCAGATCCAATGTAATTGCAATCGGCAGATCGGGACCGACGATCTTGCGCAGGCGTGTCAGAAGCTCGCCTTCCGGATCTTCGAACCCCTCGGCCCCCATCGCGCCATGCATGGCTAGCAAGATGCCATTGATGTCATGCTTATGGGCCTCGGCGGCATCGGTGATAATACGGGCCAATTCTTCGAAAGCCTCACGAGTGACAATCGGGCCAGGAGTCGCGGTTGCCGACAGCGCATGTGTCACACGCCACCCCTCAGCGTCGGCTATGTCCAGAAACCCCTTCAGTTCCGAGCGTCCCAAGCGACGCTTCGCAATCGCCGCATCGCCGGTTTCGAGGATCTCGACGCGGTATTCTTCTAGGCCGGTACGGCCCTTATTGAAGGTACTGCATTCTTGGATCAGCTCAGCAGTCAGAATGTGAAAGGTCATAAAATGGTCTCGCTCTGGCTCAAGGTTCAATAGGGTTGAAACACGCAACACGGCCATTGCCGGTGGCGGTTGTAAGCTGCGGCAGTTCCTGCTGACAACGCGGCACGGCGCGCGGGCAGCGCGGGGCAAACGGGCAACCGGGCGGCAGGTTGAACGGCGACGGGATCTCGCCCTCCAAAGGCACGATTTGGGCGCGGGCCTTGGGGTCTGGCGCAAAGGACGAAGCCATCAGTGCCGCCGTATAGGGATGGCACGGGGCAGCTTTCGGGTTATCCATTACCTCAACTACAGATCCCAGATACATCACCATGATGCGCGAACAAAAATAGCGCACCAACCCTAGGTCATGACTGATGAACAAGTAGGTAAGTCCGGCCCGCTTATGAAGATCCTGCAACAGTGCTATAATTTGCGCCTGAATTGACACATCTAGCGAGGCGGTTGGTTCGTCCAGCACGATGAAATTAGGCTGATGCGCCAAAGCGCGCGCAATGCCGACACGCTGACGCTGGCCGCCTGACATTTGATGCGGATAATTATTGGCGAAGCTGCGATCCAAGCCGACTAGGTCCAGCAAGTTTTCAATCCTACCCGCGGGAACTTTTTCGCCAACAGCGCGGAACGGCTCTTCGAGGCAGTCCCGCACCGTGTAGCGCGGATCCAGCGACGAATAGGGATCTTGAAACACCATTTGCAGTTTCTTGCGCAAATTACGCAGGCTGCGGCCACGCGCATTGGTAACGTCACGCCCTTCAAACAGGATCTTGCCTTCGCTCGGCTCAATCAGGCACATGGCAAGACGGGCAAAAGTGGATTTACCGCAGCCGCTTTCGCCAACGATGCCGACGATATCCCCCCGCACCACCTCCAAATCAACGGCCCGCACCGCCGTCATGGTCCGGGTGGCGTGCAAAAACCCACCACCCGTGGTGAAGCGGCAGGTCAACCCTTCGATGGACAAAATCGGATCATCGGGATTGGGCATGCGCACCCTCCTGCGGCAGGGACGAACTGCGGGGGCCGGTCAGATCAGATCCGAGCGGATAATGACAGGCGACTAGAGCCTGACCATGTGGGGTCATCTCTGGCCGAAGGGCGGTGCAAGCGTGGTCGGCGCGCGCGCAACGGCTGGCAAAGCGACAGCACTGTTCGCCATAATTGACCGCTGAGGGGACACTGCCCGCAATACCCATCAGGGCGCCGGGGACCATATCATCGCGTGGGATACAGCCGATCAACGCCGCTGAATAAGGGTGGCGCGGCGCTTCCATGATTTGTCCGACCGGCCCGGTTTCTGCGACCCGTCCGGCATAGAGTACGCAAACCTGATCACATATCTGGGCGACCACGCCCATGTCATGGGTAATCAGGATCAAACCGATGTTCCTTTTCTTGACCAGATCGGCCAAAATCATCACAATTTGCGCCTGCACGGTAACATCCAGGGCAGTCGTCGGTTCATCGGCCACGATCAAGTCGGCGTCAGCGGCAAGCGCCATGGCGATCACCATGCGTTGCTTCATTCCGCCCGATAGCTGATGCGGATAGGCAAGAGCAACGGTCGCGGCATCGGGAATACGCAGGCGGGTCAGGATATCAACCGTATGGGCACGGGCCGCCTTTCGCCCCAGTCCCAGATGCAGTCGCGAGACCTGATCCACCTGATCTCCGATGGTTTTCAGCGCGTCCAACGCCGACATCGGATTCTGGGTGATAAAGGCGATGCGTTTGCCTCGCAGCTTGCGATAGGCGCCTTCCTTGAGGCCTATTAGCTCTTGTCCGTCGAAGGTGATTCCGCCACCCGTAACAACACCGCCGATGCGGCGCACCAACCCGGTCAGCGCCATCGCTGTCAACGATTTGCCAGAGCCTGATTCGCCCACAAGGCCCAGAACCTGCCCCCGATCGACGGCAAAGCTGATCCGATCCAGCAGATTAACCGCACCGATACGCAGCGAGAGGTCTTTTACATCTAGCAGCATCAGGCAGTCCTCACACGTTCGTGGATATCCAGTTTGTGCAGCAGGGCATCCCCAAAAAGATTAATTGCCACCACAGTCACCGCAATGCAAAGGCCCGGGAAAAGGATAATCCAGGGGCCCTTGAACAAAAGTCCCGATCCCGAGGACATCATCCCGCCCCAAGAGGGTGTCGGTGGCTGCGCTCCAAGGCCAAAGAAACCAAGCGTTGCTTCCAGAATGATCGCATCTCCTGTGGCCAGCATTCCGGCCACCAAAACGGGGCCAAGACAATTGGGCAACAGGTGGCGGAATAGGATCCCCGCATGGCTAGACCCCATGCCGCGTGCCGCCTCGATATAGGTTTCTGTCTTGAGCGCCATAACCTGTGCGCGGCTCAGGCGGGTGAATTGTGCCAGATAGGCCACACAGATCGCAACCAGCGTTCCAGTGGTGCCGGGGCCGATAATTGCGACCAGCATCAGCGCAACCAGAATTTCAGGAAAGGCCCAGGTTAGGTCAACAAGGACCATCACCGAGCGGTCGAACTTGCCGCCGAAATAGCCAGCACTTGCCCCCAGCACCATGCCGCAAAACAACGAGATCGCAATGGCGACCGAGGAAACCGAAAGGGAGGTGCGCGCGCCGTAAAGGATGCGGGTCAGCACGTCCCGACCGAATTCGTCAGTACCCATCGGATGTGCCAACGTTGGCGCGCTGAATGCATCGGGCAGGTTCTGAATGTCATAGCTATATGGTGTGAGCCAAGGGGCAAACAGCGCTCCCAGCACGACCAGTATTAGAAAGCCTCCGGCCAATCCACCTTTGAGGGTGGTCAGCGCCTGCAATGGGGCTGTGTTGCGAAGTTGCGACCAAAGGCCACGAGAGAATGAGGTCGATGCGATCATTTCAAGCTATCCCGGATACGCGGGTCCATCGCCGCTTGTATAAGATCTCCCAGCAGTGTGCCGAGCAGGACCGCCATGGCAAGAATGAGAAGTGCGGCCTGTACCACGGGATAATCATGTTGGTTAAGGGATTTGATCAGCAGCGACCCGAGACCGGGGCGGGCAAAGACCACTTCAACCGTCACGGCGCCTCCTAAAATCCACCCGATGCGCAGTGCCAGAATGGTGACGACAGGGATCAGCGCGTGGCGCAACACATGGCGCAATTGGATCACAAGCGGATGCACTCCTTTGGCATGCAGCAGCATAACGAAATCTTTGCCCTGCACGTCAATCATCGCTATTCTCGTGACCCGCGCCACCAATGCGGTGCCTCCGAGGCCGATAGTCACCACAGGCAAGATCAGACTTTCCCATCCGCGCGCTCCTGAAACCGGTGTCCAGCCAAGACCGACTGAAAACACAAGGATCAGTAAAAGGCCGATCCAAAAATTTGGCAGCATGGACCCGAGCAACACCCCACCCATGATGCCTTGATCGAGCCAGCTTCCCTTGGTCGAGGCCGCAATGACGCCCATGGTCACACCCAACAACGTCGACATGAGGAGCGCCAGTCCGCCAAGGGCCAGCGAATATGGCAAGGCCTGTCCTATTAAGCTTGCAACGGGACGGCGCTGAACGATGGCCGTCCCGAAGTCACCTTGCAGGATATTGCCCATCCAAAAGGCATATTGTTCGTAGAGCGGGCGGTCCAAACCGTATTTAGCGGTCAGCTCTGCCCGCTGTGCCGGGCTTGCCCCAATTCTAAGCAAATTGTCGATCGGGTCCCCGGGCAGCATATGGATCATCAAGAAGATGATCATTGATGCCGCGAGAAACACGGGAGCAAGCATAAGGATGCGTCTGATGGCAAATCCCAGCATCGGTTTTTTACTCTTTTACTTCAAGTTCAAGGAAGCCCAGCGTGTTAAACCGCGACGCATGAAACGAATCTGGCACGGCGATACGGTCAGCATTATAGCCCATCAGCTGCACCGGTTCGTAGATCGGCGCATAGGGATAAAGCGAATTGATATACTGATGATAGGAAATGAAGTTCGCCTCACGCTCGACTTGGTTCTTGGCACCGGTCATGGCGGCCGTCTTCAGCTCCTCAGCCTTGGGATCATTCAACATCGAGATGTTGGGATAGTAAAGACGGTCGCCGCCAAAAAACCATTCGAGAATATCAGCATTGTCCCAAAGATAGGTCCGCACAGCCAGTTGTTGCTCGCCGGTCTTGTATTGATCACGGATCGCAGCGCTGTCGAAGGACAGAATCGTGGCCTCGACACCAACAGCCTTAAGTTGGGCTTGCACCACCACGGACAGGCGACGGAAGAGGCTGTCGGACTGGGTCCACAGCGCAACCTTCAGTCTCTCACCGCCCTTTTCACGAACGCCATCGCCGCCCATGAGCCAGCCAGCGTCTTCCAGTGCCTTGGCAGCACGTACCGGATCATATGCGATGCGGAATTCCTCCGCGATCTTAGATTCCGGCAACGACGAGATCAGGAACCCGTCAGCCGCTTTGCCACGTCCCCCGAATACAGAGTCAATAATCTCTTTCTGGTTGATGGCAAAGGCCACGCCTTCGCGCACCTTGATGTTATCAAAGGGAGCTTTGGTGACATTGATTGGCATGTAGATCAGGTCCGTGCCCGGTAGTTCGAGCATTTTCAGATTGCCCGCCCCTTCGACCTCTTCCACGAAATCTGTTGGCACATTCATTAACAGATCAACGCCGCCGGTTTTGAGTTCAAGGAAAGCAGTCGAGGCTTCGGCGATTTCGCGCAACGTCAGACGCTCGATTTTAGCGGCGTGACCAGTGGATGCGCCGGGGCCCCAAGCGTAGTCATCATTGCGCACCAGCACGGTTTCGTTGCCGATTTCAAAGCTTTCCAGCTTGAACGGGCCGGTGCCGACCACTTCGGTCACGCCGAAATCTTCGCCCAGTGCTGTGAACGTTGCCGGATCAGGGATCGAAGCATAAACCGTCGAAAAGTTGTAAAGCAGGTTCGGTTCGGGTCGTTTCATCAAGAATCTGACCGTATTGTCCGAAATGGCTTCGGCATGGTCAATGGCGTCAAAAAGATAGGCATTCTCAGTGCCTTGATAAAGCGGCAGCCAGTCAACGATAACCTGAGCATTGAAGGCTGTTCCATTGTGGAAGGTAACACCCTGCTTGAGGTTAAAGGTCCACGCCATACCATCGGCGTCCTCTTCCCAACTTTCGGCAAGGCTCGGCACATATTGCAGCTTCTCATCCTTCGAGACCAAACGGTCATAAAGCAACCATGCCCCGACGGACAAAAGCGTCGCCGAAATCGGGTTATATGAGGTGGCGCCGACTTCGTTTTGCGACAGGACGGCAACCACATCTTGCGCCATCACCGGAAAAGTAAGCGTCGCGCTCAGCGCGGTGCCCAGCAAAAGAGTTTTAAGTGTTTTCATGTTCTTTAACCTTCCTGTTGTGTTTATGCGCCAGTCATCTTTGGTGGCCGACCAGCGTTCCGTAGTTTCTGGCAATGCCGTTCAGCCGATCTTCGACTCCCGGCCCGAGTTCTTGAAAGACCCTGTTCACCAGCAGGTTAACCAGCCCCGCGATCTGCCCTGTGGCATCCCAAAAATGGTTGAAATCCGTATTGACTTGCAGCACCTCGTTGCCGATTGCCCGCGCCCAGCCGCAATAAGTATCAGTCAGCACAGTGACGGGGATACCCTCAGCTTGCGCTTTTTTCACTAATGTTACAGCCAGTTGCGAATAGCGCCGGGTCTCGAACACCACCAAAGCCGTGTTTTGCGGATCATCCAGAAAGACATCCGCAAAATGGCCGCTGTCCATCTCCAGCATCGAGACACCCGGCCGCAGATAAGACAAATTATGTGCAAGATATTGCGCCAAGCCGCGCTCGGTCTGAAAACCCGCTACCTTGATATTCTTGAAATGGGCAAGGCGCTTGGCGCAACGGGCAAACTCTTCGGTCGTGGCAAGATCGTGATTGCGCATCACGGCGTGGATTTCGCGCTCCAACGCCAAGCCGGCATTATCTTTGGCAAAGCGCTCCGCCAGCTCGGGGCCAAGCAACCAAGGACTATCGCCAACGGAGGAAATCGCCTGAATGTCGGCGGCGACCTTCACCGCCTCTTTGATTTCCTTGAGGTTGCGATATCCCAAGGCGCGTGCAAACCGCCCGATAGAAATTTCGGACACTCGGATCTTCTGAGCAAGCGAGGCAGCGGTCTCAAACGGCAAATCAAGGACATGTTCGACCAGGTACGAGGCGATCGCCCGCTCCACTGGGGTCCCCGAGCAAAGAATGTCATCCAGCCGTTTTTGCAAGCCGAGCCCTTTGCCAAGTCCCATATGCCTCCCCCCGATCCTGCCTGCCACTAGTTTTGGCGGGCGATACATTTCTGACAAGTTCAATTGTTGACAGCGAACTAACATCAAGTCAATAATGTCTATAATATATATTCACGATTCAGTGACTTGGGCCGCAAGGCAAAGCCAACGCGGAGTGGATTCGCCAAAGCCCGGCAAGACCGGTCTGCCAAAAAGGAATACCGATGTTGCATTCTCCACTCCGTGATGCGCTGGTCATTGACTCCGCAGAACTGCGGTTGATCGAGCTGCCATTGCTGCACCCCTTCACCATTGCGACCGGCACCATGGTCAAAAAGGTAATGCCGATCGTAGTGCTGCGCGGAGGTGGACATGAGGGATATGCTGAAGGTGTCGCAGATGTGTTGCCTGACTATTTGCCGGAAACCATCGTGTCTTCGATGATGATGATGCGCGATGTTTTCTTGCCGCAGGTTGTAGGCAAAAGCTTTGCCAATCCGCAACAGATCGAACAGCTTTTCCGCCCGTGGCGCGACCATCAGATGGCCAAAGCTGCGGTCGAGATGGCCTTTTGGGATCTCTGGGCGAAAGTGCAGGGGTTGCCACTGTGGCATGTGCTGGGCGGCACTCGTTCCGAGGTCGAAGTTGGCGTTTCGCTGGGCATCAAACCTATCCCGCAGACATTGAAGGACGTACGCCACCATGTGCAACAGGGCTATCGGCGCATCAAACTGAAAGTGATGCCGGGGCATGACCTGAAGCTGTTGGAAGCCGTGCGGGCAGAGTTCCCCAACATCCATCTGACGGTGGATGCCAATTGCTGCTACTCGCTTGCCGATTTGATGACCTTGCGCAAGATGGACCACTTCGATCTAGATTACATTGAACAACCGCTGGCCTGGAATGACCTGCACGACCATGTAAAGCTGCAAGCTGCGCTCGACACACCTATTTGTCTGGATGAATGCATTCGCACATTGAGTGATTGCCGGAAGGCCTTGGTCAGTGATGCTGGACGGGTCATCAATATCAAGGTGGGTCGACTGGGCGGGCATACGGTTGCGCGGCAGGTGCATGATCTGTGCCTGTCACATAACGTGCCTGTCTGGTGCGGTGGCATGCTTGAAGCCGGTATCGGACGTGCCCACAACATCCATCTTTGCACGCTTGAGCAATTCTCCCGGCCCGGCGACACATCATCGTCGTCGCGCTATTTCGAGCGCGACATTATCACCGAAAAATTGGAAACTGCAGACGGATTGATGCCTGTCCCCTGCAATGGTGCCGGCATCGGCGTCACAATGGATTGGGGATTCCTAGATTCTATCAGCTCTTCGGTTGAGGTGTTTCACCCATGATCACCTATCGCGATTTGAAAGGACTGCCCGAATTCCGTGCTGCCCATGCGCTACAACATGCCGTCTGGGGCGCTGATGATCTGGCCGATCCACCCGATTTGATGATGGTGGTGCAATCCGAGGGTGGCATTGTTGCGGGTGCATTCGAGGGTGACAGGCTGGCAGGTTATATCTTTGGTTTTCCGACGTCCGATCCGGCAGTGCAGCATAGCCATCGACTCGCCGTCTTGTCAGATTATCGCGGTCAAGGTCTGGGGCAGGCCCTCAAGGAGTATCAACGAGACCAGTGCCGGACGCGTGGCATCCGGGTAATCCGCTGGACCTATGATCCGTTGATGACGCGCAACGCCAATTTGAATGTCAATCGGCTTGGCGCCATTGGCTCACGCTATTTGGTGAACTACTATGGGTCCGAAGGCAGCTATCAGGGGGGCGTCGAGAGTGACCGCCTTATGGCAGAATGGCACGTAAACGGCCGCCCCCCGTTTCAGGTTGAGCACCGCCTATCCATGGTGCCGGACTTTCACCGTCTGGTGCGCCACTCCGAACACGAGGCCCGCATCGCAAGATTAAACAACCGGCGTGAGATGCAGGAACTGTTCGCGCAAGGCTTGCAAATTGTCGGCTTTGAGCCGGATAGTGCCACCTATCTTTTCGGCAGGTTGCAAGCCGAATGAAGCTCGGCTTCGATGCAAACTCCTTGGGCATCGCATTGATATCAGTTGGCATCAAAGAACGTCTCAGGGAGTGGACAACACATGGGGGCAATCGCCGTTTCTCTCACCTGTCATATCTCCGGAACTGTCGTCATCCCCGTGTTCTTGGTGCGGTGCTTTGGCCCCGAACAAGCGCCTGATCCTCGAGATGTTGGCTGCGCGGTCACCGTTTCCGAAGAAGCCATAGTGGCGGATGAACTCACTTGTGGCCAAGGTCATGGTGGTGTGGCGGCCCGCGCCTGTAAGACGGTAGTCTTTGACGCGGAAAGTAACGCTGAGGGCCGCTCGCGTCGATCGACACAACGGGCGGAAGGACTAAGCCGCTCCGCGGCAATGGCGCCCTTGGCGGGCGTTAGGCTTTCAGTTTAACATTTTCACTTTGTGATTGGCTTTTCTGGGCTGACGATTTGGGTCTTTCCCACCGTTAGACAGGAGGTTCCCATGAACGAGGAAAAGACCACCCCGCTGCGCCAGCGGATGATTGAGGACATGCATATCCGTGACGGGTGCATGGGTGCCCTCCGCTGACCTATGGCGGATTAAGTTGCGAGAAGTGTTATTAGCCCCAGTCCAAGTGCGATCAGTAGCACCAGAGACAGCACAACCGTGGCGATTACTCGCGGTCCGGCATTCATCACTGCCCGGGCATCCACGCTGAGACCCAGAGCCGCCATGGCTATAACCGTCATCACATTTGCGCCTATATTGATTGGAGACAGTATCTCTTGTGGAATAGCCCCAACGGAGCGCAAGCCGATCATTCCGAGAAAGCCGAAGATGAAGAGAGGCGGCATGAAGCCTTTCTTCATTGCGCGTGGGGCCACATTGGATTGACCCTCATCAGGCAAGCGCGAAGCCAACATTGACAATACTACGGTGATCGGCCCAAGCATCAGAACGCGGACCAGTTTGACCAGTGTCCCGATCTGAATCGCGGCGGTTCCCATCGGGGCCGCTGCAGCAAGAACTTGCGGAACAGCGTAGACGGTTAACCCCGAAAGTACTCCGTATTGCAGCGCCTGCAGCCCAGCAAGATGCCCTATCATCGGAAGACTGAGCACTACGAATACGCCCAGAACCGCCGTAAACGCAATGGATGCGCTCACATCATCGCTATCTGCATCGATGACCGGTGCGACAGCTGCAATGGCAGAATTGCCGCAAATCCCGTTCCCGCAGGCAATTAGCAATGCCATTCGCGCAGGAAGCCGCATCAGTCGTCCAAGGTAATATGATCCCGGAACCACCAGCGCCACAACTGCCACAATGCCCGCAAGCATCCCAGGCCCTACGGACAACAGTGTCTGTGCGCTGACCGCAGCGCCTAGCAGAACAATCGCTATTTCAAGTAGCGTTTTGGCCGAAAACCCGATCCCCGCATGAAAATACTCATGCGGTCGCCACAGCGTACGTAGGACCGCGCCGATCAGGATTGCCAATACCAGTGGTTCCAACCACGGCGCACCAAAGAACGCGGTTTCGGCTTCAGCTACCAGTACCGCAACGCCCCCAACTCCCGCACACAGGGCGAGGCCTGGAAAGATTTTGCATGCTCTGTTGCTCATGCCTCGAACTGATCCGGGGAGAGTATACGCGTGCTTCATAGCGGCATCCTTTGAATATCTTAAAAGCCTGAAATCATCTTTTGCAATCAATTGTTCAAACGAATTGTTTTTGTGATAATAATCGTATTTTCCGATCAATGAGGCTCAGATGACTCCTGAACAACTCCGTGTGTTCGTCGCCGTTGCCGAGATGGAACATATGACGCGGGCGGCTCAAACACTTAACATGACTCAATCTACCGCCTCGGCGGCGATTTCAGCCTTAGAGTCACGCCATCAGGTCATCTTGTTCGACCGGATCGGAAGGGGGATTGCGCTCACAGAAGAAGGGCGCGCTTTTCTTCCCGAGGCCCGCGCGGTTCTTGCGCGGCTAGCCCAAGCCGAGGCGATGTTGCTTGAGACACGTGATTTGATCCAAGGCCATATCCGGCTGATCGCGAGCCAAACGATTGCGGGGTATTGGCTGCCTGCAAAAATCGCGGCGTTTCGCAAACTTTATCCGGGGATCATGATCAGCCGCCGTCGACCGGTGATCCAAACGCTGCATTGCAGCTTCCCTGAAGCAGCCGTTGGACACATCGTGCAGCATTTTGGTTGGCCAGAGGGCGGCTGAGCGGGACTTTGCTGCTGACGCACGGTTTCCGTGGCAGTTGGGAATACCTCTTGAAGGAAGGGCGGCGAGAGGACGTTCGCTGCTGTGGCGATTTGGCCTTTTTGTCGGGGATTAAGCAGCCATTCAGCATGAGTTGATTATAAGGAAGTCATCGACAAAAGGATGAGCTCTTAACCAGTCGTCAACCAGCTACGGCGGCGGTCACGATAATTTCGACACGCAGGTCGGCATCCGCCAGTTTGGCTTCTCCGCAGGCGCGTGCTGGGGCTGCGCCTTGGGGAACCCATGCGTCCCAGACCCCATTCATCGCATCGAAATCCGCCATATCTGCGAGCCAAATCGTCGCCTGCAACATATGCTCGCGCGACGAACCCGCTTCGTGCAACAATCTGTCGACGCGACCAAGGCAGTCCTCGGTCTGTTCGACCACTGTGGTTCCGCTGCCAACTTGGCCACAGAGGTAGACAATGCCCCCGTGTTTGACGATTTTGCTCATACGTTGATTGGTGTGGATGCGTTCGATCATGATCATACTCTTTCAGGGGTTGGAAGGGGAGAAGTCGCGGGCTGGGCAGCGGTGTCGCGGCGGGTGAGATGGCGCAGGTAGCGGCGCTCGAACCCCCAGAAGGCCCATGTGATGCACAGCACAATGAGGAAATAGAGCAGGGCTGCGGTGATGAACCCTTCATAAGCGAGGTAATAGCGCCCGTTCAGCCAGCGCCCAACGCCGAGGATGTCTTGTAAAGTGATCGTGCTGGCAATGACCGAGCCATGCAGCATGAAGATGACTTCGTTGGAATAGGCCGGGATCGCGCGGCGGAAGGCCGAGGGCAAAATGATCCGGCGCAGGCGGCTGCGGTAGGAATGGCCGGTGGCGATGGCCGCCTCGACCTCGCCGGTTGGCGTATCCGCAATGGCACCCCGCAGCAGCTCGGTCGTATAGGCGGCAGTGTTGAGCGTGAAGGCAATGAGCGCGCACCACCAAGCCGAGGACAGGATCGGGTCCCACAGGAAGCTTTCGCGGATCACCTCAAACTGGCCGACACCGTAATAGATCAGATAGGTTTGCACCAAAAGCGGCGTGCCGCGAAAGACATAGGTGTAGCCCTGCACCAAGGGGTTAAAGACCCGGTGTTTCGACGCGCGGGCAATGGCCATGGGGATTGACAGCAAGCCGCCCAACAGCAGCGACAGGAAGGTCAGGTTAAGCGTCACCCAGACGCCATAGAGGAAACGGTCAAAATTCTCAGCGATCAGGGCGATGTCGAGCGGGATATAGGTCAGCAGGTTTTCCATCATCACGCCCTCACTACGCCACGGTTGTAATGACGCTCCACCGAGCGCAACAGCAGGTCGGACACGCCAGTCAGCAGAAGGTAGATGACAAATGCTGCCGCCATGAAGGTAAAGAGCTGTCCCGTCGAACGACCGGCGGTGAAAGCGTTATAGACCAAGTCTTGAAGCCCGATGACCGAGACCAGCGCCGTAGTCTTAAGTTGCACCAGCCAGTTGTTTGTAAAGCCCGGCAAGGCAAAGCGGACCATCTGCGGCCAGATGATATGACGAAAGATCAGCGATTTGCGCATTCCACAGCTGATGCCAGCCTCAATTTGCCCGCGCGGGATCGCCATGATCGCACCGCGAAATGTTTCGGTGAAATAGGCACCAAAGATTACACCGATCGTGCCTGCGCCTGCGGCGAACTGGCTGACCTCGACATAGCCCCAGAGGCCCGTAATCGCGCCGATATTGTTGAGCGTCACCTGACCGCCAAAGAACACCAGCAGGATCAAAACCAGATCCGGCACCCCGCGCACGATGGTAGTGTAGGCTCCCGCCAGCCGCTGGGCCAGACGGTTGGCGGAAAGTTTCGCCCAAGCACCGAGCAGGCCAAAGATCAAAGCTATGACCAGCGATGTGAGCGCCAGATTGATCGTCATGATCGTGCCGTCGATCAATTGTGATTGGTATTCCAAAAGCAGGTTCATCGCGTGTTCCTTAAAGGATCATCAGGGCACCGCAGGACCGCCCTGATGAATGGTGTAAGGCGGAAACTCACTCGCCCTCGGGACGGCCGTAGATGTCGAAGGGGAAGTATGTGTCGTTGATCTCGGCATAGGTGCCATTCTCGCGGATCGCGGCAATCGCTTTGCTCAGATCTTCGCGCAATTCGTCCTCACCCTTGCGCACGGCAATGCCCACGCCTTCGCCGTAGCATTCGACGTCTGTATGATCGCCGCCAAGAAAGGCATAGTCAGCACCTGCCTCTGCGCTCAGGAAGCTTTCCTGAGCGATCAGGCTGTCAGAAAGCTGCGCGTCCACGCGGCCAAGGGCCAGATCGCGGAACACCTCGTCCTGCGAGCCGTAAAGAACGATCTCGGCATCGGGGAACATCTTTTCCGCGTAGCACTGATGTGTCGCGCCGCGCTGCACACCGATGCGCTTACCTGCCAGACTTTCGGGCGTGCCTTCGAAGTCGGCGTCCTTAGGAGCCACCAGACGGGCCGGGGTCTTGTAATATTTGTCGGAGAAATCGATCTGGCGCTTGCGCTCTTCGGTGATCGACATGGAAGCGACGATGGCATCGAACTTGCGGGCCTTCAGCGCCGGGATCATGCCGTCCCATGCCTGCTCGACCAGCTCGCATTCGCGCTGCATCTGGGCGCAAAGCGCCTTGGCGATGTCGATGTCAAAGCCGACAAGCGTGCCGTCGGATTCCTTGGAGGAGAACGGAGGGTAGGCGCCTTCGACGCCGATGCGCAGCGTGTCTTGGGCCGCCAGCGGCATGGCGACGGCGCTCAGTGCAATGGCAGCAACGCTGCTTAGGATGGCTTTACGAAACATAGGTTGATCCTCTTTGTGGTTGGTCAGTTCATGCGCGATAGAAACGCTTGAAACTCTGGGGTTTGCGGGTTGGAAAACAGCTCTGCGGGCGGGCCTTCTTCACAGACCTCGCCCTGGTGCAGAAATACGGTTCGGGTGGATACATCGCGGGCAAAGGCCATCTCGTGTGTCACGACGAGCATGGTGCGGCCCTCTTCTGCCAGATCACGCATAACGCCCAACACTTCGCCCACCAATTCAGGGTCCAGCGCCGACGTTGGCTCGTCAAACAGCATCACGTCAGGGTCCATCGCCAGCGCCCGGGCTATTGCTACGCGCTGCTGCTGACCGCCCGACAGATGCGCGGGGTAGTAGTCCGCCCGGTCCGACAAGCCGACCTTCACGAGCAGTGCTTCGGCCTTTTCGCGGGCTTGCGCCTTGGGGGTTCCCTGAACGTAGAGCGGGCCTTCCATGACGTTTTCCATCACGGTCATATGTGACCAGAGGTTAAACCCCTGAAAAACCATCGCCAGACGGGCGCGCATCCCTTCGACCTGTCGCAGGTCTTGCGGCACGATCTCGCCGCGGCGGTTCTGCTTCATCCGCATTTGCTCGCCTGCCAGCCAGACCTCGCCGGAATTCGGCGTCTCCAGCAGGTTGATGCAGCGTAAAAAGGTGCTCTTGCCAGAGCCGGAGGCTCCAAGAATGGCGATTACCTCGCCTTTTTGCGCCTCAAGCGACACGCCTTTGATGACGTCATGCGAGCCGAAGCTCTTGTGCAGATCTTTAACTTTCAAGGCTGCGGGGGCGCTCATGCGGGTTCCTCCTGAGGGTGTGAGAGTGCGGCCAGCTCGCCCAAGGCAATCGGCTTGATCGGCGAGCGGGCGCGGGGCGGGTCGATAGGGTGGTCGGGCGGGGCGTCGGCGCTGAGCAGGCTGCGCAGCGTGGCGTCGCACATGCGCCCCTGACAGGGGCCCATGCCACAGCGCAGGGATGTTTTGATCTGGCGGTGGCCTTGGGCACCTTCGCGTATGGCCTGTCGGATGGCCCCGGCAGAGACTTCCTCACAGCGGCAGACGATGGTGTTGTCTGATGGCGCAAGTATATCGGTCGGCGGAGGGTATGCGGCATCAAGGAAGGGCCGAATGGCGCGGGCACGAAACAACGCGGCGCGGGCGCGGGCGGCACGCTGGTTGCGGGTGTCGCTGCTTAGGCGGCCTGATTGGCACAGGATATTTAACGCGGCCAATTCACCGGCCGCCGCAGCCGCCTCCGCCCCGCCGATCCCGGCACCGTCCCCGGCCACATGCAGACCCGTCTGGTCGGTCGCACCCCAAAGATCATGTTGGGGCTGAAAGACACCCTGCGCGGCATTCCAATGATGCGCGATCCCCGCAGCCCTTGTGATATGGGTGCCGGGGATAACCCCTTGGTGGGTCAGCAGCAGACCACAGGTAAGGCTTTGATCCCGCCCATTAGCCCGGAAGGAAAAGAGGATATTGCCGCTCTCGGTCGTGGTGGCGTGGAAGCCCGACGCAGCGGTGTAGCGCGGCACAGCCGCTTTGCGGATTTTGGCAATCAGGCTCAGCCCTTTCAGCAAGGTTGGCAAGCCAAACAGGGCGCGGGGCAAATGGGGTGATGCACCCAGCATCTGCCGATACGTCTGTGTCTCGATCAGCGCCTGTGGGGGGCTTCCGGCGTCAATCATCTGTGCCGCAATCAGATAGAGCAGCGGACCAGACCCTGCGAGCACGGCATCCTCGGGCAGCATCCCAGCAGTTTTCATCAAAATCTGCGCAGCCCCTGCTGGCATCGCACCGGGGAGCGTCCAGCCCGGAAAAGGCACAGGGCGTTCCTGAGCACCGGTTGCGATCAGCACATGCGCAGCCGAGGTAGTCCGACTTTTGCCGCCCCGCGACCATGTCACCTGCGGCCCTTTGTCGAGCCGCCAAACCATCGCACCAGAGTGACGGGTGATGCCGGGATGGTCGAGCGCATCAACCAAATCCGCCCCTGCGGCGTAGGCTTGGCCAAGAAAGCCGCGCTTGCTCCGGTTCTGAGCCACATTGCGATAGATCTGGCCGCCGGGTTGGGGCTGTTCGTCCAACATCAACACCTGCAAACCGTCCCGCGCCGCGACGGCTGCGGCTGACATGCCAGCAGGTCCGGCACCGATGATAATCAGATCAACCTCGGCCACAGTGACCTCCGTTCAAATCACGCAGGCCCGTTTGGCGACGGACGGACATACCCTCGCGCAGAAGGGTCATGCAGGCTTGGGTGTTGGGCGTGCCATCGACCTCGACCAGACAGTCAAAACACACACCCATCATACAATAGGCCGTGCGCGGTGCGCCCTGTGCAGTCCGCCGCGTCCACGCACCCGAATGGGCCAGCAACGCCGCTGCGACAGTGCCCCCGGCGGGCGCAGTGGCAAGCGCGCCATCCAGCGTAAACTGCACACGATCCCCGGTCTCAGGCAGCGTGCGAAAGCGCGAAGCGACATTCATCGAAAGCCTCCAGATCAGGGGTGGCGGATGTATTCAGGATCCACTTAGCGAGCACGCTGGCGTGTAGTGGGGCAAGCGTGACACCGCTGTGGCAGGTCACCAGAAAGGCGCCGGGATTCGGGCCCGATTTGGCATAGACTGGGTAGCCGTCGGGCGACATGACCCGCAGCGCACCCCACGCCCGGACAACCCGCACATCGGCAAGCGCAGGGAAGACCGTGACCGCATGGTGAGCGAGTTTGGACATGATGGGCAAAGTCTCACGATCATCCAGTCCTGCATTCGCCTTGGTGCCGCCAATCTGCACGCCGCCCTCGTCGACCTGCCGGATGGTGCTGGACAGGAACGGCAGGCGGTCGCCCAGCTTTTCGGTGATCAGCAACTCGCCAAGCTGTGGCCGGACCTGTGTGATGAACCCAAGATCGCGGGCCAGAGTGGCAGCGCCCAGCCCGGCACAGAGTATGACCTGCTCCGTGTAAGCGACCTCCCCATCCGCCAAAGCAAGCGCAAAGCCACCCCCAAGTTGTGGCCTGATCGCGGCAACGGTGGCTCCCAGTGTCACACGCCCGCCCATCGCCTGAACCGAACAGCGCAGGGCGCGAAGAAAGCGGAGCGGGTTTACATGGCCGTCGCCGGGCGAGAAACTCGCGCCGACAACATCGGGTCCAATGCCTTTTAACTGACTGCGCAGGTCATCCCCGTAGAGCATTTCATAGCTGGCGCGTCCGCCCAGATGCGCTGCTTGCTGGTCCAACTCGGCCTTGAAGGCGTCCATCTCTGACAAATCGGTAAAAAACTCGTAGCCCCCGGATTGGTCGAGTGCCACGTCAATGCCCGATAGCTCCTGCAACTGCTGCGCAAAGCCGGGCCAAGCCGCCAGCGCATCCATCGTCCAATGAGCGTAAGGCGCGAAATCAGCGCCTTTGCCTTGGCCCCAGATAAGACCAAAGTTCCCCTGCGACGCACGTGCATCACAGTCTGCCCCATCCAACACCCGGACACGCCGTCCGGAAAATAGCAGGCCGAGCGCTACAGAAAGGCCGACAAGGCCGCCGCCGACGATTGTTATTTCAGGTGTGAGTTGATGCATGCGATTCCTCCACCATTTAGATCGCAGCATTGCCTTCATAAGAATAATCGTAATATTTGCGTAAATCATTCTCTAAGGTTATGAATCGCTATGCTCGCTCGGCTCACACATCGTCAGATCGAAGCCTTCCGCGCTGTGATGGAGACCGGCAAGGTCACCTCCGCAGCTGTCGTCTTGGGAACAACGCAGCCCTCGGTCAGCAAACTAATTGCGGATTTAGAACGCGCGGCTGGCTTCGAGATGTTCGAGCGGCAAGGCAGGCAGGTCGTGCCCACTCCTGAAGCGCGCGCGCTTTATGAAGAGGTTGAGCGGGCTTTCGTCGGGATGACGGAAATTTCCCGCGTCATTGAGGACATTAGAGACTTTCGGACCGGCAGCTTGCTGATTGCGGGGATGCCAGCACTGGCTCTGAAACTACTGCCGGATGTGATCGCCGAATTCATCGCAGACGAACCCGGAATCACTGTATCCTTGCGCATCCGAAGCTCTCAGGCGGTGCTACGTCATCTAAGTTCGCAGCAGTTCGATCTCGGCTTTGCTGCCTTGGACAACGACCATCCCGCTGTCCTGCGCCGTGAGTTGTTCAAGGCGCCAATGTTGGCCGTGTTACCCCTGTCTCACGAGCTTGGGCGGAAAACAATGCTCTTGCCGGGAGATTTCGATCAGCGCCCATTCATCGCGCTTGGCGCAGAAATTGGAACCCGCTCCGAAACAGATGCATTTTTACTCGCGGGCGGTGCTCGTCCTCGGATCGTTGCCGAGGCGCAATTGTCTGCGTCGATCTGTGAATTGGTGGCCGCTGGGGCTGGCATTTCAATTGTAGAGCCTGTGACAGCAACGCATTTTGGTAATCTCGGTAAGATTCTGGTGCGCCCTTTGTCGCCTGCTCAGCCATTTCGATATGACCTGCTTCTACCAGCCACGCGCCAACCGTCGCGCATAGCGGACCAGTTTCTGAAATTAGTTGAAGCGCGGTTTGATGCGCTTCTTGGTGTTTAGGGATAGTGTCTCGGGCGAATTTTTATCTTAACGAACGCGCGGGTCGAACGGCAGCTTTAGGAAAGCCGTGGTGCGGCAACGGCAGGTCAGGCAGAGGTCCGGGTGGGGCCGCCCTCTGCAAAGAATGCGATGCTGCGACTGCGAATAGCTTCACACTCGACACGGTCACTAAGGAGCCCATTGTGTCCGATGCTGCGCATTGCACGAATGTCCGTCATCATGAAAGTTTCCAAAAACCTCCAACAACCACATGGATTTTGAACGGGGTTTTTGGCAGCGTAGATCGGCGTGGTTTTTGCCTGTGCCAAAAAGGAGCGTTTTTGGAACAGGCACGTTTGGCCACCACTCAAGCACTGCAATCGCAAGTAGGATTAAACGATTGTATTTTCATAGCCGTTTAAAGAAATATGAGTGCAAAGTTCTCCCCACTGGCAATCGTTACAGGCGGATCGAACCTGATTTCGTGAGAACGCCGACCGAAGTAGCCTCAAAGACCCTTTGTCCAAAGAAAGTTTTGCGCCGGTATGCACCGGCACTTGCAATATCTTGCCCACATCCTTCGCCGCATGAAGGTCTCGATTGTAAACACTTTCGTCGCAACAATGCGCACTAGTTTCCGCCAGACGCGGGGCACAGATATCATCCGGTCCCTCTATAATTTCGATAGTCTCACCTGCTGAAATTCGCCCCGCAATCACAGTCATGTTGTCTGTGAAGGCGAGGCTGTATCCTTTGCCAATGTAAGTAAGCAAACAAAGAAGATGGTGAGCACGCAGGCGTACTGTCATTCGGCGTTGTTTTTGGTGTCGCGCGTCAACAGTTTAAGCGTCATCGCGCCGAGACCAGATTTGAGGATCCCACCAATGACAAAGGGAACGACACCCGCCATAATTGCTTGTTCCGCACCGATCAGAACTGCAAGCCATGCGGCCCCCAGAACCAGACAGATCGCGTTACCGATCAGCATAGCAAGAAACGAAAGCCAAACGCGCTGCCCGTTCCAGCCACGTTCCGTTAACCACCCGACAGCCATGCCCGCGACTGGGAAGGCAAAAAGATAGCCGCCGGTTGCGCCTAAGAAATGTTGTGCTCCAGCAGCGCCCCCCGCCAGAACCGGCAGTCCAAGGGCTCCCTCCATCAACCAAGCCACGATTGTGATTCCACCCAAACGCCATCCGTATAGGGCACCGACAAGCATGACCGCAAAGGTTTGCATGGTGATCGGAACTGGGATCATCGGAACTTCGATATAGGACGACAATGTGAGGAAAAGGGTGCCGAAAAAGACGGCCGCTATTTTCCACGGTAGTGTAAAGTTCTGCACATCCAATGCTCTGGGATTGTTGCAGGCGACTGCAGTTGTAGATGAGGTCATTTAGGCGCTTCCTACAAATATCTATTAAATATAGCACGAGAATCAAAAAATACTTGAACTATAGATAGTTTGCAAGGATGTCTTGAAATCATCCACGGGAGAGGTGCCGCCTTAAGATCGTAGATGCTGTATTTCCTTCACGCCGCTCCATGGCCTGAAGGATCGCCACATGGTCTTTGTCCGAGGTGCTCTGCCACGTTTCGCGCCATCTGGCGTGAAACCTCTGTGCGGAAAGACGCTGAAGTTGCTTGATGCGCTCCAGCAAAAGAGGCCGTTCGCAGGGTTTCAGAATTTCCAAGTGAAACTGCCGGTTGGCTTTTTCCCAAGAAATAGGGTCTTTGGCATGGTCGCAAGCAAGCCGAAAAAGCTCCATTTCCTGCAGAGCCGCTGGCGTAATCTTGGCAACCGCTTTCGTCAAAGCCAGCGGCTCCAGAGCAAGTCTCATCTCCTGAATGTCGTCTTGATCTGCGTCAGTCAAAGAAAACGCTCGGACACCGCGCTTGGGGATAAAGGTGGCAAGTTCCATCTGAACAAGGCGCTGAAGCGCCTCGCGTGCAGGGACGTGACTGCACTTGAATCGTTCGGCGATATGATCCTGCGCAAGTCGAGCACCCTGAGCAATGTCGCCCCTAATGATTTCTTCTGCGAGGACGTCAGCAATAGCTGCAGGTTTTATAGATAAATCAGACATAATCACGATCTAACCTGAACCGGCTCACTGGAACAGGCCGTTGTTTAAAAAAGGGGTGGTTCGAACACAGCGCTGACGATCACCATAAATGCACGCCTTTCAAAAAGGACCGTTTTAGAACGAAATTTAGGTTTGCCTATCCGTTCCAGAAACGGTCGTTTTCAAGAGGGTGTGAATGTCAGTTCAAACCAGCCTATCACAAAGGGCTATGTTTGGCCCTCAAATGCTAGGGCATTGGATTTTAGATCGTCCGGCGTAAACCTGAATATTGTCATCTCGTCCACACTATAAGCCCCAAGTTTTTTGTAGAACTGAATGGTGGGTATATTCCAATCCAGCACTCCCCATTCCAACATCTGACAGTTTCGTTGCAACGCTAGCGAACAAAGATACCCCATAATGATCTTTCCAAAACCCTGATGGCGAACCTGAGAATCGACAAGGAACCCATCAATGTAGAGGCCTGAGCGCCCGGTAAATGCTGATGACTTTTGGCAAAAATAGGCAAAGCCTACGATTTCTTCTTTGTAATATCCAAATAATGCCTCGCCCAAATTTTCATCCAGTAGCCGTTTGATCTGGGGCTCTGTTGCGGTGATCTTGTCCGCCATCTTTTGATAGGTTCCAAGTTTTTTCATATATTTAACAACAAGCTCCGCGTCATTCGGGGAAGCATGTCGGAGTATAAAGTCAGGATTGGATGTCTTGATTTTTTGCATGGTGGTCATTTCCTATACATGCGCTTCTAACGCTAGGTGTTCTACTTAGCCCGATAAGTCAGCCCATGTTTGTTTTGGCCGCACGATAAACTTGAAAATAGTTTCGTAAACGCTCCTTTTTGGTGATTTCGCTTCTTAGCTCGTTTCCCGCCACCACAAACCCCGTTCAAAACCGATGCGCTTTTTGAAGGTTTATGAACGGCTATCGTCGGCACTAACTTCGGCGGGGCGGGGCAGCCCACCGTCTACCGCGATCGCGGTTTGTGCTGACGTCGCGCGGAGCTATTGTCAAATCTGGTGTCCACGGATTTTTCATGCGGCGGCCTGATCCTGGTTTGATGGCTTGATGCCGTTTACGAAATCGACGCCTTGTATGACGTCGGCGAGATAGGCAAAGCCGCGCAGCTTGCGCCAGCTTTTCTCGGCGCTTTGACCGAGCTTGAACATCATATGCAACATGCCGTCTCTGCTGAGGCAGCCCTTGGCACGTTTTGTTCGGTGCCGGATTGTGGCGAAGGCGCTTTCGATCGGGTTCGATGTGCGGATGCTCTGCCAATGTTGGGCGGGGAAGTCATAAAAAGCCAACAGCTCGTCACGATCCCGCATCAGGCATTCGGTGGCCTTTGGGTATTTTGCGTCGAAAGTTTCAATGAATAAATCGAATGATGCATGCGCATCCTCACGGGTTTCCGCCTGCCAAATGTCATGTAGCATCTTTCGGGCCTTGGGCTGGGTCCGCTTGGGCAGGTAGTTCAGCACATTGGCGGACTTGTGAACCCAGCAGCGTTGCTGACGGGTGCATGGGTGTGGGATTGGTAGGGTTGGCGCCAACAGCGTCATCATCAAACGACATGTCCATGCTACGGCCAAGCCCGGCACTTGGCTGGGCGGGATGCTGACGCGCAAGCCACCGATGCTGGTGCGGGTGGCGCTCGCAAACAAAATGGCGCGGATCGTCTGGGCCCTAATGGCCCGAGGTGGCGTCTACAAGGCTCCGGCCACGGCGGCGTAAGCCCGCTGTAGGTCGCGAGGACGTCGGAGCGAAAGAGGGCAAGGAGCAGTTTGGCGCAATCGTCGTGAGACGGGATCGGGAGAACCAGTGTGCAACAGAGTGCCTTCGAGCACGCGGCTTTGATCTGGACCCGACCCTCGAACACCATACGGGCCCGCGGCATGTGTGACGCCGCATCGTGAGGCCGGATACATGTCAGCACCCGATGACGCGCCAAAATCAGCTCTGAAAATATCTCTTGCGCAAGGGGCGGTTATACATGTTGCATTATCATTAAGCCGTCTGGCGCTAGGGCAATTTATCAAGGGTCACCTCGATTAGACGCTCTCGCCCTTTAAGGGTGAAGCTTGTGTTTGCACCCGCAGCGAACGGCAGGTGTCTGCGCACAGCCGACCTTGGCGCGCGGCGCAGCTTGTGGGTTTCGGTAGCTAGGACTTGAATAGCCGCTTCTGCCCGTCTGGCAACTAGCCTGCGCGGCTGCAGCGAAGGTCCGCAATCCGCCCTTTATGAAGGACGGGAAGCTGTTGAGCGATTTCCTCAACCGCAAGGAAATGTCTCTTTTTGATCTCTATCATATCGCCTGAGCGCCGGATGCTTAAGATGATCTCATCTTGAGCAACTTTGGGGCCATACATGCGCATCAACGTCGGTTTTGTTACAGCGATAGGCTTGGCTTTGATAGGTGTGGTCGCGTGTGTCGGACCCTCAATGCCAAACAGGTCCGACGGCAGGGCGTTTTTTGCTGAGAGCTGCACCTCGTGTCATGGACCGAGTGGGCGTGGCGATGGTATAATATCCAAAGACTTGCCTGTTGCGCCAACCGACTTGACCACGCTCAGCCGTACCAATGGTGGTACGTTTCCTGCCACGCGTGCTCTTGCCTACATCTGGGGTGATCCAACGCAGAGTCACCTCGCACGCGTGATGCCGCAGTTCGGCGGCGCGATGGCTGATGATTTAGTACCGGTTAAGCTCGATGGCGTTTACACGCCGACGCCAAGAGCGCTTGCGGGTCTGCTCGCCTATCTTGAGAGCATCCAGGGCTGAGCCGGACGCTTCGACAGTCAGCTGCTTACGCCTCACGAACGTTTCAAACCCGATGTTAAGATCCACCAGTGACGAAAGGAAAACGCTATGACTAAGAAAGCAACCGATAAGTCGGCTACCGACTTCGCCGGCATGCTCGGCAACATGCCGTTCAATCCGATGAGCGACCCGCAGTTGAAAGCATGGTCCGATCTGGGTGACGAAATGATGAAGTTCGCGACGTCCCGGATTCAGCGGGATGTTGAAGCGCAAAAGTCCAAGCTGAATTCTACACCGAGGCGGTCAAGGACTATAATGCGCAAATTCAGCGCGCTATGGAGGTTATGTCGGGTGTTACGAAGACGCAGGTGGATGGTAATCGCCCCCTTTTTAACGGGGTGCATCTGTAGAACTTACGCGGCCATTTTCAGTTTCATAGCGGGTGTGATGCCGCCGATGCCCATGTTCGGGCGGTCGTTGTTATATGTCCAGAGCCATTGTGTGGCCTGATCCTGAGCCTCCTCGATGCTTTCGATGATGTATTGATCCAGCCATTCATGCCGAACCGTCCGGTTGTAGCGCTCGACATAGGCGTTCTGCTGGGGCTGTCCGGGTTGGATGTGCTGGATCGTAACACTATGTTTCTCAGCCCATTTTCTCAGTGTTTCGCTGATATATTCCGGCCCATTGTCGACCCTGATCGTGCCCGGTTTTCCGCGCCATTCGATAATGCGATCAAGGCTGCGGATGACCCGTTCGGCAGGGAGCGAGAAATCAACCTCGATCCCCAGCCCTTCGCGGTTGAAGTCGTCCAACACATTCAAAAGCCGAAAAGCCCTGCCGTCGCCGAGGCGATCCGCCATGAAGTCCATGGACCAGGTCACATTCGGTCTGTTCGGGACCGCCAGAACGTCAGGCTTCTCCCGTTTCAGCCGCTTGCGCGGCTTGATGCGCAGGTTCAGTTCCAGCTCACAGTAGATCCGGTAGACCCGCTTGTGGTTCCACGGATGCCCCTTCACGTTGCGCAAATGCAGGAAACACAGGCCAAATCCCCAAGTCTTGCGCGCATCCGTCAGCCCTGTCAGCAGATCGGCGATCACCTCGTTCTCGTCTTTCAGCTTCGGGCTGTAACGATAGCAGGTCTCGCTGACCTCGAAGGCCCGGCACGCCAGCGCGATGCTGACGCCCCGTCGCTCTACCGCCGTTTCGGCCATCTCGCGGCGCTGAGATGGCCCCGTTACTTTTTTCCGAGGGCTTCCTTCAATAAGTCCGCCTGCATGCTCAGATCTGCATACATCCGCTTCAGCCTGCGGTTCTCTTCCTCCATGGCTTTCATCTGGCTGACCATGGATGCATCCATGCCACCATACTTCGCACGCCATTTGTAAAACGACGCATTGCTCATGCCATGTTCACGGCAAAGCTCGGCCACCGGCACACCACCTTCGGCTTGGCGCAGGATCGCAAGGATCTGGGGTTCGCTATATCTGGTCATTTTCATTCAAAATCTCCTCGTTCATCTTGCCGAGAAAATTCTACTTCCGCAGCCCCTTACTTTCGGGGGGGATTACCCCAAGATTTCCGTAGGAAAATACCAGCGGCCAGAATTGCGCCCAGGCCCAGACAAGATTTTCTCGCCGTGCCCTTCCTTTCGCATTGCGTCGACCACGCGCGGCGACAGGCCGCATTCATACGCGTAGAAGCGGTTTTTCGTGTTACCCTTGACCTCCCGGGAAGCCGTGTCTCGAGCGGCAATCCGCAACAAGTTCACTTGTTCCACCACCGGCAAGTTTGCGATGTTCTTTGCTCTGTCTCCATTTGTCATTTTCGTCTCTCCAATTCTTCGGGCCGAGCTAATTGGCCCTGCCTCCAACATTAAAGAGTAGATAAGTTCGGAATCTTGAAGCCCAAAATGCCTGAGCTAAAATATGGCTTGTTAATCAAGCACAGGTGTTAAAACCTCTGCCTCATCGCTGTTCAACGCCCGTTGCAAAGAACGCATAGCCGCGAAGCTACGCTGCTTGGGTGGCTAAAGCCATCCGTCGCACTTTTACCGGTTGGCGTTTGGCCACCATCGGCAATCGCGACCGCAAGCTTGTCCTTCGATACATCAATACCAACATAAATCGTCGTTTGTCCGTTTGTCATGCCTCTCTCCATCGCAAAAGGGCGGCACATGCCACCATGCGATCAGTGTAAGGCTGATCCGTCATCGACCCTTGCTGCGCAATTGTTGATGAACCTGATTGGACGTATTTTGCACGAACGGAAGTAGATGCTGTTGGAAACCGAAGAAAGTGTCGCACTACTTTTCACTGGGGAGGCTGACTCAAAGGCGACCCGGCCGTAATGTACGCGCCAGGTGTTCTCTGTTCGCGGAAAACACCTCTTCTAAAGTGTGAACCGGTTCTATTGCTTGATCGTGATGGCCTAGGGCAACAGAAGAAAGGTCGCGAATAGCCGGAAGCGGTCACTGACATCGCGCTGACTAATGCCCTGTTAGTCCTGAGGCAGTATGGGTTCTTAGCTCCACTGCCTAAATGACAGCTTCCTCCTTTGCGAGACGACCGCGGGGGGAGCGGCGGCACCGTTGGTTTTCGTGCTGCGAGCGCACGCAGCACGAAATTTGAATTTACAGTGTGGGCTCTGAACTGCCATTCGCGGCATCCGCATCCAGATCGGCACATAAAAAAACACTGCCTATGACCGTTAAGCGGACAAACTGAGCTTTCGCTGCGGCTGCGCCAACGTCGGCTTTTGGAGACACCTTCCAACAGAAGGTGCCGGCTGTGTGGTTTTAGGTGCGCAGTGCGGACGCAGTTATGGTCCGCTATAGGCCCACCATCCACGTGGCATCTGTTTAAGGTTGAAGCACAGCCTCAAACGCTCCAGTCATGGACGTGAACGTCCTTTCCCGAATGTCCCGTAAGAATATCAACAGCCAGCTTTTCCTTGTCTTTGTCCGCAACACGCACCCATAACAGGATACCGCCTCGTTCAATTTGTTCGGCGTAATAGTCTTTGTGGTGCTGTTGAATTCTGCGGGCAAAGAGCAAACCGATGGCAGTGGCTGGCAGCCCTACAACTGCAACGACCGCAGCAGTTGCCGCCGCCGCTGCCCCTGCTGCGGCCATTGCCGCCATTGCTATGTAGGATGGAATAAAAAATGCCCCACCAATGATCATACCGTCCATCTCGCCAATTGCTTCTTCCGAAACAAACGCTGCACGGGGCACGCGCGCATCGTCTTCCATATCTTTGCCGGACAAGTAAGCGTCGCCAAATTTTTCTTCCAAGGCTTTGTCACTGCCCAAAATGCTCAGGTCATAGCGACTGAAGCCCACCATTCGAAGGTCATAAAATGCCTTTTGAAAGCTTTCAAAAGTCTCAAACACACCTACGGCCTCTGGCACCTTGATGACCGTTACGCCTTGGCCGTGTTCAACAGTTTCGTTTGCCATAGTATTTCCTATTCACAGCTGTGTTCCTAATGCCATAACTATCCGCGCGTCTCGATCAGCACACATTGATCTTCGTCAATTAGAGGGTGCAGCTATGAAATAGCTGCGGGGGTAATCCCCCCCGAAAGTAAGGGGCTGCGGAAGTAGAATTTTCTCGGCAAGATGAACGAGGAGATTTTGAATGAAAATGACCAGATATAGCGAACCCCAGATCCTTGCGATCCTGCGCCAAGCCGAAGGTGGTGTGCCGGTGGCCGAGCTTTGCCGTGAACATGGCATGAGCAATGCGTCGTTTTACAAATGGCGTGCGAAGTATGGTGGCATGGATGCATCCATGGTCAGCCAGATGAAAGCCATGGAGGAAGAGAACCGCAGGCTGAAGCGGATGTATGCAGATCTGAGCATGCAGGCGGACTTATTGAAGGAAGCCCTCGGAAAAAAGTAACGGGGCCATCTCAGCGCCGCGAGATGGCCGAAACGGCGGTAGAGCGACGGGGCGTCAGCATCGCGCTGGCGTGCCGGGCCTTCGAGGTCAGCGAGACCTGCTATCGTTACAGCCCGAAGCTGAAAGACGAGAACGAGGTGATCGCCGATCTGCTGACAGGGCTGACGGATGCGCGCAAGACTTGGGGATTTGGCCTGTGTTTCCTGCATTTGCGCAACGTGAAGGGGCATCCGTGGAACCACAAGCGGGTCTACCGGATCTACTGTGAGCTGGAACTGAACCTGCGCATCAAGCCGCGCAAGCGGCTGAAACGGGAGAAGCCTGACGTTCTGGCGGTCCCGAACAGACCGAATGTGACCTGGTCCATGGACTTCATGGCGGATCGCCTCGGCGACGGCAGGGCTTTTCGGCTTTTGAATGTGTTGGACGACTTCAACCGCGAAGGGCTGGGGATCGAGGTTGATTTCTCGCTCCCTGCCGAACGGGTCATCCGCAGCCTTGATCGCATTATCGAATGGCGCGGAAAACCGGGCACGATCAGGGTCGACAATGGGCCGGAATATATCAGCGAAACACTGAGAAAATGGGCTGAGAAACATAGTGTTACGATCCAGCACATCCAACCCGGACAGCCCCAGCAGAACGCCTATGTCGAGCGCTACAACCGGACGGTTCGGCATGAATGGCTGGATCAATACATCATCGAAAGCATCGAGGAGGCTCAGGATCAGGCCACACAATGGCTCTGGACATATAACAACGACCGCCCGAACATGGGCATCGGCGGCATCACACCCGCTATGAAACTGAAAATGGCCGCGTAAGTTCTACAGATGCACCCCGTTAAAAAGGGGGCGATTACCCGGGGACGTTACCTAGAGCCTAGCAGGGATCGAACCCTCGGTTGGCAGCGTCGGCGATTCCTACGATAATGCCTTGGCTGAAACCATAAATGGCCTCTACAAAGCTGAGGTCATTCACCGACTTGGCCCATGGAAAACCATGGCCTCGGTCGAGTGGGAAACGCTCAAATGGGTCGAGTGGTTTAACAATCGCCGCCTCCTGGAGCCTATCGGATACATCCCGCCAGCAGAATCAGAAGAGAGGTAACTATGCCCAGTTCGACAAATTAGATATGGTCGCATGATATGATGTAATCACCCTCCGGCAAACTGCGGGCGGTTCAAACCGTGGGAGCAAACACCTAGATGACAAAATTCTTGGTCTCCGACCAAAGATTAAAGTATTGGAGATGTATCATGGTTTTGCGATATCTGGCTAATTGAGAACCCCGTTACAAGTAAAACTTCCCAATTCGGCCCTTGTCTTTTTGTTTGAAGTTCTGACGGAAGCCTTTGAACTTCATTTCTTGGCGTAAGCGCTGGCGGTCAATGTGGATTTGGTCTTTGTCGAACAGCGCGTGGAAAACTTTGGGCAGGTCGCTGGACGGGGCGCCGAAATGGGCCATGGTCATTTTGTAGTTCAGGGTTTCGACCGCATAGAGTTCTTGGATATTGGCGGCGAATTCCAGCGCGCCCATAAATCCGTAATCCACGGGTAGGATGTGGGATTGGTAGGGTTCGGCCTCGTAGCCGCGCAGTTTGAACGCGTCCCCGAAAATGCCCTCAAACGTGCTGCCCAGCACCGCGCCAAAGCTGATCTTGTTGGTTTTGAAATGCCCTTGCGGATTGGGCAGGCGCATTGCGTCTTGCTGGCGGACTTTGCCCGACTTTAGAGCGGGTTTCGGCCCGTCGCCGTCGTCAACGACCACGCATTTACTGCCGCTGTTCGAGATGCCCAGAATCTGACCTTCGGGAAATCCGTCAAGGTTCTGGATTGTGGCTTCGAGAGGGGTTTGGAGATGCGGATCGATTTCACGACCCTTGGGGGTCTGATAGCCGTTGAATGCAAACAGCGGCAGGTTTTCGAAAACGCCACCATCGACGAACCAACCGAAATAGTTGCGGTCATAGAAGTTTTTATCCTGCCCTTGTTCGTTAGGCAATTGGCGGCCAGCGCCGTTCGCGGGGCGGTATTTAACGGCGACGGGGCGCCAGATGCCGGGGATCGACATAGACATGCCCAAAGCATCCACAATCGGGAAGTCGGGGGTCAGGGAGGCGTTGAAATAGCAACCTTCACCGATGCTGATATTGGCAGCGGACAGCACAAGGTGGTGGGGGAACAGGGCTTTGTGTCTTTCGAACGAGTATTCGGTCTGGATGATGTCGAAATGGTCGCGGATGCTTTCGATGTCCAACAAGGTGTGCAGCGCATCAAGGCGACCGCGTGCGGACGCCGGATAGGGGGTGCTTTTCGGTTCGCGGGTCATCTCACCCAATAGAGCGGCGAGTTCTGCGTTCAATTCAGCAAGGGCTTGGGGGTCGGCCTCGGGCAGGGCTTCGAGGCGGATGAGTTCTTTCTCGGCGGTGTTCACCTTGTCCTGAATGTTTTTGCGGTTCTTTGGGGTGAGCCGTTTGACGTTTTCATCAGGGCCGAATGCCTGAACGGTTTCGTTTTGCAGCGCCGATGTCAGAGGTTCACCACGCCGCGAGAACTTATGCTTATTGGTGCCATGATAATGCGGATGAACGCGGACTTTTTCATAGATCAGCCGCGCAATAATGTAGCGCACGCGCGCCCCGTCAAATAGGCCGCCTTCGGACATCATGATTTGCACAGGTTTCACCAAGGCCCCGACGAACATCGGGATTTCCTTGCCAACCCGCGCGGCAAGTGCGTCCGGTGACCACGTCAAGATTTCGTCAATGATTCCCGCTAGTTCTTTGAGAAGCTTGCCTTGTGCTGTGACCAGTTCACGGCTTTTATTGAAGGTTTTGACGGGTTTTGTCGGCGACAGCTCGTCCAGTTTCATGATGTTGCGAAACAGCGGCGTGATGATTGGGACGTTGGGCACGTTGGATTGCCAGATCACGCGGATCAGGGTTTTCTTGAGCTCCCAACTGGCGCGCATCTGGCGTTTGATCTGGTTTTCCGGTGAACAGCGGTCGTTGTCGTCGTCTTCCATGTGGTTGAAGAACTGTGTGAGCAAATAGGACACCACCAGCAGGCAGGCCATTGTGACCGCCGCAACGCCGAGGGTTTTGCCACCCGACAGATCACCCGTATCTCGCGCGTCTTTCCAGGACTTGAACAGGCCATCAATGAAATCGGTGAACTGGCTCAGGATCGGGAGCATCACAAGAAAGCCTGCGAATTCCCCCAACGCGTGGGTAGAGCCATCCTGTTTTTTGCCCCAGCTTTCGAGCGTTTTCACGAGACTGCGGTATTCGTTGTATTCGCTATACAGGTCATCATAGAGCGCGTCGGCGATGTTGCCCAAAACCACTGGATCCGGCAGGCTTTTGAGCACGCCCGAGCCGATCGCGCCGCCCAAGATACCCCAGGCGTTACCGATAATATCTTTTTGGTGTTTGTGGACCAGGCTTCGCAAGTCTTTGAGTTCGGGCGATTTTGTCGAGAATGATTTGAGAATTCTGGAGGAGATTGTGTAGGGATCTTGCAGGAGATCCTGACGCGACACCGTGCGATCATTAAATGATTTGCGCAATTTGCGACCGCTTAGAAAACCGACCTCGAGGGACGCGTCATCGCCTGCGCCATGCACCGCGCGGTAGCGTTCGGCCTGTGGTTTTTCACCAAACGCCAGTGCGAACAGCGGATCTTCGATAACCATCTCGTTGGTTTCTGCGGCAGTGTACCCAAGGCTGAGCATGACCGCCGTGATCGACCCTGCCGACGTGCCTGCGATGCCTTTGAGTTGGCTGAAATTGCGGCTCGCTTTTTCGTTTGTATCAAACGCCAATATCCCGAGGGTTTCCAGGGCTTGAAGCGCGCCGATATAAGCCGCGCCTTTGCCTGCGGCCCCTTGGATCGCGATGTATTTGATGTGTGTCTGTTCCATCGTCTGACCCGCTGCGCCCGCTATCCGCCCAGATCACCCGACCCGCCGGTGATGTCGGTTCCGGATGCGGGGGTGGGGTTGGTAATCGAAATATCAGCCCCGTCCTGGATGATCTCGAACGGGGTGGGCAGGTTGAATGTCCAGCGGTCGATTTCAACAGGATCTGCGTCTGTGTCAGACGTCAGTCGGTCGGCCTCGATTTCCTCGGAGAGCGCGAGGTAGCGGCGCTCGTTGGGCAGGGGCGCCTCGTCGTCCGAACTGCTCCAGATCTGGCCTGTTTCCAGCATGTAGAACAGTTTGAATTCTTCGCCGCGCCGGATCGGGAGTATGACTTCGGCCCAGCCCGCTTGCAGGAATTTGCGCACTTCACCGCTGGTCTTGCCGTCAAACAGTTTAGAGCGATTGCTTTCTGCGCCCAGATAGCCAGGCAAAAACCGGTAGGACATTTTATCAAAGTCGAACGCCGAGGCGAGGAACCCGACGACATACTGCAAGTCGTTGGTCTTTTCAGTGTTGAGCGCGGGGTACTGGGTGGCGTCGGTGGACGGGGGGCGATGATAGGCGTCAAGCCCGTTGAGGTCCGTGCCCAGCACGTATTGGATGGTTTCGCGTTCAAGTTCTTCGCGGATCATTTGCGCGGCGGCGTCAGCATTGGCCAGCACGTTGACGCGGCGCGACACGCCGAGCTGGTCCTCGATGGTGGGCGCACCGTCTGCGGCGTCAAGGATCTGATTGTAGAATGCCAACCGCCATAGCGCCTTGGTGTCATCGTTGGGGCGGTAGGTCATCAGCATCGAAATGTGGATGAGCGCTGTCCACGCGGTCAGGACGTTGACCTGCAACTGGCCATCCACAAAATCGGCCACGTCTTGGCTTGTGAAGTTGGGTAGGGGTTCGGTGACGCGCGCGTGGCTGCTGATCCCGATGTTCCAAATGTCGTGTTTTGGAATGGTAATTTGCACGTATGTATGCAGGGAATCCGAACTTTTGTTGCTACCCCATGTTGGCGTAACATCCATTTGGTCGGGCAGATAGCCCTCCGGCACGGTGAACGTCACCACCTTGGAATCGTAAGTTTCTGTGACGTTGGCCTGGGCGTTCAGTTCTTTAGTCGACGCTTTATTTTCGAATTTCAGTGTCGGGAAGGGTGTGGGGTCGGTGATGCCGAATTCGGCCGCCAGCGCGAGCCAGTTTTCGTCGATCCACAGGGTGCCGGCTGTTGACCCCGCTAGGGTCAGATTGGCAAAAGACAGGTCGATCTTTTCGCCGTCTTTGGTAAATTTGAGCCCCGCCGGAGACGTGCTCGCTGCAGTCAACACGCCTGCAATGTTTTTGGCGTAATTTTCCGCAGGTGTGGGGATGAAAATGCGCGCGAACAGATGTTTTTGATGTTTATATAGCACCGCTTCATGGACTTCGGACACATGGCGATAGACGGCCACTGCGGTTGATCCGCCGCGATTGTCTATCCCCATTTTGCGGGCTTCGAGGTCGCGTACGCGGGTGTTTTTGCGGTACTGGTTCAATACGCGGCTGCGCACGGTTTTGCGACTGGTCTCAACTACGGTACGGGCATAGCTTTGCGCGTTGGATTGGCTGGAGCCTGTTGCGTTTTGGTTGTCATAGCTGCTATCGACCTGCGCTTTGATTACGCCGTAGCTGGCTTTGACCTGAGCTGACACAGAAAACGCGTTGCTTTTATCCTGATGGGTATTGGCGGCGGTTTCCAGCGCTTCAGTGCTGGAGGTCGTCAGCGAGTTTTCTTCGGTCGTTTCGTTTTCTACCTCGGAATAGCTGTCTTCTTCGCTGATTTCTTCATGTTCATGCAGGATTTCGCTAAACTGACCACCCAGAACATTGACGATACGGGAAATGTTGCTGAGCTCGTGGGTCAGGAGTTTGCTTTTGGTAACGTAAAGATCGCCGAAGGAGAACTGAACGTCGCGGTTAGGGTAGAAGTCGGGAAGGCCAGCTTTGTTAGCGCTCATGATCCTACCCCTTTGGATTGCTTGATCGATTTACGGGAGACGTTTTTGAGGGTGCGATCGGGGGTGACCTTTTGGGCCTCGACGTGGGACAGCATCCCGCCGCGCACCGCATCGCGGGGGGTAAGCGGGCCGGTGCCCGGCCGCGGCCCGTTGGTGGGGCGCATCACATCAACGCCTTGAGGCAAAAGAATTCGACCGCCATAAAACACGCGCAACATATCGAAAGCTTGGGGGCCAACGTCGATGTCATGTGGCGCAATTGTTTCGGCAAACGCCGACGTGCCGTAGCGTGCGGCAATTGTGGCGACGCGATGTCTGGCGGCGCAAAACCGTCGGTATTCAGGATAGCGGGTCGACGTCAGCATCAGGGCATAAAGATCATCAGACAGTTCAGGAAATTCGGCTTCGACAAGGCCCAAAACAGCAATATTTCGGGGCACACCGTAGGTTTTGGCAACGCCGCGGGTATATTGCACGACATTGGCGAGGTAGGGGTCTGACAATGCGGGCAAAGTGGCGGCATAGGCAAGCGACTGATCCATTAGAATACCTAACAGGTAGTCGGGTGCGATGTTTGAAATGCCACCATTGATCGCGGCCTCGTAACCTGCCAGCCGGCTTTGAAACCCGTCACTGTCCAGATGATACGCCATAAGGGACAGTGCATTGGGCAGGCCGGTATTGCGCGCGGCAGCCAGCAGGGCACTGTCTGAGTCTTCAGGATAGAGCGGTATATGGCGAAGGCGCGCTGCGTGAATCTGAACGCCCCTATGAGGGCGCATTTCCGTAAATTTAAACACCGGACATCCTTCTATGTTTTTGGGATCACCCACTTTAATGGAGTCACAAATTACAAAAAAAGAAGACACTCAAAAAATTTCAAAATCAAGGACACTGTTGCATTATCATTAAGCCGTCTGGCCATCAGGCAGTTTATTAGGGTCAGGACTTCGGTAGCGGGGACGGGCTTTGATGATGTAACCGCCCCCCGACGACATCTGTGTGCTGAAGTGGTCCGGCGAATTCGGGCAGCGTGCTAAGACTAGGGGCGGATTTTCATCATGAGCAAATGATGCCCATGCGCGGCGGAATTTTTCAGAACAATCATAGTGATCCCCGCCAGCACTTGGCATTGAATGGCGTACTGCGTTTAGCGCCGGATTTCAGTTTTGTGAGGCTCGCCTTAAGGGAGCGGGGAGGCCATTTTATAGGCGAACTGGCATTTTGGGCCACATCTGTCCGCTTTGACCTCAAAGATCAGTCAAGTAGCGCTGTAAAATAAATTCTCGGGAAAATTGGCTCAAAATCTTACATTCTTGTGGGAACAGTCGACCTTCCCTATCAGAGGGGAACGTATATTCGCTTCGCTCGCCCTGATAGGGAAGAAGTTGCCACAACTGCGCAAGTCTTGGCAATTGGTGATGTGAATTATTTCTCAAAGTGTTTTTAATCTGCAACTATGCTGGCGCCACTCACTTTGTTTGGCTCGGTCACAGCTTGTCTATGATTGGAGCCTTTGACTATGATCTGCCCCATGATGACACATACACATATCCCCCTCGCATCGCTGATACAGCGAATAGGTTGACCGGATCGAGGTCGACTGACTGCCGATAAGGCTCTGGATAATGCCGTTCTGATGTGAGTTCAGAACCTCATCCAAGAGTTTGCTCGGCGTCAGTTAGAAATTTCGGTTTTCAACCAGATGCGGGGATATGCGGTCCAGCTATGGGCATCGTATCCATCCTCAAAGGTTTAAAAGCACGGTGCCTATCGGCACGTGCATGTCTGAGGACTTGATATGAGTTTCGTTTTTTCCATCCATCTGAGCTTTGTACTGACGTCTTTCACGAATCGCGGCGGCACAATCTGCTTCGAAATGTGGTTATTTATGTCTCTCTTTGATTTGGGGCGGTACCTGAGCGGGCCCCTAAGCTGCGATATGGGGCTGTGGAGGGAGACTTTTCAGTATCGAAAGGAATCAGCTATCCGCGCAATTCAGAATGCGAAAAAGCATTTTGGGGTGCCGCCTATGTTGTGTGTCAGTGCGGCCGAGTGCGGAGATGATGACGAATATCTGCAAATCCCAGCTCAGAGCGGATCGATATCATGTTGCGAAAAAAATCCGTCGTAACGTTTTTCGCAAGCTTTGTAAGCCCATGATTTTTATCTTATAATTTCATGCGTTTGGAAAGAAAACTTATCGCTTTTCAAGACGCAATATCAGCGGTTAGGTGATTTATCATCAAACAAGCCGCAAACACGAAAACCGTTACAGAGGAGACTGCGATGACGAAGACCTGAAACTGAAAACGCCCACCCTGCGTCAACAGGCTGAGCGTTCACATAGGCGGATTTGGTCCACCAGTATCACCTGAAACAGTAGCAGAATAGTCGCGAAGTTTCAAGGATCACACCGCCTCCAGTATGGATCCATGCGTTGCAACGTCCCGATTAGCGTCGGGAGGTGACCGGCCCCCCATTGCCGAAAAAGCCGACGCGGATCCCTCTCGAACCCCGACCGACCGGGCGTCGATTTGTCAAATCTGAAGAGGGTTTACCCATGTCTTACCTTTCCGTCGCAGGCGGCATCCGCCTTCCAGAACTTAGCGCTGGCGATCGTGCTACCCAAGTCGGCTCATCCCGTCACTTCACAGGTGGTCTTGTGATCGGAACGGGCGCCGGCCGTCGCTTGGGTGTCGAAAGCCACCTTGAGGCTCAAGCCGCCATGATCATGTCGACCCGTCAAGAAACGTCTGAGCTTGTAGAGCAGGTCCGGTTTGAATGGTCAGATGAGTTTGGCGAGGTCTTTAACCACTACATGGATCTCGTGCAGAGCAGGGTAGACGGGAAAACCATTGGCTTTGCAGTGCGTCCGACGGCCCGTGTCAGCAACACTTACCTTATGAAGCTGGCCCGCATCAAAGAGCAAGCAATCGCAAGCGGCTTTTTGGATGATTTTCGTCTGTTCACTGAGAAAGATGTTTGTCCGGTCGAATGGTTTAATGCCCGGCTGTTTCACTCTGTGCGTCGCCCGGATCCTTTTGGGGATCCAGTTGCCGCAGATGTGGTTCGGCAGTTTTCAGGCGTCATCACCATCGACGAACTTGTCGATGCCACGCGCCTCGCTGGGATGGGGTTCAGGGCTGTCGTGCGTCTGATCCGCACCGGCCAGCTCGAAATGGTCCGCCACGAACGCATCGACCACCAATCGCAAGTTTTCAAAGCGAAGGCGTTTTAATCATGGGGAAGTGTAACCCGGCAGGCCCGATTTTGGGCTCATACAGCACCGAACCACTCTTCGCCTTTTCTATGGTCGGCTCTTTCGTCTGCGAAGCAGCAGTGCCCATCCACGACACCCAGTAACGCAAACGCGTTTAACCGCGTTTTTTCACGATATCGCGGTTGGTGCCGCATCAGTCTCTCAGAAAGGATTCCAGATGGATCTCTCGTTCTCGTCCGTAAACGCCCACTATGCCTTCGGAAAATTTGATCGTGTCTCGATTGAAGGTATTTCTTATCAAGTCCACATGCGCACCGAGGTCGGTTATATCTTGACGCAAGACGACGCGTCGGGTTGCGCAAAGCAATTTCCCCATGTCGAATTGGGCCGCCTCGGCGCTCTCGGGCGCATCCGCTCAGAACGCGACTACTATGACCCCAGCGCCGCAAGAAAGCGGCAGATGAAACCTCATGTTTCGCTGAGTGCGCTTATGGGCAAGGAAAAGCACCGCGTTTCCAGGAAGGAAGCTTATTGTGAAGCGGTCTCCGAATTGCATCGGGAAAACAAACTCAAGCTCACGGATGCGTCGCTCTGCGACAACATGGACCGGATCATGGGGCGCGCGATTCAGTTTGCAGGAAACCTTAATCCCGGGGGCGATAAAAGTGTTCCTAGCTCCGAGAATTTCAGTGCCCCTCCCAGCCCGCGCAGCCTTCGCCGTTGGCTGAAAGAACGCAATGACTTTGGTTTGCTTGGGCTTGTGGACAATATGACCAAGCGTGGCAACCGCAACATGCGGATGTCACCTGAAGCATTGGGTCTCCTGATGGCAGGGGTGCGCGGCTATCTTTCAAAAGATCGGCCGACGATCAAAATGGTCTATGAAAAAATCTACTTGGCCTTTGAGGAGCGCAATGAAGATCGGGCGAAACGTGGCCTGGACGCCTTGAATATTCCAAGCTGTGAGGCTGTTCGCAGGGCAATCCGCGCGCTTGAACCCTTTGCGGTCGAATGTGCCCGCAACGGCGAAGCGGCTGCTCGCAAAAAGTTTCGACCAGCCCTTCACGGCATTGATGTGTCACGCGCGCTGGAACGCATCGAAATTGACGAATGGCCTGTCGATGTGATGACTCTCATGGAAAGCAGTGGAATTTACGCTCTCTTGACCGACGATGAGAAACGCTGGCTTGGGCCACGCGCTTTCCTGTCGATATCTTGGGGTCGGCATGTGAGGTGCTGGGGGCCCTAGAACTGTTCGGCAAGGATGTTGTGCTGGCGGATCTCACCGAAATCGATCTTGCCACGGCCAGCAGTACCGGCTTTGCAAGTCTGAATGCGGGCCCGCCTGCGCTGCTTTTGCTCTTTGAAGCCATACGTAATATGCCTGCTGCGCCGCAGGACAAACTTCAGGCCCGATACGGGCCGCTCTATCGCTGGTTTACCAGCGGGGTTGGAAAAGATGCGGCGTTCGCGCCGTTGCGGGACGTGTTCAGACAGCACGTTTTTGCCACTTGGCCCTTGGCCGAGGGTGATTCCGTTCTGAACTATCGCCTGCCAGAGCGGCGCCTGCATTCCATTCGAACCGCCTCTATTGCGCATGATTTGCACGCCAAACGGCTGCGTCGGCTTCTGGTCGATGCGGGAATAATCCCTGAAACGGATCGCCCCGACTTTGACGTAACTTTTGACGCCTTGAAGGCGCAAAAGGTTCTTGAGGAAGCCTCGGGGGCCGTGAATTTTGCCTCCGCCCAACGACGCTTGGGCATGACCCGTACGCAAATGGAGAAACTGATTGGTGCCGGGCTTTTGAAACCGGGGGAGGGAGGCGACAAGGCCCGACCTCGTTTCACCGAGGCGACAATCCGGCAGTGGACTGATTTAATTAATAAATACCCCGAAGCATCGGCCTATCATAACGGCCTTTCCTCGGTTGCCGATACGGTCAGCAGCCTCGGCGTATCGACGGAAGACATTCTTCGCCTGATTCTGGATGGCCATCTGACAGAAATAGAGCGGGTTAAAGGCAAAGTCGGGTTAGCGGCGCTTCTCATTCGAAAGGACTGTGCCCAAAGCTGCTTGCGCGGGATGCCTGATAAGCAAACATCGAAGCCTATTTCGACAGTCTCGTCTGATTTGCGCATCGGCAGGAGCTTTTTGCTTCAGCTTGCGCAAGCTGGCCACTTTCACCCGGTTGAGGTGACGGATGGCCGCACCCACCAACCCGGCATCCGGATTCCTGACGAAGAGGTTTCTTTGTTCCATGCACAGTATGTATCCCGGCGATATCTGAGCAAGAGTGGGGCGAACGCTGTGGTGGTTAAGCGTGAACTCGATGCAAGGGGTGTCGTGCCTGTATTCAGCAGCGCAGATGGAAAGGAGTTCATCTACCTGCGCGTTGATTTGCCGGTGGCTTGACACGAAGGGCGGATGGACTAAGCCGCTCCGCGGCATTGGCGCCCAGTCGCGGCGTTCAGGATCATTTCAGCATTTTACTTTGTGATTGGCCTTTCTGGGCTGACGATCTGGGTCTTTCCCACCGTCAGACAGGAGGTTCCCATGAAGGAGGAAAAGACCACCGCGCTGCGTCAGCGCATGATTGAGGACATGCAAATTCGTGGCCTCGGCGAGAAGGCCCAGAAGGCCCACATCCGGAACGTGAAGCACTTTGCCGCCTTTCTCGGACGGCCACCTGACACAGCCACCCCTAAAGACCTGCGCGCGTATCAGTTACAGATGACCAACGACGGAGTATCTGCAAGCACCTACAACGTCAGGATCATCTCGCTCCGGTTCTTCTTCGGCTTCACCTGCGGTCGCGAAGAGATGAAGCGGTTCATGCAGTTCCACCGCAAACCCCGGAAACTGCCAATTGTCCTGAGCGTCGAGGAGGTGGCTGACCTGATGGCCGCTGTGCCTGGCCCGGGGCTCAAGTATCGCGCAGCGCTTGGGATCAGCTATGGTGCAGGATTACGGGCCGCCGAGGTCTGCAACCTCAAGGTCAAGGATATCGATAGCGATCGGATGCTGATCCATGTCGATGACGGCAAGGGCGGGCGCGATCGCAAGGCCATGCTGTCGCCCAGCCTGCTGGACCTGCTGCGGGAGTATTGGCGCGAGTCCCGCCCTGAGGGGTGGCTATTTCCGGGCAAACCGAAGATCAGTCCGCTCTCGCCACGCCAGTTGAATCGGGCCTTCACCTCAGCCAAACACATGGCAGGGATTAATAAACTGGCGACCCTGCACACATTGCGACACAGCTTCGCCACGCATCTGCTGGAGGCGAACACGGACGTGCGGGTGATCCAGGTGTTGCTCGGGCATGCCAAGCTGACCACCACGGCGCGCTACACCCATGTGGCGACAAAGACGATCCAAAGCACCGTGAGCCCCTTTGAGCATATGAAACTATTGCAGGATGAAACCCTTCGACGAGGGTTGGAGTAGTGATCGTGGCCGGTGAACCGGCCAAAGCTGGAAATCGCTGACATCTTCCGTGCCCATGGCCCTGCGTGGCGACAGGCCAATGCCGGGCATATCAGCCTCAGCCAGCTCAAGGTGATGTCGGCGATTGAAGCCTGCCGGACCGAGGCGCTCGGCGGGCATGTGGCTGGCTGCGCCAAATGCGGCCACCACCATATCGCCTACAATTCCTGCAAGAACCGACACTGCCCCAAATGCCAGGGTCCGGCGGCGCGGGACTGGATGGCCGCACGGGCCGAGGATCTGCTGCCGGTCGAATACTTCCACGTCGTCTTCACTCTGCCAACCGAGATCGCGCAGATCGCCTACTGGAACAAGAAGGCGGTCTATGGCTTGCTGTTGAGGGCGTCGGCCGAAACGGTGATAACCATCGCCGCAGATCCGAAGCGCTTGGGCGCGCGGGTTGGCATGACCAGTGTGCTGCATACTTGGGGTTCAGCACTGACCCATCACCCTCATGTCCACATGATCGTTCCCGGCGGTGGCCTGTCGCCGGACGGTACCCGGTGGGTCTCCTGCAGGCCGGGGTTCTTTCTCCATGTGCGGGTGCTCTCCCGGCTGTTCCGGCGCCTGTTTCTGGAGGGACTGATGGCTCTGCATCACGCAGGTGAGTTGGCCTTCTTCGGCGATCTCACCGGGCTGGCGGGTGCCGATGCTTTTGCCCGTTGGCTCGCGCCGTTCCGCAAATCCGAATGGGTCGTCTATGCCAAACCGCCCTTCGGCGGGCCTGACGCGGTGCTGGCCTATTTGAGCCGATACACCCACAGGGTGGCGATCTCCAACACCCGTCTGGTCAGCGCCGATGCAGAGACGGTCGCCTTCCGATGGAACGATTACCGCATCAAGTCTGGTGACAGACAAAAGGTAATGCGGTTGACCACCCCCGAGTTCATACGCCGCTTCCTGATCCATGTCCTGCCCGATGGCTTCCACCGCATCCGGCACTATGGGTTTCTGGCCAACGCGACCCGCAAGGCCAATATTGCGAAGATCCGCACCCTGCTCGGGGCACCGCGCCCTGAACACGAGGCCGTGCAGCAGGAGACCGAGACCGTGCCACTCACCCTGCGCGAACCCTGCCCATGCTGCGGCGGCCCCATGCGCATCATTGAGATCTTCCGGCGCGGCCAGAAACCCTGTTCCCGCGCGCCACCGAGGGAGCAGGCAGCATGACGAAACGCCCGATCACCGCATTGATGAAACCTCGGATCTCCCCGCAGTTCCGGCCAGGAAGCCATTTGCAAAGCGCGCCGGTCTGTAGACCGATACGCCCTGCGAACCTTCAAGTGTCGATAAATCCGCAGGCCATGCGCCTGGACCCAGTTGCAAAATGGGTCCAGGCTCCTTCCAGCCTCACGCCAGCTGCGGACACAGCCCCGACCGTCAGAGGTCTTTCCCCATAGGCTGATCCCAGACCCCCGCGGCTTCCTCCTTCCGAGGTTTGTCAACGCGGGCCGCCACCTCATGGCAGCCAACGTCATGCTGCGGCCCGCATCGAAAAACCTTCAGGATTGCAGACATTCGCTGCGGGAGCGAAAAGGACTCGCTTGAGGGTGAAGCCGGACCTTCATCGCCGGTTCGGCTAGAACTGTTAGTCGGGCGGATTGCGGGCATTCGCCGCGAATGCAGCATCACCAGCCGCCCACCCGGACGTTCGCTTCCGATGCTGTATGCGGCGCGGCTGAAGTCATGAATTGTCTTACGAATTGGACAAATCAGGCATGATGGTTGGTTGTTTTGGGTACAGTTTGGAAACAATCTTTGCGGACTGGCTCGATGAAAAGTTCAATCAGGACCAGAGCCACAAAGCTCTGGTCCATTCTTATTAATGTCTAATTCTCAGCCAATCCAGTTCGTGACTTGGGCGAAGACAAGAAATGCTATCGCAATTCCAACCCAGATACCGAACAGCGGCAAAAAGAAGCGTATCCAGCGATCCCATCCGACGCCTGCAAGCGCGAGGGTCGCCATAAAGTAACCGGACGTTGGGTAAAGAATGTTAGAAAGCCCGTCGCCCAATTGATAGGCAAGAACCGCATTCTGCCGGGTCACACCGATAATGTCCGAAAGCGGTGCCATGATAGGCATCGTTACCAGTGCCTGTCCGCTGCCCGACGGGATTACAAAATTGAACCCCAGTTGCGTGATGAACATGCCAACGGCCGAGAGTGTATCGGGGAACGAGCCAACCAAACCTCCGAGCCCGTTGACCAACGTGTCCATGATCTGGCCCTGTTCAAGCATGACGGCCACGGCTCTCGCCAAACCGACAATCATTGCGCCCACGAGAACGTCGCGAAACCCTTCGTTGAAGGCGTCGCAAATTTTGGCTGTCGAGAGACCTGAAATAATTCCGACTGAAATCCCCATGAGAACGAACAGTCCCGCCATTTCCATCATAAACCAGCCGCGGGTCAGGACACCCCAGACCATCACCGCGAAGAAACCAAGGGCGGTAAGGCCGGCCAAGATTTGACGTTGATTGAACCGCATTGCTGCACTGCTTAAGTCGTGCTGGTAGACCGCACGTTTTTCGATTTCTTTCGAATCGCCCACCATCAGACTAAGTTCAGGGTTGTTACGAACGCGAATAGCATAGCGCGTGATGTAAAGAATTGCCGCTGCCAGCAACGCGATGAAAAGAAGCGAGCGCAAGCCAGCACCAGAGTAGAGGGGCAGTTCGGCTATCGTCTGGCCGAGCCCGGTATTGATAGGATTTAGCACGCCTGACGTGAAGCCTGCGGTCGTTGCCAGAAGGGCCACACCCGCCGCAGTAATGCTGTCAAAGCGCAAGGCGATCATAAGCGGCAAAATAACCGGAACATAGACAAGCGCCAGTTCTTGTGTGCCGATAAGCGTTGCCACCACCGCAAATGTCACCATTAGAACTGGCAAAATCAGGATCGAACGTGTAGCAAATCGCCGCGTGAGCTTGTCAACAGCGACGTCAATAATTCCTGTTCGGCGGATCACCATGAACATACCGCCGATGATGAATGTAAAGAACACAACAACCGAAGCATCGGCAAGGCCTCGCGGCACCGCCATCATGAAGTCTTCAAGTCCGACAGGGCTAGCGGCCACTTGCCTGTAACTGTCAGGATCGATGGCGCTACGACCATTCGCTAGCGTAACACGATCATAAAGCCCCGCAGGAATGAAGTGTGTCGCCAGCGCTGCTATGGCGGTAAATATGAACAGAATAACATAAATATGAGGCATTCTGGTCCCTACTTCATCCACCTCTTGGTCTCGTTCGGTCTCTTGCATATTCATCTCGACTCCTCCCGTGGAATGGTATTGGCAACTCAAGAATTGCACGTAAAATTTTACGTGGTATTCTTACCGTGTGACAATAATGGAAATCGGGAAGGACTTTTAGGGGAATTTTGAAAGCGGCGATGTTAAGTAAAGGTGCGCGAACATGAATGACAGATCGAAACCACTTGGCAGCATGGCATTCGAAGCCTTGCTACTTGCCCTTAAGGACGGAAAGTTGCGTGCTGGCACATATATGTCGATGCCAGATCTTGTAGCAATACTCGGCTTTCCGATTGCCGCGATACGTGAGGCAACCAAAAGGGCTGAGGCACAATCCCTGCTCGAGATCCTCCCGAAGCGGGGAGTTGCTGTAATGGATGCCGGACCAGAGATCACACATCAGTGCATGGATATGCGTGCGGCTCTCGACAAAGAAGGTGCCCGGAGAATGCTGTCCCGAGAAGGACGTCCTAAGTTTGGTGCGCTTCTTGATGAGCATTTCAAAATGCTAAGGCGAGCAAAGCAAAATTTGACACCGCTGTTGCCTGACGAGGCAATTGCTGTGGATCTCAGCTTGCACGACGCATTGGCAGGAGAACTCAAAAACCCGTTGCTGGAACAATGCTACGAAGAGAATCGTAATAGAATTGCCGTGATACAGAACTCACGCCCGTTTCTTCAGGACAGGATTGTGCCCGCTATGGAAGAGCACCTCAAGATAATCGAAGCGATTGAAGCAGGCAATGAGGCGGCTGCGGTTGCTGCAATCGATGTCCATCTATCGCAGACGCTACGTTGGTGGGGGCTATGACTTATATTGATGCAATGCGTTGGAATTGCGATCTCAGCGCGGTGCTTTTACGCCCGGGACATTCGGCGGAGTGTCTTGGTTTTGGCGGCAGACTTATACACCATCATCTCGCGGGTATTGCTAACTCATTGTTCTGAAGTTCTCTAATCGCATTGGTCAAGTTCTTTGATTGATGCCTTAGCACGCGCCGGGTTCATAGTTCTCTCCGCGGTCGATCTCGACGGATCGCCGCATGTTGGCGTCGGATGGTCGGATCGGCCTAAGTGGTCCTCGCACTTGCTTCGGTGTGCAGTGCATTCAGAGGGACGGCCTGATCCGCGCCATACGTCCCGGCGGGGACGCGTCCGCTGGCTTAGTCGCGCAACTTATCCCTACTTATGCTGCCGACTGGGTCCAACGGAATGGCGTGTTGGTTTTCCACATGGCGTGCAGAGCCACGGCAAGTTTCCGGGCGACCGCAATACGCGCCTTTTTTAAGCCAGACACTTTCGCCAATTTCATGCCCCAGGTCTTTAGGGACGAAGATCGCAAGTTGCGCGTCAGCAAGGTCGTTGCCGCCTCATAGAGGTGCTTTCGCACCATCTTGTCGCCCTGCTTCGAGATGCGTCCATTTCTACTGGTTTCGCCGGACTCGTATCGTCTTGGCGCCAGCCCCAGATATGCGCCCGCACTTGATGACCTTTTGAAGCGTGATGCGTCATCGAATGCTGACACAACTGACAGTGCGGTGATGATTCCCACGCCAGGCGCGGTCATAAACAGCTTGACGGTCGGGTTTGCTCTGGCGATCGCTGCAAGCCGTGTGTCCAGAACCTTGATCTGATCGCAGACGGACGCTCGTGCTTTGATCAAAGTTTCCGCAATAATACGCATTTCTGGCGATGCTTCCAATTCACCACAAATGATCTCATGAGCGCGCCCTGTGAAGCCACCCACGCGCTTGCCAAACAGAACTCCAAAAGTCCGCAGAAGCCCACGGAGCTCGTTTTCTATCTTGACCCGAATGCGCACCAACGTTTCACGCGCTGTCAGCAACGAACGAACCTGATAGCGGTCATGGCTCTTGATCCGCACCTGCTTGAACCAACCGACACGCATGATTTGAGCCAAACCGGCGGCGTCATTTCGATCCGTTTTAACTGGCCGCATCTTCAAGGCTGCATTGGCGTGACGGGCGTCGATACACAGAACTGGTAGTTGACGTGCAGCCAACTCATTCCAGAGCCAAACAGCAAGCGGACCTGTCTCAAGCCCAACACGCGATAGATTGGGTGCTCTGTCTCTCAGATAACTTGTGATCACGTCCGGGCAGGTCGCGACCGTCGTCTCCGCAATTATGGTGCCATTATCATCGACAACACAGATGGCAGTCGTCTCCTGTGAGACATCCAGGGCGGCAAAGCATGGCATGACAGTTCTCCTTTTCATCTGAGCCTTGGCCAATCGGTTTCCATTTGATCAGTTTGAAGCAAGGGCCCTTGGTCGAAAAGAGGTGCCCTCCGCGATTACGCTAAGTGGTCCGGCAAATTCAGACAGCGTGCTAAGATGTATCCCGCATTGACGATAGGATACAGAAATGACGACAAGACGCAGGTTTTCGGACAAGTTCAAGGCCACCGTTGCGCTTGAGGCGCTTCGCGGAGACAAGACGGCGCAAGAGATTGCGGCCAAGCACAATGCCTACGAGTGTCGGCGATAGAGAAAGATCAGGGTCGTCAGATCAGCACTAAGCTGCCATTCATTCAATTTATGCCAGCAGTAACTTGGTCCGCTATGCGGGCTGCAACCGCAGCATCACATAAGTAGGGCCAGTGCCCGCTCAGGTGAAGGTTTTCTGATGCGGGTCGCGGCGGAACGTTGGGGACAGGCGCGACCACGACCCGCGTTGGAAAACCTCCCAAGGAGGAAGCCGCGGGGGTCTTGGATAGACCTATGGGGAAAGTATGCCGACGGTCGGGGCGACGGCTTTGTCAGGGGTTCGGCTGAAGGTGCGCATGACGGCTGAGACTGTCACTAAATTAGTCGAATATGCTGGTATTGCTGTGCATATTGCCGTGCCTGCGGTCAGTTTTCGCGCTGAGGAGCGATAAGCGCATACGGGCTGAGCCGGGTCTGCGGGGTGCAGCCGGTGTTGTCTGGCATTTGATAGACGGTGTGTCATGCCGCCCACTCCCGTGGTGGCGCGCGCGACATTGGTTTTTGCCCGCGACGGAAGACCTCGATGATGCGCATGGGTCCGCCGCAGCAGGGGCACGGTTCGCGCAGGGTGAGTGGTATGATCTCTGCGTCGGGCCCTGACGCAGTGGCCCGTTCTGGGCGCTGAACGCAGAGCAAGGCACGGACTTTTGTGATGTTGGCCTTGCGGGTCGAACTGGCCAGCAGACCGTAATGCCGGATGCGGTGGAAGCCGTCCGTTGCCCGGCAGGGCATTGCGTGGCAATGACCCGAGAGGGGGCAGGACATGGATCAGGAAGCGGCGGATGAACTCGGGCGTGGTCAGCCGCATGACCTTTTGGCGATCGCCGGATTTGACGCGATAGTCCTTCCAGCGGAAAGCCACGGTATCGGCCTCCGCGCTGACCCGTCGGGCGTTCGAGATCGCTACCCTGTGCGTATAGCGGCTCAGGTAGGCCAGAACCGCCTCCGGCCCGCCGAAGGGCGGTTTGGCATAGATCACCCATTCGGATTTGCGAAATGGGGCGAGCCAGGTGGTGAAAGCCTTTGCCGCCGACAATCCGGCCAGATCACCGAAGAAGACCAGTTGCCCGGCCCGGTGCAAATCCATCAGCCCGTCCAGAAACAGGCGTCGGAACAGCCGCGACAGAACCCGCACATGCAAAAAGAACCCGGGGCGGCAGGCGACCCACTTTGTGCCATCGGGCGACAGGCCGCCACCGGGGACGATCATATGGATGTGCGGATGATGGGTCAGTGCCGAGCCCCAAGTGTGCAACACGCTGGTCATGCCCACCCGCGCGCCCATACGTTTGGGATCGGCGGCGATGGTCATCACCGTTTCTGCCGAGGCTTTGAACAGCAGGCCATAGACCGCTTTCTTGTTCCAATAAGCGATCTGCGCGATCTCAGCCGGTAACGTGAAGACTACGTGGAAGTATTCCACCGGCAACAGGTCCTCGGCGCGGGCCTCCATCCAGTCGCGCGCCGCTGGCCCCTGGCATTTGGGGCAGTGCCCCCTCTCGGCAGATTGCTTCGCAATCGCCTGCCGGGCAATGGTATCTTGCAGGAATTGTAGGCGATGTGATGGTGCCCGCACTTGGTGCAACCGGCTATATGCCCGCCGAGTTCCTCGGTTCGGCAGGCTTCAATCGCTGACATCACCTTGAGCTGGGAGAGGCTGACGTGCCCCGCATTGGCCTGCCGCCACGCAGGACCGTATCGTCGAAAGATGTCAGCGATCTCCAGCTTGGGCCGGGACACCCCGGCGTCCGGTCACTCCAGACTTCGCTTCACCGTCTGGTCCTGCAACTTGGCCAGCATCTCGTAGGGGCTGACCGTGTCGCGGATCGTCTTTGTGGCCACATGGGTAGGGGCAGGTTTGTGGCCACATGGGTAGGGGCAGGCAGACCGGACGTGTGTGGACGCCCCCATGAATGCAAGCACTTTTTTGGCACGATCGGGCATGTGATCAGGTGCGGTCGTGTGTCCGGCCTCGAAGTTGCGGCCTTTCAAGCGCCGCGGGCCTGTATGGAGATATGCAGATCGGATCCAGTTCGCTTACCCGCGCTCGATGGCGCGTCGTCCGGAATAATGGTTCTCCCGATCCGGTCTCTTGATCGTTTGCCCTTACGTTCCTCCGTCCTGCTCACATCCGCGGCAACACACCGGCGATTTTGACCTATGCGGTCGCCATCGCCGGATCTCTGTAATCTTCACCTTTGCGCATCAGCGCCCAAACAGTTCGGGCCATGCGGTTGGCCAGCGCCACCGCGACCAGCATCTTCGGCTTGCGCTCCAGCATCCGTGCGAGCCACGACCCCTCGGCCGCACCTTTCCGGGCAGCCCACCGAACCACCGCAACGGCCCCGATGATCAGTAGTCTTCGGATATCGCGCTGGCCCATCTTCGACGTCCGCCCGAGCCGCTCTTTGCCGCCGCTTGAATGCTGCCTCGGCGTGAGGCCGACCCATGCCGCAAAATCGCGCCCCTTCGAGAAGGTCTCCATAGGGGGCGCAAATGTGGTGATCGCCGCCGCGGTGATTGGGCCCACTCCCGGGATCGTGGCCAGCCGGCGCGCGGTGTCGTCGACGCTCGCACGTCGGCGCAGTTCAGCATCCAAATCCGCGACCTTCTCGCCCAAACCTGCGATCTGGTCCAAGAGCAGTCGCGCCAGATCCCGCACCGCCGCAGGCAGCGCGCCGTCGTCGCCGTCGATGACCGCGGCGAGACGTCCGACATGGGCGGGACCGGTCGGCGCGACGATGCCTTGTTCAGCCAGATGAGCCCGCAGCGCGTTGATCGTCTGGGTGCGTTGTCGAACCAGTAGGTCGCGGGTGCGATAAACCATAGCCGCCCCCTGCTGTTCTTCGCTTTTCACTGCAACGAACCGCATAGTTGGCCGAGACGCGGCCTCGGCAATCGCCTCCGCATCGGCCATGTCGTTCTTCTGGCGCTTCACAAACGGCTTCACGTAGGCCGGTGGGATCAGCCGGACTTCATGGCCAAGATCGCCGATTACCCGGCCCCAGTGATGGGCGCTCGCGCAGGCCTCCATCGCGACCACACAAGACGGCTGCTGCGTTAGAAACTTCAACAGCTGCATGCGTGATAGCTTTCGACGGAAAATAACCGAGCCATCAGCTCCGGCACCGTGCGCCTGAAATACGTTTTTGGCCAAGTCCAGGCCGATGATGCTAACCTCGTTCATGGACGCTCTCCTTCGTAGCGGTGTTTCAACACCCACTACCTTGGCACATTAAATGCCGCCGGGGGGCGTCCACCCCATCGCTTACGACGAGGCCGCCATAATTTATCTCCAAGGAGATTACTCGATAGGGCTGGGGTCACATTGTGAACAATGCAGTTTCGGACGGCATAAAATTACCGAAACACTGACAATCAGAGATTGGAACGTCTCCTAAACCATGCAGCCACAACGCTGTCCGTAGATGCTCGTTTCCTGACTGGCCTGCAAAAATTTTGTCTGTATAAGAAGGCTAGCTGGAACTTTTCCATGCGATGGATTGTTAAAACCCTGTCAGCAACTTTGAGGATTTAATGATCATAATAAAAGGCTGTGTCTTGATATCGTGTTGGTCGGCCTTCGTTTTGCCAGAAATGGCCAATATCCCACTCTGGTCGCAATAAACCGGAGGCCTCCGTGTCATTGAAGCAAACCAGAAACATCAGTCAGCACGCATTCCGTGAGTTCCTCAATCGGATCATCCACCTTACCCCACGACAGATCGAGGATCTCCTTTCACGGACGCACGATGTCCGTCAGAGACGGGCGGCACTGGCTGAAATAGAGACACGAACAGAACAAGAACGCAAGTGTCCGTATTGCAGCGAAGATGGTCGCCAGAAATGGGGGCAGACACGAACCGGTGTGCAGCGATATCGTTGCGACTGCTGTTTGCGAACTTACTCTGGGCTGACCGGAACCCAGATCTGCGGACTGCACCGGCACGATCTTTTCTTGGAGGTTATTCGGAATATGCTATCGGACACGCCCCTCTCGTGTCGCAAGCTCGCCGCGCGTCTTGGGCTTACGAAAGATACGATATGGCGGTGGCGGATGATCATTCTGGAGTCACTTGCAGAGGCTTGTGACAAGGATTTCTCTGGCGTTGTGGAGGTCGATGAGACCTATCAGCGAGAAAGCCGGAAGGGCTCTCGTGAATGGGCAAATCACGCGGCTAACTCTAACCAGCATCCCGCGCCGCCTCGGCCGCAGTGGTATGTTTATCGCAGCGGACGGATCAAGATGGCACGTGGCCTCTCGCAGTGGCAGATTCCTTTGCTGACGGTGATGGATCGGGGCGGCAGGCGTCTCTTCGCACCGATCGCAAACCGTCGAAACCGGACAATCGAAATCGCTCTGGCGCCGATTGTTCCAGATGATGCGGTGTTATGTAGCGATGGTATGAGGGCATATCGCGCTTTCTGCAAAAAGCACAGCCTCACACACTACGAGGTCTCGAACAAACCTGGGAAACGTGTCGTCGCCGGTGCGTTTCACATCCAGAACGTCAATGCGTTGCACGCGCGATATGATGCTTTTATCCGGCCGTTCTGCGGACCAGCGACGAAATATCTCCATCGCTATCTGCGCTGGTTCCTTCTTCGCGCCAAGATCAAGCCCGAAGCCGCATTTCGGAGCATCCTCGCAGCAGCCTGAATAGGAAGCGCGAACATTCCCAACACGATATAGCGACACAACCTAATAAAACTAAAGTTCTAGGTGGCGCGGATGTGACGCCCCAAGAGTAACCACCAGAGTCGCTTGGCGCAAATCGCAATAACATCGATCAAACTTAATTCAGCCCAAGGGGGTAGTTAACGTCATGAAAGTAAAAACACTGCCAACCGTTCTTGTGGTCGAAGATGAAACGTTAATCCGCATGGACGCCGTTTTTATGATCGAAGATGCGGGGTTCCGCACTGTCGTCACGTCAGGCCTCGACGATATCGTTTTTCTCTCAGGTGTATTGTGCCTGCCGAAGCCCTAGGCCACCAGCCACCTCATAAAGATCCTTCATAAGATTTCTCGTCAGAGGGAGTGATGATTTTGGATATTCACTTTGGGCAAAGTAAAATTCCCTGCTCACAGCTGGGGAGCTTCGCCAGGCCATATGTTATCCATGGTCCATTGGTCAACACGGCTTCAGTGAGCGAATTCCGATGATGGATACGTTTAAAAAAATGCGTACCCGCGCCAATGCGAAGGTCCGTCGTGCAACAGCCTCCGCGGTCAGCCGTGCATGGAAGGCATTGCTGGAACCGGTAAAACCGCCCAAACAACAACCAGCAACGACAACTAAGCCCCCCGCCAAGCGGGTGAGGACTTCCACGCGCTCTGCCAAAACCATCGGAAAAACCACTGCGACTAAGGCGAATAGCCAAACACCCGCCAAAACGGCACCTGCGCGCGGCGCCTCTTTCAAAACGGGCACGCACAAATCTGTCCATGGATATCTCCAATACAAACTCTATGTGCCCTCCGTCGCGCAGCGGGATGTGATTGAGCTGCCTTTAGTGGTCATGTTGCATGGGTGTGGGCAAACCGCCGACGATTTTGCGCGTGGGACCGGCATGAATGCGCTCGCAGAACAGCTTGGGTTTCTAGTGCTTTACCCCGATCAATCACGCAGGGCGAACATTGGCGGATGTTGGAATTGGTTCAAGCCCGAACATCAGTGTCGTGATACCGGTGAGCCGGCTTTGATTGCGAGCCTGACACTACAGATTGTTGCTGAGCAAAATGCTGACGAGGCAAAGGTGTATGTTGCCGGGCTATCCGCTGGCGCGTCTATGGCCTTGATCCTTGGCACAGCCTATCCCGATGTTTTCGCGGCCGTGGGCGTGCATTCCGGCTTGGCGGTGGGTGCCGCCCATGACGCGGTGTCTGTGATGGCAGCTATGCAAGCGGGCAATCCAGGCCAGTGCCATCATGATCAATTGCCGACAATTATTTTTCACGGCGCCGCCGATAAGGTCGTAAACGCGCGTAATGGCCGCTTTGTCGCAATGCGCGCGTTAGAGCCGTATGACAATCTGGTCAAAAGCGAGACCAAGGGGCGAGTTAGAGCCGGTCAAGACTATACCCGCACTAGGCACCGCGTCGGTGAGGGTCGGCCTTATATCGAACATTGGCTAGTCCATGACGCCGGTCACGCTTGGTCGGGTGGAAATCCTACAGGGACCTATACCGATCAGACCGGGCCAAATGCATCTCAAGAGATGATCCGTTTTTTTCTCCGCCATCGCACCACAAAGAAGCGGCGCTCCATGCCATCATCCAAATAGGGATTTGGCAGCAATTATCCAATCTATTGTGGGTGCAAAGGGTCATTAACGACCAAATGACTTGCATCCCAGAGTGCCGGGCACACCTCTGCTTCTGCATGCCCATTACGTAGACGACGACAGGCTCCAACTGGAATGTCCAAAGCCATTAAAACGTGGTCAGTCATCATTGCGGCGGATTGAGGTGCAAGCGCTGCGTATATCCCGTCGTGTGACACACCGATATCGCAAGGAGTGAACACACTGGCACCGCCGACGCCTGTGTCCGTCAACGGCTGGCCGAACGGCACGCCGACCGCACCCAACACGCAGACGACAGTTTGCAGCTCTATGGCGCGCGCCCGCGCGCAGCTAAACACCCTGTTATAGCCGGTGATCATGTCCGTCTTGGCAGGAATAATGATTAAATCAAGATTAAGCGTGCCCAGTTTTGACCAAAGGTCGGTAAATTCGCTATCCAAGCAAATGATCATCGCGGTGCGCAGACCGTTCCATTCAAAAACGTTTATCGTTTGGCCATGAACTGTGATGCCGCCTGCACCATGCATTTCCAGTGGGGTTAAGCTCAATTTATCCTGGTGATGCCGCATACCGTCTGGGGTCAGCAGCCATGCGCGATTGAAGTATGTTGGAAGGCCGTCAACAAAACCCGCGGCAAAGGGGATTGTTCCAGCAATGATAGACACTCCGTGCCGGGCTGAGATTGCAGCGATTGCATCCAAAGCAATTTCACCGCATTCAAATAGCCAGCCCAAGGTATTTTCAATGGGAAGATCGATTGGGGCAAAGCCTAGCCACTGCGCGCAGGCAAATTCTGGGAGCACCAGCATGTGCGCGCCTCGAAGGGCAGCCTGCGCGGCTTTTGCCTCCAGACCAGCGAGCCACGTCGCAAGATCAGGCACAACCGGTTCAAGATTTGCAGCCCAGAGGTCGATAGAAACATGTTCCATAAGTTTTCCCAGAGATAAGCAGGCTGATATTGCCGCGCGTATGTGGAACTCATCAAGTGAGTTAGAGGTTCCCTCCAAGTGGTCAAAGGTACGTGTAGGACTGTAGTCGGGCTATGCCCATAAAGCCTGCCAATTCAATCTGGATGTAAGTTGACCAACTCGCGACCGCCTGTCTTTCAGGGTAGGTCATGCTTGGACCCCTCACCGCGCGGACAGCGCTTTTGGAGATGACTTCAATGTTAGAGACGCCAAAAAATAGTACACAATCCCAGTCTTCCATCAAAACTCAGAAATCCAATGATACGACCAAACGTGCCATGGAAGAGCTATGCCCGAAAGTTGACGGGGCGGTATAAAGTCGATTCATTTTGAGTGCCACTTTGGCTATATATAGGCATGATTACATTACGTGATAGACGGACCGACGATTTGAATTGCCCGCTATGGCACCCTGCGCGAAGGGGCAAAGCTGCTGGGCCATGATGAGGGGCATGATCTGCTGACCCAGATTCTTGATATGGAAAAGGCCGCAAATGCCAAGCTGACCACGCTTGCGGTGGCGTCAGTCAACAAGACGAAGTAACGCGTTTTGCGGCGTGATCCGACCAAAGCGGGCGCTCTTTCAGCGGGGCGCCGGTCTTTTGCTGTCATTACATCTGCTTTGGATCAGCGCCGCAACAAGGCAACCAGGCGCTGTTCCAACACCGTTAAGTCGGGGATGGTTGCACGGAGTGCACAGGTCGGTCGGACTTGTTGAAAGGGCAAGCACATCTGGGTGGATATAGCTGTTGCGCGCAACGGTGGCGGTAATGTGCAACCGCTCTGCTGCGGCCTCTGCCATGGCTTTGATGGTCGGGGCGTCAGCATCCACCGCGACGCCAAACGCCGCAACTGTTCCGGCCCAAGTGCGGAATGTCTTGACGGTTAGCCCGTCCATCTTGCCAGCCTCTGCAAGATAGGCATTCAAACGGGCCGAACTGATACAGCGCGGCTGATCGTCGCTGTCGATCAAACCTAGCAACTCAGCGCCGGGCAGATCCTTGATCTGCGCCAAAACCTTCATCAAACGCCCCTCCGCCAGCTGACGGCGCACACTCTTGCCGCCTTTGCCCGTGAACGCCACATGCAGCACGCCGTTCCGCAACCGCAGATGCTTTTGCTTCAACGTGATCGCCCCATAGCTGCCGTTTTCGCGCGCATAGGTGGGATTTCCCACCCGCAACGACAGCCGGTCGATCATGGCCACGGCAGCCGCAAGCGCAAAGCGTTCTGCGCCCGGTTGCAGCGAAAGGTCGCGCCGTATTTTGCGACGGATACGCGGCAATGCTTCGGCAAAATCAACCAAGGAGGAGAATTTTGTCTCGGCATGCAGACTGGTCCAGACGGGATGATAGCGATATTGTTTGCGGCCGCGCGCATCAACGCCGGTTGCCTGCAAATGCCCGTTTTCATGCGGCGATATCCAGACATTTTCATAGGCAGGCGGCACCGCCAGGGACTTGAGCCGCTGCAACTGGTTCGCGTCCTTTATGCGGCTTTTATCAGGTGCAATATAGGAAAATCCGCGCCCCTGTTTTGTGCGTTTAATGCCGGGCCGCGAGTCTGGGTAATAACGCAGGGCAGGGTGCGATGGCACTTGGGCATGCTCCGAATATGGCTGTAGCGGAAATGTTTGGGGATAAAAAGAAGGGTCGCTTAAAACGGCCCTTCCAAAAGTCCTGCATCAAAGCATGGGCCGCTGGTTCATCCTCAGCATGCGGGCTTCGCGTTCTGCGTCGGTCTCATCATGCCGCCAGCCGTCATCTTCATAGCGGAGCCGAAGGTCTGCGACATCATGATCGGGAACGCGCGACAGCGCAGATTGCACCGCCATGCGGGCATCCTCCGGAAAGCGGATGCTCAGCGCAACTTGACCCCGACGAAACGCCTCGGAATAAACCGGCGCATCGTCGTCATCAATGCCAACATCCACCAGGGCGCCCACTGCACCACCGGCCGCCGCACCACCCGCCGCGCCTACCGCCGTTGCGGCAAGCCAACCGGCGGCGACCAGCGGGCCTATACCGGGGATCGCCATGATACCAAGACCGGCAAGCAGCCCCGCGCCGCCACCAACCGCAGCACCAACGCCCGCACCCGTTGCGGTGGCAGAAGTGTCGTCATCAACTGTGCGGTGAGTGTCGTAATAAGGGTCCGCAGCATAGCCATCGCGTAGCGTCTCGCCGCCGACGATGGAGGTTTGAACGCCCGACAGGCGTAGCGCGTCCACCTCGGATGCAGCGCGCGACGCGGTGGCATAGTCGTCATAAAGTTTGGTCAATACAGACATTTCAGTCTCCTTTTCGATGTCAACCAGATGATGATCGCGATCAATAAAAATGTGAGGATCAGGGCTTGGCCGCGCTTGTCACGACGTTGCCTTTGTAATCAACTGCAACGGATACGGCCGCGCCATTGGCCATCCCCGTGCCGCGCCAGATGCCCTGATCATCCTTGGTCAGTGCGGACACTTCGGTGACATTCCAGGCAACCGCGCGGTCTATGGCCTGTTCCTCGGTAAAGCTGTTGGCCCCTTCAAACGGCGCACCTTTCTCGGGCGTGTTTTCAGCCCATGCAGTTGCGCCGCAAAGTGCCGCATACTCCTCTTTGGAGATGCCCTGCTCCGGCACAGTCATCCCGTCCACACGCGACCGCGCATAGGCCCGCTGCGCTTCGGCCTCGGACAGATAGCCGTTGCCATCCGTGTCCAAGGTGGCGAAATCGGCATCGCAGTCGATAGCGACTGGCGGCATTGTTTCGGGCGCGGGCGTGACCAGAGCGGTCCCTTGGGCAAAAGTTGCGGGCGCGAAAGCAATCGCAAATGCTGTGCTGAACAAAGTCGTCTTGAAGCTGCGCATGGTGTTCCTCCTTTTCGGGTTTCAGACCTGCCAGACACTCGCCTGACATTCGAAACACAAACCACGCCGAAGTGAAAAAGTTCCGCATCATTCGGCACGCTTTCGCTTTGAGCGATACTCTGCCAGACTGGGTTGATTGCGCCAAAAGCAGCGTAGCTCCCTATTTTCTAAGGCCCTTACCGTGAGGTTTATTTTGGGCGAGCAGCAACCAATCCGCTAATCCAACGTTATGATTTGACGCAATCACGAGCCCATGACGGTGCGAAATCGCCAAGTACCCTGCGCGTATAAGGATAAAAAGATTGTTCCCCCTGCCTGATGCGTTTGTACCTTTCATCGCCCTTACTATTGTCGCAGGCTTGTTTATCCTGTTTATGCTGGAACGTTACCCACCTGAAGTGAACGCAGCGGTGGCGGCAGCCCTGTTTCTCGTATTTGGCTTGGTAGAGCCGGACGCAGCCTTATCGGCCTTTTCCAGCCCCGCCCCGCTGACGATTGCGGCAATGTTTGTCATATCCGGCGCGTTGGTGCGGACAGGGATGCTTGACGCTTTTGCGGGCTTGTTGCTCAAAGCCGCCGACACCTCACCAAAACTGGCCTTGGCCGGTTTCGTAGTAACGACCATGGCGGTGTCGGCGATTGCCAACAATACCCCGGTTGTCCTCGTTCTGATTCCGGTGGTCATCCGCCTGTCACAACGTCTGGGCATCGCAGAAACCCGGGTACTGATCCCACTGTCCTACATTGCAATTCTGGGCGGCACCTTGACCCTTGTTGGAACCTCCACAAACCTGCTGGTGTCCGGGGTTGCCATCCAAAAGGGGATGGCTCCGTTTTCCATCTTCGATGTCACGCCCGTCGGTCTTGTTGTCAGTGCTGTCGGAGTTGCAGCACTGGCGATCCTCGGGCCATTCCTGCCGCCCTCCCGGGGGCAGGATGGTGCTGCACTGTCCAGCCAAGATACCGTGTATCTGACCGAAATCCGCATCACGGAAGGTTTCGAGGGTATTGGCAAAAAGCTAGCGGAGGTTGCAGATTTGAACCGTGTTGGCGTGCAACTTGTGGCCGTCAAGGAGCAGGGGCAAATTATCCGGGATGACCTGTCGGATCGCGAGGTAGCCGAAGGGATGACCCTGATCGGCCGTGCGGATATGGCCCGAACTTTTGACGTTGAAAAACACGGCGGGCATTGCCCTCGGCATTTACCGCTCGGCGACCGGGCACAAGGACCCGGAGGATTTGATCATCGGGCAGGCGATGGTGAAACCCTCAAAGCGCCGGACGACCGCAAAAATTGGCGCGATGACATTGATGCAAGGCTACGGCATGCGGGTTTTGGCGGCGTATCGGCCAGGGCATAAGTTTGGCCCCGATTTGCAGGGCGCAAATCTTCGGCCTGCCGATGTTCTGCTGCTGGAAGGCACGAAAGCGGCATTTGAGCGGCTGGACCGATCTGTTGATCTGGTGCCGATGGGCGTGCCGATGGATCGGCCGTATCGGCGCAGCCATGCATCGCTTGCCAGCCTTGTTTTGCTTGCCGTCGTTGCACTGGCCGCATTCGGGATTGCCGACATTGCAATCTTGTCTATGATCGCGGTTGCGGTCTTGTTGGTCACGTGCTGCCTCGACAGCGATGAGGCGTGGGGCTTTCTGGACGGCGGTATCCTTGTGCTGATCTTTTCAATGCTGATCATCGGGATCGGTCTGCAAGAGACCGGTGCCGTGGCCCTTGTGGCCGATACAATCGCGCCAAGCCTGAATGGACTTCCCCCCATTTTCATGCTTGCCGCGATCTATGTGATGACCTCGGTGTTGACCGAAATTGTCAGCAATAATGCGGTGGCCATCGTGGTGACCCCGCTGGCAATCAGCCTCGCCGCCAGCATCGGCGTTGATCCCACACCCATGGCGGTTGCGGTGATGTTTGGTGCCAGCGCCAGTTTTGCAACGCCGATCGGGTATCAAACCAACACGCTTGTCTACGGCGCCGGAAACTATCGCTTTAGTGATTTTCTGAAAATTGGGGTCCCCATGAATATCATCGTTGGCATTGCCAGCGTCCTGATTATTCCGGTGATCTTTCCGTTCTGACGAAATTTGTCATGTCCGTCGCTGGTCTGGCTGCTTGTCACGCGGTTTGACCGTAAGGAATGGCAATCGGTCGCGGCCCTGTCAGAATGGCGATCCCCGGCCCGACAAGATCGGTCAGCACGGGGGCAGTGGCGAGCAATCCCCCCGTGAATGTGCCAAAGGCGGGCAGGATCAGGTGGCTCTTGCCGATCAGAAACGCAGGGCGCGTGATGTTATTCAGCCGTGCCTTCGGGTGGTAATGGCCCGAAATATCTGGCCCTGCCCCCGCGATATGACGCAGGGTAATGTTGCCTAGCATAGCCTCGGCCTGACCGTCGGGGTCGTGGTTTCCGGCAAGGATGGTGCAGGGGGTTGCGGTAAGGATGTTTTGCCAAAGCACCATATCCGAACGGTCAAGGCTTTCGCGCGCCCTGTCATCGTCGAACACATCGCCGAGCAAGAAAATCTGGCAGGCTTTGGTCGCCTGTGCCAGCTCTGTCAGACGCGTCAGTGTATCGCGCGTTTCAAACGGGGGCAGCAGCGCGCCGCCGCGCCGAGCCATGCGTTCGGATTTGCCTAGATGCAGGTCGGCAACGATAAGCGTGTGGTCATCGGGGCAAGATAACGCGCCGCTTGCCAATGCGATGAAGTTGCGTCCGGCAAAGGTGATGGGATAGCCGTTCATGCCAGCCCTGCCTCTGCCATCATGCGCGCGGCCTCTGCCTCCAACAGGCGTTCGGCGCCAAGGCCACGGATCGGGACTTTACCAGCCTCCAGCAGCAAGGGTGCTGCAAGCGGGGTGACATGCGGCGGGGTGGTGTGGACGATTTCGGGGCGGCTGGCGAGCATCGCCTCAATACGCTCAAAATCCACAAGCCCGTGGCGGGCGGCGTCACGGGTGATGCGCAACAGCAAGTGGTCGGGATCATATTTCAGCAAGGTGTCATAGAGGATGTCCGAGGAGAATGTCGCCTGTTTGCCCGACTTCCGCGTGCCGGGCAAGTTTCGATGCAACAGGCCCGCGATGGTGGCGATGGTCCGAAAGCCGCGCTTCATCAAGGCATTAGAGGCAAGCCACTGCTCCATCCCCTCGGTCAGGTTTTCAAGGCGCAGCAGCGGCGCGGGGTCCAGAACCGGATCGACCGACCAGATCAGCAGCGCATAATCGGTGGCCACAAAGCCCAAGGGGCCAAGCCCGTCCTCCTCCATCCGGCGGGTCAGCAGCAGGCCAAGGGTTTGATGCGCATTGCGCCCACAAAACCCGTAAAGGCAAAAATAGGCGCGCCCGGAGCGTTCAAAGGTCTCGCAGGTCAGGGTGCCGGGGGTGGGCAAGGCCGAGATGCTTTTTTGCAGCGCCAGCCAGTCGCGTGTGTGTTTTGGTAGCGCCTCCCAGCGTGAGGGATCACCGATCAACGCTAACACACGGGCCGAAAGCTCGGTCGAGGTTGCCATTTTCAAGCCACTGAACACGGCAATTTTGGGTTGGCGCGCGGGCTGCGGCGTTACCTCCAGCATCATGTCACGCAGCCGGTCATAGCGCACGGTTTGGCCGCCGATCAGGAACGTATCGCCGGGCGACAGGCTGGCGGCAAAGCTTTCCTCTACCTCGCCCAACCGCGCAAGGTTGCCGCGACGGCGCACCTGCATCAGTTCGGGGTTTACGATCGTGCCGATATTCATACGCAAAAGTCGCGCAGCGCGGGGGTCGCGCAACTGCCACAGATTTTCCTGTAAGATAAGGCGCTGCCAGCGGTCATACGCCCGCAGCGCATATCCGCCGGTGGCGCAAAAATCGAGACAAGCGTCGAAATCGGCGCGGCTGAGCGTGCGGTAAGGACCGGCGCGCTTTACCTCGTGATACAGCGATGCAGCGTCAAAGGGCGCGGCGCAAGCGCACAGCAAGATATGTTGGCACAGCACGTCGAGGGGGGCGGAAGGGTGCGGCGTGCCGTCCAAGTCACGCTCGGCCACCGCCTCCAGCGCTGCAACGCATTCGATCACCTCAAAGCGGTTGGCGGGAACAATGCGCGCCCGGCTGGGGGTGTCATAGCGGTGATTGGCGCGGCCAATTCGCTGGAACAACCGTTTGATATTCTTGGGTGCGCCGACCTGAATGACCAGATCAACATCGCCCCAGTCGATGCCCAGATCAAGACTGCCGGTGCAAACCATGGCGCGCAACTGGCCGGCGGCCATCGCGGCCTCGGCCTTCTGGCGAACCTCGCGCGACAGGCTGCCGTGGTGCAGACCGATGGGCAGGTTATCGGGGTTCACGGCCCAAAGGGCTTGAAAGAACAGCTCTGCCTGCGCGCGAGTGTTGATGAACACAAGCGTCAGGCGGGCGGCGCGGATGGCGTCCATCACATCACCGGCGGCGTATTGGCCGCCATTGCCCGCCCAAGGTGGCGGGGTGTGGGTGGGCAGCATCGAAATATCGGGCGCAGGGCCGGGATCGGCGAGGACCACCTGCGCACCGCCCATGAAATCGGCCAGTTTGGCCGGATTTTCCACCGTCGCCGAAAGTCCTGTCACGGTCAGGTCGGGCGCAAAGCTGCGCAGCCGCGCGAGGCCCAACATCAACTGGTCGCCGCGCTTGCTTTCGGCCAGCGCGTGAATCTCGTCGATCACGACACGGCGCAGGCTGCCAAAGATCAGCGGCGCTTGCGGGTATGACAGCATCAGCGCGAGGCTTTCGGGCGTCGTCAGAAGGATATGGGGCGGATCAACGCGCTGGCGGGCGCGCTGGCCGGGGCGGGTATCGCCGGTGCGATCCTCAATCCGGATATTCAGATCAAGTGCTGCTACGGGCCGCGCCAGATTGCGGGCGATGTCATGGGTCAGCGCCTTGAGCGGCGAGATGTAGAGCGTGTGCAGCCCTTTATGCGGGGCTTGCAATGCCGCCAGTGTTGGCAAAAACCCTGCCAGCGTTTTGCCGCCACCTGTGGGCGCAATCAGCAAGCTGTCGCGGTCTGTTTCCATCAACGCAATCTGGTGGGGATGTGGCACCCAGCCTTGCGCGGTAAACCACGCGGCGATTTTCGGGGGTAAGGGCATCAGGGCAGCATGTCGCGCAGGGTTTGCAAATGGTCTGCCTCAGCCGCCGGCTTGTCATCGCGGATGCGAGAGATGCGGGGAAAGCGCATGGCGACGCCGGATTTGTGACGGGGAGAACTGTTCAACCCTTCAAATGCCACCTCCACCACTTTGGTCGGTTTCAACGCGCGAACGGGGCCGAAGCTTTCAACGGTGTTGTTGCGCACAAAACGGTCCAGCGCCTTCAGCTCCTCATCCGTGAAGCCGAAATAGGCCTTGCCGACGGGCACAAGGCTGTCGCCATCCCAGACGCCAAAAGTGAAATCGGAATAAAAGCCCGAGCGTTTGCCATGGCCGCGCTGTGCGTAAAGCAGCACGGCATCGACGACCATCGGGTCGCGTTTCCACTTGAACCACGGCCCTTTCATGCGGCCTGCAAGATAAGGACTGTCGCGCCGTTTGATCATCACGCCTTCGATCACGGTTGCGGGCGGATCGGCGCGCAGGGCGGCCAGATCATCCCAAGTCGCAAAATGCAGAAGGGGGGAAAGGTCAATACGCGGCCGGGCAAGGTCGGCAATCGCGCGTTCCAATTCCTGACGGCGCTGATCGAACGGCAGGGCGCGCAAATCCTGACCCTGCCAGTGCAAAAGATCATAGGCGCGGATATGTGCGGGGTGGCTCTCCAGCATCTTTTTGCTGACCGTCTTGCGCCCCAACCGTTTTTGCAGATCGCCAAAGGGCGCGATGGCATCGCCGCGCCGGATCACTAGCTCTCCGTCAAAGGTGCCTTCGAAATCCAGCACGTCCAGAATATCGGGAAACGCGGCAGAGATATCCTCGCCGGTTCGCGAATACAGTCGCCGCGTGCCTTGGTCGCTGACCGCCTGCACGCGAATGCCGTCCCATTTCCATTCCGCGGCATAGCCGATGGGGTCAAGATCGCTCAGCGCGGCAAGATCCGTAGGGGTGGACAGCATGACCGGGCGAAACGGCGCATGGGCGGCGGCGGCAGGTTTTGGGCCACCTTCTGCCCATGCAAAAAGATTAGCGTAGGGCGGGGTTAGCCCGTGCCAGATATCTTCTACCTCGGTCAGGGGCAGGTCCCCAAATTCCGCCAGCGCCATACGCGCCAGCCGCCCCGAGACGCCAACCCGCAGCCCGCCTGTGGCAAGTTTAAGGTAGGCATAACGGTCGGAGGCAGTCATTTCATCCATCCGGCCCGCGATCAACGCAGGCAGAGCGGATTTCGGTGTCTGGCGCAATTCTGCCACCAGTTCCGGCAAGAGTGTGTCTGTCAGGGTCGTCGCAGGCGGCCAGATCAGCGAGATGGTTTCGGCCAGATCCCCGACAAAATCATAGCTTATGGCGAAAAGCTGTGGATCGACCCGGTCCGCCGCCAAGCCCCGCAGCAGTGACGGTGTCACGGCTTTCAGCCCCAAATCGTCGGTCAGGGCCGCCAGCGCCAATCCGCGCGCCGGATCGGAAGTTGTGGCAAAGAAGTGCTTGAGGTGGGCTATCTTGCCGTTGCGCTGCTGCGTAAAGGCAAGCCGTTCGAGAAGGGCGGCAAAGGCGCGCATCAGTCCGGTTCCTCCTCATACCCCAGCAGGCGCAGGGGGCGGGCGATACGGCCCTGCAATTCGCACCAGCGGATCAACGCGTCTTCGCGGCCATGGGTCACCCAAGTCTCGTCCGGGTTCAGCTCTGTGATCGTGCGGGTCAGGTCGGGCCAGTCAACATGGTCGGATATGACCAAGGGCAACTCCACGCCGCGTTGCCTAGCGCGGGCCCGCACCTGCATCCAGCCGCTGGCAAAGCAGATTACCGGATCGGGAAAACGCTGCGCCCAGGTTGCGGCAAAGGCGGAGGGCGGTGCAAGCACGATCTGCCCCGCGAAATCCGACTTTTTGCCGGTTTGCATGGTGGCGGGGCGCAAATCACCCAGAGCGATTCCCTGACTGATATGATAATCGCACAGCTTTTGCAGCGCGCCATGGATATAGATCGGCCCATCCCAACCCGCCTGTCGCAGCAACATGATCACCCGCTGCGCCTTGCCAAGCGCATAGGCACCGATCAAATGGGCACGGTCGGGAAAGGCCGCGACCGAAGCCAGCAGCCGCATTATTTCCTGCGCCGGATCAGGGTGACGAAACACCGGCAGCGCAAAGGTCGCCTCGGTCACAAGAATGTCGCATGGCACCGGCTCGAACGGCGCGCAGGCGGGGTTCGGGCTGCGGGAGTAATCGCCGGTTATGACGGTGGTGCCGGTGTCTTTGTGGCTGATCGCGATCTGGGCAGAGCCAAGCACATGCCCCGCGGGATGAAATGAGACCGTCACTTCGCCCAGACGACACGGCCCCTTTGCCACCTGCCGACTGGTGGTAAAATCGGGACCATAGCGGATCGCCATAATATCCAGGGTCTGTGCTGTCGCCATCACCGCCCCGTGCCCAGCCCGCGCATGATCGGCGTGACCGTGGGTGATCAACGCCTTTTCGACCGGCCGGAACGGGTCGATGTAAAACCCACCCAAAGGGCAAAACAGGCCCTCCTGTCGGGTTTGCAAAATGGAGGTTGCAGTATTCAAGGCTAGGCTGGTCCTTTTTTTATGGCGCGGGCGTCTTGCATTTGGTTTGAGGTAAAGCGCATTTTGCGAATAAAACTCGACGCCAGATTATCCAATTACCTAGCGTTGCGCAGTCACTTATCAACACTAGACCTTGCACGATTAACGTTAAAACCGCTGCCATGGTTCTTCGTCGACCATTTCGACTTCTGCGTCCGATGTAATGTCAGGGCGGTTGCGTTTTTCGTCCCGAGCCGGGTCTTGTCGCTAAATTCTGGCCGAGATCACTTCGGCAAGCGGCAAGTCGACCCCAAGGCCCATCACAACCGCTATGGCAAAGTGATCCGCGAGGGGAAACAATAAGCGCTCACATCCCGCGCAGGGCTCTGCACATCCGCCACCGATTGTCTTCTCTTATGCTATCTGAGGGCATCAATACTTCGATGGCGATGGTAGGGGGCGGTGCGGTTTGGCGACAGCTCGGAAGGGAACTCTGCCGGTTGTGGGATGGGCTGGACGTCCGGTACCTCGGACGGATGATCCGGCTCGATTTCAGGCCTCGGAATGTCGGGCTGCGGCGTTGGCGGAAGCGGTGTGTTCGGCACTTCAACTGGTGGAGGTTTAGGGGAGTTAGGCATTGGGCGCTCCTTTTTCGGTGGGTTCCACAAACTCAACGCTGGGTGGCAGTTTTAGGTTCCGACAGCCGCGTCGCGCCACCTTTCATGCGCGTATAATAGCTTATTCACGTGCGAATCCTGAAGGCGTCCAGACGGGAGCGTGGTCATTAAGGAGCCATTTTTGCGACATGCGGTTGGTTTTGAATGCACTTGGCGCGGGTTCCGACCCGCTTTGCGTAGGGCGCAAGGCATCTCTTGAAACAGAAAGAGCAGTTCAACGCACGCAAAATCCAAAGCTCGACGAGGTGCGGCCAGTGCGGCATTGTTTACCAAGCGCGGCGAGACGTAGAAGTCAGATTTGAAGGGCGCACAGGCAAACCTTGCGTTGCTGGGGGAGGCGGGCGCATCCCATCATCGCGTTCCATTATTTCGTCTAAGGGGTCAAAACTGACCGCCTATGCAGATGATCTTACGAGAGGCTTTTTAGAGGGCGAAACCCTTTCCGGCGGGCTAGTTCATATCTCTACCGAGACGCCGAGCCTGGCCCGGCGCAAGCGTGGGCGCGGGTTTTCCTATAATCACTTAACTGTTAAAGTTCTAAAATCGGCAATCCTAAGGGACCCGCCTTGCCTCAAAGGTAGACAAGGCGCGGATTGGCCCACTTGCCATTTCATCCGCGTGGACGGATGAATGAATTCACACAAGCGCATAGAGCCGTTTGCAAGCGATGTGCATTGATGACGTATCCGTAAACACCACCTTTATCCCCCCGCCATTAGCCGAAGCTCCTACATTCACTTCCGCATAATCGCGGTGGCCGCAGCGGCGCAAGAAGCGCAGGTCAAGCTTTTGACCGGTTTGTTCCTAGGGGGATACGCGGCTGCGGGTGGGTGAGCGCGAAGTCTTGGGGTTTATGGCGTCGTGCAAAGCCGCGCGTGTGTTCAATTTGGACTGATCGCATTTGCCGTGGCTGCCCGCACAAACAAGCCCCCAGAACCGTTGATTGGTTCTGGGGGCCGATGCGGAATAATCGGGGAGGGTGGATCAATGATGATGTTCTGGCAAAGCTTCGACCTGATCGCGGGTCATGTCAGTTGGGCCTACGTGCTGCCCGGCACGAACCATTTTGCACTGACGAGACCTAAAGAAGACAAGGATCTCCCTCGGCCGAGGCCGAGGTTTACGACAAAACGCCGTTCAATGACCCTATTTTACTTGCGGTGCGGCTTTCCATTCGCCCCAGTTTGAAAGAATGACTTCGGCATAGGCCTTGGCAACACGATAGGCGTTTTCCGTAGCCAAGGGGAAACCGCCCGATTTGGCTTTTAGCGACTCGACCGCGCTCTGGTCGTGTCCCTGACGGTCGAAGTTTGAGGCGGTGCGCAGGAGGGCCACACGATCAAAATCCAAAAGACCGGCCTCTGACGCACGTTTCAGTGCGGTCAGAGACGCATTGTCTTCCATCTGAGTGGTGCAATAGTTGGCCTTGCCATCGGTCAGCAACGCCACCCATTCTTCTTTGGACTCGGCAATCTTGCTGCCGTGCCAGTAGGTATCGCTGGATAGGGTATCACAAATACTGACAAATGGCTTGCCCTGTGCCGCCGCCTGATCATAGTGTGCGCGATACGCCACCGCTGTTTCGCCATCCACTAGCGGCACATCCTTGGTGACGTCGTAGGCAAAATCCACAAGATCGGGATTTAGTGCAAAAACTTCGGTTCCCGCACCCCATTTCGGTTTTTCCCCGGGAATCTCAGCACCTAGGCCAATGGTATCCGCCGACCAATCCTCAGGCACCTCACTTGAGTCAATACGGTGGTTCAAATCTGCGTCTACTACGTATTTAGCCCAATGCGCTGAACCAAGGGTGCCGTCTTTTGGATCGACACCCCCGATACCGGCGATCACGACATAGGACTGGCTCAGGTCAAATTTCGGACTGAGAGCGACTGCGGCAACCGAACTGGCCGCATTGGAAAACCCCATTGCCGTCGTCATCAGACACAGCCCGGCGTCGCTGCACTCCACCGTTGGGTATTCCGGGTTCAGGCCCGGAACTTCGGTCTTGATCGAAAAGGCCTCATTTTCAAGCCACGGCTTAGCCTCTTGGCCGAACATGGTGATGATCAGCACCTTGGGTGCAACCTTTGCAGAGTCCTGCGCAAGGATAGGCGTGGCGAGTGTGGCGCAAAGTGTACAAGTTGCGATGGAAAGACGCATGTTTTAGGCCCTCTGGATGTTTATGATAATTACTGTGCCCCAACCATGCAGAACGGGTCGGTTCTTTGAGACGCACCTTAGTCAATACATACGTCATGCGACGCCCTAGTCAACTGATCACAAAGGCGATAAAATCTACATGTTCCAAATGTCGAGCAGTCGCCTTGGCTGGTGACAATAGCTCGCCATTGAAATCAATTACCATTCTGCTCAATTCGCACACCCGTTTCTTTCGACGTGCTCTGCAACATCGGCTGCCCGTCTGGAAGCTCAAATGTTTGCGACAGAACCGAGTGTAGACGGCCGAATCCGCACCGGCAGAACGAAAGCCTCTGCGCCCCAGCAGATGTTTATTACATCGTTTGGGTTCGCGAACAGGAGGATGTAGGACATCCACGCCGACAACAAAGGCGCCTAAGACAGGTCCATGGCTTTGTTCTGGTTGCTATGTTCTACGCCCAACGGTCCAGCGACCACTTGCGGAAGCGCCGAGGCAAGCCGTGCAACCCATCGCGGTATTGCCAAGTTGTTCGGTCGTTATGAACAGGTTAAACTGATCCTATAAGCACCCCAAACAATATGCCGCGCCTAAAGGGGCGTTGTTGCCCAAGTCCGTCGACGGAGGATTCACTTTGCGAATCCATGCTGTTAGACGCGGTGCATGAGCAAGCCATCTCCCGCCCGCTACCGCACGACGAACTGGTCCAGCTACAACGTGTCGCTGCGCAAGCGGGGGGCGCTGCTGATCTGGGTCGACAAGGACATGGTCTGGCGCGCACCGCGTGACGGTCGCCCCGGACGGCCTGTGGTATTTTCCGATGCTGCCATACAATTCTGCCTGTCGATCAAAGTGTTGTTCAAGCAGCCGCTCAGGCAGACCGCCGGGATGGTGGCGAGCCTGCTGCGGCTGGCGGGCCTGGACTGGCCCGTGCCGGACTTTTCCACCCTATGCCGCAGGCAGAAGACCCTGGCCGTTCAGATCCCTTATCGCCGCGCGGATGGCCCGCTGAACCTGCTCGTGGACAGTACCGGGATCAAGTTCCTCGGCGACGGCGAATGGCAGGCGCGCAAACACGGGGTGCAGGGCCGCCGCCAGTGGCGCAAGGTGCATCTCGCCATGGGTCCTGACACATCTGACATCCGCGCCGTGGAATTCACCCCCAGCCGTGATGGCGACAGCCCCGTGCTGCCCGACCGGCTCGGACAGATCCCGGCAGGCGAGCAGATTGGCACGGTCACTGCCGAATGCGCCTATGACACGCGCCGCTGCCACACCACCGGTTGATCTGTTGCTTCAGACTGGAGCCGCGTCGCAAGGCGCACCTCTTCGCGTTTGCGATAGTCTTTATCCCAGCAGATACAGCATCAGATAAAGTGTTATCCCGCCTGACAGGATCGCAGCCAGCACATTACGGGTCACAATGCCTGCGATAAGCGTCGCTGCCGCCGCCAACATACGCGGCGCATCAAACGCACCGCCCATTGCCGGAGGCCAGGCCACCATCGGAGCCACGAGCGCAGGCAGCACCGCAACAGCCGTATAGCGCAAGTGCCGCAGCACCCACGGCGCCATTGCGCGATCCCCCACAATCCCTAAAAAAACAAAGCGCAGGGCAAAGCTGCCCACGGCAAGGCAGACCAGCACGATCCATATATCCAGTGTGGCGACATCCCTCATGCCAGCGACGCCTTGCGTGACATCAACAATTCGACCTGTGCGCCGACAATCATACCCAGCCATAGGCCAGCGACAACATCACCCGTGCCTTCAGGCTGGGGGCCATGGCCAAGATGCGCTTGATCTCTTTCTTGCTGAGAACCAGCGGTATCTTTACCGGCTCTTTTAGGTGAAAAATCTCAGCCACGAGATCATGACGCCGAAGCGTCACGCGAAGCAAGAATTTAACGCCCGTCATGGTCTGGTTGCGCGTGCAGATGCTGGTGCCGCTCTCGACCAGATGCTGCTGGAAATACTTCACATCATCCGGCGTCGCCGTCTCTGGCGAGCGCCCAAGCCAAGCCGCAAATCGCTTGCAGGCACGCAGGTGACTTGTCTGGGATGCGGGCCCGAGATTGCGCCCTGACATATCCGCGATCATACGGGCGCGAAGGGGCGGTGTTGGAGTGGAGTGCTGAATGCTCATGGGAAAACCCTCTGTCAATCGAGGCAAAATCACCTCAACCAACAGCACACACCCAACATCTCAAATCGCGAAACAAATCCCAACTCAGCGCAACACCAGAAACAAGCGCCCATATCGCGGAGCGATTTAGTGCTTGGGCCGATCGCGACGATCAGCTGGGAAGCGGCCTCTCGCTGCGCAAGGCCCAAGGCCTTCTGCGGGGGGTAGCCGTCGTTCGTTACCGGCTCGCAAGCCGGTAACTGCTTTGCCCAGTGCAGTCTAGCAACCTGTATGTTTGAAATCGGACCTGCAACTGACTACCCCTAGGGCCACATCACGGCCCGTCATATCAGCAGACCCATGTCCTGATCGGCCCGGGGTCCGGAGCCCATTTTGAGCCATGGCTTAGCTCAGTGGTTTGATGTGCATGTATCGACCCAGCGGAATCTGCTCAGGTTAAGCCGCTAATGCATATGCCTCAGCGGGCGTTGATGCGAGGATCGTTTCTCACACTGTTTGCCGACATGGGTGGCCAACCTTGGCATTTTACTGAGGTTTTTGAATTTTCGAAGGACACAAAAACGAATGAGGCAGCTTTCCAGCCGCCTCATTCTATCTGCATTCTGTCGGACGGCAGCGTGCTAATTAGTCGACGCCATATGTCTTTTCATCAAGGAGGTCGTAAATTTCGGCACGTGCCAGTTGGGCAAGTGCATCGGGGTCATGACGATCAACATTTGCGAGCAGCGCATCCCACTTGTCGATGGTTGCTTTGAACGATGTGAGGATGGTTTCAGGGTCTTTCACGCCGCGCTCTTTTGCTGTTTTGATCAGGACGGCTTCATCTGCCACGACAAATTCGGCTAAGGCGTTCTTCAGTGTTGCATCTGCTTCAGTAACGGTCATTCCGGCGTTTTGTGCGGATGTCACAGCCTTTTCGACATCTTTGTCGAATTCAATGCGATGTTGCCCTAGATAATAGGCCATCTGGTTAAACAGTACGCGACGGTTTTCGGCCGAGATTGATTGCCAGAATGGTACGTTGTAGCCCCATTCAAACCCCGCGTAATAATTCCCGATCGCCAAGGTGTTCAGGTCTGTAACGACGTCTTTCAGGCTAAAGCTGTCGAGCGCATCGGCTGCGGCAACGGCGCAATCGAGCGATCCGGCATCAAGGCCGGTATACATTTCGCTAGACGGGATTGAGACTGGAACAGCACCGACAAACTCTGCGAAACGTGACCAAGCACCCCCCGCCATGCGCAGACGTTTGCCCTTCATGTCCTCAAGAGTTCGGATCGGCGTATTGCACTGCATAAAGTATTCGGACGTTGAGTAGCCGCCGCCAAACACTACGCCATTTGCTTTCCATTCGGCTTGCTGCTCGGGGTTGGTCAGGCCGAACTCGGTCGAGGCGAACGCCATGACCAACGGATCGGTGTTATAAAACGCCATGTTGCCGACGAGATTGGCAATCGGCAGTTCTGACGGGGTATAGGTTCCCGCATGATAGGTGACTTGGGCCACGCCGTCCCGCACACCCTGAAGCGAGGATGCCGGTGGCAGCAATGAGCCTGCGGAGAAAACTGTAAATTTGACCTCCCCGCCGGTTTCTTTCGCGACCTTTTCGGCAAATTCGACGTAAGGCCCGCGGACCATTGAGTGACGCTCGGCAAAAAAATGGTTTGCGTTGTAGCTTTCTGCGGTAGCCGTGGTTGTCATTGCGACAAGCGCGATGGCGGTGGATTTCAGTATGGCTGTCATGTTCACAGGTGTCCTCCCTTTGGAACGTGTCGGTTTTTGGATTAGTTTGCCATGAAGGATGGCAAGAACAGGCTGAGCGCGGGAAATGCAATCAGCAAAATTAGGGTCAAAAGATCCATGGCAATGAACCAAGTGGTTCCCGAAATAATATCGCCGAGCTTTACTTTTCCAGACAATGCGCTGTGCAAGACGTATAGATTCAGGCCGACGGGTGGCGTCACCAGACCGATTTCCAGCAGTTTGATCGTGATGATGCCAAACCAGATCAGGTTAATATCCGCAGCCTCCAGCACGGGTAAAAGAATCGGCAATGTCAGCAGCATCAGACCAATTGAGTCGATGACCATGCCCAGGATCACGAATAGCGCGGCGACCATCAGGATGATGATGATCTTGTTGTCAGAAACTGCCAACATTGCATCGGTCAGTGACCGTGGCACCCCGGACAGCCCCATGAAGCGGGTGAACATGATTGCCCCGATCGACAGAAAAAAGATTGAGGAAGTGGCAACCACGGTTTGGCGAATGGCCGCTCGCATCGCGTCCCATGTCAGGGCGCGGCGCAGGATAGAGATGAGGATTGCTAGAAATGCTCCGACACCGCCTGCCTCGGTCGGCGTGAAAAATCCGCCGAAGATGCCGCCGAGAACCCCCATGATCAAGACAGGGAAAGGCCACACAGACCACAATAGCCGCAGGAACTTGTCCATCTCGAACACTTCAACGCTGCGCGGTGCTAGGCTTGGGTTCCGGATACAGCGCACCGTGATCATCGCCATGTAGATCAGGGCGGAGATTACGCCGGGAATAACCCCTGCGATAAACAACTGGCCAATCGATTGCTCGGTAAAAATCCCGTATAGCACCATAAGGATCGACGGAGGAATAAGGGACCCTAACGTGCCCGAAGCCGCGACAACGCCAGTGGCCAGTGACGGGTGATACTTGGCCCGTAGCATTTCCGGTACAGCGATGCGCGCCATGGCCGCAGTGGTGGCGATACTGGACCCCGAGGCCGCCGCGAACAATCCGCAAGCGCCGACACTGGCCGAGGCCAACCCGCCCGGCACTCTGGAGAGCAGCAACCGCAGCAGATCAAACGCGCCGGTGGTCAGCCCGGTATTTGCTGCGACAAAACCCATCAGCAAAAACATCGGGATGGCAGTCAGGGACCAGTCCCCGATAAAGCTGAAGGGCAGGGCGCTGACGATTCCAAAAGCGGCTGTCGTGTTCAGCATGACCGAGATGCCGACAAAGGAAACCAGCATCAGCGCGATGCCAATCGACATTCGAAATGCCAGCAATGCAAAAAGCGCGCCAACACCGATCCAGCCTATCATCAACATGCTCATACTGCGGACCCTGTATCTTGTAGTTTTGTCACTGCGCGGCCGCGCAACAGCATGATTGCACGCAACATGGCGGCGACTGCGGCCAGCCCAAAGCCAATTGGCAGCATACAGCGTGCCGGCCAAACGATAATTTCGCGGCTGCCCATCACGACTTCGCCAACGTTAAAGGCGCGTACAGCGTCCAGTCCGGTGCGCCATGTCATTATGGACAGCATGATTGCCGTGGCTAAAAACGTCACCAACAGGCTCGCGCGTTTGAGCCAGTCGGGGAAATGGTTGAAAAGCAGGTCGACGCTGATCTGTTCATCGTCATATTCGACCATCGCCATGGGCAGCATGACAATGGCAACCATGTAATAGTATGATGAAATCTCGACCGTGCCCTGAATTGGCGCGTTCCAGAATACTTTGAACACAACATCCAATGTGATGTTTGCCATCATCAGGAAAATGCCCAGCCCCCCCACAAGCATCAGCCCGTGAGTCAGCTTGCGAAAAATGTGATCCATGTTTCCTCCATGCCCAAGTGGACGTCTTTCAGTCCCTCAGCCCTAAGATCCAACATTCCCCAGCAGCACAACCTATTCAAATAGCAATGCTTGATCGGGTGATCGCATTTGGTTATCGTGCGGGGCGACCCAAAAGGAGATCAATTTGAAGCCGACAAGCATAGGCTTACGCCACCTGCGCTATACCATCGCGGTTGCCGATGCCGGAGGCTTTAGGGCCGCAGCAGACGTTTTGAACATCGCGCAGCCCGCCGTTAGCAAAACTGTTCAAGATACGGAAAAGGACCTCGGCTTCGCTATCTTCAACCGCACGGCGAATGTCTTTGAGATTACCGAGGCCGGTCATGTGTTTCTTGAAGACGCACGCCTGACGCTATCGTCTTTTGAGCGGACAATCCGGGCTTCAAGGCAGAACGGTTTAGGCACGCGTGGTCATATTATCGTTGGGTATTCCGCCCTTGCGACATCATCACAAATTTCCGCGGGGCTGGATAGCTTTCATAAAATGCACCCCGGATGTCAGGTTGAAATGCATGTTATGTCAACCGATGCAATGATGCGCAGCTTGAAAGCAGGCGCGATTGATATTGGTTTTTTACTGTCGCATGAAACCGTCAAAGACCTTGAAATTGACCAGGATCCCATCTGGACAACGCAAATCGGCGTCGTTGTTCCGCGCAACGTTGAGCACATAACGCTGGACACGCTTCGTAACAGCGATTTTGTCATGGGAGTTCGGGAAAACTGGCGCTCTTTCAGGGCTTTGCTCGACGCGGCCTTTGTGACGGGCAATCTCAATCCGCGGATTACAGGTGAAGCGTGGGATGTTCAGGTGATCTTCCAGCGGGTCGCTGATGGGCGTGGCCTAACGTTTTACCCGATAAGCGCAGCGGATAGCCTGCCTGCCTCGCTCAGAGTTTTGTCCGTTCCCGATTGGACACCGCAGCTTACGATCGCAATGGCGTGGAGCAAGGTTGTCGATACGAAACTGCTTCAGACCTTTCGGGAAAGCTTTCTGAAAAACAGATGATCGGCGGGGTGATCTAATCCTGCGATCACCCGATCACACAAGTCTATTTGAGCAGTTGGCCTTATTCAGCATCTTATGTGGATGCAAAAATCAGAGGCTAGTGTGAGAGCGAATGGACTACGATTCAGACCCAACACCTTTTTTCCTGCCGGGGACCTCTGTCGGGGTGCTGCTTTTGCACGGGTTCACGAGTACCCCGCAAAGCATCGCCTATGTCGGCCATAAAATCCACGAAGCCACCGGTGCCACGGTAAGCGCGCCTCTGCTGGCAGGTCACGGCGAAACGCCATCTGCCTTGGCGCAGACCGGTTACAAGGATTGGCTTGCGTCGGCCGAAAAAGCCCTTAGGTCCTTGAACCAAAGCTGTGACACAACTGTTGTCGCCGGTTTGTCTTTGGGTGGCACCATCGCGTTGAATCTGTCGGTTCGATTTCCGGAACTGGTCGACATGGTTGTATCCATCAACGGCTCGACCGGCATCTACAACCCGGAGCAGGTCAATGCTCTGTTCGCTGATATCCCCGATGGACTTCAGTGCGGTATCGGATCGGACATTAAGCATCCGGACCGTCGCGAAATTTGCTATGATAAAATTCCCGCCGTTACTATGCGTGAACGTTTTGTGCTGACCTGTGCAACCGGATTAATGTTGCCAAAGCTAAAGCAACCTATCCTAATTCTTCAATCACGGCGTGATCACGTTGTCGCCCCTGAAAACGGGATGCGAATTGCAAGTGCCGTGGGCTCGACCGAACTGACTTTGCGGTGGCTTGAGGAATCATTTCATGTGGCAACTCTAGATTATGACCGGGATATCATTGTGGAAATGATTATCCGCTTCATCACACGTTGACGGTGTGGAATGCCCCCACTGAAGTTCTCTAATCGCATTGGTCAAGTTCTTTGATTTGAATAGCCCCTAGATTTGTAGACGCCTTGCTTGGTAATTTTGGAAGCAAGGAGGACGATATTTCCGGAGCTAAATTCACAGATGAGTTCAAGCGCGATGCGGTGGCCCAAGTCGAGGATCGGGGCTATCCGGTGCGCGAGGTGGCCGAGCGATTGGGTGTCAGCACCAAGTCGATCTACACGTGGCAAAAGCTGTTTTCGCGGCCCGCGAAGGTGGTCAAAGAGGTCGATGCGCAAGCGGATGAGATCCGCCGCTTGAAGCGGGACCTGCTGCGCGTGACGGAGGAGCGGGATATCTTAAAAAAGGCGACCGCATACTTCGCCAGGGAATCCCCCCTCTCACGGATGTAAACATCCGCTGCCGGGCAGCGGGTGAGGTATGCGTTCATTGCCGAGAACCGGCTGATCTTTGCTGTGCGGGCCATGTGCCGGATGCTCTTGGTTCATCCAAGTGGTTTCTGCGCATGGCTGCGCGAGCCATTCTGTCAGCGTGCGCTGGAGGATCAGCGCCAAACTGTGCTGCTGAAGCAGGCTTGGGATGACAGTGGCGAGGTCTACGGATACCGCAAACTGCATGACGATCTATGTGATCTTGGCGAAGACATCAGCCCCAACCAGGCGTGGCGTTTAGCGCGTCTGGCGGGGATAGCCTTCCAGTCCCAAAAAGTCAGAGTCTGTCACGAGATCTATCCAGTTCTTGATGTCGGTCATGGGAGATACTTGGTGGCTACCAATCCGCTTTCGACGCAACGTAGCGGTTTCAAGGCATTGATGATTTGATGCCGTTTCACGATCTCTCAATGGTCTGTACGCGGAGTATCGTGCTGGAGGACTTTTTTTTCAGGGGGGCGCTATTGCCCCAGCCCTTTGCATTTCGTGGTGTAGGCCCAGCTTAACGCTGGGCCTTTGCTTTTTTCTTGTAGTGGATGATACCATATTCTTTTCAAGTCCACTTGAAGGAGATCTCGTTGATAGACCTTAAAAGCGCAGAAACGTTTCGGATTGTTCTCTACTTTATCGTTCCTGGGTTAGGCCCTCGATCACAACATCGGTATAATCGTCCTTCTCCTTTTTAGAGAAAGCGTTCCATTTGTAGCGCGATATGGCGGTTGCAAGAGTGCGAGCTTCGTGCCCTTCATTGACAAGCATATACCTTTGATCGTTGGACTGATTTTTATCAAAGTTGACGACGATTACATCTGCGCGCTCCTGTTTTATCCACGTTGCAAATGCAGAGTCAAAAGATAGCGCGAGCCCGGAATCAGCGTCCAGAACAAAGACAAACCGTTCGTCTCCCTTGCCAAGGAAGCGCCGCAGCAGGAATGCGTGGGCGAGCTGCATCACGTCTTGGCGTATCATTGCGCCGCGATGGGGCAGTTGCAGATCTAAATCCACATCCGGGGCTTCCATCGGGTGGATCGCCACGCGTCGAGTGATCTTGTCGACATACTCTTTGAACTCCGTCTGGGACCAGACACGCGCTTGACTTCGGAAGGCGCGCGGCTTGGAGAAATCTCCAGCAGCAGTCATATTTTCTCCAATGTCTGGGAGTTCAATGGACGGGTCTAAGCCGAGGTGAGCGGCCATTATGTAGCCGGTGTTGGCGTGGGCAGTGCAAAGATGTTGAACTGCAATTTGCGCGCGGGTTCTTTTGTTCGGCCAGTTGAGATGAAGAGTTTGGGAGTCGGTTGCAAAACGACGGCCCACCGTATTCCAATCAACCTTATCGAAAGTGCCTTCACGGCGAGCAGTGATGTCCACAACACGGTCATAGATGAAGTCTATTTTGCGATATACATCTCTTGGGCAAAGGCCGGTGAAATCGCAAATCTTTGAGATAGGCACACCATTGGTAATCATCCATAGCACCTCGCGGTTTGCATTGCTGCGATGCTGGCGCGTGATGCGCGAGCCTACTGTAAATGAGGTCAGGCACGCCTTGCACTTCCATCTCTGTGTGCCTTTGGCTGTGCGTCCCGGTTTTCGATAAAGTTCTGGGTGCAGAGATAGTTGCTTTTGATGACTATCACAGGCGATGCTTGGGCAAAAATCACGAGGGGCCTCTGGCTGAAACCGAATGCGAAGTCGGCGATATTCTTCAACGATCGCGCCATTGTTCTTGACTATAGATTGTTGGCCGCATGCGCCGCACTTGTAGGTCTTTTCGTCACCTGTGCCCCCAACGGTTCCGCGAGGTTCATTCGATTTGACTTTTCCCGACGGTCTCCCTCTCTTATCGTAGGGGTCAGGCGGAGATGTAAAAAGCTCGCACTGTGGGTTTCTACAGAAGTTGACATCGATTCCAAAACTTGGAAGCGGCAATCTTCTCTTGGGCTCTGGCGAAGAAAAATTCGTGAGTTTATTCAATCTGAAATCCCCTGAAAAAACCACATCTGGTGGCTATCGGGGAAAAGATTGGCCAAAATCTGGCCAACCTAAGTTTTTTTCTGCACCACGAAGTGCAAAGGGCTGGGCTATTGCCCCCCCCTGAAAATGTCACGAAGGGTGTCAAAGACAGAATTTACATCAGCAGCAAGATGATCAGCAGAACTGACAAGGGTGCGCCGAGTAGCCAAGCGATGATGACAGGCATTGCGTTTCCTCCTTTAAGGGTTCCGGTGGCCGTAGTGACGAAAGCCTAGGTTGGCGTTCCGATGCGATCCGCCTGTGACAGCCGCAAAGTAGGCTGCCGCACCACTGACAAGCATCGTCGCTGCCAACACGAAAGCTGCGATCATACCGGCAAGGCGTGTCTGGTCGATGGCCTCGATTGTCTGGGCGCGGGCGACAAGCCCCTCATCTATCGCCGTATTGACGCGCGCCTCTGCCGCTGCGGCGTCGAGTTGCGTTTCGGCGGCCACGACATTGGTCATATACTGCCGATCGCCCTCCGCAAATTTCCCTGCGGTGATGCCGTTCAGCAGAATGGCCGCAACCTCTGCCTTGGCGGCATCAGAGCCTTGCGACGCCTCACCGCGCAGCAGGGTGGAACTTGTATAATCGGTGGCGGCAGCAAGTTGGCCATCTGCGGCCTCCAGCGTTGCGCCGGCTGTGTTGCCAATGGCCGACAACGTGCCCGTCACGCCGCTAATCGCGAGGAAACCGCCCATAACGGCCCCAACGGCCCAGACCACAACGCCATGCGCGCCGTCCCGTGCCTCCACTTCATCTTCATTGGTATATGGCAAACGACGGCGCAGCCGCCCTGTCAAATACCCACCTGCCGCAAAACTGCTAACGGCCGTCCAGATCAACCAGATCCCGGAGGCGATAGTAATCCAGCGCAAAGAGACGCCCTCACCGGGCATCGGGCTTGCCATCGATAGCCCGAATGCCGCGCCGAAGGACAGCAGGACGATCGTCAAGGCGGTGGCAAGAAACGCACCCGCAAAAATCGCGGACCAGTCGACATAGCGCAGATCGCTATCAACAGTTGAAACCGCTTCCCCTGGGGGCCTGTTGGCATATTCCATAGGTATCATCCTTTCCAATGGTTGGCTTACGCAAGCCCGACAAATGACAAGACAGCCATGACGACGACGACGAGACCGACGAGATAAATAACACTGTGCATTGCGATACCCTTTCCTGTTGACCTGATGGGCTGCTATTGCCCTCAGCACAGTCACTCAACGTGGTGCGCGCGATCTGGTTCCCTAAATCGTGAGGTCTGATCACAAAGCCGTGGCACCTTGTGACGGGTTAGGCCGAGAGTTCGGCCGCCAGATGCAGATCGGCCTTGAAGGCCGCCATGGCATCAATCTGCGCCGCCCCTGGTGGAAGCCGAAGCAGATAAGCGGGGTGAAAGCTGATCAAGACAGGCCCGCCATCGCGGGCGGTTTCAATCGTGCCGCGCCGGGGCAGCAGAGGGGTGGCGCGCCCGGTCAGCGCCTCGGCAGCGACAGCGCCAAGCGCAAGGGTCATTTTGGGTTTTACCCGCGCCCGTTCTGCATCCAGCCACCAGCGGCAATGCTCGATTTCCCCACGCGTCGCACGCTGATGAATCCGCCGCTTGCCGCGCGCCGCAAATTTAAAATGTTTCACTGCATTGGTCACATAGGCCTGTGTTCGGTCCAGCCCGACATCAGCTGCTGTGCGGTCCAAAACCTGGCCTGCTGGGCCGACAAAGGGTTTGCCAGCCAGATCTTCCAGATCGCCGGGTTGTTCGCCCACAATCATCAGCCGCGCCCCCAGCGGCCCCTCGCCCAGCACAGCCTGCGTCGCATTGCAGTGAAGCGGGCAGCGGGTGCAGGCCGAAATGGCTGCGGGCAGGGCATCGGCCGGACCTTCCCAAGCCGAGCGATTGGCCGCAAGTTGCGCTTGGACCTGCGCAAGGCGGGCAGGGGGCAAGGTGGGCGCGGCTTCGGCCATTTCGCGGGCGCGGGCCGGGGCGTTTGCGATCAGATCACGAATGGAAGCGGCCTCCGGCAGGTTCTTCCAGTATTTCTTAGGCATCTCGGATTGCATCGCGCCGATTTTCAGGCGGGCAGGGTTGAAGATGTTGCGGAAATAGGTGACCCAAAGCTGCTCGCTGGCGTCTTCGGGCAGGTCCGGTTTGGGCTGGCCGTCTTGGAACGACAGAACGCCGCCTTCAAACACGGCCGAAATATCCGGCGTCAGGATGCGCCAATCCATATCGCCAAAGCGGCGAACAAAGAAATCGGCAGTCGGTTCAACCGTGTGATGTGTGGGTTCAAACCACGCCGCAAAAGAGCGGCGGTTGGCCCCGGCCAAGCCGATATCGCGAAACCGCACAAAGGCTTTCATCTTATGCTGGCAGCGGTGGACGTTCTTTTCCATCTGCCGCAGCCGGGCCAGATCGGCATCACCGCGATCTGTCATCAGGTGGGGCACATCGCGTAGCCTCCACAGAAAAGAATATAGACGGGCAAACCGTTCGGGATCGCTGTGCCAGACCACGCTTTGCGCCAGTTGGACGAAACTGCGCCGCACGATCACAGCCCCGCCTTTTCGCGGCGCGGTCTCGGTGGCAAACAGATCAGGGGCAGCGGCGGGGCCACCCCATAGAATGCCACTGGGCGGGATACCTGCTGCCAGAAACTGCCGTGCCACATCGCGCCAGGCCACATCGGCCCCGATGGCAGGGATCGTGACGCGCTGCATCAGAAGAGCGAAAGCTGTTCAGGCGGCGGCGCAAACCGCGCGCGCAGATCGGCACTATCGGTCAGCGCGCCGGGCGTCCATCCGATGGCAGTAATAAAGGCCCGCGCCTTGCCCATACTGGCCCCCATTCGCAAAAGATCATCATAGCGCAGCAGACGGTGGCGGCGGCTTGTCAAAATCCGGTTCACGGTTTTCACGCCAAAACCCGGCACACGCAGCAACATCTCGCGGCTGGCGCGGTTGACATCCAGCGGAAACACCCCGCGATGCACCAAGGCCCATGCCAGCTTGGGGTCAACATCCAGATCAAGATTGCCGTCTTTGGTAACCGACGTGATCTCATCCAACTGGAAATCATAAAACCGAAGTAGCCAATCGGCCTGATACAACCGATGTTCGCGCTGCAAAGGCGGTTTGATCAGCGGCAGTTTGGCAGTGCTATCGGGGATCGGCGAAAAGGCCGAGTAATACACCCGTTTCAGCTTGTAGCTGGAATAGAGCCGCGTGGACTGGCCCAAAACAGTCGCATCATTCGACCCATCGGCCCCGATGATCATTTGTGTCGATTGCCCGCCCGGTGCAAAGCGCGGCGGGCGCTTGCCCGTAAACGACATTTCCTTACCCGCGTCTTTGCGTAACCGCACATCGGCCATCACCTTGCGGATCTGGTCTGGCTTTTTTTCCGGCGCATAAAGTTTCACGGCGGCATCGGTTGGCAGTTCAACATTGATCGACAGGCGATCTGCCAACAGCCCTGCCTCGGCAATCAACTCGGGCGCGGCATCGGGAATGGTTTTCAGATGGATGTAGCCGCGAAAATTCTCCTCCTGCCGCAGTTTGCGGGCGATCTGCACCATATCCGACATGGTGACATCGGGAGAACGGATGACGCCCGAGGATAAAAACAGCCCCTCGATATAGTTACGACGATAGAATTCGATGGTCAGTTTCACGACCTCATCCACCGAAAAACGGGCGCGATCGACGTTAGAAGAGGCGCGGTTGATGCAATAGGCGCAATCATAGATACAAAAATTCGTCATCAGGATTTTCAGCAGGCTGATGCATCGCCCGTCAGGCGCGTAGGAATGGCAAATGCCGCTGCCTTGGTTGGAGCCCAAACCCTTCCCATCGCGTGAATCGCGTTTTGTGGAACCGGATGAGGCGCAAGAGGCATCATATTTTGCGGCATCGCTGAGGATCGCCAGTTTTTGTTCAAGGGTTTGTTTTGTCATATGTTCATTATATGTTCTCATTCAGCATTTGTCATCAAGGCAAAATCAGGCAAGCCAAGTTTCGCACAGCGGCGGAAGGAGGGGTTGACTGTCAGCTATATACACCCATATACCATCCATATGGATGGAGAATCGGCATGAGCAACGTAAAGCAGATACGCGACAAACAGCCCGAGAATGAAAAAATCACGATCAACCTCGGCTTCGTCGATCTGGGCCGCATTGATCTTCTGGTACAGGAAGGGTTTTACTCAAACCGGAGCGATCTTATCCGCACCGCCATTCGGAACCAGATCGAAAGCCATGTCGAAACGGTGCGCACCACCCTAGAACGCCACACGATGGAGCTGGGCCTGCGCGACTATTCCAAAGCCGATCTGGAGGCACTGCGGGATGCGGGCGAATTGCTTCATGTCAAAGTTGTCGGACTTGCCCGCATAGCTGCGGATGTGTCGCCCGAACTGGCGATGAAAACAATTGGATCGATCACCGTACTTGGCGCGTTACAGGCAAGTGCCGAAGTCAAAGCCGCATTGGCAGACCGCATCAAATAGCCAGATTTAAGGATAAAAGAATGAAACGATTGAACGCAGGCTCCGCGCGTCCGGCGAAAGCTGGCGCATCTTTGGGCGCGTAAGCTGAGGCGCAGCGACAGGTAATCCTCGATCACCTCTTGGCCCAAGGTCATAGCAGCCGCAACACGCGGTCAAAGCCGCTGCGGTTGCCGAGCGATGAGAGCAGATCGGCCAGTGCATCTTCAGTCCGGACACCGGTGCCACCGATTTGTTCCGGTGCGAGGGGTTCCACCACAGGGGCGGTCAGCCGCATGGCGTCAATGCCAAAACCTGCGTCGATGTCATCCACGCCTTTGGCAAATAGGGCAGCAATGCGGGCGGGGTCGCGCATCGGGCGCGCAAGACCAATTTCGACCAGCACCACGCCGCGATCTACGCGGCGGAGTTCCAGCCACACACGGCGCGCGCCCATGCGGGTGGCGGCGAGCTTGGCACACAGGCGGTCCAGCAAACGTTCCAACCCTGCCATCACGTCCGATTGCAGGCCGATCGGGTCGGGCAAGGTCATGCGCACACCAAAATGCGGCGAGTCAGGTTCGGCGGCGACAGGTTCGGCATGTTGGCCCAAAGTCTGATCCAGCCGCATCACCAGCCCTTGACCAAACCGGCGGGAAAGGGGCGCGCGGGGCAGGGGCAGAAGGTCCCGAATGCGGGTCAGCCCAACACGTGCCAACCCTGCAGCCGTGTCATGGTCAATGCGCAGCGCGGTGATCGGCAGGCCGCCAAGCCCTTGCTCCAACCGTCCGTCGTGGATGATGCCGTCGCCATGACGGGCGAGCGCATGGGCGGCACCACGCGTGCCGGCAATGGCGCTGGTGGCGGCCAAACCAGCGCGTTCCAGCCGCGCTTGCAGATCATCGCGCAAATAAACCTCACCGCCGAACAGATGCGGCACGCCGGAAATATCGGCCATCAACCCGTCGGGCCATCACTGGCCACCATCGGCGCATAGCGGCTGGCCCAGCGGCGCAAACCGGCGAGGGCCGCTGCTTCACGCGCAAGGTCGGCGGGCCGTGTCGCAAGATCGGGGCAAATCGCGCGAGCATCGGCCAGGGCCATGCCACGGTGCAGCCCGCGTGCATTGGCCGCTAGGTTCACGCAATGGAGATGATCGGAATTGGCTGACCGAAGGGTCAGTGCAAAAGGCCCTTCAACGGGCCGGTTCCGCAGGCTGGCGTCGCTCGCCAGCCTGCGGAAACCATATGGACAGCAGCCGACGCGCCATTCCAGTTCAATATCCAACTTCCTAAATTTCCCCGTTTGTTCTTTTTGAGAGTCCATCGATGCAGAGTCGAGTCGGCTTGTGGGTTGGCCTGCGGATCGCAACTCCAGCGGGTCTCGGTGGCGTTGCTGCCAGCATCGGTTTGGATCAGCATGAGGCCCGTCGTGCGCCCAGCTTCCGCTGCCAGTTGAAAGCGGCGACCGGCGGTCAGGGACAGCGGTTGAGAGGGTTCCGCGATGACCAAACCCACCGGGACCGCCCGCAAAGCCTCCTCAATGCACCATAAGAGATCGGTCTCACTGCCCGGACGCAACAGGTGCAATCGTTCGCCGATACCAAGCGGCAGCCCGCGCAGCATTGGCACCTCGACCGCATGAGCGGGCAGGATCCAGACCAAAGGACCGGAATGACGCGCCGCCTGCAGCAGCGCGAAAGCCCTCCGTCCACGCCCCTCTGCCTCATGCACCCGCCGTTGGCGTAGGGTGAAAGCATCATCCGAGGCAGGTTCAAACCGCATCTGTCCGTTCCCCTTCAGCCACGATCTGCAACATCCCGTCTGGCAAAGGGCGCTGAAGTTGCAGCGCATCCGCCATAGGAGCCGTCAACCATTGCCGCCACTCCGCAGGCTTCGTCAGGATAGCCGGCATCGCTTTGGGATGGACAGGGGCGACCTCGGCATTGGGCGCGCAGGTAAGAAAGCCGAACAGCTTTGCCGTTATCTCGCCTTCCTTCAATTTGCGCACTGAAGTCCATTCGGTGCGGATGCCAGCGAAAAACGCCAAGGGTCGGTCAGTTCCAAGGGCGAACCAAACCGGATGGTTCCGCGGGCTACCCGTCCGTTGGTCGATCTCGGAAAAGCTGGTGAAGGGCATTAGGCAACGGTGCCCGACGCCCAACCAACGCCGCCAATGCGGAGAGGCCACATTGCGGATATTGGTGACGCCGGGGTCAGTGCGCTTGCCCTCGAGGAACGTCTCCGGCGTTGGCATGCCCCAACGGGCCTTGGTGAGTTGCCTGCCGCCCTGCGGGCCATGCCGGATGATCGGTGCGGTATAATCGGGCCAGATCCCCGCCTGCGCTGGTAAGTTGCCGGTCACATCCTCAAACGCCTCATTCTCCTCGAGCATTTCATAAAACACATGCCGCATCGCGTCCTGGCTTTTGGTCTGGGAGTAGAGGTTACACATCGTCTGATCCGAGGATTGTTTTAGGAAGGGTAGAGCCGGAACTTTACAGGAACACATGTGGTCATGGAAGAAGTTTTAATAAGCGAAGTTTGACAAAGTCGGATGTGCGCGATGCCCTTACAGCCTGTAAACCCTGTGTGAACGCGCGCCAAGTGATGTTAACGTTGGACATGTAGCTTTAATCAGGCTTCCAGATCGTTTTGATCGTCGGGGTGATGTTTGGGCGAGGCAACGAGCAGCGGAACCACGGACAGGATCATCAGCACGATAAATGTCGATAGGACGGCAGTGGATTCCAATCCAAGACCTGCTACAATGCCAATGCCTGCGGTCGCCCAGATGCCCGCTGCGGTTGTCAGGCCCTGCACCTTTTGTTGCGCTGTGCGAACAATAATCGCACCAGCACCCAAAAAGCCGATCCCCTGAACGATCCCTTGCAAGACGCGGGACATGTCGGAAAGGGGCATCCCGGCTTGTAATGGTCCAATGACAAAAAGAGCAGCGCCGACAGCGACGAGCATATGCGTTCTGACACCTGCACTTCTTGCTTTGAATTCGCGCTCATACCCTAAAATCCCGCCGAGCGCCGCAGCCAGCACCAAGCGCAGTGTGATGCGCGTTATTGTGGACAGATCCGGGATATCAGAAAACTCACTTACAATTGTCGCCCAAATTTCTTGGCCCATGATTTGAACGCTGTCCTTTTATCCTTTGATCGTGGGCAACGCTTAGCCGCGCATTTACGTTCCGCCTTAGCATGAATTGTCAGGAGGGTTGAATCAGGTGCGGCGCGTGTTTCGCAATTTTATCACAACGATCATAATAATCACGGCAATGCGATCTCGCAATTCTTCAATTCGGCGTTCGGACAAGCCCGTAATTGACCTGCTGAAACGTGCGGAACCATATGTTGCATAGGCGCGTTTCAGGTGGACTGCCCCCTTACTAACGAGCCCCCACATGCAAATTGCGATCATAGGAAGCGGACCTACCGGTGCTTATGTGCTTTCGCACCTCATCCAGTCACCAGCACCACTTCGCATTGTGATGTTTGAGAAAGGAGAGAAGGCGGGTATTGGCATGCCATATTCCCCTGAGTGCGCATCCGTCGCCATGCTGGCCAATATCGCCAGCATCGAGATACCACCGATCTGCCAAACCTATCTTGACTGGTTGAAATCACGTTCGGACGCACAGCTTGCGCATTACTGGATGAAGCGCGATGAACTGCATGATCGGCTTTTCACGCCTCGCCTGCTGTTGGGTGAATATTTTCGTGACCAGTTGATACAAGTGACAGCGATGGCTTGGGCCAATGGTCACCAGGTGGATTTCCGCGAGGCGACGGAGGTGACCGATATTCAAACGGACGCTCAGGCGGTTGTGCTACAAACGGCATCGGGCGCGACCGAAGTTTTCGATAAGGTAGTTTTGGCGACGGGTCATGATTTTCAATCGCGCGGCACGTCAAAACGCGGATATTTTCCGAACCCTTGGTCAGGGCTGATTGAGGAGCCTATTGGTGAGTTGGACGTGGGGATACTCGGAACGTCGCTGAGTGCTATTGATACGGTGATGGCTGTCGCCCAACAGCACGGCCGGTTCCAGCGCTGTGCGAATGGGGATTTGACGTATTTGACCACAGCGCGCAGTTTGTCGATCACGATGATGTCGCGTAACGGCCTGCTGCCCGAGGCTGATTTCTATTGCCCTATTCCCTATGCGCCGTTGGAAGTTCTGACGGATGAAGTGGTTGCTGCCTTTACAAAGACTGCTCGCGGATTGGAGTCGCTTTACGACCTTTTTACGCAAGAGCTTTCTCGCGCCGACCCTGATTATGCCGAAAAACTGGATCTGGCTGCTTCATCGGCAGATGATTTTGCTGACCGTTACTTTGCCGAGCGTCTGGCCCATGATCCTTTTGATTGGGCCCGACGCAATCTTGCGGAGGTAGAGGAGAATAAGGCAAAAAATCTCACGGTCGCATGGCGTTATGCTATTTTGCGGATGCATGAAAAGCTGCAAGACATGCTTCCTGCCTTGTCCGAAGACGACCGCGCGAGGTTTGACGCAGGACTGCGCCGCGTCTTTATCGACAATTACGCCGCGGTGCCGTCTGAATCGATCCGGCGGCTCTTGGCATTGCATGATGCGGGCATTTTGAACGTGGCAGCTTTGGGCGACGAGTATGAGTTGACCATTGGCAACGGGCGCAGCGTTGTACGGGAGGGCAACCAAAGCCACTGCTTTGATGTATTCATCGACGCGCGCGGCCAAAAGCCCCTGACTTCCATTGATCTGCCGTTTTCCACCCTTCGTGCGGCGCTCCTGAAGGCGGGGCAGGATTATCCGCAAGTGGACGCTGCCTACCGCCTGATCGCAGTGCTGGGGTTTGAAGATCGTATCGCTTTTGGTGCTATTCCCTACTTGATGCATGACAAACCTTTTGTCCAAGGCATTACGGAGAGTCACGAAATCGGCTCTGCCATTGCCCGTGGACTGCTCTGCGACATTGATCCCGGATCGCGGCGGATACGACGCCTTTGGGCGTAGCTTTGCTTTTATGTCACCTCTCAACACAAGGATGCCAGCCATGACCAAGAAACCAAGTGATGATCGCAGCGAAATTCCTTTTGGGACTGGCGGCGAAACCCAGCAACGGGGCGGGCCGGTTTTGACGACCAATCACGGGGTCCCGATATCGGATAATCAGAACGCGCTAAAGGCGGGGGCGCGTGGACCAACCCTGCTGGAAGATTTCGTGCTGCGCGAAAAGATTTTTCACTTTGATCACGAGCGGATACCGGAGCGGATTGTCCACGCCCGTGGCAGCGGCGCACATGGGTTTTTTGAATGTACGACCCCGATCCCCGACCTGTCCCGCGCCTCACTCTTTGCCAAAAAAGGCGCTAAAGTGCCCGCGTTCGTGCGGTTTTCGACCGTTGCCGGATCGAAAGGCTCAAAGGACACGCCACGCGATGTGCGCGGTTTTGCCGTCAAGCTTTATACCGATGAAGGCAACTGGGATCTTGTCGGCAACAACATTCCGGTTTTCTTCATTCAGGATGCGATGAAGTTTCCCGACTTGGTTCACGCCGTCAAACCCGAGGCAGATCGCGGCTTTCCACAAGCAGCTTCGGCGCATGATACCTTTTGGGATTTCGTGTCGCTGATGCCTGAAAGTATGCATACGGTGATGTGGGCGATGTCGGACCGTGCCATCCCGCGCAGCTTTCGGATGATGGAAGGGTTTGGCGTTCACACCTTCCGGCTGGTCAATGCGGCAGGCGACTGGTGCTTTGTGAAATTCCACTGGAAACCGAAGCTGGGTGTGCAATCCACCACCTGGGATGAGGCGGTCAAGATTTCCGGGGCAGACCCGGATTATTTGCGGCGTGATTTGCATGACGCAATCGAAAACGGGGACTATCCGGAATGGGAGCTGGGTATTCAGGTGTTTGATCAGGCGACGGCTGACAGTTTCCCTTATGACATCCTCGACGCGACCAAACTGATTCCCGAGGAGGTGGTTCCTGTTAAAATAATCGGCAGGCTGGTGTTGGACCGGAACCCAAATAATTTCTTTGCCGAAACCGAACAGGCAGCGTTTTTGCCGACCAACATCGTTCCTGGCATCGACTTTTCCGATGATCCTCTGCTGCAAGGGCGGTTGTTTTCCTACATGGATACGCAAAAATCCCGCCTTGGCACCACCAACTTTCACCAGATCCCGATCAACGCACCACGCTGCCCGATGCATAATTTTCAGCGCGACGGCATGATGCAGACCATGGTCCCCAAAGGCCGCGCCAATTATGAGCCCAACAGCCTTGCAGAGGCGGGTGAGGACGGGGGTCCGCGCGCGTCGGATCAAGGTTTTATTACGCTTGCGTCGATTGCGGAACCTGCTGCCGAAAAGCAGCGCATCCGGGCCGATAGTTTTGCAGATCACTTCAGTCAAGCCCGTATGTTCTATGTCTCGCAAACCGAGGTGGAGCAGGGCCACATGGCAGATGCGCTGATTTTTGAGTTGTCCAAGGTAAAGCTGGAGCATGTCCGCGGCCGCGTGTTGGGCCAGTTGCGCAATGTGGACGAAGGGCTTGCGGCAAAGGTCGCGAATGGCCTCGCATTGGATCTGCCGCCTGCCGTTGCTCCCGCACGAGAGCCGCTTGATCTGGACGCGTCGGATGCGCTGTCGATTCTGAAAAAACCGCCGGTTGTCAAAGGCCGTACGCTTGGCCTGCTGGTAACCGACGGGGCGGATGAGGCGATCATCAAGGCTGTGACCGAGGCGGCGCGAAAAGCGGGCGCAACTGTCAAGATCATTGCGCCGAAAGTGGGCGGGGTCAAAACCAAAGCCGGCAAGATATTGGCTGCAGATGAAATGATCGGCGGCGCGCCCTCTGTCTTGTTTGATGCTGTGGCGCTGGTGATGTCAAAAACGGGCGCGGATGCGCTGACTGGGGACAAGGCCGCGCTTGATTTCGTCTCGGATGCTTTCGCGCATTGCAAGGCAATCGGCAATACACCAGAGGCAGCGGCTCTGTTCGCCAAGGCTGGCATTAAACCGGATGACTGGTTTTTCGGTCTGCCGCAGGGTGCGGATAGGCTGATCCAAAAGCTGCCTGAGCGCAATTGGGTTCGTGAGAAAAAGGGTATGTAAGCCGGTCGCAAACGGCAAACCTGTAAGGGCAAATGAAGTGGCCTAGCCGTGGAACCGGCTGGGCCATATTTAGTTTAACCCTTGTCACAGAACAGCATGAGGTTAGCGCAATGAAAACGAAACCCGCCCTAGATGACCCATCCCCCGAAGATCTGCGCCACCCGAAGCCAGGGGTGATTGACCAGCGCCAACAGCGCATTGATCCGGCGAACAAGCATACTTTTGATCCCAATGATCGGCCGACAGGTAACACAAAACAACCGGGTGAGCTGGGGGGCCATGAGGGTGATTAGATTGATCGAAGCAAAACAACCAACATCTTTTTGCGCGCCGGGACCGTGGACCTGATCAAACTGGCTACAGAGCCTTCCCTCTCTAATCATCACATCCGAGGTCAAATGTTAGATCCATTTAAGCGCGTCCGCACGATCTCAAGCCCAGCGTTGCGGCGGGCCACGCTGGGCTATGGGGGACAATGCTTGCCCCTTCCAAATCTGCAAAACGCAAAGCCAAACAAACGACCAAAGCGATTGGCAGAAGCAAAAAAGCGACCTTGCCCGCAGTTAAGCAGCTCGATTCAGCAACCCGCGTTAAAGTAAAAATCTCTGCGACGCCGCATGCAAAGATCCTGGGGCAACGTGGGAGTCTCAAAACCGGCACCCATGAAAGTGTGTTTGGCACGCGGTCCTACAAGCTTTATGTGCCAAGTTTGGCAAAAGTCAAAAATTAGGTTGTAAGCATAGTTCCACAGCCTAGGCTCCAGACCCATTAATCGGCTTGAGGCCGCGATGGTTGCATGATTCAAACGCCCAAATTTTGGGGGCGCTATGAGCAATCTTTACTGGCTGAACGAGGACCAAATGGCGCGGCTGCGGCCGTTTTTTCCGAAGCGCCATGGCAAGCCGCGCGTGGATGATCCGTTGCCCGGCAACGGTTTGTCTTGAAACCGTGAGAGGGGGCGCGTTCTGAGTGGAATTATATTCATCAATCGCAATGGTTTGCGGTGGTGTGATGCCCCAAAGGAATATGGCCCGGCCAAGACCCTTTTGTGGTTGCCGCCCATATTGCAAGAAGTTTTTGACCCTGTTGGGGTGTGATCGAGTGCGAACTTTTGTCAGGCCTCAAGATGCGGCATTTCCAAAAGCCGCGGGCCGGGATGGTGATCAGCGGATCGGGTCCAAATCTCTACACCGAGCTTTCTTACTCTCAGGGTCTTACTGGTTTTCCCTATCCGGATCTGTTCGATCGTTTTGCCCATTCAGGTCGTCGTCTTCTTACACTCCCTTGGCACCGTCGCTAGCAGGTTGACATGAACATCATGCCGAGCCCACCAGCGCCGGATCCCTGTAATCTTCGTTCTTCGTTAGCATCGCCCATATCTGGCGGGCCATTTTGTTGGCCAGCGCGATCGCAACCAGCATCTTGGGTTTGCGCTCCAACATTCGTGACAACCAGCTGCCCTCCAAAATGGTTCGCTGCCCAAGCCAGCCTAATCGCGACATTGCGCCAATGATCAGGAGACGTCGGATATCGGCTTGGCCAGCCTTGGTCATCCGCCCCAAACGTTCCTTGCCTCCAGAAGAATGTTGCTTGGGAACAAGACCCAACCAAGCCGCAAAGTCGCGTCCAGTTTTGAACTGTTCCATGTCTGGGCCGAAAGCTTCCACGGCAACGGCCGTCAGCGGTCCAACACCCGGCATGGTCTGAAGCCGGCGCGCCCTGTCTGACTCGGCGGCCAGCGTCTTGAGTTTTGTGGTGCGCTCGATGACACGCGCCGTTTTTTCTGCAATCTGCGTCAGCAGATCCAAGCACTCCTCGCGGATAAGTGCATGCAAGTCGACGGTCTCATCTTCTACAAGGGCCGTTATGCGATTGAGGTGGTGCATTCCTACGGGAAACACATGTCCGTGCTCATATAGAAGCGCCCGCAATGCATTTAGATCCGCGGTCCGCTGATGAACCAGTCGTTCACGGCCACGGAATAAGGCTGCGCGAGACTGCTGTTCGACCGTTTTGGGTTCAACAAAACGCATCTCCGACTGGCGGGCAGCGATGACGATCGCTTCAGCATCAGCAGCATCATTTTTCTGACGTTTAACGAACGGGCTAACGTACTGTGGCGCGATCAGTTTTACCTCATGGCCAACTGCTTCCATCTCGCGCGCCCAGTAATGCGCGCTGCCGCAAGCTTCAAAAATGACCAAGCAGGGCTCCTGCTGAGCCATGAACACAGAAAACTGCGTTCGCGTCAGCCTTTTGCGGAACTGAACCTTCCCCGTTCGAAGGGCACCATGAACCTGAAAAACATTCTTTGCCAGATCGACCCCAATCATCATATCCTTCATCTCGCCGTCCTCCTCTTCGCGGGGCGTTGAACAACACCACTTTGGCACATTACGATGCCCCCTTGGGAGGGCGGGAACCACTCCATCTCTACAACCGTTGGAAACGATGGGGTGCCATGGGCGTCTTCGCCCGAATGATGGACGGATTGGCTTCCGAAGCCGCCACACCAAAGACGGTAATGATCCCCTCTCGCGGTTTGCAGACAAACCGCTGCCGGGCAGCGGACGCAACCTATCTCAAAGCGCACCGAACGGCTTCAAGCCTTGGGTTGAAAAAGGGGGGCGCGGTCGTTTGATCATTGCCCGGCAGGGCATTGCGCCGCAATGGCCCGAGAGGGGGGCCGAACCAAGGGCGGCATGAACCGGTGCCCGGCAGACGATTGGAACAATCGGCGAGAGGGACTAAATTGCATGCCGTCACCGATGAAAACGGACGCCCTATTCGCTTCTTCATGAGCGCTGGCACCCCTCTCGCGGTTTGCACGCAAACCGCTGCCGGGCAGCGGATCAGCGATTACACCAGCGCGGCGGCATTGCTGAGCAGTCTTCCGTCTGCTCAATGGCTTCTAGCAGACCGGGGTTATGATGCGGACTGGTTCCGTGAAGGCTTGGAAAACAAGGGAATAAAGCCATGCATCCCTGGCCGGAAGTCCCGCACAAAGCCTGTCAAATACGACAAGCGCCGTTACAAACGTCGCAATCGCCTTCTCGCGCATGTAAACATGCGCTGCCAGGTAACACATCGAGATCATGTTCGGGCGTTTGAAGGACTGGCCAATCGTCGGGAAAACAGTCCCCGGACTGTTTTCTGATCCTCCTCATAGGTCGCAACACGCGACGACAGATGTCCGAAAGTCTTTCTCTCTGCCATCGCCCTCGCCGCAACCGTCTTGTTCTGGCTTTGAAAATCAATGAGATGCCGTAACGGGGCCTGCGTTGCACACTGCCTGTTACCGCTTGCAAGATCAGGGGCAATTTGTCGACCATCCCGTATTGGATCCACATGGAGGGCTACAGGATGAGACTGTTTGTTGGGTTGGATGTATCGCTGGCAAAGACCGCAATTTGCGTGATCAGCGAGCATGGCAAGATCGTGAAAGAAGCGCAGGTCGCCAGTGAACCTGAAGAATTGGTGCGTTGGGCCCGCGAACAGGACGGCACTATTGCCGCCATTGGGCTCGAGGCTGGCCCATTGTCTCAATGGTTACATCGCGCAATGAGCGTTGCAGGGCTTGAAGTCGTCCTGATGGAAACCCGCCAGGTAAAAGGCGCCCTGAAGGCGATGCCAATCAAGACGGACCGGCGGGATGCCGAGGGCATTGCGCGCCTGCTTCACCTTGGCTGGTTCCGGCCCGTTCACTGCAAATCCGTCTCGGCGCAAGAAGTTCGTGCCGTGCTCGGTGCCCGAAAGGCCATCCAGCAAGGTATGATCGCCCTAGAAATGTCTATGCGTGGGCTGTTGCGGAACTTTGGGTTGAAAGTTGGTGCTATCTCTCGGGGCAGGTATGAACACCGAATCCGCGAATTGGCGGACGGTAATTCGATGCTGGAGGCCGCGACAGGCCCTATGCTTCTGGCACGGGCATCCTTGCGAAAGGAGCTGGCGGGATTGGAACGCCTTGTCCGTCAGATGGCTCAGGATGACCCAGTCTGTCGTCGACTTATGTCGATGCCTGGAGTGGGAGCTGTTGTCGCGCTAACCTACAGATCAGCCGTCGATGATCCCACCCGGTTCACATCTTCCAAGAATGTTGGCCCGTGGGTCGGCATGACACCATCACGCAACCAGTCGGGCGAACGCGATGTCTCAGGCGGCATCACCAAGGCAGGTGATGTCAACCTGCGTCGCGCGCTATGTCAGGCTGCGACCGTGATGTTGCACCGCGGGCGTTCGACCTGGCTGAGAACATGGGCAGCGCAAGTCGCCCGCCGCAGAGGTGGTAAGCGCGCCATGGTCGCGTTAGCCCGGCGCATCGGGGTGATCCTGCACCGGATGTGGGTTGATGACACAGACTTTCGATCAGACACTGCCGTGCCCCATGCGGTCTAAAAAATTGCTTTTCCTGCCGTCACGCGCCTGACTGCAGGCCTTCGAGGTCCCCTAGGGACGTGGTTCCGATGATGCCGTGCTCCGGACTGTTGCCGACCAACATCGAGCACGCCTATGAGATGGGCACATCGGAATTGCATTTGAACCAGCATCATGTTGGTAGCCATCGCGCTGACCACGGACCGAAGCATGCACCCGGGGTGATCTCAAAAGAAGGCTGTGGCGAAAGCAGAACGGCTCAGAAAACAACTGTCATCAAATCCGCAACTATGCGGCCGGATGCGTATGTCAAAAAGCACTTGACTGAGACGTCCCCGTTACCGAAGTCTGGAGCCTAGCAATTTCGCCAAAGCCCATTCAATTAAAACAGAAGCTGGCGTTCCGGAACCTAAACAAAATTGCACGGAAAGCTGTTCACTTTTGCACACCAAATGTTCGAAGGTAGTGAATTGTGCAATGGTATGGACTCGCTATTTCGGTCTGGCAGCTAATCGAACAAATTTAGTCACAGAAAAGAGATCAAAATGAAAAACTTCCTTATCACGACGGCGATGGGCGTAACATTTGCGACTGCAGCACAAGCCGAGCCAGTGACCTACATGCTTGACGCATCGCACAGCCAGATCGTCTTTAGCTATGACCACTTGGGTTTTTCAACCACGACGGGCATGTTCTCAGGCTTTGAGGGCACCATCGAACTGGACACAGAAAACCCAGCGGCATCCAGTGTTGAAGTCTCCTTTCCTGCGCAAAGCCTCATCACAGGGTGGCCCGCACGTGAAGCTCACTTTCTTACAGAAGAATTTTTCGGCGCTGACACCAACCCACTGGTGACATTCACATCAACCGCAATCGAAGTGACTGGCGACAACACCGGCATGATCACAGGCGATCTGACCATAAACGGCATCACAAAATCTGTCGTGCTTGACGCGACGATGAACCAGTTGGCAGATCACCCAATGGCAAATCTGCCATGGGCCGGTTTTGACGCGACGACAACGCTGCTTCGTTCTGATTTTGACATGGGCCAATTTGCACCGTTCGTTGGTGATGAAATTGCGATCAACATCTCCATTGAAGCGATGGTTCCTGCAGAGTAATCAATTTATAATTCAATAATTTAAGGGCCGACAGAGCAATCTGGCGGCCCTTTCTAATGACGCCTGTTCTACTCTGGCCGTGTCGCAGTAAGTTCAATCAAGACATCCACCGAAAACCCGACAGAGCTTTCGTCTGGGTAAGCTGCTCCCATGCCGAAATCACGGCGATCCAATACTGTACCACCCGAAACGGTCGCATCGCCTTCCGTGATGTCCAGATCAAAATCAAGTGTCACAGGAACGGTTTGCCCGGCCAACGTCAGCGTGCCTGTAGCCGTATGTTGAGGCCCGTCGATCTGCGCAATCTCCCCCTCGAAGACGGCTTGCGCGTGGCTGGTGACGTCAAAAAATTCAGGGCCTTTGGCTTGGTCTGACACAGCCCCCAGCGTGAGAGATGTTGTATCGATGACTGTGTTAATAGTGCCCGTGCCAGTTTCAGGATCATAGTCAACGGCGGCTTGCCAACTTGCGAAACCGCCCGTCACCTGCGCACCGATTTGCGTGATGGTGATGGATAGGGTCCCGTCTTTTACGACCCAACCTGCAGCCTGTCGCGCGGGCAATTGTGAAGTTGCAGTATCATTGTGGGTCGGTGCAAAAACGGTCAAGGCCCCGCCAATTGCAAACATCCAGACCGCCAATGCGGCAAGTAAAGATGCGCTTTTGTTGGCGTCCGTCGCTGATGCATTGCCAACCCCGCGCCCGTTCCACATGCGCGCCAACGTCCCGTCGCGATCCAGAACAGCGTGTTTGAGGGCGCCGCTAACGTGTGCAGCAACTGTTGCTGCCAAAACGATCCCCGAAATCCAATGCACATTGGCGGCTATGATCGCCAGGCTTTCGGATTTGGGAGTAAACGGTAGATTTTGGGGAAGCGGCCACCAAATAGGCGCAAAACCCACTTCGGCCGAATGCATTACCCAGCCAGAAATTGGCAACACAAAAATGGCCGCATACAACACCCAATGCGCTGTCTCTGCGGCGAACGTTTCAACGCGGCGTTCGGGATGAAGTGGGACAGGTCGCGGTTGTGAGATTGCCCAAATCACGCGCAATACCGCGAGAAAAAGGACCGTGACGCCGATTGTTTTGTGGGTCGAATACAGAACTTGAAGGAACCCCACCGTATCGCCGGAGCGCGGTGTGAATTTTCCAAGCAACCCGAGCGCTATGTCCGCCAAAATAAGGACTGCAATCGTCCAGTGAAAAACTCGGGCGACTAGCCCGTAGCGGGTGGCGGTATTCGTTATCATCGGATTCTCACTCTGTTATTTTTCGGCACTGATACATAGTTCCCTGCGCGAGCACACTCTGCTCCTGCAAACACCTCATGTGCGCCCAATGCGACGTGGTTGTTAAACGCGATCAATTTAGCAGGGCAGTTCGCAACGAGCGTGCGCGACCCCGTTCTGGAAATAGACCACAAACATGTGCCGCTCAGACTATGTGGACCTGCAGAATATTGAGTTCACCTGAGCAAGATTGCGTTGAGCCGTTCCAAAGGAACTGTTTTTGAAACATAGAAAATATCGCTGGATGAATGCCTGTTTTGCAAGACCAGCCATTGGCCTTAACTTAATCAAGGTCGGCTTGGTCCGCAGTGTGAGTTCGGCCATCAACTGATTTTGCGTTGCAGCGAAAGTCCGGTTCGACGGGCCGCGCCGCAGAATCGCCGAGGGTCATTGAGGGTCCGGTTTGGGCTGAGCACGCTTCACTCGCCGGCGAACACCGAGATTATGATAAAACCGTAGATTTCCTAGGGTCAGACTGCTATTTTTGATGCCACCTGACTCAATATGGAGATTTCAGATGAAAAAATTATTTTTGGTAGCTTGTATATCCGCCAGCATAGCTAGCTTTGGCACAGCGCAGGCCGACGAAACGGAAACAATTAAGCAAGCGATTTCGGGTAAGACAATTGTTAGCGGAACGGCTGAGATTAAACTTAGCAAGAATGGTCGTATGACTGGCAAAGCTGGTTCAACAACTTACAAAGGTGCATGGACGGTGCGGGACGGAAAGTTTTGCCGCACAATTACTGAACCGAAAAAATGGGCTGGTACAGAGTGCCAGCCAACTAAACTTGGTGGCGGCATCATAAGTCTCACGGGCCGCAACGGTCCAGCCGACTGGGCAATAAAATAGTGGTCCTGTCCCGGTTTAATTCCGGTCTCTTTCGAGCAATGTTTGCTATGAAGGAGACAAGAAATTGCGACGAGATACACTGACGAGTTTCGACGTGTGTAGGAATGCCTTTGCGCGAGGATCAAGCCATCTCGCCCGAAATCTTCACAATACAGCACGACTCCTTGCGCAGCGCCCCACGGATCCGGGTTTGGGCTGAGGTGTTTGGGACGAGTTGGCACGCCTGCCTGATGTGGCAAGCATGCTGCGTTGATGTGTGAGTTAATGTGTAATCATGCTTTCTGCGATCTCAGCCCCGCTCAGATCGGCTGGAAAATATGTCGGCCAATTGGTGACCTCCGCCAGCAGTTCCGCACGGTCATTGCCCCAGTAAAGGTGGTAGTGGTCCGACTTGGTCGGCACGATGATGTGATCGCTAAACTGGATGAACTGCGGCGCGGCTTCGTCGCCACCCGACCTTTCAAAGATGTAACGCACGCCTTGATTGCCGGATTCGTAAGTCAGAATTTCGAAGCCGTCGTTTTCGTATTGCCCTTGAACGGGCTTGCCATCCCGAAAAAACGTCACGCTGGACCCGTCGATCAGAATCCGCTCCACATCTGTGGTATAGCCCGTGTTGTAATATGCGCGATATTCTTCGACGGACTTGTCGCCGTCTTCGGCCTTATGCGCAAGCACGGCGTCCAAAGTACCGTCTTGCGTAATTTTATGCCACGCTGGCTGCGATTGCGTCCACTGCCCGCAACGACAGCGCAGCGATGGTCAGGCTTGGATTGGCCGTGGCAGAGGTGGGAAACGTGCCTGACCCCAAAAGAAACAGATTGCGATGATCGAAACTGCGCAGATCGGCATCCACAACGGCATTTTTGGCATCTTTGCCCATCCGCACCGTTCCGATGATATGCCCTGATCCCTGAATATCCGGGGAATGATTGATGTTGGTTGCACCGAGTGCGGCAAAAACCTCATCATGCGCGTCTCGCGCTGCATCCAGGCCGGCGCGCGTATAGTCGTCAAAATCATAGTGAATGCGTGGCAGCGGCATCCCATTGGCATCGCGCTTGTCGGGGGACAGTGTCACACGGTTCTCCGCATCTGGTGATTGCTCCACCAGAGAACTGATACGAATCTGGCGTGATGTCGCATCTTTGATCGCCGCGTCAAGCTCGGCACCACGTAGACCTGTTTTGGCGAGATCAGCAGCCGTCGACATTGGCGCACCTGTGGGCCAGGCGTGACCATCATTGGCAATCTCAATGCGGAAAGCTGCGCGATCTTTGCGGAATTCCCCATCACGCATGTTTTCAATTCCCGATGTCGAAAGAGGGCCACGAAATGGCCAAACCGGCTCGGGCGTCTCGGCCCAACTGAGCATGCTGGGGTGGTCCATCAGATTTCGGCCAACTTGATCGGAGCTGTTGGCAACGCCGTACTGCGCACCTTCCTGTGCAGAGTTCAGCAACAGGCGTGGGGTCTCAATACCGTGCGCCGCGACGACCACTACTTTTCCGGTGGCAGTTCCGGTGCTGCCGTCTGCACGACGGAAATCCACCGAAGTAATTTGGCCGTCTGCGCCAAGATTAAGCCGTGTCGCAGTGGTTTCGTCATGGACGACCGCACCTGCGCCTTCAGCTTGTTGCACATGAACCGTTGCGTCATATTTCGCTTGGATCGGGCAGACCGGAATGCACGATGCGTTACCGCAGCATTCGGGGCGGTCGGCACGAAATATCGAATTTCGCCCCTGTGGTGTTGCACGCAGTTGATATTTCGTGCCCTCGAGTGCTTTGCCGACCTGTTTGTCGAGATAGGTTTGCGGAATCATCGGCATCGGAAAGCCGCCGGACCTCGGCGACCCTAAATCCTCGTTGCTGTCGCCTGCCACGCCGATTTCCTGTTCAGCGGCCAGATAGAACGGCTCTAGCGTATCATAGTCCAACGGCCAATCCACCGCGTGGCCATAGAGCGATTTTAGCCTAAAATCAGCCGGCACATTGCGCAGCGTTGTTCCCAACCAGTGCCAAGTCGTGCCGCCAACCACTTTGATGTAAGTGGATTTAAAATTCTCGGGCCCCATCTGCTGATAGTAGTCACCGATCCTGTGGGTGAGAGGGTGAGGTGCGGTCGGGTCATTGGGGTAGGCCGATTCCGGCACCTTGATCTTGGCATTCCAAAAGGTCTCGACTGCATCAAACCGATCTATCCGCTTGCCGCTTTCCAAAAACGCCACTTTCAGCCCTTTTTGCGCCAGCTTCGCGCCCGCTATCGCGCCCGCGATACCGGTCCCTATGATGAGAATGTCTGCTGTGATGTCATTTGCCATTGCTGGAATCCTCGAGTCTTTGATGGGGGATCGAAAGGAAAGAGCTTGATCAAGCCTCTGGTGGATCGGCCCAGTAGCCGACACCGCCACCACAGAAACCCATAGGTTTGGTGAAATCCATCGCCTGCCAGATCAATGCCTCATCGTAAGCAAGCACTGTCAAATCGTCCGGATCGGGGGATTCACCTGTATACCATGCTGCTACGATGGCGTTGGCCAGATCACTGTCGACCGTGTCCGCAGACAAGGTTGAGATGTTATCCATCTTCCCGGTCGCATTGAACGCAGACAGCATCCCGCCCGCGATATCTTGGGGCAGGCTGTCTTGACCAATCAACTTCTCTGACAACGCAAGAAAGGCGTCGACGCCCACTCCCTGTCCAAAAGCTTGTCCGGGCCACTGAGACAGCGAAAGCATGGACATCGCCGAAACCGCTGACATAAACCCCCGACGGGAGAGGGGCGTCGACGACTTCATTTTCGAATTACGCATCTGGTTCTTCCCTTCTTCGCGGTTCATTTTTTGACGGAGAGAAACTGAAGTTATAATACATCTAACGCGCGAACTCTCTGTTTGGTTCCAAAGGCACTGAGCTACTCCCAATTTGTTGGACAGGCTCTGTGGCGACCCCGCTTAGGGGGCGGTGCGGTTTGGCGACAGCTCGGAAGGGAACTCTGCCGGTTGTGGGATGGGCTGGACGTCCGGTACCTCGGACGGATGATCCGGCTCGATTTCAGGCCTCGGAATGTCGGGCTGCGGCGTTGGCGGAAGCGGTGTGTTCGGCACTTCAACTGGTGGAGGTTTAGGGGAGTTAGGCATTGGGCGCTCCTTTTTCGGTGGGTTCCACAAACTCAACGCTGGGTGGCAGTTTTAGGTTCCGACAGCCGCGTCGCGCCACCTTTCATGCGCGTATAATAGCTTATTCACGTGCGAATCCTGAAGGCGTCCAGACGGGAGCGTGGTCATTAAGGAGCCATTTTTGCGACATGCGGTTGGTTTTGAATGCACTTGGCGCGGGTTCCGACCCGCTTTGCGTAGGGCGCAAGGCATCTCTTGAAACAGAAAGAGCAGTTCAACGCACGCAAAATCCAAAGCTCGACGAGGTGCGGCCAGTGCGGCATTGTTTACCAAGCGCGGCGAGACGTAGAAGTCAGATTTGAAGGGCGCACAGGCAAACCTTGCGTTGCTGGGGGAGGCGGGCGCATCCCATCATCGCGTTCCATTATTTCGTCTAAGGGGTCAAAACTGACCGCCTATGCAGATGATCTTACGAGAGGCTTTTTAGAGGGCGAAACCCTTTCCGGCGGGCTAGTTCATATCTCTACCGAGACGCCGAGCCTGGCCCGGCGCAAGCGTGGGCGCGGGTTTTCCTATAATCACTTAACTGTTAAAGTTCTAAAATCGGCAATCCTAAGGGACCCGCCTTGCCTCAAAGGTAGACAAGGCGCGGATTGGCCCACTTGCCATTTCATCCGCGTGGACGGATGAATGAATTCACACAAGCGCATAGAGCCGTTTGCAAGCGATGTGCATTGATGACGTATCCGTAAACACCACCTTTATCCCCCCGCCATTAGCCGAAGCTCCTACATTCACTTCCGCATAATCGCGGTGGCCGCAGCGGCGCAAGAAGCGCAGGTCAAGCTTTTGACCGGTTTGTTCCTAGGGGGATACGCGGCTGCGGGTGGGTGAGCGCGAAGTCTTGGGGTTTATGGCGTCGTGCAAAGCCGCGCGTGTGTTCAATTTGGACTGATCGCATTTGCCGTGGCTGCCCGCACAAACAAGCCCCCAGAACCGTTGATTGGTTCTGGGGGCCGATGCGGAATAATCGGGGAGGGTGGATCAATGATGATGTTCTGGCAAAGCTTCGACCTGATCGCGGGTCATGTCAGTTACGGCGTGGACGGTGCCATTGTCATCGCGCATTACGTCAAGCTGGTTAAGCTGGAGCGCTACCGGCTTTGTGCCGATGCCAAGAAAGCCGCCGACGTCAACGATCACACGAATGCTGGCACCATCACCATGTAGATGCGAAATTGTGCCGATTGTCTCGTCTCGTCCGTCATAAATCGTGGCACCTGTCAGATTTTTTTCATTCAGCTCGGCAGCTTCAAGGCGGTGGTGAAATGTGTGGTCCATAACGAAACTCCTCTGTGTTGATGTACGTGAGGTCAACCCACTAAAGCCCGCACCAGTTCCCAAATCCTTGAGTCATTTCATGCGGTTTTGGGCTGGCTCGTCCCGCAACTCGGCGATACTTGGGAGGCAGGCATTTTAACACTCGGGAAGAGTGGGAACCGACGATCAAAATAATCTCGGAGCCTAAGCGTGCGATTGCTGTATGCGTGACTTAGAGCCTAAAGACGTCAAAGGCGGCCGATAGGGAACTTCAGTCTCAAGAGGTCAAGCGTTGACCCCGCAATTGGCGCTTTTATACTGTTAACTATAAGAAATAATGCAGTGAGCTGGCTAGGTTTCGTCGCTTCGGCCATCAACATTGATCGCTGGCGTCCATTGTTTGGCGTTGCACTCCGGGCAGGCGGATGGTGTTTGGGTGGGGCCGTGGGTCAAGCTGCCGCAGCAGCAGCAGGCCATGGCGTGCCCAGCACCAATTGCAACGTTGGGGCCGGATACCGGCGGTGGCCGCACATCCCATGCGGGTTCAATGGGCAAGCCGCGGCGCGCGGGATCGGCGCGAAACGTACTGAAACGGCCCGAGGTTTCCAGATACCCTTGGCGAACTTCACCGAGATTGCAGATGCCTTGGCTGCGCAGGCTTTCAAATAATTCGCTTTTACCAATATTGTGGTAGCGTAGCGTATCGACGATAACCACACCGTCGCGGATCACTTCGCAGGTGCGACCGTCCAGCGCCTTTTCGACACTTTTGTAGCGATAGATCAGCGTATCCAGAGCTTTGTTGATGACGACAACCGCGGTAATGACCAACATCGCGTGCAGCAGCGGCACCTCGGGGTAGAACATCGCGTCTCCGACGGCAGAGCCCAAGGCGATCACCAACAAAAATTCGACGGTCGACATTTGTGCAATGCCTCGCCCGCCCACCCAGCGGATCAGCGCCAAGGAATAAGCGTAAATCAGACAGGTTCGGAAAGCGATCTCCAGGTAAAACAGCGCAGGTTCGCTGCCCAAAAACATGCGGTCAAAATCAAAGGGAATAATCGGATCGTCCATGAAAATGCTCCGGTTCAAAGGCGTCAAGCGGGACAAGTGGCTCTTGCCCCGCTTGATTTTTACTACGCACAGCCGCTAAGACTGCGCGCGTCTCACTAGCGACGGGCTATTTTTTCGCCTTGGCCGAGGACTTGCTGTCATCACTGTGGCTGTCTGTATCGTCCTCGTCATACTCACTGGCGGCTTCGTTGATCGACCCTTCGGCCAGATCTTCCAGCTTGGTATGAGCGGCGTTTTCCTGATCGAGAATTGACTGCAAAAGCTCTTGCACGTCATCCAGACCCAATGCGTCGGCGAACCCTACCAAGCTGGTATAGCGGGCAATTTCGTAGTGTTCGACCGCCTGACAGGAAAATATGATGGCCGCATCCGAAGCAAAACTGCCGCCAAAATCGTCGAGGATGGATTCAGCTTCTGTTAGAATGCCATCAATCGCGTCGCATTTTTCGCCCTTGGCCCGCAGCCCCATCGCTTCAAATGCATTTTCTAAGGTTTCGATTTGCTCGGCGGTTTCTTCGCGGTGGCTGGTCAGGGCCTCAACCAGCGCGTCATCTTCGGCGGCCTTAATCATTTTTGGCAGGGCGCGGTAAATTTTCTTTTCCGCATAATAGATGTCTTTCAGGCCATGTTCCAAAAGATCGGACAAGCCTTTGTCGGACGATGTACGTGCTTTGGCGGTCGCTTTGGTTTTTGCTGCGGACTTTTGCGCAACAGCGCTAGCGCGTTTGGTGCGGGCCTTTGCGTCCGGTTTTGCCTTGCTGACGGTGCGGGTTTTGCCGCTTGTCGAGGTTTTGGTTTTCTTTTTGTTTGCAGTGGCGTTAGAATTGGATGCTGTTGACGTGGCCATGAATCTTTCCTTTGGTCAAGCCGGGGCAAGCCCCGGAGCGTGGATTGAAAAAAAGTTGATACAGATTGACAAAAACAGTTTTTGCGTTTTGGGCGGCGATGTGTGCCGTCCCACCATTAGAACCCAAATTCCCCGACTTTAGTTCCTCGCGGATCAAATTAATCTGACCGTATTGGCAGGGTTTGGTCACCGACGGCGGCTTTTGGCCGAAATCGTCCTTCATGGGGGCGCATGGTTTTGCTAAATCGCACTTGCCGCGCCAGCGGCCGATTGCGACGTGGTGGTTTTGTGCCGCCGAACGAACTTCACCATCTCACGCGACGGCCTTGTCAGAGGAAACGGGCTTGAGTTGGGCCGGACCTCGGCCTAGCCTTACCCGCCCAGATCGAACTGACCAAGGGCGGCATGAATACCAAGCTGCATGCGATCACAGACACTAGCAGACGGCCCGTCCGATTATGACCGCCAAAAAAGCCTTCACCGTTCGGGCTGAGAAGTTCACTCGAGTGCAATTCGAAACCGGCTGGGACTCGATCAGGAGCGAAATACTGAGTGATCACTCGTTCGAACTCGCCGGTCGTTCGAACCCAACCGTCGGCCCTCACGGAAATACCGCCCAGGACGAAGATCGGTTGTTGTCCTGGCGCAATGTCAGTTCCCGTGCAGTCTGCTTCATCCAGATAAAAGAAATGCATACCAATATTCGTTTCGTCTAATAGCCAAGTCCAAACATGGCAGATTATGCCCCGGAAATGAATTTTATCTTCGATTTCTTTAGCAGAGATGTGGCGGATCGTCATCAGCGACTGGCAGCTCTGACGGGCCGCACCGCAGCATGACCGAGGATGGCTGAACGGCAGGCCTGGGCCGTCTATGCCGCTCTTATCGACGCTTAGCCTGGCGATGCTGCGCGGCAGAGAATGGCGGCAGTGAGCCCATTGTGTCCGATGCTGCGCATTGCACGAATGTCCGTCATCATGAAAGTTTCCAAAAACCTCCAACAACCACATGGGGTTTGAACGGGGTTTTTGGCAGCGTAGATCGGCGTGGTTTTTGCCTGTGCCAAAAAGGAGCATTTTTGGAACGGACGCTGATGGCAGCTAAACGTCAGTTCAGTCACCTTTTTTGTAAAACCTTGATCTGAGACTTACCAAGCGCAGATTGAAAGCTCATCGTTTTCCCAACAAGCCGGGTCCTCAGTGGAACGATTAAGGTCGTGCAACTGGCCGTGCATATGGTTCGCGTAAGCTTCTCCGGTCCACATACCCTGAGCGTAATTACCTTCGATTGGACCCACAGTAGCTGCATATTTTGCGTTTCCGGTTACTACCGTGAAGGAACCTCCAACATCAGCCTGAAAATAGCAGGATCCACTATGATAAATAGTGCCATGTTCCGCGATACGGCATTGGATTTCCCGAGGCGCAGTTCCATCAGGATACATATAGGGTATGAAGGGTTCATCGGCTTGAGACGGACCAGACATTACTGCAATCAGCGTGGCTAAGGATGTCAGAACAGTTTTATACGGCATCGTAACTCCAACATTATTCCAAGATCACTTGGCAGCGTATTATGGAAAAACTATGGCGAAATACACGCTTAAGAAAGTCGGCGATTACTTTGCTAATATTTGACAAGCAACATCGACTCTAAGTTCGCCTGAAAGATCTGCCAAAAACCACCGTTTGTTGAACGGTTCGCTGAAACCGACATTGGCGCACTTGCGGCGAATGTCAGAAAAGTCCCGCACAGTAGCCATGTACGGGTCAAAATGCTGCCCGATCGACCAACCTTCGGCTTTCGGTAAATTGCGCAATAGCGGCCTGTACCTCAGCCTAGGTCTGCTCTTGCCTCTGCGCGTTGTGAGAGCAACTGCTTGTGATTAGTTACATCGCTGCAGACGGCATACAGAATCTCTGGTGTGCCCGCTGCGATTGCGTAATAAAAAGCTAAGATCAGTTTTCGTGAGCTCCCTGACGAACATCAAGACTTGGTCTTTTCCCCGTTGCTTCGCGCGGCGCGACTTATGTTGAACTATATAGGCTTTGATGATGTGACCGCCCCCCGCCGGCATCAATATGCCAAGGTGGGTCTACGAGGATCCACAAAGGAGGACGGTCATGTCAGAGATTACCACGGTCGGGCTCGACCTTGCGAAGAATGTGTTTCAGGTCCATGGGGCTGACGCCTCGGGTCGGGCGGAGTTGCGTAAAAAGCTGCGGCAGGATCAGGTGCTGGCCTTCTTCAGCCAGTTGCAGCCCTGTGTTGTGGCAATGGAGGCCTGTGGCGGCGCGCATTTCTGGGGCCGCGAGATCGGCAAGTTGGGCCACGAGGTGCGGCTCATCCCGCCCGCCTACGTCAAGCCCTTCGTCAAGCGCCAGAAAAATGATGCCGCTGACGCAGAGGCGATCTGCGAAGCAGCACAGCGCCCGACGATGCGCTTCGTGCCCGTGAAGAGCGAAGAGACCCAGGGGGCAGCGATGGTCTTTCGGGTCCGAGAGCTTCTGATCCGGCAGCGCACGCAGGCCATCAACGCCCTACGCGGCCATCTGACAGAGTTAGGGCAGATCGTCCCGCAAGGAGCGGCGAATGCCGCGAAGCTGAAGGATTGGCGTCGTGTGGCAACGCGCTATGACAGATGCCCGAAAGTCTTCCTCTCAGCCGTCGCCCTGGCAGCAACGGTTCTGTTCTGGCTATGAAGTTTAACGAGCCTGGAGCCTAGCGACCAGCGCGGCGCATCTTCAAGCGGTCATCCATGCGGTATTTCATCATGAAGAAGGGCATGAACCAGGGTTTGCCATTGTAGAGGGGGATCGGTGCCGGTGGCTTGAAGTCGAAGGCGGAGGGGGCTTCGTCTTTGCTTCCCAAGAGTTTATGCGCCGCCTTGCGGCCGATCCAGGGGGCCCAGACCACCCCGGAGCCGCAGAAGCCGGTGGCGTAATGCACGCCTTTCTTCTCGAAGATCCGCGGGATCATGTCGCGGTGCATGGCGACATTGCCGTACCAGCTGTGGGTGATATCGGTGCTTTCCAGCTCGGGAAAAATCTCCAGCAGGTTGCGGCGCAGATAGGCGACGGGTTTTGACGGATCCTCAAGCGTGCTGCCATCCCGGCCGCCAAAGAGGATGCGCGTGCCATCGGGGGACAGGCGGAAGTAAAAGCCGAGGGTGCGTGTATCGTTCAACATCATGCGTCGAGGCATCAGTCTGGAAATCAGTTCGGGTGCTAATGGCTCGGTGGCGATGATACGGCTGCGAACAGGCACGATGCGACGGCGCAGCCAGGGGGTCGCGCTATCCGTATATCCGTTGGTGCAGACTAGTACCTGCCGGGCCTTCACAGTTCCGCGACCGGTCCGCAGAGTAAAGCCTTCGCCCTCCCGGTCAATTGTTTCCACGGCCGTATCAGAATGCACGACAGCCCCCGCGGTCTGTGCGACGCGCAGCAGTTCGGCGATGAGCTTGGCAGGGTGCAGCCCGCCGATATCCATGCGAACGCTGCCCCCGCGGAAGAAATCCGTGCCGATATACTTGTGCTGCTCGCTTTGCGGCACTGCGTAGGATTCTACGCCAAGCGTACGTTCCAGATGTTCTGCTTGCCTGGCCATCCGTTCGTAATCGTTGGTGCCGAGTGCCCCGCCGAACCGCCCGACCAGTTTGAAGTCACAATCGATCCCTTCATTCGACAACATGTCATAAAGATGCTGCCGCGCGACTTTCCCTTCGAGGATGATCGCATCAGCGCGGGCTTGGCCAAACTTCTTAACCAAAGTGGCATGATCCAGCCTAATGTTTCCGCTCGTGATGCCACCGTTGCGCGAAGATGCGCCTTCGCCCGGGTGCTGCCGGTCATAGATTGCTACGGAACGCCCGGCCCTAGCCAGCGTCATCCCTGCGGTCAGCCCTGCATAACCGGCACCGACGATGGCAACATCCACCTGCCGCTCAAGCGGCATTTCAGGCAGAGGGGCCACAGGCGCAGCTTCCCACCAATAGGGCGTGCTTTTCAAAGCGATATTTTCAGCGGGCATCACTGGCTCCTGCGGGGTGTTATAGGTGACGATCAAATTGCACAGCGCCGATAACCCAGAGAATGCGCGCAGGTGCGTCGCTTTCATTTCTGAAGCCATGGTCGAGCGAGCTATCAAAGACGAAACTATCGCCCTCTTTTAAGGTGGCGCTCTGCCCGTTGACGTGGAGGGTCAACTCTCCCTCGAGGACAAGGCCACCTTTTTCCGCAGGGTAACTCAGCGCGGTGTTGCCAGAGCTGCCTTCGGGCGCGAGCGTGAGGATCATCATCTGTAGATGATGATTTCCGCCCGAGGTCAGTAATTCCTTTTGCAGCGGGCCTAGATCGATATGAGGGCGTTTCTCAGCGCGGCGCAGGAATGGGGGGTCTTCGGTCGAGCTTTCGGCGGTATCGCTGAACATTTCCTGCATAGGCATGTTCAGTGCTCTGCGGAGCGCAGTCAGGACCCGCATTGATGGATTTGCAATATCGCGCTCAATCTGGCTGATCATCCCAACCGAGACGCCGGATTCCCGCGCCAGCTCTTGCAGAGACAAGCCTTTTTCGTGGCGCTGTCGCCGAAAAGTCGAACCGATTGGGGTGTCGGGGGCGGGCGTTGGTGTGGTCATGTGCAACCCTGTGCAGAAGTTCGCAAAAAAGGCCAAATGCCGCCTTCTGTTTTCAATACTGAAAGCTCGCAGCAAAAGTTTCAAGGAGATATTTAGATTATCACAAATTTTGGGCGTGACTAAGTAAAAATTTTCACTATATTGATAAATCTAATTTCAATAATGAAAAATCTTTCGGGAGGGCAGGCCGCGTGACCGCACAAGTCGAACGCTTAGAAAAAACGGCTGACCTGGTGCTTTCGGTCCGCAATCTCACTGTTGATCTGCCTAAGGGGATGGAGCGCGGACATGCTGTGCGGGACATATCCTTTGACTTGCCCCAGGGAAAAATCCTTTGCGTGATCGGCGAATCGGGCTCGGGGAAATCGGTCACGGCGAATGCGGTGATGGGGCTGTTGCCGCCCTTGATGCGGGTGTCCTCCGGGGAGATACTATTTCAGGGGAGGGACCTTCTGGCGCTCGATGAGTCGTCGTTGCGTGAGTTGCGAGGCCGGGTTGTCTCCATGATATTTCAGGACCCCCTGTCGGCGCTGAATCCACTCATGACCGTGGGTGATCAAGTGATCGAGGTAATGGCCGCGCATAATGAGGGGGCGCCTCAATCGCGAAAGGCACGTGCGGTGGAGCTGTTGACCGAGGTTGGCCTGCCGGACCCCGCGCTGATGTTACATCAATACCCGTTTCGGCTTTCCGGTGGTCAACGCCAGCGTGTGATGATCGCCATGGCGTTGGCGCTCGAGCCCGACCTCCTAATAGCTGATGAACCAACAACCGCCCTGGATGTCACCACGCAAGCCCAGATCCTCGAACTGATCCAGCAAATCCAGCGCAAGAAAGGCATGAGCGTCCTGTTCATTACGCATGATTTTGGCGTTGTGGCTGAGATCGCTGACCAGGTGATCGTGATGGAAAAGGGGTTGATGGTCGAGCAAGGCGATGCCGACTCCGTTTTGAGTGCGCCGCAACACCCCTACACCAAGCGCCTGATTGCTGCTGTTCCTAGGTTGAACAAGAACAATCGCGCTGCCGGATTGGATCTGTGTGGTTACGACGAAGCCCCAGTGCTGGCTGTCGAAAATCTCAATAAGATCTACCGCAGCGGCGGCGGCTGGTTTAGACGGGCGCGGGAAGTCAACGCCGTTCAGGATGCAAGTTTTAATTTGTGGCGGGGCAGGACGCTGGGAGTCGTCGGGGAAAGCGGGTCTGGCAAAACTTCCCTTGGGCGCCTCCTGATCAAGCTGCTCGACAGTGACAGTGGCCGGATTCTTTACCGCGGTCAGGATGTTGCCCGAATGAAGGAGAAAGATTTTCGTCCACTGCGCCCTAAGATCCAGATGATTTTTCAAGACCCCTTCGCGTCGCTCAACCCTCGCTCCACAATTGGTCATATTTTGACGGTCGGCCCGATCGCGCAGGGTATGAAGTCTGCCGCCGCAAAATCCAAAGCGCTAGGGATCTTAGAAAAAGTCGGGCTAGACGCTGGGGTTCTTGGTCGTTATCCGCACGAATTTTCGGGCGGACAGCGGCAGCGTGTTGGGATTGCGCGAGCCTTGATGTTCGACCCTGACGTGCTTGTGGCGGACGAAGCGGTTTCTGCACTTGATGTTTCAATTCAGGCGCAGACCCTCAAGCTCCTTGACGATATCCAGCGTGAGACTCAGGTTGCGATGTTCTTTATTACCCATGACCTGCGCGTCGCCAGTCAGATCTGTGACGAAATTCTCGTGATGCAGAAGGGCCGGATCGTGGAATCCGGGCCGCCCTCACAGATTTTTCACGCCCCGCAAAACGCCTACACGCGCGAACTGGTCGCGGCCATTCCGGGCAGAGACCACGTTCTGCAAACGGCCTGAAACCCATATCCTAGGGAGGATTAAGACTATGACACTTGCCAAGATGAACCGCCGCGAGGCCCTGACGATGATCGGGCTGACAGGTGCTGCAGGCGCGCTTGCGCCGAACCTGCTGGTCAGCGCCGCCTATGCCGGACGCCCCGAAGCCCCGACCGGTCAGATCGTTGTCGGGACCAGCCAGGAACCCACCGTTTTCAATCCGCTGATGCCGCGGATCGAAGTCGACGATGGGGTTCAGCTTTCCCTCTTTGACGGCTTGGTCCGGATCAGCCCCGAGGGCGAATTCATTCCCGCCCTGGCGGCAGAGGTGCCGACGATCGAAAATGGTGGCCTCTCCGAGGACGGGCTCAACTGGCATTTCAAGCTGCGCGATGATGTGACTTGGCACGATGGCACGCCCTTCACCGCGGAGGATGTCAAATTCACCCTCGAGCTGGTGATGGACCCCAATTTCCGCAGCTGGCGGACCACCGGCCATGAGCTGGTGCGCGAGATCGAAGTCATTTCCCCGACCGAGATCAAATGGCGGATGGAGGAGGCCTTCGCCCCCTATATGTCGATCCTGGTTGAGACCATGATGGTGCCCAAACATATCCTCGGCCCGCTGGAAGACCGCAACGAAGCGCCCTTCAATCAGGCCCCGATCGGTACCGGTGCCTTCAAATGGGGCAGCCGCAAGGCCGGGGATCACCTGGAACTGGTCGCCAACCCCGATTATTTCGGCGAAGGGCCCTATAGCGAGCGGCTGATCTTCAAGTATATCCCCGATATGACGGTGCTCTACACGCAGTTCAAGAGCGGCGACATCGATATTATCAGCAACCAGTACATCACACCCGACAACTACGCCGAAGCCAAGGAACTGCCCGGCAAGGAGGTGAGCGTGGTCCCGTCCTCGACGGTGGAGACGGTGTTTTTCAACACCGAAAAGCCGCAGTTCCAGGACAAGGCGGTACGTCAGGCGATCTATGCCGCGCTGGACAAGCAGACCATCATTGACGCTATTTACTACGGCTTGCCTACGCCGGCCGAAAGCTATTTGCCCCAACAGTCCTTTTTCTACAACCCTGACCTGCCCAAGCATGAATACAGCGTCGAGACAGCCAACAAGTTGCTAGATGATGCTGGCTGGGCACGCGGCTCAGACGGTATCCGTGAAAAGGACGGCGTGCGTCTTTCCTTCAGCAACTCCACCACATCCGGCAACCACTTGCGTGAACAAGCGCAGCAATTCATTCAGCAAACGCTGGGCGAGGCCGGAATCGAAATGACGATCGAGAATAAGCCGCCTGCGGTCATGTGGGGCGAATATTGGACCCAGTCCCAATTTGATTCCGTCATCGTCGGCATTGTCTTTACCACCGGTGCCGATGCGGATGTCACCGTGCGCTTTGCGTCTGACGCTATTCCCGCCAAGGGAGGCCGAGGGTCGAACACCGGCCAGTACCAGAACGCCGAGGTTGACACTTTGCTGGAAGAAGCGGGGCGTATCTTTGATCAGAAGAAACGCAAGGAAATCTATGCCCGCGTGCAGGAGGTCATCCGCGACGACCTACCGCTGCTGCCGTTGTTCCAATATGCGACTGTGCGCGGCCATAAAGAAGGTCTCAAGGGGATTGAGCCGAACATCAACACCCGGATCGATACCTGGAACACCGCCCAATATTACTGGGACAATTGACCATCTGATGGGGCGCGCCTCGGAGCGCCCCATCCTCCGAACCCCGCGAAAAGGTTGACCCGAACATGGCTGGATATCTGATAAGACGTCTGTGGCAGAGCATCATCTTGCTGATCATCGTGTCGATGATCGGCTTTGGCGTGTTGCATCTGACCCCCGGAGGCCCGCTCTCGCAATATGCGCTGACACCGGGCATGACTCAGGAAACCATGGACAGGATCGCCGAGCAGATGGGCCTGAACCGGCCCATTCCCATTCAATATCTCGAGTGGGCCTGGCGGCTGCTTCAGGGCGATTGGGGCACGTCCTACCGCGACCAGCAGCCGGTTTTGACCGTTATCGGGCGGCATCTCTTCGCCACGCTGCTGCTGATGCTCAGCTCCACCGTGATCTCGATCGCAATCGGCACATGGATCGGCATTCGCGGAGCCACGAAACGTTATTCCGCCTTTGACTATACCGCCACCGTCGGCGCCATGATCATGCTGTCGATCCCGACTTTCTGGTTTGGCCTAGTCGGCATCTATGTGTTCTCGCTCAAACTCGGGTGGCTGCCGGCCGGCAATATGTACACCATCGGCGATGGCTCCTTCCTGAACTATCTCCATCACCTCATCCTGCCCAGCATCGTGCTGGCGCTGGTCAATATCGCGATCTGGAGCCGCTACATGCGCACCGCGACGCTGGATGTGATCAATCAGGATTTCGTCAAGACCGCCAGGGCCAAGGGCGTCAGCGAACGGCGCGTACTCATGAAACATGTGGTGGGCAATGCGCTGTTGCCGATGATCACGCTGGCGGGGATGCAATTGCCCAACCTGCTGAGCGGTGCATTGGTCACCGAAACCGTCTTCACCTGGCCCGGCATGGGGCGGCTGTTTCTCGACAGCCTTGGCTACAATGACTACCCGGTGGTCATGGGCCTGCTGATGTTCTCGGCCATCTTGGTGCTGCTGGGCAACCTGATTGCCGATCTCGTCGCCGCCACCATCGACCCCCGCATCCGCCTCGCCTGAGGCCGCGACCATCTGCGAAGGAATACCCATATGACCGCAGTCGAAATTCAAACCACTCCGCATCGCTGGTGGCGCAGCCTGGGGGTGCAACGCTTCGCCAGCCACCGCCTGGCCATGGTCGGGATGGCGATGCTGTTCCTCCTGGCGCTGGCCTGTGTGGTAGGGCCCTATTTGCTGCCCTATGATGAATTGCACATCGATTTGCGCGCGCGATTTGCGCCGCCGCTGAGCGGGGATCATTATCTCGGTACCGATCCGCTTGGCCGTGACCTGGCCGCAAGGCTGCTGATGGCCGGGCGGATCTCGTTGATGGTCGGCTTTTTCGCTATGGTGCTGTCGACGGCGATCGGCACCGTGATCGGTGTGGTGGCCGGCTATTACGGCGGCAGGGTCAATGCCTTCCTCATGCGCTTTGTCGATGCCTTCCTGGCTTTTCCCTCGATCTTCCTGCTGCTGGCCCTTGCGGCATTCATCAATCCCAGCCCAGTGATGATCACGATCATCATCGCCGTCACCAGCTGGATGGAGATCGCCCGCATCGTCGAGGCCGAGGTGAAATCCCTGCGCGAGCGCGATTTCGTCATGGCGGGGCGGATGCTGGGCCTGCGCAACACTCATATCATGTTCCGCGAGATTCTGCCCAACATGGTCGGGCCGATCATCGTCGCTGCCAGTCTGACCGTCGCCCGCGCGATCCTCTTGGAAGCCTATATCAGCTTTCTGGGCTATGGCATCCAGCCGCCCTTGCCAAGCTGGGGCAACATGCTGAACGGCGCGCAGCAATATCTCGCCTCTGCGCCCTGGCTGGCGATCATTCCCGGCATCACGATTACCATCGCGGTGACCAGTTTCAACTTCATCGGCGACGGGCTGCGTGACGCCCTGGACGTGCGCAACGATCCCGCCTGACCCCACCGGAGGCTGCTTTGACCTTTCTTGCCAATATGGACCGCCCGCGTGCTGAAATGCTGCGCGACAAATTCGCTAAGCTTATGCCCGAGACCACCGTCGTTCTTGCGGATGAACCTTTTGCCAAATCCAATGTGCGCTACATGCTGACCTGGCAGGTGCCCGAGGACATCAAGACCGCCTATCCCAATCTCGAGGTGATCTTCTCGCTCGGAGCCGGGGCGGATCAATTCGTCATGTCTGATGTGCCGGAGGGCGTTCCGATCGTGCGGCTGATCGACGACGGTTTGACCGCGATGATGCAGGAATATGTGACAATGGCCGTGCTCGCCCTGCACCGCGACCTGCCGGGCTATATCGACAATCAACGCCGGCAGGTCTGGGAGCGTGTGACGGTGCCGCCGCCAACCCGTGATCGCCGCGTCGGCGTGATGGGGCTCGGCGAGCTGGGGCAGGGGGCCTTACGGGCGCTTGCGCCATTCGGCTTTCCGCTTTCCGGCTGGGCGCGCAGCCCGCGCAAGATTGACGGCGTGACAACCTATCATGGGGCCGCGGGTCTGGCACCCTTTCTGGCGCAGACCGATATCCTGATCTGCCTGCTGCCCCTGACCGGCGAGACCCGCAACATTCTCAACCGCGATCTTTTCGACAGCCTGCCGGAGGGGGCCGCATTGGTGCATGTGGGCCGCGGCCAGCAGCTCGATCATGACGCGCTTCTCGCGGCCTTGGACGCGGGCAGGCTGCGAGCGGCGGTGATCGATGTCACCGCCCCAGAACCCTTACCCGCCGGCCACGCCTTCTGGAGCGACCCGCGCATCCTGCTGACCCCGCATATCGCCTGTATCACCCGTCTGGAAACCAGCCTGCGCGGCATCTGCGACAACCTGCGTCGGCATCAGGCCGGTAAATCCCTGCGCGGCGTCGTGGACCCGGAACTTGGCTATTAGGCCGGGCAGGCAGGACGCCATCAGAATGCCAGGGAGCCCAGTTTTACGGCGCCGGACCAGGGTCGCGGTGCCCGGATGTCACAGGCCCGGCGCAGCGCGGAAGGAGAACGCGGCATGACCATTGCCCCCGCTGCCAATGCAGCGGCGCATTCGGCCCTACCCGACGCTTTGCGCCGCGCCATTGGCGCCGCCCATGTGCTGACCGAGGCCAATGATCTGGAGGCGCGGCTGGTCGAGGATCGCGGCCTGGCGCGGGGCTCTGCGCTGGCGCTGCTGCGGCCCGGCTCCACCCATGAGGTCGCCGCCTGTCAGCGCCTGTGCCACGCGGCCGGGATGCCGGTGGTCCCGCAGGGCGGCAACACCGGGCTGGCGGGGGGCGGCGTGCCCGAGGGCGGAATCATCCTGACCACCGACCGGCTCAACGCCATCCCCGAGGTGGCTGCGACCAATGCCACGATGACCGTCGATGCAGGATGTATCCTCGCGCATATCCAGCAGGCGGCCGATGCGCAGTTTCCGCTGTCGCTGGCCTCCGAAGGCTCGCCCCAGATCGGCGGCAATCTCTCGACCAACGTCGGCGGCACCGCGGTGCTGCGCTATGGCAATACCCGCGATCTGGTGCTGGGGATCGAGGTGGTGCTGCCAAACGGAAGAATCCTCAATGATCTGAATGGTTTGCGCAAGAAAAACACTGACTATGATCTGCGCAATATGTTCATCGGGGCCGAAGGCACGTTGGGCATCATCACCGCCGCTGTGCTGAAACTCTTTCCCAAACCTCTGGCGCGGGCCACGACGCTGGTCGCCTGCGCCGATGCGCCGCGCGCGCTAAAACTTTATGCCCGTATGCGCCGCCGCGCTGCGGATACGCTCTCGACCTTTGAGTATATCAACCGGATGGCCCTGCAGATGGTGATCGACCAACCGTTTGTAAGCCATGACCAGCCCGGTGCCGTCCCAATACAGTAACTTCATCCGATCTGCCCGCTTTGAGCGGAACACAAAAACGGTCCCCCCTCTCGGCAGATTTGCTTTGCAAATCGCCTGCCGGGCAACGCGTGAACGGGTCCTTGCGCAGCTCGTTTTTGACAAGCGCTGCCAGACCGTCATGACCCTTGCGGAAGTCCACCGGCTTGGTCGCGACACGATCCGCACCCGGTTTGATGGGAACATCATAAGGCGGCGTTCAAGACGCGGGCAATCTCGGCAATGCGCGCCGCTGATGTTCTTGCATCCAATCGCACGGTGACAGCACCGCAGATCAGATCCAAAGGCGGCGCAGGTTCGGGTGCCGCCTCAACATCTTTCCGCACAACCAAAGCTGCAAAGTTTGGCTCCTCCGTCACAGCGGGCAGAACCAGTTTGCCCTCGCGTGCCATCCGCCGCCATTCCCCCTCTCGGGATCTTGCAACGCAAGACCCTGCCGGGCAACGGACAAATGATTGGCCCGCATATCATACCGCCGTGCCACAGCGCCCACCGTCGTCCCCTCAACCAACGTCTCGGCCACAATTTGCGCCTTCACCGCTTCCGGCCACCGGCGGTGACCACGCGGCCCAACAACCATATCAATGTTACTGAGAAGCTCCGTTGAGCGCTCCATGGAGAAACTCCCTGATAATCCATCCAATAAGGCTGAATCTCAGATCAGACGATCACAAGGAAGGTGGGGTGGGCGCTTCGATAACGCATCTTATGCTTGGCAAAAAACTCTTTCGTATCCCAGAGGTGCTTGGCCGTGTGCCTGATGCTTGCGTGTCCATTTCTGACCTGCTTACATCAGTTGATCGATCTGATCGACGTCGCCATCCAGAGTCCGGCACTTAAAATCTGCTGTGTGCTGATCCCTTGGTGGCCTCGAATAGACCAACATCTTCGATATATTGTTTCGGCTGTTCCCAAAACCCCGAGCAACATGACCTCTGCTCAAGCTATCCTGAAAATGGGCGCCCGCTTGCGAGGACGCCCGATTGGTTCGATTGGCTAAATTCTATGCCTTCTGGGCTGCCATCGTTGCGATCTGCCCGGCCTCGATCTCGCGGGCTTTGGGAACGGAAAGCCACAGGGCGATAATAAAGCCACAGATGCCGCCGCCCAGTTTGCCCACCAGCAACGGCAGGATGATCGACGGCTGGAAGTTCGCGGCAAATGCCAAGTGGTCGCCAAAAGAGAAGGCCGCACAGACACAAAACGCAATGACAAGCACCTTGTCACGGGCAGGCATGTCGCCAATCAGGCGGTACATGGCCAGCACATTGGCCGCCGCTGCCAAAAGACCGGCGGCACCGCGCGGCGATACGCCAATAGCGTTGCCCATCGTCTCCATCGGTCCTGCGAGGTACTTGGTCACCATGTAGACCATCGGGAACGCCCCAGAAAGCATGATACCGATATAGCCCGCAATCTCTAGCGCGCGGAACTGGTCGGCCTCATCTGCGATGATCGGGTCAAAGCCCCATCCGCCCAGAACGGTAGAGAAAATGCCGGTGAAATATTCCACGATGGAAAACACCAGAACCAGCGTGATGCCCGCATACATGATCCTGCCGAACCACAAGAACCCGTTGATCATTGCATTTGGTGCGAACCGCAAGCCGGCTGCAATCGCAACACAGAAAATCGCCAGCGGGGCCAGATTGCGCAGGATCGATCCGATATCCAATGCGAGCGACAATGTCGCGTCACCCGTGGCTGCAATGTCCGGACGGACCTGAACATCCCCCAGCATGATCAACATTGCCGAGATAAACACCCCGATAGGAATGCTCAGAATACCCGACATAATCCCCAACGCCATATAGGGGTGATCCGATTTCTTGAGCATCGACAGCCCGACCGGAATAGAGAAGATGATCGTGGCACCGGCCATATAGCCGACTATGGATGCGATAATCCAAGCCTCGCGGCTTTGGGCCAGAACATCGGCCAGCTGATATCCGCCCATGTCGATGGCAATGATCGTGGTGGCGGCAATGGCCGGATCTGCCCCGATCATCGCGAAGAGGGGGCCCACGACGGTGCTGACGAATTGCGACAGATAGGGGATCGCCGCCATGATGCCGGCCACCGGTACAAAGATAGGGCCGATCGAATAAAGCCCTTCCTGAAATTCCTTGCCAAGCCCAGATTCCGGATCACGTATATAGGCAAAAGCACCGATAACGGCGCAGGCCATTATGATGTAGATGATAACTGTCCCAATTATTTCCATAGCTTTATCTCCATGTTGTAAAAATATGCGGCCGTTGATCGGCCTTGTCATCAATTGGATCGGGCCAGACAGCCCGGTCGGATTTCAGGCTTTAATGACAGTATGGCCCTTACAAGACCGGCCCTGCAATGCAGAGCCGGTGTGGATAGTTGGTTGTTTATGCCGCGTCACGCCTTCACGCGCGACATGCTCGGGTCATAAAGCGGTCCCATATGAACCTCACATGGAACGCGCTCGGTGCCGACCTCAAGCTCGTAGCTGCCCGCCTCGACATAGGCGCGGGTAACGCCCTCGGGGTTGCGCACATAGCCGTAGCCGATGGATTTCCCGACCGTGTAACCAAAGCCGCCGCTGGTCAGCCAGCCGACACGTTCACCGTCGCGGTAGATCGTCTCGCGGCCCAAAAGCACCACAGATGGATCGGTGGTAAAGCAGGCCATCAGCTTTTTCACGCCTGCCGCTTTTTGGGCCTGCGCCGCCTCACGCCCTTTGAAGGGGATGTCTTTGCGCAGCTTTACCGCCCAGCCAAGGCCGGATTCGAACGGCGTGTGATCGGGACCGATATCGGAGCCCCAAGCACGATACCCCTTTTCCAACCGCAGCGATTCAATCGCACGGTAGCCCGCATTGACCAGCCCATGCTCGGCCCCTGCGGCCATGATCGCATCATAGACAGTGGTTGCGAATTCCACCGGCAAGTGAAGCTCCCAGCCCAATTCGCCAACATAGGTGACGCGCAGCGCATCGGCCCGGCAGCCTGCAATGCCAATGGGTTTAAGCGTGCCAAAAGGGAAGGATTCATTGCTGATATCATCGCGGGTAACCGCACTCAGGATATCGCGTGCCTTTGGCCCCATCAACGTCAGCACCGCCCGCGAGGAGGTCACATCGAAAAGCTGACAGTTGTAGCCTTCGGAGATATTGCGCTTGATCCAGTCGAAATCATGGGTGGCAAAGCCGGTGCCGGTGACGATGTAGAACTCTTCCTCACCGATCCGCCCAATGGTCAGATCGCTTTCGATGCCCGCGTGATCATTGAGCATCTGCGTATAGGTCAGGGTTCCCACAGGCTTGTCGACATCATTGGAGGCGATCCAGCTTAGCGCCTTCAGCGCATCAGGCCCTTTGAGCACAAATTTGGCGAAAGAGCTTTGGTCGAAAAGCGCCGCCGCCTCACGCGCGGCGCGATGTTCGCGGCCAACGGCGTCAAACCAGTTCTGGCGCTCAAAGCTGTAGGTGTCTTTGGGTGTCTCTCCGAGGGATTTATCGGCAAACCAGTTCGGACGTTCCCAGCCCAGCTTTTCACCGAAACAGGCGCCCTGTTTTTCCAACCGGTCATAAAGCGGCGATTTGCGGCATGGCCGCCCCGAACGGTTTTCCTCATGCGGCCATGCCATTGTGTAATGTTTGGCATAGGCTTCAACGGTGCGGGTGCGCACCCAATCCGTGTCGAAATGCGGCACACCAAAGCGGCGGATATCGGCGGACCAAAGGTCAAACGGCGGCTCCCCTTTATGGACCCATTCCGCCAGCGCCATCCCCGCGCCGCCACCTGCCGCGATGCCAAAGGCGTTAAAGCCGGCGCCGACAAAGAAGTTCTTCAGCTCTGGCGCCTCACCGATGATGAAATTGCCATCCGGCGTAAAGCTTTCGGGGCCATTGGTCAGGGTTTTGATGCCGGCCGTTTCAAGGGCCGGGACGCGGCCAAGTGCCAGTTCCATCAACTGTTCAAAATGGTCAAAGTTGCTGTCGAGCAGGGAGTAATGGAACCCTTTGGGAATCCCGCTTTTGGCCCAAGGGATCGGGTTCGGCTCATAGCCGCCCATGACCAGCCCGCCGACCTCTTCCTTGTAATAGGTCAGCCGGTCGGGATCGCGCAGCGTTGGCAGGTTGGAAGTAACCCCCTCGATGGCCTCGGTGACCATATATTGGTGTTCCATCGACACAAGCGGCACATTGACGCCAAACTTGGCGGCAAATTCGCGTGTCCATTGACCGGCGCAACAAATCACACGTTCGCATTCGATGCGGCCCTTGTCGGTGATGACGGCGCGAATGCGGCCCTTTTCGATCTCGAGGTCAATAACCTTGGTATCTTCAAAGATCGAGGCACCCGCCATCCGCGCGCCCTTTGCCAAGGCTTGGGTGATGTCGGACGGGTTTGCCTGACCATCTGTTGGCATGAAGGCCGCGCCGATCACATCATCGACATTCATCAAAGGCCAAAGCTTTTGCGCCTCGGAAGGGGTTAACAGTTCCATCTCCAGCCCGAAGCTATGGGCGGTGGTGGCCTGACGCTTGACCTCGGCCCAGCGTTCCTCGTTACAGGCCAGCCGCAGCCCGCCGTTCATCTTCCAGCCGGTGCCCAGCCCGGTTTCGGCCTCTAGCTTGTTGTAAAGGTCGACCGAATAGCCCAGCAACTGGGTGATATTGGCATTTGAACGCAGCTGGCCCACAAGGCCCGCGGCATGGAATGTGGTGCCTGAGGTCAGCTTCTTACGCTCCAGCAGGACCGTATCGGTCCAGCCCAGCTTGGCGAGGTGATACGCCGTAGAGACCCCTACGATCCCCCCCCCGATGATTACAGCTTTGGCAGTTGTTGGCAGATCGGTCATTCAGGTCGGTCCTTATATATTCTTGAAATCAGCATAGGAGTGCCGAAAGGCATCAAGGTTCTCAGCGGTGTAGGCGGCATAGTTGAAGTCGATCTCGGAGGTCAGCTCCGACACCATGCTCCACATGGTTTCGCGTAAAAGCGATGCGCATTTCATGGCCGAATAGCGGTGCAGCAGATCGCCCGTAACGGGGGCCTCGAAATACTGCTCAAGGCAGGCTTGCTCTTGTTTTTCGGACAGGTTGTTATTGGATGCCAGCCCACCAAGATCGAACAGCGGGCTGTTGAAACCGGCATAATCATAATCGATAAGCCACAGACGCTTGCCGTCATCCAGAATGTTTCCTGCCAGCAAATCATTGTGGCCAAAGACCACATCAAACGGACCGGCGGCGGCCTCAAGCGCATTGCCATAGCTGACCAGCTCGTCAATCAGATCGGCATAGGCACTGCCACGTTCGGCCAAAGTAGCGCCATAATCGCGGATCACATGGAACACCCAAAAAATCAGCGCCGGACCGCGTAAATGCTTGGGGACTTCCTGATGGCAGCGCTTTACCAGTTCAACGATCCGTGGCAGCATTTCGGGCGCGGTGACATCCTCTGGCGTCAGCGTATGGCTGTCGACGAAATCAAGCACAGTCACTGAAGGCTCGGCATATTTCACGCGGGGGGCGACACCAGCGGCATAGGCCGCGTGCATCGCGCTCAGCTCATTAAAGCGCATAACGTGATGCTCGGGGATATCCGAGCCGACGCGCACGGCGAAACGACCCTCAGCATCCTCGGCAAGAAAGTTGAGGTTGGTGATTCCCCCCTCAAGCGGCGAAAGCGAAACTTCGCCCGCCCAACAGGGCAAAGCTTTAATCCCCCGAATACGTTCTTTATGGTCCATTACGTCTCTCCCACGGTGCATAGTGTTCGATTCAATCCGGAACACTAGGCTCCCTCTGGTGAAACCGTGCATTAACCCTCAACTTCTGTCAATAAAAACACATTTAGCCACATCAACTTTTTTTCGTGCTTAAAATTTGGCATTTTGTGGCAATCGGTCTAATCTGAATGTCTTGAAGCCACAAAACACCCCGAGCATTTATGACATCACCGGCCAAAACCACAAACCAACGCGAAGAAGAAATCCTGATGGAGCTGCGTCGCGCAGGCGGCTCTTGCCGGGTGAATTTTCTGGCCGAACGTCTTGGCGTGTCCAATGAAACGATCCGCCGGAATGTCCGCTCGCTTGAGGATAATGCCATTGTGCGCAAGGTGCATGGGGGTGTGCATCTGGTGCATCGGCTGCATGAAGCCCCATTCCAGAACCGCATGGATGAGGAAGCGGCCATCAAAGAGCGGCTGGCCATACGTGTGGCGGCGATGATCAGCGACGGGGACTCGGTTTTCCTCGATGTCGGCTCCAGCACGGCTTATGTCGCGATGGCGCTGCGTGAACATAAAAAACTCTATGTTGTGACCAATTCAATTTTCGTGGCGCAGACCCTTTCGATGCGCAATGGCAACCGTGTGTTTCTGGCCGGCGGAGAGTTGCGCCCCCATGACGGCGGTGCGTTCGGGGCCGAGGCGCTGGAGCTGGTCGGGCGGTTCAACACCCAGTTCGCGGTATTTTCCATCGGGGCTGTCAATGCCGAGTCCGGGTTCATGCTGCATGATTTCCAAGAGGCCAATATAGCCCGTATCGCCGCTCAGAACGCGCAGGTTTGCATCGTTGTAACCGTCGCCGAGAAATTCGCAAAACGCGCGCCAGTTATGCTCGATCATGCCGACAGGTTTGACATATTGGTTTCCGATGCCCCCCCGCCAGAAGATATCGGCAAAATGCTCAAGGGGCATGGGATAGAGTTCTTACCGGCCGAATAGGCCTGTCTTGACGCTTTGGGTAGGGCAGGGGCGTGACAGCTTTGCCGCCACCCCCTATGGATGCCAGAAAGACAGTTGCACCAATGGCATAGCCTTCTGTGTGGCAATCCTTAATACTACAGGTTAGAGGCGATTGTTATAATTTGGAATAGGAGGATTCCATGCTAAATTTCTTATCCCGGCCAATGGTTCGTCTTGTCGACCGCTATTTGCCCGATCCTTTCGTTTTCGTTCTGGTGCTGACCCTGATTGCCGGTCTCGCGGCAGTCTTGACCCAAGGGACCGGCCCGGTTGAGGTCGTCACGATGTGGGGCGACGGGTTCTGGACCTTGCTCACCTTCTCTATGCAAATGCTGCTGGTGCTGGTCACCGGTTACATGATGGCTTCGACCCCGCTGGTGCGCCGCGGGCTTTCGGCCCTTGCAGGCATGGCAAGCAGCCCCGGTAGTGCGATTTTGCTGGTCAGCTTTGTGTCACTGGCGGCCTCCTGGATCAACTGGGGGTTCGGGTTGGTTGTTGGCGCGTTGTTTGCGCGGGAACTGGCGCGGACGATCCGTGTCGATTATCGCTTGCTGGTCGCCTCGGCCTATTCCGGTTTTATCATTTGGCACGGCGGGCTGGCGGGTTCGATCCCGCTTTCCATCGCAACCGAAGGCCATCCCTTTGCCGATATTACGGGCGTAATCTCTACGTCGGACACCATTTTCGCGGTTTATAACCTTGCGATCGTGGTTGCGCTGTTCATTGTTGTGCCCTTTGTGAACCGTGCCATGCTGCCACGCGAAGAGGACGCAGTGTATATCGATCCTGCATTGCTGGTTGAGGATGAAGCGGAGCAGCCCGCAGTCTCGACACCGGCGGAACGTATGGAAAACAGCTATGTGCTGTCCATGCTGATTGGTGCAGCGGGCGCCGCTTGGTTGATCCAGTATTTTGCCGCCGGAAATGGGCTGTCGCTGAACGTCATCAACTTCTTGTTCCTGACATTGGCGATCTTGCTGCACGGGACGCCGCGCCGTTTGCTGAATGCGCTGACGGATGCGGTCAAGGGCGGTGCGGGCATTGTGATCCAGTTCCCGTTCTATGCAGGGATCATGGCGATCATGGTGCAATCAGGCTTGGCGGCCAGCATCTCGGAGGGGTTGGTCGGTCTGGCAACGGCTACATCCTTGCCGTTCTGGTCGTTTCTCTCTGCGGGTATCGTCAACTTCTTTGTGCCGTCGGGTGGCGGTCAATGGGCGGTGCAGGCCCCGGTCATCCTGCCTGCGGCACAGGCACTTGGCGCTGATCTTGCGCGCACCTCTATGGCTGTGGCCTGGGGGGATGCCTGGACGAATATGGTGCAGCCTTTCTGGGCGCTGCCGATCCTCGGGATTGCCGGTCTGCGCGCCAAGGACATCATGGGCTTTTGTGTCGTGCATTTGATCTTGTCGGGTATCATCATTTCGATTGGCCTGACGTTTATCTGACAGGCGGCCCATCGGCTATTTACAAGGAAAGGGCACGCCATCGTGATGGCGGGCCCAATAATTTTCACAAACAAACGGCAGTCAAGCTCTAGAACTTGAGGTTTGCCCCCAGCGTAATGGTCCGGCCGGGTGAGTATACAGGATCGATCCCGCCACGGCTTGAGCTGGTCGCATAGCCCGAACGCTCAAAGTAGGTCTTGTCAAACAGGTTGTCGACGCCAAGCCGTACCGCCAGCGTCTCATAAGAAGGCGGCATCCATTCAGCATAGGCGTTGACCACCGTATAGGCCTCTTGGTCATAGAACCCAGCCGCCGTCGCCACCGCATCCGAGACCTTTCCGGCCCATTCAACCGTCGCACCGACTGTCATATTCTGGTTGGGCAGTTCATGGTCGATATAGAGCGTCGCCATATCGCCCACCGGCATGAATGTACCGCTGTCCGGCAATGCCGAGACGCCCCCTTGGGTGACATCCGCCTTGGTAAAGGTCGCCCCCAAACGGGTATCGCCGAACTCATAACTGCCGTTCAATGTCACACCACGGCTGCGGAACTCATCAGGGTTGTTATGCAGGCTATAGCTGGCCGCATCATAGCCGTAGGTCGGCAGCCCGTTCAGCTTGGTGTCAAACAGCGTCACGCCGCCTTTCCAGTTATCCCCGCCAAAGTTCGCGCCAAGCTTGATGTTCTTGGCCTCACCGGTGCTAAAGGACGGATCGGTAAAGAAGGCATCTGTGCGGGCGTGGACATAGCCGTAATCCGCGATGACATAGCCAAGCCATGTCTTCGATGCTCCGGCAAAGAACTCCAGATTATCGTTGACCTTATAGGCCAGCGTTCCGTTGATGCTGCCGCCGCTGTCGGAAAAGCGGTTACCGTCCCAATCGGTAAAGCGATGCGCATCATAGCGCGCACCCGTGGACAGGTTGATGCCGTTATCAAACTCGAACCGCCCTTGCACAAAGGCTCCGATCTGGCTGGTCGAGAAATTGCGATACCGACGGTCGTTCACGCCGTAATTGTCGGTGTGGTAATCATGCTGGTTAAAGTCGACACCCGCAGTGATCTTGCCCGCACCAAGCGCAAAGGTGTTTTGCAACTTACCGCCGAACAGATCTTCTTTCAGGATCATGTTCCCATTGGTGCGGCCTGTGGAATAGTTGTCGCGCCAATAGTCGTTCTGGCTGAAGTAAACCGTGGCCTCAGGGTCCCAGCTGTCGGTGGGGTTGGTCGAGGTATAGGTCAGCTTGACAGAGTCGCGGCTGATCTTGAGCGGGTGCAGCTCATCCCCTGCAAGCCCGAGGTTCATCTTGATCAGACGGTCGGCCTCATCGCGGCTGCGCTCAAAGCTCAGCTCGACCCGGCTGTCTTCGAATTCATAACCGAATTTTGCAAGCAGCGCATTCGACGCGGGCTCTGTGCCCTCAACTGTGGTGCCATCGCCGGTTTTATAGTCAGAGCCATCCGTCTTGCTGGCCATCACGAACCAGTCGACATTTTCGTAGCGGCCATAGGTGGCAAGGCTTCCCGCCGCGCCGCGCCCGTTTGTGCCATAAGTTAGGCCGACGCGCCCACCAGTGTTCCGGCCTTCTTCCAGAAGATCATCCGCGCCGACCGTTTCATAGCGGATCGCCCCAGCAGCGGCAGCAAAGCCTGAATCCGCGGCGGCGGCACCGGCCTCTACCTCAACGCGTTTCAGGAAAACGGGATCGATAACGTTAGAGCCGGTGTGGTGCCAGCTTGTCGCGGTTTGCGGCACACCGTCGACACTGACGGCGAGGTTGGATTGCTCCATCCCCAGCACGTGGATTTTCTTGCCCGGGCTGGCACCGCCTGAAACGGTGACAGTTGATTCACGCGCAAACAGCTCCGAGACATCCGCAGGCTGAAGCGTTTCCAGATCGTCTTGCGTCAAGACGGTGCCGCCCGTGGCCTCGATATTATCCTCACCCTCGCGGATGATGTTGATCGGGTCCAGAAGGAACGTTTCGCCCACTTGCTGTGCATGTAGCGCGCTCGAGAGCGCAAGGAGTGACACGCTCGTCCATGACAAGGTTTTGGTTAGCTTCATTACTATCTCCGGTATTTTTGAAGGCTTTGGTGCCGGGTTTTATACACAAGTAAAACACTCGGAAATATGATAACGGGCTGAAATATAACTTTTTTATGCCGAATAATTTCGTCATCCGCCCAAAAACACACAAAGGTATTCCCCTTCTGACGGCGCGGGCCTGATCAAAGCAATTTGGGCTTGGGCTGGCTGGAAAACGGGCTGGCGCTGGATGGTTTCGGGACAATTCCTAGCGAGAGAACCTCATGGAGAGACTGAAACTATATTGCGATTCGGTCAGGCCCTTGGGCGCTGCCGGAAACTTTCGGGCCGCTTTGACTGCCTTGATTGCTGCTTGATCCAGGGCCTTGTTGCCAGAGGATTTGGCCACTGAAACCGCGCGCAACTGGCCGGAACGGCTGACGGTAAGCCTTACGGCAACAGTGCCCGATGCCCCCCGTGCGGCAGAAGGATAGGTTCTGCGCCGCTCGATGCGCGCGCGGATGCTTGCGCCCCAGCTGGCGCGCAGGTTGTTCAATGTCGCCTTGGACAGTGTGGCCGCCGTGGATGTGCCGCCTGTTCCTGCCTGTGCGCCATTGCCGGCCCCGCTTGCCTTTTGGGCCGCGCGTGCCGCCGATGGTGCGGCTTTCTTTTGTGGCTTTGCTGCTTTTTTCGGCTGCCGCTTGGCCTTATTTTGCGGATCGGTTTTTTTGGGTGGGCGCACATCGACCGTTGGCGCGGGCCGGTATTCGGGTTCTATCACTTGCGGGGGCGGTGGTGGCGGCAGGCTTATGGCGGCTTCCGGAAGCCCGCCCGAGAGGCTTGGCAACGCGATTGGGGCCACGGCTTGTGTCGGGGCGGCGGGCAGTTTCGGGGCCTCGATGCTTTGCACGGGTTGCTGGGGCGGGACCTCTGCAATCTGGGGCGCTTGCGGTGGTTCGTCCCAATCATCCACCATTTCGGCGATAGAGGCATTTGCGGCCTGCAAAGATAGCAGGTTCTCGCCACCCGCACCGGAAGAATTCGCTCCAATCGGGGCAGGGTGCAGCGCAAAGGCCCCCACATGCAGGCCCATTGCAAGGGCGATGGCAACGCAGGCTTGGAGACGTCCGCTCATGGTGTGCCCCCGGATTGGGCGACAAGCTCTATCTGCGCAAAGCCAAGCGCCGAGATCCGGGGCAGGATCGCGGCAAGCTTTTCGGCGGGCAGGGCCGTGTCGCCGCGCAGCGTCAGCCGGGGTTTTGCGGTGTCACAATCGGTCTGGTCGCAATAATCGGTGAGTGCGGTTTCCAGCATTTCCAAGGCTGCATCCCCTTCGGTATCGTGAAAGCCGATCCGGCCATCAGCCGCAAGGTAAAGCGTAAAAGCACCCTCTGCTTCGGCCTCTGCCTGCGCCGTTGGCGGCGTTACCGGAAAGGGTTCGGGGGGCGTCATCTTGGCGGAAATCAGAAAGAAGATAAGCAGCAAAAACACAACGTTGATCATGGGCAGCAGGTTATCTTCCTTGCGTTTCGGTGTTTGGGTGCTGAAATCCATGACTACTCCACCAAGACAAGCCGCGAAAAGCCCGCAGCGGCCAGCCCGTCCATAACGGCGACGAGGGCCTGCAAATCCGCCCCGTCACGCGCGCGCAAGACAATCGCATCTTCGGGCGTTTCCGTCAGCTTCCTCAGTGCCTCGGCCAGCGCGGCTTGGGGCATGGCGATCCCGTTGAGGCGCACCTCATCTGCGACCAGCTCTACCAGTCGTGGCGGGCCGTTGTAGCTGCCGCCGGATCCGGCAGATGAAAGCGGGATCACACGGTCCGCCCCAAAGCGAGAGACCAGCATGAAAAAGACCAAAAGCAGAAACACCACGTCGATCATCGGCGTCAAATTTGGCTTACGACGGGCTTTGGTTGCGCCGAAACTGATCATTTTTGGGACCGTTGCGTGCTGTGCAGAATGCGTGTGGCGCTATCTTCCATATCGTGGCGCAGGCTGTCGAGCACACTCTCGAACCATGTCAGCGCGACAGAGGCCGGGATGGCCACGGCCATACCGGCGGCCGTGGTCAACAACGCCTCCCAGATACCACCGGCAAGGGCTGCGGGGTCGGCACGCGATCCGGCCTCTTGCAGAGCCTGAAAGGCGGCGATCATGCCGGTCACGGTTCCCAATAGCCCAAGCAAGGGGCCTATGGTTGATGCCAGTTCCAGCCCGCGCAGGCCGCTGCGGGCACGCAGCAAAAGCCCGCGCGCCACCCGTCCGGTTTCGGCCTCGGTTGCGGTTTGGTCCAGCGCCGGGTTTAGGGTTGCCTGCATGGCGGCGCTGGCCAGCATCGCCCGCAAGGAGCGACGCTTTTCCAGAGATGAGATGGCCTCGGCTGTTTGGCCTTTGGCCCAAAGGGCAAGGGCGGCCTCGGTGCGCGCGCCCCCCGACCATGCCCCGAGCGACAGCAGACGCATCGCTTTCCACAAGATCAAGGCAACCGTAATGACCGAGAGAATGGCAATGGCCCACATCGCAGCACCGCCCATGCCGACAAAAGCCAAAAGCCGGTCAAACGTGTCTTGGAGGGGGAGGTTGGTCATTGGTTCCATGGTGCTTCACTTTGCTATTAGGGCAGGGCGTCGTGGGTTAGAGGTGGTGCAGGACAAGCGGCTTGCCGTCAATCTCGGTTACCCGCAGATCCATATCATAGATATCGCCCAGAACCTTACTGGTACAGACGGCTTCGGGCGGGCCCTCGGCGGCGATGCGCCCGGCTTTCATCGCGATGATATGATCGGCCCAAACGGCGGCGTGGTTGATGTCATGCACAACGACCACAACGCTGCGCCCGGCGGCGCGCAATGCGACAAGCTGGGCCATGATGCGGCGGGCAAAGGCCATATCGAGTGCTGCCAGCGGTTCATCCAGCAGCAGCCAATCCGCACCCTGTGCAAGGGCCATCGCGATAAAGGCGCGTTGGCGCTGGCCGCCCGAAAGCGCCTCTAGGAAACGATCCCCGAGCGCGGTCAGATCGAGGGCCTCAAGCGCTTCGGCGACCAGCCGCGCATCCTCGGCTGTGGGGCGGCCTTGATGGTGCGGCCAGCGGCCAAAGGCCACCAACTCTTGCACGCGCAAGCGGCTGCCAAGGGTGTTGGTCTGCGATAAGACCGCCATCAGGCGCGCCAGATCACGCGTAGGCGTCTGCACCGTATCGGCGCCATCAACGGTGATGCGCCCGTTTTGCAAAGGCATTAGCCGCCCGATCAGCGACAGAAGCGTTGACTTGCCTGCGCCGTTAGGCCCGACCAATGCCGTCACCTTGCCCTTTGGCACCTCAACCGAGATGTCATGCAAAATCTTGGTTTTGCCGATGCTGTGGCTAACGCCTTCAACGCAAATCATCGCATCCGTCCTTTCAACAAGAGCCACAGGAAAAACACGCCGCCCGCAAATTCGATCACGACCGAGAGGGTGGATTGCAGGCCGAACATGCGCTCGAACAGGGTTTGCCCGATGACCAGCATCAGGCAGGCCACCAAGATCGCCATCGGTAACAGCCGAGCGTGGCGGGCAGAGCCTGTCAGCTCATGCGCCAGCCCCGAAACCAGCAGCCCGAAGAAGGCAACAGGCCCGACCAATGCGGTCGCAACAGAGACCAAAACAGCAACGATCACCAAAGCCGCAAGCACAAGCCGGTCATGCGCCAGCCCCAGCGATATTGCGATTGGCCGCCCAAGTGCCAGCACATCCAACCGCGGCGCAAGCCAAAGCGCCACGCCAATTGTGCCGATGCACAATGCCCCCGTGACCGGCAGCAGCGCGGGCTCAATCGCAGTAAAGCTTGCAAAGCTTGCAGCCTGAACAACGGCGAAGGCGTTCGGGTCAATGATCCGTGCCAAAAAGCCCGAAAAGGACCGGAACATCACCCCTAAAATCACGCCCGTCAGCACCAGACGCGCGATATCCTGCGTGCCGCGCCCCAACAGCGTGCCAAATAGCAACAGCGCTGCCACGCACATGACCGAAACCTCGATCCCGAATTTGGCCGAGAGCGACAATCCGGCATATCCGCTGACACCAAGCCCCGCGATCAATGCCGTTTGCATTAGAATATAGAGCGCATCAAATCCCATGATCTGCGGTGTAAGGACCCGGTTGCGGCATAGGGTCTGAAACACCATCGTCGCAACCGCGATTGCCGCCCCGACCAACAGCATTCCCGCCAGCTTGGGCGCGCGCAGGCCCAGAATAAACTGCCAGCGCGGACCAAGTCCCCAAAACAGGTAGACCGCGCAGGATACAACCAATGCGCCCGTCAAAATTGCCAAGCGCCTATCCACCTGAAGGCTCCCGATACAAAAGCCACAAGAACAGGGCAGAGCCGACAACGCCAAGTATCGTGCCGACAGGCACCTCATAGGGGAAACGCACCAGACGCCCCAGAATATCGCAGGCCAGCACCAGCGTGGCACCGCCCGCCGCCGTGACCGGCAATGTTGTGCGCAGGTTGTCGCCCATGCGCCGCGCCACGATGTTGGGCACCACAAGCCCGACAAAAGGGATCATCCCCACCGTTACAATCACCAGTGCAGTCACAACAGACACAACGACAAGCCCCAGCCGCATAACCGCATCGGGGTTCAGGCCAAGGCCGGTTGTTGTTTCCCGCCCAAGGCTAAGGATGGAAAACTGATCGGCGGCAAACCATGCCAGTGCTGCGGCGCCGGCGGCCAGCCAAAGCAATTCATAGCGCCCGGCGATGACGCCCGAAAACTCTCCGGTCATCAGCCAGATACTGATGAGCTGCAAAAGATCGGTTTGCCAGCCGACAAAAGTGACAACGGCCCCCAGCACCCCCGAGAGGATAAGGCCAACGACCGGCACCAGCAAAACCTCACGCGCGGGCAAACGGCGGATCAGCCGCAAAAACAGGGCGGTGCCAGCCATTGCTGCAAGGCTTGCCACCACCATCTTTACCCAGATCGGTGCTGCCGGCGCGATCAGCGTTACCGCCAACAGGCCAAGGGCCGCGCTTTCTGCCGTGCCAGTGGTGCCCGGTTCTACAAAACGGTTGCGGACCATCTGTTGCATCACCACCCCCGCAACAGCCAAGGCCGCCCCGGTCAGAATAACCGCAAGCGTGCGTGGTAGCCGCGAAACGGTCATGACCAATGCCATATGAGGATCACTGCCCAAACCGGCCAAGCCGATGCCGGCCGCGCCGATCAACAGGCTGGCCACCGAAAGGGGCACCAATAGGCCGATAAAAATGAAGGTGGGGCGCATGGGAATACTGGCCGGGGCAGAGACCCCGGCCCTTTGCCTATTTAGTGAATGCGGTTTTCAACTCGGCCAATGTGGTGCTGAGCGAGGTATAGCCGCCCCCCGCGATATAAAGCGGTGCGGCTGACAGATAGATGATCTGGCCCTTTTGTGCGGCCATTGTTCCGGCCACCAGCGGATTGTCCAAAGTCGTTTGCGCCGAGGACGCCTCGCCAATTGCCACGCTGCGATCGACCACGATCAGCCAGTCGGGGTTCGTTTCGGCGATGAATTCAAAGGAAACGGCATCGCCATGCACCTCGGGATTAAGGTTCTCAAAAGCCTCGGGCAGATCAAGGGCGGTGTGCAACCAGCCAAACCGCGAGCCGCGCCCATAAGCGGAAACCTTTGGCCCGTTGGTCATAAGGATAAGGGCATTGCCTTTACCGGCTGCGGCGACCTTTACTTCGGAAAGATGCGTATCCAGCGTCGTCAAAAGGGCTGTGGCCTTGTCTTCCTTATCAAAGAGCTTGCCATAAGTTTCGATGTTTTTGCGCGCATCGGCAATGGTATCGGCACCGATTGTCATATCAATCGTGGGGGCAATCTTTGCCAAGGGCTGGGCCTTGGTTGCGGACCGGCCACCAACAATGATCAGATCCGGATCCAGATTTGCCAAGGCTTCCATATCCGGCTCAAACAAAGTGCCAACAGGCTGGGTGCCCAGATCGCCAAGATAATCGACATAGAGCTTGTCTGGCGCGCCGGCCAATGTAACGCCAAGCGCTGTCAACGTGTCAATCGAGGCGACATCCAGCGCCACAACCTTTGACGGGCTTTGGGCTGTCGCCACCCCCCCTTGGGCTGTTTGAATCAGAATATCCCCGGCCATCGAGGCAGGGGCAGCACAGAGGGACAGGCCAAATAACGCTGCACAGGCAATGCGGTTCATTGCAGTCTCCATCAATCGTAGCGTGGCTGGAAATCTGGCTTCGCTGTTTTTTGACGACCTAGCGGCTTGTGCTCAAAAGGTAAAGATATAAGTATACTAAAAAAGTAAGGAATCTAATATGCTCACATCGACGGCCCATTACCCGACAGAACATGCGTCAAAATACCTTCAACAGCTGTGCAAGCATTTTGCCCATAAGGTCACGGTTGAGAATGATGCGCACCGCGGCTCGGTCGCGCTGGAGGCTGGCCCGGCAGAACTGACTGCTGATGAAAACGGGCTGACGATACGTGTCACCGCTGAGGACGCTAAAGGGATTATCGGTGCGCGCTTCGTATTCGATATCCATCTTGTGACCTTTGCCCATCGCGAAGGCTTCACCGGGCTAAGCTGGGCGATGTTGCCCTGAACGCATAGAGCCAGCGCTTGGCGGGCTGATGCCGCATGTCTGCGCGGGCCATCAAAAGAATGTGACTGTGGCGAATGTTCTTGAGCGACCGCTCATAAACTCATAGGGTTGGAGAGCAGCCCCAAGAGAAGCCCGCTATGAGCCGACCAATGCAATATGATCGTGAAGAAGCCTTGGGTAAGGCCATGTTGATCTTTTGGCAAAAAGGCTATCATGCGACCTCGCTCAAGGATCTGGAGAAAGGGCTGAATATGAAGCCCGGAAGCATTTATTGCGCCTTTTCCAGCAAAGAGAACCTCTACCTTCTGGCGCTTGACCTTTATGTCAGGCGCTCTGTCGCACGGTTTCAGGCGCATATGGAGCAGGCCTCATCCCCGCTGACAGGTTTGGCCGAACATCTGCGCGGGTTTGCGCGGGAGGGCATCGATGATGGTGCGCGTCAGGTCTGTATGCTGACGAAGACTTTGGTGGATGTTACCTCCACCGCGCCCGACATTGCCGCGCAGGCCAAAATTCACCTTATGCAGATCCGTCAGGCTTTCGCGGATGCCTTTGCCAGTGCGAAGGCGGCGGGTGAGCTGCCTGTTGATGCCGATTGCATGCATTTGGCACGGCGGTTCCAAGGCGCGGTGACCGCCCTGCGGTTTGAGCTGCATCTGGACACCGATCAAACCGATATCGCGGCACTGGCCGAAGATTTAGCACGGGAGGTGGAGGCCATGCGGCTTTCACCCCCCGGAACACAGTTACCCTTATGTGCCAAGCACCTGGCACCCTCAATCCGAAAGGAATAGACACAATGGCCAATTATACCCCCCCCAAGGTTTGGACATGGGATGCGGAGAACGGCGGCAATTGGGCCAAAACCAATCGCCCCATCGCAGGCGCAACCTTTGATGCAGAGCTGCCCGTCGGCAAGCATCCGCTTCAGCTTTACTCGATGGGCACGCCGAACGGCCAAAAGGTCACGATCATGCTGGAAGAGCTTCTGGCGCTGGGCAAGACCGACGCGGAATATGATGCCCATCTGATCAAGATCGGTGACGGCGATCAGTTCTCATCGGGCTTCGTGGCGATTAATCCGAACTCTAAAATCCCGGCGCTGATGGACCATGACACCGGCGTGCGTGTGTTCGAGAGCGGGTCGATCCTGCTGTATCTCGCCGAAAAGTTTGGGGCCTTTCTGCCAGCCGATCTGGCACACCGTACCGAGGTCATGAACTGGGTGTTCTGGCTGCAAGGGTCCGCGCCTTATCTGGGCGGTGGTTTCGGGCATTTCTATGCCTATGCGCCTGAAAAATTTGAATATCCGATCAACCGCTTCACGATGGAAGTCAAACGTCAGATGGATGTGCTGGACCGTGAACTGGCCGAGCATAAGTATCTTGGCGGTGACACATATACCATCGCGGATATGCTGACATGGCCTTGGTATGGCAATCTGGTTCTGGGGAATGCCTATGATGCAGGCGAATTCCTGGATGTAGAAAGCTACACCAACCTGCGGCGCTGGGCCAAAGAGATACTCGCCCGTCCTGCAGTTCAACGTGGCCGGATTGTAAACCGCACCGGTGGCCCGCTGAACGAACAGCTTCACGAACGCCATGACGCGTCTGATTTCGATACAAAAACCCAAGATAAAATCGCAGCAGCGGGCGAGTAAACTTTATTCCTCGCGCCTAATAGGACATTTGAATGTTGAAATTCTACTATCATCCAACGCCAAACCCGCTGAAAATCGCGTTGTTTCTGGCCGAGACCGATTTGCCCTTTGAGCTGGTCGCTGTCGACACGGCCGCCGGTAAACAGCACACGCCAGAGTTCAGGGCGATCAACCCGAACGGCAAGGTGCCTGCGATTGATGACGACGGCACGCTTGTGTTCGACAGCACGGCAATCCTGCTTTATCTGGCGGAAAAGACCGGCAAGCTGGGCGGCACCCCTGAATATCGCGGTGCCATGCTGTCTTGGATGTTGTTTATTGCCTCGGGTCTTGGGCCGTTTTCGGGGCAATGCGTTCACTTCCATCACAGCGCCCCTGAAGACCTCCCTTATGCGAAAAACCGCTTTATGCGTGAGGCAGAGCGTCACTATCAGGTGCTCAATGACCATCTGAAGGGCCGCGAATTTATGGTGGGGGACAGCTATTCCATTGCCGATATTTCTGCTTGGGGCTGGGCCATTCGCGGTGATCGCGTGTTGGGCGGCGAAGGCCTTGCGCGTTTCCCCGAGGTTGCGCGCTGGTTCAAGGCGATCAACGCACGCCCTGCCGTTGAAAAGGCACTGCAGATCGGCAAGGGAGAGACCTTTAAAACGCCGGGTGACGAAGCCTCGCTGCGTGCATTGTTCCCCAGCAACTACGCCCAATCCTGAAACTATCCCGCCCCGAGATGATATTCTCGGGGCGGGATATTCGTGGGTCTTTGCGTATCCAAAGGCACGTTTAGGTGGCGGTGGCGGCTTGCCGGTTTTGCAACAGCAACACCACATATCCAATCAGCGTGGCCATGCCGACATGCCCAATGAACGAAGACTGGGTGTAGGCGCCAAATCCCATCATGAATGTGCGTCCAACCAATGGGGCCAATATGCCCTGCGCAACGAACCAAAGCACGAAACCTGCGATCGCGCCCGATAGAACAAGCTTGGTCCGCGACACCAGATGTGTCAGCCATACGAACCCCGCAAACCCGAAGATGCCGATTGTAAAATGCAGTATGAAGCCGGCCCAATAGGGCAGGGTGACACCAAATCCGATTTTGGTCAGGGCGACAACTAGGTTTGCAGGCGCAAGGGCCACACCGAACAGCAGCGGCGAGATCAGCCAGGCGTAAAGCTCAAAGGCAATTTCGCCCGCAAGCCCGGCGATAGCCAGGTTTCTGAGGGTAGGATAGGTCAGCATGTCGGTTTTTTTCCTAATGTCTCTTGGCACAAGCCAGAAGTATCCGCTGCGCCGCGGGGAACCCCACGGCGCAGGTCTGTCAATCTTACACCTTCAAGGGCGTATCGCTGCGCTGCCACGCCAGCGGCTTGAACACTTCATCCACCGGTGTTTGGGCAACGTGGTTGATGTAGTTCGACATGGTTTTCTGGGCGAGGCCGAGGATCACATCCAGAACGGCGCGGTGGCTATAGCCCGCATCGAAAAAGGCTTGCATCTGTTCGTCCGATACATTCCCGCGCTCGCGGACCATTTGGATGGTGAACACCCGCAACGCCTCCAGCTTGGGGCTTGGCAGCGGTGTTTCATTGCGCAATGCGGTCGTGATGTCGTCAGACACTTTCATCATCTTGGCAATGCCGGTGTGGGCCGGCACACAGTAATGGCAGGCATGCTCAACATTGATCGACTGCCAGACAACAGTTAGTTCGTCTGCGTCGAAATCGGTCTCGGTGAACAATTTATGAAGGATCTGGTACCCCTGATAGGCCTGCGGGCTTTCCGCCAGAACCTGATGCAGACCGGGCAAACGGCCAAAGGCTTTTTGCGATTCCGCCAGCAGCGGCTTGGAGGCTTCGGGGGCGGTATCTTGATCGTGGGATGGAAAATTCATTTGGATCAACCTTGTTTTTATTAACACTAGATGCAATTTAGGCTTTATTGAATGATCACTCAAGTATATAATTGAGCAATCATTCAACATTTGGTGATCAGATGGCACGCAAACCGAACTACGACCGTAACGAACTAATTGATCGCGCCCGTGACCTTTTCTGGCGTCGTGGTTGGGCGGGAACGTCTTTGAAGGATCTGGAAGCGACCTTGCAGTTGAACCCGGGCAGTTTTTACGCGGCCTTTGGATCAAAAGAGGCGCTGTTCGAGCTTGCGATGAACAAATATGCGGCAGACGGTGCCGAGAGGCTCAAGAATCTTGTGCAGAAATACGGGCCAATTCAAGCACTCCAACGTTTTCCCGAAATGGCAATCGCGAATGTCGGGGCCCCCGCCAAGGCCTGCATGCTATCCAAGACGCTTTTGGAGCTTCACGCGCATAATCACCCGTTGGCGCGCAAAGCGAATGAGCATCTTTTGAGGATGGAAGTGCAATTCGCAGAGCTGTTCCGACAGGCACAATCGGCCGGAGAGATTGGCAGCGCTTACGATCCCAAAGCACTGGCCCGCCGCTATCAGTCCGACCTTTTGGGGCTGCGCGTATCGGCCGAGCGGGACGGGGTCGACGCCCAAGCCATCGCACAGGAAATCGCAGATAGTTTACTCCGCCTTTAAGGGCGCGCCGGCTTTTGGGTCAGGTTTCGTGCCACGCCCAAATCCCTATCGACATGTAGCAAGCTTTGCTTGTGTGTGATCGGTTCGAGGTGGGGCAGATATGTAGTCTATTCGCCCTGCCCAAAAGAATTTTTGCCCGACGTTTGCAATGTCTGATAAACTGTGGCCCCGCAGATCGGGAAGGGTCGTGACACCGTTCCCCGAAACGCCTGTGTTTTGTCGCCACTGGACTTGCACCACCGGGGCTTAGGCGAATGGCCGCTTGCATTTCTGGGGCTAAATCTATTTACCCGCCCCTGAAATAAGCTCTTATCGGCCGGATCGTATTGTGATGTCAGACCAAAAAATCCAAGGGGCCTCTATCGTTTTTCAGGCGGTGGGGAAGGCCTTTGTTGAACCGGGCGGGGGCGTGGTCTCTGCTGTTGATGATGCCTCTCTGACGGTTGAGGCAGGCGCGATTACAGGCATCATTGGCCGTTCGGGTGCGGGCAAATCCACGATGCTGCGGATGGTGAACGGGCTTGAACGGCCGACGACAGGGAAAATTCTGGTCGGCGGGCAGGATGTTGGCGCGGCCCATGGGGCGGCGTTGCGGGCCATCCGGCGTGACGTTGGCATGATCTTCCAGCATTTCAACCTTTTGGCCTCTCGTACGGTTGCGGGTAATATCGCCCTGCCGCTAGAGGTTGCTGGCGTTCCATCCGCAACAATCAAGGCGCGCGTGGCGGATCTGGTCCACCGCGTCGGCCTTGACGCCCAAAGCGACCGCTATCCGGCAGAGCTGTCGGGTGGTCAGAAACAGCGCGTCGGCATTGCGCGGGCGTTGGCAACGGAACCCAAGGTGCTGCTGTCGGATGAGGCAACTTCTGCCCTTGACCCCGAAACGACGCAAACTGTGCTTGAGCTGTTGAAAGATATCAATCGCGATCTTGGGCTTACCATTCTTTTGATTACCCATGAGATGGCCGTGGTGCGCGACATCGCCAGCCATATGGCCGTGATCGAGGGCGGCAAAATTGTTGAGGCCGGCAAAACCTATGATGTGTTTGCCGCACCGAAGCACCCGACGACGCGGTCCTTTCTGTCCGGTGTGACCGGTGTCACCCTTCCGGCCTTTATCGCAGGCCGGATGCAAGATACCCGCCCGCAGGGCGCTAGCGAAGAGGTGGTCCGTGTGACCTTTGCGGGCAAACATGCGACCGACCCGATGCTTGCGCTTTTGACCCGTGATCTGGGCATTGCCGTCAACATCCTTGCCGGCGCGATTGAGGAAATCGGCACAGAGCCCTTTGGCAATCTGTTGATCTCCTTCGATGCGGATAAAGGGGAACAGGCACGGGCCTATCTGGAACGGCACGGACTTTTGACGGAGGTGCTTGGCTATGTCGGCTAATGTGATCAACCTGTTGCTCGATGCAACCTGGCAGACGCTTTATATGGTTGCCGTCTCGACCATTTTAGGCACGATTTTGGGCCTGCCTCTGGGGGTGTTTCTGGCGATCTCCCAACGTGGGGAGCTGTTGTCGCAGCCTTGGGTGAATAAGGTGCTGGGGCTTGTGGTCAATGCGACGCGCTCTGTGCCGTTTATCATCCTTGTCGTGGCGATTATCCCGTTTACGCGCATGATTGCGGGCACCTCTATCGGGACCACGGCCGCGATTGTACCCTTGACGATTGCCGCCGTGCCCTTCATCGCCCGCCTGATTGAAAACGCTATTCGAGAGGTTGATAGCGGTCTGATCGAGGCGGCGCGCGCCATGGGGGCCACGCCGTTGCAGATCATCCGCAAGGTGCTGATCCCCGAAGCGCTTCCCTCTATCACCCTTGGCCTCACCCTCGCTGTGGTCAGCCTGATCGGTTATTCCGCGATGGTTGGCGCGGTCGGCGGGGAGGGGCTTGGCGACCTTGGCATCCGCTATGGCTACCAGCGGTTTATGCCCGAGGTCATGGGCGTGGTGGTTGTCATCCTTGTCGTTCTTGTCCAGCTCGTGCAATCCATAGGTGAATGGATCGCGGCGAAGGTAGACAAACGTGCACCCAAGGGCCGCGGGCAATAAGCCTCAACGCGTTCCTTTCCCTATCGTTTATCAGGAGTAACATTATGCTGCGTCTTACCACCCTCACATCCGTTCTTGCGCTTGCGGCAACCGCCCTTATGGCCGAACAAATCAAGGTCGGTGTCTCCCCCGGCGAGCATGCCGAAATCATGGATGAAGTGGTGAAAATTGCCGCGCCAATGGGGCTGGATATCGATGTGGTCGAGTTTTCCGACTATGTGATCCCGAACACCGCGCTGGCCGATGGCGACATTCAGGCCAATTCCTTCCAGCATGTGCCCTATCTGGAAAACCAGATGAAGGACCGCGGCTTTGAACTGGTTGTTGTTGGCAACACGATCACTGCGCCTATGGGCATCTATTCCGACAAGATTGATGATCTTGCCAAGCTGGAAGACGGCGCAAAGGTGGCAATTCCCAACGATCCGACCAATGGCGGCCGCGCGCTTTTGCTGTTGCAAGATCTTGGGCTGCTGACCTTGACCGAGGGCACGGGTCTGGTGCCCAGCCCGCTTGATATTGCGGATAACGCCAAGGGCCTCAAGTTTCTTGAACTTGACGCAGCCCAGTTGCCGCGCACATTGGCGGATGCGGATATCGCGATTATCAACACCAACTATGCGATCGCCTCCGGTCTCAACCCGAAAAACGATTCCATCGCGATGGAAAAATCCGACAACCCCTATGTGAATGTCATTGTGGTGCGCAAAGGGGATGAAAATCTGCCGTGGGTCAAAACCCTCGTCGAGGCCTATCATTCCGATGAGATCAAAACGTTTATTAACGAAGCCTATGAGGGCTCTGTGATCACGTCCTGGTAAAAGAACCTAGACCTGCCGGGCTATTTGCCTGAATGGATATGGCCCGTCCCTAGATTTCAGGGGCGGACCATTTGCTTCTGGCCCTTGTCGGCTTTGATTTGTGGTGTGGCCGCCGCCCACGGTGGTAGCTCCATGTGCCATTATGGTGCGTGCTGGGGCCATCACATGAAAAATGGACAGCCATGGCCGCAGTTCCTATAATCGGTGTCGGCTTCCATAGCTTTGCGACGATATCTTGTGTGGCGCTCATGCTGCGGGCTCCCATGTATTGTTTCTGATTTCTTCAAGGATCGCGTCGAGCTCCCCTTTGAAGATTTTGTCAAAGCGCTTGTAGCCGCCGTGTTGCGCGAAGGGCGGATCGTCGAAGGCTTTGCGGTCGATGACGACTTGGCTCTTCATCTCATCTCCGATCTTAGAAAGCCAGCGTTGCTGAACGTCATCAAGATCATGGGACGATAAAACCTTGCGAATGGCGGCGTCGACCCGCGTGCTGTAGGGGACCAGCGCATCGCCCAAGGCGGCCTGACGGATCAAACCAATAATCGAGGCAGCAATATCTTCGTTGGTTTTGTCACGCCAAGCGGTTCTCAGGGCGCTTTCGGTGAAATGCCGCGCATCCAGCGCCATCCGCAGATCCTTGAGGCTTTCACGGGTCAGATCACGCGGTCTGGTCAGCACGAGGTTCAGGGCATCAATGCGGTTGGCATTTTCCCGGATGAATTCTTGAAAGGCATCGATGAAGTCGGCGGGCTTGACGCCGTCGCCGTAGCCTCGGCTGACGCTGACTACTTCATCTTGGCCCGTGTAGATCGGGATGATTGGTGGTGCACCGCGATCCCCTTTGAAATCAAAGAAGGCCCCGAGACCAGGGCGTTCTTTCGTCCATATGCTTACAGCCGGTGTTTCGGTGGTCCTGAACCGTTTCAGGGTTTCTTCGGGCGTCTCTCCCGCCTGCGCGGTGTATTGTTGCCTGATGTCGTCATTCATCTTCCTCACTTTGCGAGAGAGTTTGACGGTGATCTGGTCAAGGATTTCATCTTGGTGGGTGGAGTCTTCTGCGTTTTCAAACCCGTCGAAAAGGGTTTCGAAAGTCACTGTAGGATTGACCACCACCGGGCGCATTTCTGTCATGGCTTGAAGGTTGGGGTACAAATCGACTGCATCGTAGATCTGGAAAGCGTCTTTTCCGATTTCGTCGCACTTGCGCGTCGCCCGGCCGATCATTTGGTCATACAAAATCCGTGAATTGACGCGACGCAGGAAGACAAGGTTTTTGATGGCAGGCACATCGATGCCAGTTGTCAGAAGATCTACGGTGACAGCGATCCGCGGATCGCGCTCGTTTTTGTATTTCAAGATCATCTTATTCGGCTTGTCGATGGAGCCAGTCACTTTCTGGATCATGTCATCGCAGATATCGAGGCCTTCGTCGCGATAGGCCTGGCGGAGGCAAGCAACGATTTCATCAGCGTGATCGTCAGAGGCTGCGAATACAAGCGTTTTGCCCGCATCTGGGGAGGTAATATCAACTCGCCGTGCAATTTCTTCGGAAACGACTTTGTTGAACGTCGGGGTCCGGATTTTTCGATTAAAATGCTCGACTCGGAAATCCATCTGATCGGGCAATGTCGCGGTGTCGATTTCGCCTGTCTTGGGATCCAAAATATCGATCGTATCGCCTGCCTCCAAGGTAATTCCGGCTTTGCTCAGGGCCGTCTTTATCAGGTGGGGGGGATCATGATCGACCAGCCAACCGTCGACGACGGCTTCGCGGTAACTGTAACGATAGATAGGTTCACCAAAGATTTCTGCAGTGTGAAGGGCGGGGGTTGCGGTTAGGCCGATCTTTACAGCGTCAAAGTATTCGACGACGCGGCGATACTTTGAGACGTAATCGTTTTGATCTCTGAAAGTGGTTTCAGCCGCACTCATTTCGCGATCCAGCAGGTATCCCCGATGGCATTCATCGATCAGGATAAGATCATACTGATCGATTGGTGGTCTGTTCCTGGGCTCTTTCTCCAAGACGCGTTTTACAAGACTTTGGACGGTACAGATATCGATTTTAGCATCACGGTCTGTGCTGTGATCGTCGAGGCCCCGCAAACCGAATATCTCCGCAAATGTTTTTGCCCCGACCATCCGTGTCGTCTCGAATGCGCTTTCCGCTTGTTCGCCCAATGCACTTCGATCGACGATGAAACAAACCCGCAAGAATCTCTTCGCTTCCAGCAAGCGATAGATCATAGCGATGGCAAGCTTGGTTTTTCCGGTACCAGTCGCCATGGCGACAAGCATCTCGCGTCGTTCCTTCGCCAACCCTTCCTCTACGGCTTTAATTGCTGCGATCTGATAGGGGCGCAATTCAAACCCGAAATTGAAAGGCTGGTCCGCGAGTTTGGCCTCAGCTGCCTCGCGGTCAACCTCCAATCGCTCTGAAAGTCCTTCTGGGGTAAACCATCCTTCGAGTGCACGGGCCGCATTTTTTGCGACGCGGGTATCTCGAAACCATATCCCGCTTTGGGTTTCCAAAGCCGGATAGTAACTTCGCCCATTGGATGCGAAAATGAATGGAGCTTTGTGCTCGCCCCAAGGGCCGCCGGCGAATTTGAAACTTTCGGCTGGTTGGATGTCATGGGAATATCGTGTGGCTTGAACGTCAAGCGCTGACATTACGTTCTTCCGCTTTCTCTTAGCCTCGATAAGCCCAACCAGTGTGAGACCAACAAATAGCGCGTAATCGGCTGGGCCAGACGCTGTAGGCCATTCAGCAATAGCAATGTTCCTATTCCGCTCAGGTCTGGTGCCCGCTGCATACCTCAGCTCACCGCTGTCTGCCTCCCAGCCTGCCTGGCGAAGCTGTTCGTCGACGAGAAGTCTGGTGTCAGCTTCATCAAAATCCATATCCTTCGCCGAAGCAAAGGCTGCCTTGATGAAGGTTTGCGCGGACCCTGAAGGTCGTTTTTCACGCCCAATATTCTCCGCCTCAAGAGCAAGCTCTGCATAAATAGCTCTTTCTTCTTCGGCCAGGACGGCGCGCTGCTCTGCGTCAAGAGCTGCAGACTTGGCGTTTTGGGCAAATTCGGCTTGCTCAGAGGCTGCCAGAGACTGTTTATGTAGTTGCTGTCTCAGGTCCTCAACTTGTTGGCGTAGGTCCTCTGTGTCGTCTGCCGAAAGACTTGGCGGTATAAAGGGTATCGTCAACCCAGGTTTGTTCGTGACGGACGCTCGCAGCCAAACACCGAGACGGTGACACAGCTTGATGGCTTCAAAGGCAAGACGTCGCTCACCCGAATGCCCGTGTACAGCTGCATTGCCTTCAATTCGCAAGTGATGCAGCACGTCGAGTATTTCGCTTGGTAAAAGGTCGTCTCGGCGAATTTTTCGAAGTGTGTCAGCGAATGTGTCACCGTCCTCTTGCATAGCGCCTGCGTTTTCGGCCACGAAATAGGTCATTCGCTCTGCAAACTGTCTGGTCTTGATCAGCGCTGTATTGGCGTCATCAACAAAGTACCGTTCGGCATGTGAGGCCAGAACCGATAACGGACGATCAATTTCCATTAAATGACTGAAATTTTGGCTCTCAAAATCCACGGATGTGTCCAAATGCTAAATACAACTGATAGCAGAATTCTCCATATTTCAAAGGTTTGCAACCGTCAGAGCTTGCATCGATTTAATCGGAAGCTGAGTAGTCATAACAAAATACGATCATTCATCGTGTCTGCGTGTTTTTCAGACGTGTCCGGTCCGGGCTGGATTTATTAGTGTAGGTGGCATTGTGCCCTGGAGACAGGCTCCAGGACTTGGCCTGCGGCGGGGCTTATGCCCTTGTAGCGGGCACGCACCTGTCCGGCGCAGGGTTACTGTGATGGACTTATTTTATGGTGCCCTTGCTCATACCATTTCGAGCGTGATATCCCAGCCAATTGCCATGGTTTGCCCCGCGATGCTGAGTTTATTGCAAGCCATTCCTCTCGTGAGCATGCGCCTTGATCTCGTCGACGGTTTCTTTCACGGCCTGCCTTGCGCCGAGCCCGCTCCGTCTCAGAAAACGTTTGCTCGAGGCTGAGTTCGCAAGCCAGTGAATCCGAGATATTCAACAACTCCGCTACCTTGGCACCTGAGTAGTGCAAGCGACCGTCGAGGCCAGGGTCCGATGAGCATGACTCTTGCGCCTTCGTTTCAGCGCTTTTTATGATTCCAGAAATTTCGCGGCCTGATAGATCGAGGACGGCCACGGCCGCGATACGACGAACATGAGTTTCAATTTCAGACGCGGGTCCAGTGTGAGTGAGGCAAGTTGCGAGGAGGTGAAGAAAGGTGTTCCGGTGACCCAAGGGCACACGTCCACCCCAATGAACGACAATTTTATCCAGATCACGCGCGATCATGGTAAAGCGAGCCTTTGGTGTGAGACCGCGTCGATTTTCCTGTGTGGTTGCGACTGTACCTTTCTTCTTTAGTTGCCTTATTTCCTTTAACTTACGGCGTGTTGGTCGCCCAGATGCGATAAAGATGCAGTCTGAAAGAACATCAAATTTATATCGGCGAAGCGTTCCATCCATTGTCCGGACTTCCGTTCCAGACTTGAGATTGATGGTTCCGGGAACCCGAAACACTCTCGCGCAATCGCTGCAGGCGCTGTCCGCGCCCATGTGTCGGAACAGCTTTATAAGGGCTTGCATCGTAGCGCTCCATCTGGAACGTGCCTTTGCTGGAAGTGGTTCCAGCAGCCAGATTGCGGCAAGTCCGCGTCCTGTTGAAATTAATACCGAGGGTTGAGGTAAATTCTTTGCTCTCAAATCAGAGGCAAAGCTGCCGGCCCAATGGTCCGGTAATTGATTACTTCCTGGCAGTGTATGGACATCCAAATCAAGGTATAGAGCATTGAATTGGGCTAACCGGCTACTGGTTCGTGGACCATTAAAACGGTTCAAACTAACGTAGGTGCTTTCATCAAGTAGAGCGTCGACAATGACCGGAGCAGTGTCCACAGAATAGGTCTTTGTTATGGTCTCGTTGCGACTTCTAATTAGGACAAATGAAACTTTTCCCACCCCGTCGGTTGGGTGAAGTAGGCGAATATAGTCCGCGGCTGTCAGATCGGCGGCGGCTGGAGCATTGTCATGTTGATTGGTGGATAAGTGTTTCATCCCCGGGAATTGGTTCCGAACGTACTACTTCGGAAACGGAATGGTCAGCAAACTTTGGTGGGGTGTTAATTCCCGGTCAAAAAGGTATAAAATTCCCAATACCTGAAATTATCTGACTATGGTCCCCGCGCATCGCAATGAATGACCCCCACCCAATAAATGGATGGAGGTCTTAATTTTTGACAATTAGAGTGGCGCAAATAGTATGGGCCACCACTTCCAGCCTTCGTATTTGTCGCCTTCCTGTTCAATATGAATGTAACGGCTGAGGCTTCCATCCGGTGAATGGCCAGTATATTTCAGAATTTTGTCACGACTGCCGCCTCCAATGCCGATCTCGAAAAAACGCGAAATTGCGTCGTGACGCAAATCATGAAAGTGCAAGTCGATGATTCCCAAGATCTTGCAGGCTTCAGTGAATAGGCGACTGATGGTGTCCGAGTGGAAAGGGAAAATGCGCTCGTCAGATCGCGGCATAGACGCGATGATTTTCATCCCCTCTTCTGTGATCCAAGTCTCCACATCATTGCCGACTGTTTCGCGAGGATGTTTCATGTTGCGAAGGGTGAGCCGCGCCTTATTGATATTAAAATCAGCCCAGGGGACCAAAGATAGCGCCTTCTGGCGGTGAGCCAAAGCAATGGCCGCTCCAATCACTTTGTGCATCGGGATGCGACGATTATCGGCTCGATAGTTGTCGTAGAAGTAAGCCATCAACTTATCCATTTCATCGAGTGTCGGTCGACGGTTTCTCTTCGCTGAACGCGCGACTAAGCCTTGATGACTGAGGGAACGGCTCGCCGTTTCGAAGTCACCGATCGACATCGTAATGCTACTAATTGGACCGCCGTAAAGAACGACAGCGCGCAGAGTGGCCATATATGAATTGACTGTCTGCGGCAGACGTGGCTTCAGCGCGTAATGCTCTGGGCTGTCTTTTCTGGGGTCAGCTGGTGGAGCTTGCACTCCGATGAGCAGGTCTTTTGCCAAGCTGAAAAAGGTGTGGGCGTCAGTATCCTCAACAGAAATTTTCCCGAAATCAAGGCGCTGAAGATATGCAAGATTAGCAGATTTCGTCTTTCCAAATGTGTTGGGAGATGCATCACAATAGTCAGCTATAACATCGGACCAAGTTTTCCGTTTCCTCAAATGTATTATTTTATCGACAGCACCTTTGGTTTTTAGCTCACTTTCACGTTTTTTGACCCAACGTTTTGCTGATTGCTCACTCATGAAGGTTTCAGTCATTGTTAGGATAACTTTACCCTTTTTCTTCTTTCTGATGATAGCAGTATAGCTCTGCGAACCGTCTTTTTTCTCGCGCTTCATGATGGTTCCCATCGGAATTCCCTCTCAAATGTATGTTTCGGTATTCGGGAAATCGGCTCAGAACTCGGTGCGCGGTTGAATCTATGTTTATGGTTCGATATCTCAACATCGAAGCATTGGCGGATCCATTTCGCGACGCGTGCAAAGGCCGTTTCCATGATGGAAAACGGCCCGGTGGACCGCGGGCGCGGCGGTGTAACATTTCAAGCTCAGTGCAACAATTTGTTGCACTGAGGGCAAAAATAGGGGCAAACGCACCCCAAATCGAAGAAAACGGAAAAGGTGACTGAGTTGGGAAAGCCAATAAAACAAGGGGATTCGGATGTAGCGCGCGCTGCACGCCTGTCCGTTGCACCCATGATGGATTGGACGGATCAGCATTGCCGGTACTTTCACCGCCTGATGACCCGGAATGCGATGCTCTATACTGAGATGGTGACAGCGCCAGCGGTGATACATGGGCCTCGGGAACGGCTTTTGGGGTATGGCGGGGATGAGCATCCTGTTGCCTTGCAGCTTGGCGGATCGGACCCGCAGGAACTGGCACAGGCGGTGCGCTTGGCGAGGCCTTACGGTTATGACGAGGTGAACCTCAATGTGGGCTGCCCGTCGGACCGCGTGCAATCGGGGTGTTTTGGTGCGGTGCTCATGGAACGTCCGCAACTGGTGGCCGATTGCGTCAGGGCGATGCAGGCAGAGACGGATGTGCCCGTGACAGTGAAATGCCGGATTGGTGTGGATGACCAAGACCCTGCAACGGTCTTGCCTGCATTTTTGGAAACAGTTGCGGGCGCAGGGGTATCCCATTTTATCATCCATGCGCGCAAGGCATGGCTCAAGGGGTTGTCGCCCAAGGAAAACCGCGAGGTTCCGCCTTTGGATTACCCGCTGGTGGTGCGAATGAAAGAAGAATTCCCCGAACTTACGGTCTGCATCAATGGCGGGGTTGCCTCGCTTGATCTGGCGCGGGATTTGCTGGGGCAGGGGCTTGACGGGGTGATGATCGGGCGGGCGGCCTATCATGATCCGGCTTCGGTTTTGATCGGGGCGGATGCGCTTTGGGGGGATGGTCCCGGTCCGGATGCATTTGAGGTGGCAGCGGTGATGCGCCCCTATATCGCGGATCATCTGGCTGCCGGTCGGCGTTTACATCAAATCACACGACATATGTTGGGGCTGTTTCACGGGCGGCCCGGCGCGCGGGCATGGCGACGTGTCTTGTCTGAAGGGGCCAGCCGTGAGGGGGCGGGGCTGGATGTGTTCAATGCGGCCCTTGCCGAGGTGGAAAACCAAATCTTGCAATAATCGCGCGGGCCACTGGTGTTGCCGACAGCGCGGGGCTATTCATTGCAAAACTTTGTCAAAAAGGCCGTATGATATGCCCGATCTTGCAACGCTTTTGCCGATGTTGGCCCTGCTGATGGCGATTGGCGCCTTTGCCGGTGTGATTGCCGGGTTGTTGGGCGTGGGGGGCGGGATTGTTCTGGTGCCTGCGTTCTTTTACGCCTTCAGCCATCTGGGCTATGACGGGCCGGAACTGATGCGAGTGTGCCTTGCGACATCGCTGGCGACGATCATCGTGACCTCGGCCCGCTCGGTTATGGCGCATAACAAGAAGGGCGCGGTGGAATGGGATGTGCTGCGCCGCTGGTGGCCGTTTATCGGGACTGGCGCGGTGTTGGGGATGCTGGTGGTGTCTTCGCTGCGATCCACCACTTTGCAGATCATCTTTGGCGTGTTGGCGCTGGGGGCGGGGCTTTATATGGCGCTTGGCAAGTCGCATTGGCGCTTGGGGCAAACCATGCCTGTGGGGGCAAAACGTGCGGGTGTCGGTGCCGCGGTCGGGTTTTTCTCGGTGTTGATGGGGATCGGGGGCGGGTCTTTTGGCGTGCCTTTGATGACGCTTTACAACATTACGATCCACCGGGCAGTGGCCACGGCGGCGGGCTTTGGCATCATCATTGCCGTGCCTTCGGTGGTGGGGTTCTTGTTTGTCCATATCGACAATGCACCGCCCTTTAGCGTGGGGGCGGTGAACCTGCCGGCCTTTGGCGTGGTGATCGCGATGACCTTGCTAACTGCGCCCATCGGGGCAGGGCTGGCGCATAAGATGGACCCCGCACCGCTGAAACGGGTGTTTGCGGTGTTTATCACCTTGGTTGCGCTGAATATGTTGCGCAAGGTGATGATGGGTTAACGCGATTTAAGGCGCGCGCTGCGCCCGCCGCGGCGTATGGCCAGTAGTTTTGCGCGTTCGGGCAAGGCCGCCATAACCTCGCGGCGCGCCTCGGGGGTCATTTTGGACCAAGCGCCAATTTCATCCATGCTGCGATAACAGCCAACGCAAATCCGTGCCTCAGGTTGGATGACGCACAGCTTTACACAGGGGCTTTCGATTTCGTCGCGCGTCCAGATTTCATCTGTCATACCTGCCCCCGCTTGATATGCGCCAGCCGGTCCAGCGCGCCTTGCAAGATATAGCCGGCGGCGACGTGATCAATCAGCTCTTTGCGACGTTTGCGCGACATATCCGCCTCGATCATCGCGCGTTCGGCGGCGACGGTGGACAGGCGTTCATCCCAATAGACCAAGGGCAGCGGGCACAGCCGCGCAAGGTTGCGGGCAAAGGCACGGGTGGCCTGCACGCGCGGCCCCTCAGAGCCGTCCATATTGCGCGGCAGGCCAAGGACCAGCCCCACCACCTCACGCGCCTCTAGCAGTTTGATAAGCGCATCGGCATCGACGGTGAATTTCACCCGCCGGATGGTCAGCACAGGGGTTGCCACGCCGCGCATCCGGTCCGATATCGCCACGCCGATGGTCTTGTCACCAAAATCAAGCCCCGCGAGCGCGCCCATTGGCGGCAGCAGCGGTGCCAGATCCTCCATCAACTCGAACTGGCTCATGGGGTGATGCCCGCATCAAGTGCCGCCTCATTGATAAAGCCAAGTTCAGCAGTGCGGCCGGCAAAATTCACCTTGGCCTCGGCCCAGATCGCGCGGGCACGATCGACCTCCCCTAAGGTGGCAAGCGCGCCGATCAGCCGCGCCCATTCCTGTGCGGTACCGCCATCGGTGGCCAAGCGGTCGTTCAGCCCCTCCACCATAGAGCGGATCATCGCTTGCCGGTCTTCGGGGCTTAGATCCTCGGCGGCGGCGATATCGGCGGCACTGGGGCCGGGTGCCTCGGGGGGCAGGCTATAGCGGGCACCGGCGGCCTGGGCGAGGCTTTCGATACGGGCGCGCACCTCTGGTCGCCAAGGGCTGTCGGGGGCGGCGTTTTCAAGCACTTCTTTCCAATAGAGAAAGGCCACATCATAGCGCCCGACCTGCATATTCGCGATGCCGCTGAAAAACAGTGCGGTGTCATTTTTTGGCTCAATCGCAAGGACGCGTTGCAAAATCCTGTCCGCTTCGGGGGAGACTTGCCCATCAGTTGCTTGCACCATCAACGTCGCCTGCGTCAGCATGTCGCCAACCGTGGCATCGGCGCCCTTCAGCGCGATAACCCGTTCCTGCGCCTTATAGGCGGCGGTCAGATTACCAAGATTTGCCTCATTGCGGGCAAGCAGGGTCTGGCCTTGCAGATCATCAGGGCGGGCGGCCACGGCTTCGCGCAGACGTTCCACCAAGACCTTGAATTCAGGGTCAATCGCGTCCAGCAGAGGGCGTGGCGGCAGCGCCGCCTCCATCGCGGCTTGGTCGGGGCGGTTGGCGCGGCGTTCCTCGGCCATGGCGATGCGGGTTTTCAGGGGAAGATCACCATATCCGGGCTGCCCCAAATAGGCATAGCCGCCAAAGCCTGCGGCAAGCACCAAGGCGATCACTATCACCACTGGAACCGAGGCAGGCCCGCTACGCATCACATCACGGTTAGCCTCAACCCGATCTGCGGCCAGCAAGCGGCGGGCCACCTCAGAGCGCAGACGCTTGGCTTCATCAGGCGCGACCACACCGCGGGCGGCATCGCGTTCAATCTCGGCCAGCTGGTCGCGGTAGACCTGCTGATCAAAGCTGCTTGAATCCGCCGCAGTGCGTTCCGGCCGACGCAAGGCCCGGATCAGGATTACCGCCACCACCAGTGCAATCGCACCTGCCGCTGCCCAAAAGATACTATCCGCCACGTGCCACCTGCCTCTTTTTCCGTCAGTTCCCCATGTACTGCCTCTGGGCCAAAGGCAAAAGCCTTAAACACCTTTGTGATTGGGACTTCTGGCCGCAGGTAATTGCACAGATGTCGCAAATATATCCATTGTGCCGCTATTGGTTGCGGATATATCTGTGGTCCATAGGAAAAACACCCGTGAAAACCCGTCATTAAGGGAGCGCTGCGCATGAAACGCTATTCCGTATTCGCAATCGCACGAGAGGCGCTTCGCCATCATACAGGCTGGGAAAGGGCGTGGGCGTCACCCGCGCCTAAGGCATCATATGATGCGATCATCATCGGGGCAGGCGGCCACGGCCTTGCAACGGCTTATTATCTGGGGAAAAATCACGGCATCACCAAAGTTGCAGTGATTGAAAAGGGCTGGCTGGGCGGCGGCAATACGGGGCGCAACACCACGATCATCCGCTCCAACTACCTGCAAGACCCTTCTGCCGCGATCTATGAAAAGGCCCGCTCTCTTTATGAGACGATGAGCCAGGACCTGAATTACAACGTCATGTTTTCCCCGCGCGGGCTGGTCATGCTGGCCCAAACCCAAAGCGAGGTGCGCGGCTATTTGCGCACGGCCCATGCCAACGCCCTGCAAGGGGTGGAAACACAATACATCGGCCCCGAAAAGGTGAAGGAGCTGATGCCCATCATCAACATCAACGGGCCACGCTATCCGGTTCTAGGCGGGCTTTGGCAAAAGCGCGGTGGTACGGCGCGCCATGATGCGGTGGCTTGGGGCTATGCGCGGGCCTGTTCGGCGATGGGGATGGATATCATCCAGCAATGTGAGGTGACGGGCGTGCGCACCGATGCCGGGAACGTCGTCGGGGTAGAGACCACCAAGGGCTATATCGGGACCAAGAAACTGGGCATGGTGGTTGCGGGCCATTCCGGCCAACTGGCACAAATGGCAGGCTTTCGTTTGCCGATCGAGGCGGTCGCCCTGCAAGCATTGGTATCAGAGCCGATAAAGCCCTGCATGGATGTGGTGGTCATGGCCAACACCGTCCACGGCTATATGTCGCAATCGGACAAGGGCGAGATGGTAATCGGCGGCGGCACGGACGGGTTCAATAACTACACCCAGCGCGGATCTTTCCACCATATCGAGGAAACACTACGCGCCTTGGTTGAGACCTTCCCGATGATCTCGCGGCTAAAAATGCTGCGGCAATGGGGCGGGATTGTGGATATGACGGGCGATCGCTCTCCGCTGATTTCCAAAACACCGCTTGGCAACTGCTTTGTCAACTGCGGCTGGGGGACGGGCGGCTTCAAGGCGATCCCCGGTTCCGGCTGGGCGATGGCCGAACTGATGGCCAAAGGAGAGCCGGGACCACTAGCCGAGGCCTTCACCATGAACCGTTTCAAAGAGGGGCGGTTTATCGACGAAAGCGTGGCTGCGGGGGTGGCGCACTAATGGCGTATACTGAATCTGCCTTTCCTGTTTGGGTCGTGAAAAACCCTATTCTGGCTGCGTGCATCATTCTTACAACTGGCACTTTTGGCGGGGCTGTTACAGCCTTCGCCGTTCCCGGCATGAACTTGTTCGAACGCTTTGGTGCGTTGACGACGATGCTTGGGGTCTTTGTATTCGGATCGCTCGCCAGCGAACTTTTAGTCCGAGCTCAAGGGGCATTCGCAATGGGAAATGATCTTGAGCCGGCCGGTACGTTTAAGTTTGGTCTGACACGAAAAGCGCTGAACTGGCAGACGGCCGTAATTGCTATCGGCACTCTCCAATGGGGCTTTGGCTCCCTGATTATTGCGAGGTAGATAATGCTAACCCTTCAATGCCCCTATTGCGGCGTGATGGCCGATGAAACCGAACTGGCGCCCGGCCATGAGGCGCATCTGACACGCTTCTCTGTCGGCTCCACCGATGAGGAATTCGAAGGCTATCTCTTTGCCCGCAAGAACCCCAAGGGCGTGCATTTCGAACGTTGGCGCCATGCCTATGGCTGTGGCAAGTGGTTTCTGGCCGCACGCGATACCAACACGCTAGAGGTGTTCGGCACCTACCCCGCGCAATGCACCGAACCGCCCGCCGAACTGGTCGCCAAAATCAAACAAAAACGACCCGACTGGGAGGGCTACAAATGAGCACCCGTCTTGCCAAAGGCGGTCGTTTGATCGACCGTTCGACCCGCGCCGAATTTATGTTCAACGGCAAGCGCCTTTCTGGCCATCAGGGCGATACGCTGGCCTCGGCACTGCTGGCAAATGACCAGATGCTGGTGGGACGCTCGTTCAAATATCACCGCCCGCGCGGCATCATGGCCGCAGGCCCCGAAGAGCCGAACGCGCTTGTGAACCTTGGCCATGGCGACCGCGTGGAACCCAACCAGCGCAGCACCACGACCGAGCTTTTCGCGGGCCTTATTGCGCACAGCCAGAACCACTGGCCCAGCCTTGAATATGATGTGGGCGTTGTGAACAGCTATGTCTCGCGGTTCTTGCCTGCGGGGTTTTACTACAAGACCTTCATGCAGCCGCGCGCGGCGTGGAAACATCTGTTTGAACCCATCATCCGCCAATCTGCAGGCTTGGGGCCTGCGCCCAAAAGCCCCGATCCTGACCGTTATGAATATGTTTACGGCTTTTGCGATCTGCTAATCATCGGCGGCGGTATTGCCGGCCTGCAAGCGGCGCTGACGGCGGGGCAGGCCGGTAAACGCGTGATGTTGATCGAGCAAAACCCGCATTGGGGTGGCCGCGCTGTTGTCGATGGCGATGTGGTTGAGGAAGAACCCGCCGAGGACTGGGTGAAATCCGCGATTGACGCGTTGGCGACGATGAAAAACGTGACGCTGCGGACGCGCTGCATGGGCGCGGGCGTTTATGACCACGGCTATGTGCTGGCGAATGAGCGTGTTGCCGATCACACGCCCGGTGACGGGCGCCCCAAACAGCGGCTTTGGCGCATTCGGGCGGGGCATATCATCACCGCGACGGGCGCAATTGAACGCCCGCTGTCTTTTGCGGGCAATGATATTCCGGGCGTGATGCTGGCAGGGGCGCTGCGCGATTATCTGGTGAACTACGGTGTCTCTGCGGGCGATCGGACGGTGATCGTTACCAATAACGACGATGCCTATATCACCGCGATTGCGCTGGCAGAGGCCGGGCTTGCCGTGCCTGCCATCCTCGATGCGCGCCCCGAGGTGACAGGCGGCTTGCCCGCGCGTGCCCGCGCTTTGGGTATCCGCATAGAGGCTGGCCGCGCCATCGCCCGCGTCAAGGGCGGCAAGCGTGTGACCGGCGTGCAGGTGTGCTTGCAGGTCGGAGAGGGTGCCGTGCTGGAAGATATCGCCTGCGATGCGGTTGCGATGTCAGGCGGCTGGTCGCCGGTGGTGCACCTGTGGTCGCATTGCGGCGGCAAGCTGACATGGTCGGATCATATCTCGGCCTTTATCCCCGATGCCACGCGCCCTCCGATTACCTATGATGGATCTGCGATGGTCTCGGTGGTCGGGGCCGCTGCCGGAATTTACCGCACGCAAGATATCATAACTTCGGCGGGGGCGGTGGAAAATACGCCGCCGGTACCGCCGGTTTGGGTCATGCCGCAGGGTGCGCCTATCGCGCTGCGATCTAAAATGTGGTTGGATTATCAGAATGACGTTAAAGTTTCCGACGTGCAATTGGCCGCGCGCGAGGGCTATGAGAGCGTTGAACACACCAAAAGATATACCACCTTGGGGATGGCAACAGATCAAGGAAAGTTAAGTAATATAAATGGCTTGGGTGTTCTTTCTGATGCTTTGGGTGAAGAGGTCCCTCGCGTTGGCACCACGACTTTCAGGCCGCCCTATACGCCCGTGACCATCGGCGCACTGACAGGTGAGGCGCGGGGTGATTTATTCCAACCTTTGCGCCGCACGCCGATGCACGCTTGGCATGAGGCAAACGGCGTTTACTGGGAACCCGTGGGCCATTGGCGCAGGCCTTATTGCTATCCGCGCAATGGTGAAACCCACGCGCAGGCGGTCCATCGCGAGGTGATGAACACGCGCGAAAATCTGGGGCTGCTGGATGCGTCGACCCTTGGCAAGATCATCGTCAAAGGGCCGGATGCGGGGCGGTTCCTCGATATGATGTACACCAATATGATGTCGACGTTGCCGATTGGAAAATGCCGCTATGGCCTGATGTGCGATGAGCAAGGGTTCTTGTTGGATGACGGTGTGGTTGCGCGGATCGATGAGGAAACCTGGCTGTGCCACACCACCAGCGGCGGCGCCGACCGGATCCACGGCTGGATGGAAGATTGGCTGCAATGTGAGTGGTGGGACTGGAAGGTCTATACCGCCAATGTGACCGAGCAATATGCCCAGGTCGCCGTTGTTGGCCCCAATGCGCGCAAGCTGTTGGAAAAGCTGGGCGGGATGGATGTCTCCAAAGAGGCGCTGCCCTTTATGCAATGGGCGGATGGCACGCTTGGCGGCTTTGCGGTGCGGGTCTACCGGATCAGTTTCTCGGGGGAGCTGTCCTATGAGATCGCGATTCCGGCCAGCCACGGCGCGGCCTTCTGGGAGATGCTGCACAAACAGGGGGCCGAGTTCGGCGCCATGGCTTATGGCACCGAATGCCTGCATATCATGCGGGCCGAAAAGGGCTTTATCATGATCGGGGATGAAACCGACGGCACAGTGACGCCGCTGGATCTGGGCCTGTCCTGGGCGGTTTCCAAGAAGAAGACCGATTTTCTGGGCAAACGTGGGATGGCGCGATCGCATCTGGCCGATCCGGATCGCTGGAAGCTGGTAGGGCTGGAAACGCTTGATGGATCTGTGATACCGGATGGGGCTTATGCGGTGGTTGACGGGGTGAATGCCAATGGGCAAAGAAACGTAGAAGGTCGTGTAACATCAACATATTATAGCCCGACCTTAAAGCGCGGTATCGCCATGGGGTTGATCAAACACGGACCAGACCGAATGGGTGAGGTTGTCACCTTCAATAAAGTCGACGGCGGCACCATCGCGGCCAAGATTGTTGATGCGGTGTTCTTTGACAAAGCAGGGGAGAAAGGCAATGCATGATCCGGTCAGCGCCTTGGGCGGTCAAACATTTGAAGGCTTTGCAAATATCCGGGAGATCGGCCCGCTGGGCACGATCAGCCTGCGCTGCAATCTGGCCGAGAAACCCTTGGCTGCAGCGCTAAAAAAGCTGGGGCTGACGGTTCCGGCACCACGGCGGATTGTGCAAAAGAACGGGCGCTCTGTTGGGTGGATGTCTCCGGATGAATTGCTGGTGGTCTTGCCTTACGGGGATGTGAGATCTGCATTAGAAACGTTGCGTAACGCTTTGTCTAAAATTCATTTTATGGCAGAGGACGTCTCTGACGCCCGTGCGGTTTTTCGGATAGAAGGGGAAAAGGCAGATCAAGTCTTGGCCAAGCTTTGCCCCGTTGATCTGGCCACGCTAGAGACCGGAGAGTTGCGGCGCACCCGTGCAGCACAGGTCGCGGCGGCGCTTTGGGTCGAAGATGGTGGGTATACTTTGGTCAGCTTTCGCTCGGTTGCTGGGTATGTGATGGGGCTGTTGTTACATTCCGCAACCAAGGGCGCAGAGATTTAGGCCCGCCGTTATTTATTGCGCTGACCCTTGACCTTTGGAACCCGAAGGCTCTTATTCGGGTTAACAGATGCAACCTCTGAAAGGAAACGCTATGTCTTTTACTCTTCCCGATCTTCCATATGCCCATGATGCGCTGGCTTCGGCCGGTATGTCCAAGGAAACATTGGAATATCATCACGACCTGCACCACAAGGCCTATGTCGATAACGGCAACAAGCTGATCGCCGGAACCCAGTGGGAAGGCAAGTCTGTCGAAGATATTATTGTCGGGACTTATCAGGCGGGCTCTACCGCGCAGAACGGGATTTTCAATAACGCAAGCCAGCATTGGAACCACGCCCAGTTTTGGGAAATGATGGGGCCGGGCAAAGTGGCCATGCCGGGCGAGCTGGAAAAAGCACTGGTTGAAAGCTTTGGCTCGGTGCAGAAATTCAAGGATGAGTTCGCGGCTGCGGGCGCGGGCCAGTTCGGCTCTGGCTGGGCATGGCTGGTGAAGGCCAAGGATGGCAGCCTTAAGGTGACCAAGACCGAAAACGGCGTGAACCCGCTGTGCTTTGGTCAGACCGCTTTGTTGGGTTGCGATGTGTGGGAGCATTCCTATTACATCGACTTCCGCAACAAGCGCCCTGCCTATCTGACCAACTTCCTTGACAATCTGGTCAACTGGGAAAATGTAGCTTCGCGTCTGAAGTAACCCGTTTGACGGTATTATATTGGCCTGCCGGGACCCCTCGGCAGGCTTTTTGCTGCGGTCTGTGCGCGCCTATGGCCTTTGCGCAGCACGCGGGATAGATACTGGCACGAATGCCAAGCGAGAGATAGAATGCGCAACACCGCCACCACCCCCGATCCCGATCAGGTCGAAGCCCCCGCGATGCAAACCATTCGCAGGGTGATCCCCTATCTGTGGCCCGATGATGCGCCGTGGGTGCGTCGCCGTGTGATGATTGCGCTGTTCTTTTTGATTCTGGCCAAGATCATTTCGGTCTCTACCCCGTTTTTCTACAAGGCGGCGGTGGATGCGCTTGCGGGTGAGGCGCCCAGCGAAAGTGCGCTGCTGATGTTTGGCGCAGTGGGCCTGACGATTGCTTATGGCATTGCGCGGCTTGGTGCGGTGGCGTTTGGCGAATTGCGCGATGCGGTGTTTGTGCGCGTGGGGCAGCGGGCCTTGCGCAAGCTGGCACTGGAAACTTTCACCCATATTCACCGTCTGTCCATGCGCTATCATATCGCGCGCAAAACCGGCGGCCTTAGCCGGATTATCGAGCGTGGCGTCAAGGGTGTGGACTTTTTGCTGCGCTTCATGCTGTTTTCCATCGGCCCGTTGATCCTTGAACTGTCGATGGTATCGGTCCTGTTTGCGGTGCTGTTTGGCTGGCAATATATGGCCGTGGTGGTGGTGACGATCACGCTTTACGTCTCTTTCACGTTCAAGGTGACCGAATGGCGTGTGCAGATCCGGCGCCAGATGAACGATCAGGATACTGATGCCAACCAAAAGGCCATCGACAGCCTTTTGAACTTTGAAACCGTGAAATATTTCGGTGCCGAGGAACGCGAGGCAGAGCGCTATGACGGTGCCATGCGCCAATATGAGGCGGCTGCCGTTAAAACCGGTCAAAGCCTTTCATTTCTGAATGCGGGCCAGTCGCTTATTATCACCACCGGACTTGTGATCGTGATGGTCATGGCTGCGCAGGGCGTGCAGCAAGATATTCTGACCGTGGGCGATTTCGTTATGGTCAACGCCTATATGATCCAGATCACCATGCCGCTGAATTTCCTTGGCTCGGTCTACCGCGAGATCCGCCAGTCGCTGGTGGATATGGGGGGCATGTTTGCGCTGCTGGGCCAGCCGGCCGAGGTGAAGGATAAGCCCGACGCGCCTGATCTTCAGGTCAAGGGGGGCGAGGTCGTCTTTGACAATGTGAAATTTGCCTATCATCCGGATCGGGCCATCCTGAAGGGGGTGTCCTTTAGGGTCGCACCGGGGCAGCGGATTGCGCTTGTCGGGCCGTCTGGTTCGGGGAAATCAACCATCGGGCGGCTGTTGTTCCGCTTTTATGATGTGGTGGATGGCGGGGTGCGTATCGACGGGCAAGACCTGCGCGATGTGACCCAAGACAGCCTGCATGCGCAAATCGGTGTGGTGCCGCAAGATACGGTGCTGTTCAACGACAGCGTGCGCTACAACATCGCCTACGGTCGCCCCAACGCCACGGACGCCGAGGTAGAGGCCGCAGCCCGCGCCGCCAAGATCCATGACTTCATCCTGTCGCTCCCCGAGGGCTATGAGACCCCTGTGGGCGAACGGGGCCTGAAACTGTCAGGCGGGGAAAAGCAGCGCGTGGGCATTGCGCGCACCTTGCTGAAAAACCCGCCGATCCTGCTGCTGGATGAGGCGACCTCGGCGCTGGATACCCAGACAGAGCGTGACATTCAGGATAGCCTTCTGGCGATGGGCGAGGGGCGTAGCGTGATCACCATTGCGCACCGTCTTTCCACCATTGCCGATGCCGATCAGATAATCGTGCTGGAGGCGGGCGAGATTGTCGAGCAAGGCACCCATGACCAGCTTTTGGCCAATGGCGGACGCTATTCGGCGATGTGGGCGCGCCAATCGTCTGAGGAAGAGGACGTAGCAGGTTAAAGCGCCAGATCATCCACCAGCATTGCCTTTGAATAGGCGGCTTTTTCGGCGCGGCGCTTAATGCGCCCGCCTTCCATCACCACAAAGCTGTCGCCCAGCCCATGGGCGAAATCGGCGTTCTGTTCCACCAGAACAATCGCCATATCGCCCCTTGTGCGGAGCAGGCCAAGCGCATCTCCGATCTGTTGGATGACATTGGGCTGAATGCCCTCGGTCGGCTCATCCAGAAGCAGAACCCGGGGGCGGGTAATCAAGGCACGCGCAATGGAAAGCTGTTGCTGCTGGCCACCTGACAGGTCACCCCCCCGCCGCGATCGCATATCTTTCAGCACCGGAAACAGATCGAAAATCTCATCGGGGATGTGATGTTCGGATTTCGGCAGGCAGGCAAAGCCGGTTTCAAGGTTTTCCTGCACGCTCATCAAGGCAAAGACCTCTCGGCCTTGTGGCACATAGGCGATGCCCGCCTGCGCCGCATCATAGGCCGAAGAAAGCACCACCGCATCACCTGAAACCGCAACCGTTCCGCCCGCGGCAGGATGACGCCCCGCAATCGCTTTGAGCAGGCTGGTTTTGCCCACACCGTTATTGCCGATCACGGTGGTGATCCGGCCCGGGTCTGCCGCCAGGGATATCCCGTAAAGGATCTGGCTTTGCCCGTAAAACAGGTCGAGATTTTTAACGTCAAGCATCAGTGCGCCCCAGATAAACCTCGATCACCCGAGGGTTTGATGTCACATGGTCAAGGCTGCCTTCGGCCAGCACGGACCCCTCATGCAGGACCGTGACCTTGCAATCCAACCGGCGGACAAATTCCATATCATGTTCGACCACCACAACCGCACGGGTTTGCGCGGCACGTCTCAGGATATCGGTGGTTTTCTCACGTTCCTCGACGGTCATGCCGGCGGCGGGTTCATCGACCAACAGCAGGCGCGGCTCTTGCGCCAATAACATCCCGATTTCCAGCCATTGTTTTTGCCCGTGGCTGAGTTCCCCCGCAAGCCGCGTCAAGCTGTCGGCCAGCCCGATTTCCTCGGCGACGGCCTCAATCTTACGGGCGTTTTCGGCCGTTTTGCTGTGCATCAAGACCGCAAAGGGCCCGCGCGGGTTTTTCAACGCCATGGCCAGGTTTTGCCGCACGGTTTGCGCCTCGAACACGGTGGGTTTTTGAAACTTGCGCCCGATCCCTTCCATCGCAATCCGGCTTTCGGACATGCCCAGCAAAGAGATATTCATATCCCCCCAGATCACCGAACCTTCATCCGGTTTGGTCTTGCCGGTCACGATGTCCATAAAGGTGGTCTTGCCCGCCCCGTTCGGCCCGATGATGGCGCGCAATTCGGTCTTGCCAAAGTTGATCGACAGATTGTTGATGGCGCGAAACCCGTCAAAGCTGACCGAGACGCCGTCCACTTCCAAAAGCATGCTCATTGCGGTTTCCTTACCAGATAATCAAACAGACCCCCGATGCCCTTGGGAAAGAACAAGGTGACGGCGACAAAGCTGAAGCCAAGCAGCACCAGCCACCAATCGGTCCAGTTCACGGTATAAAAGCCAAGGTTGATATTCGGCGCGCCACCGCCAGTGAACCAGCTTGAAAGCAACGAGACCAGCGCCGCGCCAATGACCGCACCATACAAACGCCCACGCCCGCCAATGGCCACCCAAACCGCCAGATAGATCGATGCGATGGGCGCGACCTCACCGGGGTTTATGATCCCCGCCTGCGGATAATAAAGCGCGCCCGCGATGCCGGAAACAATGGCCGTGATGGTAAAGATAAACAGCTTATAGCTCTCGACGTGATAGCCCAGAAAACGCACGCGCGCCTCATTATCGCGGATGCCTTTGACCACGCTGCCCATCTTGCCCGACACGACCCAGGCAAAGAAAACATAGCCCGCCGCCAGCGCAAGACTCGATGCCAGAAAGAAAGCGATGGAGAGGGTCGCCTGCGAGGTCGCCTCGAACCCCGGAATATTCTGCAACCCCGAAAGCCCGTTATTGCCGCGCAACCCGCTGTCATTTTGAAACAGATAAAGCGAGAGCGCCAATGTCATCGCTTGGGTCAGGATCGACAGGTAAACCCCGGTGACGCGGCTGCGAAATGCCAGCCAGCCAAACACCAAGGCCAGCAAGCCGGGGATCAGCACCACCATCAGCAGTTGCAGGAAAAGGCTGTCGGCAAAGGACCAGATCATCGGAAAATCCGAAGAGCCCACAACGCCAAAGATCTGGTTGCCGATCGCGTCAGAGATCTCTTGCGGGGTGGGGGGGATGACCTGCGTCGAGAGGCTCTCCAGCACGATCCCTTCGGTGCGCGCATACATCAGCCACATGCCAACGGCATAGCCGCCGATCCCGAAAAAGGCGAAATGCCCAAGGCTGAGGATACCGCAATAGCCCCAGACAACATCCATCGCGATGGCGATCAGACACAGGCACAGCATTTTGCCCAGAACCTTGACAAAGGAGGTGGAAATCAAACCGACACCGGTGACCTCTGACAAGGCAGTCACGCCAATGGTGAACAGACCAAGCGTCAGCAGAAACCACAGAACCGAAGGATTTTGTGCGATAAAGGTGTTTTTCATGGGCTCAATCCGCCGCTGCTCGGCCTTTGGGGGCAACGATGCCCTTGGGCCGGAATTGGATAAACAGGATGATAAACAGGATCATATAGGTCTGGGCGGCAAGGGTATTGGAGGGGTTCAACCACTCGATCCCCTTTTGCAGCCCGCCGATCATCGATGCCCCCGCCAGCGTGCCCCAGACATTGCCGACACCGCCCACAACCACGGTCATAAAGCTCTGGACAATGTAATCGGCGCCCATTTCCGATGTCACCTTGGCATAAAGCCCGATCGCCACCCCCGCGATCCCCGCAATCCCCGACCCGAAGCCAAAGGTCAGCATATTGATGCGGTCGGGATTGATGCCCATGCTGGCAGCCATGCCGGGGTTTTGCGTTACCGCGCGGACCTCCAACCCCAGACGGGTGCGTTTAAGCACGTAAAGGATAAGCGCCAGAAACAGCAGCGCCAGCACGAAAATCGCGATGCGGATATAGCTGATAGAGATCACATCCGAGATCATCCACGCCCCGCCCAGCCAATCAGGAGAGGTCAGGGGCCGCGCCTGGGTGCCAAAGATGTTCTTGGCCAGTTGTTGCAAGGCAATGGAAATGCCGAAGGTGGCCAGCAATGTTTCCAGCGGGCGGTTATAAAGATGGCGGATCACCAGCCGTTCCATGGCCACACCCGCGCCGAATGTCACAACAAAGGCCAGCGGCAACGCCACGATGATCGAGAGGGTATAATCGGGCACGAAGAGCTGCACGACATAGCCGGTATAGGCGCCCATCATGATGAACTCGCCATGCGCCATGTTGATGACGCCCATCACGCCAAAGGTGATCGCCAAACCGATGGCCGCCAGGAAATAGATCGACGCCAGTGACAAGCCGTCCAGCACCAGATCACCGCCCTGTGCCCAGGCGACGCGTTGTTCGACGGCTGTGCGTGTGACCTCGGCGGCTGTGGTGATTGCGGGGTCCGGCTCGGCGTAGCGTTCAAAAAAGACATGGGTGTTCAGGGCGTTATCGCGGTCCTCATCCGTGACCAATGGCGGCACAAGACCCTCTTTGGACAAAAGCGCATAGACGCGCGTGCGGGTCTCGTCTGTGTCCAACCGACCAAGCGGGATGCCAGCAACCTTGCCCGCAACGATATTGGCCTCAAGGGCTGCGCGGACCTCGGCGGGGGAAATGCGGGCAGGGGCCATGCCGGCGGCAACCAACTTGGCGTAAAAGCCGTCGGGGTCTTGGGCAGGGTCAAGGATGCGCGCGATATTGCCCTCGGGCTGCGTGGCAGAGACCCCCTCGGACAGTGTGAGGATCTGGTTCAAAACGCTGCGCACTTCGACGCTGGTATCCTTGGACAGGCTGTTGATCGCCACGATCCTGTCTTTGGAGTCGTCGGCAAACCGGGCGGACAGAAAATTCGCGACCTGGATTTTGCGGGCCTTTAGGGTGGCGTCAGGCTCTGTCTCGATCGCGCGGAGCAAAGACGCAAGCTGGGCCGCCTCGGGTTTGCGCGCAATCGACGCGACAGCGCTTTCGCGGCGCGCTATATCCGGATCACTGAGCTGGAACTGCACCAAGGCGGTGCCGATCAAACGCCGCACGCCGCCGTTGGGCTTTGTCTGTTGAAACCGGCTTTGCGAGGCGGTGCTTGGCGCACCACTGTCGATATCGGTCAGCGCCAGAGCATCATCTTTTGGCGTCGCGATGAAGAAAATCCCATCGTCGCGCTGCCATATCTTCTTGTCCGCCCAGTTTTCCAGAAAATCCGCGACCTGCGGCAAGCCGGAACCGGCCAGATCATCCAGCAAGACCTCTACCGATATGCGCGAGGGGTGCGCGACCTCCTCGGCATGGGTTTGCAAAAGGGTTTGCAGATCTTGTGCCTGCGCCGCCATGGCATAGGTCAGACAAAGGGTGATGGCCAAGAATAGCTGGCGCATAGGGTCAGGCTTTCAATAGGGGGAGAGGCGCGGGGATGAAATGCCAACCCCGCGCAGGATTTTAGTAGTTGGAGGTCAACTGCACGCAGGTCTTGGTTTCGGTGTTATACATACCGCAGCCCAGATCCTTCCAATCCGACATCAACACCGCGGATGCAGGCAGGTAATCGGTCCACGCATCGCCCGGCACTTCCTCGGTTTGCGAGATAATGTCGAACTGGCCATCGGTGGTGATCTCCCCGATTAGAACCGGCTTGGCGAGGTGATGGTTCGGCAACATCACGGCCGTGCCGCCTGTCAGGTTCGGGAATTCCTGCCCGTACATCGCCGTACGCACCGCGTCGACATCGGTGGTGCCTGCCGCCTCAACCGCGTTCAGCCACATGTTGAAGCCGATGTAATGGGCCTCCATCGGGTCATTGGTGACGCGGTTCTCACCGGCAAAAGCCTTCCATTCGGCGATGAATTCGGCATTGGCAGGCGTATCGGCGGATTGGAAGTAATTCCACGCCGCCAGATGGCCAACAAGGTTGGAGGTATCCAGACCCGACAGCTCTTCCTCACCCACCGAAAAGGCCACCACGGGGATATCATCGGCAGAGATTTCGGCTGCGGCCAGCTCTTTATAGAACCCGATATTCGCATCGCCGTTGATGGTAGAGATCACGCCAACCTGTTTGCCGTCCGCGCCCAAGGCAACCACATCGGCCACAATCGTTGCCCAGTCGGAATGCCCGAAGGGGGTGTAATTCACAAAAATATCTTCGGCGGCGATACCTTTATCTTTCAGATATTGCTCCAGAATATTATTCGTGGTGCGCGGATAGACGTAATCGGTTCCCAATAGCGCGAATTTCTCGACGCCCAATTCCTCAAGGAAATAATCAACCGCAGGGATCGCCTGCTGGTTCGGCGCGGCCCCGGTGTAGAACACGTTTCTAGAGCTTTCCTCACCCTCGTATTGCACCGGATAGAACATCAAACCGTTCAGCTCTTCGAGCACCGGCAGCGCGGATTTGCGCGACACCGAGGTCCAGGACCCGAAGATCACATCCACCTCATTGACGGTCAGCAACTCACGCGCTTTTTCGGCGAAAAGCGGCCAGTCAGATGCCGGATCAACTACAACCGCCTCAATCTGACAGCCCAGAACCCCGCCTGCCGCATTCTGCTTTTCGATCAGCATCAACATCGTATCTTTGAGCGTCGTCTCGGAAATCGCCATGGTGCCGGACAGTGAATGCAGCACACCGACTTTGACCGGATCAGCACATTCAGCCGCCGCCAGCGTGGTCGTGCCCAAAAGAGCAACCGTGATAAGAGAAGGAAATTTCAGCGTCATTGGTTTCAAATCCATGTTGCGTCGCGGGCGGTTGGAAACCGTACAAAACACTTTCCAAAAGCGGCCAGAGCCGTGTATTCAAAACCCGCAACTGTTATGTTGTGGCCGCGTAGAGGGGCGATCTTGCAGGACAACCCTCTGCGCGGCGTTTCTTCGCCCTTTGATCTAGGAACAGGATTTTCGGTTACTCCAGCCATTCCAAGGCAGCAGGCGCAGATTACTTAATAAAGTGTAATTCGTGGTCAGATACGGGATGGATGCCTGTTTTTTGATCGAATGCTGCGCCTGCATCCGCCTCAACCCTGTATGGCTGCGCATTTTGGGCGTTGGGCATTTTAGGGGGGCTGGGTTTCGAATTCGCCCAAGAACCGGGCAATTCGGTTGAATTTCCTGCGGTAAGGCACTTTCGATAGCGCATCTCCGGCCAAACGGGTAGGGCAGCTTGATCCCTGGCCGCATTTCAGAGCTTACTTGAGCCATGCGAACATCCAAGGCCAATTCATTCAGCTCCGGGCTGACCGCGCTTATCAGGCAGATCTATCCTGATATTGATGCCGATATTTTGCTGAGCAAGATCGTCGAGGCCTTCTGGCCTGCGGGCACCAAGCTGCGCAAACGCGGGCGCTTGCCGAGCAACAACCTGTGGTCGGAACAGGACGCGCTGCTGATCACCTATGGTAACTCGATTCTCGACGGGGCGCATAAGCCGCTGGATCTGTTGCATGATTTCTTGTTGCGGCGAATGAAGGGGGTGGTCAATGGCGTGCATATCCTGCCGTTTTTTCCCTATACCTCTGATGACGGCTTTGCCGTATCCGATTTCCGTTCGGTCGATACGCAACTGGGGGATTGGGCCGATATCAACCGGATCGGCGCCGATTTCCATCTGATGTCCGATCTGGTCCTGAACCATGTGTCCAGTCAGGGAACCTGGTTCAACGGCTACCGGCAGGGGCAGGCGCCCTATGACAAATTCTTCTTTGAGGCCTCGCCCGAGGATGACCTGTCAAGCGTTGTGCGCCCGCGCACCACCCCTTTGCTGCAAGAGGTCGAAACCGCAAACGGGCCGCGCCATGTCTGGTGTACCTTCAGCCATGACCAGATTGATCTGGATTTCCGCAACCCCGAGGTCTTGCTGGAATTTCTGCGCATCATCCGGCTGCATGTCGATAACGGGGTGCGCATCATCCGGCTGGATGCGGTGGCCTTTCTTTGGAAAGAGGTTGGGACCCCCTCGATCCACCTGCCGCAAACCCATGCCATCGTGCAATTGATGCGGATGCTTTGTGACTATGCCTCTGAGACCATCATACTGCTGACGGAAACCAATGTCCCCAAGGCCGAAAACCTCAGCTATTTCGGGCGGCGCAACGAGGCGCATGCGATCTATAACTTTCCGCTGCCGCCGCTTATCCTGCATGCGGTGATGTCGGGGTCGTCGCATTACTTACGACGTTGGCAAAGCGGGATGCCACCGGCCCAGTTCGGCTGTGCCTATCTCAACTTTACCGCCAGCCATGACGGCATCGGCATGCGCCCCGCCGAGGGCATTCTGCCCCCCGAAGAGCAGGCCAAGATGATCGACACCATCAAGGAGAATGGCGGGCTTGTCTCTATGCGTGCCCTGCCGGATGGCGGTGAGGCACCCTATGAGATCAACACCACCTTTTACGAGGCCACCGGCCGGACGTTTGAGGGCAAGGACGATCACCATTTCGACCGTTTCATCTGTTCGCAAACCATCGTGATGTCGCTGGAGGGGATACCCGCCTTTTACATCCACTCGATGCTGGCCACACCCAATGACCACGCACAGGTGAAACATCGCGGCATGAACCGCGCGATCAACCGGTACCGTTGGGATTACCCCCAGCTGAACGCCTTGCTGGATGATCCCGCCTCGATCCAGTCGCGCGTGCTGGCCGGGCTGTCGGCGCGGCTGCGCATCAGGGCCAAGCAACGTGCCTTTCACCCCAATGCGACCCAGTTCACCATCCTTCTGGATGACCGCGTGTTCGGCGTCTGGCGGCAAAGCCTTGACCGGCACCAGTCGATCTTTGCGCTGCATAACGTCAGCGGGGATACGGTCGAAATCTCTCCGCTGGCGTTGAATTTCATCGATGATGAAAGCTGGACCGACCTGCTGAGTGGGGAGCAGATCGAGATGATGCAGGACAGCATGATCACGCTTGCCCCTTACCAGTGCCGCTGGATCACCAATCGCGCCTAGGCGCTATTGGTATTCGGCCTCATCCGCCTTGGCCGCCGCCGTCATATCCGTCAGGAACGAAGGGTCGGCCGAATGGACACGGTTCCATGTCGGGATAAAGGGGGTCTCATGCGGGTTCTCCAAAAAGACCTGTCCCGCGCGCATGATATTTTCCGCAAACAGCTCGATAGAGCGTTCCTCGGTATGGCGATCAATCGTCAGCCCGTTCATCTTGGCGTCATTGTAATAGGATTCCAGCAGGTCCAGCGCGCAACGGTAATATGTCGCCTTGAGCGTGCGAAAGACATTCGCGGTAAAGACCGTCCCATCCGCCGCCAGCTTGCGGAAAATCGCCTTGCAGATATCGGTCGACATGCGGTTCAACCCAGCATGGGCCTCATCGGGGCTAAGCTCTTGGTGTTTGTGGTCATAAGCGTCGGAAATATCCACCTGACAGACCGCCTTGGGGGCCAGATTGCGCCAAGCCTCGGACAGCACGCCAATCTCCAGCCCCCAATCGGAGGGGATCCGAAGGTCGGGCAGGATAGAGGTGCGCATGGCAAACTCCCCCGAGAGCGGATAGCGGAAACTGCGCAGGTAATCGATATAGTCACGATCCCCGACCACCCGTTTCAGCGCGATCAACAAGGGGCTGACCAAAAGCCGCGTCACCCGGCCGTTCAGCTTGTCATTGCCGATGCGCGGGTAATAGCCCTTGGCAACCTGATAGGGGAACGTGGGGTTGGCAACCGGATAGACCAGCCGCGCCAGCATATCCTTTTTATAGGTCAGGATATCGCAATCATGGATCGCCATCACCGAACTATCGGCGCAACCGATCAAATAGCCCAATGAGGCCCAGACATTCTTGCCCTTACCCTTTTCCGAGGGCGCAAGCCCCATCGCCTCCAGCCGCGCACCAAGCGCCAGCATTCGGGGGCTGTCGTTCCAGATCACGATATGGTTCTGGTTCAGCCCCTTAAAGAACGTCTTGGCATGGCGGTACTGCGCATCATCGGCGGCATCCAGACCGATGATGATCCGGTGCAAATAGCCGACCTTGGACAGCTCGGACAGGATATTGGGCATCGCCTCGCGTTCCAGCTCTGAAAACAGGCAGGGCAGGATCAACGAGATCTTGCGAGACTGCGCAAAGACGGCAAGCTCATGCTCCATCTCTTCCATGGATCGGGTGCGCAGATTGTGCAGCGTTGTGATGTTTCCGTTTTGATGGAAGTCGGCCATGGCTCTTTGTCCTAGCGTGGTTCAAGGCGTTTGAGTAGATCGAGAATCGCCGCATTCCACCCCGAAGGGCCAGCAGCTTTGGTGCGAATGATATGTCCTGTCGCCTCTCCTTTCAGGGGGGGAAGCGGCGGGCGGTGCGGATTGGCGATCACCACTCCGAATTCGGCGGTTTTCAGCATTTGCACGTCATTGGGCGCATCCCCGAGGGCGATGGTATGCTGCGGCTGGTAGGCCGCGATGATCTTGCGCATCTGGTCGGCTTTGTTGCCGCCAAAGGAAAGGGTCAAGAACCGTCCGCCCTGTTGCGCCGTGACATCGTTGTTTTGCAAATAGATCAGGAATTCGGCTTTTTGTGTATCGGTCCCCGACCATTGGCCCGGTTCTGAAAAGGCGCGCTGTTTTGCCAGCCTTGCATCCCGCAGGGGCAGGCCGGTCATTTCCGCCACCTCTGCGGTCGTGGCATCGCCAAAGCCGCGAAACAGGTGGCGCAGCGCCTCGGGCGCCTTATCCAAAGCCCTGCGCAAAGCGATGTAGGGCGCGTTGTCGGGCGTATCACACACATGCGGTGGCAAGACACCTGCGCCATTTTCCACAATCGCGGGCCATTGCTGCAAGCCAAGCTCGGCCCGTAATGCGCCGACCTCAGCGGCTGTTTTACTGCTTGCCAGAACGACGCCCGCGGCGGCAGATCCAAGCGCGCTCAAGGCCTCTTGTGCGGCGTCCCATCTGTAGGTGTCGTGATCGATCAGGGTTCCATCAAGATCCGTAAAAACCATTAGGTGAATGTTGGATTTCATTCACAATCTATCGCCCGACAGATACCCTGCGGCAAGCTGCCCGCCGCAATGCGACGGGCAATAAGGGGCAAATATCAGTCTGAATGATCAAAAAATAGGCGGATATGCCGGTCAGGCGGCACTTTCCAGCTTTTCTTGCGCGCGCAGCCACATGGCCTCGGCGCGGTCGGTGGCTTCGCGGACCTCGGCATATTTCTTTTGCCAAGTTTCCATCTCGCCCAGACGTTCCGGCTCATAAAGTGCGGGGTCGGCCAATTTTTTCGCCAGCTTGTTGCTCATCTCGTTCAGCTTGGCCAAACGTTCCTCGCATTTGCGGACATCGGCACGCAGGGCGCTGATATCATCGCGGCTGGCTTTTTTCGGCTTTTCAACGGCTTTGGCGGGTTTGGGAGTTTCGTCGCCTGCCAGCAATTGCTTGCGGTAAGCCTCCAGATCCTCGCCGTAGGGCGAAACGGCCCCGCCTTTGACCAGCCACAAACGGTCTGCCACCAACGACAGAAGGTGCATATCGTGGCTGACCAGAACAACCGCGCCGGAATAGGTCGTCAGCGCCTCGACTAAGGCCTCACGGCTTTCCATATCAAGGTGGTTTGTCGGTTCATCCAAGATCAACAGGTGCGGTGCCTCAAGCGTGGCGAGCAGCAAGGACAGTCGCGCTTTTTGGCCCCCCGACAGACGGCCCACGGCGGTTTCGGCCTGATCGGCCAAAAGACCAAATCCGGCAAGGCGGGCGCGCAGGCGCGGTTGCCCCTCGGCGGGGCGCATACGTTGAAGGTGTTGCAGCGGTGTCTCGTCGATGAACAGCTCATCCACCTGATGCTGTGCGAAATAGCCGATGCGCAGCTTGCTGCTTTGGGTCATCTTGCCTGAGGCTGGTTTAAGTTTTCCCGCCAACAGCTTGGAAAGCGTGGATTTTCCTTCACCGTTGCGGCCCAGAAGGGCGATGCGGTCATCCTGATCGATCCGCAAGGACAGGTTGCGCAAAACCGGCGGGCCGTCATATCCGACCGATACCGCATCCAGATTGATGATCGGGGGCGACAGCTCCTCTGGCTCGGGGAAGGTAAAGACCTGCTTGCGGGCTTCCTCGGGCGGGGTGATGGTTTCCATCTTTTCCAGCATCTTCACGCGGGATTGCGCCTGCACGGCTTTCGATGCCTTGGCCTTGAAACGGTCGACGAAGCTTTGCAAATGCGCGCGGCGTGCCTCTTGCTTTTTGGCCTCGGCCTGAAGGACGGCGCGGCGTTCGGCCATCTGGCGGGCGAACTGGTCGTAAGGGCCGGTCCAATAGGTCAGCTTTTTCTCATCCAGATGCAAAATCCCCTGAACGGCGCGGTTCAAAAGCCCGCGGTCGTGCGAGATAATGATCACCGTATGCGGATATTTCGCGAGATAGCTTTCCAGCCACAAAGCGCCCTCAAGGTCGAGATAGTTCGTCGGCTCATCCAGCAGCAGGAAATCGGGCTGGGCAAACAAAACGCCGGCAAGCGCCACACGCATCCGCCACCCGCCCGAGAAATCCGAACAGGGGCGCAACTGTGCCTCGGCATCAAAGCCCAGACCCTTGAGGATAGAAGACGCGCGCCCCTCGGCCGACCACGCATCAATATCGGCAAGCCGCGCCTGTACCTCGGCGATGCGGTGCGGATCAGTGGCGGTTTCGGCCTCTGACATCAGGGATTCGCGTTCGGTATCGGCCTGCAATACGGTTTGCAAAAGCGTGGTCGAGGAGGACGGCACCTCTTGGGCGACCCCGCCGATACGGGACCGGGCGGGCATGGATATATCGCCACCCTCCAGCGCCAATTCATTCCGGATCAACCGGAAGAGCGTGGTTTTTCCCGCGCCATTGCGGCCGACAAGGCCAACCTTATGGCCTGTAGGGATGGTTGCAGAGGCGCCCACAAGCAGCGGGCGGCCTTCGACGGAATAGCTGATATCTGATATACGTAACATAACGCACGCCTTGCCCGAAGCTGCGCGCGGCGTCAACTGCTTGCGCGCAACATGGGCTTTTCAAGGCCAGCGGCCCATGCTAGCAGGGCGCCATAAACATCAGGGGATTTTCCCCAAATATTAAAGTGAGAGTATCATGGCCGTAGAACGCACCCTTTCGATGATCAAACCCGATGCAACCAACCGCAACCTGACTGGCAAGATCAACGCCAAGTTTGAAGATGCCGGTCTGCGCATCGTTGCCCAAAAGCGTATCCACCTGACACCTGCCCAAGCCGGTGCGTTTTACGCCGAGCATTCCGAGCGTCCGTTTTACGGCGAGCTGTGCGAATTCATGTCCTCGGCCCCGATCATCGTTCAGGTTCTCGAAGGCGAAGGCGCCATTTTGAAAAACCGCGAAGTCATGGGTGCAACCAACCCGGCCAATGCCGACGAAGGCACTGTTCGTAAAGAATTCGCTTTGTCCGTTGGCGAAAACTCGGTTCACGGTTCCGACAGCCCAGAAGCGGCTGCACGTGAAATCGCGTTTTACTTCTCCGGTCTTGAACTGGTTGGCTAATCGTCCCTGACGTTGCGAAGAAAATTAGGGCCGTCCCGATAGGGGCGGCTTTTCATGCATTAAACCATAAGGCAGTCCCCCATGGCCCGCGCACCGCTTTTGCAACTTTCCGGTATCTCGCTGACCTTCGGGGGCGATCCGGTGTTCGACAATCTGGACCTTGTGGTACATCCCGGTGACCGTGTGGCGCTGGTCGGGCGCAACGGGTCGGGCAAATCCACCTTGATGAAGGTGATGGCGGGGCTGGTGCAGGCCGATGCAGGCACGCGTGTCGTGCCGCCCGGCGTATCCGTTGGGTATATGGAACAAGATCCCGATCTTTCCGGCTTTGAAACCTTGGGTGATTACGCCGCCGCAACCTTGCCCGATGGTGAGGAATATAAGGTCGCAATGGTTGCCGAAGGGTTGAAGTTCAATCCCGAAACCTCGGTCGCTTCTGCCTCGGGCGGTGAGCGCCGGCGCGCATCTTTGGCCCGTCTGATGGCCGAAGCGCCAGAGTTGATGTTGTTGGACGAGCCGACGAACCACCTTGATATTCAAGCCATTCAATGGCTGGAGGATGAGCTGAAATCCACCCGCACCGCTTTCGTGCTAATCAGCCACGACCGTGCTTTCCTTAAGGCGCTGACCCGTGCGACATTGTGGATTGACCGCGGTCAGGTACGTCGCCGCGAAAGCGGTTTCGACGGGTTTGAAGAATGGCGCGAAACCGTTTGGGCCGAGGAGGACGATCAACGCCACAAGCTGGACCGCAAGATCAAGGCCGAAGCGCGTTGGGCGGTTGAAGGCATTTCGGCGCGGCGCAAACGTAACCAAGGCCGTGTGCGCGCGCTGGCTGATTTGCGGGCCGAACGCGCAGGCCAGATCCGCCGTCAGGGCACCGCTGCGATGGCATTGGAATCCGGCACCACGTCGGGCAAGCGGGTGGTGGAGGCCAAGGGCATCTCCAAGGCCTTTGGCGACACCCAGATCGTCAATGACCTTGATCTGCGCGTGTTGCGCGGCGACCGGATTGCCTTTGTCGGACCGAACGGGATCGGCAAGACCACGCTCTTGAAGATGCTGACAGGGGAAATTCAACCCGATAGCGGTAGCATCACCCTTGGTACCAATCTAGATATCGCGGTGTTTGACCAGACCCGTGCGCAGCTGGACCCGAACGCCTCGCTTTGGGACAACCTGACCAATGACCCGTCGATGGCGGTGTCTGGCAGCTCGGATCAGGTGATGGTGCGCGGCAACCCCAAGCATGTCGTCGGCTACCTCAAGGATTTCCTGTTCAATGAGGCACAGGCCCGCGCGCCGGTGCGCTCGCTTTCGGGCGGCGAAAAAGCGCGGCTGTTGCTGGCGCGGATTATGGCGAAACCGTCGAACCTGTTGATTTTGGACGAACCGACCAACGACCTCGATGTCGAAACCCTCGACCTGCTGCAAGATATCCTTGGCGAATACGATGGCACCGTGCTGTTGGTCAGCCACGACCGTGATTTCATCGACCGCGTTGCCACTTCGACCGTGGCGCTGGAAGGGCAGGGCCGTGTTGGCGTCTTTCCCGGTGGCTGGTCCGATTATATGGCGCAGCGCGATACCGAATGGGCCCCCGAGGCCACCTTTAAGCCTAAAGCCGCCAGCCAGCCAGCCCCCAAGGCCGAAGCCAAGCGCGTTGACACGCTGTCGTTCACCGAACGCAAACGGCTCGAAGATCTGCCTGATCTGATCGCCAAGATGGAGGCAGAGATCAGCAAGCTGGGCGAATTGTTGGAAGCCGATGATCTTTTCACCAAAGAGCCTGTCAAATTTCGCAAAGCCTCCGAGATGATGGCCGAGCGCCAGACCCAACTGGGTGCACTGGAAGGGGAGTGGATGGCGCTGGAGGAGAAGGCAGCCCTGTAACTGGGCTGGTTTTGGCCTATCAGCCCCCCGCAATCGGCGGCTTTTAGCACCTTTTCTGACGCGGGTTCACAGCCATGTGAGGGGGGCTAACATTGTGGGAACCGAAAGCCTACCTAGACGTTATCCCCACAGCCGACAACGGTCGGATGTTAACGTCGAAAGGTAGACTTATGAAACTCTTTACGTCCTTCGCCCTCGCAACTGCCCTTGCAGCCCCCGCCGCATTCGCAGGTGGTTTGACAGAGCCCACACCCGAACCGATGATCACCCCCGTTGTGGTTACCCCCGTCACCGGTGATTGGACTGGCTTTTATGCAGGTGGCCAGCTTGGCTACGGCGATATGTCGTCCAACACTGCAGGTGTAGATGGCGACGGCGCTATTGGTGGCCTTCATGCCGGTTACCGTCATGACTTCGGTCAATTCGTCGCGGGTGCCGAGCTTGCCTACAACGGCTCCAACGTCGAAGTCATGGGAAACAAAGGCAAAAACCTTACCCAACTCAAGCTGATGGGCGGCTATGACATGGGTCGTACATTGGTTTATGGTACTGTTGGCGCGGCCCATGCAAAGGTCGAAACTGCCGGTGGGAACCGGTCTGACACTGGCTGGCTGGCTGGTGTTGGCGTCGATTACGCCATCAACGACGTATGGACCGTGGGTGCGGAATACACGCACAACCGTTTCGACGACTTTGACAATTCCGGCACAGATGCCAAGGGTAACCTTGTGCAGTTGCGCGTGGGCTACCGTTTCTGATCTTCGGATATTGGACTTGGAAAGGGCGGGGGGAAACCTCCGCCCTTTTTGCTATTCAGCGCATCCGCAAGGCACCGTCAAGGCGGATCACCTCACCGTTCAAATAGCTGCTTTCAAGGATAAACCCGGCAAGGGCTGCGTATTCCTCTGGGCGGCCAAGCCGTTTTGGAAAGGTCACATCGGCGGCCAATCCTTCGTGGATTTCCGGCCCCAATCCTTCAAGCATCGGCGTCATGAAGACCCCCGGTGCGATGGCGCAAATTCGGATGCCTTGCCCCGCCATGTCGCGCGCGGCAGGTAACGTCATCCCCGCGATACCGGCTTTGGAGGCAGCATAGGCGGTTTGGCCTTTTTGGCCGTCAAAGGCCGCAATGGATGCCGTGTTGACAATCACGCCGCGCTCTCCATCTACCGGATCATTGCCCGCCATTTCAGCAGCCACCAGCCGCATGCAGTTGAAGCTGCCAACAAGGTTGATGTCGATGGTGCGCTGGAAAAGCGCCAGATCATGTGGCCCCTCACGCCCCACAACCCGCGCTCCGGTCGCAATGCCTGCGCAGTTGACCAGCGCGTTAATTTTGCCCATCGCGACCTTTGCCGCCGCAACACCGGCCTGAACCGAATTTTCATCCGTTACATCAACAGTGCGGAAGGTCGCGCCGATCTCATCGGCCAGTGCCTCACCGCGGGCCGTGTCACGGTCAAACAAAGTGACCGCAGCCCCTTTGGAGCGCATCAAACGTGCCACCGCCGCGCCAAGCCCCGAAGCACCGCCCGTGACCACCACCGCTGCATTTTCAATCTGCATCCTCATCCTCCCACTATCTGAACACATGTTCAGTTAACCCATTTCCCTGCCACCTGTCGAGGGGTTTACCACTTGCCCGATGCGCCCCCCCCGCCCGAACTGCCGCCCCCGAAGCCGCTGCGCGACGAGGCGCGCGCCTTGCGCCGTGCCGCCTTGGAGGGCAGCGTGAAACGCTCACCATGATCATAGCCACATGCACGACACCGCAAATGCCGCATGCCTTGGCCGTCGGTCTCCTCGCCGGGGTCCAGCAGAACCTCGCGCGACACCTCCATTTTGCGCTTGCCGCAATCAGGGCAGGCGCTGATCCGATCAAAGACATCGCGCAGCCGTTTGCGAAAGATCGTAAATGCCATGAACAGCCCGATGACCACAAAGACGACCGGCCCGAACAGTCTTTCCCACCAAGGTTCTGCTGGAAATCCGCTGGTCTCGGTCACCTCTTCGTTGGCTGCAAAGGGGCGGGCCAGATGGTCAATCGCGGATTGCACGCCGGCCTCCAACCCTTCGGCATAAAGGTCATCACGAAAGGCGGGCAGCATGGCAGTATCGACCACCCGCTGCGCGCGACCATCCCAAATCACGTCATAGCTGCGCCCCAGTGCGATCCGCATCTCACGGTCGTCCTTTGAGACAAGGATCAGTATCCCGTCATTGCGCGCCTCGTCCCCGATCCCCCAAGCGTTGAACCACCCAGTTGCGAAATCGGCAAAGCGGCCGGAATAATCGTAATCGGCCTGCGCGTTGATCGTGGCCAGCACGATATGCACGCCGGTTTCATCACGCGCCGCTTGCAGGGTGGCTGCCACGCGGGCCTCTGCCTCGGGTGGCAGCAAACCGGCATAATCGTTGACGGTATCGGATAGCGGTTCAGGATAGGTCTGGGCATGGGCGGCAAGGGGCAGCCATAGCAAGAGGGCAAGCAGGCGGAACATGCAGGGGTCCTTTGTCGGTCGCAGTTGCTGTACCCTACACCGCAGGCTTGATGCGCGCCTAGAGATGTCTTTTCGTTTTCCAATCGGGCGCAAAGTTGCTATGCCCGCGCGGGTAAGCTGCGTTCAGACTGCGGAAGGTACTGTCATGACTGTGATTAAACTGCACAACTCGAAAACCCATAAAAAAGAGGTTTTCACCCCGATTGATGCCAACGATGTGCGGATTTATCTCTGTGGGCCGACCGTCTATGACCGCGCCCATATCGGCAATGCGCGCAATGTGATCATGTTTGACGTGCTCTACCGTTTGCTGCGCCATAAGTACGGTGGGGATCATGTGACCTATGTGCGCAATTTCACCGATGTGGATGATAAGATCAACGCCAAGGCCGCCCAGACCGGCCGCCCCATCCGCGACATCACGGATGAGACGATCGCTTGGTATCACGCCGACATGGATGCGCTTGGTAACCTGCGCCCCGATCATGAGCCGCGCGCGACCGAATATATCACCCAGATGATCGCGATGATCGAAGGGCTGATCGCCAAGGGCCATGCCTATGCCGCCGAGGGGCATGTGCTGTTTGATGTGCGCTCATATCCCGACTACGGGCAGCTTTCGGGCCGCTCGGTCGATGATATGATCGCGGGCGCGCGGGTAGAGGTTGCCCCCTACAAGCGCGACCCGATGGATTTTGTGCTCTGGAAGCCCTCGGACGATGACACACCCGGTTGGGAAAGCCCGTGGGGCAGGGGCCGCCCCGGCTGGCATATCGAATGCTCGGCCATGAGCGAGGCCCTGCTGGGCCCGTCGTTTGATATCCACGGCGGCGGCACCGATTTGACATTCCCGCACCATGAAAACGAGGTGGCGCAAAGCTGCTGCGCCAATCCGGATGCGGGCTTTGCCAATGTCTGGCTGCACAATGAGATGTTGCAGGTCGAGGGCAAGAAAATGTCCAAGTCTTTGGGCAATTTCTTTACCGTCCGCGACCTTTTGGACCAAGGCATCCCGGGAGAGGTGATCCGTTTTGTGTTCCTGCAAACCCATTACCGCAAGACAATGGATTGGACGACAGAGAAGGCGACGCAGGCCAAAGAAACGCTTAGAGATTGGACAAAGATTGCGGGAGCTTCAACTGACGGTGAGGCTGATGCTGAATTTATGGCGATGCTATGCGACGATTTGAACACTGCTGGGGCAATCGATAGGCTTCGCGAACTGTTCAAGGAAGACAAACGCAACGAATTTGCGGCTTCCCTCAATCTGCTTGGGATCGATATCAACGAGGTTTCGAGGGCCGACTGGGCTACCCCCTATGAATATAAAGGATTGACCGAGGGAAAAGACTTCCAACCAACGATAGGCGTCTTGGGTTGGGGTCCAATTTCTGAAGATCTAAGGGACGCTGCGCAGAGGGTGCTGAGCAGGTGGCTTGCCTTCCGCCGAGAACAAAAGTGGCTTGAAGCGGATAATCTTAAAGAAAAGGCAACGCATGTTGGGTTGGAATTGAGAGCAACAAGATCATCAAATGGGATAAATGGTGGACTTGTTAAAATCAATGATCACTTCGCGCCCACCGTTGTGGACGCGATCCTATGACTAAAACCCGCCTTTACCTCTATGACACCACCCTGCGCGACGGGCAGCAAACCCAAGGCGTGCAGTTTTCCACGGCTGAAAAAATCCAAATCGCGCGGGCGTTGGATGCTTTGGGTGTCGATCATATCGAGGGTGGCTGGCCCGGTGCCAACCCGACAGACAGCGAGTTTTTCGCCCAAGACCTTGGCACCCGCGCCACGATGACCGCTTTTGGCATGACCAAACGGGTGGGCCGCTCGGCGGGCAATGACGATGTGCTGGCCGCTGTTCTGGATGCGGGCACGGCGGCGGTCTGTCTGGTCGGTAAAACGCATGAATTCCACGTCACCACCGCCCTAGGCGTGACGCTAGAGGAAAACCTCACCGCGATTGCCGAGAGCTTCCAACATATCACCGCCAAAACCCGCGAGGCGCTGTTTGATGCCGAACATTTCTTTGACGGCTACCGCGCCAATCCCAAATACGCGCTGTCATGCCTGCGCGCAGCACTGGATGCTGGGGCGCGCTGGATCGTGCTTTGCGATACCAATGGCGGCACCTTGCCCGCCGATGTCGGTCGCATCACCGGAGAGGTGATTGCCGCGGGCATTCCGGGCGACCGGCTGGGCATCCATTGCCATGATGATACCGGCAATGCGGTGGCCTGCTCATTGGCGGCGGTCGATGCGGGCGCGCGGCAAATCCAAGGCACGCTGAACGGTTTGGGGGAGCGTTGCGGCAATGCCAACCTTGTGTCGCTGATCCCGACGCTTTTGCTCAAAGACCCCTATGCCAGCCGGTTTGAGACCGGCGTCACACTGCAAGCGCTGGCGGGGATTTTGCGCACCAGCCGGATGCTGGATGATATCCTCAACCGCGTGCCTTCACGGGGCGCGGCCTATGTCGGGGCCTCGGCCTTTGCGCATAAGGCGGGTCTGCATGCCTCGGCCATCCTCAAGGACCCGACGACCTATGAGCATATTCCGCCGGAAACGGTCGGAAATGCGCGCATCATCCCGATGTCCAATCAGGCGGGGCAATCCAACCTGCGTGCAAGACTGGCCGCAGCCGGAATCGCGGTAGAGGCGAAGGACCCGCGTCTTGGGGGTATCCTCGATGACATCAAATTGCGTGAGGATCAGGGCTATGCCTATGACGGCGCGCAGGCGAGTTTTGAGCTGCTGGCGCGGCGCGCCCTTGGTCTTTGCCCCCAGTTCTTTGAGGTAAAGCGTTACCGCGTCACGGTGGAACGTCGCAAGAACAAGCGCAACCAGACCGTAACCCTGTCCGAGGCGGTCGTGGTGGTGAAGGTTGGCGACAAAAAGATGCTGTCGGTCAGCGAGTCGATGGATGCAAGCGGCACCGATCGCGGGCCGGTCAACGCATTGTGGAAGGCGCTGGCCAAGGATCTTGGTCCCTATCAGGCCTATATCGACGACATGCATCTGGTTGATTTCAAGGTCCGCATCACCCAAGGCGGCACCGAGGCCGTGACCCGCGTCATCATCGACAGCGAGGATTCCGCGGGCAAACGCTGGTCAACCGTGGGGGTATCACCCAATATTGTCGACGCCAGCTTTGAGGCGCTTTTGGATGCGATCACCTGGAAGTTGATCCGCGATGGCGCGTCATGACGCACGACTTCTTGTCCCTGATCGAGCGCGGCGACCCGACCCGTTTCGCGGCGTTGATGGCGGCGCCCGTGGCGGCGCGTGCCCGGCTTGCCCCGCTTTACGCCTATAATCTGGAACTGGCCCGCGCGCCTTGGGTCAGCAAAGAGCCGATGATCGCCGAGATGCGCCTGCAATGGTGGCGCGATGCGGTTGAGGATCTGGGCAAGGGCATCATTCGTGGCCATGAGGTGCTGCAACCGCTGGCCGATCTGGATTTGCCGCTTGATGTGCTGGACCGGATGGCCGAGGCGCGGCGTTGGGATATCTATAGCGATGCTTTTGCCGATCAGGCCGCGATGGATGCCTATCTGGAGGATACGGCAGGCGGGTTGATGTGGCTGTCGGGCAAGGCGCTTGGCAGCGATGATGAGACCGCCTTGCGGGGCGTGGGCTGGGCCGCCGGGCTTGCGGCCTATCTGCAGGCGGTGCCGGAACTGGCCGCACGCGGGCGCGTCCCCTTGCTGGACGGGCGGGATGCGGGGATTGCAGCACTGGCACGCCGCGGGCTTGACCGGCTGGCACAGGCGCGACGTCTGGGCATCAGCGCGGCGGGGCGTCCGGCGGTGCTGGCGGGCTGGCAGGCACAGGGCTTGTTGCGCATGGCCGAAAAAGAGCCGGGCCGCGTGGGCGAGGGCAGCTTGCAACTGTCGGAATTCGCGCGCCGTGGGGGCCTGATGTGGCAGGCTTTTACCGGTCGTTTCTGACGCCATCTTCCCCCGTTGCTTGAACTGCGCTAGGGTTTGCCTCAAGGGCGAATGCCCAGAGCATTTTGAGGAGCAGCGCGATGCAGGTTACCAGACGAACAACCCTTGCCACCTTGGGCGCGGCCCTTTTAAGCGGCTGCGTGGGCGGCGGCACCGGCCCCGTTTCGGCGCGCAATACAACGCAGTATCGCGCCGTGTCAAATGCCGGTTTCGATGCCTGGGTTGCCAATTTCCGCGCCCGCACCAATAGCGTCAGCACCAGCACGATGAATGCCGCCTTTCGCAACGTGGGCTATTTGCCCGAGGTGATTGAGCGCGACCGCAACCAGACCGAATTCAAACGCTCCTTGCAAGATTACCTTGCGATTGCCGCCTCGGATGAGCGGGTTAGCAAGGGGCGTGCCGCCTATGCGCGCCACCGTTCCACCCTTGCGCGGATCGAGCAACGTTACGGCGTCGAGGCGCATGTCGTGGCCGCCGTTTGGGGGCTGGAAAGCTTTTATGGTGAGCGGCGCGGCGATATCCCTGTGATCTCGGCGGTGGCGACCTTGGCCTATGACGGGCGGCGCGGGGCGTTCTTTGAGAAACAGCTGGTCGCGGCGTTGAAGATTCTGGAAAACGGCGATGTTCCGGTTGATCGGATGACAGGGTCATGGGCCGGTGCGATGGGGCACACGCAGTTCATCCCCACGTCATACGCGCTTTTCGCGGTGGATTTCACCGGCGACGGGCGGCGCGATATCTGGGCGGATGACCCGAGCGACGCGCTGGCCTCTACCGCCGCCTATCTGGCGAAATCGGGTTGGACCAAGGGCCAGCCTTGGGGTGTAGAGGTGCGCTTGCCTGACGGGTTCAACGCGGGGCTTGCAGGGCGCAAATCCACGCGCAGCCCTGCCGATTGGGCCGCAATGGGCGTGCGCGATATGGACGGGGGCCGTGTGCCGAACCACGGTGCCGCCTCGATCATCATCCCCGAGGGGATGGCGGGGCCGGCCTTTATGACCTTTGGTAATTTCACCGCGATCACGCGCTACAACAACTCTGAAAGCTATGTGATCGGGGTGGGGCATCTGTCGGACCGTATCCTTGGCCTTGGCCCTATTCGCGGTGATTTCCCGCCGGATGAAAACGGCATGACCCTGAAAACCCGCAAAGAGATGCAGCGGCTTTTGACCGCCAAAGGGTTTGATACCGAGGGCGCGGACGGGGTGATCGGCAGCAAGACCCGCGCGGCGATCTCGGCCTATCAGGCCAGCCGCAATATGGCCGTGACCGGAGAGCCAAGCCTGTCGCTACTGGCCAGCCTGCGCTAACGCCAAAGGCCTTGCCCCCTTAGGGGCAGGGCTATCACGCCCGTCGGGTATCCTTGGGCTGTAGGGCGAGCCAGATCAACGCGCCGCCCGCCAGCACCAGGAACGGCAGCATCGCGAGGTTCACGGCCGCCCAACCTTCCTGAACGGTCCCCCCCGAACAGTTCATCAAACCGCCCGAGGACAGCGAGGCCATCGTTACGCCCCCAAAGACCAAAAGGTCATTGAGGCCCTGCATCCGCCCACGCTCGCTCGGGGCGTGTTCACCGGCCAGCATTGTGGTGGCGCCGATAAAGCCAAAGTTCCAGCCGACGCCCAACAACATCAGCGCAACAAAGAAATTCTCCAGCTCCACCCCTGTCAGGGCAACCGCCCCCGCACCGGCAAGGATCACCAAGCCCAGACCGATAATCTTTTCCACGCCGAAACGTGCGATCAGATGGCCGGTAAAGAACGATGGCACATACATCGCCAGAACATGCGCCGTGACCACATCGGCGGCATTCGAGGTTTCAAACCCGCAGCCGACAACCGCCAGGGGTGAGGATGTCATCACAAGGTTCATCAGCGCATAGGATACAGTGGCACAGATCACGGCCACGGCAATGCGCGGCTCTTTGATCATTTCCCATTTGGTGCGGCCCTTGGCCTCACCCACCTTGGGGGCTGGGGGTTTCGGAATTTTCAGACCCAGAAACAGGAAAGACCCGACAAGGTTGATCCCGATAACCGCCAGATAGGTGCCCATGAAGGGCACGACAAAGGCCTGCGCCGTTACCTTTACCAGTTGCGGCCCTATGATCGCCGAAAGTAACCCGCCCGCCATCACCCAAGAGATTGCCTTGGGGCGAAATGCCTCGGATGCGGTATCAGCGGCGGCAAAACGGTAAAACCCTTGCGCCGACATGTAGGTGCCGGAAAACAGCGCCCCTAGCAAAAAGATCGGGAAAGACGCGGAATAAAGCCCGTAAGCCCCGATGCCCGCACCCAAGGCTCCGGCTGCAGTGCCGATCAAAAACCCGGCCCGACGCCCGTATTTCTGCATGATCGCCGAAAGCGGCGTGGCCGAGAGCATTGAGCCGATAACCATGATCGAGATCGAAAGCGTGGCCCAACACGCGTTGGAGGCAAGGGTTTGCCCCGCAAGCCCCGCGATGGTGAAAATCATCGGCATCTGCGCGCCAAGGATCGCTTGGGCGGCAATCAACACCCAGACATTGCGGCGCGATTGGGCGGAGGCGGGGGATGTATCTGCGTGGGTCATACATGTTGATTAGGCCGCGCCCCCCTTTCGGGCAAGGGACAAATTGTCATAGCTACAATCCCGGGCGCGGCTTTTGGGGTTTTCCTGCGCATGGTCAAAGGTTAGCGTGCCCTAAGGATCGGGGGTGTCATGACCGGACGTATCATTGAGGGCGACGCCTGCGTTACCGAGGGCGAGGGCTGGTTGGCCGCGCAAGAGCCGCGCTTTGCTTATGCCCTGGGGCAGGTGGGGCCGTTGCCGCTGCGCCGCAAGGCTGACGGGTTTGCGGCATTGCTTGATGCGATTGTTGGCCAGCAGGTCAGTACCCAGTCGGCTGCCGCCATCTGGGGACGGCTGGCCGCAGCGGGGCTGACCGAGGAAGCACCCGTCGCCGCCGCAACCGAGGAAGAGCTGCGCGCCTGCGGGCTCTCGCGTCAAAAAATCCGCTATGCCCATGCGCTGGCGGCCGCCCTAATCGACTATCCAAGCCTGCGAGGCATGCCCGATGCGCAGGTCATCACCACGCTGACGGCCGTTCCGGGTATCGGCACATGGACCGCCGAGATCTATGCGATGTTCAGCCTTGGCCGCGCCGATGTCTTTGCCCATGGCGATCTGGCACTGCAAGAGGCGGCGCGCAGGCTGTTTGACCTGCCCGAGCGCCCAAAAGAAAAACCGATGCGCGCGCTTGCTCAAGATTGGGCGCCGTGGCGTTCGGTTGCGGCCCGCATCCTTTGGGCTTATTACCGTGTTTCGACTGCAAAAGAGGGGATTAGATGACACGCAACCTTAGCTCCGACCGTAAAGGTCCGGCAATTGGCCAAGCGAAAAGTATGGTCGTTTTCGTTCATGGCTACGGCGCGAACGGCGCGGATCTGCTTGGGCTGGCTGATCCGCTTGGGCAGCATATGCCTGATACGGTTTTCTATTCCCCCGACGCGCCAGAACCTTGTAACCGCGCGCCAATGGGCCGCCAATGGTTCCCGATCCCGTGGATTGACAGCTCTTCGGAAGAGGTCGCCCGTGAGGGTTTGCTGGCCGCTGCCGATGACCTCAACGCCTTCCTCGATGAAAAGCTGGCAGAAGAGGGGCTGGACCCAGAGGCGCTTGCCCTCGTCGGGTTTTCGCAAGGTTCCATGATGAGCCTGCAAATTGCCCCCCGCCGTACGAGTAAAATGGCCGGTGTTGTCGCCTTTTCCGGCAGGCTGCTTGCGCCCGAACTTTTGCATGAGGCCAGCGTCAAACCACCGGTGCTTTTGATCCATGGCGATCAGGATCCGGTTGTTCCCTTTGAGGATATGGGCCTAGCCGGCAATGCGCTGGTGGCGGAAGGGTTTGAAGTCTTTGGCCATGTGATGAAAGGGACGGGGCATGGCATCGCCCCCGACGGCTTGTCCATGGCGCTTGCCTTCCTGAACGAGCGTCTGCCGAAATAGACTGCTTGCCCCTTTGCCTGCACGACAGCTTGGCAAAGGGGGTTGTCAGATGATCACCGCGATATATAGTCCTGTTTTATAGGGGTGGGGCCTCTCGCCCGACGGCAATGGGAGAGCGCGATAGAAGATGGGCTGCGACGTCAAAATGACCTTTACCCGAGCGCCGGTTGCCCTGCATCCGTGTCCGGCATCGGTTTTGAACGCAGCGCTCCAACAGCAACCACATTGCGCGGTTTCGCGCTGGCCTTGGCTAGATCGCATAAGGGCCACATGCCCCATGCGCGCCGGGGCTGCCTTTGACCACGATCGTTTCCCGCGCAGTCAAAGGCATCATACCCATACTCCCATTGTCTTTCCCCCCATAGGTTCTTCCAAACCTCAAAAGCGCGTCTGCTTGACGCGCTTTTTTGTTTTTGGAGGGATGCGTATTCACGTCAGTACCCCAGTGCGAATTGTTTTACGTCAATGCTCTCAATGGCTTGGGAAGATCATGAAACCTGTACCCACATATCCTGATACCGCGCCGCACTTTGGGCGCCAACATTTGACTGCAATGCAAAACCGGAGACGGTCAAAGGCATTCCGGGAGGACATCGCATGAACGCGTCTGTCTCGGGGCTGCGAACCCTTGTTCTAAACGCCGACTTCCAGCCGTTAAGCTGGGCACCGCTATCAGCCTGGAGCTGGCAGCAAGCGCTGGTCGCAGTGATGCAAGAGCGCGTGATCCAGGTTAAATCCTATGATGATGTGCTGATCCAAACCCCACGGCAGGCCTTTGAAGTGCCCGCCGTCGTTGTCCTCAAGCGCTACCGCAAACGCAGACACGTACCGTTTTCGCGGTATAACGTGTTTTTAAGGGATGGGTTTCGCTGCCAGTATTGCGGAGAACGTCTTCCGGCAAGCGAGCTGACCTTTGACCATGTTATTCCCAAAAGCCGGTCTGGACGTTCAAGCTGGGAAAATATCGTTTCCTCATGTGCGCCCGATAACCTGAGAAAGGCGAACAGAACCCCGAGTGAAGCACGCATGAAACTCTTGAGAGCGCCTTTTCAACCCACCCCCCAAGAGCTTGACCGCATTGCAAGAAAGATGCCACTGGTCAAAGAAGAACTCCACAATACATGGTTGGATTACCTATACTGGAGCGCAGAGATCGAGGCATAGGCATCGCTGTCTGCATCTTTGTGTAAATGGAACCATAGTTTTCACAAAACTGGGGATTCTGCTTCCATAAGGGTAGCATCGGATTCACCAAGCATTGCATTCATAAACAATTCGGGTGCAAATCTGGCAATGGTCCAATTGCCTTCGTGCAACATTTTTCCAAGAAGGGCGGTTTGCAGACATTCTCTGCAGGTGCGCGGTCATTGGTTCGGATTGTGAAAAGCTGACATTCACACCCCGTCCTGCGCAGAAAATCTTGCCGCACCATGCACCAATGGCAGCTATGCGCAGATAGTGAATTTTGCAAAGTTGCCAATCGATTGACGCCTGCGCGACTATTTTGGCTTATTGCAAGATCATCTTAATATCACATGGTGCAAGAGACGGTGGGATGTTTAGGCGATAGGTAAACTCGCAAATCATCACCTCTCTTGCCATCGTTAATAGCATCCCTCAGTGCCTCGGCATCTACTTTGAACTCGTCCATGACGACGATAAGTTGCCATATCGTGTCAACAAATTCGAATGCATCTGGCTCAGGGGGGCTGTAATATGTTGGTTTAGCGGTTGAGCCCTCAGCTAGAAGGCAGGCAAACGTACGCTTGATTATCCCTTTGCTCTCCAGAGATTGCGTCAAGGCATGATGTTTTTCAATGGGGAGCGTTTTCTTACGAAATTGTGCGTATAGGCTTACAGCTGCGACCTCATCTATAGTTAACCCTAGAAGCGTTTTTAATTCCTTGCGGCGCTGTTCCCACCGAAGCACTTTGCGTCGAACAGGGTCAAAACCCTCCCATATAATAATGCCCAATAACAGTAAGCCGGAAACAATAGCGGCCCAAAAAGCCACTGCGTCAACGTGTTTGGGCCAGTCAGGTAGCAGGTCGGGGTTAAGGAAAAACAAAAAAGTAAGGCCGGTCGAAACAACAAAGATTAGGAAAGTTGGTTTCGGAGCGGCGTTGACAAAAAAATCCAGCGCTGACTTTAAACTAAAATCCATAAAAACCTCACACCATTTCGCGCATATCGAAAGCACATCCCAGGATAGCACGTCAAGAAGAACCCAATCTCAGGGCGACTCGAATATAAGCACCGTGTCTTCGGTTTTTTCTGTCGTGTCTGCTTTGGGCTGACAGCAGTCATCCGGTGTGATCCTCAGGCCGGTGGCAGGGCATTTTGCGCAAAAACCACGCGCTGCATTGCTGCAAGTCCGCTTGGAGCCCAAACCTACCAGAAGTCTTAAGTTGCGACCTTCATCAGTTCACTTTATGTTCTGATCAATCATTTGGCGATAGAGAGGCTGCAAGTAGTATGAGATCAACTTTAAGGACAAAGGCAATCGCTGTCTGCAATGACAAGATCGCTAAGAAGGGAGAAACCGTAGGTCTTTCATTCTACGCTTTTTTTGCCAATAAGAATGATGAGCCAAAGTTGCTTATGGAAGCAGCCGAATGGTGGATCAAGACTCACGAACTGGATCACTTCGAGAAGGCGGTGAAAGTTCGAGACATGATCAGTTCAGGTGTTTGACCAACGGCAGAAAAGTCCGCACAGCGGACCTTCAGCGAGTCAAAATGCTGCACACGTGCTCCAATGTCCGCTTCGGTGAAGCTGCATTGCGGCATCCGACGTTCCAGCAAAGGTCGGCTATGGGCCGCAAGCCCCCCTTAGCTCATTTCTCTTGCCATTGCCTCGGCCTGCTGAACCACGTGCTTGATCGCTTCGGCCTGCAGATCTGGCGGAAACCCATGCTTTTTCAGTATCCGTTTTACGGCGACCCGCATCTTTGTGCGGACATTGTCTTTACGCCACGGTAATCCCCCCCGAAAGTAAGGGGCTGCGGAAGTAGAATTTTCTCGGCAAGATGAACGAGGAGATTTTGAATGAAAATGACCAGATATAGCGAACCCCAGATCCTTGCGATCCTGCGCCAAGCCGAAGGTGGTGTGCCGGTGGCCGAGCTTTGCCGTGAACATGGCATGAGCAATGCGTCGTTTTACAAATGGCGTGCGAAGTATGGTGGCATGGATGCATCCATGGTCAGCCAGATGAAAGCCATGGAGGAAGAGAACCGCAGGCTGAAGCGGATGTATGCAGATCTGAGCATGCAGGCGGACTTATTGAAGGAAGCCCTCGGAAAAAAGTAACGGGGCCATCTCAGCGCCGCGAGATGGCCGAAACGGCGGTAGAGCGACGGGGCGTCAGCATCGCGCTGGCGTGCCGGGCCTTCGAGGTCAGCGAGACCTGCTATCGTTACAGCCCGAAGCTGAAAGACGAGAACGAGGTGATCGCCGATCTGCTGACAGGGCTGACGGATGCGCGCAAGACTTGGGGATTTGGCCTGTGTTTCCTGCATTTGCGCAACGTGAAGGGGCATCCGTGGAACCACAAGCGGGTCTACCGGATCTACTGTGAGCTGGAACTGAACCTGCGCATCAAGCCGCGCAAGCGGCTGAAACGGGAGAAGCCTGACGTTCTGGCGGTCCCGAACAGACCGAATGTGACCTGGTCCATGGACTTCATGGCGGATCGCCTCGGCGACGGCAGGGCTTTTCGGCTTTTGAATGTGTTGGACGACTTCAACCGCGAAGGGCTGGGGATCGAGGTTGATTTCTCGCTCCCTGCCGAACGGGTCATCCGCAGCCTTGATCGCATTATCGAATGGCGCGGAAAACCGGGCACGATCAGGGTCGACAATGGGCCGGAATATATCAGCGAAACACTGAGAAAATGGGCTGAGAAACATAGTGTTACGATCCAGCACATCCAACCCGGACAGCCCCAGCAGAACGCCTATGTCGAGCGCTACAACCGGACGGTTCGGCATGAATGGCTGGATCAATACATCATCGAAAGCATCGAGGAGGCTCAGGATCAGGCCACACAATGGCTCTGGACATATAACAACGACCGCCCGAACATGGGCATCGGCGGCATCACACCCGCTATGAAACTGAAAATGGCCGCGTAAGTTCTACAGATGCACCCCGTTAAAAAGGGGGCGATTACCCCACCAGTCTACAGAGGCGCTTGCGCGGACGGTGTTTACAAGTTCGGCTGCAATCACACGCAAGTCTTCGTTACCCATCAAGGCCATCGCACTTTCGCTGCGTGCAAGGGCGTCATAAAAGGCGGCTTCCTCTTGCGATAGGCCGTCTTCCGGCTCCTCCCGCAAATCACGGGCCAGCTTGAGCAACTCCTGAATAACCTGAAGCGCATCGATGCTGCGGTTGTGGTAGCGGGAAATGGCCTCTGTCAGTTGTTGCGAGAATGCGTCTTTCTTCGCAAGGTTTGTCCGCGTCCGGGAGGATATCTCTCCGTTCAACAGCCGGCGCAGAGCTTCGACCGCAAGGTTCTTTTGATCCATTCCCTGAATGCCAAGCAAAAAAGCCTCATCCAGGACGCCGATATCGGGGCGATCGACGCCGCACTCTTTAAGGATGTCGATGACTTCGGTTGAACCTACCGCCTGATTGATCAGTTGCGAGATCGCAAATTCCGTATTTTCAACCGCACTTCCGGATTGCGGCCTGCACGGCGGCAAAGAAGCTGACTTCTTCCTTGATATCCTCAGCCTCGGGGCTAGCTGATGCGATCCGGAATGCGGTGATCAACCGCGTGGCTGCCTTCATGAATCGTTTCTTGCTGAGCTTTCGATCGCCGCCCTCAACCTGTTTTCCATCTTTATCGAATACAGGCAGAGTCAAAGCATGTTCGATCGCCATGGGGAGGATGTGGATGCGATCTTGGGGCGTTCCTCGCAAAGCGTCCTGATAGGCGATGCCGTAGAACATGTCGCGCATGACATCTAGCGCGGTCATCAAAGCATCAACAGCTTCACGTTTATCAACGCCGGTGCGTTGTTGATCGGAAGCTGAATAATGTGCCAGCGCTTTTTTCAGATCCGCGGCGAGGCCAATGTAATCGACCACCAGACCTGAAGGTTTGTCTCCGAAAACGCGGTTTACACGTGCGATGGCCTGCATCAACCCGTGGCCCTTCATGGGCTTATCCACGTAAAGCGTGTGCATGCAGGGCGCGTCAAAACCAGTCAGCCACATATCACGCACGATCACCAGCTTCAGCTCATCCGCTGAATTGCGATAGCGATTGCGCAGTGCCTCTTGTCTCGATTTCGAGCGAATGTGAGGCTGGAACGCTGCCGGATCTTGGGCCGAACCGGTCATGATCACTTTGACAGCGCCTTCTGTATCTGTATAGGGCGGTTGCAAATTAGGCCACGGTAGCGTCGGCATTGTGTGCACCGCCCAGTTCAGCCCCGCTAACTTCAGCATGCTTTCCATGAACCCGGTCGTCTGCCTCAAGGGCAAACCGAACAGCACTTTGATCGTCAGGCAAGCTTGTATCGCCACATCACTGTAAGCCTGTTGACGTCCCCTCTTGCCACAAGGCTGCGCCTCCCACACCATCTCATCATCAAACCAGATCGATAATGAACCGCGCTGTTTTAGGGCTTGGTGGTAGTCAGACCAGTTCTTGGTGTTGTAAGTCGTTGGTATCCAGCTGCTCATGGCTGTCAGCTATCACGCTGGGTTCACAACATGAATCCCCGAAACCGATTTCGCGCAACAAAGCCTCGTAGCATCCACATCGTTTTCTTGAGTGACGACTGCAATTTATTGTGAAGCTTGAGAATCAGATCCGGCGGCGCGGTATCGTATTGGCATAAATATTGAGCGATTGCAGATGCTCATCGGCCTTTTGAAGTGCCTCGAGCGCGCCCTGACGGTCATGGGCTGCAAGCAAACCACAGAGCACTTCTGAAATGGCAAGGGCAGGGGTTAGCGTGTGGAAAAATGTCTGGCTTTCTGTCGGGCACAATATAGTCGCTTGTGAAATCGAGGCGAGTGGGGAAACCTCGCTGTCGGTAATGGCAATGACGGCCATACCCTTTTCACGCGCCGCTGCCGCAAGTTCCAGCGTATGTAGCGCATAAGGGCTGACGGAGATCGCCAGCAGCACATCCTTATCACCGGCATGCAAAAGACCGTCGCCTGATGTGCCTGCGGGGCCGTCAAGGTGCACTGTCTTTTCACCCAGTAGCGTCATTACATAATGGAAATGCCAAGCGACGGAATGGCACGACCGAAGGCCTAGGACATAAATCCGCCTCGCGCCATGCAGGTGATCCGCCACGGCTTGCAACTGGGCGAGCGGTTGTGGCTCGCTCAACCGTGATATCTGGGCGGCCAGACTTTGCAGCATCTGACGGGCCAGACCACCGCCTTCATCTGGCGATGCGGTTTCGCGTTCCATTGCACGCGCGGCAAAGCCGTCGGCACGCATGCGGATCGTCTTGGCATAATGGGCGCGGATATCCTCATATCCGGTCAGCCCCAGATATTGCGCCAGTCGTGTCATCGTTGCGGGCTGCACCGCCGCATTGCGCGCCAACCTCCGCATTGAAGTGAGCGCTACTTCTTGCGGGTTTTCCAGCACATAGCGCGCGGCTTGCTGAAGCTGCGGCGACATCCCGTCATATTGAGCTATGATTTTGTCCCTGAGGGAGTCACCTTCCAACATCGTTTCACCCCTAGCTTTACCCTGCATTGCTTTTTTGCCGTGCAGCTTGCTGAATAGCAACAGCTATAGGCCGATTGTGCGCTGGGGGGGCTTGCCGCCAGACCGGGCAATCCAAAGCCCAAGGGCACCCATTGAAAACGCCGCGCAGGACATGCGCGGCGTAACTAAAATATCTTGCCGGGCTCAGTTGCCGTTGGCTTTGTTCACAGCGTCATAGCCTGCGGTAAAGCCGGTCAAAGAGACGGACAGTTCAACCTTTTGATCGGGGGCAACAACAGGAACGATGCTGAGATTTGCAGCATTGCCTTTTTTGAAGCCATCAACCTCGGCTTGGGTAAACCCGATGCGCGCGATGCACCCGATGTTGGAACACCATGAGAAGGGGTATTTCCGGGCAGCGGCACTATCGACAGCAACCGAAAGCTCTGCCGTCAGAAGAGTTTCCAGCGGCACAATCACGGTGGCACCGGCCACGGCCTGCTGACCCTTGGGCAGACCAAAGATCGAAATCTCGGCCACGTTGTTGCCTTCGCTGTCTTTGAGCAGGTGGTAAAGCTGGCACGGATCGGCGCCGTCTTCGGTTTTCACACAGCGTTGTTCCCATGTACCGAAGGTTTCGGCGGTATAGGTCGCACCAATACCATCATTGGCTGCAGGCTCTTGCGTGCCCATCGACAGGCCATTGGGGGCATCGGTGCTTTCGGCATCGGCCACAGGGGCAGTTTCCTGAGCAAAGGCAGCAGTGCCAAGCAGAAGGCAAAGGGGGATTGCAAGAAACTGTGCGGATTTTTTCACGGGCATTCGTTTCGGTCCTTCAATGGTATAAGACACCGCATAGCATGGGGTTTTAGCAAAGTCAGGTCCGAAAACAGGGTGAGGCAATATTACGCTGTCTGATGATTGCCCTGTGGATGTGACCGATCCACGTCGCGGGGAAAGGGGGAAATGCGAAAGGGCCGGCGTACCGACCCTTTTCTTTTAGTTATAGCTCCCCGTCGGACTGGCCGACTTCATTAAGGAAAAGTTAGGACCATAGCATAGACAGGTCAACAGGAAAAAAGTTCTCAAAACGCACAAAAAAACCGCGCCTTTTAAGGGGCGCGGTCAGTTTCAACAGGGAGGAAGTCTTACCAAAAACGCCTTTGGGGCGCATTGGTGAAAACCACTCTGGCACAGAGCGGTTAACAATGTATTTTGAAGGCGTGGCGGGCAGATTGCCGCGCCAATTCGGGTTGAAAGGGGATTGCGTGGCGATTGAACCGGGTATTTTCGTTGGCGGCGGCGATGAGGCTTATGGCACTCCGCAGGAATTGCTATTGGGTTATGGCAACCGGCACGGGTTGATTGCAGGGGCCACGGGCACGGGCAAAACCGTGACGTTGCAAATCCTCGCCGAAGGGTTTTCGGCTGCCGGGGTGCCGGTGTTCTTGTCCGATGTGAAGGGCGACCTTTCGGGGATCGGCATGGCGGGATCGGCAGATCACAAACTGCACGATGCCTTTATGGCGCGGGCGCAAACCATCGGGCTTGATCTGGAATACAGTAATTTTCCTGTTACTTTCTGGGACTTATTCGGCAAAAAAGGCCATCCGGTGCGCACCACCGTTGCCGAAATGGGCCCATTGCTGATTTCGCGCTTGTTGGAGCTGACAGATGCGCAAGAGGGCGTGATCAATGTCGCCTTCCGGCTTGCGGATGATGAATCTTTGCCGATGTACGACCTTAAAGACCTGCGGGCGATGCTGACCTTTATCGCCGAAAATGCCAGTGAGATCAGCACGACCTACGGGCTTGTTTCCACCAGATCGATCGGGGCGATCCAACGCCGCCTGCTTGTGCTGGAGAATCAGGGCGGGGACAATCTGTTTGGCGAACCGGCATTGGATCTGGCTGATATGATGCAGGTCGATGTCGAGGGGCGCGGGCGGATCAACATCTTGGCAGCCGATCAGTTGATGGGTGCGCCGCGGCTTTATTCTACCTTCCTTTTGTGGCTTCTTTCAGAACTGTTCGAGGAGCTGCCTGAGGTCGGAAACCCCGACAAACCCAAGCTGGTGTTCTTTTTCGACGAGGCGCATCTGCTGTTTGACGGCGCGCCTAAGGCATTGGTGGATAAGGTAGAACAGGTCGTCCGGCTGATCCGCTCCAAGGGGGTGGGGGTGTTTTTTGTCACGCAAAAGCCGGCCGATGTACCTGATGATGTGCTGGCACAGCTTGGCAACCGGGTGCAGCATGCCTTGCGGGTATTCACGCCCCGCGATCAACGCGATCTGAAGCTGGCCGCACAAACCTACCGAGGCAATCCGCGCTTCTCCACCGAGGAAGCGATCACGCAAGTGGGCACAGGGGAGGCGGTGACGTCGTTTCTGGAGCAAAAGGGCATACCGGGTGTGGTGGAACGGACGTTGATTCGCCCCCCTAGCAGCCAATTGGGCCCGATTGATGCCGAAACGCGTGCCACTTTGATGGCAGCATCCCCCGTTGCAGGGAAATATGAGGCGCGGTTTGATCGCGATTCGGCGTATGAACGCCTGTTGGCCCGCGCCGAAGCTGCCGCAAAAGAGGTTGCAGAAGCAGAGGCCGCAGAGGCGCGCGCCGAAAGCCAGCAGCGAGAGTTCAATTCCGCGCGGCGCTATGACGGGGGACGTGTGGCGCAAAGCACAAAACGCAAATCCTCGCGGTCATCAGACAGCGTGGGAGAGGCCTTTGCCAAAAGCTTTGCACGACAGCTAGGCACCAAAAGCGGCCAAGCGCTTGTACGCGGGATTTTGGGATCGTTCTTTAAAAGCCGGTGAAACGACAGCGCGCCCTCAATCGGGGCGCGCTTGGATCATTCCCATTCAATGGTGCCGGGCGGCTTTGATGTAATGTCGTAAGTAACCCGGTTAATCCCTTGAACTTCATTGATAATCCGTGTCGCAGTTTCACCAAGGAAGTCATGCGTGAAGGGGTAGTAATCGGCTGTCATGCCATCGACCGAGGTCACCGCGCGCAAGGCACAGGCGAAATCATAGGTGCGACCATCGCCCATAACGCCCACGGTACGGACCGGCAAAATGGCCACGAAGGCTTGCCAGATATCATCGTAAAGCCCGTGCTTGCGGATCTGGTCAATATACACAGCATCGGCCTTTTTCAGAATCGCCAGCTTTTCGCGGGTGATCTCGCCGGGGCAACGAATGGCCAGGCCGGGGCCGGGGAAGGGGTGGCGGCCGATGAAAGAGGGGGGCAGGCCAAGTTCCCGACCAAGCGCGCGCACCTCGTCTTTGAACAATTCGCGCAAAGGCTCGACCAGTTTTAGGCCCATCTTTTCAGGCAGGCCGCCGACATTATGGTGCGATTTGATCGTTACCGAAGGGCCGCCCGAAAAGCTGACCGATTCGATCACATCGGGGTACAGCGTACCTTGGGCCAGAAATTCCGCGCCCTCAATCTGGTTGGCGTATTTCTGGAAGACGTCAATGAACAAGCCACCGATAATTTTACGCTTGGTTTCGGGGTCGGACACGCCGTCCAGCTTACCGAGGAACAGCTCTGATTCGTCGGCATGGATCAGCGGGATGCTGTAATTCTCGCTGAACATTTTAACGACTTCTTCGGCCTCGTTCTGGCGCAGCAGCCCGTGGTCAACAAAAACGCATGTCAGCTGATCGCCGATGGCCTCATGGATCAAGACCGCCGCGACAGAGCTATCAACCCCGCCCGAAAGCCCGCAGATCACTTGCTTGTCACCAACCTGTTCGCGGATTTTGGCGATGGCATCTTCGCGATAGGCGCCCATGGTCCAATCACCGGCAAAGCCAGCGATGCGGACAAAATTCTCATAGAATTTCGCACCATTCGGGGTGTGATGCACCTCGGGGTGGAATTGCACGGCGTAAAAGCGACGCTCAACATCGGCGGTAATCGCAAAAGGCGCGTTGGGGGAGGTTCCGTAAACCTCAAACCCCGGTGCGATTTTGGAAACATGGTCGCCATGCGACATCCAGACCTGTTCACGGTCGGTGGCAAACCAGCCGTCCAGCAAATCGGTTTGCGCCGCTGTTGGCGTCACAAAGGCGCGGCCAAATTCGGCGGTGCCGTGACCACGTTCAACCTGCCCGCCTAGGCAATGCATCATGACCTGTTGCCCGTAGCAGATGCCAAGCACAGGTACGCCCAGATCAAATACCGTTTTCGGCGGCATCGGCGCACCCTCGGCAAAGACCGATGCGGGTCCCCCCGACAAGATCACCGCTTTAGGCGCGAATTCGGCCAAAAAGCCGTCGGTCACCTTATTAAAGGGATGGATTTCGCAATAGACGTTCAGCTCCCGCAAGCGGCGCGCAATAAGCTGCGTTACTTGGGACCCGAAGTCGATGATGAGGAGGCGCTCATGATGTGTCATAGGTGGGCAATAATCGGGGCGGCGCAGAATCGCAAGAGGGCAAACTTGTTGCAAACACATTGCGGGTTGACCTCGGGCGGATTTCACTGCGTTTTGCCAAATTGAAACAGAGTGTTGTCTGTGCCCCCATGTCGGTTTTGGGTGGTATGTGACGGAATTGGGAAGTGTTCCACCGCCACACTGCTGCATAAAGACAGCACGACCGCGATGGGCTTGGGGAGAAAACGATGACTGAAGGCACAACACGCAGGGCACGGGGCGGCGGTGGATCAGCGCGGCGGGCAGAGCGGACGGCCGTCAGCTTTGATGTGGCGAAATATATCAGCCGCAATATCCCGAATTTCGAGATTCTGAACGAAGAAGCTTTGGAGATCATCGAATATAACGCGGAAACCGTGCTTGAAGAGATCGGCGTGAATTTCGTTGATAATCCGGCAGCTTTGGAGCGGTGGCGCGCGGCGGGTGCCGATGTGAAGGGCGAGCGGGTGCATATCCCCCGCGGGCTTGCGCGCAAACTTTGTGCCACAGCACCTTCCAGCTTTACCCAACACGCCCGCAATGCAGACCGTTCGGTTGAGATCGGCGGCCGCAATCTGGTGCTTGCACCGGTTTACGGCCCCCCCTTTGTGCGCGACCGTGAAGGCGGGCGGCGTTATGCGACCATGGCGGATTTCGAGAAATTCGTAAAACTGGGCTATATGTCGAAATGGTTGCACCATTCCGGCGGAACAGTCTGTGAGCCAACGGATATTCCGGTGAACAAGCGCCATCTGGACATGTTGCGCGCGCATATGGTGCTGTCGGACAAGCCGTTCATGGGCTCGGTCACCGAACCCGAACGCGCCAAGGATTCGGTCGAAATGTCGAAGCTGCTGTTCGGCGCGGATTTTGTTGACCAGAATGTGGTGCTGACCAGCTTAATCAATATTAATTCGCCGTTAACCTTCGATTCGACGATGATGGGCGCGCTGGAAGCCTATGCGACAGCAGGGCAGGCCGCGATTATTTCGCCCTTTATCGTGGGCGGTGCGATGGCGCCGGTCACGGTGGCGGGGACCTTGACGCAGGTTCTGGCCGAGGTGCTGGCGGGCGTTGCCTATAGCCAGTTGGTACGCCCCGGTGCGCCAGTGATTTTCGGTGCTTTTGTAACCTCGATTGATATGAATTCCGGTGCGCCGACCTTCGGGACCCCCGAGGCCGCGCATATCACCTATGGTGCTGGGCAGCTTGCCCGCCGGCTGGGGCTGCCGTACCGTTCGGGCGGGGCGTTTTGTGGATCGAAACTGCCCGATGCGCAGGCGGCCTATGAAACCGCGAACAGCCTCAATATGGCACTTTTGTCGGGGGTTAACTTCATGCTGCACGCCTGTGGCTGGCTTGAAGGCGGGCTTGTCGCCTCCTTTGAGAAATTCGTGATGGATGCTGACCAGCTTGGCGCCTTGCATCATCTGGCCCAAGGGATTTCGATGGATGACAACGGGCAGGCGATGGACGCGCTGCGCGAGGTCGGGCCGGGGGGGCATTTCCTTGGCTGTGAACACACACAAAAGAATTTTAAATCAGCGTTTTGGCGGTCGGACTTGCTGGATTATAAGCCCTTTGAGACTTGGTATGAAGAAGGCGCGCGGGATACAGAAACACTGGCGGCTAACCGTGTGGCCAAGATGGTTGGCGATTACCAGGCCCCCGCGCTGGATGAGGGGATTCGCGAGGCGATTGATGATTATGTCGCCCGCAAAAAAGCCTCTATGCCGGATGCTTTCGGCTAAGCACCATGCATCTTTGGCAAAATGGCCCCGCTGTATAAGGCGGGGCCATTTTGCATTCAGATAACAGCTCGGCTGCGTTAGGCGCCGGCGTGATTGCGCAGCAATCGCAGCTCTGCCATCATTGCGATCAAGAGATCGACGTGGCGCGCTATGGAATATCCAGCATCCCCGCGACGGCGTGTTTCCTCAGCCAGTTCCTCGGCATCGCGAAGACGGGCCAGTGCCGCCTCGGGGGAGGGGGGGGGAAACCGCGTTGATTAACCGACGCAAATCCCGGTCACGACGATAATCCTGAATGCCGTGGCGTGCGGCGCGGATCAGTAAACGGGGACGGCGGAGATTCGCAAGGATTGTGCTGATATCTGACATTTGGTGCTCCTGAAATTTGTTGCACCACCATGCACCAACACAACCCTGCGTTGCGCTTTCGGCGATTCCACCGCGCGCTGCTTTCGCATTTGTTTATGATTTGGAAACAATTATGGACGAAAGCGAAGATGTTAACGAACAGGTAAGAAATGCTGCCCAGAGTTGCAACTGTCCAGAATGGGACTAATGGCCTAACTGCAAAGGCACCACAGGACGCTGTAATGGGATCAAACCTGAGCTCGGAGTTTTCGCTGCCTGCATGGCTGCCGGATGCGGCACGCCTGTACCCTGACCATACGGAGCAGGGCGTTTCCTTGCGGCAATTGGCGCGCCGTGAAGGGTGCCATGCGTCAACCGTGATGCGACAGGTGCGCCGTTACGAAAACCGACGCGATGATCCCTTGGTGGATGAGGCGCTGTCGGCATTCGGACGGGTGCAGGATAACGACGCTTGCAACATCAGCCGGAAGGATGCCACTGCCATGACAGCCCCTATCAGACAAGACGGATTGAAAATTGACGATGCGACAATCATGCACGAAGGGCGCCGTGTTTTGCGGCGTCTGGCCGAGGTGGATACCGTGCTGGCGATTGCGCAAGACATGGATAAAGCTGCTGTTTTGCGCAGTTTTCCCGACGGGCGTACGCTGCGCCTTGCGGTGATTGACCGCACATTGGCGCAGGCTTTTGCGTTAAAGGACTGGATCTCTTGCGAAAAGCAGGGGCGGGTTTCCACCTATCAGATCACCCAAGCGGGGCGCGCGGCCTATAAGCGGATGGTGCCGGGCGATGCGGGCGGCATGGCCGAGGCCCCGGCACAATTTGGCGATCAGCACCGTGATTGGGCACCCCGTGACATGCCCGAGGGCGGCGAGGAACGCCGCGTGCGCTACAATGCCGCCGAAAGCCCTATTCAGGTTTTGGGGCGGCGGCGGGATCGGGACGGAAAACCTTTCCTCGCGCCGGAGCTTGTGGCGGCGGCGGAACAGCTGCGGATGGATTTCGAGCTTGCGCAGATGGGCCCCCGCGTCACCCAAAACTGGGAGCGTTTCTTGACCGGCGGCGACCGCGGCAGCTTTGCGCCGGATGGAAAAACCGGTGGCGGTGCCTCGGATGCACGCGAGCGGGTTTCGGTGGCACTTCGCGATCTGGGACCGGGGCTTGGTGATATGGTTCTGCGTTGCTGCTGTTTTCTGGAAGGTCTGGAGGTTGCTGAGAAACGCATGGGCTGGTCTGCGCGGTCGGGCAAGATCGTGCTGCGCATCGCCTTGCAGCGTCTGCGGCTGCATTATGACACGCATTACGGCAAACACGGCCCGATGATCGGCTAAGCAACTGGGAAAATCTGCACCCGCACGTCTACTTGATGGCCGTGCGGGGCGGTGGCTGTTGTCTCAGCCCGCAAAAGGGCGTATCCAGAAAGCAACCAATCTTTCGGGGGGACATAACCTTGCGTGACCTTAAATTACCGGACCAACGCCACCCTGAAAAGGCGCACCGCGTTGACAATGCCCAACCCAAGAAGCCGTCGTGGATTCGCGTGAAAGCCCCCACATCAGAGGGCTACAAAAAGACGCGCGATATTTTGAAAGAGCAAAAGCTGGTCACAGTTTGCGAAGAGGCAGGCTGCCCCAACGTCGGCGAGTGCTGGGGGCAGGGTCATGCGACCATGATGATCATGGGCGAGATTTGCACCCGCGGCTGTACTTTTTGCAATGTCGCCACCGGCAAGCCGCAAACGCTTGATGCATTCGAACCGGGGCGCGTTGCCCATGCGGTGCAGCAGCTGGGCTTGAACCATGTGGTGATCACATCGGTGGACCGTGACGATCTGGATGATGGCGGCGCCGATCACTTTGCCCAGACGATCCGGGCGATTCGCCACCGCAGCCCCGAAACCACGATCGAGATTCTGACGCCGGACTTCCTGAAATGCGCGCCCGAGGTTCTTGAAAAGGTTGTCGAGGCGCGCCCCGATGTCTTTAACCATAACCTTGAAACCGTCCCCGGCCTTTATCCCACCGTGCGCCCCGGCGCGCGCTATTTCCACAGCTTGCGCCTGTTACAACGTGTGAAAGAGCTTGATCCCACGATGTTCACCAAATCGGGTATCATGGTCGGCTTGGGCGAGGATGCGCAGGGCGTGCGGCAGGTGATGGATGATATGCGCGCCGCCGATGTTGATTTCCTGACCATCGGGCAGTATCTGCAACCAACCCCGAAACACCACCGCGTTGATCGTTTTGTCACACCGGATGAGTTCAAAGCCTATGAGACTGCCGCCTATGGCAAGGGCTTCTTGATGGTGTCGGCCACGCCGCTAACGCGCTCCAGCTATCACGCGGGCGATGATTTTGCGCAGATGCGCGCGGCGCGATTGGCAAAACTGGCACAGTAACAGGGTCTTGGGGGGCAGGCTGCCCCCCTGTTCAGTTGGCAACTGCCGGAACGCGTTTCAGATAGGCGGCAACTGCGGCACGGTCGGATTCGGGCAGGCGCGCCATATTTTCCACCACATGCACCATATGCCCGCCCACGGAATCGTAATCGGGGGTAAATCCGCTGGTTAGATAGCCCACAATATCGGCCTCATCCCAATCAAGCCCCGCCGGGGTGATGTTGGGAATGCGGCCCTTGCCCGACGGGTCCAGCCCGCCCGCCAGCCATTCGCCGCGTTCCAAGCCGCCAAGCGCATTGCGCGGTGTGTGACACTCGCCGCAATGGGCCAATGCCTCGGACAGATAGCGCCCACGGGTTTCTTCCACAGTCAGATCACCGTCAATTACCCAGTCGTCTGATTCGAAAAGAAACTTCCAACCGCCAAGACTGCGCCGGATGTTGAAGGGAAATCCCACATCATGCGCTTGGCTTGGCGCGGTGCTGGCGGGCAGCGTATCCATAAAGGCTTTTAGGTTGACCACATCCTGAAGGGCCATCTTGTTATAAGCGTTATAGGGAAAGGCCGGATAGTAATGCGATCCATCCGGTGAGACACCCCGCGTCACGGCATTGGCAAAAGTCTCAATGGACCAAGCGCCGATGCCATGTGTCGGATCTGGTGAAATATTGGGCGCTATAAATGTCCCGAAATCCGAAGGGAATTTCTGCCCGCCCGTCAGGACCAGTTCCGCCTCGGCTTCCGCGCCCTCGGCCATATGGCAAGAGGCACAGCCTGCGGCCCAGAACACAGCCTCGCCTGCCTTGGCATCACCGGTAAGGTTGGCCGTCGCCTCTGGGGCAAGGGGCGTGGGGGCGGTCACGAACCAGAACACCCCGCCTCCGATAAGGGCAAGGACGGAAGCGGAAACAATGAGGCGGCGCATCGGACGCTCCTATCTTAAGATGGGTTTGGCGGCAGTTTGGCGGGTTTGGCGGCATGGTGCAAGCCGCCCCCTCGGTTTTAGAGACGTGGCATCCGGTGCGCCCGCCCGCCGCCATTCGGGGTCAAAGCCTCTGGCCAGCCAAAGAAATATTCCACCCCGAACAGCAAAAGACAGATCGCAACCACCGCCAACACCAATTTTACATGGCTGGCCGAGGGCGGCTTGCGTGCCCATTTCGCCATCCGCAGGAACCAGCGGTAATTCACGCGAGCGCCTGAATATGATTGGCCAGCGCATGCCAGGGGGCGGCACTAAAGGTCGCGCGTGCCGCCCCCGAGGGCGAGGGCAGCACCCAAAGCGCAAGATCTGGAAACGCAGGCGATTGCGCAGGCCCCGGCGGGTGGCGGGCCCCGAGGGCGATTTTGGCAGCGGTCAGGCTGGTGAAAGCCAGCGCTTTGGGGCGGAACTTGGCGATAGATACGGCAAACCGTTCAGGGGTATAGGCGGCGGGCGGGATATCACGGTCCGTCCCAGATGCCTCTTTGGCAAGATCCGTTAGCCCGATGCCTAGCGCGGGCAGCAGATGGTCATCCTGTGGCGCAAACAGGCGCGGCGTCAGGCCGGTCTCAAACAACAGCGGCCAGAACCGGTTGCCGGGGCCTGCGTAATAATGCCCCCGTGCTGCGGATTTAGCGCTGGCCGCCGTACCGCAAAACACCAGCTTTAACCCCGGTTGCAACAGGTCGGGCAGAATCATTTCCCGTCAGTAAACCGCACCTTGCCGATATAGGGCAGGTTGCGGTTGCGCTGTGCAAAATCGATACCATAGCCGACGACAAATTCATCGGGGATCTCAAACCCGGTCCAAGTGGCTTTTACCTCCACCTCTCGCCGGCTTGGTTTATCGAGCAGAACGCACACCTCCATACGGGCGGGTTTGCGCGATTCGAGCAGCTGCAACACATGATGCAACGTAAAGCCGGTATCAACGATATCCTCGACCACCAGCACGTCGCGCCCCGCAATTTCGCCGCGTAGATCCTTTAGAATACGCACTTCGCGGCTGCTTTGGGTGCTGTCGCCATAGCTTGATGCCTCGAGGAAATCGACCTCTACTGGCAGATCCAATTCCCGGACCAGATCCGCGATAAAAACGAAAGAGCCACGCAGCAGCCCCACAACCACCAGTTTCTCAGTGCCGTCAAAACGGGCTTTAATCTCTGCGGCCAGCTCTTCTATTCGGGCCGCGATGGACTTGGCCGAAATCATCTGGTCTATGACATAAGGTCTCGATTGCATGGGCGGCCCCTTGATTTTCCCCGTCTGTTTATCCAATACCTTGCCCTAAGTCACGCCAAAGCGGATAAGAATTGCCATATGCCACGCCATTCCGAAACCAAGCGGCTGCGCTACAGCGCCGATCAAATGTACGCGCTTGTTGCCGATGTCGGTAGCTACCCTAAATTCCTGCCGTGGAACTCCGCCGCGCGCATCCGGTCTCGCCGCGCGATTGATGGTGGGGAGGTGCTGGAGGCCGATCTGGTGATCAGCTTCAAGGTCTTTCGTGAACGCTTCGGCAGCCGCGTCACGCTTTGGCCTGAGGCGCGCAAGATCGACACCGAATATCTGGACGGCCCGTTTCGCTATTTAAAATCCACTTGGGCATTTCGCGATGTGGAGGGTGGTTGCGAGATTGAATTCATGGTGGATTTTGAATTCAAAAACGCGATTTTGCAGGGCATCATCGGGGTGGTCTTCAATGAGGCGATGCACCGCGTGGTGCGCGCGTTTGAACGCCGCGCCGAGGAGCTTTACGGGCCAAATGCTATGCCAGCGCCGCCGCCAGCAAGCTAAGGGCGTGTTGGGTTGCGGCCCGGCGGACCTTGTCGCGGCCAAGCGGGCCGAATTCCACCGTTTCTGTGCGGGTATGCTGCGAGAGATGCGCAAGGCCAAAGCACACGCGGCCTTCGGGCTTATGCTCTGACCCGCCGGGGCCCGCGATGCCGGTGATGGACACCGCCAACCCCACGCCTGCATGCGCCAAAGCGCCCGCCGCCATTTCTGCAGCAACCGCCTCGGACACCGCACCGTGTTGCGCCAAGGTTTCCGTGGAAACACCCAGCATGGCGGTTTTGGCCGCGTTGGAATAGGTCACAAAGCCGCGATCAAACACATCCGACGATCCGGCGATATCGGTAAGGGCCACGGCCACCATGCCGCCGGTACAGCTTTCGACCGTGGCGATTGTAAGGCCGCGCGCGCGTGCCGCAGCGAGGATTTCGGCAGGTGTCATATCACCACCAGATGCACAACGGCGGCCAGAACCCCCGTGCCGATACCGGCAAAAAGCCCGGCCCAAAGGTCATCAATCATCACACCGTCTGCATCGCCGCGCGCATCGGCCCGCCCCACCAGCCAAGGTTTCCAAATATCAAACAGCCGGAACAGCAAGAAGGCCACCACCCAGCCCGGATAGGGAAAGTTGCTGCTGTCCATCCCGATATACCAAAACCCGAAGGAGGGCACCAAAAGCGCGATCCATTGTCCCGCGACCTCATCAATCACGATCTCGGAGGGGTCGTCGCCGGGGCGGTGGTTAAGTTCCCGACGGCAGGCCCAAAAGCCGATTACGGTCACGGCGATGGTCGCCACCAGCAACAGCGGAAAATGCCCGATACGGTGCAACAACACCCCCAGCGCCACCGCCGCCAAAGAGCCCCAAGTGCCCGGCGCAGGGCGCAAAAGCCCAACGCCAAAAAATATCGACAGGATACGGCTTGCGGTCATGGTTTCACCAATGTTGCTGTGGCGATGGCGGCGATACCCTCTTCGCGGCCGGTAAAGCCGAGGCTTTCACTGGTCGTCGCTTTCACTGAAACACGGTCCAGCTCCACGCCCATGATCCCAGCCAATGCCGCGCGCATCGCCTCTGCGTGCGGCCCGATTTTCGGGCGTTCACAGATCAACGTCACATCGGCATTGCCAAGCGCAAAGCCGCGGGCCCGTGCCTGCTCCATCGCGTGGGCCAAAAAGATATGGCTGGCGGCCCCCTTCCACTGCGGGTCCGACGGCGGGAAATGCCGCCCGATATCGCCCAGGGCCAGCGCACCATAAAGCGCATCGGTCAGCGCATGCATGCCCACATCAGCGTCCGAATGCCCCAAAAGGCCGCGCCCATGCGGCAGCTTCACGCCACAAAGCCAAAGATGATCGCCCTCGCAAAAGGCGTGTACATCAAAGCCGTTGCCAAGCCTTACATCCATTCAAGCCTCCCGCTGGTGCTGTGCTAAAATCTTTTCGGCGCGTAAAAAATCGCCGGGTAGGGTTATTTTCATGTTGTCTTCATCGCCTTCAACGATGGCAACTGCAAGCCCTGCGGCGCGCGCAACCTCGACATCATCGGCGGCATTGCCCGGATGGGCACGGTGCGCAGTAAGGATTTCGGCAAGGTGAAAGGCCTGCGGGGTCTGAGCGCGATACAGATTGGCACGATCCTGAACCCCTGTGACCAAGCCGTCCTCTCCACGCCAAAGCGCATCGGTGACCGGTAAGGCGGGCGCCGCCGCAGGTGCGTTTTGCAGCGCGCCCTGAAGACGGGCGATCAGGCCGGCAGTCATAAAGGGGCGCGCGCCGTCATGGATGAAAACCGTGGAAACAGTTTCGGGATCAATCGTTTCCAAGGCATTTCTGACAGATCGCGCGCGATTTTCACCCCCTGTCACCAAAACCACATCCGCCCCAAGACAGGCCGCGCGGGTCATATCATCAGGATGCAGGGTGACAATGATGGTGGCAAAGCCGAAGGCCCGAAAGGCTTCAACCGTATGGGCAAGCACGGGCTTTTGCCCCAACATTTGCCATTGCTTTGGCACGTCGCCCCCGGCGCGCAACCCGCGCCCTGCGGCAGTAATGATGACAGCGCTTGTCATTTAGGCATCCCGATCAAACTTGGCGTCAGTTCTAGGCGAAGCCTCTTGCCGGGGCAATGGGCAGGGCGACCCTGCATTTAGATTAAAAAATAGGCAATGCATGTTTTTCAGTCATTTTATCTATGCTACGGTTTGTATTTCCTCTGCCCCCGTTTTAACCAGACTTGAAACCAAACAAAGGCGCCCTCCGTGCTCATCGGCCCTATTTCCATCACCCCGCCTGTCTTGCTCGCCCCCTTGGCGGGGATCACCGATTTGCCGTTCCGCCGTCTTGTCGCGCGGTTTGGCGCGGGGCTTGTCGTATCTGAAATGGTGGCCAGCCAAGAGGTTGTGCAGGCCCGCCCTTTGGCCCGTGCGCGGGCTGAGCTGGGCTTTGGCCAACAGGCAACATCCGTGCAGCTTGCCGGCCGTGAGGCTTATTGGATGGCCGAGGCCGCGCGCTATGTCGAAAGCATGGGCGCGCAGATGATCGACATCAATATGGGCTGCCCTGCCAAAAAAGTGACCACGGGTTATTCCGGGTCGGCGCTGATGAAAGATCCCGATCACGCGCTGACATTGATCGAGGCGGTGGTTGGGGCCGTTTCGGTGCCTGTGACGTTGAAAACCCGCTTGGGATGGAATGACGATATGCTCAACGCCCCCGAGATCGCTCGGCGTGCCGAAGGGGCAGGGGTCGCGATGATAACCATTCACGGGCGCACGCGCTGCCAGTTCTATAAAGGGGCCGCCGATTGGGCCGCGATCCGTGCTGTCAAAGCGGCGGTGTCGATTCCCGTGATTGCCAATGGGGATGTTCTGGGGGCGCAAAGTGCCGCGATGGCCCTTGAGGCATCGGGCGCGGATGGTGTGATGGTGGGACGCGGGGCGCAAGGCAAGCCTTGGGTCTTGGCACAGATCGCCGCAGGGGTATTCGGCGCGCCTGCACCTGCGATACCGCAAGGCACGGCCTTGGGCGACATGGTCGTCAGCCATTACGAGGATATGCTGGGGTTTTACGGCAAGGAGCTGGGCGTCAAAGTCGCGCGAAAGCATCTTGGCTGGTATCTGGAGACAGCAGGCTTGGTCGCGGCGCGTGGACGGGTGATGACCCAAAGCGATCCGGCAAGGCTTGTCGCAGACCTACATGCGCTTTTTGCCGATGCAGAACCGGTGGCGGCATGATGGTACCTGCTACATTATGGGCCGCCTTGCCAACCCCTGCGATGATGATCGATGCAAAAGGTCACGTTGCAGCGGTAAACCCCGCAGCCGAAGATTTCCTCAACCTGTCTGCCCGCAGCCTGATCGGCCGCCCCCTTCTTGAGCGTTTGCACATCAATGCCGAGATGGAGCAGGTGATGGCACGGGTTATTGCCACACAGTCCTCTATTGTTATCAATGACATCGAGATGACAACAGGCGCGCGCGCGCCAGAGCCGTGCCGCTTGCAGTTTGCCCCGATACAAGATCAGGAAACGCTGTTGTTGCTGATTTTTCCGTTAGAGATTGCGGATAAGGTGGGACGGGCTGCGGCCGCGAAATCGGCGGCGAAATCGGCGATTGGCATGGCCGAAATGCTGGCCCATGAGATCAAGAACCCCTTGGCGGGGATCTCCGGTGCGGCACAATTGCTGGCGATGAACCTATCGGTCGAGGATCGCGAGCTTTCGGATCTGATCGTGCTAGAGACCCGCCGCATCGTGAAACTGCTAGAGCAGGTTGAACAATTCGGCAATCTGCGCCCGCCGGAACGCTCTGCGGTGAACATCCATGATGCCTTGGCGCGCGCACGGCAATCTGCCTTGGTCGGCTTTGCCCGCAATGTGACCATTGTCCAAGATTACGACCCGTCATTGCCCGATACATTCGCCGATTCCGATCAGCTGATGCAGGTGTTTTTGAACCTGATCAAAAACGCGGTGGAGGCGGGGGCGAAGACCATCCGTCTGCACACATTTTACGATTTGTCATTGCGGTTGCGCCGTCAGGACGGGACAGACAGCCCCTTGGCGCTTCAGGTGGAAATAACGGATGACGGGCGCGGGATCTCGCCCGATATCGCACAGAATATCTTTGAGCCCTTTGTGTCGGGGCGTGAAAATGGCACGGGGCTGGGGCTGGCATTGGCATCGAAGATTGTGCTGGATCATGACGGCCGGATTGCGGTTGATGCGGCCCCCGGGCGCACCACGTTCCGGCTTTCCCTGCCCTTGGCCCCCAAGAAAGTGAAAGGCTAATTAATGGATGGCACGGTTCTTGTCGCCGATGATGATCGCACGATCCGCACGGTTTTGACGCAGGCACTGACACGGGCGGGGTGCAAGGTGCATGCTACCGCCAGTCTGACGACCTTGATGCGCTGGGTCGATGAGGGCAAAGGCGATCTTGTGATCTCGGATGTGATGATGCCCGACGGTAACGGCCTGCAAGCCCTGCCTCAAATCGCAGCCCGACGGCCCGGCCTGCCGGTGATTGTGATCTCGGCGCAAAACACCATCATGACAGCCATTCAGGCGACCGAGGCCGAGGCGTTTGACTACTTGCCAAAACCCTTTGATCTGCCTGATCTGATGAAACGCTGCGCCCGCGCGCTGGACCGCAAGCGTGTTCGCCAGCAACCCCTTGCCCCGCGTGCGGTGGGGGATGATTTGCCGCTGGTGGGGCGCACGGCCTCGATGCAGGCGCTGTATCAATTGGTGGCAAAGGTGATGAACACTGATTTGCCGGTTCTGGTGACAGGGGAATCGGGGACCGGCAAGTCGCTGGTTGCGCGCGCCATCCATGATTTTTCCGATCGTCGCGCCCAAGGTTTCGTGGTGTTGCAAGAACAAGATCTGGCGAGCGCCGAGGATCTGGCAAGCCTTTTGCAACGTGCCAAAGGCGGCAGCCTGATCTTGGATGAGGTCGCTGATTATGATGACGACCTGCAGCTGCGGATTGTGCGGATGATGGACGCGATGGGTGATGACGCGCCACGGGTCATGGCCACCTCGCAATCCGATCTGGCCGCGCGTATGGCCGAGGGGCGTTTTCGCTCGGATCTGTTTTACCGGCTTGGCGGGGTGACGATCCATGTGCCGCCATTGCGGGAACGGGTTGAGGATATCGCCCTGTTGGCGGAACACTTCCTGACCCGTAGCGCTTGGGACGGGGGCCCGATGCGGACCTTGTCAAAAGAGGCCCAGAATGCCCTGCGCAACCACTTCTGGCCCGGCAATGTACGGCAGCTGGAAAACATGATGCGCAGGCTTTCCGTCACGGGGGCAGGGCCCGAGATCACAGGGTCCGAGGTGGCCGCGCTCTTGGGTCAGAATCCGGTGCAGACGCCGGTTGCAGGTGTCGTCGGCGATGAAAAACTGTCCGACGCAGTTGCGCGCCATTTGCAACGCTACTTTGACTTGCACGGCGACGCATTGCCGCCACCGGGGGTTTATAGCCGCATTTTGCGGGAATTTGAGGCCCCGCTGATCGAGATCGCCTTGGATGCAACAGGTGGAAACCAAGCTAAATGTGCTGATCTTTTGGGGATCAACCGCAATACTTTGCGTAAAAAGATCGTTGAGCTGGAAATTCGCGTGACACGGCGCCGCAAGGTGATGTAAAACCGCCACAGAGGGCGTGTCTTTCTTGACCTATGGCAAGAAGGACACGCCGGAAAACATAGGCGCCATTGGTTGCCTTGGCTGTTGTGGGGATTCTTTTTGCCGGCGTTAATGCGAAGCAACACATGGCTACGGCTGACACGACTGCGCAGGCAGCGTCGTTTTCAAACGATTATGACCATTGTTTTGGTAACACTTGGCCCCGTGCTGGCCTTTGCCACATTCATGGCGATGGGGCCGTTTGACCAAGGGGCGCGATCACTGTTTTTGCGGCTGATCTTGCTGGCCGATCTGGTCTATGTGCTGGTTGTGGCGTCGCTGGTGCTGGCGCGCGTCTCGCGGATGATCACCGACCGGCGCAGTAAATCGGCGGGGTCGCGACTGCATTTGCGGATGTCGGGGATTTTTGCAGCCCTTGCGCTGACGCCTACGGTGCTGGTGGCGGTTTTTGCAACCATCACCTTTAATGTCGGACTGGAGGGCTGGTTTTCGGACAGGGTGCGCGCGGTTGTTGGCAACTCTCTGGCGGCGGCAGAGGCCTATGACGGCGAACACCGGCAGGATCTGATCGAGGATGTGAACGCCCTTGCGGCCTATCTGAATGTGGCCAAACAAAGCACTTTCTTTCTGGCCGATGACCAGCTGCGCCCGCTTTTGACCCAAGGGCAGGCGGTCATCCAGCGCGGGTTGAAAGAGGCCTATCTGATTGACGGAACGGGAGAGTTGAAAACCCGCGGAGAGCGCTCATACCTCTTTGGATTTGAGGCGTTGACCGCCGATCAAATCGCCAGTGCGCGCGCTGGCGAAACCGTGCTGATCGAGGATTGGGCCAATGACGAGCTGCGTGCGCTGGTGTTCCTTAATGCCTATGCTGACCGGTTCCTTTATGTCACCCGCGAGGTGGACGGCACCATCCTGAGCTTGCTGGATGAAACCCGCGAAACCGTGGCGCTTTATCAACAACTGGAGGCAGAGCGCGGGCGGTTGCTGTTTGAATTCGGGCTTTTGTACCTTGGCTTTGCGCTGATCCTGATTTTGGCGGCAATCTGGCTAGGGCTTTGGCTGGCAGAGCGGCTGTCGCGCCCCGTAGGGCGGCTTGCGGGGGCAGCGCAGATGGTGGGCAGCGGCAACCTTGATGTGCAGATCCCCGAAGAGGATGGCGATGACGAGATTGCCATGGTCGGCCGCCTCTTCAACCAGATGACCCGCCAGTTGAAAGGCCAGCATGAAACCTTGGTTCAGATCAACGTCGAAACCGAAGGGCGGCGGCGCTTGTTTGATTCCGTGCTATCCTCAATCACTGCGGGGGTAATCGGGCTGGACGCCGACGGGCGCGTGGATTTTGTGAACCGCGCCGCCGAACGCATGCTGGATATGAAAGGTGCGGGCCACGGCGGAGAGCTGGCCTTGGTCGTGCCCGAATTCGAGGCGATGTTCCACAAACTGCGCGACGGGCTTGGTGCCTCGGTTCAAGAGGAGCTGCGCCTGACCCGCAAGGGCCGCATGGAAAGCCTTTTGGTACGGATGAGCGTGCGACAGTCGGACACCGGCACGCTTGAGGGCTATGTTGTCGCCTTTGATGATGTGACCGACCTTGTGTCAGCGCAGCGGATGGCGGCTTGGGGCGATGTCGCCCGCCGTATCGCGCATGAGATCAAAAACCCGCTGACCCCGATCCAGCTGTCGGCTGAACGGATCAAGCGCAAGTTTCGCCCCTTGGTGGGTGATAAGGCCGCCGATCTGGAACAATACACTGATGTTATTATTCGCCAAACCAATGACTTGCGTCGTATTGTTGATGAATTTTCCAAATTCGCACGCATGCCCGAACCCGTCCGCCGCGAAGAGGATCTGGCAAAAATTCTGACCGATGCCGTGACCTTGCAAGAGGCAGGCCAGCCCGACGTGCGTTTTGTGACAGATATTCCCGATGGCCCGCTGATGATGGATCTTGACGCGACGATGATATCTCAGTCGCTGACAAACCTTATCAAGAACGGCGGGGAAGCTATTGAAACCCTTGTGGAAAAAAATGGCACGGGTGGTGTCGTTCCCGAAATTCGTATCAGCTTGGATGTAACGGATGATCACGCCTATATCCGCATTTCCGATAGCGGTATCGGGCTGCCGCCAGATCGCGCACGGCTGTTTGAACCCTATGTGACCACGCGCAGCAAGGGCACCGGCCTTGGCCTGCCGATTGTGAAAAAGATCATCGAGGAGCATGGCGGCACGCTCGCGCTTTTGGATGCAGAGATTTTTGAAGGAAATACCCATGCCGGAGCGATGGCTGAAATATGCCTGCCACGGCTACGGGCCAGAAACGTTAGCCGCAAGGCCGAGGGAGAGACATGAGCAGCATTCTGATCGTAGATGACGAACGTGATATCCGCGAGTTGATCGGGGATATTCTAAAGGACGAAGGCTTTTCCGTGCGGCTTGCCGGGAACTCCGATGACTGCATGGCCGAAATCGGGGCCGAGGCGCCCTCGTTGATGATCCTCGATATCTGGCTCAAGGATAGCCAGATGGACGGGATTGATATTCTGAAAACCGTCAAGCGCGATAACCCCGACATTCCGGTGGTGATCATTTCGGGCCACGGCAATATTGAAATCGCGGTCGCTGCGATCAAACAGGGGGCTTATGATTTCATCGAAAAGCCCTTCAACATCGATCAGTTGATGGTGGTTGTCAGCCGCGCGATGGAGACCAGCCGTTTGCGCCGCGAAAACACCGATCTGCGGCGGCGCGATGTGACATCCTCGGATATGCTCGGGTCCAGCACTGCGTTCAAGGCCCTTAAGGCGCAGTTGGAAAAGGTCACCAAATCCAACGGGCGGGTGATGCTTTCGGGTCCGGCGGGATCGGGCAAGGAATTGGCCGCACGCTTTATCCATGCCAATTCGGGCCGTGCCGCTGCGCCATTCGTCACCGTCACCTCGGCCACGATTGAACCCGACCGCATGGAAGAGGTGCTTTTCGGGCGCGAAACCTCGGATCGGGGGATAGAGCAGGGCCTGCTGGAGCAGGCGCATGGTGGCGTGGTCTACCTTGATGAGGTGGCCGAGATGCCACTGGGCACCCAGACCAAAATCCTGCGCGTGTTGGTGGACCAACAATTCACCCGTGTCGGCGGTGTGGATAAGGTCCGCGTCGATTTGCGGGTAATTTCCTCGACCACACGCGATTTGCGCGCCGAGATTGCCGCGGGCCGCTTTCGCCAAGAGCTTTATGACCGGCTGAACGTGGTCCCCATCGCCGTGCCCAGCCTTGAGGAACGCCGCGAGGATATCCCAGAGCTTGCGGCCTATTTCATCGATATGTTCCACCGCACCCAAGGCCTGCCCGCCCGCAGCCTGACCGAGGATGCCGAGGCAATGCTACAAACCATGCAATGGCCGGGCAACGTACGCCAGCTGCGCAATGTCATCGAACGGGTCTTGATCTTGGGCGATGGATCGGGGCCGGTGGATGTAAAAGAGCTGCCGGGCCGCGAAGCCGCAAGTCAGGAAGACGGGCGCATGGTCTTGGGCGGCGCGCTGGCCACATTGCCTTTGCGCGAGGCGCGCGAGCTGTTTGAAAAGGAATATCTGCTGACCCAGATCAACCGTTTTGGTGGCAATATCAGCCGCACGGCCAGCTTTGTCGGGATGGAGCGTAGCGCGCTGCACCGCAAGCTCAAGTCGCTTGGGGTGGTGACCACCAATAAATCAGGCGCGCGGATGGCCCGGATCGAAGAAGGCGACGAGGCGCCGATATAGGCCCTCGTTGACCATTAGGGTCAGTTCTGCCAATGAAGGTACTGGATTGCCGTCACCACGGAGTTAAAGGCCCATGAAAGTTATCATCTGTGGCGCGGGGCAGGTCGGCTGGCAAATCGCGCGTCATCTGTCGGGTGAAAATAACGACGTGACGGTGGTGGATTTCAACGCCGATCTGGTGCGCCGTGCGACCGACACGCTTGACGTGCAAGGGATCGTCGGCTTTGCCAGCTATCCCGATGTGCTGGCACGGGCGGGCGCGCGTGATGCCGATATGATCATCGCCGCCACCCATTCCGACGAGGTGAATATGGTCACCTGTCAGGTTGCGCATTCGGTGTTCTCGGTGCCGCGCAAAATCGCGCGGCTGCGCTCGCAAAGCTATCTTGATGCGATCTATGCCGATCTTTATCGCCGCGATCACATGCCGATTGATGTGGTGATCAGCCCGGAAAAAGAGGTGGCCGAGGCCGCTTTGCAGCGCCTTGCCGCCCCCGCCACCTTTGATGCAGAAAGCTTTATGGACGGGCAGTCGCAGCTTTTGGGGATTGTGCTGGATGCTGATTGTCCGGTTCTCAACACCTCGTTGCGGCAATTGTCTGAACTGTTTTCGACTCTGCGCGCCACAGTCGTTGGCGTGCGCCGCAATGAGCGTCTTTTTGCCCCCGAGGCAAGTGACCAACTGTTTGCCGGCGACCGGATTTACGTGTTCACCCATAATGACGACCTGACCCGCACGCTTGATATCTTTGGCAAAACCACCCGCAAGCAAGAACGCGTGGTGATTGTGGGCGGCGGCAATGTCGGGCTTGCGGTGGCCACAGCGCTTGAAGCCCGTGTGGACCGGATGCGCGCCAAGGTCGTTGAGAAAAATCGCACCCGTGCCGAAAAAGCCGCCGATGCGCTGGAACGAACCATCGTTTTGAACGGTGACGGCATGGACATTGATATTTTGATGGAGGCGGGGATTGACCGCGCCGATGCCGTGCTCTGCGTGACCGATGATGATAAGACCAACCTGCTGGTGGCCGTGCGGGCCAAGCAGGCAGGCTGTCCGATGGCGATTGCGCTGGTCAATGATCCGACCTTGGTGCCTTTGATGGATGCGCTGGATATTGACGCCTTTATCAACCCGCGCGCGACCACTGTGTCCTCGATCCTGCGCCATATCCGGCACGGGCGCGTGCGCTCCATCTACTCCATCGGCGATGCCGAGGCCGAGGTGATTGAGGCGCAAGTCCTCTCCACATCTCCGCTTGCCGGCCGTTTGATCCGCGAGATCGATTTCCCCGAGGGGGTTTTGGTTGGTGCGGTGATGAAGGGGGACAAAGTGGTGAAACCCACTGGCGATCTGCGAATGGAGGAAGGCGATGTCGTCGCGATCTTCTCTATGGCCAAGGATGTGCCAGAGGTGGGGCGCCTGCTGCAAGTTTCTGTTGATTTCTTTTGATCTGACATGATGCGCCGCATTTGGGAACTGCCGCTGCTTGTGATCCTTACGGGGGTTGGATCGCTTGCGATGCTCTTGCCTGCGGCCCATGCTGCGGTCTTTGGCAATTTCACCGTGGCGCGACCGTTCTTTTACGGTGCGGTGATGTTTTTCATTTTCACCGTTTTGCTGGGAATTGCCACCGATAACTACCGCACAAAGATTGCGGCGCGCGGCAGGCTGGTAGCGCTTTTGGGCGCTTATCTGTGGTTGCCATTCCTCTTTGCGATCCCCTTTTCCGAGGCGCTACCCGATACCACATTCGTCAATGCCTGGTTTGAGATGGTATCCTCCTTCACCACCACCGGCGTTACGCAATATGACATGCCGGGTCGACTTTCGCCGTCATTGCATTTGTGGCGTGCGCTTGTCGGCTGGCTTGGCGGGTTTTTCGTGCTGATGTCGGCGGTGGCGATATTGGCCCCTTTGAACCTTGGCGGGGTAGAGGTGCTTTCAAACCGCGTTCCGGGCCGCAGCGCACGCGGGGTTGAGCAGATCACCCATGGTGCCGGCCCCTCAGCGCGGATGGTCCGCCATTCCAGCAAGCTGTTTCCGGCTTATCTTGGCCTGACCGTGCTGCTTTGGGTGCTGCTTTTGATGGCGGGGGAGCGCGGGATGACGGCGCTGGTCCTTGCCATGTCCACGCTTTCGACCAGCGGCATCACCAACGGGCCGGGCAGCGCCAGCGGCAGCCATTTATCCGAGGTTGTGGTGTTCGCCTTCATGGCGCTGGCCCTGAGCCGTCGTTTCATGCCCGGTGCGGTGCAGGCCGATAAAAACCGCACGCTATGGAATGACCATGAGCTGCGCTTGGCACTGGGCTTTTTGGTTGTCGTTCCGGTTATCATGTTTTCGCGCCATTGGGTTGGTGCCATGGGCGTGGAGGAGCTGTTCAACCCTATGGCCGCGCTCAAGGCGCTTTGGGGCGGGCTTTTCACCACCATGTCCTTCCTGACGACGACCGGGTTTGAAAGTGCGGACTGGCAGGAAGCGCGGTCGTGGTCGGGGCTTAACAGTCCGGGGCTGGTGCTTTTGGGGCTGGCGATGATGGGCGGCGGAATTGCGACCACGGCGGGGGGCCTCAAGCTGTTGCGGGTCTATGCCTTGGCGCGCCACGGAGAGCGCGAGATGAACCGGCTGGTCCACCCCAGTTCCATCGGTGGCGGCGGGGATGAGGAACGGCGTTTGCGGCAGGGCGGTGCCTATGTGGCATGGATTTTCTTCATGCTCTATGCGCTGACATTTTCCATCGTAATCGCGGCCCTTGCCCTGCGCGGGCTGGAATTTGACCAAAGCCTGATCCTGACCATCGCTGCCGTGACAACTACCGGCCCCTTGGCCGTGCTTGCCGCCGAAACTCCGATCCGCATGATCGAGCTGTCGATGCCGGTCAAGGCCATTCTGGGCGCAGCTATGATTGTCGGACGGGTAGAGATTTTGGCGATACTGGCGCTGCTCTCACCCAATGTCTGGCGCAGATAGGGCGGTGTTATTTTGCCACAGTTTTTGCTAACCCGCTTTTGGGCTGGAAACTCCGCGATTCACGCGACATATTGGCGTGAACGCCTTACGGGGAGGACCGGGGGCAAAGACGGTAACCAAAATAAAAAAAGGCAATGCAATAATGGCTTCCGACAAACAAAATCTCCAAGACGCATTTTTGAATCATGTCCGGAAGGCCAAAGTTCCGGTGACGATTTTCCTGATCAATGGTGTGAAACTGCAAGGTGTCATCACTTGGTTTGATAATTTTTGCGTGCTCCTGCGCCGGGACGGGCAATCGCAGCTGGTTTATAAACATGCGATTTCGACCATCATGCCTGGCGCACCGATCAGCTTATATGAAGGCGAAGAATAAGCTTGACCGCGTTTGAAAATGAAGACGAAGACGGTTTTTCTGTAGAGCTGCGGCTTGCAGGACATGACACCCGTGCCGAGGCGACGCTTGCCTATGTGCTGCATCCCGATCTGAAAAATGCACGCGCACGCCGCTTGCCCGAACATGGGCTGGCAGAGGCGACATCGCTTGCCGCCGCCCTTCCGGGGCTGGAGGTGGTGGGTGGAGAAGTCGTGCGCCTGCCCAAGCTGTTGCCGGGCACATTATTCGGAACCGGCAAGGTTGCCGAGATTGCCGCGCGCCTCAAAGAGCTGGATATCGGCTTGGTCCTGATCGACGGGCCGGTGACGCCCGTGCAGCAGCGCAATCTTGAAAAGGAATGGGGCGTCAAGCTGCTGGATCGCACCGGCCTGATTCTGGAGATTTTCGCCGACCGCGCCCGTACCCGTGAAGGCGTGTTGCAGGTAGAGCTTGCAGCCCTGTCCTATCAGCGCACGCGGTTGGTGCGGGCCTGGACCCACCTAGAGCGCCAGCGCGGCGGCCTTGGCTTTGTCGGCGGTCCTGGCGAAACCCAGATCGAATCGGACCGGCGGGCCATTGACGACCAAGTTGTGCGCATCAAGCGCCAGCTCGATAAGGTTGCCAAAACCCGAGAGCTGCATCGTGCAGCCCGACGCAAGGTGCCGTTTCCATTGGTGGCCTTGGTCGGCTATACTAACGCGGGCAAATCGACGCTGTTCAACCGGATCACCGGGGCCGAAGTTTTAGTCAAAGACATGCTCTTTGCCACGCTAGACCCGACAATGCGTGGCATGGAAATGCCGGACGGGCGCAAGGTGATCTTGTCCGATACGGTGGGCTTTATCTCTGATCTGCCGACGCAATTGGTCGCGGCGTTCCGCGCCACGCTGGAGGAGGTCTTGGAGGCCGATCTGATCTTGCATGTCCGCGATATCAGCCATCCTGAATCCGCAGAACAGGCGGCGGATGTGGCCGATATCCTGACCAGCCTTGGTGTGCGCAGTGAAACACCCCAGTTCGAGGTTTGGAACAAGCTCGACTTGGTGGATGAAACCGCACGTGCGGCATTGGTGGGCAAGGCCGCGACATCAGACCGGATCTTCGCGCTGTCTGCGATTACGGGGCAGGGCTTGCCCGACCTTTTGACCGCGGTTTCTGGGGCGTTTGAGCTTAGCCGCTCGGATGCCGAGCTGTCGCTGGATTTCAGTATGGGCCGCGCCCATGCTTGGCTTCATGCCGAGGGCGTGATCGAGGAAGAAACCCTAACGGATACCGGCTGGCAATTGCGCGTGCGCTGGACGGAGCGTCAGGAAGCGGCCTACCGCGCATTGTAAAAACGCCTACCCCCTAAAAATAAGGCCCCGCGCATTGCGGGGCCTTTTGCATTTGTCAGCTGTAGCGGTACGGCCTTCCGGCCTTTTCCATCACGGCGTTATATTTCTTGAAGACAGATACCACCTTCGCCTTCACTTCCGACTCGGCAGCGATCTCATCCCAGAAGATCATGGCGGCTTTTTCCACCTGTGCCCACTCCGCATCGGGAATAGTGGTCAGCTTCAGCTTCGGCCCGTTGACGCGTAAATCTGCTTCGCCGCCCCAATACCAATGCTGACGGTGGTAATGCGATTGCTCGAAACACACCTTGACCAGCGTTTGCAGATGTGGCGGCAGCTCATTCCAGCGGTCCATATTGGCAAAGAAATGCCCGATCCACGCACCCGAGATATTATTGGTCAGAAAGTGGTTGGTCACATTGGCCCAACCCACGGTATAGACCTCGGTGATGCCGGACCAAGCAATACCGTCCAGCTCGCCGGTCTGGACCGCAACCTCGATATCTTCCCATGGCAGGGTCACTGGAACCACACCGAATTGCGACAGGAAACGCCCAGCCGTCGGGAAGGTAAAGATGCGCTTGCCCTTCAGATCCTCAAGGCTGTTAATCGGGTCTTTGGTCGCAAAATGGCATGGATCCCATGCGCCGGCACTGATGTGTTTCACACCGACTTTTGCGTATTCCTCGGCCCAGATTTCGTTCAGCCCATATTGGTTGAACAGCACCGGCACATCCAGCGAATAGCGGCTGGCAAAGGGGAAATAGCCCCCGAAAACAGTGACATCGGTGGGGCTTGCCATGCTGTCATCATCAGATTGAACGGCATCGATTGTGCCGCGCTGCATGGCTTGGAACAGCTCGCTGGTGGGGACCAACTGGTCGGCGTAATAAAGCTCGATTTCCATCTGCCCTTCGGCGATGGCGTTGAACTGGTCGATGGCGGGCTTGATCACCTCGGCGCCCAAGGCGGCACCGGCATAGGTTTGCAGCCGCCATTTGATCGGCGCTTGTGCAAGGGCAGGGGCGGCCAGCGTCGAGGCACCGGCGGCCAGCACGCCCGAGGTCAGGAACTTTCTTCTGGTGGTCATGGAAACTCTCCTTGTTGAAAGGGCGGTTGGATCCGCCATTGGTTAGTGTCGAAGCGTATTGGGCAGCCAAAGTGCCAGCTGCGGGAACATCATCACAATCGCCAGCGCCAGTACCATCACCGCAACAAAGGGCACGATAGAGCGGTATATATCGACCAGACTGACCTCTTTGGGGGCCATCGCGCGCATCAAGAACAGGTTATAGCCAAAGGGCGGCGTCATGTAGGCGATCTGACAGGTCATGGTATAAAGCACCCCGTACCAGACCAGATCGAATTCCAGAATTTTGACCAGCGGCACATAGAGAGGCGCGACGATAACCAGCATCGCGGTATCATCCAGAAATGTCCCCATCAGGATAAAGGAAAGCTGCATCAAGATCAGCACCTGCCAACGCCCAAGCCCGAGGTTGTCAAGGAACAACCCCTTGATCGCATCCACCGCGCGCAAGCCGTCAAACACCGCGCCAAAGGCCAATGCCGCAAGGATGATCCACAAGAACATGCAGGAAATCGCCAGCGTCTGACGGGTCGCGGTTTCAAACACTTGCCGCGTCATCCGGCCCTTGGCCACGGCCACCAAAACCGAGGCCACCGCCCCGATAACCGAGCTTTCGACAAGTCGGGTGTAGCCGGTCACAAACGGCACCATCATCACCAAAAAGATCCCGAAGGGCAAAAGCCCCGCCATCAGCAGACGGTACTTCTCGGCCTTTGGCACGGCGGCAAGTTCCTCCGCGTCCAGTGCCGGCCCAAGCGCGGGGTTCAACTTACAGCGTATCCAGATATAGCCGATGAACATCGCCGCCATCATCAGCCCCGGCACAATCCCCGCCAGCCACAGATCCGACACCGATTGCCGCGCGATCAGCGCATAAAGCACCAAGACCACTGAGGGCGGCACAAGGATGCCCAGCGATGATCCGGCCTGAATGACCCCGGTCACCATCCGCTTGTCATAATTGCGTTTGAGCAGCTCGGGCAGGGCGATCGTCGCGCCAATAGCCATCCCCGCCACCGATAGCCCGTTCATCGCTGAAATCAGCACCATCAGCAGGATCGTCCCAATCGCCAGCCCCCCCGGCATACGGCCAAACCAGACATGGAACATCCGGTAAAGATCATCGGCAAGGCGGCTTTCCGACAGCACATAGCCCATGAAGATGAACATCGGCAGCGTTAGCAGCGGGAACCAGCCGATTACCTTCATGCTTTGTGCGAAGGCCAGATCATAGCCCCCCCTATCGCCCCAAAGCAGCAAGGCAGCCACCACGGCCACAAAGCCGATCACGCCGAACATCCGCTGTCCGGTCATCAACATCATCAGCATGGAGCCGAACATCAGCGCCGCAATCATATCGTAAGACATCAGATTTCCTGTCCCCGCAGCTTGGCAACATCGCGCAAGAAAAACGCGCTGCATTGGGCCAGCATCATCAATATTCCAAAACACATAACCATCTTGACCGGCGCCATATAGGGCCGCCACATGCCTGATTTGCGCTCACCGTATTCCAGCGCATAGGCGGTGCTTTCCACCCCGCCCCAAAGCAGTACGCCAAGATAGAACAACAGCGCAAAAATGGTCACGGCATCTACCATCGCCTTGGTGCGCGTGGACCAGCTGGAATAGAACACATCCATCCGCACCGCCGATCCCATCTGCAAAGCATAGGCCCCGCCCAGCATGAAGTAGCCGGCCAGCAGGAACTGCCCCATCTCGTCGGTCCAGATTTGTGGATGCCACGCAGCCCGCGAGATCGCCCCCCAAAGCAGGACCGCCATCAGCGCAAAAAGCAGATACATTGCCACCCTTCCGATACGCTCATTCCATTTTTCAACGAAATGCACATAACGGATCAGAAAATTCGGCATAGCCCCTCCGGAAATTGCCTTATGGAAAATTTTTACCTTTCGGTCAGCATGGCGGGGGGCAAATCACATTGCAAGTATCTTGGGCACAGGATTGCAGATTTTTAGCAACCGGTTTCAAGCGCAAAACATCTCATGGATCAACGACATCATCCGCTGGGCGCGCGGATCGCTGACCGAGTAATAGATGGTCTTGCCGTCACGCCGCGATTCTACCAACCCCTCCAGCCGCAACCGTGCGAGTTGCTGGCTAACCGCCGCCTGCCGGCTGCCCAGAAGGGTTTCCAGTTCGGTCACCGATTTTTCACCCGATGTCAGGTGGCACAGGATCATCAGCCGCCCCTCATGCGAAAGCGCCTTGAGGAAATTAGAGGCTTTCTCGGCCTGACGGATCAATTCTTCGGCCGGAATAACATTATCCGTAGCCGCAGGGGCGGCATCAGGTCCGAAACCATGCACAAGAGAATCGATAGACATCAAAAAAGGGCCTTCGGTCAAAAGATTGATATGCCTTAAATAGTGTAGCGCAGGTCAGTATTCAAGAAACGGATTTTATGGACGTTGCGTCCTGTTGCCATCGGGGCCACCCAAAATAAGCAATGTCGAAAGCGCATCGCAGGGCTGGAACAGCGCGCCGCTTTGGGCTATGGGATGCTTCATCCCTATTGCCGTAAAGGATCACCCATGAAAGCCGCTGTCCTTACCTTTCCCGGATCAAATTGCGATCGCGATCTTGCCGTATCCTTTGAGCAGGCCGGGGCGCAGGTTCACCGCGTTTGGCACAAAGACACTGCCTTGCCCGAGGGGGTCGATGTGGTGGCGGTTCCGGGCGGCTTTTCCTTTGGCGATTATCTGCGCTGTGGGGCGATTGCGGCACAAAGCCCGATCGGGGCGGCGGTGCGCGCCCATGCGGCGCGCGGCGGCTATGTTCTGGGCATTTGCAACGGTTTTCAGGTGCTGACCGAAATGGGGCTGTTGCCTGGCGCCTTGATGCGCAATGCGGGGCTGAAGTTCATCTGCAAACCGGTTGAGTTGCAGGTCGCAACCACAAACAGCGCCTTTACCAACGGCTACGACGCGGGGCAGCGCATCACCATTCCTGTCGCCCATCATGACGGAAACTACAGCGCCGACGCGCAAACCCTCGCCAAATTGCATGACGAGGATCGGATCGCTTTTACCTATAGCGACAATCCCAACGGCTCTGCCGGATCGATCGCGGGGATATTATCGGAAAACCGTCGCGTTTTGGGCATGATGCCCCACCCCGAACGGGCAAGCGAGGTTTCGCACGGCGGCACGGATGGATCGGTGCTTTTCCGCTCGCTTACCGGCGCTTTAGCGCTTGCATAACGCCGTCACGCTTGAGGTTGTGACGCTCTCGCCGTAAACCGAGCGGCATGAACGACGTAGCACCCATCAAAAATCCAGCGCAATCGGCCCAGTCGCGCCGATTGTCTTGGGTCATGCGCGGGTTGATCGCCGCGCTTATTGCTGCTGCCGTCGCAATGGTTTTGGTCACAAACTCTTGGCTGACCGATCGTTTCACCCAAGACACCCGCAACCGCGCAGAGCTGCGGCTGGCGCTTTACACCGGCAACCTGATTTCGGAATTGCAGCGCAACTCTGTGGTGCCGCTTTTGCTGGCCCGCGACCCCGAGCTGATCCGCGCGTTGAATGACGGGCAATATGCCAGCACCTCAGCGCGGTTGATCTCCTTTCAGGCCGAGATTGGCGCCGCCTCTATCCTGCTGTTGGACAGGGACGGGCGCGCGGTTGGGGCGACGAACCGCAACCTGCTTGGCTCGGCGCATCGCAGCACTGCCTATTTCGTGGATGCGCAGCGCACCAAAGATACGGTATTTTCGGCCCAGCCCCGCGAAACCGGCGGCAATGATTTTACCTACTCCCGTGCGGTTATCGCTGATAACCGGATGATCGGTGTGATCGTGGTTGCGGTCGACTTGATGAAATATGAACGCGCTTGGGCAGGGCTGACAGATGCGGTCTTGGTCACCGACAGCGAAAACCAGGTTATTTTGGCGACCGAGCCGCGCTGGCGCGGGCTAAGCCTCGACGAGGCACTGGCGGTCCAAGACCCCCCAAGCGCGATTGAACGCGCCGTTCGCGCCACAACCGACTGGAGCCAGAACCGCCCCGACGCCTATCTGCGCGGCACCGCCGTGATGCGAACCGAGGCGCGCGTGCCGTTCCGCGGTTGGCGCATCCAGACCTTCACGGCTTACGATTCCGTACGTGAAAAGGTAAACGGCGTCCTCGCGCTAGAGATTATGGGGTTTGCGATTCTGCTGGCGGTGACGTTTTATTTGCTGTCACGGCGGGCGTGGTCACAAAGCGCCTCTTTCCAGCGCGAAAGCGCCGAACTGCGCCTGCTGAACGCGCGACTGAAACGAGAGATTGCGCAACGTGAAAAGGTGCAAAAAGACCTTGCCGTGGCAGAGTTGACGTTAGCGCAATCGTCAAAACTTGCCGCTTTGGGCGAAATGTCGGCCGCCGTCAGCCATGAGCTGAACCAACCACTGGCCGCGATGAAAACCTATTTGGCGGGGGCGCGATTGCTGTTGCAACGCCACCGCCCCGAAGAGGCGCTCTCCTCGTTCCAGCGCATTGACGACCTGATCGAGCGCATGGGCGCGATCACCCGTCAGCTCAAATCCTATGCCCGCAAGGGCGGGGAGGCCTTTGAGCCGGTGGACGTGCGGGCCTGTTTGTCCAGCGCGCTTTCCATGATGGAACCGCAGTTGAAAACCCGTGTGGTTCAGATCACCCGCAGCCTGCCACGCAATCCGGTGTTGGTGATGGCAGATCGCTTGCGGCTGGAACAGGTCATCATTAACCTCTTGCGCAACGCATTGGATGCGACCAAAGACACCCTTGAGCCGCGGATCGATCTTGCGGTTGTGGTGGATCACTCGGTCCATTTGACGGTGCAAGATAACGGCCACGGGCTTGATAACCTCGAAAGCCTGTTCGAGCCGTTCTACACGACGAAGAAACCCGGCGAGGGGGTTGGGCTTGGCCTTGCCATCTCCTCCGGGATTGTTACCGATTTGGGCGGGCGCTTGATCGCACGCAATGGTGACAAGGGGGGGGCTGTATTTGAAGTGCAGCTTCCCATATTGGGCACAGAATTGACAGCAGCGGAGTAAACTATGGCGCGTGCAATGAAAGTCGCGATTGTCGATGATGAGGCCGACATGCGGCAATCCATCAGCCAGTGGTTGGCCCTTTCGGGGTTTGAGACCGAGACCTACGCCTCGGCTGAAGAGGCGCTGAAAAAGATCGGTGCGGATTATCCCGGCGTTGTGGTATCGGATATCAAGATGCCCGGCATGGATGGCATGGCCTTCCTGAAACGACTGATGAGCGTCGATGGCGGCTTGCCTGTAATCATGATCACAGGCCACGGCGATGTGCCGATGGCGGTGGAGGCGATGCGCGTCGGTGCATTCGATTTCCTTGAAAAGCCCTTCAACCCCGACCGCATGACAGAGCTGACCAAGCGCGCCACGCAAAGCCGTCGCATGACGCTGGACAGCCGTGCGCTGCGTCGCGAATTGTCCGATGGTACCGTGCTGATGAAAAAGCTGATCGGGACCTCGGCCGATATGGAACGCCTGCGCGAGGACATCCTTGATCTGGGGCAGGCCGATGGGCATGTGCTGATCGACGGCGAAACCGGCACCGGCAAAACCCTTGTGGCCCATGCGCTGCATGCGGTAGGGCCGCGTGCGTCAAAGAAATTCGTGACCATCTCTTGTGCGGCATGGTCAGAGGATCAACTGGCGTCCAAGCTGTTCGGCCCGATGGAAGATGGCGGCATCCCCTTGGTTGAGGAGGCCCGTGGCGGCACCCTATGCCTAGAGGATATCGAAAGCCTGTCACATGGCTTGCAGTCGCGGCTTTTGACGATGATCAACGAACAGGGCAGCCCGCCCGAAACCCGCATCATCGCGATCGTGAACGAACACGCGCCGGATAAAACCATTGAGGACAGCCTGCGCCCCGATCTTTTCTATCGTTTGGGCGCGCTGACGATCCTTTGCCCGCCCCTGCGCGCGCGCGGCGAGGATATCCTGACATTGTTCACCCGCCTGTCGGAACAATTCGCCGAGGAATACGGCTGCGATGCCCCACAAGTCGCCGCACAAGAGGCAGCGCAATTGCTGCAAGCCCCTTGGCCCGGCAACGTGCGCCAATTGGTGAATATCGCCGAGCGGGCTGTTTTGCAGAACCGTCGCGGCTCCGGCTCTATCGCGTCGCTGCTTATGGCGGATAACGAGGCAACCGGCCCCGCGCTGACCACCGAGGGCAAGCCGCTGAAAGATTACGTTGAGGCGTTTGAGCGGATGCTGATCGATAACACCATGCGCCGCCACAAGGGGTCAATCGTGGCTGTGATGGAGGAGCTTTGCCTGCCACGCCGGACCTTGAATGAGAAAATGGCGAAATATTCGCTGACCCGTTCCGACTATACCTAACGGCGCGGCATGAAGAATTTGAACGGGGCGGGGGGAACCCTCCGCCCCGTTCGTTTTTCATTTCTCGGGGATCAGGCCGCGCGGGCTGAACCGCAGTACCACAAGCAAGATAACCCCAAGGGTCAGCAGGCGCATATGTGCCGCGGAATCGATCAGATGGGATTTCAGCGCCCCCTCTGACATCGCCGATGTGACCACCGACATCACCCCGGGCCCGACGCTTTCCACGATCAGCCAGAGCCAGCCAATCAGCAAACCGCCCAGAACTGCGCCCCAGTTGTTGCCCGATCCGCCGACGATCACCATTACCCAGATCAGAAAGGTAAAGCGCAGCGGGTTATAGGTGCCCGGCGTCAACTGCCCGTCCATCGAGGTCATCATCGCCCCCGCAAACCCGACCACGGCCGACCCGATGACAAAGACCTGCAAATGCCTGCGTGTCACATCCTTGCCCATCGCAGCTGCTGCCACCTCATTATCCCGGATAGAGCGCATCATCCGCCCCCAAGGGCTGTTCAATGCGCGCTCCGACAGCCAGATCACCGCCAGCAGGACCACGGCAAACAGCATCGCATAAAGGATTTTCACAACGATGGTCGAAGCGCTGACCGGATCAAAGCCGTAGCTCGCCGCCCATTCCAGAAAGCCAGCACTTTGCTGTAGGTCCACCTCATAGGGCACCGGCCAAGGACGGGGCAGGCCGATCATGTTCTTCACGCCGCGCGCCAGCCAATCCTCATTTTTCAATACGATGATGACGATTTCCGCGATGCCCAACGTGGCAATCGCCAGATAATCCGACCGCAGCCCCAGCGAAACCTTCCCGATCGCCCAAGCCGCCAGTGCCGCCAGAACGCCGCCCAAAGGCCACGACAGGATAGACGGCAAACCAAGCCCGCCGATATTGCCCGCGGTTGCCGGATTAACCGATTCAACCGCCGCCACCGAAGGGTCAAAAAGCGCGCGATAGGCAAAAAAGCCGATGGTGATCACCGCAAGCAGGGCCAGATTACGCGCGGCCCCCTTGCGCATCCGTTGGTACACTTGGGTCGCGGCCACGATCACGGCGATGCCAAAGGCAAGCCCTGTCATGATGCCCCAACCACCCGCGGCCCAGCCCTCCGGCTCTGGCGGGGCGGCGACCAATACCACGGCCAAGCCCCCCAAGGCGGCAAAGCCCATGATGCCGGTGTTGAACAGGCCGGCATAGCCCCATTGCATATTCACCCCCAAAGCCATGATCGCCGAAAGCAGACCAAGGTTGAGAATGTTCAAAGCAAGGTTCCAGCTTTGGAAAAAACCGGTGCCGACATAAAGCGCTGCGACCAACGCAAATAGAAACAGGTTGCGCATGTTCATCCTGATTTCCCCTTAAACAGCCCGGTGGGCATGAACAGCAAAACGATGATCAGAATGATAAAGCTCACCGCAAGCTTGTAGTCGGTGGACATAAGCTGCGCCAATCCGTCCGGCGCCATATCGGCAGGCACCAGATAGCCGATCACCTTTTTCCACGCATAGGTCACAAAGACCTCGGAATAGGCGACGACAAAGCCGCCCGCAATCGCCCCCAGCGGGTTGCCAAGCCCACCCACAACCGCGGCGGCAAAGATCGGCAGCAAAAGCTGGAAATAAGTGAACGGCTTGAAGGATTTATCCAATCCGTAAAGCACCCCCGCAATCGTCGCCAGAATAGCGACCAAAATCCAAGTGACCCTGACCACGTGGTTGGGGTTGATGCCCGACAAAAGCGCCAGATCCTCATTATCCGAAAACGCCCGCATGGATTTACCGGTGCGGGTCTTTTGCAAGAACCAGAACAGCCAGGCGACCACCAGAACAGCGGTGACGATGGTGACGGCTTGGGTGGTTTTCAGGGCCATGCCCTCATTCAAACCGCTCCATTCCTTGAACTCCCGCGCGGTAAAGACAAAACGTTCGCCATCGGTGAAGTTTTGCTCCTCAACCCCGATCATGATGCGGGTGATGCCGTTCATCACGAACATCACCCCAAGCGAGACGATCACCAAAATCGTCGGCGCCACCTTTTGTTTCCGGTAAAACCGATAGACGGAAAAATCGGTGGCCAGCAACAGCCCCACAGTGACCAAAATGCCAAAGGGCAGGGCAAGAAGGGCGGTGGGCAAGGGGCCGAAACTGACCCCCATCGCTTGCAGCCCCCAAGTGCCATAGATCGTGGCCATGGTGCCAAAGGCCATGGTATCGCCTTGGGCAAAGTTGGAAAAGCGCAGGATGCCGTAAACCAGCGTGGCCCCCAGCGCGCCAAGCGCAAGCTGCGCCCCATAAGCGGTCGCCGGAATGAACACGAAGTTCGTAAAAGCGACGATTGCGTTGAGAATATCCATCAGGTTTGCTCCTGGCTTGTTATGCGTTGGGGTCTCAAATTCATATCAGCCCCCCAAGAAACTGCGGCGAACCTCAGGGTCCTGCATTAGCGCCTGTCCGGTATCGGTGAAACGGTTGGCACCTTGCACCAGCACGTAGCCTTTATCCGCGATCTCCAAGGCCTGCCGCGCATTTTGTTCCACCATCAGAATGGAAATACCTGCGCGGGCGATCTCGATGATGCGGTCAAACAGCTCATCCATCACGATAGGCGAGACACCGGCCGTCGGCTCATCCAGCATCAAAACCTTGGGCTTGGTCATCAACGCGCGGCCCACGGCAACCTGTTGACGTTGCCCGCCCGAAAGTTCCCCTGCGGCCTGAAATCGCTTTTCCTTGAGGATGGGAAAAAGATCATAGATTTGCTCCATCGTGCCGGAAATATCATCGCGGCGCAAAAACGCCCCCATTTCCAGATTTTCCTCAACGGTCATGGAGGTAAAGATATTGGAGGTCTGCGGCACAAACCCCATGCCCTTTGCCACACGGTCTTGCGGGCTGAGCGCGGTGATATCCTCCCCCTCCAGCTTCACATGACCCGAGCGCAGGTTCAGCATGCCAAACACTGCCTTCATCGCTGTGGATTTGCCAGCGCCATTGGGGCCGACGATCACGGCAATCTCGCCCTTTTCGACGGCAATCGTGCAGCCATGCAAAATATCGGCAGCGCCATAGCCGCCGGTCATCCGCTCACCAATCAAAAACGGTTCGGCCATCACGCCCCCTTGGGTGACGCAATGCACCGCAGTTTTATCTGTTCAAAAAATTTTAATCGCGGCGCGCAAGGCAGCATCATATCACGCATTGGATTTCACTTTGTTTTTCAATCCGGTGCCAAGATAGGCCTCAATCACGCGCTCGTCGTTCTTGACCTCATCCACCGTGCCTTGCGCCAGAACCTTGCCCTCGGCCATGCAGATCACCGGGTCGCAAAGCCGCGCGATGAAATCCATGTCGTGTTCAATCACACAAAAAGTATAGCCGCGCTCTTTGTTCAGGCGCACAATCGCATCGCCTATGGTGTTCAGCAGGGTACGGTTCACACCGGCACCCACCTCATCCAAAAACACGATCTTGGCATCGACCATCATCGTGCGGCCCAACTCCAACAGCTTTTTCTGCCCGCCGGATATATTGGCCGCTTTTTCATCGGCCAGATGGCTGATGGTCAAAAAGTCGAGCACCTCATCGGCCTGGTCGCGAATGCGGCGTTCTTCCTCGGCAACACGGCCACGGGAAAACCATGTATTCCAAAGGGTCTCACCCGCCTGATTTTCCGGCACCATCATCAGATTTTCACGCACGGTCATCGAGCCGAATTCATGCGCGATCTGGAATGTCCGCAGCAGGCCTTTGTGAAAAAGCTCGTGCGGGGGCAGGCCGGTGATATCTTCACCCGCCATAAATACCTTGCCGGAACTTGCCGGTAAACGCCCTGCAATAACGTTGAACAAGGTGGTCTTACCCGCCCCGTTCGGCCCGATCAAACCGGTAATGGAGCCGGTCGCGATTTCGAGCGAAGCCCCGTCGACGGCACTAAATGCCCCAAATTTCTTATGCAGATTCTGAACACTAATCATGTTGAACCTATCCCCCAACCAGCACTACACGCTGTCGCAAATCAAAAAGCGTCCCGAAAAGGCAAACCTTTCGGGACGCTTTAACTCAGCCGTTTCGAGGATCAGCGAAAGCCATCTGTCACGAACGCCCCGTCGGTGACAGTGAACTCCCGGAAGCTGCCGGCAGATTCGCCGTTGCCGATCAGTTCAACCGCAGTCGCGCCGACATAATCGATATCGGTGCCCGCTGCGATCAACTCCAGCGCGTGACCAAGCTGGCCGGGTTCGATCTTTTCGCCCGGTGCGTTGGCAACATCCATGACCTTTGTGATCCAGTCTTTGGAATCGGTGGATTTGGCCGCAGCCATCGCCAGCAACATCAAAGCCGCCGCATCATAGCTTTCGCCGGTAAAGGAGGATGTCGGGTCGAAACCGGCCGCCGTTGCCAGCTCTGCGAACTTGGCGGCACCTTCGGAATCGGTGCCGGGGATGGTACCATAAGTGCCGTCCAGCCCGCTGCCGATGGCCTCGATCAGGCTTTCGCCATACATGCCGTCGGGCAGATAGAAGGTGTCAAACGCGCCGGTGTCCAAAGAGGCCTGAATGATGCCCTTACCGCCTTGGTCGACATAGCCCGCAACCACCAGAACATCACCACCGGCCGATGCCAGCGTGGCCACCTCGGCGGAATAGTCGGCCTTGCCGTCCTCATGCGCGGTATTGGCGGTGACCTTGCCACCCTTTGCCTCAAACGCAGCGGCGATGCTGTCGGACAAGCCCTTGCCATAGTCGTTATTGGTATAGGAAACCGCGATGGATTTCACGCCACGGTCAGTCAAGATTTCAGCGACCACTTCACCCTGACGCGCATCGGAAGGCGAGGTGCGGAAGAACAACCCGTCATCTTCGGCATCCGAAAGCCCCGGAGAGGTCGCCGAAGGCGAGATCATGCCAATGCCGTTCGGGCGCGCCACGTTTTGCAAAACCGAACCGGTCACACCCGAGCAATCCGCGCCCATGATTGCGTTGACGCCTTCAACGGTGATCAAGCGCTCTGCCGCGGCGGTGGCGGCTGATGCATCGATACATGTGCTGTCAGCGCGGACGGATGTTACCGTGCCGCCGCCCATGAATTTCCCCGAATCGCTAACCTCTTTGATCGCCAGCTCGGCCGAGGCGGCCATGCTTGGCGTGATCGATTCCAGCGGGCCGGTAAAGCCAAGAATAATTCCGATTTTCGCATCTTCGGCAAATGCGCCGCCTGCCATCAAAGCAGTCGCAGCGGAGGCCAGCATTAGTTTTTTCATTTTTAACTCCCTAGTGGAACTTGTTCCTATCGGAAGCCTAGACGCAGTCATATCAAAAGAAAAGGCTGCAAAACATGTCAAAGCAGGGGTTTGAGGCGCTTAAAACGTTATTTTATGCCGCGCCGTTGATGCGGGTGCCCAGTTACGATGCAGTTACGTAACGGCAGTTTCAAGATGGTGCCTGCATGTTGGCCCCACCCTGGGTACCGCGCTCACGGTAGGGGGTGGTGGAATAATGCGCGCGGTAGCATTTGGAGAAATGCGAAGGCGAGGCAAACCCGCAAGCCAGCGCCACATTGATCACCGACATATCGGTTTGCATCAACAGATTGCGCGCCTTGGACAGGCGCAACTCCATATAATAGCGTTTCGGGCTGCGGTTCAGATAGCGGCGGAACAGACGCTCAAGCTGGCGTGTGGACATGCCCACATCTTCGGCCAGATCGGCGGGGCTGATCGGCTCTTCGATGGCCTGTTCCATGATCTGGATGACCTGCGACAGTTTGGGATGGCGCACGCCGATCCGCGTGGGGATAGACAGACGTTGTGTGTCTTGATCGGTTCGGATTGTGGAATAGATCAACTGATCCGCGACCGTGTTGGCAATATCATCGCCATGATCGGCCGAAATGATCTTGAGCATCATATCCAGCGACGCGGTGCCGCCGGCCGTGCTCATCCGGTTGCCATCGATCACAAAGATCGACCGGGTAAGGCTGACCTGCTCAAACTCCTCCATAAAGCCGTCCTGGTTTTCCCAGTGGATCGTGGCCTTGCGCCCGTCCAGCAGTCCCGCTTTGGCCAAGGCAAAGGCACCGGTGCATAGCCCGCCAATCGCCACCCCGCGCCGCGCCTCGCGGCGCAGCCAGTTCAACACACCCTTGGTCGTGGCCTTTTGCACATCGATGCCGCCACACACCAAAACAGTGTCTTCGCGGTCAATCTCTTCCAGCCCGATATCAAGCGTAAAGGCAGCACCGTTGGAGCATTTGACAAAACCATCGCCTTCGCCCGCCAGCACCCAGCTATAAGCAGGAACCCCCATCACGCGGTTGGCAATGCGCAACGGCTCTATCGCGCTGGCAAAGGACAGCATTGTAAACTGGTCCAACAGCAAAAAGACAAAGCGTTTGGGCGCGCTATCCTTGGTGACAGACGTAGCTTTTTTCGGCGCGACAAACATTCTTCACCTATAACGAGAGGAGCCCGGACCACCGAAACAGGAAAACGCAAGCTCGGCAAGGGGGAAGGCGGCCTTTCAGGCTTTGCAATCAGCCGCGCATTCCCTATACAAAACCAGATACCGCTAACTTTCGGAGAAGACCGATGACGCAGGCTTGGACAAAATCAGATTGGCGCAGCAAACCACGGGTGCAAATGCCCGATTATCTGGATGCAGATGCCTTGAACGCCGTTGAGGCACAGCTTGCGAAATATCCGCCGTTGGTATTTGCAGGTGAGGTGCGCCGCTTGAAAGCACAGCTTGGCGCGGCCTCTGAAGGCAAGGCCTTTTTGCTGCAAGGCGGCGATTGCGCTGAAAGCTTTGCGGAATTTTCCGCCGACAATATCCGCGACACCTTTCGGGTGATGCTGCAGATGGCGGTGGTGCTGACCTATGGTGCCAAAGTGCCGGTGGTGAAGGTGGGCCGTATGGCCGGACAGTTTGCCAAGCCCCGCTCGGCCCCGACCGAGGTCATCAACGGTGAGGAATTCGCCAGCTACCGCGGCGATATCATCAACGGGTTCGAGGCCACGCAAGAAAGCCGCATCCCCGATCCCAAGCGCATGCTGCAAGCCTACACCCAGGCCGCCGCCAGCCTGAATTTGCTGCGCGCGTTCTCGACCGGCGGCTTTGCCGATATTCACCGCGTCCATTCCTGGACCCTTGGCTTTGCCGAACATGACAAGGCCGAGCGTTACCGCGAATTGTCGAACCGCATCTCGGATGCGCTTGATTTCATGGTGGCCGCAGGCGTCGACAGCACCACCGCGCACCAGCTTTCCAAAGTTGACTTCTACACCAGCCACGAAGCCTTGTTGCTGGAGTATGAAGAGGCACTCTCGCGCGTTGACAGTATCTCGGGCCAGCCGATCGCGGGGTCGGGGCATATGATCTGGATCGGGGATCGCACCCGTCAGCCCGACGGCGCACATGTGGAATTTGCGCGCGGCGTTTCAAACCCGATCGGGTTGAAATGCGGGCCGACGACTACTGCCGATGACCTGAAGGTCCTGATGGCCAAGCTGAACCCTGAAAACGAGGCGGGACGACTGACGTTGATCGCTCGTTTCGGGGCAGGCAATGTAGGGGACAACCTGCCACGTCTGATCAAGGCCGTGCAGGAAGAGGGCGCAAAGGTCTTGTGGTCTTGTGATCCGATGCATGGCAACACGATCAAGGCGGCTTCGGGCTATAAAACGCGTCCGTTCGAATCTGTTCTGCGTGAAGTTCGTGAATTCTTTGCGATTCACCATGCCGAAGGTACGATCCCCGGCGGTGTGCATTTTGAGATGACCGGCAAGGATGTTACCGAATGCACCGGCGGTTTGCGCGCTGTAACGGATGAGAACCTGTCGGACCGCTATCACACTGCTTGCGACCCGCGCCTGAACGCCAGCCAGTCACTGGAACTGGCCTTCCTGGTCGCAGAGGAGCTGTCAAACATTCGCAACGCTGACCGCCGCGTTGCTATGTAAGCTATTGAAAAATACCTCGATACTAAAAACACCGCCCCTATTCGGGCGGTGTTTTTATGTCAGGCATCTATGTTCGGAAACAATAGCTTACTTCACAACCCGCAGGTAGGGCGCGGATTTCGCACGCGGCGCCTCAAACGGGGTGGCATCCTCAGCGAAAGCACGTGGTTTACTGGATTCAAGCACCAGTGGCTGGAAACCTGTCGGTTTTTCGGGCAGAGGCGCGGGGGCTGGCTGGTAAATCCTGCTGACGGTGGCTTTTGCAACGTCAAACCGGCGCGGGCTCCGGCCCACCTTGCCCTCGATCGCCATACAGCCAAGCGCCATTGCAATGCGGCCCTGTGTATCAAGCAGCGGCAGCACCAGCATACGTGCGGTCAGGGCAGGGCGGCCGAGACCTCGCTCTGCCACAAGTTCCATGGTCAGCCGTGCGGGATCATCAAACACCCGTGAAAGCTTGTCAGCGACATCATGGCGGGCCTCGGGGCCAAATATCGCGGAAAACGGTAGGCCGCGCACTTCCATTCCCATGAAATCGGCCAGCTCCATCCCGGCGATTCGAAAGCGTGAAACATTGGGGGCGACCCGTTCAATCAGAAAGGTAGAGGACAGGGCCGCTTCGATCCCGCGCGGACTGATCTGGGCTCGGTGGGGAATATTGTCCCCCTCGCGCAAGGCTTCCCAATACGCGGTCAGTTGCGGCAACGGATCAGGCCGGGATTTGTTGGGCAGGGATTCGGCTTGGTCCGTTTCGGTAAAGATGGAAGTCATATCGTAACCCTGCCCACACCGCTTTGGGGTGGCCCTTCAAATTGCTGTACCCTTCTTGCATTGCAAACTGTGTCGGCCCCCAATTGTCGGGGTTTGACTTTGTTAAGAATGCGGCAAGAAGCCTTACTAAAGTCTTAAATTACACGAAGCCTGCTGCATTTGGCAAATAAACAATATAAATGGTAAACATCGGGCTTATCAGGCGCGCGCAACGCAATATCTAGATGGAAGGACCTGTAATCATGACCAAATCCATGACCGGCTACGCCACAAGGCGGGGCCAGTTCGCGGCCTATTCATGGCAGCTTGATGTCCGTTCCGTAAATGCCAAGGGCTTGGATTTGCGCTTACGGGTGCCGGAATGGGTTAACGGGCTAGAGGGGGAGATGAGGGCGATTCTGTCCAAAAACCTGACGCGCGGCAGTATATCCGTCACCCTCAAGGTTGCGCGCGAGGCTGCGGGGGAAAGCGCCCTGCGGTTGAACACGCCTGCGTTGCGCAGCGCCCTTTCAATGCTCAGTGAGGTGGAGGCCGCCGCCATGGCCAGCGGCATGACGCTTGCGCAGGCCAGCCAAGCGGATGTGCTGCTTATGCGCGGGGTGATGGAACAGAACCAGACCGAGGAAGATACCACACCGCTTGCCGCCGCCATTTTACAAGATTTCCAAGCCGCGGTGGAGGATCTTAAATTCATGCGCGCGCAAGAGGGCGCGGCCCTGCATATTATCATCCAGAACCAGCTTGCACAGATCGAAGCCCATACCACCACCGCCGAGGCCGAGGCCGAAAACCGCAGTCAGACTGCCGCCGAGACCTTGCGGGACAATGTCCAGAAACTGCTCCAAGCCACCGATAGCATCGATCAGGTGCGGCTTGCCCAGGAATTGGCGCTGCTGGCCGTCAAAACCGATATCCGCGAGGAACTGGACCGGTTACACGCCCATACCGATGCCGCCCATGCCCTGATTGCGGCGGATGTGTCCGTTGGCCGCAAGCTCGACTTCTTGATGCAGGAATTCATGCGCGAGGCAAATACCCTGTGTTCCAAGGCGCAATCCCTGGCGCTAACGCGGGTTGGGCTTGACCTGAAAACCGTGATAGACCAGATGCGTGAACAGGTTCAAAACGTGGAATGACGATGTCAAATAATTCGGGGCCAGACAGTGCCACCCGCCGCGGGCTATTGCTTATCCTTTCCTCACCCTCGGGTGCGGGGAAATCCACCCTTGCGCGGATGTTGATGCAATGGGATCCGACGATCCGCTTTTCCGTTTCGGCCACGACCCGCGCCCCACGCCCGGGCGAAGAGGACGGGCGCGAGTATTACTTCCGCGACCGTGCCGATTTTGAGGCGATGATCGAGGCAGGCGAGATGCTGGAACATGCCAAAGTGTTCGACAACTTTTACGGATCACCCAAAGCGCCGGTCGAGGCGGCAATGCAAGAGGGGCGCGATACGCTGTTTGATATCGACTGGCAGGGCGGTCAGCAAATCCGTAACTCCTCGCTTGGGCGGGACGTGGTGTCGGTTTTCGTGCTGCCGCCTTCGATCGCAGAGCTGGAAAGCCGCCTGCGCGGCCGCGCCCAAGACAGCGATGAGGTGATTTCAGGTCGCATGGCCAAAAGCCAAAGCGAGATCAGCCATTGGGCGGAATATGATTATGTTCTGGTAAACCGCGAATTGGACCAGACCTTTACCCAGCTTCGCACCATTCTAGAGGGCGAGCGCCTGCGCCGCGACCGCCAGCCGCAACTTTCCAGCTTTGTCCGCAGTCTCAATCAGGAGTTTGACGCCAGATGATCTATGCCCTCGACGGATACGCCCCGAAAATCCACGCCGACACTTGGGTCGCGGCGGATGCCAATCTGATTGGCAAGATCGTGCTGGAGGAAGGCGCGAGCATCTGGTTCGGCGCCACCCTGCGCGGTGACAATGAAGAAATTCTGGTCGGTGCTGGCAGCAATGTGCAGGAAAATTCTGTGCTCCACACCGATATGGGCTATCCGCTGACCATCGGTGCCAATTGCACCATCGGCCATAAGGCGATGCTGCACGGCTGCACCATCGGTGAGGGCTCCTTGATCGGGATGGGCGCGACGGTGTTGAATGGCGCGCGTATCGGCAAGGGCTGTTTGATCGGCGCGGGGGCCTTGATTACCGAAGGCAAAGAGATCCCCGACGGCAGCCTTGTGATGGGCGCACCCGGCAAGGTGATCCGGGTGCTGGACGCAGAGGCGCAGGCAAAGCTGTTGGAATCGGCGGCCAATTACCGCGCCAACATGCGGCGTTTTCGCGATGGATTGCGGCGGGTATAACCGCGTTTAAAGGGAATGTGACACATGAAAATCGGAAACCGTGAGATCGGCCCCGCCCATCCGCCTTTGGTGATCGCCGAAATCGGCATCAACCATGGCGGTAGCCTTGAGGTGGCGCGCGAAATGGTGCGGCTCGCGGCGCTTTCGGGCTGTGAATGCGTCAAGCATCAGACCCATATCCTCGAAGACGAGATGACGGAGGAGGCGAAATCGATCTTTCCGCCCAATGCCGATGTCTCTATCTGGGATGTGATGGCGGGTTGCGCGCTGTCGCTAGAGGATGAGCGCAGCCTGAAGGAGTATACCGAAAGCCTCGGGATGATTTACCTCTCCACCCCGTTCAGCCGTGCGGCGGCCGATTTTCTGGAAACCCTCGATGTGCCCGCCTATAAGATTGGATCAGGCGAGGCGGACAACCTGCCATTGATCCGCCATATCGCGCGCAAGGGCAAGCCGGTGATCATGTCGACGGGGATGCAAAGCATCGATTCCATCCGCGCCAGTGTTGCAATTCTAGATGCAGCGGGGGTGGATTATGCGCTTTTGGAATGCACCAATCTTTATCCCAGCCCACCAGAAATTGTTTCTCTGAAAGGGGTTACTGACCTTAAGGCAGCCTTTCCCAAGGCTATTGTCGGCTTTTCCGACCACTCCATCGGGCCGGAGATGGCATTGGCAAGTGTCGCCTTGGGGGCAAGCATCCTGGAGCGGCATTATACCGACAGCCGCTACCGCATCGGGCCGGATATCATCAACTCCATGGACCCGGCAGAGCTGCGCCACCTGATCGACCGTTCGCGTGAAATCTGGATTGCCGCGAACAACCCCAAACGGCGCACCGAGGCCGAAGAGCCGGTCTATCGCTTTGCCCGCGCAAGCGTGGTGGCCGATCGCGATCTGGCCGCAGGTCATGTGATCACAGAATCTGATATCTGGGCACGCCGCCCCGGTAGCGGTGAGATCGCAGGCTATGATTTCGACAAGGTGGTGGGCCGTCGGCTGACACGGGCGGTTACGCGCAACACCCAGTTGAAATGGGATGATCTGGCGTAACCCTGTAAATGGTATATGCACACAACAGTAAAGAGGGCCGCGCATGACGCGAAAATTGCTTTTCGTCACCGGAACCCGCGCCGATTTTGGCAAGCTGGAACCGCTCGCCTCTGCCGCGAAAACGGCGGGGTTTGAGGTGTCATTTTTCGTGACCGGCATGCATATGATGGCACGCTACGGGCTGACCAAGCTTGAGGTGCAGCGCCTCGACGGCATCATGGCCTATGAGTTTCTCAACCAGCGCCCCAATGATCCGCAGGATATGGTGCTGGCCAAAACCGTGATGGGGTTTTCCGATTTCGTCACCGAAATGCGCCCCGATCTGATCATCACGCACGGTGACCGCGTCGAGGCGCTGGCCTGCACCTTGGTCGCGGCCACGAATTACATCCGTTCCGGCCATGTCGAGGGCGGCGAGGTTTCCGGCACCATCGACGAGATTTTTCGCCATTGTAACACCAAGCTTGCCTCGGCGCATTTCGTGTCATCCGACGCCGCCGCACGCCGCGTCATGGCATTGGGTGAACCGCAATCCGCGGTGCATGTCATCGGCTCGCCCGAGCTTGATTTCCACTCGCGCGCCTCCGGCGTGACGATTGATGAGGTGCGCGCCCGCTATGGCATCGCGTTCTCGGATTTCGGGATTTGTGTGTTCCACCCCGTCACCTCGGAACAGGCGACGATGGGCACACAAGCGCGTGATCTTTACGCGGCGCTTGAGGCCTCTGGCCGGAATTTCGTGCTGATCGCACCGAACAACGACCCCGGCTCCGAAGAGATCTTCGATGTCATCAATGCCTTGCCGAAAGAGCGTTTCCGTCTGTTGCCCTCGATGCGTTTCGCGCATTTCTCGGAGCTGATGAAGAACGCGGCCTGTATGGTTGGCAACTCAAGCGCAGGCGTGCGCGAGGCACCGTTTCTGGGCATTCCTTCATTGGATATTGGCACGCGTCAACATAACCGCTCTGATGCGCCGTCCATTCGGTTTGCCGATGCCGGTGATGCCAACACGATTGCCACTTTTCTGGACGATGAATGGGGCAAAAGCCATCCGCGCCATGAGGGGTTCGGGTCCGGCTCTGCCGCTGAACGTTTTGCTGCGGTGCTGAATGATCCGGAATTTTGGGCGCGCGGTTTGCAAAAAGAGTTTCAAGACCTTGGATAAAGCACGCCCCCCCGGCAAGGCCTTGCGGGCCTATACCGTCTTGACGCGGATGCTGGTGCCTTTGGCCCCGACGCACCTGCGCAAACGCCTGGCCCGCGGGCGCGAAGATCCGGCGCGTTGGCAAGAAAAGCTGGGGCAGGCGGGCGCGCCGCGGCCTGATGGTCGGCTGATATGGTTGCACGGCGTTGGCGTGGGCGAGGTGATGGCCCTGCGCGGTGTGATTGCTGCAATGGGCCGCGCGGAGCCGCAAGCGCATTTTCTGGTGACCTCCTCGGCGCGTTCCTCGGCAGAAGTGGTGGCGGGCAACCTGCCGCCGCGCAGTATCCACCAATATCTGCCGCTTGATGCGCCCGCTTTTGTGGCGCGGTTTCTGGACCATTGGCAACCGGACCTGTCAATCTGGAGCGACCAGGATATCTGGCCGCTTTGCGCCTATATGGCAGATAAGCGCGGCATTCCCTTGGTGTTTTTGAATGCACGGATCACGGATGCGTCTTTAAACAAACGTCGTTTTATCAAGGCATTATACACCGATTCTCTGAAACGGTTTCAACTCGTTCTGGCCCAAGACAGCCGCAGCGCAGATAACCTGATGGCACTTGGCGCGCCTCGGGTGGAGGTGGCGCCTTCGGTGAAGTCCGCCGCACCGATGCTTGCCGCAGATGGGGCAGAGCAGGTCCGGATGGGCGCAATGTTTGAGGGGCGCCGCGTCTGGGTCGCCGCCTCCACCCACCCTGAGGATGAGGCGGTCGCATTGGCTGCCCAAGCCCGGCTGATTGCTGAGGATCCGCGCTGGTTGCTGGTGCTTGTCCCACGCGACCCCAAGCGCGCCATAGCCCCCGATCTGCCCTTCGCCAAGCGCAGCTCGGGCGATACCTTGGCAGGCCAAGCAGTCTATCTGGCTGATACCTTTGGGGAATTGGGCCTATGGTACCGGCTGGCCGAGGCCGCCCTTATCGGGGGCAGCTTTAGCGCGGTCGAAGGGCACAACCCGTGGGAGGCCTCTGCATTGGGGACCGCCGTTCTACATGGTCCGCGCATAGATAACTTTACAAATGATTTCAAATCACTACAGATGGCACAGGCCGCCAAAGAGATCACAGATGCCACCCAGTTGGTGGCGGCGCTGAACGGGGAGTTGCGGCAAATGGGCCTGCGCGGGCAATCTTTGGTGCGGCGTGCGGCCCCGCTAGAAAGTCTGGCCGCCGATCTTTTGGGGCTGATGAAATGACCGATTTCCCGAAGATGAAGCTTCGGATTGCCCTTTGGGCCTATGCAGCGTTATGGACGCTCGGCCTGCCTTTGGCGCTTTTCTACTTATGGCGCAGGGGCCGCAAGGACCCCGATTACCACAGCCATCTAGCGGAACGGTTTGGCCTTGGCAGCACGCCTATGCCGAATGCGATCTGGGTGCATGCCGTGTCATTGGGGGAATTTCGTTCGGCCGTGCCGCTGATAAATGCGCTTTTGGGGCAGGGGGAACGGGTTGTGATCACCCATTTCACGCCCGCAGGCAGGCGCTCTTCGACCCAGGTTTATACCGATGAAATCGCGGCAGGGCAGGTGCAGGTGGTCTGGGTGCCGTTTGAGCTTGGCCTTTGCTTTGCCAATTTTTTCCACCGTTTCACCCCCAAATACGGCTTGGTGATGGAGGTGGAGGTTTGGCCACGGATGATCATGGCCGCGCGCCGCCACCGCGTGCCCCTTTTCATGTGCAATGCGCAATACCCCAGCAAAGCCTTTGATCGCGATGGACAAACCGGCCTGAGGGCGCAGCTTATGCAGGGCTTTGCCGGGGCCTTGGTGAAATCGGATCTACAGGCGCGCCGCTTTGCCCAAGTCGGGGTGAAACGGATCGAAGTGACCGGAGAGCTGCGCTTTGACCAACCAATACCGCCCGCACAAGTTGCCGCCGGTCGTGCGCTGAAACCTGCCCGAGACGTCGTGGTGATCGCCAGTGCCATTGAGGGTGAGGATGACGGATATATAAGTGCTATCAAAGCAGTACGAGAAGTTCGTGATACACTTTTCGTCTATGTCCCCCGCCGTCCCGAACGTTTTAATGAGGTCGCTCAGCAGATAAAGGATGCGGGCCTACGCATGGCGCGGCGCTCCGAGGTTCTGACCAAAGATCTTTCCGGCAGTTTGCCCGAGGGGATCGATGTCCTTTATGGCGATAGCCTCGGAGAGATGTATTTCTACCTTGCTATGGCGGACCGCGTGGTCGTTGGCGGCGGCTTCAACCCCAAAGGCGCGCATAATATCATCGAACCGCTTGCCCTCAAAAAGCCGGTTCTGGTCGGGCCTGAAACCTGGACCATCGAATACCCGCTCGTGGAGGCAGAGGCCGCAGGCGTGGCCCGCTCAGTTCCTGACTTCGAGGCTTTGGCGAAGGCTTTGATCGCGCGCGATGATCCCTCCGCCGCGCAAATCGATGCGTTTTTCGCAGCCCATGCTGGTGCAACCCCCCGCACCTTGGCGGGTATCGCGGCCCTTAGGGTTTAGGTTTCTCGCCTGCATCTATTTGTTGTTGCAACAAAAACTCTACAATCCGCAAATCAAAGGGGCTGTCGATATCATGGCAGCGTTCCGCAGATAAAACATAAGGGATCACCCGACCATCATAAAGCCCCTCGGCGCGGCGCAAATAATCGGGGGAAACAACGTAGACAACACCGACATGCTCATAGACCACAGGCGCTTGCTGGCGGGCCAGAACGCGGCCGGGCAGGGGCTTGGAGACATGCAGCGCGCCGCTCTCGTCCGGCTCGACAAGATTGAAATAGGGGTTTTTACGGGCCTCACAGCAAGACATGACCATATCGGGCTGCTCTTTGGCAAAGAGGTCCAGCGCATTGGTGATATCTGAGGGCAGGCGCAGTGGCGAGGTGCAATCAAGATCCAGAAAGGCGGTGGTAGGGCCTGTAATCGCCTCAGTGACCTCTAGCGCGTGCTGCCAGACGTGGAACTTGCCGGCGGTGTCGGTCGCCAGATGGGCCGGGCGCAACCCGATATCCAGCGCGCCACGTTTAACCGCATGTTCATACATCGCCTCATCATCGGTAGAGACGACAACCGCATCCACGCGCGGCTCGTCAAACAATTGATCCAGCGACCAATCCATCAAAGGCTTGCCGCAAATTGGGCGGAAGTTCTTTCCCGGCACCCCTTTGGACCCTTTGCGCACGCCGATATGGCCGATGATCATGGCTTTCCCCTTTGAATTAGAAGCCTGAAAATGCCAAGCTTCAGCGGGGTTTGCAATGGGCCGTCTGTGGCGGCAGACCTTGGTGTAAAAAAATGGCGGCTTGGCAAAAAATCTGCTTATGACCTCTTGCAGCGATGAAAGGCTTGGGCTAGTTAAGCGTCAGTCGGGTGATTAGCTCAGTTGGTAGAGCGCTTCGTTTACACCGAAGATGTCGGCGGTTCGAGCCCGTCATTACCCACCATTTTCCTTTTTAGATACAGATTAAAATCACAGGCAGTAGCCTTGTGTGTCGATAAATAAGTCGACAGACGTTGGGCCATTACAAGAACATGCTGAATAATTTTGTGGGGAGTGGAGCGGGTGAAGGGCATCACACCGTACTTTTTATGGCATCTAGTCCTTTGAAATAACGTATTTATATTTTCGGCATCCTTGCCATCGAAACCCAAGTGGACCATAAAACCCGCCATACAAGGTAGGGATTCCGAATGAAAGAGAAGCTAAAAGCCTCCGCCATAGCCGCCATGGTTCCCGGCAATTATCACGATGGCGGCGGGCTGTGTCTGGTAATCCGTTCCGACACTTCCGCGAGTTGGCATTATCGATACCAATTGAACGGTAAGCGCACCAAGCTTGGGCTCGCTGACCTCGAAGGCCCGGCACGCCAGCGCGATGCTGACGCCCCGTCGCTCTACCGCCGTTTCGGCCATCTCGCGGCGCTGAGATGGCCCCGTTACTTTTTTCCGAGGGCTTCCTTCAATAAGTCCGCCTGCATGCTCAGATCTGCATACATCCGCTTCAGCCTGCGGTTCTCTTCCTCCATGGCTTTCATCTGGCTGACCATGGATGCATCCATGCCACCATACTTCGCACGCCATTTGTAAAACGACGCATTGCTCATGCCATGTTCACGGCAAAGCTCGGCCACCGGCACACCACCTTCGGCTTGGCGCAGGATCGCAAGGATCTGGGGTTCGCTATATCTGGTCATTTTCATTCAAAATCTCCTCGTTCATCTTGCCGAGAAAATTCTACTTCCGCAGCCCCTTACTTTCGGGGGGGATTACCATGCCGTCGTAAAGAAGGATGCACGAGGGCTTCCTCTGCCCAATGAAGAATGGGTTATGAATAACGAGCTTCAGGTTAGCATCGCGAAGACAAAGCTTTATCAAGCCAACTGTGACATCCTCTAATGCGCTTGTCACTCATCGCGGTTCTCCTAGTAACGTTGGCCTTTACTGGGTGGCGATTGGCTGACGTCGAGCGGCAGCGTTACGCACTCTTGTGGGGTCTTTGCCAATCCATTCCGGAGGCCCCTCGATCTCTGGATTGCCTCAAGGAAGTTCAACCAAGGACCTCGCGACTCTGGAACCTCTTCTACGGGCTTACTAAGTGAAGGCCTCAGTTGCATGCGGCCGCAATGTTACAGCGGAACATCAGCAATTGGTATTATAGGCAAATTGCCCACCCGTCTCACGATGCAATCGCACAGAATATGTGGGCTGACTCTCGCTAAAACTGCAATTCCACCCGCCGGGGTGGTGGGTGCCACTGATAGAGGACTAGTAGACCCGCAACAGGAAGTTTCGGCGCATCTGTTCACCCAGCCCTTGCAGGTCCGGGAAAATGCTATGGTGATCGACTCCGATCTGCAACAACTCCCTGTAGATCGTTCCTTTCGCGCGGCTGGGAATGCGGAACTTCCGCAGCCAGTGCTTGCCCGGCTCGAACTCCTGTTGTTCCAATGGCGTAAAGGTCTTAGCGTCCTTGTCAATCGTGTGGAACGTCAGCTTGGCACTTTGTGCCGGGATGCGCTGATCAATGTAAGGCGGATCAAGCATGAACATGTCGTTAGCCTTTTTATGCGCCGTGAGTTGCTCTTCAGTGGGTAGTCGGCTTACTGACCGATTTGCCGGGTGCAGAAAGTAGAACGATCCGTCTTTATCTTCGTGATCTGGGTCCGAGACAGCGAAATAGAGCGCAACAAGGGGATTTGCCGACCAATCAAGCAACCGTGTGGGAACCCCAAAATGCTGCGCCAGAATCCGATCACTGGCGAATCCCCGTTCGGGATTATTCAGGTGTATGCGCGCCCGCAGAAAGAACTTCTCAACGAAGATACTTTCCAAGGCATGTGCGCTCGCAACAAAGCTGTTGATAGAGTGTGGCCTGTCAATACTCTTGTCAAAAAAGGGTGACGTTCGGTAGATGCCGGGAACCGCGCCCCATTCAAAGTCCGCTTGACCGCGAAATGCGACACTCGCCACATATTTCCCCGTCCCCGCAAAACGGCTCGCAACCACTAGGGCATCGGCGGGTGTATTGATTTCTTCTTCGTCGTCTGACTTCATGGCGCTTATTTCCGTTCGTATTATACATCAGCACAATGCTGTAGCACGGCCCTGCAAGCAATCGCGACGACATGAATTGTAGGCTCGTTTCACGGCCAAGCGTGAGACTATACTTTATATTGCAGAGCTACATGAGTTAGCTTACTCTCGATAGCATCAGGATCAACATTTGGTAGAAAAATGGTCGGCGAGAATAAAGGCGGCAGCGGTTCCAACTCCAATAGCAATCCCAGTGGCGGCAACGCTTCCGGTGGTCGGTCCACTGGTGCCAATTCCAGTGGCAACAGTGGCAAGCCAGCTTGGACAGGTAGTGGTGTACAAAAGGGCGGAGCCACCAGCCAGACAAATCGCGGTGGGGGCACCGCGAAGAAGTGATACCTCCCCACGCCGCATCTGTGCGGCCTTGAAATTGTTTTGGGTTTCGTTGTTGGCTATTGATCGAAGCATTTCCGCTGCCTGATCGTGGTGCAATTCAGCCCAGTTTTCATCTGTTTCCAGATACCAAGCCAAGTCGCCTATCTGCCGACTAGCAGGTATTAGGACACCACTTTCAACACGGCGCGATACTAGCACCGATGAAAACAGTATTGTGGACACAAACAGGCACGCTGCGAGCGCAGAGTTGGCGACTAACAGGGGCAATGACATTGTCGTGCCTTGTTTGAACATGTATCCCATCAGTGCAACAAACGATGGTAAGGTGAGGGTAAGCCAATACCTTGCCTTCGTATCGATCTCCGCAAAGCTCTTTTCGTGAAAGTCCAGAAGCTTGCGAAACTCCGCTTTCACGACATTAAGCCGTTGTATTCCCTTTTCGTCAGTCACCATCACCCCCTACTGTCCTACCTGCGCGCCTTGTTCAGAGAACGAACAAACAGTGTGTGCGCAAGTTCCTGAAAGCTGGTTATACCATGCGCGCGCATGACTACGTCCGCAGAACGCTCCAAATATTCGCCTCACGCCTCAAACGCTGCAACCCCCAAATTAGCCGCGCAACATTATTGCCTAATATCCAATTGTAGCGCCCGCCCGCTTCAAGCATGCAGCCCTCCCGTTATCACGTAACACTTCAATACCGTAACAAATATCACGAAACGTTGAGGGCTGCTTCGTATGGATGCTCCGTTGAAAGCCCAAGATGCAAGCTGCTGACATGGCCCTACCAGCGCTCCCGAAAACTGCCTCCCAATGAGAAGCCTGAACAGTACGGCAGCCTTGCAAACCCCGCGACAGCGAGTTTTCTCAAACGCAGACGACGCATAAGCATACGATGATCGCGCGATGGGGTTGAGGCTGCTGGGAAACGGAAGTGGCTCGTCTGAGTCAGATTTGAGTGTACGCACAGCGTACTGCCAGAAATGCTGTAAATATGTATGATTAGAGTACCGAATCACTTTATCTTACAGTACGGTAAATCAAGCAGAGTCTAATCGCACAGAAGGAAATTATCATGGGAGAACTGGTAGGTTATGGACGTGTCAGCAGTCGCACCCAGTCACTGGACATCCAGACAGACGCGCTGACGCGCGCAGGGTGTAAGAAGCTGTTTTCGGAAAAGATGAGTGGAACCCGTACCGAAGGCCGCAAGGAGCTGGAACGGATGCTCGACTACGTCCGCGAATATGATGTGCTTGTCATCACGAAGCTGGACAGATTGGCACGTTCGCTGCCTGACCTGCTCAAGATCACTGCACGCCTTGAAGAGAAGGGCGTCCAGTTACGTTGCCTTGATCAGGCCATCGACACGACCACACCAGAAGGGCGTATGACCTACCAAATCCTTGGTGCTGTGGCAGAGTTCGAAACAAACATCCGCAAGGCAAGACAGAGGGAAGGCATCGACGCCGCCCTCGCCAAGGGTGCTGACAGCCCATTCAAGGGACGTCCTGCTACCATCACCGCTGACGCGGTCAATGCCGCTATCGCTGAGACAGGTAGCAAGGCAGGTGCTGCGAAGAAGCTGGGGATCAGTAGGGATTCAGTGTATCGGGTCTTGAAGGGTTAGTGGTGGGCCGCGTCAGCGGCGTCTCTTCCATGTTTTGTGACCTGCACACTTGATAGCGCGCGGCAGTGAAGGTGCAATGCACGGCTTGTCAGCGCGCCGCCAACTGGCCTTGCTTTCAATCTGCCAATGGGAACCGACGAACGACTCCGATGCAATCGCCCAAGCATTCGACGCCCTACGGGATGCCGTGCGGGTGGTGAAGGCCAAGCAAGGCGCAAGCCGCGCAATGACCTGACAAGGCGCGTAAACCCTACTGTTGCTAAAAACGCAACAGTAGGGTCCCAAGAGGGGGGATTGTCTCCATATTGGAAACACCCCCAGTAGCTGCAGGGGCGTAGGTTTTCCCCCAAATCCGGAATGCAGGCTCTCCGAAAATTTTCAGAATCCAGCCCCGTTTTTGGATTCAATTTTTCGGCCCAGATTCCGCTTTTGCCTTTTCATCAAACGCTTCCCGTGTGACGCGCTCGTTTTCTTTGGCAATTGTTGCCATCTGTTCAGCGAGCGCTGCCATGGTGTCCGCATGCACTATGCGGTCCGCGTTTGCCCCGTGAAAAAGGTAGGTCATTGTGATCTGTGCGAGTGTCACGGCTGTCATTCTAAGAGGGGTGACGAAACCCGAATTACTAGGACCAACGAGGTGAGCTTCCGCGTCCGCCTCGAACATACCCAACAGGTCACCCATGGGACGGTGGTTAGCGTGTGTGTGTGTCGAGGCCATTTTGTATACCGGCCTCCCGATGTCCATTCCCACATCTTTTTCAATCTTGTCAAACTGCGGATGTTTCTGCATTATCTTAGGCCACTCACCAGCCGTCTCACCTTTACCAACCGAGCGACCTAGGATTCTTTCAGCCTCGTCACACCGCGCCTCGAACACTGCCATTTCATCAACTGTAAAGCACCTGATGCCAGTCAAGTCTGAACTCAGATTTCTTCTTTTTGCTGCGTTCCGCTCAGCGAAACGAAAGCTCAAAAAGTAAGGTATCGCAGCAGCCTCACCGTGCTTCTCAATGAACATTGCTGTGACGGTCAGCTCATGCAGCGAACGCCAGCGAGCAAACGCACCATCAGGAAAGCCGCCCTTTAACAGACAGATGATTTCCTGAGTGACCAAGAGGGCACGGGGGAATATGTGAGCAAGTGCAGCCATGACGGGATTGTCGTCTTCGCCGCCTTCTGCCTTAATTGCCTTTCCGTGCATTTCCCCCAACTCTTGGGCAATGGACCACATCATTTCGATATGATCGAATGATGGTTTCCATCGCTCAAAGTTGCGTTCTTCAAAGCCACGGGCATCGACGCGCATTTCGGCGAGAAGTTCAGGGGCGCTGTTCTTGTAACCTTCCAGACTACTCGCCTCGCAATCGGCGCGCACTTTTTCGAACAACTCAGAATACAGATTTCCAGCCTCATCGGAATCGAGGAGGTCAGTCCCCAGCTCATCCTCGACGGCTTGGCGAAGGCTTTTATCTAGAATGCTCAGCTTGTCTTCATATTCCACAGGGCAATCCTCGTCCAATATGGTGCTGCGCGTTTGGCGCTGAGACAATTTCTAACCTGTGCGCAGGGGAATATCTGACACGATGACCTTATTGTCTGCATCTTCGACGCCCAAATCTTTTAGCACTTCCTTGAATGCATTGTAGCTAACCCAAGGAAAGGCAGTAGGACCAATTATGATCCGGTCCACAAGTGAGGGAATGTCAGCGCCATGCAGGCCATTTTCTGGCTCGTCCGCCAAGCGGAGCTTATAAACCGTCTGAGGGATACCACCTAAAACCACGACCTCCTTTGTCATGGCGGGGCTTAGCGCCTGCGTGGGGCGATAATACAACCGCCACTCTTTCTCTTCCTTGAAGCCGGGGTGTTTCGTCGCAATCGCGAAGCGAAAGAGCATGTGGTGAACATATGCAACGAGGGTTTCTTGACCCAGCCCTTGTAGGTATTTTCGGTCAATCAAGACCGCGTCCGTGATCTTGGCAAGGTGGTTTGTCAACTCGTCCGCCGAGAGATATAGCACGGGCATCGAATACACCGCGAGGAGGTCAGTGATCGCAGTCATTGGCTTGTTGTTGACGACAAGCGCAGTGTTGCCGTAAGCGCGCCACATCGACAATCGACCTCGTCTGTCCTCGTCGGAGCTGTGCACAGAAACGCAAGCAATGTATGTCTCAAGTTGCCAATCACGTTCCCAGCCGTCAAGCAGCTCTTCCACTTTCTTGATCGTATCTGGGAAAATGTCTTCGATTGCTTCTCGGAACCTTGCTCCTTCCTCCCCAGAGAAGACAGTTCGTATCAAGTCCAGCCCATACGAGATTTCGGAATAGTCATTCATCACTGTCGCATTCCGGAACCACAGCTCTTGGTTGCGCAGCACCTTCATCGCCGTATCGGCGGATGTGTAGTAAACGAACCTTTTCTGTTCGGAGACAACAGCGAGGGTTTCTTCAAGCAGTCCGGGACAGAAAATCTGGTTGTACTTTATGAGGCTTTCATCGAGTTCCACTGAATGCTCCCCTTTAGCTTGTGTTCCATTTCAAGTATTCTCGTGCACTTAGTGGCGGAAGGGAAGACCAAAGCCCGAGCCTAGAGGCTCACCCACCCAAGTTCCAGATGGTCAGGTTGCCGGAATCATGTAAGGCCAAGAATTTGATCAGCGCCGCCCTGTACCAAGTAGACAGGGGCACAGCGCCGCGTAGCTCCAAGGTTTGGTCTGTGAGGCGCGGAGACAGCGACAAGCGCACCACGCAGCGTTCTGAGGCCTCTCCTGACGATGCCTCAGCACCTAGCACCTCCCACGTCCAGCGGCCCCTGTAAGCAGCCCTAATCACTTGACGCTGTACCGTGGCGACAGGCTCCCCAACAGAGGCAGACAGCTCCTGCAACCGCTCCGTGAGGTTGGAGGGCAGGGATATTGATGTTGCTTTGAAGGATTCGCGGTAGATCATGACGAATATGTTAGAGTGGGGTAGGTTGATAGGCCACGCCGAAATTTGATTTTGAGAGAAATTAGTCGGGCTACAAGTGGACCATAGATATGCACACTGAAAAACACCTAATGACGATTTCATCTAACAAATCAAAGGCTTGAAGGGGAGTCGTGGAGCGGGTGAAGGGAATCGAACCCTCGTATTCAGCTTGGGAAGCTGCTGCTCTACCATTGAGCTACACCCGCGTTGGTCGTTGGAATAGGGCAGCGCGGCGGCGGCGTCAAGCGCGTTACCGTGCCGGTTGGTGGTTTTTGGCCGGAGCTAGTCGGCAATCGCAAAGGATCACCCGCGTCTGCGCCTGCGCCCCCCCGACGCGTCCCCGCCGCCTGAGTTGAAATTCAGCTCTGGCAGGGTCAGGATTTTGAACAAATGTGGAAAACCCTCAACCGCATTGGGGATGTTGGAGGCATTGACGAAATGCTCCTGAAAGCGCGGCTCGATTGCGGTCTCGATCTTGTGGATCTGCGCCACGGTCTTTTCCACCTCGGCGCGAGCGCCACGGTTCAGCAGGGCGATCCGCGCGCCGGTGCCTGCGGCATTGCCTGCCGATGTCACCTTGTCCAAGGGCACATCGGGGATCATGCCCAAGACCATCGCATGTTTGGGGCTGATATGCGCGCCAAAGGCGCCGGCCAGCACGATCCGGTCGACATGATCAACGCCGAATTTATCCATCAACAGCCGCGCACCGGAATAGAGCGCGGCCTTGGCCATCTGGATCTCGCGGATATCGCGGTTGGTTACGGTGATCACCGGCCCGCCCGTCGCACTACCATCCCAGACCATATAGGAATGGGTGCGTCCGTCCAGAAAACAGCGCGTCGTGCCGGTTTGCGCCGGAGAGCCGATCAACCCCGGCCCGTCAACGATGCCGGCGATCCGCATCTCGGCCACCATCTCGATAATGCCTGACCCGCAAATGCCGGTGATGCCCGTGCTGGCAACGGCTTCGTCAAAGCCCGGCTCATCAGACCACAGATCCGATCCGATCACCTTGAAGCGCGGCTCTTTGGTGGCGGGGTCAATTTCCACCCGCTCGATCGCGCCGGGGGCGGCACGCTGGCCAGAACTGATCTGCGCGCCCTCAAAGGCCGGGCCGGTGGGCGAGGAACAGGCAAGCACTTTTTCGCGATTGCCCAGCAAAATTTCGGCGTTGGTGCCGACATCGACGATCAACACGAGGTCCTCGGATTTTTCCGGCGCCTCAGAAAGCGCCACAGCGGCGGCATCTGCACCGACATGCCCCGCAATGCAGGGCAGCAGATAGACCCGCGCCGAAGGATGCATCTGCAATTCAAGATCATGCGCTGTCAGGTGCAAACTGCCCGAGGTTGCCAGCGCGAAAGGCGCTTGGCCCAGCTCGAACGGATCAATCCCGAGAAGGAGGTGGTGCATCACGGGGTTGCAGACAAAGACGGCATCCATGATCAGCCCGATATCAATCTCGGCCTCGGCGGCCACTTGGGTGAAAAGCGCGTTCATGCCTGCGCGCACCGCCGTTGTCATATCCGCCGCCCCTGTGGGGTTCATCATCGAATAGCTAACGCGGCTCATCAAATCCTCGCCAAAACGGATTTGCGGGTTCATCAGGCCAGAGGAGGCCAGCACCTCACCGGTGCGCAGGTCGCACAAATGCCCCGCGATGGTGGTGGAACCAAGATCAACCGCCATACCGTAAACCGTGCCCTCATAGAGCCCCGGCCAGATATGCATGATGCGCGGGATGTCGCTTTCTTCGGCACGGTGCAGCGCCACGGTGACCTTCCAGCCCCCCTTGCGCAGGACTGGCTGCAAGGTTGTCAGCACCGACAGATCGGCCCGCAGCTGGCCTATTTGCCATTGATCGCGCAGGGCGGCGGTCAGCCTTTCAAAATCGCCCGAGGGGTCGTGCATGTCAGGCTCGGCCACCTCGACGTAATGCAAGGTCACCGACGGGTCGAGCGTGATTTGCCGCGCTTCGGCACGCTTGCGGATCACCTGTTTGTGCAACTGGCTTTCGGGCGGAACATCGATGACCACATCGCCCTGCACCTTTGCCTGACAGCCCAAGCGCCGCCCCTCGATCAGCCCGCGCTTGGATTTATAGCGTTCCTCCACCGCGTTCCAATCCGACAGCGCATCGGCATCAACCGTCACGCCGTGTTTGGCAAAGGAACCATAGCCGGGGCTGATCTGGCATTTGGAACAAATCCCGCGTCCGCCGCACACACTGTCAAGGTCGACCCCAAGCGCACGCGCCGCCGACAAAACCGGGGTGCCAAGCGCAAAGCGCCCGCGTTTGCCCGAGGGCGTAAAGATCACCAAAGCGTCTTTGCCGGATTCTAGTGCCATGTCGCCCCCCAAGTGCTTTGATCTGTTCTAGGCCGCAGTTCGCAACTTGCATCGCCCCAAAGCGGCGTTTCGCGGCCGGTTGCGCCGCTTGCAAGGATCAAAGTGGGCGGATTTTCAGGGTGGTGATGCGGTTTTCCTTGCGCTGCACCACCTCAAAGCGGAACCCGTGAAAGCTGAAAACCTGCCCCTCACTCGGGATCAGCTGGGCCTCGTGGATCACCAGTCCCGCAACGGTATTGGCCTCATCATCCGGCAGGCCCCAATCGGTGATACGGTTCAAATCGCGGATGGTCATCGCGCCCTCAATCACATAATCACCGGCCTCGGTCCGCGCGAGGGATTGGTCTTTTTCAACAATGTCGAATTCATCGCGGATCTCACCGACGATTTCTTCCAGAATATCCTCCAACGTGATCAAACCGCGCAGGGCACCATATTCATCCACCACCAAGGCAAAATGTGTGCGCCGTTTCAGGAACTGACGCATCTGATCATCCAGAGGTGTTGTTTCCGGCACGAAATAGGGCTTCATCGCAACCTTGAGTATATCCAGCTCATCCAGCTTGGCGATCCGGCCAGACCCCGACCGCAACAGCTTTTCAACCTCACGCAGCAGGTCTTTGGAATGGACCACCCCAAGGATGTTTTCATCATCGCCCAGATAAACAGGCAAACGGGTGTGGGGCGAGGCGAGGACCTGGCTCAGGATATCATTGGGGGCTTTGGCGGCATCGATCATCTCGATCTCGCGGCGGTGGCGCATGATTTCATCAACCGTGCGGTCATGCAGGTCCAGCGCGCCAAGCAGACGGTCGCGGTCTTCTTTTTGCACAGCCCCTTCGGAATGGCCAAGGGCGATGGCGCCGGCGATTTCCTCCCGCAGGGCAAGGAATTTACTGTCGGGATCGGTGCGCACGCCAAACAAATACAAGATACCGCGCACAAGCCGACGCACAAGGTTCACCACGGGCGAGAACACCGGAATGATCAGCCGGATCACCGGGGCGACACGCGATGCGGCAAGCTCTGCGTTGGTGATGGCATAGGTTTTGGGGAGCACCTCGGCAAAGATCAGCACAAGCGCCGTCATCACAAGCGTGGCCAGCGCCACACCGCTTTCGCCAAAGACCCGCGTCATCAAGGCGGTCGCCAGCGCCGCCGACAAGATGTTGACCACGTTATTGCCCAGCAGCAACGCCCCGATCAACTTTTCGCTGTCATCGGTCACTTCCAGCGCGCGTTCCGCCCCCTTGGAACCGCGATCCGCCTGCGCGCGCAGCTTGCCGCGCGACGCCGCCGTCAGCGCGGTTTCAGAGCCGGAGAAAAACGCCGATAGCACCAGCAGGCCCAAGATTGCGCCGGCCGTCAGCCACAGTCCCGTGTCGAAAACAGTCTCGTTCACAATAAATCCTTATGTCTTGTCGGGGTCTTGGGTTTTGCAGGCCAGCGGGTGATGTTCCAACACCAGAGATTTCAAATGCTCATCCAGAACATGGGTGTAAATCTCGGTCGAGGAAAGGTCCGCATGGCCCAAAAGTGTCTGGATTACCCGCAAATCGGCACCGCCGGCCAAAAGATGGGTGGCAAAAGCGTGACGCAGGGTATGGGGGGTGACGTTTTGCGCATCCAGCCCCGCCTTGACGGCCAGGGATTTGAGCAGCACAAAAAACTGTTGCCGCGTGACATGCCCCGCAACACCGCGCCCGGGAAACAAATACCGCGAGGGCTTTTTGCCCTTGGCCATTGCGGCTTCTTCAGCCTCGTCGCGCAAAAGCAGCCACTCGGCCAGCACAGCTTTGGCGGGGGTGGACAGCGGCACCATGCGTTCTTTGCCGCCTTTGCCGCGCACCAGAAGCATCGCCGGATTGCCCCGCGCGGCGGCCACCGGCAGCTCCACCATTTCCGACACCCGCATGCCGGTGGCATAGATCAATTCCAGCATGCAGCTGTTGCGCAGGCAATCCATGGGGGTGCGGCCACTGTCTTTGGCCACCTCCAGCAGCGCCTCGACTTGCGGCCATTCCAGCGTTTGCGGCAGCTTGAGGCTGCGCCCCGGTCCTTTGATCCTGATGCCCGGATTGTCACCGCGCCAACCCTCGTCAAAGGCGAACCGGTAAAGCTGGCGGATGGCAGAAAGCCTGCGCGCGCGGGTGGATTTGGACAGGCCCTGCGCCTCACAAAAAATCAGGTAGGCCTCGATATCTTCGCGTTGGGCGGTGACAAATGCCTTACCTTTCCCGTCAAGCCAGCGGCCAAAATCCACCAGATCGCGCCCGTAAGCCAGCTGCGTGTTGCGCGCGGCGTCAAGCTCGGCTGCCTGTGCCTCTAGAAAGGTGGAAATCCAGCGGTCATGTTCCGCGCTCATCCCCGGCGCTCCAGCAAGATCAGCTCCAATGCGGTGCGGCGGGCCAGATCCTCTAGCCCGACATGGCGAAACAGGGCCAGCCCCTCGGTGACGCCGCGTAGATCGCCGTGCAGGCCACGCTCTATCCGGTCGACGGCGTGCAAGATTGCCTCTCCCAGACGCTGTTCCTCTAGCAGCGCCAGCAGATCGGCGGGGGGCGCTGCGCGCAAAAATGCAGGCGCGATGGCCCGCGAAAGGTTGTCGGGCGGGGTGACGCCTTGCAAGCTGCCACGCGCGATGCCGATCAAGAAGGCCTCTTGGGTGTTGGCTGGCGTATACTCCAGTGCTGCCGCCTCATATTGGGATGACAGAAGCGCGATCTCAAAGGCCAAAGTCTTGGCATCATCCATCAGGGGCAGGCGCATGAGCCGTTCGGCAAACAGCTCTGCAAAGGGAGCCTCAAGCCCCGCCTCGACCATCATTTCCCATGCGTTGGGCAGGGCGAGGGCGACCGCACCCGGATCAGCAGCCTTGAGGGCGGTGTCAAAGCGCTGCACTGCCTCTACCCGGTCCCAGACCCCGCCCGAGGCGGCAGGCAAACGTTCAGAATAAATCCCGATCAAGCGGTTGGGCGATAGGACCGAGGCGCGGCCCAGACGTTCGGCGGCGTCCAGCTTGGCCTTCCAGCCGGCGGCTTCACGCAGCTCGGCATGGGCAAAGGCAATCGGCAGATGGATCGTGGGCAGGCTTTCGCCAATCGCCTCAAGCATGCGCCAGGCAAGCGGGGTCACGGGGGCGGGAGGGGTCAGGGGCGGCTCCCCCTCATAAAGGTCGGGATCAAGAAACCGCGACAAAAGCGCATCATCCGAGGCTTCGACATAGCCCAACGCCTGCGCCATGCGCAGCGTCAACGCCGCCCCAGTCCAATCGCCGGATCGCGCAAGGCAAAAGATCCGCGCAGGGTAGGTGGGCGCCAGATCGGGCGATTTGTGCAAATGTGCGCAGGCGTCATCTTCATGGCCGGTCAACATCGAAATATCGAAATAGCGGCGAAAAACCTGCGGCGTCATTTTGCCGGTGGCGGCGATCAGGGCGTTCGCCTCATCCAATGCGCCCATATCCAGCAGTTTGTCGATGCGCGCCATCAGCAAAATACCGCGCCCGTCTGCATCGGCAGGCGCATTTGCCTGTGCCAGCATCAGGGTCATCATCACCCGTTGGAGCGAGGGCAGGGCATCATCGCGCCGCGTAGAAATAAGGGCTGCGATCTGTTCGGTTTCGCCCAAGCCCCAAAGATTGCGCGGCAGCCCCGTAACGCGAGAGGCCAGAACCCCCGCCGCATCCGGTGACGGCCCATCCAGCCGTGAGACGATAACCCTTTGCGGCATGGCACTGCCCACCCCTGTCACGCCCGGCTCTTTCAGGGCGGGTTTGGCGGCGGGGGTTGCGACCGAACTGGATAGCCAGTCAATCGCGGAAAGCGGTGCTTCGGCATGGGCGGCAAGCGGGGCAAGGCCCAATGTCGCGCAAAAAAGTACCGCCCAAGGCCTTGGCCTAATCGACATCAAGGACCACCGGTTTGGTCACCGTTTCCTGACTGGGCGACAGATCCCCCAGATAGGCAAAGCCCGCGAGGCCCAAAAATCCGAAAACCAACAATATCAACACGGCCTTAAAAATAATCAGTTTCATGCTGCTGCTTTCTTGCCAAACCTCATTCGCCGACTGTGCATCCCGTAGCCAAAGGGCAAATCCCCCCGTGAACCACCGCTGCATTCGGTCTCTCTGGCTTGCCTTATATACGCATTCCGGGATGAGTTCACGCCCTCAAGCAAGATTATGCAACGATTTTAGCAAGGGATTGCCGATGTTCGCCATGGGGGCAGGGTGCTTGGGGCTGGACAGGGGCCAAGCGAGGCCGTTATTGGAGGAGGACGGGCACAGAATAGGTGGGGAACGGCTTGGAGATGCGGTTGAAGAAGTCAGTGGTCATGGTCGGGATGATGGGATCGGGCAAGACCGCGATCGGCACCCAGCTTGCCCGGCTTCTGGAGGTGCCTTTCATCGATTCCGATGATGCCATCGTCGAGGCCGCCAACCGCTCAATCGCCGAGATATTTGAACGTGAGGGCGAGGCTTTCTTTCGCCAAAAGGAAACCCAAGTGCTGGAGCGGCTGCTTGAAGGCCCGCCTTGTGTTCTGTCAACCGGCGGTGGGGCCTTCATCGCGCAGGCCAACCGAAACGCGATTGCGGCCAAGGGGGTTTCTGTCTGGTTGCGCGCCGATCTTGATCTGTTGTGGCAACGTGTGCGGCACAAAAGCACCCGGCCACTTTTGCACACCCCGAACCCCCGTGCCACCTTGGCCGAGATTTTCCGGGCCCGCGTGCCGATTTATGCCAAGGCAGATTTGACGGTGGATTCCGCCCCCAATCTGTCAATCGATGATATGGCCCACCGGGTCCGAGAGGCGCTTTTGACCCGCGCCGATGTTTTGGAAGGATAAGCCATGCAAACCGATATCGTCCGTGTGGCCCTTGGATCACGCAGCTATGACGTGCGGATCGCGGATGGGTTGATTGACAAGGCAGGCGCTGAAATTGCACCGTTTTTGCCACGCCGTCGTGTGGCCATCGTTACCGATGAAAACGTAGGCGCCTTGCATTTGGCGCGCTTGCAAGCCGCCCTTTCGGAGGCGGGCATTGAAAGCACGGCATTAACTCTGCCTGCGGGCGAGGGGACCAAAAGCTGGCCGCATTTCTCGCGCTGTGTTGAATGGCTGCTGGATCAAAAGGTTGAACGCAAAGATCTTGTAATCGCTTTTGGTGGCGGGGTGATTGGGGACTTGGTGGGCTTTGCCGCCTCTGTGCTGCGGCGCGGGGTGGGTTTTGTGCAGATCCCGACCAGTTTGCTTGCGCAGGTCGACAGTTCGGTCGGGGGGAAAACCGGCATTAACGCACCGCAGGGCAAAAACCTGATCGGGGCGTTCCATCAACCCCGTCTTGTGCTGGCCGATATTGGCCTGCTTGGCACGCTGACGGCGCGCGACTTTCTGTCCGGCTACGGCGAGGTGGCCAAATACGGGCTGCTGGGCGATGACGTGTTTTTTAACTGGTTGGAACAAAACGGCCCGGCCTTGGCACGCGGCGATGTGGCCTTGCGCCAATATGCTGTGCGCCGCTCGGTCGAGATGAAGGCCGAGATTGTGGCCCGCGACGAAACTGAGGAAGGCGACCGCGCGCTGTTGAACCTTGGCCATACCTTTTGCCACGCGCTGGAAAAGGCGACGGGCTTTGGCGACCGCCTGCTGCACGGTGAGGGCGTGGCCGTCGGCTGTGCATTGGCCTTTGAGCTGAGCATGCGTTTGGGCCTGTGCAGCCAAGAGGCCCCCAGCCGAGTACGTGCGCATTTGCGGGCCATGGGCATGAAGGTGGATATCGCCGATATCGCGGGCGATCTGCCCGATGCCGAAACCCTGCTGGACCTGATGGGGCAGGACAAGAAAGTGGTCGATGGCAAGCTGCGCTTTGTCTTGGCGCGCGGGATCGGGGACAGCTTTGTGTCGGGGGATGTCCCGCGTGATGTCGTGCTTGGCCTGCTGCAACACGCCTTGCGCGGCCGTTAACCCCCAAACTTGGTTTTCGTCTGGCGCATAGCGCAAACTGGGTCAATCAATGCGCCGAATACTGCGGAGGGACTTACTTTGACGCAACCAACGGCTCCTATCATTTTCGACGGGCATAACGACCTGCTGTTCCAGCTTTATACGGCGGGTGGCCTTTCGGCGGCTCCGGGCTTTTTGACCGGCCTGCCGGGGGCAATTGATGTGCCTAGCGCCAAGGCTGGCGGCTTTGGCGGCGGTTTCTTTGCTGTCTATGTTCCGTCCCACACCAATCTGGATGAAAAGCTGGCCGAGATGTCCAAGCCGCAATACCGGCTGCCGCTGCCCGAGCCGATCTCGTGGGAAGCTGCAATGCCGGTGGTGATGACACAAGCCGCGATCCTGTTTGAGCTGGAGCGTCTTGGCGGGCTGAAAATTTGCCGCACGGTGGTTGATATCCGCGCAGCTCTGGACGCAGGCATCATGGCCGCGATTTTCCATATGGAAGGGGCAGAGGCGATTGACCCCGATCTGCACACGCTGGATGTGCTTTATCAAGCCGGTCTGCGCTCCCTTGGGCCGGTCTGGAGCCGGAACACGATCTTTGCAGAGGGCGTGCCTTTTTGTTTCCCCAGCACCCCCGATATCGGGGGCGGGCTGACCGGGGCAGGGGTGCAGCTGGTCAAACGTTGCAATGAACTGGGCATCATGCTCGATCTGTCGCATATGAACGAGGCGGGCTTTTGGGATGTTGCGCGCCATTCGGATGCGCCTTTGGTCGCAACCCATTCCAACGCCCATGCCATTGCCCCGCACAGCCGCAACCTGACCGACGCGCAACTCGATGCTATTCGGGGCAGCGACGGTATGGTCGGATTGAACTTTGCGGTGGCCTTCTTGCGCGATGACGGCCAGATGCAGGCCGATGTACCCATTGCCCAAATGCTGCGCCACCTTGACTATCTGCTTGAAAAGCTTGGCGAGGATCGTGTCGGGCTCGGCTCGGATTATGACGGGGCGATGGTGCCGCAAGAGCTGACGCGTATTTCCGCCCTTCCGATGTTGCGCGCGGCAATGGAGCAGCACGGCTACGGAGACGCCCTGATTGCAAAGCTGTGCCATGAGAACTGGCTACGGGTTCTGGAGAAAACTTGGGGGGCGTAACGCCACCCCGACACCTTCAGCGGCACCGCAACTGCAGGGACCGATTATATATCCGCTGTAGTGGCCCTTTTCATCATGGGCTGCTTTTGAACAAACGACCAGACATTAAGATTTCCTGCCGGGGATGCAGGGCTTGACGGCCTGCATCCCTCAAGGCGGTTAATATGACCTGCGCCTCGCTTTGCTGCCGCCCGTTTTTTAACCGGCCTATGGGGGATGCATGAATGTCCGCAAATGCCGGAATGGTATAAAAGTTCAGAAGTAACTTGGATTTGAACGGGGTTTTGGCAGCCTGAAATGTGATGGCTCGCATTTTGCCCAAAACACCCGATTTTGTGCAACCAACGATAAGGGTGAGAGGCTGGACCTTTCTTGCGGCTATAATAGCGTTCACAGAGAGGAGAAGCATTTTGATCGCAAGCGTTGCCCGTCCCGGCAAGTTTCTACCAACCAGATGGACAGCTAATTTAAAGGGGCCCATGTACTTAGGGGTCAGGCCACATAACCAAAAGATAACGGCTGCGGCGAGAGCGATTGCTGAGAGGAAGACGGTTGGGGATCTGTCGTAGCGTGTTGAGATGCGTCGCCAATCCTTGAGCCTGCCGAACATCCTCTCAATGTGTTACCTGGCAGCGCATGTTTACATGCGCGAGAAGGCGGTTACGTCGTTTGTAGCGGCGCTTGTCGTACTTGACGGTCTTCTTGCGCGACTTGCGACCGGGGATGCAGGGCGTTGTGCCTTTGTCCACAAGGGATTCACGGAACCAATCAGCATCATACCCTCGATCAGCGAGAAGCCATTCGGCGGTCGGCAGACCATTCATTAAGGCGGCTGCACCAGTATCTGACTTGTCCTGCTGTGATGAAGAGGCGTATTGGTCGTCTGCTGGTGTCAGTGACAGCATATAGCTTTGTCCCTCTGAGAGTGTCCGATCTTCTGTGTAACTGCGCTTTGGTCCATGCTTCCTAAGAGGAGCAAGGACGATGACAATTTCCAAGGAATTACTGGACGAACTGCTGAAGGGCTGCGAGCGGCCTGAAGATCTGCTTGGCGATGCCGGGCTGATGAAAGAGCTCAAGATCAGGCTGATGGAGCGGATGCTTGGGGCCGAGTTGACCGCGCATCTGGGTTATGAGGACGGCAAAGACGCCCCACCGAACCAACCGAACCGACGCAATGGCACTACCAGCAAGCGCCTGAAGGGCCAGGACGGCGAGGTGCCGATTTCGGTGCCGCGCGACAGAGACGGCAGTTTTGAGCCGGAGTTGGTGAAGAAGGGCCAGACTCGGATTGACGGCATGGAGTGAGGAGGATCAGAAAACAGCGTGGGGCGCTGTTTTCCCGACGAACAAGATCATCGGCCTCTACGCCGCCGGTCTGACGGTGCGCGACATCCGCGCCCATCTCGAGGACGTCTACGGTCTTCAGGTGTCACCGGACCTGATCAGTCGCGTCACTGACGCAGTGCTGGACGAGGTGCGCGAATGGCAGTCTCGCGCGCTGGACCGGATGTATCCCATCGTCATTTTTGACGCGCTCAGGGTCAAGATCCGCGATGCTGACAGCCGCATGGTCAAGAACAAGGCCGTCTATGTGGCCCTCGGCGTCAACAGGGACGGCCTGCGAGAGGTTTTGGGGTTGTGGATCGCTGATAACGAAGGTGCCAAATTCTGGTTGTCGGTGATGAACGAACTGAAGAACCGGGGCCTCCAGGACGTCCTGATCGCCGTCGTGGACGGGCTCAAAGGCTTTCCCGAGGCCATCACAGCAGCCTTCCCGGAAGCCGCTGTCCAGACCTGCATCGTGCATCTGGTGCGTCATTCCCTGAACTTCTGCGCCTGGAAAGACCGCAAGGCCGTCGCAGTCGATCTGCGCGCGATTTACGGGGCCGCAACCGCCGATCAGGCCGCTGCACAACTCGATGCGTTTGAGCAAAAATGGGCAGGGAAATATGCGTCCATCGCCCCGGCCTGGCGTCGAGCTTGGCAAGAGGTGATCCCATTCTTCGCCTTTGATCCCGCAATCCGAAAGATCATCTACACCACGAACGCCATCGAAAGCCTGAACCGCGTCATCCGCAAATCCATCAAGACACGGGGCTCGTTCCCGACGGACGATACAGCCACAAAGCTGATATACTTAGCCATCCGCAATTTTGAAAAGGACGGCAGAAATGTCCGAGAATGGTTTGCCGCCCGCAATCAATTCGCTATCATGTTCGATGAACGCTTCAATGCGTGACCGTATCTGAAACCCGCATGGGCCGGACCAGATACACAGAGTTCATGACACTCCCGTCCCTCTCGCCGATTATTCCAATCGTCTGCCGGGCAACAATTCATACCGCCCTTGGTCAGCCCCCCTCTCGGGCCATTGCTGCGCAATACCCTGCCGGGTCAGGCACAGACCCATCGTAGTTCAACGTTCCGAACATCGCGAGCCCATCAAAGGCGTAACCAAACTGCGCCGTTTGATCCTGCTCGACGTTCACACATTCAGCGTCAACACCTTCGGTCTCGAAAACCCCATTCACATCCGTGGCTGTCGCGTGCCAGTGGTACCATCCGCCTGGGTCGACATGGCCGCCACAAACATCAAGTGCTGGCATATGCCCTGTGTCCAAACCTGACGGAGCATCGCCAAAGATCGGAACGCCATCCAACCCGATCCCAACTTGAGACACTGTACCAAGGCTGGTTGGTTCATCTGCCATTACAGGGTTCGCCGGAATGAGAACCGTCATTTCTACTTCGGGGTCAACCGATCCTGCGATACATTCGTTTGCCTCAGTTGGTCCCTCGATACGAATGTCAAAGGAATAGACCTCACCTGCTTCATTGAAAAAAGTATATCCTTGCTCGTCCAACATCCGAAGAAAATCGCTGTCGATCCGATACAATCCGGCCTCGTCACCATCCCAATGCCAAATGCCGCCAGCGTCATCCAATGTCGCGGGGCAAAATGGGCCAATCTCAAGATTGTCAGGTAGGTATTTCACAACGTAGTTTGCGCATTTCGCTGCATCACCATTCTCGAGCGTACATTCTACGATCGTCGAGGGGGAAGCGAGTGCCGTGTCCTGAACTGAATGCTCATCGGCATGTGCGCTGAGTACGGTCGGCATGGCCAGCGACGCGGCCAACCCTAACGCGGGCAACAAGTGTTGATTCAAGTGCATGTGATGTCCTTTCAGGGATGACTTCTTCAGTGTTCTGTTGAGAGGATTATTCTGGTCTTGCGACCTTCACAGCCGATGAAATGGGTTCGCCGTTGATCGCCCATTCGCTGTGATCGTTGGCATTCAAGGTGACACGCACCTCATTTTCACCGGGCTGGAATATTGTGGATGGCAGATGAAACCAGCTCCCGTAAACACGCGAGATTTTCGCGTCGTTGACATAGATATGCGCATGACCTTCGTTGTCCTGGACCTCGCGGTTAATTGCGGCGGGTGTGAACGTAAAGTTGCGTGGCATGATCTGCACATTGTAGCCATCCATTGTGTCGGGAAACACAAGGTGGGTCACGCTGGGCATCGGTGCATCGAGGGTGACGTTTCGTGGTGGATGCTGATGCGCAGCACCTGCAGCCGACATGTCCATATCAGACGTGTCGGCCTTGGCTGCACTGCCCATGTCAATCCCCGTCATAGCGGAATGGTCCATTGCGTTCGTCGTTTGCAAAGCTACGGTCAGGACCACACCAATGGCCCCGCCGATCACGACATATGCAAGCTTTTCCATGCGCGACGCCCCTTACTGTCCAGGCGCAGGCAATGCGGTGCGGATATCATCGACACTGATACCAAGTGCCTCGGCAGCCGCGTCAAAGTCTGGCGGATTTGATGTGCCAAGCGCATCCATCAAGTCAGACACAGACACGCCAAGGGTCTCTGCCGCTGCAGCAAAGTCAGGGCCACCCATACCAGACGTAAGTTCGATTTCGCCGTGATAGCAATCGATCATATAAGGTGCTTCATCTGCGGTCAGGTGGTAGTGATAGATGCCATTCGGAAATTCCGGTGTCGGACCAAACTGGCCGCCGCATTCATCCAGATCGTCGTTCGTCACGACAATCCCGCCGACGTCAAAATTGCTATACACAGGAAATCCATCTGCCAGCACACCGATCATAATCGAATGTTCACCTGGCTGCGCCGCTGCTTCGGCGATGCAAACGGGAATACCGTGGTAGTGGTACGATGTTCCATCGACGAGTGTGTGCCCATTGCAGTTATCCAGAAAAGCAACGTGATCATGAACAACCTGATCATCGATCGCGGTGACGGTGCGGGCCATATCTTCGTAATCGTTAAATATTTGCGCTCCGCTTAGGGCAACGCCAATACGACCCAGTGACGTGTCCGTCACCTCATCCGAATAGATCGGCAGCGTGGTGATCGTCGTGTCGATAGCCGATGCTGTAAAATAGTTTGCTGAATTCTCGACATTAAAGAATTCGGCTGGCTTATCTGCAAACGGTTGGTCTGTCGGGTCTGATGGGATCAGATACTGCCCTGCAAAACCGTGGCTGGGGACGCCATCGGACTCAAACCGGAATGTGTTCGCGTCCTCGTCGATGGTTATGGTGACGTTATCTGACCAATTCGCCGCCGCGACTGCTGATGCTGTACTTGTGAGAGCCGTCCCAGCCTCTTGCGCGTTTGCGCTTGTTGGGGTCAGAAACGACGCGCTATTCAGGGCAAGAACTGCGACTAACGCGCAGGTTGCTGCCGTTCCATATAATACTTTGTTGTTCATTGCTTTTGACCTTTCAGGTGAATTGTTGAATTCATGAGGTTCGCCATCCAGTTGTTTCGGTGAAGGGGAGCCAGTCGGGATTTAACCAGGTACATTCCCACCCAAACCATCGCGCAGTTCTCGAGTCAGCTTGGCGAGGATTGCAGCGTTCTCGGCGCCGATCGTGTCGGTAATTATGGCATCGACTTCGCGCCATGCCTTGTGAATGTCGTGCAATTTGCTACGCCCGCGATCCGTGAGGCGCAGCAAATTACTGCGGGCCTCGGATGGATCAATTTCACGGTTGATGAACCCGGCCTCAATTAGCCGTGCTGTCATCGTGCTCATACTGGCTGGAGTCAGGTTGAACGCGCGTGCAACGCCGATCTGTGATGCGGGCTCCATACGCGAAAGCGCGTCGAGGATGCGCGCTTGGCGTGGGCGCACGCCTATCAAGGCCAGTTGGCGGCGTAGTTCATTCTCCACAAGATCGGCGGAATGGAGCAGAAGGTGGAGTTGAAATTTCTCAGTTAACATACGAACAGTTCGTACATTAACAATTTTACTCACGCAAGGTCGTTATGCCAACAAAGCGCCGTTTCGCTGCACCTGCTTCAAAGTTCGGTTAGCTGCTCTTCTGACTCACGGTGGCGGAATATGTCGTCATGGCTGAAACATTTTCAACAAAGCCCGACGGAATGATGCGTGATGCGCGTATAACTTTGGTAACAATCGCATTGGACCCATCATGAAACCGACCTTCGCCATTTTAGCTTTGTGTTCGCTCTGTGCTACCGGCGCAGGTGCTGAGACTTTTTCATCCGACGTTTGGGCCGACAACTGGTTCGAGATGCGTATCAATGGCACGCAGGTTGCGCAGGACAGGGTACCAATCACGACAGAGCGGTCTTTTAATGCGGAAAGTTTCAAGTTCGAGGCCGAGCGCCCCTTCGTGGTCGGAGTTGTGGCAAAAGACTTCAAAGAAAATGACACTGGTTTGGAATATATCGGAACGGGACGCCAACAGATGGGCGATGGCGGGCTGATCTTGCAAATCCACGATGAAGCGGGGCAAGCCGTGGCTGTCAGTTCCACAGATTGGGCCTGTGAGGTCATCCACACGGCCCCCTTGGACAAATCCTGCGAGGCGTCCACAAATCCTGTGGCTGGCGAAGGTGTTTGCACATTTGACGCGATGGATGAACCAGATGGCTGGGACACCGCATCCTTTGATGCATCAGAGTGGCCGCAAGCCAGCGTGTTTACCGTCCGCGAGGTCAGCCCCAAAGATGGCTACGACGACATCAACTGGGATCCAAAAGCCGAGCTGATCTGGGGACCCGACCTTGAGCAAAGCAACACCGTCTTATGCCGCATTACTGTCAATTAATCCGTAGAATAGGAATGCGAACTATGAACCGCACATTAAGTCTTCTGACCTGTTCGATTTTCGTTGCTGTTGGCAATCCCGTACTGGCCCACGAAAATCATTGCAATGCTGTGGCCGCTTCTGTCGCGGATGCGGGCTTCGCTGATAGCGTCACCGTAACCTGCTCTGACACCCAAGCTATTCTGACATCTGACACCTATCCCGATCATGACATGATGACGGGTATTGTCGGCACCAACGAACAAGTGCCCGTTCCCGCCGACTATCCCGCACCTGTGATCCTGAATCCCGTCTATTCGGGAACGCCTCTAACCCGCGATGCGGCGCTTGGCGTGGCGGTCAATGGGGTGCCTATTTATGATTACACCGGCGGGGGTGAAATGTCTGAGGCTGATTTGGCGCACCATCAGGCTCAACACGACACGCTACAAACGGGCCAGTTGGACGTGTGCGGCGGGCACGCAGGTCGTGGCGATGACTACCACTATCACGTCTCGCCAACCTGCATGATCGCGCAAATGGCCAATGCAGGACCAGACGCAATCATCGGCTGGGCGTTTGACGGCTTTCCGATCTACGGCGACACAAACCCCGACGGCAGCGCCATTGAAGGTGGTGTGTTGGATGTTTGCAACGGGCAGACCGACGACACATTTGGCTACCGCTACCACACTTCACAAGAGGCGCCATATATCGTGCAATGCTTGATGGGCGAGCTGCCGAACTTCAATGATTTGCCTCGTGTGCGCCCCCTGTCAGCCGCAAGCGGCGAAGGCGCGCAACCAGGTCGTCCGCCGCAAGGTGGCGTCCAAGACCTCGTCTTTACGCAAAGCACCGATGGTAGTCGCAGCATGGACTACAGCTATCAGGGCGCGGATTATTACATCCGCTACACGCCCGCTGAGACGGAAAACTGCTACGACTACACCACCAAAACCGTGACCAACGGTGGGGACGTCACAGAAGGGGAGTTCTGCCGATGACCCGCGCGCATCGATTATCCGCCCTCGCCCCGGTGCAGCTATGCTGCGTTTGGGCGAGTGCTGCTACCGCCCAAGACACGTTCACGCTGACAAGTCCTGCTATTGTGAACGGCGGTGACCTCCCAAGCGAACTCAAATGCAACCGCGAGGGAGGGGATGGCCTGTCCCCGCTGCTCGCGTGGTCTGCCGTTCCCGAAGGGACGCAAAGCCTCGCGGTCATCATGGAGCATTATCCGCGCGGTAAAATCGTACCGACAGAGCCAGATACTGGCGCGGGTGGGTCTTGATCTACACCGTGCGGTGCTGGCCGATTGGGTCGGCAAGGCCGCGTTCCATCTGAAGCCGGTGGTGGACCGGTTGGCTGAAGACCTGAAACGATCCGGCAAGCTGTTCATGGATGAAACCACGGCTCCGGTGCTGGATCCGGGTCGCGGGAAAACCAAAGCCGGGTATCTCTGGGCACTGGCCCGCGATGACCGACCATGGGGCGGCGAGGACCCGCTCGGCGTGGTCTACTTCTATGCCCCCGGTCGGGCGGGCGAGAATGCCGAAACCTTTCTCGTCGGTTTTGACGGCATCCTGCAGATCGACGGCTATCAGGGCTACAACAGGCTGACCAAACCCGCGCGCAAGGGCGGCGCCCCCATTCGCGTGGCGCATCGCGGGGCACACGCGCGCCGCAAACCGAAGGAAGTCTTTGACCGCGACGGCTCAGAGATCGCCGCCGAAGGCCTACGCCGCATCGCCCAGATCTATGCCATTGAAGCCGATATCCGTAGTATCGACCTCGGCCGGCGACTGGCTGCAGGCGCAACGCCGCAAAATCTCCAGCAAGTCCCGGCTGGGCGAAAAGCTCACATAAATCCATAACCACTGGAACGGGCTGCAAACCTTCCTGACCGATGGTCGTGTCGAGATTGACAACAACAGGGTCGAAAACCTGATCCGCCCGATAACAATCAATCGCAAGAACGCCCTCTTTGCCGGGCACGACGAAGGCGGCATCGAACTCTTCGCCTACCTCAAGGCAACGCTGACAGCGATCGCCAACGGTCACCCGCAAAGCCGCCTCGATGATCTGCTGCCGTGGAACTTCAAGCCGTCAAGCTAAGCTGACCGTGCCGTTCAGCGACCGCTTACCTTGGTTCTGTCGCAGGCGTGTCAGCAAAGCGATCTGGATAGTAGTCCAGCTGGAATGCATTTTGCACAGCACTTGAAAAATAGACCAGCGTCTGAAGAAATAACCCGCGTTCAGGTTCATGGACTGCCGGTGCGAGTTTCGCTTCGGGGTGTCGGTCGCAAAGAAAAATCGTGATAGCAGCGCATTCGTACATTGCGTTCTCACCCCAAATGAGAACGGGTACCCAGCCGTTGGGATTTAACGCAAGATGGCTTTGTGACCGGGATTTGTCCATTTCTATGTTGGTCGGAAGGAGTTCGTAATGTGCTCCAATCTCTTCCAGAATGACCCTGACACCCAATGAGGCGCTTGCTGGCGCGTAGTACAGTTTGTAGCTCTTGGGGGTTTCCTCCTCATCACATTGGCGCTTTGTACCGGATGTTTGCTGTGCGGACCAAGCATCCCTACGAGATTGCGGTTTCAACGGAAGCTAATTTGGGGAAAGCCGCCCCTGATAGGTCTGGTCCCGCGTTGCTGGCTTGCCTCCAGGAACTGCATGAGGTCCAGCATGCAGGGTTATATCCGAAGCTTGAAGCCGGACTATGTAACCGCGCGTTCAGCTGCGGTTTGAGGCACTGTCAGAGGTTGATCCGGGGCACCCATGACCTCTGGATCGTAAGGTTTACGCGCGAACACGTCCCGCACCATCGGCGCAAAAAATGAGAGCGGTAACGTGTCATAATTTGGGTCAAAACTCGTCTGATCCCACCGTTCACAGAATTCCGCACAGTCGTCAAAATACTTTGCACCACGATGACGTTCACGCTTGTTTTGATCGAATCCTTCCAGATGTTGCCCATAATATAGCATTTGAAAATCACCATGGGTTTCGACGCACCAACGGCATTGCTCGCGCACAAACGGTTTCAGAATAGTCGCGGCATATTCATCATGATTGTACGGCGCAAATATATCGCCAATGTCATGCAAAAGAGTCGACACGACCCAATCGATGTCCGCCCCATCGCGCCATGCACGGGTCGCGGATTGCGCCGAATGCCCTAAGCGGGTGATTTGATAACCTGACAGACCCTCATCAAGATGCTCAAGAGCATGCAACAATCGGTCCGCCGTTCCTTTGGTATAGTCAATCTCGTGAGCCGTCAGGAATTCATATTCTTCCTTCGTGCCATCTTTCATTTGGGTGAAATTCACACGTTCCATGTTCCGCCTCCAAGGTGCATATTAAGTATGCGAATGAGTTATCAGTATTTCTGACGGTCCAAAAGAGCGGCGACAAGGGATTTATTGTCGCGTTCTCAAATGGGGTCACGCAAGCCCTAGTTGAAGCTCCAAGCTGACATGGGTTGTATCGCAGAATATCGGTAGAGTGGACTCTACTGCCCACCTTCGCGGCACTTTCAAACAAAATCAGCGACAATCAGGAGGGCGAGCGGCGGCACTGCCGGACATAGGGTGTATTCGCCGCACACCCACCGATGGCGGCTATCTGATAATTCTCCTTGTACTTTTTGAGTTAAAGCGGTGTTCCAACTTGCACCAAGAACCATGTTACAACGGTATCAATTGCGGCGTTCTGCTTGGATTTTCGCATAGCGAGCAGGTAGCAATCCTGTTTTCCGGACAGGGTCTCTGGCGTGATTTGTATCAGCCGTTTGGCTGCAATGTCAGTTGCCACGAGAAAGCGGCTTTACAAGAGCCGCTCCCTGACCAAACAGCGCAGCGTCCACAGCCAACGACGTTTGACTAAGGCGCAGTCCATGACCTCGACTATCTTCGAAATTGTGCAATTTGAGGAATTCGGGCCAAAGATCATGGTGTCGTGTAAAATCCAACTTGCCACTTAACATCCGCTCGCGCGAAAACCACAGAGGTGGGTAGGCCATTTTTTCAGCTGGTCTGTCGCCCTGTCACTTTGATATCGGGATAAAGTTCAGAAACCATTATTAAATCGCCTCACATGAGTAGCGGGGACGTTCGGACAGTCATTCTTTTTGGGCAGCAATCATCCAGTGCGACAACCACATAACCCGTTGCGCGAACTCTTTCAGATGTGTGGTAGTGCTGTACGTGGCGTGATTTTCTTCCGCGCAACCTATTTTCCTTTAATCTTATGCTTCAAAGTCGATGTGCACCCGATTGCCATCAGGATCACAAAGGTGGAATTGAACGACCCCGATCTCGTCAAGTGTAAAGCGCTGGTGGGGAACGGACGCGTCGCTTAGTTTCGCCTCGAAATCTGCCCTGCCTGTCGCAGTCAAGGCGAAGTGTTCCAGCTTCAGTTTTGCCTCAGATCCAACCGCCGGATCACCGTCATGCCCGACCAAATGGATGACAGGGTCATCGCCCGCATAAAGCCACGCGCCCGGAAATGGAAAATCCGGACGCGGGCCGCTGCGCAGGCCTAATGTGTCGCTGTACCACGCCACCATTGATTTGACTTGGGTGGTTTGAATGTTGACGTGATCAAGCCTGCGCACCTGCATTTCAGAAACCTTCCAGAACGATTTTGCCTTTGGCTTTACCGCTTTCGATCAAAGCATGGGCGCGCTTGAGGTTTTCGGCGTTGATCGTCCCGAAGCTTTCGGTAGCGGTTGATCGAATTTTGCCGGCATCAATCAGGCCTGCCACAGTATCAAGGATTTCGCCCTGACGCGCGATGTCGTCGGTGGTGAACAGCGACCGAGTGAACATCAATTCCCAGTGGATCGAAACGGCCTTGCCTTTGAACGGCATGATGTCGAACGCTTTGGGGTCGTCGATCAGACCAAACCGCCCCTGCGGAGCGATAAATTCGGCAATTTGCTGCACGTAGGTATCGGAATAGTTGGTCGCGAATACGAAGGCAGGCGCGCCAATGTTCAAGGCTGCAATCTGTTCCGGCAAAGGTTTGGAATGGTCCACAACGTGATGTGCCCCCAGTTCCTTGACCCATTCTTGGGTTTCAGGGCGCGAGGCGGTTGCGATGATCGTCAGATCCGTCTGTTCGCGCAAAAGCTGGATCGCGATAGAGCCCACGCCGCCCGCACCGCCAATGATCACGATGGCATTTGCGGCACCCGGCACCGGATCTGTTACTTTCAGGCGGTCAAAAATCATTTCTTGCGCGGTCAAGGTCGTTAGCGGCAGCGCCGCAGCGGCGGAGGCTTCGATCGTCTTGGGCGCGTGGCCGACGATGCGGGCATCAACGAGGTGATATTCTGAATTGGTGCCGGGGCGGTTGATTGCGCCCGCATACCAGACCTTGTCGCCGGTCTTGAATTGGTTGACCTCGTTGCCGATCTCGACAACCTCACCAACTGCGTCCCACCCCAGGATCACAGGCGTGTCGCCTTCTGCAGGGCGGTTCTGGCGAACTTTCGTATCGACAGGGTTGACCGACACCGCAGCAACCTTGACCAAAATATCGTGGCCGGTGGCAGTGGGTTTATCGACCTCAAGGTCGATCAAGGCGTCGGCGCGATCGATTGCGCCGTTTGTGGTGTATCCGATGGCTTTCATGTTCGTTCTCCGAATTGATGGATTTTGCGCGGCCCCCTCAAGGGTACCGCGCGATAATGTTTAGGGCTCGCTGAATGTTTACCTCCGAAACACGCGTCGTAACCAGTCGACCGAGGATGCCGCCGATCCATGATTGCGGATACCGGCCAGATCATAAGGTAAAAGCTGTTGCACGGGGCGTTCGGTGTCTTTGGCGTGGGCAGCGCCACTGTTGCTTTGCACCGTTTGGATCGTTTGGACCGTTTGCATAGGTCAGTCTCCGAATTTCGCGTGGGTTGAGCAGGGCTTACTCTATATGGGACATCTCGTTCAGGATGAATTGGTCAACTGCGCCGTCGGTAGCAGCCATGTAAGCTGCGAGGTGAGGAGCGCCCATGTGGGTCTGCCACAGGTCACGGCTCTCCCAGTTCTCAAAGAATGTGAAATGTGCAGGGTCTTCGTTATCCTGATGCAGGTCGTAATTGATGCAACCTTCTTCAGCGCGTGTGATCGGCACCAGCTTCAACAACTCGGCTTTAACCTGTTCGATTTTGTCAACGTTGGCATGAATGTTCGCGATGATTGTAAGCTTGGACATTGGTGTTTTCCTTTGGATGTCTGTTTTCTAACGAACATATACAGCGCAGCAGTAAGCGGATAAACGGACATTATTCGAAATGATAATCCGGAAAGTACGTTTAATGCTGATCGACAATATTCGCTTGTTCCTAACCATCACCGAGAAAGGCAGCCTTGTCGCTGCGGGGCGAGAGGTCGGGCTTTCTGCAACCACAGTTTCGGAACGTCTGGCCGCTCTCGAGGCGCATTACGGCGTGGTCCTGTTTAACCGCACGACACGGTCTTTAAGTTTAACCGATGAGGGGCGTACGCTGCTTGGCGGGGCCAAAATTGTGTTGGGCGAGATTGAAGATCTCGATGCGCGTATTCGGCATGGGGCTGAGACGCTATCCGGCCCGATCAGGATTAGCGCGCCAATTGATATTGGCCGCAGCATTGTGTCGCGGGTGATATCTTCGTTCACAGCAGACCACCCAGAGATTTCGATCGAGTTGCTGTTGTCGGACGGCTATGTCGATCTCGTCGGCCAGGGGTTCGATCTGGCCTTGCGCTTTGGTGCCGTCACAGACAGCACCCTGCGCACACGCAGCCTTGGGCTTTTTCGCCGGATCGTTTGCGCGGCACCGTCCTATATCGCGTCCAGCGGCGCACCGCTGGCCCCAGCAGATTTGACACAGCATAATTGCCTGATCATGCGGTTCGGCACCACTTTGGACAATGTCTGGCGGTTCGAAGCAGGCAAAAAACCGCAATCCGTGACCGTTCGCGGCAACAAAATTGTCAACGACGGTTCTCTGGTACGGCAATGGGCATTGGAGGGACACGGAATTATTTTGAAATCAGAACTCGATGTTGCATCGGACCTGCAGTCTGGAAGACTTGTCGCTTTGTTAGAAGATTTTGCACCACCACCCAATCCTCTCCAGATGATGTTCCCGCCGGGTCGGGCGCAGCCACGGCGTGTGCGTGCATTTGCTGAGGCCTTGAACTCAACAATGGCAGTGAAAGGAGCAGGATGAAGAGGGCAGGGCCTAAGTTGGTCGATTTTCACGTGGAGGCGGACTTTGTCGGTAAGGCGGCCCTGTTGAAAATCAGGGATCAGGGACCAAAACGAGCGCGTATGGGATTTGTTATTTCCGGCGCGCCAGTCCAAGGTTTCGCGCATTCGATGGACGTCAAAACTCGTAATGGTCAGGTTCTCGGTTTACTGAGCGAATTCATCTACTCACCCAGATTTACCAGCAACATTGAAGTACAGGAGTTGCCATTTCTCAATGAGACAATGCTATGAGGGGGGCAGTGTTTCAAACCGCTGCTTTCGAGAAATAGCATGGGTGAAAGTTCCTTATAATAACTCTTTGCGCGTAAGTTTGCTGTGTAATAAACAGGCGGATGCCTTCTGTTTGCCGATGTCCGCTTTCTAATTCCCTCGTTTCGCAAAAGACCGTTCTTTGCATCATTCGAGTCGTGGGAATACGCCCGTTTTTTTGACCACTCCGTAAACAAAGCTGCTGTCGATTGAGCTGATACTTCCAATCGGGTGCAGGCGTCTACGAACGAAGCTTTCGTAATCAGCAAGGTCGGCTACGACCACACGCAAAAGGTAATCAGATGTGCCGGTCATTACGAAGCATTCGAGAACCTGATCCAAGCGACTGACTTGCATCTCAAATTCTTGGACAATTTTCTCGGTGTGACCAGTCAGACTGACCCGCACGAAAACGGTTACGGGCAGGCCGTAAGCTTCGGCATCAATTTCAGCGGTGTAACCTCTGAGTGCGCCGCTTTGTTCAAGCAGCTTCACGCGACGCAGACAGGGTGATGGGGTAATCCCCCCCGAAAGTAAGGGGCTGCGGAAGTAGAATTTTCTCGGCAAGATGAACGAGGAGATTTTGAATGAAAATGACCAGATATAGCGAACCCCAGATCCTTGCGATCCTGCGCCAAGCCGAAGGTGGTGTGCCGGTGGCCGAGCTTTGCCGTGAACATGGCATGAGCAATGCGTCGTTTTACAAATGGCGTGCGAAGTATGGTGGCATGGATGCATCCATGGTCAGCCAGATGAAAGCCATGGAGGAAGAGAACCGCAGGCTGAAGCGGATGTATGCAGATCTGAGCATGCAGGCGGACTTATTGAAGGAAGCCCTCGGAAAAAAGTAACGGGGCCATCTCAGCGCCGCGAGATGGCCGAAACGGCGGTAGAGCGACGGGGCGTCAGCATCGCGCTGGCGTGCCGGGCCTTCGAGGTCAGCGAGACCTGCTATCGTTACAGCCCGAAGCTGAAAGACGAGAACGAGGTGATCGCCGATCTGCTGACAGGGCTGACGGATGCGCGCAAGACTTGGGGATTTGGCCTGTGTTTCCTGCATTTGCGCAACGTGAAGGGGCATCCGTGGAACCACAAGCGGGTCTACCGGATCTACTGTGAGCTGGAACTGAACCTGCGCATCAAGCCGCGCAAGCGGCTGAAACGGGAGAAGCCTGACGTTCTGGCGGTCCCGAACAGACCGAATGTGACCTGGTCCATGGACTTCATGGCGGATCGCCTCGGCGACGGCAGGGCTTTTCGGCTTTTGAATGTGTTGGACGACTTCAACCGCGAAGGGCTGGGGATCGAGGTTGATTTCTCGCTCCCTGCCGAACGGGTCATCCGCAGCCTTGATCGCATTATCGAATGGCGCGGAAAACCGGGCACGATCAGGGTCGACAATGGGCCGGAATATATCAGCGAAACACTGAGAAAATGGGCTGAGAAACATAGTGTTACGATCCAGCACATCCAACCCGGACAGCCCCAGCAGAACGCCTATGTCGAGCGCTACAACCGGACGGTTCGGCATGAATGGCTGGATCAATACATCATCGAAAGCATCGAGGAGGCTCAGGATCAGGCCACACAATGGCTCTGGACATATAACAACGACCGCCCGAACATGGGCATCGGCGGCATCACACCCGCTATGAAACTGAAAATGGCCGCGTAAGTTCTACAGATGCACCCCGTTAAAAAGGGGGCGATTACCATCCGAGTAGTGGCGGTCTACGGTTGTACCTTCGAGGTGACCGAGTATCTTTTGTCGCGTACCCGTGTCGATGCCAAGCTGCATGAGCTTAGAGGACAGGGTTCGCCGCATCGCATATATGTCTTCCCGATCGGAATTGAGTTTCAAAGTCTTCAGAAGATTTCGTAACCGACGGCCGCGGACCTGGTCGGGTTGGATTTCAGGGAACAACCAAGTTTCTCCGGCCTTCAGTTTCGCGACAACCCATTCGCGAAAACCCAAGTCGAGTAGTATCTGAGGGATAGGTAGAATGCGGCGCGATTGTTCGCTCTTCAGATGTGCATCCTCCTCATTACCAACATAGATGCACAGGATGCTGTCTCGGCGACTGATATCCTTTACGGCAGCCTGCAGGATTTCTTCGGGTCTTACGCCCATAGTGATCATAATAAGCGGCACCCAATAGATGGCGTCCCGAATAATGTACCTTTTTTGGGCAGTCGCTTTGCGGCTGCGTTGAGTTTGTGAAGACGTTCCAAAATAAATCGGCGAGCGAAGTAGTCGCGATACGTGCTCGAGTGACCATGACATGCGCCGTTTCGGGCGCGACACGCGCATTGGAAGACCGCAGGGGGATTTTTGCGCCTTGTGCCAAGCCCGCATCCGATTATTGAGTTGCGCGTGTGAGGGAACGACGCGATCCTCATCGTCAATATCTCGACCGACGCGTTTCTTGCCGAGAGCTGCGCGGAGAATTCGATTAAACATGTCACGCTGTACGAACAGATAGCCATCTGTCAGCCGCGGTTTCAGCTCCTGAACCAATCGACGGCGCTTGTCCGGTATCGACATCGTGTCGAGTCCCATGATTTCGGCGACGAGTTTGGCGTCAATTACGTCAGCTTCTTGGATCTCATCCAAGGCGCAGAGTTCAATGCCTAACTGTCCGTGGCGGTTGCATCCGTGGGCTTTGCCCCACCCTTTGGGCAACATCCAGGCCATGTGCAAAAACTCGAAAGATTGTTCGAGCACGATTGCTGAGGCGGGGATGTCACCGAAGAAAGCGAGCGCAAGCTTTCCGATGACGCGAATTTTGGTCTCGACGTCGCCGGGCGCTTCCGTACAGGCCTTCTCGATTGCTTCCGAAAGCAACATCGGTGGCTTGAGGGCTTCGCGTGTCGTTGCGATACCATGGCCAAGCAGAATCTCCCGACCGGCATTAAGCGGGTCGTCAAAGCTTTGTTCTACACTCAGGCTTAAATCGTTGAGCTGGCGGATGAGTGCCAAAACTTGCCGGGCCACCGCCGGCGCGGCAACGTCATCAGGATCCATACCGTTCTTACGTGCAATCTCTCCGGCAAATGGCAATGCTACAGACCAGTCCCTTGCTTTCTGAGCAGCACGGACACGATCGCTCTCGGCACTGATTTGGCTTAGGTAGGGGGCTGGATTGCCGATTGTGAGATCGCTTTCCTGCCTGGCAATCATTCGAACAAAGGCCTGACGCACGAGCTCCTTCAGCATCTCCTGGATGCGTGCCGAGTTTACTGGCGTGTCCTGAAGTTCCATCAGCATGCTTTTCTCTCCTGCTTCCACGTCGGAAAGCAGGGCGGCCGACCGCTTTACTGCTTCGGAGAGAATTTGGGTACGAAGGGAAACAGAAAGAAATTCAGGTGCACCGAAACATCTAATTTTTTCGGGCCACCGCCGCCGGAAGTAAAAAATAGAATTTCTGCGAACAAGGTGCAAACCCCACTTTCTACCTGAGACACGTGACCCACGTACCGGTCTATGTGAACCAGTTTGTGAACCACCTGTAGGTGGAGACGGGAGGATGGCCGCTTGATTAACGGCTATCCCATTGGGAAGTATGTGTTTTTTCATGTAATTTGGCTGGGGCGGTAGGATTCGAACCTACGGTACACGGTACCAAAAACCGATGCCTTACCACTTGGCCACGCCCCAACTGTGCAGCGTATTTAGCGAAGCATTTCGCGGGCCGCAAGAGGCATTTGACAAAAAATGCTCTTCTTTTTCAATGCAGTTATTTGGGCCGGAATTGAAAGGTTGCAGCGGACCATTGCAGAGCCTAACAGACGCTATGAAGTTTGATGTTGCAATCATTGGGGCAGGGGCCGCTGGCATGTTTTGCGCGGCCGAGGCAGCGCGGCGTGGCAAGCGTGTCGTGTTGATCGAAGGCAGCGCTGCCCCCGGCGAGAAGATCAGGATATCCGGTGGCGGACGGTGCAATTTCACGAACCTCGGGATCGCTCGGGATTGTTACTTATCGCAGAATCCGCGTTTTGCACTTTCGGCGCTAAAACGGTTTACCCAGTGGGATTTTATCGCGCGGGTCGATGCGGCGGGGATTGCCTGGCATGAGAAAACTCTGGGGCAGTTGTTTTGTGACGGCTCGGCGACGCAGATCATTTCAATGCTTACAAAAGACCTTAAAGACCACGGCGTAGAGCTTTGGTTAAAAACACAAGTTCATGACGTAAGCCAAGTAAACGACGGTTTCTCATTGGCTACCTCAGGCGGAGCAGTAGTGGCTGAAAGCCTCGTCATAGCATGTGGCGGAAAATCGATTCCAAAGATGGGCGCGAGCAGTTTCGGCTATAAAATCGCAGAGCAATTCGGGCTTCCGATCGTGGAGACGCGGCCGGGGCTGGTGCCGCTCACCTTTGCCGAGCAAGATCTGGCGTCCCTTAAACCGTTGGCCGGGGTTGCGGTTGACGGAGCAGCAGCCACTGGCAAAACCCGGTTTAAAGAAGCGCTTTTGTTCACCCATCGCGGGCTTTCCGGGCCTGCGATATTGCAAATCTCGAGCTATTGGCGCGAAGGGCAACCGATTTCCATCAACCTGACCGGCCAATCCGACCTTGCAGCCCAGTTGCAAAAGATGCGCGGAGAGGCCGGTCGGATCGCACTTCGGACGGCCCTAAAACAGTTTCTCCCGGAACGTCTTGCCCGCCATATCGAAGAGTTGAGCGGCGTCACGGGCAATCTGGCGGATCAATCCAACGTCACGTTGGAAAGGGTCGCCCAACTTGTGCAGGACTGGCAGATGCGACCGGTGGGCACGGAAGGCTACCGCACGGCAGAAGTGACCCTTGGCGGTGTGGATACCGATGCGCTGAACTCAAAAACAATGGAGGCCAAGTCGGTTTCGGGTCTTTATTTCATCGGCGAGGTTGTTGATGTAACCGGCTGGCTGGGCGGGTATAATTTTCAATGGGCTTGGTCTTCCGGCTGGGCAGCAGGACAGGCGCTTTAACTACTGCGATGGTTTCTCAAGGGTGATTGCGACGGTTTTCCGCTATCTCAGTTTCATCAGTTCTTCCCTGAATGCTTCAGTTGGGGTGCGCCATCCCAGACACTTTCTGGGCGTGCCGTTCAAGTTCATTTCTCGATTTGAGAGCGCGGCCACAGGCGCATCTCTGAGCAAATAGCGCCGGGCACGTTTGTTTAAGTTCTCCACTGAACCTTTCAGCCACGGTGCTTGTGGATCGCGAAACCAATCCTCAGTTCCTATCCCAGGTTTGAGTTTGCGCCAGTTCCGGAACTCAATTCCACGATCAAAGGTGATGGATTTGCGGGCCGATTGGGGAAGGGGCTCCATTACGCTCATCAGCTTGTTTATCAGATGCGTCGTGCTGCGATCGTTGTTGCGGAACAGGACGGAAAACCGCGTCTTGCGCTCGACCAGTGAGGCAACGTTCGTCTTGCCTTGCGCACGCTCAAAGATTATAAAATCGCCTTCCCATTCGCCGAATGTCTCACGTGGCTTAACGTAGTCTGGGCGTTTATGGATTGACCGATCAGGCGGAAAAACACGGCCACACGGTGCGCGTCTACACCGTGGGTGCCGTTTTTTTTTGCGCCGGTGCGGCAAGTGGCGCCAGTCTGACAAACTGGCCATCTGGACTGTAAACACAGGCGTAGATCGTCTCGTGACTGACGCGCAGAGATTGACCATCGAGCTGTAAGCGACCTGCGATCTTTTCAGGTGACCAGCCACCTTCAGCTGCGCGATCACGTGCTGCCGCAGATCAAAAAACCGCACGAGTTTACGACCCCGCGCGCGACGATTTACGGCGGACCTCTGCGCAGTCACCCCGTAATAACCATTTAGATTCGGCAGTTCTTCATCAATAAATTTGTTCCGTTGAACCTCACGAAAGACAGTCGAGCGGTGCCTGCCAATCTCAACAGCGATCTTGCTCACCGGTACTTTCGCGTTCAACATGTCTTCAATCGCACGTCTCTCACGCAAATCTAGCTCGGTATGGGCCATCTTCATTCTCATTGCTTTACAGCAAGATAGGGGAATTGTCGCAACCCAGTATAGAATGTGCCCGCCCTAAAGAGCTGACTCCAATAATCTATATTATGTAATCGTTACCATGGCTATCACATTCAAAACTTGAAATACGTCTGCATTGCTATAAAGAGAAACCACCATCTCGTAGCAAAGGGCCGAACAGTGCGACACTACTTTCCAATCCTTGACTGGTCCAAAGCCTATTCGCGCGAAACGCTGACCAGTGACCTTGTCGCCGCATTAATTGTCACGATTATGCTGATTCCACAGTCGCTGGCCTATGCCTTGCTCGCAGGCTTGCCGCCCGAGGTCGGGCTCTATGCTTCGATCTTACCACTCGTGGTTTACGCAGTCTTTGGCACATCCCGGACTTTGGCGGTTGGGCCAGTGGCTGTTGCCTCGCTGATGACGGCTGCCGCTGTGGGGAAATTGGCGGCTCAAGGTACACCGGAATATTATGGCGCGGCGATCGCACTGGCATTTTTGTCGGGACTGATGTTGCTGGCGATGGGTTTGCTTCGGCTTGGGTTTGTCGCGAACTTCCTGAGCCATCCGGTTATCTCGGGCTTTGTCACAGCATCCGGCATTATTATTGCCGCCGGACAAATCCCACATCTTCTGGGCATTCGCGCCAAGGGCGAAACCTTACCCGATCTTCTCCATGAGATTTGGATTAACCTAAACGATATCAATATATTCACGCTTGTTCTTGGTGCATCAACTGTCTGCTTTTTATTTTGGTCACGCACGAATCTGAAAGATTTTTTGTTGTCACGCAAAGTGCGGCCCGGGCTTGCCACCGTGCTGACCCGAGCGGCCCCCGTGGCTGCGGTGGTCATAACCACGCTTGCAACTGCGATTTTCGGCTTGAAGGCGCGCGGTGTCGCGATTGTCGGAACCGTGCCTCAGGGCTTGCCCACGCCCAGCCTGCCCCCGCTGGACCTTCAGCTTTGGTCCCAGATTGCCGTGCCGGCGCTGCTGATCGCGATTGTCGGCTATGTAGAGACGATCTCTGTTGCGCAAACTCTTGCCGCAAAACGGCGCCAACGCATTGATCCCGACCAAGAGCTTGTGGCCTTGGGGGCCTGCAACATCGGGTCGGCCTTTGCTGGCGGCTTCCCGGTGACGGGCGGGTTTTCACGGTCGGTTGTGAACTTTGACGCGGGCGCGCAAACGCCTGCGGCGGGCGCCTATACGGCCGTGGGGATGGCACTGGCTACGGTATTCCTAACGCCCTTGCTGTTCTTCCTGCCAAAGGCGACGCTGGCAGCGACGATCATTTTGGCGGTGCTGACCTTGGTGGATCTGGGTGCCATTCGCCGCACTTTCGCCTATAGCCGCGCCGATGGGGCCGCAATGGCGGCGACCATTCTTGTAACCTTGGCAATGGGGGTTGAAACCGGCATTCTCGCGGGGGTGGCGCTCTCGTTGTTCTTGCACCTGTACCGCACATCGCGGCCACATGTCGCCGTCGTCGGTCAAGTGCCCGGAACCGAACATTTCCGCAATGTTGAGCGTCACAATGTAATTACCGCACCAGATGTCTTGACCGTGCGGGTCGATGAAAGCCTCTATTTCCCCAATGCCCGCTTTCTGGAAGATTACATCCAAGATCAGATCGCCGAGAACAAGGCTGTGCGCCATTTGGTTCTGATGTTTCCGGCGGTCAATGACGTTGATAGCTCTGCGTTGGAAAGCCTTGAGGCCATTTTGCACATGTTGGAGGCCTCGGGCGTCACGCTTCATTTGTCAGAGGTGAAAGGCCCCGTGATGGACCGCCTCCGCCGGAGCCATTTTCTGGATGCGCTGACGGGGCAAGTGTTCCTGACTCAATATGATGCGATGCTGCATCTGGCCCCTGCCCTAACCGCCAAGACCCTTGCCGCCAGTCGGCGCGAGACCAGCCGCAACGGCGCGTGACATAAAAAAAGGCGGCCTGGAACAAACCAGACCGCCTTTCCAATCAGTCAAAAGATCTTAGCCAGCCAAGGTTTTGGCAACTTCAGCTGCGAAATCTTCTTCTTTCTTTTCAATGCCTTCGCCTACGGCGACACGCTTGAATGCAGTGACTTCAACGCCAGCATCTTTGGCAGCTTGGCCAACCGTGATGTCAGGGTTCATTACGAACTTCTGACCCAACAGCGTGTTTTCTTCCAAGAATTTCTTCATCCGGCCTGGGATGATGTTGTTCTCGATCACTGCAGCAGGCTTTGGCTTGGCCGCAGTTTCATTCTCTTCCAGCGCTTTTTGCGTCTGAACGGCGCGCTCACGCTCGACCAGAACCGGGTCGAGATCAGCCTCGGACAGTGCCAGTGGTGCGGTGGCAGCAATATGCATAGCGATTTGCTTGGCGATACCGTTGTCGGCGCCTTTAACAGCGACCAGAACGCCGATTTTGCCCATGCCGTCAGCAGCAGCGTTGTGGACGTAAGAGGCAACAGTGTCACCCTCAACCAATTCCATCCGGCGCAGCGACAGCTTTTCGCCGATCACGGCCACAGCGGATGTGATTGCGTCATCAACCGACTTGCCGCCCATGTCAGCCGCAGCCAGCTCTTCTACGGTTGCGGTGTTAAGCGCCGCTGCCGTGATGCTCGACACCAGTTTTTGGAAGTCGGCATTCTTGGCAACGAAATCTGTTTCGGAGTTTACTTCAACAGCAACACCCTTGCCCCCGACAACAGCGACGCCCACAAGGCCTTCAGCTGCGATACGGTCGGCTTTTTTGGCGGCTTTGGCCAAACCTTTGGTGCGCAACCAGTCAATAGCCGCTTCCATGTTGCCGTCGTTTTCGGTCAACGCTTTTTTCGCGTCCATCATGCCTGCGCCGGACATTTCGCGCAGTTCTTTCACCATTTGTGCGGTGATGGCCATCGTGGCTCTCCTCATATCATGCGAATATCCCGGCGGGGATTACCCCCACCGGGTAACAATAAGACGACAGGTCTTAGGCCTCGGCAGGTGTTTCTGCGAGGGCTTCTTCCTCAGGAGCTTCTTCCAAAGCGCCAAGGTCGATGCCGGCCGCGCCCATCTGTGCGGACATGCCTTCAAGGGCTGCGCGCGACACCAGATCGCAATACAGCGAGATTGCACGGGCTGCGTCGTCATTGCCCGGGATCACATAGTCAACACCCTTGGGCGAGCAGTTGGTATCAACCACGGCCACAACAGGAATGCCCAATTTGTTGGCTTCCAGGATGGCCAGGTCTTCTTTGCCAACATCGATGATGAAGATCAGGTCGGGAATGCCGCCCATTTCGCGGATACCGCCAAGCGATGCCTGCAATTTGGTCTGCTCGCGCTCCATGTTGAGGCGCTCTTTTTTGGTCAAGCCTTCGGCGCCATTGGCCATAAGCTCGTCATATTGCTTGAGGCGCTGGATCGACTGGGAAACAGTTTTCCAGTTGGTCAGCGTGCCACCAAGCCACCGGTGGTTCATGTAGAACTGTGCGGATTTCTCAGCTGCTTCGGCCACGGCTTTTTGGGCCTGACGCTTGGTGCCAACGAACAAGACACGGCCGCCTTTTGCAACTGTGTCACGCACAGCTTTCAACGCCTGATCCAGCATCGGAACAGTTTGCGTCAGGTCGAGAATGTGAATGCCGTTACGGTCGCCGTAGATGTATTCACCCATCTTCGGGTTCCAACGTGCGGTCTGGTGACCGTAGTGAACGCCAGCTTCCAAAAGCTGACGCATGGTGAACTCAGGAAGAGCCATGCCGTTATCCTTTTCCGGTTTAATCCTCAGCAGGGCCGTCTTTAGAACGTATGTTCCAACCGGCGGACGTCTCGGGATTTCTCCCCGATCGGCCCAAGCCCCACTTGTGAAGTGTGCAGCCCATACCCCGCCCCAAAGATGATTGCAAGGGCCGCCCCCCTGCATCCGGCATTTTTTAGGGAATTACCCTCAAGGCACCGCCGCCATTCGGGCTTGCACCGGTGCCGCGCTTGGGCGAAGAGTGCTTCATGGCAAAACCAGACATCCTTTGCATCGGCTCCGTCTTATGGGATGTGATCGGCCGCTCCGCCGCCGCGATGCGGCTTGGCTCTGACGTGCCGGGGCGGATTACGCGGCTGCCCGGTGGCGTCGCCCTTAATATTGCGATGACTTTGCGCCGCTTCGGGGTGGTGCCGGCGCTTTTATCCTCGGTCGGGCGCGATACCGAAGGCGAAGAACTGATCGCGCGCTGTGCCCAACTGGGGCTTGTTACCGACCATATCTACCGCTCGGCCGATTTGCCCACCGACGTCTATATGGCGGTTGAGGGGGCCAATGGCCTGATCGCCGCCATTGCCGACGCCCATTCCCTTGAGGCCGCCGGTGACAAGGTCTTGCGCCCGCTGAGTGACGGGCGGCTGGGGGATGCAGAAATCCCCTATGCCGGTATGATCGCGCTGGATGGCAATCTGACCGAATCCCTACTGTCGCAAATCGCCGACTCGCCTTTGTTCGCCGTCGCCGATCTGCGTGTGGCCCCTGCCAGCCCCGGCAAGGCCGAACGTTTGCTGCCCTTGCTGACCCATCCCCGCGCCACGCTTTATGTGAATCTGGAGGAAGCCGGGATCTTGGCCAAAGACAGCTTTGCCACAGCCGCCGATGCCGCCGCGGGGCTGCTTGCCCGCGGTGCCGCACGGGTGCTTGTCACCGATGGCGGCAACCCTTGTGCCGAAGGGACCAGCGGTGCGGGCGTGATTACGGCCCAACCACCGCAGGTCATGGTCACCCGCATCACCGGTGCTGGCGATACCTTTATGGCCGCCCATATCGTCGCCAGCCGCAAATCCATACCACGGCAAGACGCGCTTGACCGCGCCATCAACGCCGCCGCCGACTATGTTTCAGGAGAAATCGGATCATGAAAAACGCCCCCCTTACCTTTTTGCCCGAAGTGGCCGATGCCCTTGCCGCAGGCAGACCTGTCGTAGCGCTTGAAAGCACCATCATCACCCATGGCATGCCTTGGCCGCAAAACATGGAAATGGCCCAAACGGTTGAACAGGATATCCGCGACGGCGGCGCTGTTCCGGCCACCATCGCGGTGATGGGCGGACGCATCCATATCGGCCTTTCCACCGAAACCCTGACCGAGCTGGCGCAAACACCAAATGCGCGCAAACTCTCGCGCGCCGATATTGCGGCCTGTATTGTGTCAGGTGAGACAGGGGCAACCACAGTGGCCGCAACCATGATCGCGGCAGAGCTGGCGGGGATTGCGGTTTTTGCCACCGGCGGCATCGGTGGCGTGCACCGCGGGGCAGAAACCTCTTTCGATATTTCGGCCGATCTGGCGGAACTGTCGCAAACCGCCGTGACCGTGGTTGCGGCCGGTGCCAAGGCCATCCTCGACATTCCCAAAACGCTTGAGGTGCTGGAAACCTACGGCGTGCCGGTCATTGCGTATGGTCAATCCGAATTTCCGGCCTTTTGGGCCCAGATGTCCGGCCTTGCCGCCCCCTTGCGTTTTGACAGCGCCGCTGACATCGCCGCCGCCCATCTGATGCGCGCGCAGCTTGGCCTGATGGGTGGGCAGCTTGTCGCCAACCCGATCCCCGCAGCGGATGAGATCCCCCTGCCCCAGATCATGCCCGTCATCGAACAAGCGCTGGCCGAAGCCACCGCCCAAGGCATCGCCGCGAAATCCGTAACGCCATTCTTGCTTGACCGGATATTTGCGCTGACGGGGGGGCGCTCCCTGACCGCCAATATTGCATTGGTGCGTAATAATGCGCGCCTCGGGGCAGAAATCGCGGTAGAGATTTCCAAAGCGCAGGCAAAGACATAGCTTCGCACGCTTGGCCATTGTAACCAGCCGCCCCCGCCCCTAAGTTGCGCCCGTCCAGAGGGTAAAGAATGAACGAGCAAAACAGCACACCAATAAAGAAGCGCGGCTTGATCGGGGGCTTGCGCGCCAGCTTTCTGACGGGGCTGGTTGTGGTGTTGCCAATCGGCTTGACGCTTTATTTGATCTGGACGGTGACGGGCTGGATTGACGGCTTTGTGCTGCCCTTCATTCCGGAAAAATTCCAACCCTCCGAATGGTTCGGCTATTGGTTTTGCCCGTCCCCGAACGCTCCGGCAAGTGGCATAAGCTGGTTTTGGGCCTCCGACCCCGCGAAACCGCCATTCTTTTGCAAGGATAACGGGATCAACCTGCGCGGTACCGGCGTTATCATCTTTTTGATTTTCACCATCCTGATGGGTTGGATCGCGCGGGGGTTGATCGGACGCTCTTTCCTGCATTGGGCTGAACGTCTGGTTGATCGCACTCCGGTTGTGCGCAGCATCTATAGCGGGATCAAACAGATCGCCGAAACCGTTTTTGCCCAGACCGACCAGAATTTCGAGAAGGCCTGTCTGGTCGAATACCCCAAAGAGGGGATCTGGGCGATCGGCTTCATCTCAACCAAAGCCAAGGGAGAGATTGCCGCGCGGTTTCCCGAACATGATGAAATGCTCTCGGTGTTTTTGCCGACCACGCCCAACCCGACATCCGGCTTTTTGCTGTTTGTGCCAAGCACTGATGTGCGGATGCTGGACATGAAGATCGAGGACGCGGCAAAGCTGATCATCTCTGCCGGTCTGGTTTACCCCGGCGGCAAAGACAAGGACGGGGTGCCAGTGACACAACCCGCCGCCTTGGACGCGCCGCCCCGTTAATCCAGCAAGGCCGCCGGATCTACCGTTCCGCACTTACCGATATACGGGCCGTCTTTGGCCAAAAACGCATCCGCCGCCACGCGCCCGGCTTCTTTCAACCGTGCCAGAACCGACGGCGTGGGCAACAGCTTGCTGCTCGCGCTGAGGGTGTTCATCAGCGCGTCATCAGCAATCAGGTGCAAGGCCACATCCTTCATGTCACCGGGTTTGATCGCGCCCGTTGTCAGCAAGCGTTTCACAAAGGCAATCGCACGCAAGTCCCGCATCAAGGGCGCGTTAAAGCTGATCTCATTGATCCGGTTTTGGATCTCTAGCGGTGTTTCAGGAATGGCCACACGGTAAAGCGGGTTGATCGCCACGATGATAAGATCGTCCGGCAAGCCCTTGTCATACAACGGAAACAGTGCCGGATTTCCAGAATACCCGCCATCCCACCACGCCTCCATTTTGCCGGTCAACGGATCGGGGGCCTCTACCGCCTGAAATGCTGTCGGCAAGCAAGCCGAGGCCATAAGCGCCTCGGGGGTGATCTTTGGCCCGGAGAAGAGCCCGAGTTTCCCGTCCCGCACATTGGTCGCATTCACGAACAAACGCGGGCCTTCTTCACAACACACCGAGTCATAGTCGAAACTGGCAACAACAGGGGCCAAGGGGTTTTTCCACGCGCCACCCATCGCATAGGGTGAAAACAACTGCGCGGCGATCCCTTGCGGGGATGTCTTGAACGCAGCTTCCCACGCATCCGTCAGGGCCGCGGCAAAGGGCAGCGCGGGCTGCATCCACGCACTCATGCGCATATCACCCACCTGCCCGACAGAGCCCCAGAGCGCATCCAGCGCCGCCTTGGCCCCATCGCGCCCGCCGCGTACCAGCCCCGATTTCAGCGCCGCCCCATTAAGCGCACCGGCCGAGGTGCCGGAAATCGCGGCAATCTCCAGCCGCTCCTCTTCCAGCAGCCGGTCCAAGACGCCCCAAGTAAACGCCCCGTGCGCGCCGCCACCCTGCAGCGCCAGATTGACGCGGACCGGCGTCATTTTGCGTTCCAATGCGCGATCATATCCGAGACCAGCACCCCATCAATCGTCATCCCGGCCATGTCAATATTTTCCATTTTCATATCCCGCATATTTGCATTGCCAATCATTGCGCCTGAAAGGTTCAAATTATGAAACACCGCGCCCGAAAGGTTGACGTTTTCAAATGTAGCCCCGGCCATATTGGCATCGTCAAATAGCGCATCGGCGATAATAGACTGCCGAAACGCTACTTTGCTAAGGTTCACACGGAGAAAGCTGGACCCGACCAGAACGCGGTCGGTAATCTCCAGCTTTTCGGAACCCTCGCTCATAGCGCGGTCCAGCCGCCATCAACCGAAATCGTGGTGCCTGTGATTTGATCCGCGGCGGGGGAGCATAGGAATGTCACCGTACCGCCAACCTGCTCGGTCGTGGCGAACTGGCGCGAGGGCTGACGTTCCAGCATGACTTCCTTGATCACGGTCTCGCGATCCATGTTGTGGGTTTTCATCTGATCGGGGATCTGCGACTCAACCAAAGGGGTCAGCACATAGCCGGGGCAAACCGCGTTGCACGTAATTCCCTGGCCCGCACATTCCAGCGCGGTCACTTTCGACAGCCCGACGACCCCGTGTTTCGCCGCGACATAGGCCGATTTATAGGGGCTTGCCGTCAGGCCATGCGCCGAGGCGATGTTAACCACACGCCCCCAGCCTTTGGCGCGCATTAATGGCAGGGCCGCCGCCGTGGTGTGAAAAGCCGACGACATATTGATCGCGATAATCGCATCCCATTTTTCGGTCGGGAATTCCTCAATCCCCGCGACAAATTGGATGCCCGCATTGTTCACCAGAATATCGCAGGCTCCCGCAGCCTCTATCAGCGCGCGGCATTCATCGCCTTTGGACATATCCGCCTTGATATAGCGCACATCGACGCCGTGCTCTGCAGCCAGTTCGGCGGCCAAGGCGTGATCCTCATCGCGGTCGGTAAAAGAGTTGATGACCACATTGGCCCCTGCCCGCGCCAGCTCATGCGCGACGCCAAGCCCGATGCCTGAATTCGATCCGGTCACGATTGCGGTTTTACCTTTAAGGGTCATCGAAGCCTCCTGATTGCTGCGTCTGCACAATCAATACACCCTCGGCCGCCAAAAGGAACGCCCTTGCACAAAGGATAATCTCACTTCATTGCGATCAAAACAAAAAAAACGCCAGCACAAGGCTGGCGTTGAGTTATTGAGGCAGGTTTCATACAGGCAAGAAACCTATCGAGCAGTGTCTACTTTATACGCGTTAACTTATCGGGGGCCAAGCAAAAAGTTTGAAAACCCCGACAACCATCCGTAGTGTTTGCGCCAGTAAACCTGAGGGAAATGGGGTTGTTGCCGGAATGAAGTATCAGATTTTCAATAAACTGCGCGATGCAACGGTCGCTTTTTGCCTTTGCACAGTGGCGATTCCCGCAATTGCAGCGCCGGAACATGGCATAGCTATGTATGGCACCCCTGCCCTTCCACCTGATTTTGTGTCCCTCCCCTATGCCAACCCCGATGCACCGTCCGGCGGGCGCATTATTTTTGGCGAATCGGGCAGCTATGATTCCCTCAACCCTTTCATTTTGAAGGGCCGCGCGCCCTGGGGCCAAACGGATCTGACAGTCGAGACACTTTTGGGCAGATCTTACGATGAACCCTTCACCCTTTACGGGCTTTTGGCCGAATCAGTCGACACCGATGACGCCCGCAGTTTCGTCGAATTCACCCTCCGCGCAGAGGCACGCTTTAGCGATGGCAGCCCGGTCACCGCCGAAGATGTGCTTTGGTCGTTCGAGACCTTGGGCACCATCGGCCACCCGCGCTATCTCAACGCGTGGCAAAAGATCGAGGCAGCAGAAATCACCGGCCCGAGGACCGTCCGCTTCACCTTTAGCGAACCGGACCGCGAATTGCCGCTGATCCTTGGCCTGCGCCCGATCTTGCAAAAGGCCCAATGGGCGGAAAAGGATTTCGCAGCCTCCACTCTGGAGGCGCCCATAGGCTCCGGCCCCTATACGGTCGGTGAATATGAGACGGGGCGTTTTGTCTCCTTTGTTAAAAATCCGGATTGGTGGGGCAAGGATCTGAATTTCAACAAAGGTCGCCATAACCTTGACGAGGTCCGCTATGATTTCTTTGGCGATGGTGGCGTGGTGTTTGAGGCCTTCAAGGCAGGTGAGATCACCAGTTACCGCGAAACCAACGCGGCAAAATGGGCGCAACAATATAATTTTCCGGCTGTCACCTCAGGCGAGATCGTGAAATCCGAAATCCCACATGCGCGCCCTTCCGGCATCGACGGGTTTGTGATGAACACCCGCCGTCCGCAATTCACCGATTGGCGTGTGCGCGAGGCGTTGATACAAGCCTTCAACTTTGAGCAGATCAACACCACCATCACCGGCGGGGCGGCCCCGCGCATTCAATCCTATTTCCACAATTCGGTTCTGGGGATGGAACCCGGCGCGCCTGCCACGGGTCCGGTATTGGCGCTGCTGGAACCCTATGCGGCAAACCTGCCCTCCGGCACGATCGAGGGCTATGCCCTGCCCGTCTCGGACGGCGGCACCAACCGCAAAAACATCCGCGCCGCGAAAAAACTGCTGGAGGAGGCTGGCTGGAACGCCAATGACGAGGGCATTTTGGTGAATTCAAAGGGCACGCCTTTCGCGTTTGATATCCTGCTCACCAATGGATCTTCCGAAAAGATAACCATCGCAAATATGTATATCGCGGCGCTTAAACTGCTTGGGATTACCGCGACGCTGACCACAATCGACAGCGCCCAGATGACAGAGCGCACCACCGCCTATGATTTTGACATGACCCATATGATCCGCAACATGTCGCTGTCACCGGGAAATGAGCAGACCTACTATTGGGGCTCTGCCGGGGTGACCGTTCCGGGCAGCCGCAACCTGATGGGCATGAATTCTCCGGCCGCCGAGGCGATGATCTCAACCCTGCTCAACGCGACCAGCCAAGAGGACTTTATCGCGGCAACAAAGGCGCTTGACCGGGTGTTAACCGCCGGACGCTATGTCATCCCCTTCTGGTATTCAGAGATTTCACGTCTGGCCCATGTCAAGGAATTGAAATTTCCCGAAAGATTGCCAGTTTATGGCGACTGGCCGGGTTTTCAGCCCGATGTTTGGTGGTATGAAGCAAAATAAAGCCCGCATAAGCGGCCAAATTGAGTGAGAGCAGATGAAACACACGATGATCCAGCTACGCCCCCTTGTTTTGATGGCACTGCTTGCAACCCTTGCGGCATGTGGCACGATTGACGGGATCGGGCGCGATATTTCGGGCGCATCCAACCGCGTGTCGGATATGCTCTAGGGGCCGACTTCCCCTTTTCCACATAGGCCCAAGCCCCGCCAAACACGGGGTATTTGGCTTTCACCCCCTTCCCTAATGCATTGGACCCGCAATGATCCGCCTTGATATCTTTTCCGATCCGATCTGCCCTTGGTGCCTGATCGGCAAAGCCTATCTGGACAAAGCGCTTGAAAGCCGTCCAAATCACCCGTTCCAAATTGAATGGCATCCGTTCCAGTTGAACCCGGAAATGCCCGCAGATGGTATGGACCGGCGCGAATATCTGGAAACCAAATTCGGCGGTAAACAAAAAGCGGTTGAGGTTTACGCCCACATCGCAGAGGCCGCCCAAGATGCAGGTGTCGCGATTGATTTCGCCGCGATCACCCGTACACCCAACACAATGGACGCCCACCGCCTTATCCATTGGGCCGGGTTGGAGGGCCGCCAAGCCGCAGCCGCTGCCAGCCTCTTTCGCGCCTACTTCAAAGAGGGGCGCGATATCGGTGATCGAGAGGTTCTGGTCGAGATTGCAACCTCCATTGGCATGAACGCCGAAGGCACAATGCGGCTTTTGGAAAGCGACGCCGACCGCGATGACCTGATGGCCCGCGATATGGATGCGCGCCAAAAGGGGTTAAGCGGCGTTCCTGCATTTCTCGTTGCACAACAATACGTGATGTCGGGTGCGCAATCGGTGGAAACATGGCAACAGGTAATCGATGAACTGGCGGCCCAGCTAACACAACAAGGCTAGGCACAGGGCTTGCCTTTTCTTCCCTCCCTGCATTACGGCAGGGTGTGACAGAATGCACAAAAGACAAAGGCCCTCCCCATGAACCAACCGACCAAGCGCATGGGGCAACCCGAGTTTATTGCGATGATCGCAATGCTTTCGGCAACCGTCGCCTTTGCCATCGACAGCATGCTGCCCGCCTTGCCCACCATCGCGGCAGAGCTGTCGCCACAAGCGCCCAACAACGCCCAACTTATCTTGACCAGCTTTTTGCTTGGGATGGGGCTTGGTACCTTTATCGTCGGGCCTTTGTCAGACAGCTACGGGCGCCGTCCGATCATCATTCTGGGGACGTTGCTTTATTGTGGTGGGGCGGTTGCCGCCTATTTTGCCCCGACACTGGAAACGATGCTGCTTTCGCGGATCGTGCAGGGCTTGGGGGCTGCTGGGCCGCGCGTGGTCTCATTGGCACTTGTGCGGGACCTGTACAAAGGGCGTGAGATGGCGCGAGTCGTCAGCTTTGCGATGATGGTGTTTTCACTGGTGCCCGCCGTGGCCCCACTGGTAGCAAGCGGGATTATCTCTGCCTTTGGTTGGCGCTCTATCTTTGTGACATTCATTCTATTCTCGCTGGCATCGATGGCTTGGTTGCTGATCCGGCAACCCGAAACCTTGTCAGCTGAGGCCCGTCGGCCCTTCCGTGCCAAGCCGATGTGGGCCGCGCTTCGCGAGGTGCTTTCCTATCGCACCATCCTGATCGCCATCGCCGTTCAAGCCCTGATCATCGGGGCGCTCTTTGGCACACTTTCCTCGGCGCAATCGATCTTTGAGATAACCTTTGATCGCGGGGCAAGCTTTCCTTTGTGGTTCGCGCTGGTTGCTGTTTGTGCAGGCTCTGCCAGCCCGACCAACGCAATGTTGGTGCAACGTATGGGCATGCGCTACATGATCACACGCACGCTGGTGGCGCAAATTGTGCTGTCGGGCAGCATGCTGGTGCTGACCGTTTCAGGCTTGCTGCCCGAGGGGCTGACATTTCCGGCCTTCGTGGTCTGGATGATCGGCGTCTTTGCAATGGCGGGCCTGACCTTGGGCAACCTGAACGCGCTAGCGTTGGAATCCGTGGGCCATATTGCCGGTATGGCCGCCTCTGTCAGCGGGGCGATTGCGACGATTGTGGCCGTGCTTTTGGCCGCCCCCTTGGGGCTTGCGTTCAACGGCACCTATTTACCGTTGGTGGGCGGTGTGGCGGTTATGGCCGTGGTGGCGATGGGGCTGATGCTTTTGATGCCGCAGGATAAATCATAACAGGCGTTACTTCTTTAGTTCCAACAACTTCTCGGCCAAAGCTTTCGCAATGGCAAAGGCCCCCTTGATCCGTTCACCTTCGGTTTTCCAGTCCTGCACCAGCACGATTTTATTACCAGAAACCCGCGCGCCAGCTTGGGTTTTGATAAAGTCCACAAGCCCAGCAGGATTGGCAAATTTGTCGTTGTGAAACTGAACCGTCGCGCCCTTCGGCCCTGCATCCAGCCGCGCAATGCCTGCACGTTTGCACATCGCCTTGATCCGCACGACCAGCATCAAGGTATTCACCTCGCGCGGCAAGGGCCCGAAACGGTCGATCAATTCGGCAGCAAAGCCTTCAAGCTCGACCTTCGTGGTCAATGCAGACAGGCGGCGGTACAGGCCAAGACGAAGGTCGAGGTCTGGAACGTAAACCTCTGGTATCAATACCGGAACACCAAGGTTGATATTCGGCGCCCATTGATCATCCACCTCTGCCAGCCCCGAGATCTCACCCGACCGCAGCTTGGCGATAGTTTCTTCCAGCATGGATTGGTACAGCTCATAGCCGACCTCTTTGATATGACCGGATTGTTCCTCACCCAAAAGGTTGCCTGCACCGCGCAAGTCAAGGTCATGGCTCGCCAAATTGAACCCGGCACCAAGGCTGTCAAGGCTGCCCAAAAGCCGTAACCGTTTCATCGCATGCGGTGTCAGCGGCACGCGCGGCTTGGTGGTCAAATAACAATAGGCCCGCGTTTTCGCACGGCCCACACGGCCCCGGATTTGGTAAAGCTGGCTAAGGCCGAACATATCGGCGCGGTGAACGATCATCGTATTCGCAGTGGGGATATCCAGACCTGATTCAACGATAGAGGTTGCAACCAGAACATCATGTTTTCCATCGTAAAAATCATTCATACGCTGATCGAGGTCGCCTGCCGCCAACTGCCCATGTGCCACCAGATAATTCACTTCCGGCACTTGGGTTTTCAAGAAATCTTCAACGAAGGGCAAATCGGAAATCCGTGGCACCACAAAGAACGACTGTCCACCACGATAGCGTTCACGCAAAAGCGCCTCGCGGATGGTAACTGTATCGAATTCGCTCACATAGGTGCGGATGGCCAGACGGTCCACCGGCGGTGTTGCGATGATGGAAAGGTCGCGCACACCCGTCAGTGACAGCTGCAAGGTGCGCGGAATAGGCGTTGCCGTCAGCGTCAACACATGCACGTCTGAGCGCATCTCTTTCAGCCGTTCCTTATGGCTGACGCCGAAATGCTGCTCCTCATCGATCACCAACAGGCCGAGGTTTTTGAATTTAATCGCCTTGGCCAAAACCGCATGGGTGCCGACGACAATATCAACGGTGCCATCCGAAATTCCTGCCCGCGTGCCGCTTGCCTCTTTTGCACTAACAAAGCGCGACAAAGGTTTGACATTAATCGGAAATCCGCGAAATCTTTCAACAAAGCTGCGGTAGTGTTGGCGCGCCAAAAGCGTTGTCGGCGCGATCACCGCCACCTGCATCCCCGACATCGCCGCAACAAACGCGCCCCGCATCGCGACCTCGGTCTTGCCAAAGCCGACATCGCCAACCACCAAACGATCCATCGGACTGCCGGCCTCTAGGTCTGTAATGACATCGGTGATCGCAGTCAGCTGGTCCTCGGTTTCGGTATAGGGAAAGCGCGCGGCAAATGCCTCCCACATGCTATGGGGTGCTTCCAGAACTGGGGCTTTGCGCAGATGGCGTTCGGCGGCAATCCGCATCAAGCGTTCGGCGATCTCACGGATGCGCGCCTTGAGCTTGGCTTTCTTCGCCTGCCAAGCGCCACCGCCAAGCCGGTCCAAAAGCCCGTCTTCATGGCCATAACGGCTAAGCAATTCGATATTTTCAACGGGAAGATAAAGCTTGGCATTCTCGGCGTATTCAATGGCCAGACATTCATGCGGCGCACCAAGGGCGGTTATCATCTCCAACCCGTGATAGCGCCCGACGCCATGTTCAACATGCACCACCAGATCACCCGGCGACAACGTGTCAGCGTTGCGCAGGAAGTTATCGGCCTTGCGTTTACGCTTGGGCTTGCCGACCAGCCGATCCCCCAACACGTCCTGTTCCGAAATCACGGCCACGCCGGGCGCGGTAAACCCTGCCTCCAGCGGCCAGACCATCAGGAAAATTCCGGCCTTTCCGATGACGTCGCGAAAATCGGAAACCTCGACCGCGCCCTCAATCCCCTGATCGGCGATCAGCCCGCGAAGCCGCTCTCGCGCGCCCTCGGACCAGCTGGCGATCACCACATTTCCATCTTTGCGCAATGTCTTGATATGATCGGCAAGTGCGCTGAAAAGGCTAATGTTTTCCTGTTGCCGTTCCGGCGCGAAACTGCGCCCCATCCGCCCGCCCGCATCCAACACACCCGGCCCCGGTGATTGTGCCAAGGGCGACAACTGGATCACCCGACGTCCCGCAACGGCCTGATCCCAAGCCGCCTCATTCAGATAAAGCAGCGCGGGCGCGACAGGTTTATAGACCGTATCAAGCCGCCCCTTGGCACGCATCGCCTCCATCCGCGCATCATACTGGTCGTCGATCCCTTCCCAACGCGATAGCCGTGCGGGGGGGACTTGGTCGTCCAACATGACCGACGCATCTGGAACATAGTCGAATATCGTTTCCATCGTCGCGTGGAAGAACGGCAGCCAATGCTCCATCCCCTGATGTTTGCGCCCCGCGCTTACCGCCTCATACAGCGGATCATCCGACCCGCCCGCGCCGAACTCTACACGGTAGTTCTGGCGAAACCGCGCGATCGCCGCCTCATCGAGGATCACCTCTGACACCGGCGCGAATTCCAACGATTTCAGCTTTTCCGTGGTGCGCTGGGTTTGCGGATCAAACCGCCGCGCCCCGTCAAGCACATCACCAAAAAGATCCAGCCGCACCGGCCCACCGGGACCCGGCGGATAGATATCAATGATACCGCCGCGAATCGCATAATCGCCCGGCTCTGCCACCGTGGGGCTGGGGGTGAAGCCCATGCGCGTCAAAAAGTTGCGCAGGTTTTCCTCATTCAAGCGGTGGCCGACGGTCGCGGCAAAGGACGCCTCGCGCAGAACCTCACGTGCAGGAAGGCGTTGCGTCGCGGCGTTCAGCGTGGTCAGCAGCACAAATGCCCCCGGCACCCCTTGCGCCAGCGCCGCCAATGTCGCCATCCGCCGAGAGATAATATCAGGGTTCGGTGACACCCGATCATAGGGCAAGCAATCCCAGGCTGGCAGCTCCAGGACCACAACCTCGGGGGCCATCACCGCCAGCGCATCGCGCATCGCCTCCAGCCGTTTGTCATCGCGTGCGACATGGATAACAGGAACACCGCGCGCCAATTCCTTGGCCACCAGCCTTGCGTCGAAACCTTCGGGCGCTCCGCCCAGTGTGATATGATCTGTCATGGGATTCAGTTCGGCCAACCGCTAAACACTTGCATATTTTGCCACATTCCCCAAAGTGATGTGATGAAAATTGATACCATTCCAATGGCTTGCACGATGATCCTGTGACGAGTCAAACGGCGGTACAGATCCTCGCCCTCTGGCTGCACTGTGGCGATATGTTTGGCCGCCGACAGGCTTAGCGCGCCAACGAGGGTCATCGGGCCAAGCAGCAAGAACACGGCCTGTGCAAACTGGATGCTATAGACAAACCCCAAGACCGCAAGCGCCGTCAGCAAAAATGCGATAATCGCGATCAGCCACACCCCCGAGACCTCTGCGATAAACAAAAGCCGCCGTGTGTTGATGCCGACAAGGTCATGCAGGTCCTGCGTGACCTCTCCGCCATATTTGCGCGCGCGCGTCACCATGTCAAAAGGCACACCCAACACCCAATGGCTGGTCGTGGACCAAAGAACCGCCAAAGCAATCCAGAACCAGAGATTCGAGAATGACCGCAGGTCGATCAGTCCAAAAACTGTTTTATACCAATCCACTGCAACAACCTTTTTGTCTAAATACCCTGCATCCGATTGAGGTTGCGCAGGTGCTGCGTCATTCCTACCCTTGAGATAGGTTCTTTTCCATGACAGTCAGAGAAAAAACCCGCAACCCCTTGCAATAGCATCACAGCAAGCAGGAGCCAGCTTATGCGCCCGACAATCGGTCAATATCCCGCAACCCGTTTCCGGCGCTTGCGCAAATCCGACGCGCTGCGACGCTTGTCACAGGAAAACGCGCTTTCTGTGAATGATCTGATCTGGCCCTTGTTCGTGCGCGAGGGCGAGAATGTGTCAGAGCCTGTCACCTCTATGCCCGGCGTGCAGCGCCTCTCGGTTGATCTGATCGTGAAAGCGGCCGAGGAAGCTGCCGAGCTTGGCATCCCCGCGATCTGCCTTTTCCCCTATACCGATCCCGATAATCGCACCGATGATTGCGCCGAGGCTTGGAACCCCGACAACATTGCCAACCGCGCGATCCGCGCCGTCAAGGCCGCCGTGCCGCATATGGCGCTCATGACGGATGTGGCGCTTGATCCCTATAATGCCAACGGCCACGACGGTTTGGTGCAAGATGGCATCATCCTAAATGATGAAACCGTTGAGGCGCTGGTGAAAATGACGTTGGCCCAAGCGGATGCGGGCGCTGATATTATCGGCCCTTCGGATATGATGGACGGGCGGATCGGCGCGATGCGTTTGGCCTTGGAGATGTCGGGGCATAAGGATGTGGCGATCCTGTCCTATGCGGCGAAATATGCTTCGGCCTTTTACGGCCCGTTTCGTGATGCGGTCGGCGCAGGCAGCCGTTTGGTGGGCGACAAGAACACCTATCAGATGAACCCCGCCAACGCCGATGAGGCGATGCGCCTGATCGAGCGTGACCTGACCGAGGGCGCGGATATGGTCATGGTCAAGCCCGGATTGCCCTATCTCGACATCTGCCGCCGTGCCAAGGATACATTCGGCGCGCCGACCTATGCCTATCAGGTGTCGGGCGAATATGCGATGATCATGGCCGCCGCTGCAAACGGCTGGATTGATGGCGAAAAGATCATGCTAGAGAGTTTGATGGCGTTTCGCCGTGCCGGATGTGACGGGGTTTTAACTTATTTTGCCCCCCGCGTGGCCCGCATTTTGCAAGGCAAGGCCTGACGCGCGGCAATAAAACGCGCAGATGTTTGGCAAATGGATGACATGGGCGCGAAAACACGCTACCCTTCGGGTCAGGTATTGATAAAATCAATTGGCGACCGGGGAACCACCCCGGCGCGGTATATGAGGCGATAGAGCATGACAATTTTGAACAGACGGGTTTTCCTTGGGGCATCTGCCTCGGCGCTTGCGCTTGGCGGCTGTGCGAATGGCGTTGGCGGAACGGGCGGGCCCCGGATGGACAGTCGTGTTGATGCGACCCGTGACTTCCTGTTCTCGCGCTATCCCGGCACACGTGATCTGGCGCAAAAGGCGTTTGGCGTGCTGTACATGCCATTGATGACCGAGGCCGGCTTTGGCATTGGTGCCGCTTATGGCAAAGGTGCGTTGCGCATCAATGATGTAACGGTGGATTATTACTCTGCCACACGCGCCACGATTGGTTTGCAGATCGGCGCGCAGCAATATGCCCACGCGTTGTTCTTCATGACTGAGGCTGCTTTGGGTGATTTCCGCCGTGCCTCTGGCTGGGCCGCAAGCGCCGATATCCGCTATGCCACCCCGAATGAGGGGGCAAGCATCGGCAAAGAGACCACCGAATATGCGCCGGTCATTGCCTTTGTCTTTGGACAGTCGGGTCTTATTCTTGGGGCAACCCTTGCCGGGTCCAAATACTCGCGCATCATCCCATAAAATACATGCCCCGGTTTTTCATTTAAAATCGGGGCATTACACGATTTACTTAAGGCGCTTGATTAAGCTGGACGTATCCCAACGCCCGCCGCCCATGTTCTGCACATCCTTATAGAACTGATCGACCAGCGCCGTAACCGGCAGGCTTGCGCCGATCTCATTCGCGGTGGCCAGACAAATGCCCAGATCCTTGCGCATCCAGTCCACAGCAAACCCGTGGGTAAAGTGATCCTCCAGCATGGTCTTGTGCCGGTTGGCCATTTGCCAAGATCCCGCAGCCCCGCCAGCGATCACCTCGATCACGGCCTCATTGTCCATTCCGGCTTTTTGTCCAAAGGCCAGCGCCTCTGCCAAGCCTTGCACCAAACCGGCGATGCAAATCTGGTTCATCATCTTGGCGATCTGCCCAGCGCCGCTGTCGCCCAGCCGTTTGCAAATCTTGGCATAGGCGGAAATGACAAGCTCTGCCGCGGCATATTGCCCCTCGTCCCCACCACACATCACCGAGAGCACACCGTTTTCAGCCCCCGCCTGCCCGCCAGAAACCGGCGCATCGACAAAGCCGATCCCCAGTTCTGCCGCCGCTGCATGCATCTCACGGGTGACTTGCGCCGACACGGTGGTGTGATCCACAAAAATCGCCCCCTTCGACATGCCCGCAAAAGCGCCGTCATCGCCAAGACATACGCCGCGCAGATCATCATCGTTGCCAACGCAGGCCATCACAAAATCTTGTCCCTCTGCGGCCTCGCGCGGGGTAGCTGCCATACGTCCGCCATGCGCCTCCACCCAAGCCTGTGCCTTGGCGGCGGTGCGGTTATAGACCGTCACCTCATGCCCTTTGGCCAATAGATGCCCCGCCATCGGTGCGCCCATCACACCCAAGCCCAAAAACGCCAGTTTTGCCATTGCCTCTTCCCTTCCAATTGCCTCGCCCTGCAAGATCGCATAGGTACGCAGACAATCCAAGACATCAAGAAAAGACCGTATATGATTACTGCCTTTCGTTGGCTCAGCCGCATCCTTCTTGTGCTTTTGGCCCTTACGGCTATGGCGCTGCTGATTGCCTATTTCTTTTTGTCCCGCTCCCTGCCTGATTATTCAGAAGACTTCGTCACAGACAGCATCAGCGCCGAGGTAGAGATCGTGCGCAACAACGCCAATGTGCCGCATATCTTTGGGCAGTCGGACCCGGATGTGTATTTCGCGCTTGGCTTTGCTCATGCGCAGGACCGCTTGTGGCAGATGACAATGCTGCGCCGCACCGTTCAGGGCCGCCTGTCCGAGGTTTTTGGCGAGCGCACCTTAAAAATTGACGAGCTGATGCGGCGCTATGATCTTTACTCCCTCGCATCTCAATCCGTCGCGGCACAGGATGATGCGACCAAAGCCGCGCTAACCGCCTATGCCAGCGGCGTTAACGCCTGGATCGGAGAGGTCAACGACAAGGCCCGGGGGCGTGGCGCGCCGGAGTTTTTCTTTTTCTCCAACCAGATCGCCGCATGGCAGCCCGCCGATAGCATCGCCTTGATCAAGCTCATGGCCTTGCAGCTTTCGGGTCAACTTGAGGCAGAGGTGTTGCGCGCCCGCACCTCTATGCTGTTGCCACAGGCACGGTTGCACGACATTTTGCCCGATGCGCTGGGGAGCGGCATAACGGCCCTGCCCGATTACGCCGACATGATGCCCAATCCACCGCCCGGCGGCTTTCCGCAGCGCGTGGCTTATGATCCACTGTCGCCGTTTCGGTCGGGCGCTTTTGCCGGTGCCTCCAACGCATGGGCCGCGGCCCCTGAACGCTCTGCCGCGGGGGGCGCGCTTTTGGCCAATGATCCGCATCTGGCCTTTACCGCGCCGACCCTGTGGTATCTGGCGCGGATGGAACTGCAAAGCGGCGGCGTTATCGGGGCCACCATTCCCGGCATTCCCGCCATTCTTATCGGGCGTTCCGATGCGCTGGGGTGGGGGCTGACGTCATCCTATCTGGACGATCAGGATGTGGTGATGGAACGCATCAACCCTGACAATAACCAGCAATACGCAGGCGCCGATGGCTGGCAAGATTTTGAGACGCGCCGCTCCATTATCAAGGTGAAGGAGCGCGATCCCGTTACCATCACCCTGCGCTGGTCCGAGGCGGGGCCGGTCTTGCCGGGCAGCCATTACAACCTTGCCACCGTCACCCCCCCCGGCCATGTCGCCGCCCTGTCTTGGACGGCGCTTTCGGCGCAAGATACCTCCATGACGGCAGCGATGCGCCTGATGCAGGCGCGGTCAGTGCCCGAGGCGATCGAGGCGGGGCGGCTGTTTATCGCACCAGCACAGAACCTCATGCTGGCAGACCGCGACGGGATCGCCTTTCAGTTGATCGGGGCCGTTCCCAACCGCAACCCCGCACACGCAACCCAAGGGCGTATGCCCAGCCTTGGCGATGATCCGCGCAACCGCTGGAACGGGATGCAGGAATACGCGAAAAACCTGCAAGTGCTGGACCCCTCTTCGGGGCTGCTGGGCAATACCAACAATAAAACCACCGATGCCGCCTTCCCCGATAACATCAGCTTTACATGGGGCGATACCCACCGCATCCAGCGCTGGTTGACCCTGATGAAAACCCGCGAGGTCCACACCCGCGAAAGCTTTATCGAGGCGCAGCTTGATACGGTCTCGCCCATCGCGCGCGCCATCCTGCCGCTGATCGGCGCAGAGCTGTGGTTCACCGAGACCCCTTCCCCTGAAGGCACACCGGAACGGATGCGTGAAAACGCGCTGCACCTGCTTGCCGAATGGAACGGCGAGATGAACGAGCATCTGCCCGAGCCGCTGATCTATGCGGCTTGGCTGCGCGCACTGCAAGAACGCTTGATCCGGGATGAGCTTGGTCCCTTGGCCAATGAATTCACCCACCCCGATCCGGTGTTTATCGAACGCGTGTTCCGCAATACCGACGGTGCCGAAAAATGGTGTGACATCCTGCAATCGGCCGCCATTGAAACCTGCGCCGATATCGCGCGGGTGTCCCTGGATGAGGCGCTTTTGACCCTGTCAGAGCGTTACGGCCGCAACATCGAGACATGGCGCTGGGGCGATGCCCATGAGGCCACGCATGACCATCCGGTGTTGGGCAATGTGCCCGCGTTGCGTTATTTTGTGAACCTGCGCCAATCGACCAGCGGCGGCGACAGCACCTTGATGCGCGGGCGCACCTCGGGGATGGACCCCGACCCGTTCCAGAATGTGCATGGTGCCGGCTATCGCGGGGTCTATGATTTCGCCGATCCTGACAGTTCGGTGTTTATCCTGTCCACGGGGCAGTCGGGCCATCCACTGTCACGCCATTATGATGATCTGGGCGTGTTGTGGCGGCGCGGTGAATATATCCCAATGTCGCTTGATCCCGAATTGGCACGGGCGGCGGCGGTTGGTATCACCCATATCTCGCCGCGCTAACCCCTAGGCCGGTATAAGGTGCTCTACAAGCGCGGGCAGATCGTCATAATGATCCAGCAGCGCATCGGGTTCAAGCCGCGAAACACCCGCACCTTCGGGGCCAAAGCCCACCAGCACAATCGGCACACCTGCCGCCCGTGCGGTGTCGCGGTCGGTGATTGTGTCGCCAATCAACAAGGACCGCGCCGCCGTTCCACCAACGCGGGCCACGGTTTCAAAATAATGTTGCGGGTCGGGTTTGCGCACAGGCAGGGTATCCGCCCCCAAAAGTGCACCGAACAGGCCCGAAATCCCAAGCTGATCGCAAAGCGCCACCGCAAGGCGTTCGGGTTTATTGGTGCAAATCGCGGTGGAAAATCCAGCCGCACGCAAGCTGTTCACAGCCGCCACCGCGCCCGGGTAAATTGTGCTATGGACGGCAATCGCGCCAGCATAAGCCTCAAGCAACACGGGATATTGCGCATCTATCTGCGCCTCATCCCAATCCAAGCCCAAACGAGAAGCCCCAAGCCGCAGCATCGCGCGCCCGCCGCCAAAGGCCGTCAGCGCATCCTGTGCCACACCCAAAGGGCTGCCATGGCCCACGCCCTCAAAACAGGCATTCGCCGCAGCGATCAAATCAGCACTGGTATCGGCTAGCGTGCCATCCAGATCAAAAACCACCGTGCGCATAAAACCCTCATATGTCAGCGCTGCAACAGCGCGTTACCCGCGGCCACCTTGCGACTCGCGCCCCCCCGTGTAAAAGGGTTGTCACGTTGAAGGAAAGGGTTTCATGTCGGTTTCATTGATTGTTCTGGCCGCAGGCAAAGGCACGCGGATGAATTCGGACCTACCGAAGGTGCTGCACCGTATCGGGGCCGCGCCCTTGCTGCATCATGCGCTTCAGGCCGGTCTTGCCCTTGATCCCGCACAGGTCGTTGTTGTGACCGGCCATGGCGCAAGTCAGGTCGAAAAATCTGCCCGCGCCTTTGATGACGGCGTTGAGGTGGTGCTTCAGGCCGAACAGCTTGGCACAGGTCATGCTGTTGCCCAAGCGGCCCCCTTGCTGGCCAATGCTTCGGGCGACGCGATTGTGCTTTACGGTGACACGCCTTTTGTGCGGGTCGAAACCCTGCAAGCCATGCTTGACGCCCGCGCCCACCACGCGGTTGTCGTCTTGGGGTTTGAGGCCGCCGATCCGGGCCGCTATGGCCGCTTGATTACCACTGGCGACACCTTGGACCGCATCGTTGAATTCAAGGATGCAACGGATGAAGAACGCACCATAACGCTTTGTAATTCTGGCGTCATTTGTGCCGAGGCATCGGTTCTGTTTGATCTGGTCGCACAAGTCGGCAATGAGAATGCCTCGGGTGAATACTATCTGACCGATATCGTGGCGCTGGCGCGTGCCAAGGGGCTTTCTGCCGGCGTGGTGCAATGCGACGAGGCGGAAACCCTTGGCATCAATACCCGCGCGGAACTTGCCCACGCCGAGGCTGCCTTTCAGGCCCGCATGCGCGATCAAGCGGTGGAAAACGGTGTCACGCTTTATGATCCCGCGACGACCTATTTCGCGCTTGATACCGTGATTGGCCGCGATACGACCATTGGCCCGAATGTGGTCTTTGGCCCGCGGGTCACCATTGAATCCGGTGCCGAGATCGCTGCCTTTTGCCATCTTGAGGGCTGCCATATCAGCCGAGGCGCCACCGTTGGCCCCTTTGCCCGCCTGCGCCCGGGCGCCGAGCTGGCCGAGGATGTGCATGTCGGCAATTTCGTCGAGATCAAAAACACCGTTCTGGATGAAGGCGTCAAAGTCGGCCACTTGACCTATCTGGGCGATGCCCATGTGGGCGAGCGTACAAATATCGGCGCAGGCACCATCACTTGCAACTATGACGGCGCGAACAAACACCGCACCGAAATCGGACCGCGCAGCTTCATCGGCTCCAACACTATGCTGGTGGCACCCGTCACGGTTGGGCGCGATGCGATGACGGCCTCGGGTTCGGTTATTACCGCCAATGTCCCGGCCGAGGCGCTTGCCGTGGCCCGTGCGCGTCAAGAAAACAAACCCGGACTGGCCGCGCGCCTGATGGACCGGTTTGAGAAAATCAAAGCTGATCGCCAGAAGGAAAAGCTGTAAATGTGCGGAATTATTGGCGTTTTAGGCAAGCATGAAGTCGCACCTCTTTTGGTTGAGGCGCTTAAACGGCTTGAATATCGCGGCTATGACAGCGCGGGGATTGCCACGGTAAACAACAGCAAACTGGGCCGTCGCCGCGCGATTGGCAAGCTGGTGAACCTGTCGGATCTGTTGGTACATGAGCCGCTGGCGGGCAAGGCGGGCATTGGCCATACGCGTTGGGCCACACATGGGGCGGCGACTGTCGCCAACGCCCACCCGCACAAAACCGCCAAGGTTGCCGTCGTCCACAATGGCATCATCGAGAATTTTCGCGAATTGCGGACCGAGCTGACCGGCAAGGGCTATGCCTTCGAATCCGAGACCGATACCGAAACTGTCGCCATCCTGACGCAATCGCATCTGGATGCGGGCATGGAGCCAAGGGCGGCGGCGCGCAAAACGCTGGGCCGTTTGCGCGGAGCGTTTGCGCTGTGTTTTTTGTTCGACGGCGAAGAAGACCTGATGATCGCTGCACGCAAAGGCTCCCCCCTTGCGATCGGGCATGGAGAGGGTGAAATGTTTGTCGGATCGGATGCGATTGCATTGGCCCCTATGACCGACCGCGTCACTTATCTGGAAGAAGGCGATTGGGCGGTCATCACCCGTGCCGGCGCAGAAATCTTTGATGAGGCAAACCAGCCCGTCGCCCGCAAGGTCACGCAAATCGCGCTGGATCAGGCGCAGATTGAAAAGGGTGGCTTCAAGCACTTCATGGCCAAGGAAATCGCCGAGCAACCGGTGGTTCTGGCCGAGGCGATCCAGCGCGGTGTCGCGAATGGCACGCTTAACTTGCCAGAAGACATGGATTTTTCCAAGGTAGAGCGGTTGACGATGGTGGCCTGCGGCACGGCCTATTACGCCTGTGTCGTGGCCAAATACTGGTTCGAGAAAGTCGCGGGCCTGCCGGTAGAGGTCGATGTCGCCTCTGAGTTTCGCTACCGCGAGCCGCCGATCACGCCCAACACTTGGGCCGTTTTCGTCAGCCAATCCGGCGAAACTGCCGATACGCTTGCCGCCCTGCGCTTTTGCCAAGGCAAAGCCGCCAAGATTGTGGGCGTGGTCAATGTGCCGACCTCCTCTATTGCGCGGGAATCCGATATCGCCTTGCCGATCCGCGCGGGCGTTGAGGTGGGCGTTGCCTCCACCAAGGCCTTTACCTGCCAGTTGACGGCCCTTGCCCTGATGGCGCTGAAGGCCGCGCAAGATCGCGGGCGGCTGACGGCTGCGGAACTGGCGCAATACATCGCGGATCTGTCGGCGCTGCCGGGGTTGGTCAACCAAGCCTTGCTGATCGCGCCCGAAGTGTCGCGCGTAGCAAAGGAGCTGGCCGAAGCGCAGGATATCCTTTTCTTGGGGCGCGGGCCTTTGTTCCCGCTGGCCATGGAAGGCGCGCTAAAGCTTAAAGAAATCAGCTACATACACGCCGAAGGTTATGCAAGTGGTGAGTTGAAACACGGGCCGATCGCCTTGATCGATGCGCATGTTCCCGTGGTCGTACTTGCGCCCCGTGATGCGCTTTTTGAAAAGACAGTCTCGAACATGCAAGAGGTGATGGCCCGCCACGGTAAGGTATTGCTGATCTCGGATGCGGCGGGGTTGGAGGAGGCCGGGATGGGCTGTTGGCGCACGATTACCATGCCCTCGGTTCCTGATTTTCTGGCGCCGATCCTTTATGCCGTGCCTGCACAGCTTTTGGCCTATCATACAGCAATCGCGAAGGGGACCGATGTGGACCAACCGCGCAACCTCGCAAAATCGGTGACAGTAGAATGACCCCAGAACTCGCAATCGAACAGATGACCGCCTGCGCTATTCCCGAAAAAGCAGCCGAGATGGCCGCCTATCATAAGGCGGAGCGCCCCTATCTGGGCACAGCCACGCCCGAAATCGACGCCCTGTGCAAAGCATGGCGCGCGGACATCACGCTGGAGGAACGCCTGTCGCTTTGCGAAGGCCTGTGGGACAGCAATATCCATGAGGCCCGCATTGCCGCCGCCAAACTGCTGACCCAAGCGCGGATAAAACCCAATGACTCCGCCGCTTGGGCGCTTATCTGTTCTTGGATACCACAGCTGGACGCTTGGGCGATTGCCGATGCGGTGGCCGGTGCCGCCTCCAAGCGTATTGTCGCAGACCCTTCGCGGCTTGATGATGTGGAGGCATGGACCCAAAGCCCCTTGATGTGGGAACGGCGCGCAGCCCTTGTGGCCACGCTGCCCTTTGCCCGCCTGAACAACCTTAAACCCGTAGAAGAACAGGCGCGCGAGCGGGTTTTGTCTTGGGCGGCGTCCTTTCTTAGCGACAAGGATTGGTTCATCCAGAAAGCCGTTGCAAGCTGGCTGCGCGATCTCTCCAAACATGATCCTGCGCGAACAGAAGCCTTCCTGGCAGAATTCGGTGATCTGATGAAAACTTGGGCGCGCAAAGAGTCCGGGCAGTACCTGGGCTAAGGGCCCGCGTTTCTTGGTGGCATTGAGCCGCCTGCGAAACGCATTGCCATGGACATCCCAACAGGCAGAGGTCAACCTCCGGTGTGGCTCATGTGGCGGGTCATTTGACCGTCGGCTTTCTGACGTGAATAATCGAAGTCATGGCCTTTGGGCTTGCGGGCAATCGCATCCCTAATGGCGGTTTCCAAGATCTTGTTATCAGGGCTAGCACGCAGGGGCGCGCGCAGATCCGCCATATCTTCTTGGCCAAGACACATATAAAGTTCGCCCGTGCAGGTCAGACGTACGCGGTTACAACTTTCGCAGAAATTATGCGTCAGCGGGGTGATGAAACCCAGCTTCTGGCCTGTTTCCTCTAGCCGGACATAGCGCGCGGGGCCGCCGGTACGCTCGTCCAGTTCGGTGACGGTGAACCGTTCGCGCAGGCGCGCGCGTAGATCGCTGAGGGGCCAATATTGATCAATCCGGTCTTCATTCCCCAGATCGCCCATTGGCATCACTTCGATAAAGGTCAGATCGTGGCCTTGGGTCGCGCACCAATCGGTAATGCTGAAAAGTTCATCCTCATTAAAACCTTTGAGGGCGACCACGTTGATTTTAACCCGTAATCCGGCATTCTTGGCAGCCTCAATTCCGTCGAGCACTTGGGCCAAACGCCCCCAACGGGTGATGCGCGCGAATTTATCGGCGTCCAGCGTATCAAGCGAAACATTGATGCGTTTGACACCGCAAGCTGCCAGATCAGCCGCAAATTTGCGCAGCTGGCTGCCGTTGGTTGTCAATGTCAGCTCTTGAAGCGCGCCACTTTCCAGATGCCGCGTCATGCCCTCGAAAAACGTCATGATGCCTTTGCGCACCAAAGGCTCCCCGCCGGTGATGCGAAGTTTTTCCACCCCCATGCTGATGAAGGTGGTGCACATGCGGTCCAGCTCCTCCAGCGTCAACAATTCTGCCTTGGGAAGGAAGCTCATGTTTTCCGACATGCAATAGACGCAGCGGAAATCACAGCGATCCGTCACAGAGACGCGCAGGTAGTTGATGGCACGGGCGAATGGGTCAATCAGGGGCGTATTCATGCCGATCAACCTATGGTGCGACCGTGGCTTGCGCAAGGGCATTGAATGCGGCTGTGGGCGGGGTTATCCTTTGCGCTATGAAACATATATCCGCCGCATTGATCCCCGCCCTTCTTGTCCTCTCTGCCTGTGCCAGCCTGCCCTTTGGCAAGGCGGATCAAGGCCAGAATTCTGCCGCCGCGACTGAGCAACGCCCCCAAGCGCGCCCATTGTCGCAAGGGGTTACAGCCCCGCCACAGGGCGCGCGGACGGCTGCTGCATTGGACACGACAACCGCCGCGCAAAAGGCCGCGGTTCTGGCACCTGCGAAATCCGTTGGGGAACAAGCTTTGGGCAAGACCGCCGTTGGTTTGGGCAATGTAACAGAGCCGGGGTTCTGGCTACGCTCGGCGCTGGTGACATCCCCGGGCGCGGGCCGTGTCGTCACGGCGGGCGGGGCGTCGATTGCCGTGGATCTGATCCCCGGTGAGGGGGCAGCACAACTATCATTAGCGGCGTTTCGTGCGCTCAACCTGTCCTTGACCGACCTTCCGGAAGTGACAATTTATGCGCAATAGATTGATCCCGCTGACCGGCGATTGGGCCGCAAAACGCGCCGCTTTTAGATGGGGGTGGCCCGAAGCCTACAACATTGCAAACGCCTGCTGTGATGATTGGGCCGCCACGGAACCTGACCGAATCGCACTGACCGAGATTACCGAGGGCGGCAGCACCGATTGGACCTATGGTGCGCTGAAGGATGCCTCTGACCGTTTGGCCAGCGCCCTTGCTGACGCGGGCGTGACGCGCGGCGATCGCGTAGCCGTGCTTTTGGCGCAATCGGCAGCGGTGCCCATAGTGCATTTCGCCGCGATGAAACTGGGGGCTGTGGCACTGCCGCTGTTCACGCTTTTTGGCGAGGATGCCTTGCTGTTTCGCCTGTCGGATTCAGGTGCGGCAGCGGTTCTGACAGATGGCGAAAGCTTGCCAAAGGTTCTGAACATCTCTGCGCAGCTTCCTGATCTGAAAGTGGTTTTTTGCACGGAAACCAATAGGGACACCCCCAACCTCTGGGATGAGATCGCCGACCATCCCCCTTTGGAAACCCCAGTCACCACATTGGCCGAGGATCCGGCCCTGATGATCTATACATCCGGAACCACTGGCCCACCCAAGGGCGTGTTGCATGCCCATCGTGTTTTATTCGGCCATCTGCCCTGTATGGAGCTGACGCATGAAGGGTTTCCCCAAACCGGTGACAAGGGCTGGACCCCTGCGGATTGGGCGTGGATCGGCGGGCTGATGGATATGGCGATGCCTTGTCTTTTTTACGGTGTGCCACTGGTTGCCCACCGGATGCGCAAGTTTGATGCGGCTGCGGCCTATGCGATGATTGCCGAGCATAACATCCGCAACCTGTTCCTGCCGCCCACAGCGCTTAAACTGATGCGCGGCACGGATGTGCCTGCGGGCGTCAATATTCGCTCTATTTCCTCGGGCGGGGAAAGCCTTGGGGCCGAGATGCTGGCTTGGGGCAAGGACACGCTGGGCGCGCCGATAAACGAGCTTTACGGACAGACGGAATGCAACCTTAGTGTCAGCCAGGTGGCGGGGATGATGGTGGTGAAATCGGGCAGCATGGGCCAGCCCTTGCCCGGCTTCGATGTCGTCGTGATGGACGAGGATGGCACCCCGTGCCCGCCCGGCGTGATGGGCGAGATTTGCGTGCGCAAAGGGGCTGCCAGCATGTTCCTGCGCTATTGGAACCAGCCCGAGCAAACCGCCAAAAAGTTTCGCGGCGATTGGCTGCGCACCGGTGATCTGGCCAGCATGGATACGGATGGCTACCTGACCTTTGCCGCGCGTGATGATGATGTGATCACCTCGGCCGGCTACCGCATTGGGCCAAGCGAGATCGAAAACTGTCTGATGGGGGACAGCGATGTGGTCATGGCGGCCGCCGTTGGTATCCCCGATCCGGTCCGGACAGAGGCCGTGCGCGCCTATGTCGTGCTCCGCGACGGGGCATTCCAGGAAGGGGCCGAGGCGCGGCTTATCGCCCGTGTCCGCGCCCGCATCAGCCCGCATGTCGCCCCGCGCGACGTGGTCTTTGTGGACAGCCTGCCAATGACCGCGACCGGCAAGGTGATGCGACGAGAGCTGCGCAATCTGTAACCCCCCAGATCGGCGGGTAGGAAGCCATTGCGCTTCGGCTGCCAGAATAAAATAAATCCTCTACCGTCGCCGCCTGTTGTGGACACATGTTCCAGAGCGGCGGCGATTGAGGGGTAACGTTCCAATGGCGCGGTCATGGCAGAACGTCATTCCGCCCCGCCTGTCTTGGCAATCGGCTTGCCCCATTGTGTTTCAAAGCAGCATCTCTCAAAGGGAATGAAATTGCGCATATTGCAGGAGCATTCATGTTTGAGTCCCTTGGTTTTGAGAACCTGACACCACGCGGTGCTTCGGTGATCCTTGGTCTGCTGATCGGTCTGGCCTTTGGTATTCTGGCCGAGGGGACCCGTTTTTGTTTGCGCCGCGGTCTTGTTGGGCCAAAGGCCGAACGCACCCCTGCCCTTGCCTTGTGGGCGGTGGCACTGGCAACTGCGCTGATCGGGACCCAAGCCGCCGTTGCACTGGGATGGATCGGGTTTGAGAGCCACCGCCTGTTGACGCCGGACCTGCCTTGGGCTGCGATCTTGTTTGGCGGGCTGGCTTTTGGCGCGGGGATGGTGCTGACGCGCGGCTGTGCATCGCGGTTGACGGTGTTGACGGGCACGGGAAACCTGCGGGCGCTAACGGTTCTGGTGGTCTTTGCCATTGCCGCCCATGCGACGATGAAGGGGCTTCTGGCGCCGTTGCGCACCACGCTTGGCAGCCTGACCCTGCCGATGGGTGATGCGATCAGCCTTGGCGTCTTGCCCGGCGGTCCGCTTTTGGTGACGGGGCTTTTGGCGGTGGTAGCACTTGCATATGCTGCTTCTGCGCGCCTTGGTATCAAACAGGTCATCGCAGGCGTGGCGATTGGTGCTTTGGTCCCGCTGGCGTGGGTTGGCACCGGCTTGGTGTTGTTCGACGAATTCGATCCCATCGGCATGGAAAGCCTGTCCTTTACCCTGCCCCTGTCCGAGACCCTGTTCTGGGCGATTGCCTCATCCTCGGTTGCGGCAAGCTTTGGTATCGGGCTTTTTGGTGGTTCGGTTGCGGGGGCGGCGCTGTCGTCACTGGCCACGCGCCGCTTCAAATGGCAAAGCTTTGGCTCGCCTGCCGAAACGGGGCGCTACCTTTTGGGCGGGGCCTTGATGGGGGTTGGCGGCGTTCTGGCGGGGGGCTGCACCCTTGGGGCCGGGCTGGCGGGCGTGCCTACATTATCGGTTTCTGCCCTTCTGGCGCTGGCCGCGATCGCGCTTGGCGCACGTCTGGCGGACCGCGCCTTGCAAGGGCGCGACGCCCAGCCCGCCTTTGGCTAATGGAATTTCTTGCGGATCCGTCGCACCATGCCCCAGACCCCTAAAATCACCAAAGGGGCCAGCATCGCCAGCGTCATTCCCTTGGAAAGCCCCACACCCTCGGTCAGCGGATAGGCGATATAGGCCAGCAGGTTCACCGCGTAATAGCTGATCGCCACGACCGAGAGCCCCTCAACCGTAGTTTGCAGCCGCAGCTGCACATCCGCCCGCGCATCCATGCTTTCAAGCAAGCGCTGGTTTTGTGCCGAGCGTTCCACATCCACCCTTGTGCGCAGCAATTCCGCCGCCCGTGTGGCACGTGCCGCCATCGCATGCAGGCGCGCCTCGACCGATTTTACGGTGCGCATCGCGGGGTCATAGCGACGTGTCATAAACTCGCCAAAGGTTTGGCGGCCCTGCACCCGCTCCTCTCGCATAACAGAAATACGTTGGTTGACGATGGCCTCATAGGCCTCGGTCGCGGCAAAGCGGAAACCCGATTGTACCGATAGGCTTTCCAGTTCCGCCGCGATTTGCAGCAAGGTTTGCAGCACAGCCTCGGGCGGTTGGTCGGTCGCGGTCATCCCCGAGATCAAGGTCGAAAGCTGCGCGTCCAGCGCATTCAACTGGGGGCCAAGATCGCGCGCGCGCATCAGGCCCAGCATCGACATCGCGCGGTAAGTTTCCACCTCACAGAGCCGCTGCACGATCCGGCCCACACGCCGGCCCTCCGCCCCTTTGCGGATGAACACGGCAAAACGCATATGGCCCGCCGGATCGATGCGAAAATCCCCCGCGATCACCGCGGCCCCATCAACCACGCACGAAATGGCAAGGCTTTCAGGGACAAACCAGTCCTCAAGCTTGGCCAGCATATCGGCCTCATCCTCGGGCATTTCCTCCACCCGGATCAGGGCCGAGACAAGCCGCGCGCCGGGGGCGGTGGCCAGCCAGCCCTCAGGAAAAACATCAGCCTCGCTCGGGTCAAATGCACGCGCCGAAAGCCCTGCGCCAAAGGCCGAATAGGTCACAAATTCGGTATGGTTTTCCCATTTCAGGCTATGCCGTCCGATGGTGGTGAAAAAATGCGTGGCGGCGGGCTGGGGGTGGGCGCAGCCGTGACGATCCAATAAGGCCAGAAGATGCGCAATATCGGCCCCGCGATCCCGACCGACAGCGCGCTCCGGTTCCTTAATCGCCACATAGACGGCATGGCAAGGCACGCTTAGCGCGGGAAAAGGACGGGCGTGCAACTCATTCACAAGGGCGTAGCGTTGCGGGTGGTCTTCGATCTTTGGCATAGGGTCCTCAGTCAGATACGACACTTAAGGACGCGACAGCCGCATTGTAAATTCCGCAGGGGCAACCTGCACGGTGCGCAATGGTACACTGGTATTTCCGCCACGCTGAAGACGCAAAACGCCCCGCCGTTTCCAGCGGGGCGTTATAATCATCAGTAAAATCCGTGTCAGTCAATCAACGGCAGCAATGCGTCCAAGGATTTTTTAGCATCGCCATAGAACATCCGGGTGTTATCTTTAAAGAACAACGGGTTCTCGATCCCGGAATAGCCGGTGCCTTGACCACGCTTGGAAACAAACACCTGTTTCGCCTTCCAGCATTCCAATACCGGCATGCCGGCGATAGGGCTGTTAGGGTCTTCTTGGGCCGCAGGGTTCACGATGTCGTTGGAGCCGATAACGATGGCCACATCTGTCGACGGGAAATCTTCGTTGATCTCGTCCATCTCCATCACGATGTCATAGGGCACTTTGGCCTCGGCCAGCAGCACGTTCATATGGCCCGGCAAACGCCCCGCAACGGGGTGAATGGCAAAGCGCACATTCTTGCCCTTGGCGCGCAGCTTGCGGGTCAGTTCCGCCACTGCCGATTGCGCCTGCGCCACCGCCATACCGTAACCCGGAATGATGATCACGCTGTCGGCCTCATTCAAGGCCGCCGCAACACCGTCGGTATCAATCGCGATTTGTTCACCCGAGATTTCCATCGCGGGGCCAGTGGTGCCACCAAAACCGCCAAGGATCACCGAGATAAAGCTGCGGTTCATCGCCTTACACATGATATACGACAGGATCGCACCCGAGGAACCAACCAGCGCGCCAACCACAATCAACAGGTCGTTGGACAGCGAGAAACCAATCGCCGCCGCCGCCCAGCCAGAATAGCTGTTGAGCATGGAAACCACCACCGGCATATCCGCGCCACCGATGCCCATAATCAAATGGTACCCGATGAAGAAAGCCAGCAATGTCATCACGATCAGTGGCATCGCCGATGCGGTTTGCAGGTAAAGCACCAGCATCAGCACAGAGCCAAGCGCCGCCGAAGCGTTCAACATATGCCCGCCGGGCAGCTTGTTGGCCTTGCCATCCACCTTGCCTGCCAGCTTGCCATAAGCAACGACCGAGCCGGTAAATGTCACCGCACCGATGAACACACCAAGGAAAACCTCGATCCGCAGGATCGTCAGCTCTACCGGCGCTTTATGCGCCAGCAAGGCCGCGAAACCTTCCAAGGCTGCGCGTTGGTCCAACGGCGTACCCGCGACCAATGCCGCCTCGATATGCGCGTTGTAGCCGATGAATACCGCGGCCAGACCAACGAGCGAGTGCATCGCCGCCACAAGCTGTGGCATCTCGGTCATCTTCACCCGCTGGGCCACGACCCAACCGATGCTGCCACCGATGATCAGCATCAGGATCGAGATTACCCAATTGCCGGCCCCCGGCCCCATGATCGTTGCCAGCACAGCCAAAGCCATACCGACAATGCCATACCACACCGCGCGTTTCGCGCTCTCTTGCCCCGAAAGCCCGCCGAGCGATTGAATGAACAGAACCGCCGATACGACGTAAGCTGCTGTTGTAAAACCATATTCCATAATAATCGCCCCTCTTTACGACTTTTGGAACATGGCGAGCATGCGCCGTGTCACCATGAAACCGCCGAAAATGTTGATCCCGGCCATCAAAACCGACAAGCCCGCCAGAATGACCACCAAAGCGCTGCTTGATCCGATCTGGAGCAAGGCGCCCAAGATGATGATCGAGGAAATCGCGTTGGTTACCGCCATCAATGGTGTGTGCAAGCTGTGGCTGACTTTCCAGATCACTTGGAAGCCGACATAGCACGCCAGCACAAAGACGATGAAATGCGACATGAAGCTTGCAGGCGTGAAAAGCCCCGCCAGCAGCAAAAGCCCGCCGCTGATCGCCAAAAGCCCGACTTGGTTGCGCGTCTGCGTCTTGAAGGCCGCCACTTCATTGGCGCGGCGTTCTTCGGGCGTCAACTCTTTGACTTTCGGTTTGGGTTTTTGCACCGCAATCGCCGCAACTTTTGGCGGAGGCGGCGGGAAGGTAATTTCCCCCTGATGGGCAACCGTGGCACCGCGGATCACGTCATCTTCCATGTTATGGTTGATAACGCCGTCCTTGCCCGGTGTAAGATCGGCCAGCATATGCCTGATGTTGTTGGAATAAAGCGTCGATGCCTGTGCCGCCATCCGGCTTGGAAAATCGGTATAGCCTACGATGGTCACGCCATTGTCCGACACGATCTTTTCATCCATGACCGTCAGGTCACAGTTGCCGCCACGCTCGGCTGCAAGGTCGATCACGACGGAGCCGGGCTTCATCAGCTCGACCATGTCCTTGGTCCACAGCTTCGGCGCAGGCCGACCGGGGATCAGGGCGGTGGTGATGACGATGTCGATATCGGGTGCCAACTCACGGAATTTCGCCAATTGCTTGGCTTGGAATTCCGGCGTCGAGGGGGCTGCATAGCCACCCGTTTCCGCACCATCCGGCAGCTCCGAGGCATCAAATTCCAGATAGACGAATTCAGCGCCCATTGATTCAATCTGCTCGGCCACTTCGGGACGCACGTCAAAGGCATAGGTGATCGCACCAAGCGAGGTCGCCGTACCGATCGCAGCCAGACCGGCCACACCAGCCCCAACCACCAGCACCTTGGCCGGCGGCACCTTGCCCGCTGCCGTAACCTGACCGGTAAAGAAGCGGCCAAAGTTGTTGCCCGCCTCGATCACCGCACGGTAGCCCGCGATATTGGCCATCGACGACAGCGCGTCCATCTTTTGCGCGCGGCTGATGCGTGGCACCATATCCATCGCAATGACGGACGACCCTTGCGCCTTCATCTGTTCCAAAAGCTCGGCGTTTTGTGCCGGCCAGAAGAAGGAGATCAGCGTCTTTCCCGCAACCAATTGTTTGGCTTCCGCAGGATCCGGCCCGCGCACTTTCACGATCACATCCGCAGCCCCAAAGAGGGCGGCGGTGGTTTTCACCACCTCGACGCCCGCATCTGTATAGGCCTTATCGGAGAACCCGGCGCGCATACCGGCACCGGTCTCGATCATGCATGTATGGCCCAGCTTTTGCAGCAGCTTGGCCGAATCCGGCGTCATCGCTACGCGCGCTTCGCCCTCAAAAATCTCTTTGGGTGCCCCAATCTTCAACAGCTTCTTCCCCCCGTAAAAATGGCCCAACAACAGGCTACATGCCCTTGGAAAGCCCCTTAAACACCGCGTAACAATATTTCACAAGATGCTAGGGAACAAGAATATGTATTAAGCCACGCTTGAAAATATGTCAGATCCAGCGCCGGACCCTCTTTTCCCACGCCGCAAACGCTGTATCAAAGCTGGCACGAAGGCGCTCTTCCTCTGGCCGGATAAAGCGCCACTCGATAATTGCCATGAAGGCAGGGACAAGGATAAGGGCTGCCAGCGCATACCAGTAAAGGATCGCGCCCAGCAAGATCGCCGCATCCGCCAGATAGATCGGATTGCGCGAAAAGCGGTAGACGCCATTGGTGACAAGCGCGCTTGGCGTGCGGTGCGGCACAATTGTGGTTTTCATCGCGCGAAACTGACGCGCCGATTGAGCCATAAGCACCAGCCCCGCCACCACCAAAGCCAGTCCAAGCCCGCGCGCCCACAACGGCCCCCCGCCCGCATGCCGCAGCGCATAGGCCAGCGCCAATGCGCCCGCCAACCAGACTGGCGGCCAATCCAGCAGCTTTTCCACGGTTTTCATCATCTTGAACTTGAAACTCTTATGGCGAAACGGTTCAATGCCGTGACCAATTAAAGGATGCCTTATGCCAACCGATTTTGCCAGCCTTCGTTCCCAGTTTGATTTGCCCGAGGGCGTTATCTACCTTGACGGCAACTCCCTTGGCCCGATGCCGAAGGCGGCGGCGGCACGTGTGGGCCATGCGATCACGCAAGAATGGGGGAAACTGCTGATCACCGGCTGGAACAAAGCTGGCTGGATGGCGCAACCGGCCGCAATTGGCGACCGTATCGCAAGGCTGATCGGGGCCGAGGCTGGATCGGTGGTGATGGGCGATACGCTGTCCATCAAGGTCTATCAGGCCTTGGCCGCAGCGCTGGAGATGAACCCTGAACGGCGCGTGATCCTGTCCGACACCGGCAATTTCCCTTCGGATCTTTACATGGCAGACGGGCTTTGCCGCACGCTTGGCCCTGACTATACCCTTAAAACCGTCGCCCCCGAAGATGTCGCCGGCGCAATAGATGACAGCGTCGCGGTCTTGATGATCACAGAGGTCGACTACCGCACGGGCCGCAAGCATGACATGGCCGCATTGACCGAACTTGCCCATAAGGCGGGGGTCTTGACGGTGTGGGACCTTGCGCATTCCGCAGGGGCGCTGCCGGTGGCGCTGGCGGATTGTGGCGCGGATTTCGCGGTGGGTTGCACCTATAAATACCTCAACTCCGGTCCCGGCGGGCCAGCCTTTATCTATGTCGCGCCGCGCCATCAGGATGTGGCGCGCCCTGCCCTTTCGGGCTGGCTGGGGCATGAGGCCCCCTTTGCCTTTGATCTCGACTACCGCCCCGGCGCAGGCGTGGAACGGATGCGCGTTGGCACGCCGCCGGTGTTGCAACTTGCAGCACTGGAGGCCTCGCTTGATATCTGGGACCAAGTGGATATGGCCGATGTGCGCGCCAAATCGATCGCGCTTATCGACCGCTTCATCGCGGGGATCGAGGCGCGTTGCCCAAGCCTTACCCTCGCCTCGCCGCGCGATGGCAAGCAACGCGGCTCGCAGGCGTCTTTCCGCCACCCCGAGGGTTATGCGATCATGCAAGCCCTGATCGCGCGCGGCGTGATCGGCGATTTCCGCGCACCTGATATTTTGCGATTCGGCTTTACCCCCCTGTTCATCAATGAAGATGACGTCGATAAATCCATCGAGATTATCCGTGATGTCATGGACCGCGCCCTTTGGGATCAACCCGAATATAAAACCCGCGCCCGCGTGACTTGAGCCCATAGGAGAGCAGATATGAAATGCCCGATGACGCAAGTTGATCCGGCCAAAGATGGTGCGGAAATGTCTTTTGAGGGCCGGATGTCTTACGGCGACTACCTCGGGATAGATGCCATCCTTGGCGCGCAGCATCCGCGCGGCGATGCGCATGACGAAATGCTGTTCATCATCCAGCACCAGACATCAGAGCTGTGGATGCGCCTCGCCCTGCATGAGCTGGACGCAGCACGGGTTTGCATCGCACAGGGCCGCGCGCGCGAGGCGTTCAAGATGCTCACCCGCATCGCTCGGATCTTTGAGCAGCTTAATTCCGCGTGGGATGTGCTGCGCACCATGACGCCCTCGGAATACACCCGCTTTCGTGATGATCTCGGGCAATCCTCGGGGTTTCAAAGCCATCAGTACCGGCTGATCGAATTTGCCGTTGGCAATCGCAACCGCGCCATGATGCAACCCCACGCACATCGCGCCGATTACACTGAGCGGCTAGAGGCAGAGCTGGCCCGCCCCAGCCTGTACGATGAGGCGCTGCGCCATTTGCACCGCGCGGGCCTGCCTGTTCCCGAAGATGTGATCACCCGGGACCTGACGCAACCTTGGGCCGCGCATGACGGTGTGCAAGCCGTTTGGGAAATTGTCTACCGCGATCCCGAAACCCATTGGGAGGCCTATGAGCTGGCCGAGAAACTGGTTGATTTCGAAGACTATTTTCGGCGCTGGCGGTTCAATCACGTCACAACGGTCGAACGGATTATCGGCTTCAAACGCGGTACGGGCGGCACCTCTGGCGTGCAATATCTTCGCAAGATGCTGGAGGTAGAGCTGTTCCCAGAGCTTTGGCACCTGCGCACAAGCCTGTGAACGGGGGCTTGCATGCTGGTAATAGGCGGATTTACGTCATATTTTAAGACCTTGGGCTTTGACCCACACGCGGGTTTGATTTACCACACCCCCCAAGTGAATGAATCTGCCTTCGGGCGGTATTGTGGAAGTATATCTTTATGCGCGGAACCGGTTTCTCCCTTCGATTGACAGCTTTGCCTGTAGCTGTTGCCCTTCTTTTGTCGGGCTGCGTGGCACCTGTCGCCACCGCGCCAACCGACCCAGAGGCTGCCAAGCGTAACGCCGCGGTGGAACCTGCCGAAGTCGCCTATGTCTCGAAGATGGATGGCGACATTGTGATCCCCGCCGTGCCGCTGGAAAAATTTCCGGAACAATATCGCCGCCAAGAGGTGGATTACACAACCGATCAGCCCCCCGGTTCCATCATCATCCATCCGGGGCAGAAATACCTGTATTTCGTGACCGGAAAGAACCGCGCAATTCGCTACGGCATTTCGGTCGGGAAATCCGGCTTTGAATGGGCCGGAGAGGCCGTTGTTTCGCAGACCAAAAACTGGCCGACATGGACGCCGCCAAAGGAAATGATCGCCCGCAGCCCAAAGCTGGAAAAGTGGAAAGACGGCCAACCCGGTGGTCCGACCAACCCCTTGGGCGCACGCGCGATCTATCTGTTGTCGAACGGGCGTGATTACGGCTACCGGATTCACGGCACGCCGGATTGGTGGTCAATCGGGCGCAATGCCTCTTCTGGCTGTATCCGCATGGTGCAGCAAGACATCATCGACCTCAATCAACGGGTCAGCAAGGGCGCGAATGTACTGGTGCTGAACGCGGACGGCTCTATGCCCAAAGGGTTGAAAATCCCGACGCCGCCAAAGCCGAAGAAGGTTGCGAAGCCGAAAATGACCCCTATCCCCAAGCTGGAAGAGCCGGAAATCAAAACCGTCAGCTATCAGCCAGAGGCGAAGGTAGAGGTACAGGCCGAAGAAACCACACCAGAGGTGGCGACGCCCACCACGACCAACCTCATTGTACCAACGATCCCTGAGGTGCCGCGGCCCTCGGTGCCCGCAGAACCTGCCCAGTAAACGGTCTGTCCGCTTTTAGGCCGCAGACAAGGGCATCGGCCTGTTGTCTGCCGCCCAAGCGGCGGCTGCCTTGCCAAACGTGGTGAAAAGCGGGCGCGACACCGGATCTGCCGCCGCGTTCCACTCCGGATGCCATTGCACCGAAAGGGTAAAACCGGGGGCGCCCTTGATGTAGATCGCCTCGGGCGTGCCATCGGGGGCATGGCCATCCACCACCACCTGCGCGCCGGCACGGCAAATACCCTGCCCGTGCAATGTGTTGGTCATCACCTCATCCGCGCCAAGCAATTGCGCAAACACCCCGCCCGGCGTGAATTTCACTGGATGACGCAGGGCAAATTTTTCCTCGATCGTGCCATCTGGCGGCATGCGGTGGTTCATTCGCCCCGGCAAGTCGCGGATCTCGGGATAAAGGCTGCCGCCCATCGCGACATTCACCTCTTGGAACCCACGGCAAATGCCCAAAAAGGGCTGCCCCCGTTCAACACAGGCACGCACCAAGGGCAAGGTAATGGCATCACGGCAGCGATCGAAATCGCCATGCGCAGGGGTTTCATCCTCGCCGTATTCGCTGGGATGCACATTCGGCCGCCCCCCCGTCAGCAAAAAACCGTCACACAGTGAGAGAAGCTCTTCCACGCTCACGAAGCTCGGGTCCGGCGGAATGATCAGCGGTAAACAGCCCGCCACCTGCGCAACGGCCTCGGTGTTCATGGTGCCGCCGGCGTGGACAGGATAGCTGTCGTTCAGCATGCTCATATTGCCAATAATTCCGACAACGGGACGGCGCGGGGTGGGGCGGGTCATGGACAGGTCCGGACATAATTCATCATTGGCCAAAGATAGGGCGATTTTCCCGCGACGGAAAGTGGAATGAACCCGCAACGCCGATCAATGCTGCGTTACACAGCCAAAACGCGTGACAATTGGGCACAGTTGGGCCAGATGAGGGCAAATTGCCCCTAGGATGGAGATCACGATGATCAAAAGCTACGCCCTTCAGGATAAGCTCCTTGTCCCGCAAGAGGGCAACCTTGCGGAGGCGGCCTGGGTTGATCTGCACTCTCCGACGCCCGAGGAGGAGCGTGCCGTCGAAGCCGCGCTTAACTTTGAAATCCCGACCCATGAGGAAATGCACGAGATCGAGATCTCCTCGCGGCTTTATACCTATAAAAACACCGCCTATATGACAGCCGTTCTGCCCGCCAACTCTGACAGCGGCGATCCGGCAATGGGGCCCGTTGCCTTTGCGCTGACCCGGACACATTTGGTTACCATCCGCTTTCACGATCCGCGCGTGTTTACCAATTTTCCGGCCCGCGCCCAAGCAACGCATGCCGAAATGGACGGCCCGCAGGATGTTCTGGTTGGTCTGTTGGAGGCCATTATTGACCGGCAGGCCGATATCCTGGAACGCAGCGCCCGCGATATTGACCGGCTGTCCCGCGATATTTTCCGCCCCGCCCAAAAGGGAACGCCCCGGGATTTTCAGGCGGTTCTGGAAAAGGTCGGGCAGATGGGGATTTTAAATTCCAACATCCGCGACAGCTTGCTGACGATGGATCGGCTCTCGGCGTTTCTCATGCAAATTCTGGATAAAAACCAGGTGGAGGCTGACTTGCGCGCGCGGGGCAAGACCCTTGGCAGCGATCTGAAATCACTGGCCGATCATGCGAACTTCCTGTCAGATAAGATCACGTTTTTACTGGACGCCACGCTTGGCCTGATCAGCATCGAGCAAAACGGTATTATCAAAATATTCTCGGTTGCGGCGGTTATTTTCCTGCCGCCAACCCTGATCGCCTCGCTTTACGGGATGAACTTTGTGAACATGCCAGAGCTGGGCTGGACCTATGGCTATCCCTTTGCCTTGGGGCTGATGGTGCTTTTTGCGGTGCTGCCTTATCTGTATTTCAAATACAAGAAGTGGCTTTAACTTTGCCTTGTAAGTCTATGACTTATAAATAAGTTTTGATCCATTCACAGCAAGGCTGTGACGCGTACCATCGCTTTCGCATGTCACGCGTTGCAACAGATCCGAATAGAGCACGTGCCATGTTTGCAAGCCCACGGGCCGCGGATTGGCGAAGGCAGAACAGGTCAAAACCGCCACATTCGCCGCATGATCGGGCGCACGTACAGAGGCATAGCGCACAGCCTCTCCGCCGGCCGTGCGCAGCTCGTCCGCTAGGGCAAGGCAATCGCTGTGATCATCCGGCGCCATCCAGTTGCCTTGCGCGGCCCAATCCTCGGCCGTTAGGTCCAGCATCAAGGGCGTCTGGATATCGGCCCGAACGGCGGTATATTCGATCGGGCGGCGCGGCAGGGGCGTCCCATCCGAGGCGCGAAAGAACCGCAGCATCCCCCAGATCATTTCACACATCGCGGTCAAGGGCATCTCAGAGCCATACCAGACCCCCGGCGTGCGGCCCGCCCTGCGAAACCGCGAATCCTTGGGGTAGCAGCCATACCGAAAGGGCGACCAGAACTGAAAATCGAGATGCGCACATTCGGGCGGCACAGGCGGCTTTGTCGCCTCCAGCATCGCCTCCAGCATGTCATGCTCTTCGAACGTATCCACCAGCCGCAGGGTAGAGGAGCGGTACTGTCCTTCGATAATGCGCCACAGGCCGGATTTTAAAGGCCCCAGCGCGCCGTCAAACCGGCGCACGCGCCGCATCCAGATAGTTCATCACATCGACCAAACCGGCGGCAGAGGCGATCAACGTCTTTGGTGCCCCGCCAAGGTCGCGGTTGTTATTGGCCATCCAGCCCCGTGTCACGGCGGCCTCGCCCCCGGTAATGGCATCCAGCGCACGAAACAGCCGGACCAAACATAGCGCAAGCTCCAACGGTTTACCGTCAAGGTCAAAGCCGCCGCCCTTCATCCGGCTAACGCTCGGCTCGGATACGCCGATCACGCGGGCAAGGTCTTTTTGTGTCAGACCCAATTCCTGAGCTGCGGCATAAACCGCTTTTGCCGCCACCCGTCCGGGGGTTGGGCGCTGGTCCTGTGCGATTTTGATCTGTCTTTGCATGGCATTTCTCCTGCAACTATATATAGCATAATTACAGCAGAAATCAATCTACTTGAACGCGATCACCCGAAATGTGATGAAATCGCCTTTGTCGCCGCAAGAATACCGCCCTCGCCATGCGGGATGCGCAGGCTTTGCAGACCCGCCTCCATCACGGCCAGAACACCCAGCGTCATATGGGCGTTCACATGCCCCATATGGGCCACGCGCAAAAAGCCGTGCCACGCCGGATCATCGGGGGCGGCCATGCCGAGGCCGATGCCAAGCGTCACCCCTGCCTCTTTCTCACACCACTCGCGCAAGCGGGTTGCATCCTTGCCGCCAAGCCGGGCCGCCGTCACCGAACAGCCCCGATCTTGCGGGTTTACGACATTCAAAGCGATGGCAGGATTATCGCGCCCCCAAGCATCAAAGGCCGCCCAAACAGCGCCCGCCAATGTGCGGTGGCGCGCCCAGACGTTGTGCAGGCCCTCCTCCTCCAACATCTGCAAGGATTCGGACAGCCCGTAGATGTGATGCGTGGGGGCCGTGCCGTTGAACTTTTGCCAAAATTCAGGGCCACGGGCGCGCAGCTCCCAATCCCAATAGGGGGTGCAAAGATCGCCGCCCGCACACCGCTGCCGCGCCTTTTCGGAAAACCACAAAAAGCCCAGCCCCGGCGGGGTCATCAGCCCCTTCTGGCTGGCAGCCACGGTCACATCGACGCCCCAATCATCCATCCGGTATTCATCACACCCCAGCGAGGCAATGCAATCCATCGCCAAAAGAGCCGGGTGGCCGGTCGCATCCAGCACCGCGCGCAGGGCCGCAACATCGGTCTTGATAGAGCTTGACGTATCAACATGAGTGGCCAGCAGCGCCTTGATCTTATGTCCGGTATCGGCGCGCAAGGCATCCTCTAGCCGGGCCAGATCAACGGGGGCAGAGGTGCCGAAATCCAGCACATCAACATCCACCCCAAGTGCGCGCGCCGCCCGCGCCCAATTCAGCCCGAAATGCCCGACCGCCAGCACAAGCGCCTTATCCCCGCGGCTAAAGAGGTTGGCATTCGCCGCCTCCCACGCGGCATGGCCGTTGCCGATGTAAACCGCGCAATGCTGCGTGGTGCCCGCCACCGCCTTCAGACGCGGCCAGATATCGTCCACTACATCATAGATCTCTCCGCCATAGATATTCGGAGAGGCGCGGTGCATGGCCCGCAGCACGCGGTCGGGCATCACCGAAGGGCCGGGAATTGCCAAATAGGGACGCCCGAAGGCAAGCGAGGCAGGACGGGAAGTATCAGACATCAGCAGACTTTCTGGCTTGTGTTCTGCCACAACTGCTAGGCGCGCGCAGGCCGTGCGTCAATACTGATCCCGCCACCTGCGCTTGCGGGTTGCGATCATATCGCGTTACATCATGGCCAACCTGATCCAATGATGGCGGCGCCCTTCCCGTGACCCAGACCAAACCCGCGAACCCTTACCGTTCCTCTCGCCTGTTCGGGCGGCTTTGGGCCGGCTATCTGCGCCCGTTCAAAGGGCTGATGGCCGTGGCCTTTGGTGTGATGGTGATTGAGGGCAGCACACTTGGCGCACTGTCTTACCTTCTTAAACCGCTGTTCGATAAGGTATTCTCGGAAGGTGGGCAGGATGCGCTGATATGGGTCGGCTTTGCGATTCTGGGGTTGTTTGTGTTGCGGGCGATCACATCGATCACCTCCAAGTCCTTGCTGACAACGATTGCGCAGCGGTCCTCATCGGCGATGCAGGTGGATCTGTTGCGCCATATCCTGACGCTGGACGCTGGTTTTTTCCAATCAAACCCGCCCGGCGCGCTGATTGAGCGGGTGCAGGGCGATACGGCTGCGGTACAAGGGGTTTGGTCCACGCTGATTACCGGGGTCGGGCGCGATGTTATCTCTTTGATCGGGCTGTTTGCGGTCGCCTTGGCGGTTGATCCGACTTGGACTGTGGCCGCGCTGATCGGCGCGCCGTTGCTGATTTTGCCCGCCTTGGTGATCCAGCGCTATATCCGCCGCAAAACAGCTGCGATGCGCATTGATGCGGGTCAACGCGCCACACGGCTGGATGAGGTGTTCCACGGTATTCAGGCGGTCAAGCTGAACCGGATGGAGGAATACCAAACCGGCCGGTTCAAAACCATCGTCAACACAATCGTGCGCGCCGAGATCAAGATGATGATCGGCCGCTCCACCCTTCCCGCCTTGATCGATGTGATCACCGGCATCGGCTTTTTCACGGTGCTGATGCTGGGTGGCGCGCAGATCGCCGATGGCACCCGCACCATCGGGGATTTCATGGCGTTTTTCTCGGCGATGGCGCTGACGTTCCAGCCTTTGCGCCGCCTGGGCGATATGGCCGGGTTCTGGCAGGTGGCAGCAGCCAGCCTTGAGCGGCTTTTCCGCCTGTTTGATACCCAGCCCACTCCGCGCCCCGATGCAATCGCGACGTTGCCCAATGCAGGCCAAGCGCCCCGCATCGAGGTGCGCGATGTCGTGTTCGGCTATGGCGACGTACCGGTGTTGCACGGGCTGTCGCTGGTGGCCGAGGCAGGCAAGATGACAGCCCTTGTTGGCGCATCGGGCGCAGGCAAAAGCACGGTTTTCAACCTGCTAACGGCCATGGCCACGCCCCAAGACGGGAAAATCACACTGGACGGCACCGATATCGCCACCCTGCCCCTGCCCGCCTTGCGCAGCCAGTTTGCCGTTGTCACCCAAGATGCCGCGCTCTTTGATGAAACCATCCGCGAGAATATCGCCCTTGGCAGCAACCCCACCGAGACCCAACTGCGCGCCGCGATGGATGCCGCCCATGTTAGCGAATTCGTGGACGGTTTGCCGCTTGGCCTCGACAGCCCGGCAGGCCCGCGTGGGTCGGCACTTTCGGGCGGGCAGCGCCAGCGGGTAGCGATTGCGCGCGCACTGCTGCGTGATGCCCCCGTCCTGCTGCTGGATGAGGCGACAAGCGCGCTGGACGCCCAATCAGAGGCGCTGGTCGCCGAGGCCCTGTCCGAGGCCTCCAAGGGGCGCACAACGCTGGTCATTGCCCACCGGCTTGCCACGATCCGCAATGCAGACCGCATTGTGGTGATGGATGCTGGCCGCGCGGTTGACAGCGGCACACATGAAGAATTGCTTGCGCGTTCCGGCCTCTATGCCGATCTGTGCAAGCTGCAATTCCAGTCCTGAGGGGATATTTCCATGCAAGGTGAAATGACAACCGACCGCCGCCTGATATCCGTGACCGGCACGGAGGCTTTGGGTTTCTTGCAAGGCTTGGTCAGCAATGACGTTCTGTGCCTTCAGGATGCGCGGGGCATCGTCTGGGCAGCGTTTCTGACGCCGCAGGGCAAATATCTGGCGGATTTCTTTGTGGTCAACACGGGCGATGCGCTGCTGCTGGACCTACCCGAAGCGCTGGCTGATGCGACGATCAAACGGCTAACGATGTATAAACTGCGCGCCGATGTACAGCTGACACCCAGCCCGCAGCATGTCATCCGAGGCTTGGGTACGGCCCCTGATGGCGCGATGGCGGACCCACGCCACCCTGCGCTTGGCTGGCGGCTTTATGGCGAAACCCAAGGACAGGCGCCGACGATTGACTGGGATGCGATCCGCGTCGAACATGCCATCCCCCAAAGCGGGGTAGAGCTGATCCCCGATGACAGCTATTTGCTAGAGATGGGGTTTGAGCGCCTGCACGGTGTGGATTTTCGCAAAGGTTGCTATGTCGGGCAAGAGGTCACCGCCCGCATGAAGCATAAAACCGAGCTGCGCAAAGGTCTGGCCCGTGTCCGCATTGAGGGCACGGCCCCGATCGGGACCGAAATAACCACCCAAAATGGCAAGCCCGCAGGCACGCTCTTTACCCAAAGCGGCGGTTTCGCACTGGCCTATCTGCGGTTTGATCGTGCCACCGGCCCGATGCAGGCCGGTGATGCAACAGTTTCCCCGCTCAGCGCGGATTAAGCGCGCTCGGAATATTCCATCAATTCGGTGTGGACGATAATATCCTCGTCCACGCCGATGAAGGGTGGGATCATGATGCGCACGCCATTATCCAGGATTGCGGGCTTGAAGCTGTTGGCCGCCGTCTGGCCTTTTTGCACCGGCTCCGTCTCAACAATCTTGCAGCGCACCTTTTGCGGCAAGCGCATCGAGAGCGCCTCATCGCCGTAATATTCCACCGCGGCCATCATACCGTCTTGCAAGAACGGGCGACGCTCCCCCAACAGATCGGCAGGAAGTTCAATCTGCTCAAAGGTTTCATTATCCATGAACACCAGCATGCCGTCAGTCTCATACAGGAACTGCTGGTCCTTGGTTTCAAGCGAAACCCGTTCCACCTTATCCTCGGAGCGGAAGCGTTCATTCAACTTGCGGCCATCACGCAGGTTCTTCAGCTCAACTTGAGCGAAGGCACCACCCTTGCCGGGCTTGACGCTATTAACCTTAACCGCTGCCCAAAGGCCTTTATCATGCTCCAGCACATAGCCGGGTTTAATCTCGTTGCCGTTAATCTTGGGCATTATCACAAAACCTTGACAAAACATTGAAGGAAATCGATCCACCCCTATATATACCACCATGCCCAACGGCAAGATAACAATATGCGGTATTGCAAAAAGAAAGCTATGCACTCAACGCATATGTGCTATTCCAAACGGGGCATGCCGAATCGGCCAAAAATAGTCATATTGGGCGAACGTCAAAAAAGAGCAAGAGCAAGAGTAGGACGACACTATGCTAGACTTCGTGGATGGAACTGCGTTCAACTTTGAACAGGGACAGCGGGCGCGCAAGCTTTTTGCCGCTGTAGTTCTTGCCGCATTGGATGACGCTATTGCTGACGACAAGAAATACGGAAACGGCCCGGATCAAATCGCCCGCTGGGCACGCTCTCGTGACGGGCGTGAGGTGCTATCTTGCGCCGGGATTGATCCGAACGAACGTGTTGTAAAAGGTCTGATGGAGTTTGTATCCAAAGGCATCCGGACATCGGTCGCGCTTTCGCGCGAAGAGTCCGAGCGCCGCAATGCGTTGGAACAAGCCGAAGCTGCCTGAACCGGATCAGATCGGAACGTCCCGATCTTTCCATTTTCAAACGAGCAAAACAAAACGCGCCTTATCCGGGCGCGTTTTGTTTCATTTGAGCGTCGAAAATGTAATTAATCGAGGTTTCGGGCTGTAATTGCGCGGTTAATCTCTGCGCGCACCAATTTGCGAACATTGCGCGTGATACGTTCGCCCAATGATCCGCTCAATTCCTCACGGATCAAATCACGAACCAGATCGCGCAGCACTTTGTCGTCAATCCCGCCCAGCTGACCAGCATCTGCGGGTGCGGCCTCAGCGGCCATACGGGCCGTAATTTCGGCCACCGCAGCGGCCTCGGCAGCATCTGCAATCTCTTTTTCGGTTGCCCGGCGGCCATCCCCTTTTGGCGGAACTACCTCTGCTTCGGGAACCCATTCAGGCGCCTGCCATGACACCGGGGCCATAGGTCCATCGCCGTTCTCCGGCTCCCACTCTTGATGGGTGCCCGCTACGGCGGCGCGGATTTCGCTCAACACGCGCGCCATATCCGCTTGGGCCTGGGTTTGTGGTTCTTCTGCGGCCGGTGATTTCGCCTTCGGACGCGCCGGTTGGCGGCTTGGCTCCACGGGCTCACCCGAAACCACCCGCAATGCGGGCGTCAAAAGCAGCTTTCCAACGGGCTCCTCACTGGGTGACGGGGCCGCAGGGCGCAGATCCTCGGTTACCAAACGGCGGATCGAGGACAAAACGTCTTCAATCTCACCCGAACTCATCGGTTCTGACATGTGACCCTGCTTCATTACCTAAACCACCCAAGAGCGACACAGCTTGACACCATGTTTCTTTTTAATTGCCCAAACGAAGGGACAGCCTGCTGCCTGACATCGCTTAGCAAAGGTTATCAAACCGCCGTGAGTAAGACAAGGAATTGGCAGTCGTCGCATCGGCCTATTCTGCAATTTCCCTCAACCAGAGCGCGTTGCCATAGGGCCACCGCCCGACAAAACAGCATCCGGCCGGGTAACCGGCCGAATCTGTGGCATCATCAGGGGCGCTTACTTGCCGATTGCTTTCAAAATACGGTCCAGACGCTTGCCCTGACTGGAGGTCGCAGGTGCGTTTTTGACAGCATTGTAATAGGCTTCGGGATCATAAGTTGGGATGCCAAGCTTAAGGTGATCAACCGTAAGCAGACCCATGCGCGACAACAGGGTGTAAACCCCGATCGAATAATTCGACTGCGCCGTAAGGCGGGATGTGCGCGCGCTTAGCAATTCTTGTTCGGCGTCCAACACATCCAGCGTGGTCCGGGAGCCAAGCCGCGCCTCTTCCCTCACGCCATCATAGGCGGTCTGGGCAGAGCGGATCTGACGTTGGCTGGCAGCAATGCTGGCACGCGCCACTTCAATATTGGACCAAGCAGCAGCCACCGCCTGCACAACCTGCGCTGTGCTTTGATGCAACTGCGCGCGCGCCGTATCGCGCCGTGCCAGCGACTGACGGTAAAGCGCCGAATAGCTTCCACCCGCATAGATCGTTTGGTTCAGCGTTACCGAAGCACTGAAACTATCGGTGTTCACATTGTTGTCGGTCGCGGCAAGGCTTCCGCTCAGTGTCGGACCCATATTTGCCTTGGCAAGGACGATGCCGGCCTCAGCGGTGGCCACCTCATACTGCAACTGACGGACGAGAGGGTGGGTCCGCATCGCGACTGATTTTGCTTCTGCCAAATTGTTTGCAGTGCGTGGCATTGCAGGCAAGCGCTGCAACCTTCCGGGGACCTTACCGATCGCCAGCTTGTAATTTTCACGCGCAACGGACAGATCGCCCTGTGCCGCAGCAAGCTCTGACTGAGAGGCCGCAAGACGCGAATCCGCAATCGCGACATCGGTCCGGGTAATCTCTCCCACTTCAAAGCGGTCCTGCGCGGCCCGCAATTCTTGCGTGATCAGCCGCAGATTGGACTGACGAAGCGCCACTGTATCTTGGGCCTGCTGCAGGGTGACATAGGCGCTTACCGCGTTCAGCAGCACATCCTGCTCATAGCTGACAAGCGATTGACGGGCCGCCAGAACGGCCGATTTACGGGCTGCAATCGTGGCCTTGTTGCGACCGAAATCATAAAGCGTCATCTCGGCCAGCAGGCTAACCGTGCTGGTCAACCCTTCGGTGTATTTTGTGTGGCTGTAAGCACCACCGGCCCGAAAGGCCAAAACCGGCCGCAGGCTGGAAACGGCAATCGCCACATCCTCATCTGCGGCGCGCAGTACGGCCCGGTTCTGTTCCAAGATATTGGAATTTCGGTATGCCGCGATCAGCGCATCAGCAAGGCTTTCCGCCGAGGCCGCCTGCGGAAGCGCCAGTGCCGCGCCCAAAATCCCGACCCGCAGCCATTTGCCAAGTGATGTCATTTACCTATCTCCGCATTTCCAAATTCCGGCCAAGCCGTCGTATTACAGCGCAAAAGCGGCTGACTGTTCAAATCCTTGCAACACCGGGGCCGAGGCATTGAACGCATAGCGCCACGTTACCCCGCCCTCGCCCTTATGTCCGATACGTGCCACACCAAGGCTGCCTTCCATGAACAGCGCGCCAATGCGGCCACCGTCCTTTAGCTGGTCAAGCAAGACTTGTGGAACCTCTTGCACGGCGCCCTCAATCACGATCACGTCATAGGGACCGTGTTTTGCAGCGCCTGCGGCCAAGGGGCCGGTGATCACGGCAGCGTTATCTACGCCCTGCTCTGACAGGCGGCCCTGTGCGTCATCGGCCATCTCGGCCCCATCCTCGACCGCAACCACGGCATCCGCAAGGTTGGCAATTACGGCGGTGGAATAGCCAAAGCCACAGCCAAGATCGAGAACCGCCTCATCCGGCTGAATATCCACAGCGTCCAATAGCTTGGCAAAGCTGCGCGGTTCTAGGATCACACGGCCGGGGGCGATGGTCAGATTGCCGCCAACATAGGCCGCCTCATGCTGATCCGCGCCCACATAGACCTCCCGCGGGACGGCCAGTATCGACTCGATGATCGGGAATTTTGTGACGTCAGAAGGACGAACCTGCGTGTCGACCATCATGGTCCGACGAGCGGCAAAATCGATCATAGATGAACCCATTGGTTTAATTGCTGTTCTCGATCTGATGACACAGAACCGCGAAATGGGCAACATCGCCGCGCGGGCTTGGCGTGGAATAATGCATAGTATTGCATAGTTATCTCACACCAAATCCCGCACGGCCTAAATCAAATTTTAACCATTTCCCCCTTTAGCACCGGCACCGCCCTGATTTGGACGCCCTACCAGCGCGGGTCAAACCTAAAGGTATCCTGCCGCGCGCACCGCCTTGACGGAGGCCCTTTCGCCCATGGCCGCGTGATGGGCTGCCAGCTTTGGGTAATCGGCAATCGCCACCCCGTCGCCCGCAAGCCATGTGCACACGATGTATAGATAGGCGTCTGCCAGACTGAAATCGTCGCCCAGCACATAGGGGCCTTGCATACAGGCCCCTTCCAGATAGGCGCAGCAGTCGGCCATATTTTCCGTCACCTTGGCGCGCATATCCTCATGGCTTGCCGTTTGCACCGCCCAGCGATGACCGCGCAGCTTATGGGCGTGGTTCACATGCATGGTCGAGGCGAGGTAATACATCACCTCCCGCATCCGTCCCGCTTGCACCGGATCTTGCGGCACCACACCCGCCAAGGGCGCAAGAGCGGCGAGATAGTCCAAAATTGCCCCCGTCTCGGTCAGGATACCGTTTGGCACCTCAAGTGCGGGCACACGGCCTTTGGGGTTGATGGCAAGATATTCTGGTCGGCTTTGCTCTTCGCCGGCGAAATCCAGAACCACGGGCGTATAGGCCAGCCCCGCCTCCTCTGCCACAATCGCCGCCGCGACAGAGATAGTACCTCTCGCCAGATAGAGCTTCATTTTTTAACCTTTCAGTTGGGGAAATCGAAAACCGACGTCATGCAACATGACCGAAAATCTGTGCGCGATGCTCGGCCAAATAGATCCGCAGCCACGGCGTAAAGGCCGCCTCATTAACTGCAATCTCGGTCATAAGATCGGGCAAATCCACCCAACGCGCGGCCTGCACCTCTTGGGGGTTCAGGGCGAGGGGCAAACCGGCATCGGCCTGCGCGGTGAACACCTGCACCACCTCATCCTCGGTCAACCCGCCCCCCACATCGGCGCGGTAGCTGACTTGCCCCTGATGGGTAAGGGGCAGGTTTTCAATTCCCAGCTCCTCGGCCAAGCGCCGGTTTGCGCAGGCCAGATCGGTCTCATCCCAATGCGGGTGGGTGCAACAGGTATTGGCCCAAAGATTTGGCGTATGATATTTGCTTGCCGCGCGTTGCTGGATCAGCACGCGGGTGCCATCCAGCACAAAGACCGACACCGCCTTATGCCGCAGCCCGCGCTGATGCACAGACAGCTTTTCGACGGGCTGCAGAGCCCCGTCAATCCATGCCGGAATCAGATCCATTTCGCCATCGGAGGCAGGCTCATCAAAACCGCGTTGGCATCATGGCCGGTGGCAAGGCCGAATTTGGTCCCGCGGTCATAGACAAGGTTATATTCGGCATAAAGCCCGCGGTGGACAAGCTGCGTGTCCTTATCGGCCTCGGTCCAAGGGGTGTCGCGGCGTTTGTCCACCAACGGCACGAAAGCGGGCAGAAATGCACGGCCGATATCTTGGGTCAGTGCGAAATCTGCCGCCCAATCGCCGCTGTTGCGATCATCCATAAAGATCCCGCCAACCCCGCGCGCGCGATTGCGGTGCGGGATAAAGAAATACTCATCCGCCCAAGCCTTAAGCTTGGGGTAAAGATCATCACCATGGGCGGCCAAGTGATCGCGCTGCACATCGTGGAAATGTGCGGTATCCTCGGCATATTCGATGCAAGGGTTCAGGTCCGATCCGCCTCCGAACCACCAAGCATGCGGTGTCCAGAACATCCGGGTGTTCATATGAACGGCAGGCGCGTGGGGGTTTTGCATGTGGGCAACAAGGCTGATGCCACTGGCCCAAAAGCGCGGATCACTGTCCATGCCCGGCACACCGCGTGCAGCCATCGCCTTTTGCGCCGCCGCCCCCAACTGGCCGTAAACGGTCGAGATATTCACCCCGACCTTTTCAAACACCCGCCCGCCACGCATGACCGACATCAAACCGCCCCCCGCGTCAGAGCCATCCTCGGAGGTGCGCGTGGTCTTGGTGACCTCAAACCGGCCGGCGGGCAAACCTGCGGTCGGGCCGGTGGTTTGGCGTTCTTCCAGCGCCTCGAAGCTTGCCACAATCTCGTTGCGCAGCGTTTCAAACCACGCGGCGGCGGTTTGGCGTTCTTGCTCCAGTATCTCGGTCATCTGCGGCCCTCTCCTTAGCTGGCCACCCTCTAGCATCCGCTAGGGGAGAGGCCAAGAGGCCGGTCGTCAGATCGCGCCATTCTCGATCAAGCCGCGCAGGCGGGTGACAGAGCGTGCCAGCAAATCCGCATCGCCGCGCGTTTCCACATTCAACCGCAGCAAGGGCTCGGTATTCGAAGACCGCAGGTTCAACCGCCACGTCCCCATATCAAGCGACATCCCGTCGGTGTCATCACGCGCGACCACCTCATCCCCCAGATCGGCCAGAACGCGGTCACGCGCGGCTTGCGGATCGTCGTTGCGGAAATTGATTTCGCCCGAGGAGGGAAACGCCGCCATCCGCGCGCTGACCAGATCGGCAAGGCTGACACCGCGCCGCGACATCAGTTCGATCAAAAGCAGCCACGGGATCATCCCGCTGTCACAACAGGAAAAGTCACGGAAATAGTGATGCGCCGACATCTCACCGCCGTAAACAGCGCCGGTATCGCGCAGCGCCCGTTTCAGGTAGGCATGCCCCGTTGGTGCCATCAACGGCACGCCGCCTAGGCGGGTCACGACCTCTTGGGTGTTCCACCGAATACGCGGGTCATGAACAATTTTCGCGCCCGGCTCCTTGGCCAGAAAAATCTCGGCCAGAAGGCCCACGATATATTCGCCCGGAACAAAGCGGCCCAAATGGTCAAAGAAGAAGCAGCGGTCGAAATCACCGTCCCACGCGATGCCCATATCGGCCTTGGCCGCCAGTACGGCATTGGCCGTCATCGGCTGGTTTTCCGGCAACAGCGGATTGGGAATACCGTTGGGAAAGCTGCCATCGGGTTCATGGTTCAGACAAATGAACGACACCGGAGAGCGGCGTTTCGCAAGCGCCTCGGCCAGCGCGTCAAAGGTGGGGCCGGCCGCGCCATTGCCCGCATTCACCAGAATTTTCAACGGGCGCAGTGCGGCCACATCCACAAAGGACAGCACCGTGCGCACATAGGCGCCGCGCGCGGCCTTGGCAGGGCGCACCTCGCCCCCCGCTTTATCGGGACCAAAATCGCCGCTTTCGGCAAGTGCCTTGATCGCCACCATATCCGTTGTAGGGTCCAGCGGGCGCGCCCCTTTTCCCACCAGCTTCAGCCCGTTATAATCCATCGGATTGTGCGAGGCCGTCACCTCGATCCCGCCGTCGGCTTCAAAATAGGCGGTGGCGTGATACATCTCCTCGGTGCCGCAAAGGCCAAGGTCCAGAACCTCCACCCCTGATTTCACCAAGCCCGCCTTGACCGCCGCCACTAGCGCCCCTGATGAGGCCCGTGGATCATGGCCAACCACCACCCGCTCTGCCCCCAGAACCTGCGCAAAGGCACGGCCGATACGTTCGGCTATGCCCTCATTCAGCTCTTCGCCCAAGCGCCCGCGAATGTCATAGGCTTTGAAGCAGGTAAGCGCGGTCATGGGGTTCTCCGGTTTGCTTGGGTCTTACGCGCCTCAGACCACAGCTTGCCCCCAAGGCCAAGATCAAACAAAATTAACGGCATGAAACCGCGCAGGGTGTTTACACACGTGACGGGTAATGTGTGAAATTCGCAGGAATTGACACAGTATCGGCATCAATCGGACCGCGTGCACTTTACCGGGGCGCTGTGGTCGTTTAATCAAACGGACAAGATATAGGAGGCATCAATGCGCATTTTGATCACGAATGATGACGGTATAAACGCGCCAGGCCTCAAGGCTTTGCACGAAATCGCGACAGAAATCGCAGGCCCCGACGGCGAGGTCTGGACCGTGGCCCCCGCGTTTGAGCAATCCGGCGTCGGGCATTGCATCAGCTACACCCACCCGATGATGATCTCTGAACTGGCGCCGCGCGCCTTTGCCGCCGAGGGCAGCCCTGCCGATTGCGTGATGGCCGGCATCTATGATGTGATGACCCATGCCCGCCCCGATCTGGTGCTTTCAGGCGTGAACCGTGGCAATAATGCGGGACAGAACGCGCTTTATTCCGGCACAATCGGCGGCGCGATGGAAGCCGCCCTGCAAGGCATCCCCGCGATTGCGATGTCGCAGTTTTTGGGCCACCGCACCCAAACCCTCGCCGACCCGTTTGAAGGCGCGCGCGCGCATGGCGTGGGTGTGATCCGCACCCTGCTCGACAAGGGGATGTGGGACAAGGATGACGACTACCAGCTTTTCTACAACATCAACTTTCCGCCCTGCTCGGCGGCGGATGTGAAGGGCAAGCAGGTCGTAACCCAAGGCTGGCGTCCGGGCAGCTATTTCGGCGTGGAACCGCATCACGCACCCAACGGCCGCCGTTTCCTTTGGATCAAAGGTGGTGAGCAACATGTGGATTCCGGCCCCGGCACCGATGTCCACGCCAATCTGGCAGATTTCATTTCTATCACACCGATGCGCGCCGATCTGACCGCCCATGACCGCATCGCCGATTTACAGGCCCGCCTCGCATGAGTTTAAGCGCATCAGAAGAAGAGGATGCCCTTGCCGAGCGCAAGATGCGCTTTCTCTTTGCGTTGCGATCAAAAGGCGTCACAGATGCCCGCGTCCTGACCGCCATGGAACGGGTGGACCGTGGCCATTTCATTAAAGGGCTGTTTGCGGACCGCACCTATGAGGATATGCCCCTGCCCATCGCCTGTGGCCAAACCATCAGCCAGCCCTCGGTTGTGGGGCTGATGACGCAGGCGCTGCACATCCTGCCGCGCGATACGGTGTTAGAGGTGGGCACAGGATCCGGCTATCAGGCGGCCATCGTCGCGCAGCTAGCGCGGCGCGTCTATACCGTCGACCGCCACCGCCGCCTTGTGCGTGAGGCGAACGAGGTTTTCCTGCGGCTCAACCTGAGCAATATCACCGCTTTTGTTGCCGATGGCAGCTTTGGCCTGCCCGACCAAGGCCCGTTTGACAAGATCTTGGTAACCGCCGCCGCCGAAGACCCGCCCGGGCCGCTCTTGGCGCAATTGAAGATTGGGGGTATCATGGTGGTACCTGTCGGCCAGTCGGATGCCGTGCAAACCCTGATCAAGGTCACCCGCCTTGAGAAGGGCTATGATTACGAAGAGCTTCGACCAGTGCGCTTTGTGCCGCTGCTCGAAGGCCTAGGACTAGACTAACCCTGTTTCAACCCGTACCGGGGCCAACCCGGACGAACCCAATGAGGCCTTGCATGATGACCCGTTTTTCCCGCTTCCTTACCCTTGGTGTGGCCCTTGGTGCGCTTTCTGCCTGCGGGCCGAATGGCAACGCGCTGGACTGGGATCTGCGCGGAATGACCGGTGGCGCGCTTGATACCAGCGACGCTGTCCGCAACGCCACCGCAAACCGCCCCAGTCCGGATGCGCGCGGGGTGATCTCTTATCCCGGCTATCAGGTTGCGCTTGCGCGGCGCGGCGATACGCTGGCCAGCGTTGCCAGCCGCCTGAACATGAGCGCGGATGAGCTGGGCAGCTATAATGCCCTCAAACCCGGTGACCTGCTACGCGACGGCGAGGTCATCGCCCTGCCCCGCCGTATCGAGGCCGCATCGGTCATCGGCGGCGCGCCACAATCGGGTGCGATCATTGGCGGCACGATTGCGCCTGCCCCGATCGAGGTGACTGCAATTGCCTCGGGCGCGCTGGACCGTGTTGGCACAGCAGCACCGCAAACCGCCCCCACAGCCACCGCCGAACAGCCCGGCCGTCACCGTGTCCAGCGCGGAGAGACCGCCTATTCCATCGCCCGCACCTACGGCGTCAGCGTCAAGGCGCTTGCCGACTGGAACGGCCTTGGCACCGATCTAAGCCTGCGCGAGGGCCAATACCTGTTGATCCCGGTGGTCACCGGCAGCGCGTCTGCGACCCAAACCACCAACCTGCCCGGCACCACCTCCCCCACGCCGGTGCCGCCCTCTGCGGCCCAACCTTTGCCCACCGAGAAGACACAGCCCGCAGCGGCCAAGGCCCAAGGCACGCCCGCCTCTCCGGATCTCGGGAAAACCCGCACGGCAGCCTCCAGCAGCAAATTTGTGATGCCTGTGGATGGAAAAATCATCCGGCCCTTCGTGAAGGGCAAAAGCGAGGGCATCGATATTGGTGCGTCCGCAGGAGCAACCGTGCGTGCGACAGCCGCCGGACAAGTTGTCGCCATCACCAAAGACACCGGTCAGGTGCCGATTTTGGTGATGCGCCATGAGGACAACCTGCTTTCAGTCTATGCCGGGATCGATAAGGTGAAGGTCAAAAAGGGCGATAACGTGACCAAGGGCCAAGCCATCGCCGTGGTCCAAAGCGCCAGCCCGTCGTTCTTGCACTTTGAACTGCGCAAAGGGGTTGAGGCGCTGGACCCGATGACGTTTCTACAATAGCGCCACAGAATACCTTTTGCGGGCAGCCTCGTGCCGCCCGCAAAAATCAGACTCTTGGATAAGCTCTGAACCGGTTAGAGTTTGACGCCGTGACGCGCCGCCAGATCGGTAAAGAATTGCCATGCAACCCGCCCCGAACGGGACCCGCGCGTGGCCTGCCATTCAATCGCCTCGGCGCGCAGGGTATCGGCATCGACGCTCACCCCATGGGCCGCGCAATAGCCGTCGATCATCGCCAGATATTCATCCTGACTGCACGGATGGAACCCCAGCCAAAGTCCGAAACGGTCCGAAAGCGATACTTTCTCCTCTACCGCTTCCGAGGGGCTGATCGCGCTGGAACGCTCATTTTCAATCATATCGCGCGGCATCAGATGGCGACGATTGGAGGTGGCATAGAAGATCACATTCTCTGGGCGCCCCTCGATACCGCCATCCAGAACCGCCTTGAGCGATTTGTAATGCGTATCATCATGGCTAAAGCTCAGATCATCGCAAAACAGGATAAAACGATGGTCCTTGGCGGCGCGTAAATGGCCAAGAAGGGCAGCGACTGTTGGCAGGTCTTCACGGCTCAACTCAACCAGTTTCAGATTGTGCTTTTGGTTAACTTCGGCATGTATCGCTTTGACAAGGCTTGATTTCCCCATCCCGCGCGCGCCCCAAAGAAGCGCGTTGTTGGCGGGCAACCCTTGGGCGAACAGGCGGGTGTTATCGTGCAAGATATCGCGTGCCCGGTTGATGCCCACCAAAAGCGACAGATCCACCCCCGACACATTCGGTACCGGATCCAACCGGTCCGGCGCGACATGCCAGATAAAGGCGCTGGCTGCGTCAAAATCCGGTGCCGGTTGCGGGCGGGGGCTAATCCGCTCAAAGGCCTCGGCGATGCGGAGCAGGGTTGCATTATCCATCACTTCATCTCCTCGCCGCTATCGTCTTCGTCATAGTCATCTTCATCCACCCAAAGCCCTTGGGCGCGCAATTCAGCCTCACGCTTCTTTTCAACGCGGCGAACCAGAATAATCGAAATCTCATATAGGCCGTAAACCACGACAAACAGGATCACCTGCGTGATCACATCCGGCGGCGTCACCAAAGCGGCCAGCGCCAGAATTGCGACCACCGCATATTTACGCACTGAGCCCAGACCTCGCGCAGAAACCAGCCCTGCCTTGCCTAGCAATGTCAACAATACCGGAAGCTGAAAGCAGATCCCGAAGGCAAGAATGAACTTGGTCGTCAACGCCAGATATTCCTCCATCGACCCCTGGAACAAGACGCCGGCGCTGCTGTTTTCCACTTCTCCCGTGGTCGGGGCCATTTGCTGGAACCCGAGGAAGAAATCAAAGGCGAGCGGAAGGATCGCGTAATAGGCGAACCCCGCGCCAAGCGTGAACATCACCGGCGAGGCGATCAGAAACGGCAGGAAGGCGCCCTTCTCGTTCTTGTAAAGCCCCGGCGCCACGAAACGCCACATCTGATAGGCAATCATCGGGAACGAAAGGATAAAACCGCCAAAAAGCGAGATTCGGATGGCAACAAAGAAGCCCTCTTGCAGCTTGATAAGCACGAGCCCGCAATCCTGATTACGCTCGGCCAGTGCAGAGCAAATCGGCTGCGTCAGGAAATTGAAGATCGGGTTCCAGACCGTAAAGCACAAAACCATGCCGACCACAAAGGCCAGCACGGAATATATCAGCCGGTTACGCAGCTCTGCCAGATGCTCGATCAGCGGGGCGGAGCTATCATCAAGGTTCTCGGTGCTCATACGTCACTCTTTTTTGGGCTAGGTTTCTTGGCAGCCGTCTTTTTCGCCGCCGCCTTGGGGCCTGCCTTTGTTGTGGTTTTGGCCTTTGGTTTTGCCGCAGGTTTCTTGGCAGGTGCGGCAACGGCCGGACGTTCTGTTCGTTTCGCGGTCTGCGTCTCGGTCATGGCCTGCGTTTCGGGGCCTTTGGTTGGCACCTCCGGCGTGGGGGCCGCAGGATCGGGCTTGGCTGCGCTGGCCTTGCTCGATTTCATCGGGTCCCACGATTCAAACTTGCCTGCCGCATCCTTGACGGCATCAAGCCCCATCGATTTGGCCGATGTTGCCTTGCGCAGGTCTGCGGCGACATCCTTGACGCCCGCCTCATCCGCCGCCGTTTCCATCGCGCGCGAAAACTCCCGCGCCATGCCTTTGGCCTTGGCGGTAAAGCGGCCAAGGGTACGGAACATCTCGGGCAGGTCTTTGGGGCCGATCACGATCAGCGCGACAATCCCGATAACCATAAGTTCGGTCCAACCGATATCAAACATGGGCGTTTTCCCCGCGCAGCGCTTTTCAGACCTTGTCCTTTTCTTTCGGTGTCACATCCACTGCGTCATCCGAAACCTTATCAAGCTCTTCTGTTTCTTCCTTCACGCCCTTTTTGAACGCGTTGATGCCTTTGCCCACTTCGCCCATCAAGGACGAAACCTTGCCCCGGCCAAACAGCACGAGGACGACAACGGCGATCAAAAGAAGGCCCGGAATACCGATATTGTTAAGCATATGCCTATTCTCCTATGTCGGGCCTGGATGCCGGGCCCGCAACGTTACCCTATTCGTTTAGGACCATTACGCGGCGGATCAAAGGGTGTTTTTGCTTTACGCGCCATGCTGCTGACAGTATTTTGTCAGTAGCAACAAAACCGACAGGCCCCATGCCATGAGCCGCGACCAGCGTATATTTGACTTGATCCAGCGGATGCGGGACGGAAAGCTGCGCACCGCGGCCGAGCTTGCACAGGCGGTTGGCGTTTCCACCAGAACGATATGGCGCGATATGGCGATGATGGCGGCAACCGGCATCCCCGTTGAGGGGGAGCGTGGCTTGGGCTATATCCTGCGATCACCATTGGTTCTGCCGCCCCTCATGCTAACGGCCGAGGAACTAGAGGCCTTGATGGATGGGCTTGCACGCGTGGGAAGTGACGATAGCGCACAGGCCAAAGCCGCGCGCGCATTGCGTTTCAAGATCACCACGCTGCTGCCACAGGCCGGCTTGATCCCGAACCCCGAGGATTTGGGTTAGGCCTTGAAAACAAAGCAACGGTCGCGGCGGATCATCAGCCACAAAGGCGTGCCGATCTTGGGCAAAAACACCCCCGGCACCGCCGCCGTCAGCTTGGAGCCATCAAACTCCATCGTGAAATCGACAAGGCTTTCATGTCCCAAAAACCGCGCCCGGGAAACCACGCCACGCGCAGGTGTGCCTTCCAATGAGGTCGGGTTCGGGCCACGCCCCGCGCGATCAAAGTCAATCTTCAGGTGCTGCGGGCGGATCACAATATCCACAAGACCACCATCCGCATGGCCCGGCGTCAGGAAGGCACCAAAGGGGGTATCGGTCAGCGCGCCCTTAGAAACACCCTTAATTACATTGATATCGCTAAAGAAAGCTGCCGCTTCTCTGTCTGCGGGGGCGTTATAGATATTATAAGGAGAGCCTTGCTGCACAATCTTTCCATCGCGCATCAGGGCAATCTCGTCGGCCATGCGCAGCGCCTCTTCCGGCTCATGCGTGACCAGCAAAACTGCGGCACCTTCCTCTTTCAACACCTCCAGTGTGGTGTCGCGGATACCGTCGCGCAACCGGTTATCAAGGCCCGAGAACGGCTCATCCATCAACATCACACGCGGGCGCGGGGCAAGCGCGCGGGCAAGGGCCACGCGCTGCTGCTCTCCGCCCGAAAGCTCATGCGGGTATTTGCGGTCAAACCCCGAAAGATTCACCCGTTCCAGCAACTCCCGGACGCGGGCGGCCTTTTTGGCGCTATCCCCATGCAGGCCGAACGCCACATTTTTCGCAATTGTCAAATGCGGAAACAGCGCGAAATCCTGAAACATCATGCCCACACCGCGCGCCTCTGGCGGCAGGTGGCGGGTGGCATCGCAAACAATTTGTCCGTCGATCTGAATGGTGCCGCTATCAGGCGTCTCCACCCCTGCGATCATCCGTAACGTGGTGGATTTACCGCACCCCGAGGGGCCAAGAAGGCACGTGACCTGCCCCGCAGCGACGGTAAGCGACAGGTCACTGACGACCGCACGCGGGCCAAATTTCCGGGTTAGGTTGCTGGCTTGCAGGCGGGGTGTTGCAGTTTGGGGCATCTTGGCGCGGAGCCTTACCTTATCAATTCAATCGGAAATGGGTTAGCAGGCCAAGCCAAAAGGGGCAAGCCGTTCACTTTGCCGCAGCCGTCTCCAAGGCTTGCCAGCTATGCACCGCCGAGAAGCCGGATCCGTCATAGCGACCAGCCCAAAAGCTGCCGCCCCGAGTTTGATCCGCTGCAGGCGTAATCGGGCGATTGGTCAGCGCACACCACAGAAAACTGCCAACAGCCCCATGGCCAACAAAGATAATATCGTCAGATACTTCTGCCATAACCTGATGAAAACACTCCAAAACTCTGGCTGAGGCCGCATTGGCGGATTCCCAACCTTCGGGGCCTGTCTCGGGCTGCGCAAAAAGCTCCTTGGCAAGCGCTTCATGCTGGTCTTGCGGCAAATAGCCGGTGGCGCTCCGGTCCACCTCGCCCATTTCGGGGTGGGTGTGCAGCGGCAGGCCAAAAGCATGCGACAGGATCTCGGCGGTTTGCTGGGCCTTGACCTCGGGAGAGGCGATAAGCCGCCAACCGCGCCCCGGCCAGCCCCGCTTGACCGCCGCGCGCAGACGGCGACGCCCTTGATCCGACAATTCCCATTCTAGAACAGGGGTTTGCGGGTCAATCTTCACCTCTGGATGTGACAAATACAAAATGCGCATTACTTCAGTTTCCTGCTGTAGAAACGGATGATATCACCGCGCGTTTTGCCCAATATGAAATCGGACCAGATCAACGTCCGACCCTTGGGGTCTGTCACCCGCGCGCCTTCGGCCATTTGGAGCAGCTCGTCGGGCTTGATCTCTACCCCGCAAAGCGTCACGGCAATCAGACCTTGGCGACGGGCACGCACCCAAGGCAAAACCGCCCAGACATAGCTAAGAAGATTGATCCGCGACATAAACTCTGTCGGGAATTTCACCGCCAGACTCTTGGGGATGGCCTCTACTGTTTCTTGCGCGGCCCAGCTCATGAAGCGTTCGTCCGCGATCATGGGGCGAAACCACCATTCCTGCTTTTTATTCCATAATTCAGTAAATTGCGCGGCGATCTTTGTGTGATGCTTTGGGTGAAACGCCACCAAAGAGGAATTGCCTCGCGCGTATTTCCGCCCCTTCGTCCGCCGCCAGATAAACCGCCCCACAGCCCCCAAAGGCACAATCGCACTTTGCAGCAACATCAAGGCATCAGGGCGTGGTAAAAGGTTCAATATCCGCTTCAGATCGCCCGTCACCACGGTATCGAGGTCGATATAGAGCGCGGGCAAATCATCGGCCAGAACGCCTTTTTCGAACATCGCAAGCTTGGTTTGGCAGCCCGCCCCGCGAAACTGCGGCGTCAGCCAGAAGTCGGGGATCATGCGCAGCTCTGCCCTTGGGTCAAGGTTGGGGCGTGCGCGATCGGACAGCAGCACAAAACGGGGTTGGCTGCTTGCATGTTGTGCAATCGCATCGATCAAGCGGTTTACGAGGGCGACATCATATTTGTCGCCCCACAAGAACATGACGCATTGCCAATCCGCCTGCGCTGCTCCGTCAGATCGTGGCATTAATGGCCCCACCATCCAGCAAGAGGTTCTGGCCAACGATAAAGCCCGCCTTGTCCGAGCACAAGAACGCACAGGCCGCGCCAAACTCCTCAGGACTGCCATAGCGGCGGGCGGGGATCGTGGCCTCACGCTGTTTGCGGGCCGCCGCCATATCGATGCCTTGCGCCTCGGCCACGCCGGTATCAAGGCTGATGGCGCGGTCTGTGTCATGGATGCCGGGCAGCAGGTTGTTGATCGTGACGCCATGCGGTGCCACCTGCCGTGCCGTACCCGCAACAAATCCCGTCAGGCCAGTGCGGGCCGCATTCGACAGGCCAAGCTGCGGGATCGGCGCCTTGACTGAACCCGAAGTGATGTTCACCACCCTGCCCCAATTGCGCGCGATCATCCCCGGCAGCAGCGCCTGCATCAAGGCAATCGGCGCCAGCATATTGCTATCCAGCGCTTTGATGAAATCATCACGCGACCAGTCCGACCACATGCCGGGGGGCGGACCACCAGCGTTGGTGACCAAGATATCGGCCCCCTCGGCCTTGGCCAGAACGGCTGCACGACCCTCTTCGGTGGTGATATCAGCGGCAACGGTGGTGACCGTCACGCCGTAGGCCGCACGGATATGTTCGGCGGTCGCCGTAAGCGCCTCAGCACCGCGCGCATTGATGACGAGGTTGACCCCTGCCTCGGCCAACGCCTCGGCACATCCGCGCCCCAAGCCCTTGGACGCCGCACAAACCAGCGCTGTTTTGCCTTTGATACCCAGATCCATATTCCTGCCCTCATGCACGTGAATTCACTGCTCCTTGGCTATCAGCCAAGGGAACAAAGGGAAAGTGGCATGACGCAAATCATACCCGCGCAAAAAATCTGAAAAAATGAAGCTTCTGGCGTCAATCTTAAGGGTTTGCTAGATATAATGCCAAACACTATAATAGAACCCTCGCTCTCGTATTGGACAACTCTGTGAACTTCGCTATGCAAAACCATTCATTGCCCGAACAGGTTTGTCAGGTTTTTCAAGCAGATGACTTGATTGTCACCATCGGCGTAAACATGGGCGACGGGCTCGCGGGCCTGGATGATGCCTGCCTTGGCGACATCTACGAGTTGATGCAGGATGCCAGCCCGAAAAAACTGATGCTGAACCGAAGCGGCAATACCCAGACGGTGGCCGAGGGCAGCAGTATCGGCGCGCCACATTCCCCCGTCACCATGAATGCGCGCTATACCATGATGGCGCCCGACGGCGACCGGGTGGAGCTTCTTTCGCTCCGGCTGGGGCATGATGGCAGCTATTGGTTGCTGCCTCTGTCCCCGATCGGTACCGGCATCGACTATACCTTGCTCAAGATGGAAGAGCCGCAACCGGCAGAACGGCTTCTGGATCTGCTTTGCACCTCTTTTGCTGCGGGCACTCTGATCACGCTGGGCAATGGCGCGCAGCGCCCGGTTGAGGAGCTGTGCGTGGGCGATCGGGTGTTGACCCGCGATCACGGCCCGCAGGAATTGCACTGGCTGGGGAAGGTAACATTGCGCGCTGTGGGCACCTATGCCCCTGTGGTGATCCCGGCGGGCGAGATGGGAAATGCGGGTGATCTGGTCATCAGCCAACACCACCGTATGTTCCTTTACCAACGTCATCGCAGCGGCGGTCTTGCGAAGTCCGAGGTGCTGGTACAGGCCAAGCATCTGGTCGATGGTGAGCATATCTTTATCCGCGAGGGTGGCTATGTCGATTATTTCAGCCTTGTGTTTGGCAGCCATGAGATCATCTATGCCGAAGGAATTCCCGCCGAAAGCCTGCTGGTGACCGAGGCGACTGTCTCTCGTCTGCCCTCGGATCTTGCTGCCGAAGTGCAAGCGCGTTTTCCCGGGGTAAGCCAGAATCAGCACTTCGGGGTGGAGGCAGGGCCGCAAGTTGTGGCAGCCCTCAAGCTGGATGCGGCCAGACGCAGGCGCGGCACAACGTAAAAGGCAGTGCCACGCCAGTTGCGAAGCGTTGAAATAGCGGATATGTGCCAGCACATGCAGCAAAATCGCCCCCCCCTTCCGCCTGAAATCGCCCGCCGCCGGACCTTTGCGATCATCGCACACCCGGATGCCGGTAAAACCACCCTGACCGAAAAGTTTCTGCTGTTTGGCGGGGCGATCCAGATGGCGGGTCAGGTCCGCGCCAAAGGTGAGGCGCGGCGCACCAAATCCGACTTCATCAAGATGGAGCAAGACCGTGGGATCTCGGTCTCGGCCTCGGCGATGTCATTTGATTTTCGCGAATACCGGTTCAATTTGGTCGACACCCCCGGCCACTCGGATTTCTCGGAGGATACCTACCGCACGCTGACGGCGGTGGATGCGGCCGTGATGGTGATCGACGGCGCGAAAGGTGTGGAAAGCCAGACCCGCAAGCTGTTCGAGGTTTGCCGTCTGCGCGACCTGCCGATCCTGACGTTTTGTAACAAAATGGACCGCGAGGCCCGTGATACGTTTGAGATCATCGATGAAATTCAGGAAAATCTGGCGATTGATGTGTCGCCCGCCAGCTGGCCCATCGGGTCGGGCCGGGACTTTCTGGGCTGCTATGACATTTTGAACGACCGGCTGGAATTGATGGACCGCGCCGACCGTAATCGGGTGGCCGAAACCATTTCGATCAACGGCCTCGATGATCCCAAACTGGAACAACACATCCCTGCCGAAGCCCTTTCCCGCCTGCGTGAAGAGCTGGAAATGGCACGCGAATTGCTGCCCGCGCTGGACCGCGATTCGCTGCTAAACGGGTCGATGACACCGATCTGGTTCGGCTCTGCGATCAACTCATTCGGGGTCAAGGAATTGATGGACGGGATCGCCAAATTTGGCCCCGAGCCACAGCCCCAACCCACCGCCGCCCGCGAGGTCTTTCCTGACGAGGACGCCGTCACCGGTGTCGTGTTCAAAGTGCAGGCCAATATGGACCCCAAGCACCGCGACCGTGTGGCCTTTGTGCGCCTTGCCTCGGGGCATTTCACCCGCGGCATGAAGCTGAACCATGTGCGCAGCAAAAAGGCGATGACAATCAGCAGCCCCGTGCTGTTCCTCGCCGCCGACCGCGAGTTGGCCGAAGAGGCCTGGGCCGGCGACATCATCGGCATTCCCAACCACGGCCAGTTGCGGATCGGCGATGCGCTTACCGAAGGTGAGGCCCTGCGCTTTACCGGCATCCCGTCCTTTGCGCCGGAACTCTTGCAAGGTGTGCGTGCAGGTGATCCGCTCAAGGCCAAGCATCTGGAAAAGGCGCTTTTGCAATTTGCCGAGGAAGGTGCGGCCAAAGTGTTCAAGCCGATGATCGGTTCGGGCTATATCGTCGGCGTTGTGGGGCCTTTGCAGTTTGACGTGCTCGCCAGCAGGATCGAGCAGGAATACTCACTCCCCGTCCGGTTTGAACCGTCGCAATTCAGCTCTGCGCGCTGGGTGCAGGGGCCGAAGGCCGAGATGGACAAATTCATGGCCGTCAACAAGGGCCATATCGCGCAAGACAGCGATGGCGACACGGTGTTCCTGACGCGCTTGCAATGGGATATTGACCGGATCACCCGCGATTACCCCGAACTGAAGCTGACGGCGACAAAGGAAATGATGGCATAACCTTTGCGCCGGACCGATCAAGACGAGGCAGAGCATGACCGACCCCACTTACCCCGATGCCCCCCAAAGCCTGATTGACCATTGGAACAAGCGGCGCGGCCCATTGCACTTGCAAGAGGGTGAGGGTTTGGCGGGGCTGGATGTCGATCTGGCCGCCCTTGCGCAGGTTATTTTACCGCCAACATCCGCCGATCTGCCCAAAGGCGCCAGCAGGCACGCCGCAAAAGAGCATGAGCTGCGCAGCGAGCTTGGCGGTCAATCAGAGTTGGTCTTGCTGCACGCATTGGTGATCGCCCACCTGCGCAAACGCCGTTTTCCGGGACACACCCCGGCCCTGTTTCGCAAAATCTGGTCCGAGCAGTCCCCCTACCTGCTTGGGTGCCTCAACACGCGCTGGCTGATCTCTGCGGTGATCACCTTTGGCGAGCATGGTGCCACAGCGCGCGAAAAGCTGTTGGGACGTGAAATGGGGATGCTGTTTTCGATCATGAAGCTTTACGAATTCGAACGCCTCCATAGCGGCAAAGCCCCGGATGAAACCTTTGGCCTGCGCCGTATCGATGCCGAAATGCCGCTGGAGATGACCCCGTTTTCACTGGCGTCGGGGGGGCTCGATATCAACCTGCTTGCCCCGCTTTGGCAACGCGCCCAAGAAGAGCCGGTCATGGGGCCGCTTGCCTACGCCCTGCTGGACCGGCTAAACCATGATAAGGGCGGTATTTTCCGGCGTATTTCCGCAATGCGCGCAAAAAAGCAGGCGCGGATCGCGGGGCGCAAGGCTTGATGTATCAACAGGCGGGATGGCAAAGATGAGAGCGTTTCTGGTAACCACCGCCAAGAATGAGGCCCCCTATTTTCTGGAGTGGGTCGCCCATCATCTGGAACTTGGTTTCACCGATATCGTTATTTTTCAAAACGATAGCGATGACCTGACACATGAAACCCTCTTTGCCTTGCGCAAGATCGGCGCCATTCGATATTTCTATAACCGCGCCGAAAATCGCCAGATCAAAACGCAGGCCTATACGCGTGCAGACAGCTTTCCCGAATTCAAGGACTGCGATTGGGCGATGGCGCTGGATATGAACGAGTTTCTGGTTGTCAAAACCGGCAATGGCACCCTGACCGATCTGATTGCGGCTGTGCCGGAAAGTGATTGCCTGCACCTCAACCGCCGTGATTTTGGCAACTCCGGTTTTGAGCTGCTGACGGATGAGCTGGTGACGGACCGTTTTTGCATGGCCGACCACCCGCTTGGCCCAACCGAAAACGCCAGTCCCTATAAATGCCTGTTCCGGCCGTCGTTATTTCAACGTCCCGGCATCCACCACCCCGAGAAGCCCGTGATTGCACCCGAGGCCATTCGCTATACCAACGGCAGCGGGTTGCGCCCCGATCATTACCGAGTCAAAAGCATCCTCTCCACCGATATTTGCGGCTGTGAATTTGCGCAAATCAACCACTATATCACGCGCGACTTGACCAGTTTTTTGCTGAAGTCCACGGAAAACTCTGACATGAAGGCTGACCGTAGAACGGTGCTGCGTCACTGGAAAAAGCGTAACAAAAACTTTGAAATCGACGGTAGCATGGCGCCATGGCAAGCACGCACTATCGCCCGGATGAACGCATTGGACGAGGCCTCAGACGGGCAGTTGATGGAGTTGCGTCAAACCGCGATCTACACCCATCTTTCGCGCTATTATACGATGCTCCAAAAGCCCGCGATGCGTGATTTCCGTGACAGATGCAAGGCACATCCCAATGCCGTAAACCCGCATACGGACCATGCCATATCATCGCCGCCGGATCTGACCGGTCTGGCAGAGATGTATCTGAAGTAAAAAAAACAGCGCTATGCGGCTACAACTTGACCTTTGGTGCCAAAAAGGCTATTTGCTGTCACGCCTTCGGGCAATGACGCCGGGACGCCCGGAAATCTTGCGTCCCATCCCATTTTTGCGGTCCGATACCGCATATACAGGACGCACATGACCAAATTCTCTGATCTCGCGCTGGATCCCCGCGTGTTGAAAGCAGTGGCCGAAGCTGGCTACGAATCCCCAACCCCGATCCAAGAGCAAGCGATTCCACACGCGCTCGAAGGCCGTGATGTTTTGGGCATCGCCCAAACGGGCACCGGCAAAACCGCAAGCTTTACCTTGCCTATGATTACCCTTTTGGGCAAAGGCCGCGCGCGCGCGCGTATGCCACGTTCGCTCGTTCTGGCCCCGACACGGGAGTTGGCGGCGCAAGTTGCTGAAAACTTTGAAATTTACGCTAAATACACCAAGCTGACCAAAGCTCTTTTGATCGGCGGCGTGGCTTTTGGCGAACAAGACAAGCTGATCGACCGCGGCGTTGACGTGCTGATTGCGACCCCCGGCCGCCTGCTCGACCATTTTGAGCGTGGCAAATTGCTGCTGCAAGGCGTGCAAATCATGGTTGTCGATGAGGCTGACCGGATGCTCGATATGGGCTTCATTCCTGATATCGAAAGGATTTTTAGCCTAACGCCCTTCACGCGCCAGACGTTCTTTTACTCTGCCACGATGGCCCCCGAGATCGAGCGGATCACCAACACGTTCCTTTCTGCCGCCGTAAAAATCGAGGTGGCGCGTCAAAGCTCCAGCTCCGATACGATCACGCAGAAGCTGATTGAGGTGGTGCCGAGCCGTAAGGACCGCACGGCCTCGGAGAAGCGCGATGTTTTGCGGACGCTTATCCGTGCCGAAGGTGAAAGCTGTACCAATGCGATCATTTTCTGCAATCGCAAGTCAGATGTGGATATTGTCTCCAAGTCTTTGAAGCAGCATGGTTTTAACGCTTCTCCAATCCACGGCGACCTTGACCAGTCAGTGCGCACCCGCACGCTGGACGGTTTCCGCGATGGGTCTGTGCATTTGCTCGTGGCCTCCGATGTGGCGGCGCGCGGCTTGGATGTGCCTGCTGTCAGCCATGTTTTCAACTTTGACGTGCCCAGCCATCCAGAGGATTATGTGCACCGCATCGGCCGCACCGGTCGTGCCGGGCGCGAAGGCAAGGCCTTCACTTTGTCCTCCCCATCGGATGCGAAATATCTTGCGGCGATTGAACAGTTGATCGGCAAACCTATCCCGCGCGGCGAGTTGCCCGAGGGTGCGGTAAAACCAGCCGTCCCTGCGGCCAAAGACGCCAAAACCGAAGAGGCCGAGAAGCCTGCGCGCAGCCGGACCCGTAGCAGGACCCGCACCCCCAAGGTCGAAAAGGTAGAACCCGTTGCGGTTGAGGCAGCGCCGGTAGAACCCGCTGTACAAACCCCGGCGAAAGAAGCTCCGGTAAAAGACAGTGCAGCAACCGACGCACCGGCGAATACCTCCCGTCGGGCACCGCGCGAATCGCGGCGTGATGACAAACGAGGCGATCGACGCAACAATGGCGGCAATGACCGGGTTGTCGGCATGGGCGATCATGTGCCTGACTTCATTCTGCGCAGCTTCAAGCTTGAGGATTACTCTAGCGACGATACTGAGAACACAGATACATCGAATATTGAGGATGCAACGACCGAATAGTCACGGCATCAAAGCTCTGGCGTTTTTGCGGCAGAGCTTCCCTATTCCGATTGTGACGCGATACCCGCATCAAATATGACATAGAAAAAGGCGCGCAGGGTTTCCCTTGCGCGCCTTTTCTTTAACTTTGAACCGGATCAGCCTTCGGTCAAGCGGCTGACAACCACAGTCACCTCGGGCTTTTTGCCGATTTCTTCCATGCAGATCTGGCGCACAACACGGCGCACAGCCTCATCCAGCTTGGAATCGTCTTTCAAGACTTTCTTGCCGGCCCCGTCGAGGTATTCCGTCAAATCCGCCTCAAGCGTCTCGCCCAACACTGCACCCGTGCGGCCCTTTTCAGCCAGACCCTTAACCTCTACCCAGGCATCGCCCAGCAAAGAATCGCTTTCGTCAAGCAAGAGCGTCACCATAACATGGCCGTTCAAAACCATCCGAATGCGGTCACGTACAACACCGTCACGCGCGCCAATCATGACTGAGCCGTCGAGATAGGTCCGGCCCGCCTCGATATATTCGACAACATCCGGTTTCTTGCCGGTAAGATCGATCATCATGCCGTTGGTCACAACATCCGAAACACGCCCGGCCGCCATTGCAATCCGTGCATGCTCGCGCAAATGCCGGTGCTCGCCATGCATCGGGATCACCATTTCAGGGTCCAGCACACGATGCACAGTTTCCAGATCAGGACGGTTGGCATGCCCAGAAACGTGGTAAAGTCCGCCACTGTCGTCGACGATATTCACGCCCATCTCGGAAAAGGCGTTCATGATGGAAATAACACCGCGCTCATTGCCCGGAATGGTTTTGGAGGAGAACAGGAAGGTATCGCCTTCCTTCATCGACAACCCCAAATATTTCCCGCGTGACAGCTGTGCGGAGGCGGCGCGCCGCTCTCCCTGACTGCCGGTCACGATCAACATCAGATCGCCACGCGGAACATCTTGTGCCTCTTCGGGGCTGACGGTGCGCGGAAAGCCAGTCAAAACGCCCGAAGCTTCGGCAGCCGAAACCATCCGCCGCATCGCACGGCCCAAAAGGCAAATCGTGCGGCCCGCGGCCTGGGCGGCCTCTGCCAGCGTTTTCAGGCGCGCCACGTTCGACGCAAATGTCGTTGCCACAACCATGCCGCGTTGGGCGCTGATCAGCTCCCGCAGAGGATCGCGCAAAGTCGCTTCGGAACGGCCTGCGTGTAGTGAGAACACATTGGTACTGTCACACATCAAGGCTTTGACCGGACGTTCCTGCGCGATGGCCTTGAACACATCCGGCTGCCACGCCTCACCCACCAAGGGATCTTCGTCAAGTTTGAAATCGCCCGAATGGACGATGCGCCCGGCTTCGGTATCAATGATCAGCGCAGAGCTTTCGGGAACGGAGTGGGCAACAGGCACAAATTGCACATCAAACGGGCCGGCCTTGACCACATCGGGACGCGGTTCCACCACTGTGATCGCGTCTTTGGGGTGGCCATGTTCGTCAAACTTCAGCTTGCCGATCGTCGCGGTAAAGCGGCGGGCATAGACGGGGCATTTGAACCGCGACCAGAAATGCGCAACAGCGCCGATGTGGTCTTCATGCGCGTGGGTGATGAAAATCGCTTCCAGTCGGTCCTTGCGCGCCTCAAGCCACGAAATGTCAGGCATGATCAAATCAACCCCAGGGGTTGTATCCATATCGGGGAAGGCCACGCCCAGATCCACGAGGATCAGGCGTTCTTTGTCCTCAGGCCCGTAGCCATAAACATATGCGTTCATCCCAATCTCACCCGCGCCGCCGAGGGGGAGGTAAATTAGCCGGTTCGCTTTCATGCGGTATCTCGATCCTTATTCAGTTCATTTATGAGGACAAGACCATGCATGGTCAAATCGTCCTCGATTGCGTCAAAAATTTCTGTTCCCTGTTGGAACAACGGGGCAAGCCCCCCGGTGGCTATCACTTTCATCGGGCGAATATGTTCCGCCCTGATCTGGCGGCAAATGCCCTCGACCAAACCGATATAGCCCCAATACACGCCCGATTGCATACAAGCCACCGTATTCTTTCCGATTGTCTGGGCGGGATGCGTAACATCCACATGTGGCAAGGCAGCCGTCGCCGAGGACAACGCCGCTAGGCTAAGATTAACACCGGGCGCAATGACACCGCCAATATAGGCACCGTCCTGATCCACGACATCAAAGGTGGTGGCCGTGCCGAAATCAACCAAGATCAGATCACCACCATGACGGTCAAACCCCGAAACAGTATTCACCAAGCGGTCCGACCCGACGGTGGTGCCCATATCAACGCGCGGTGCAACTGGCAACGCGCAGTCCGGCTTTCCCACAACCAGGGGGCGACAGCTAAAATAACGATCCGTCAGAACCCTTAGGTTGAAAACCACACGCGGAACGGTAGAGGAGATAATTACCTCAGAGATATGCACATCCATCTTGTGGAGCGTCATCAAAGTGGTCAACCAGACGTAGTATTCATCCGCCGTCCGCTTGTGGTCGGTGGAACAGCGCCAGGTTGCAATGAACTCTGCCCCGTTCCAAATGGAAAACACGGTGTTGGTATTACCGCAATCGACTGCCATCAGCATAAGGCGCGTCCTTCCGTCTCAAAAGAAAATCTCTGCCGCGGGAATGGCGCGGCGACCCCGTGCCGTTTTCAAAATCAACGCTCCGGTCTCGTCGATGCTCTCGAAAACGCCATCCTCTGATGTGGTTCCGGTGCGCGCGGTGATGGTATCGCCCAAGCGCGCGGCATGAGACAGCCATGCGCTGCGCAAAGGGGCAAAGCCTTGGCTGGTGAAAACCGCTTCCCAATGGGCATAGGCCTGCGCAAGGGCGGTCAGGAACCGTTCTGGCGCGACGCGCATACCCGTTTCAGCCAGCAGGGAAACCGGCGGGGTTGCGCCCTCTTCCACAGCTTCGCGCGGGGGGGCGGCGATCAGGTTGACGCCAATCCCGATGCAAAGCTGTGTTATCTGCGGGCCGTTACCACTGCTTTCAAGCAAAATCCCGGCAAGTTTACCACCATTGAGCAAAACATCATTGGGCCATTTCAGCGATAGCCCCGCCTCAAGTCCCGTCACCGCGACACAGGCATCCCGCAAGGCAAGCGCCGCGCCAAAGGACCGGAGCGCAACCTTATCCGCAGTTTCAGCCGGATGCAGAACATGTGTGGCATAGAAATTCCCGCGGGGGCTTTGCCATGGGCGGCCACGACGGCCACGCCCAACAGTTTGCTCTGCCGCCATGATCCACGTCGGACCAACGGGGGCAAGCCGTGTGGCATAGGCATTGGTGCTGTCCACGCCATCAAGCAAGATCCGGGCCACCCCTTGCGGCCAGCCCGGAGTTGCCTCGTTAACGGACAAGCGCTTCCGCCGCAATTTGTGCAACGCCCTCAACCCCGAAGAGGTTGATGATGCCAAAGACCATCACCGCCGCAGACCCCATAAGCGCCAGCCATTGCACACGGCCCATTTGCGCGTCGATACCAGCGCCCTCTTTGCCGAAGTACATGAAGAAGACGACACGAAGATAGTAGAACGCACCGATCACCGAGGCCACAGCACCGGACACAGCAAGCCATGTCATATCGGCCTTCACCGCGGCTTGAAGCACATAAAACTTGCCGAAGAAGCCAAGCATTGGCGGAACGCCCGCAAGGCTGAAGAGCAGCACCAGCATGGCCAAAGCCTGCAGGGGCGCCTTTTTCGACAGCATGTTCAGCCCGTCAATCGTGGTCACAGGCACGCCGTCACGTTCCATAGACAGGATAAAGGCAAAGGTGCCAATGTTCATGCTAACGTAGATCACGACATAAATCAGCATGGCCTGCACACCAAACACCGTGCCCGAAGCAAGCCCGATCAGCGCAAATCCCATATGAGAGATGGACGAATATGCCATCAGGCGCTTGATATCACGCTGGCCGATCGCGGCGATTGCCCCGACAAACATCGACAGAACGGCGAGCACAGCAATGACCTGCCCCCACTGCCCCGGGATTGCACCAAAGGCATCATACATCAGTCGGGCCAAAAGCCCCATCGCGGCAACCTTGGGCGCAGTTGCAAAAAATGCAGTGACCGGCGTGGGTGAGCCTTCATAAACGTCAGGCGTCCACATGTGGAACGGTACGGCCGAAACCTTGAATGCCAAGCCTGTAATCAAGAAGACCAGGCCGAATACCAACCCAAGCGGTACATCACCATGCCCCAATGTCGACAGGATCCCTGCAAAATCGGTCGTGCCCGCATAGCCATATGTAAGCGAGGCGCCATAAAGCAAAATCCCCGAGGAAAGCGAACCGAGCACAAAGTACTTGAGGCCTGCCTCCGACGATTTCACGCTGTCACGGCGCAAACTGGCCACCACATAAAGCGCAAGGGATTGCAGTTCCAACCCCATATAAAGCGCGATCAAATCACCGGCCGAAACCATGAACATCATACCAAGCACGGAAAGCGCGATCAAAATCGGATACTCGAACCGCATCAGGCCGCGCTTGACCATGTAATCATGGCTGATGACCAAAACCGCCGCTGCCGACAGCAAGATCGTCACCTTGGCAAAGCGCGCGAAAGGATCGTCGTTGAACATCCCGTCAAAAGCGACGCGTTCCCCGCTTGTGCCGACACCGATCCAGAAGGCAAGGATCACGAAAACCCCGGCCATGCCCCAGTTCAGCGAAGACGCCAGTGCATCCTTACCCGTGTAAACCACCCCAAGCAACGCCGCCATAGCGACAAGCGCCAAGGTGATTTCCGGGAGGACGGTTGAAAAATCTATCGGAGTCATCTGTCGTCCCTCAATGTGTTGCCAGCTGCACATCACCCGCAACGGGGATGGCCGCCTGGTAGTCGGTCACAAGCGCGGTCACCGAGGGGCCGATAATATCGGTCACAAGGCTAGGATACACGCCCAAGAGCAAAGTCATCACAACCAGCGGAGCGAAGATAAGACGCTCGCGGGTGGTCATGTCGGTGATGGATTTCAGGCTTTCCTTGATCAGATCGCCGAAAACCACCCGGCGATAAAGCCACAGCCCGTAAGAGGCCGACAAGATCACACCCGAAGCCGCCACAAGCGCGACCCAAGTGTTCACTTGGAAAACGCCGACCAAAGTCAGGAATTCGCCAACAAAGCCGGAAGTTCCCGGAAGGCCCACGTTGGCCAAGGAAAAGAACATGAAGATCAGCGCGTAATGCGGCATCCGGTTGACGAGACCACCATAGGCGTCGATCTCGCGGGTGTGCATCCGATCGTAAATCACCCCGACGCACATGAACAGCGCGCCCGAGACAAAGCCGTGGCTGATCATCTGAAAGATAGCACCATCAACACCCTGCTGGTTTGCAGCAAAAATCCCCATCGTCACATAGCCCATATGGGCCACCGAGGAATAGGCGATCAGCTTTTTCATATCGCTTTGCGCCAAGGCCACGAGCGAGGTGTAAACAATCGCGATCGCGGACATCCAAAGCACAACGGGGCTTAGCAAATCGGCCCCAACCGGGAACATCGGCAAACTGAACCGCAAGAAGCCGTAGCCCCCCATCTTCAGCAAAATCGCCGCCAGCACCACGGAACCGGCCGTCGGCGCCTGAACGTGCGCATCAGGCAACCAAGTGTGCACAGGCCACATCGGCATCTTGACCGCAAAGCTTGCAAAGAAAGCAAGGAACAGCATCGTCTGCAAGCCGCCAACAACATGGAAGCCAGCGATGGTCATCGTGTCAGAGCCGAAGTTATGCGTCAGCAATGTCGGGATATCGGTCGTACCTGCATCGGCATACATCGCGATCATCGCAACCAACATCAGCACCGAGCCAAGGAAGGTATAAAGGAAGAACTTGAACGCCGCATAGATCCGCTCTTTACCGCCCCAGATGCCGATGATCAGGAACATCGGGATCAGGCCCGCTTCAAAGAACAGATAGAACAGCACCAGATCCAAGGCGCAGAACACACCAAGCATCAGCGTTTCTAGCAACAAGAAGGCGATCATATATTCCTTGACGCGGGTTTCCACGGTCCAGCAGGACGCGATGGTAATTGGCATCAGGAAGGTTGTCAGCATCACGAAAAGAACCGAAATCCCGTCGACGCCCATCTTATACTTCAGGCCAAGGATCCAATTATATTCCTCAACCATCTGGAAACCGGTATCGCTCGGGTTGAAATCAGCCAGAACGAAGAGGGAAATCAGGAAAGTCGCAGAGGTCGCAACCAGTGCCACCCATTTTGCATTTTTGCGCGCCGCAGCATCATCGCCCCGCAGGAAAAGCGCAAGTATGGCGGCAGCAACCGCCGGGATGAATGTGATGATGGAAAGGAGGTTTTCCATTAGTGCGCGCCCCCCGAGAGCGTCATCCAGGTAACAAGGGCAACGATGCCCAAGACCATGGCGAATGCGTAGTGAAAGATGTAACCGGACTGTGCGCGGCCAGCGAGGCGGGTCAGCATCGGGATAATCCCCAAAGCAATCCCGTTGATTGTTCCGTCAATAACCTTGCCGTCGCCCTTTTTCCAAAGGAAGGCACCAAGCCACTTGGCAGGGCGAACAAAGATAAGGTCATAAAGCTCGTCGAAATACCATTTGTTCAGCAAGAACAGGTAAAGCGGGCGCTGTTGCTTGGCCAATTTGGCCGGCAGGCTCGGTTTGGCAATGTAGAAAATCCACGCCACAGCAAAGCCCAAAATCATTGCTACAAAAGGCGAAACCTTCACCCAGGCAGGCACGTCATGTGCCTCATGGATCGTGTGGTTTTCGGGGCCAAAGAAAATCGCACCTTTGGGCGCCAGATCATGGGCAACCTCGGCATGGGTAACACCTTCGGCGGCCTCATGCTGAACAACTTCCATGCCAAACCAACTGTGGATTTTATCAAGATCGCCAAAGAAGGAGTTATACCAAACCATGCCTGAGAACACGGCCCCAAGCGCCAGAACCCCAAGCGGGATCAGCATAACTTTTGGCGCCTCATGCGCGTGGTCATGCGTATGCTTGTCGCCGCGCGCCTTGCCAAAGAAGGTCAGGAACATCAGCCGCCAGCTGTAGAAGCTGGTAAACAGCGCTGCAATCACCAGCATCCAGAAGGCATAATTGGAGCCGACAAAGGCGCTTTCAATCACGGCATCCTTGGAAAGGAAGCCCGCGAAACCGATATGCGTCAACGGAATGCCAACGCCGGTGATGGCCAGCGTGCCGATCATCATCGCCCAGAAGGTCATCGGGATCTTCTTACGCAGCCCGCCATAGTTCCGCATATCCTGCTCGTGGTGCATCGAATAGATGACCGAGCCCGCGCCCAGAAACAGCATCGCCTTAAAGAAGGCGTGGGTAAACAGATGGAACATTGCCACAGGATAGGCGCCAACACCGGCGGCCACAAACATATATCCAAGCTGAGACATGGTCGAATAGGCGATCACACGCTTGATATCGTTCTGAACCAAGCCAATCGTTGCGGCAACAAAGGCAGTCGTCGCACCAAGGTAGGTTATAAAGGCCAATGTATCGGGCGCATATTCAAAGATCGGCGACATCCGCACGACAAGAAACACACCGGCGGTAACCATGGTCGCCGCGTGGATCAGCGCCGACACAGGCGTTGGGCCTTCCATCGCGTCCGGCAACCATGTGTGCAAGAACAGCTGCGCCGATTTCCCCATCGCCCCGATGAAAAGCAACATCGCAATCAGGTTGGCCGCGTTCCAATCCGTCCACAAGAAATGCAGATTGGTCTCCGCCAATTTGGCACCCGAGGCAAATATATCATCCAGACGAATGCTGTCGGTCAGGAAAAACAGCGCCATAATCCCCAACAGGAAACCAAAATCCCCGACACGGTTGACCACAAAGGCCTTGATCGCAGCAGCATTTGCCGTGGGCTTGCGATAATAAAACCCGATCAACAGATATGAGGCAACGCCCACGCCTTCCCAGCCAAAGAACATCTGGACAAGGTTATCTGCCGTTACCAGCATCAACATCGCAAAGGTAAAGAAGGACAGATAGGCGAAGAAACGCGCCTTATAATTCTCATGGTGCGTCCAGTTTTCATCATGTGCCATGTAGCCAAAGCTATAAAGGTGCACCAGCGCCGACACCGTATTGATCACGACCAGCATAATCGCCGTCAGACGGTCAAGCCGGATACCCCATTCGGTGGAAAGCGAACCACTTTCAATCCAGCGCATAATTACGATGTGCTGGGTTTCGTCGATATGACCAAGGAAGATGATCCACGACAGGAAGGCCGCAAGGAACACCAGGCCGGTGGTGATCACCTGGCCTGCGAATTCTCCGATCAAACGCCAGCCAAAGCCGCAGATCAGGGCGCCAATCAAGGGCGCAAAAAGGATGATCGTTGCCATCAGCTTAGCCTTTCATCACGTTGACATCTTCGACGTCGATAGAACCACGGGACCGGAAGAAGGTGACAAGGATCGCAAGGCCAATCGCCGCCTCTGCCGCGGCAACCGTCAGCACGAACATCGTAAAGATCTGCCCGACAAGGTCACCGTGAAAGGAAGAGAACGCGACAAGGTTGATGTTCACCGACAACAGCATCAGTTCGATCGACATCAAGATGACGATCACGTTCTTCCGGTTCAGGAAGATGCCAAAAATCCCAATCACGAACAGTGCGGCAGCCACTGCCAGATAATGCTCTAGTCCTACCATCTTACGTCCCTCCGGGTCATTGCCCGATTTCTTCGTATTGTTTGGGGGGCAAATAGCGCCCCCCGGCGACCGGTTCTGGCGTTAAAGCCCCTGCCCCGGTTTCACATCTTTAAGCTCCATCGCCTTGGCCGGGTCACGCCACATCTGATGCAACACGTTTTGACGTTTCACATCCTTGCGGTGGCGCAGGGTCAAGGAAATCGCCCCGATCATGGCAACCAACAGCACCATCCCGGAAAGCTGGAACAGCATCAGGTATTTATCATAAAGCAGCAGGCCAATCGCACGGGTGTTTTCCACCTGCGCCATGTCAGGCGTCACAGCCTTGCGCAGCCCCATGGCGCCATCCGCCTGAACCCAGGCACCAACGCCGATCAAAAGCTGCATCAAAAGCACGACACCAATCAGCAGGCCAATGGGCATATAGCGCGACATCTCGCCCTTAAGCTCGGAGAAGTCGACATCAAGCATCATCACCACAAAGACGAACAAGACCGCAACAGCGCCGACATAAACGATGATCAAAAGCATCGCCACGAATTCAGCGCCCAACAGAACGAACAGCCCCGCAGCGGACAGAAACGCAAGGATCAACCACAGCACCGAATGCACCGGGTTGCGCGACACAGTCACCAAAACCCCGGCAGCTACAGCCGTTAGGGCGAAGGCGTAAAAGGCCAGATCGGCGATGGTCATTTCTCTGTCTCCTCGGTCTCCGCAAAGACGGATTGGGCAATTTCCAACGCCTTTTGCATGGCGGGCAAGCCGCCGAACATGCTCATCTGCCAGATCACCTCGGCGATCTCGCGTTTTGTGGCCCCTGCCGTAAGCGCCTGCTGAATGGTCAGCCGCAGCTGTGCATCGGCCTGCGCACCAAGCACCGTCAGCGCGGCAATCGTCACCAGCAAACGGGTGCGGGCATCAAGCCCGTCAGGGTTCATCGTTTTGCCAAACCACAGTTCCAGCATCTCTGGCGGCATCGACGGGAACAGCTTCTCGAAGCCCTTCACGTTCGCCCCTTCCAGAGCAGGCGCGAACGCCTTGGCCATTTCCTGCCCCTGCTCCATCATGGATTTGAACATTTTTGCGAAATCATCGGTCATCTGTAAGGTGCATCCAATTCGAGGTTGCGGGCAATCTCCCCCTCCCAACGGTCACCGTTGGAAAGCAGCTTTTCCTTGTCATAGAACAATTCTTCCCGCGTCTCGGTGGCATACTCGAAATTCGGCCCCTCAACGATGGCATCCACGGGACACGCCTCTTGGCAGAAACCGCAATAGATGCATTTGGTCATATCAATGTCATAGCGCGTGGTGCGGCGGCTACCGTCATCGCGCGGCTCGGCATCGATTGTGATCGCCTGCGCAGGGCAAACCGCCTCACACAGCTTGCAGGCGATGCAACGTTCTTCACCATTTGCATAGCGGCGAAGCGCATGCTCACCGCGAAAACGCGGGCTAAGCGGGCCTTTTTCATGCGGATAGTTCAACGTGCTTTTCGGCGCGAAGAAGTATCTGAAGCCCAAACCAAACCCTTTGACGAAATCCATCAAAAGGAAATATTTCGCGGCACGACCCCAATCCACTGGACGGTTCTCACCCATGATCAGCCCCCAATAACCCAGCGTGCCCAAAAGCCGCCAAGAATTTCAAATTTCGCAAGGAAAGACACCAGCACAACCCAACCCAAAGACAGCGGCAGGAATACTTTCCAGCCAATACGCATCAGTTGGTCATAGCGGTAGCGCGGCACGATGGCCTTCACCATGGCGAACATGATGAAGAAGAACGTCATCTTGCCAACCATCCACAACACACCATCCGGCAAACCGGGGATCGGGGACAACCAGCCACCAAAGAACAGCAAGGACATCAGCGCGCACATCAGGAAGATGGCGATATACTCACCAGCCATAAACAACAGATAAGGCGTCGAGGAATATTCAACCATGAAGCCGGCAACCAACTCCGACTCCGCCTCGGGCAGATCGAAGGGCGGGCGGTTGGTTTCCGCCAAGGCGCTGATGAAGAACAGGAAGACCATCGGGAAGTGTGGCAGCCAGTACCAGTTGAACAACCCGAAATCACCGCGCTGTGCCTCAACGATCGCGCTGAAGTTCATCGAACCGGTGGAAATGATGATCCCGATGATGATCAACCCCAAGGAGACCTCATAGGAAATCATCTGCGCGGCAGAACGCAGCGAGCCAAGGAACGGGTATTTGGAGTTGGAGGCCCAGCCCCCCATGATCACGCCGTACACTTCCAAAGAAGAGATCGCGAAGACAAAGAGGATCGCCACGTTGATATTCGACAGAACCCAACCGTCACTGAAGGGGATCACAGCCCACATCAAAATGGCGAGCACGAAAGACAACATCGGTGCCAAAAAGAACACCGCGCGATCCGCACCGGCGGGCACAACGATTTCCTTCACCACATATTTCAACGCATCCGCAACCGATTGCAGAATGCCCCAAGCGCCCACCACGTTCGGGCCCCGCCGCATCTGAACGGCGGCCCAAACCTTACGGTCGCCATACACCAGAAACAGCAGCGAAATCATCACAAAGGCGATGACAAGAAGGCTTTGTGCAACGATCAACAATGTGATCCCCAAGCCCGTTTGCAGAAATTGATCCATGACGCCTTTTATCCTTCGGCCTTATTCGAGTTCGTCTTCGTCATATCGTCGGTATCCCCTGTTCGCCGCAATCGCGGACGGTTACCTCGGCATCGATTGTTGCCGACCCACGGGGAAGCTCTTTTGAGATGGTGTAAACCGCATCGCCGCGCCAATTACCACCCGTTTGTGCAATGGATGTGCGGACGTGCCGCGTAAATGACGCACCGCGGATCAATGCATATTGCGCCGCAGCACAACGTGCATAGGTATCCACATCCGACCGGTCCCGCGCACCCTTCATCGACACGTGGAAATTCACCAGATCACCATCCAGCAGCACCGTTTGAATGCCGCCATAAACCGGTTTGAACTCTGCACGCGCCATGTCTTCCCCCACTGCCGGAACACAGGCCGACAGGCTGACAATTGCCAGAATGCTAGGGGAAAGGGACGCGCGCAGGCTCATATCTTACTCCGCCGCCAAGGGTTTTTCAGACCGCGCCTTGGCAATCGCCGAAAGCTCTCCCATCAGGCTGGAGGCCCGTGCGATGGGGTTGGTCAGATAGAAATCCGTGACCGCATAGCGGAAATCGGCAGTTGCCGGGTCGCGCAAAGGAATGCGCTGCCAAGCGTTTTCGGGAACCTCGTCGATATTACCAAGATGCGGCACCGCCGAAACAACCGCTTTGCGAAGCGCCGCAAGGCTGTCCCATGGCAACACAGAACCATGCTCACCCGACAAAGCGCGCAAGATCGCCCAGTTTTCCTTGGCCTCGCCCGGCGCGAAACCTGCGCGGGCCGAAAGCTGTGGGCGGCCTTCGGTATTGACGAACAGCCCCGATTCCTCGGTATAGGCAGCACCGGGCAAGATCAGATCGGCGCGATGAGCACCCCGATCACCATGGCTGCCTTGATAGATCACGAACGCACCGGGGGCGATTTCGACTTCATCCGCGCCAAGGTTATAGACAACCTCTGCCCCGTCCAAAGCATCGGTCATCCCATGCTCGCTTACCGCACCGACATCCATCGCGCCAACGCGGCCGGCTGCCGTGTGCAAGATCATCAACTTGCTGTCCGAGGCTTCGGCCATGGCCATCGCTTGCGACAGAACGGCCTCACCGTCGGCCTCATTCAATGCCCCCATGCCGACAATAATGATCGACGGGTTTTCCTTGACCTTATCGGAACATTTGGTTTTCGCCAGCTCCAACAAAGCCGCGCGACCATCGCCCTTATGCGCATAGTCATAGGTCAGATCAACGGCAGGGCCGACCAGATCAACATCGCAACCATTGGACCAAGCCTTGCGGATACGCGCATTCAAGACCGGGCTTTCAATGCGAGGGTTGCTGCCGATCAACATGATGTACTTCGCGCTGTCGATATCTTCGATCATCGCCGTCCCGACATAGGCGGAGCGGTTGCCCGTTGGCAGCTTGGCCTTATCGGTGCGGCATTCGACCTTGCCGCCCATCCCTTCGATAAGGGTCTTGAGCGAAAACGCAGCCTCAACTGGCACCAGATCACCGATCAGGCCGGCAACCTTCTTGCCCTTCATCGCGGCGGAAGCGGCCTTCAATGCCTCATCCCAACCCGCTTTGCGCAAGCGCCCGTTTTCACGGATATAAGGCGTATCAAGACGCTGGCGGCGCAGACCGTCCCAAACGAAACGGGTCTTGTCCGAAATCCACTCCTCATTCACGCCGTCATGGTTGCGCGGCAGAATGCGCATCACTTCGCGCCCCTTTGCATCCACCCGGATATTGGCCCCGAGCGCATCCATCACGTCGATGGTTTCGGTCTTGGTCAACTCCCAAGGCCGCGCGGTAAAGGCATAGGGCTTAGAGGTCAGCGCGCCAACGGGGCACAGATCAATGATGTTGCCTTGCAGGTTGCTGTCGAGGGTCGCGCCCAGATAGGTCGTGATCTCGGCATCCTCACCGCGGCCGGTTTGGCCCATGGCCAGGATACCCGCAACCTCAGAGGTAAAGCGCACACAGCGCGTGCAGGAAATGCAGCGCGTCATAGTGGTCGACACCAGCGGACCAAGGTCAAGGTTTTCGCTCGCGCGCTTTGGCTCACGGAAACGACTGAAGTCTACGCCATAAGCCATTGCCTGATCTTGCAAATCACACTCGCCGCCCTGATCGCAGATCGGGCAGTCAAGCGGGTGGTTGATCAGCAGAAATTCCATCACGCCTTCGCGGGCCTTTTTGACCATCGGGCTGTTGGTCTTGACCACGGGCGGTTGGCCTTCGGGGCCGGGGCGCAAATCCCTGACCTGCATCGCACAAGAGGCGGTCGGCTTTGGCGGGCCGCCAACTACCTCAACCAGACACATGCGGCAGTTGCCTGCAATCGTCAGCCGTTCATGATAGCAAAAACGCGGGATCTCGATCCCGGCAATCTCGGCTGCCTGAATAAGGGTCATGGCCGGATCAACCTCGACCTCGATGCCGTCAATGATGATTTTCTTGAGGTTGGACATGCCTTTACTCCGCCATCCGCTGTGCTGGTGCCGGAAGACCCCGGTCAGCGCTGTTCATTTCCGGCCAGTGGCCAGTATCATTTCTGCTTGCAACCGTCACGCGCAACCCTCCACAATCAACCAAGTGCTGCCCTGAAAGCGGTCCTTGATAGAGGTCTTGGCACGGGTGACACAAAAGCGGTCCGCCGCGCGTCGCGCCTCTTGGCCTTCCCAGTTCTCGAACGGCCGCCCGATACGGGAAACTTCAACCGCCCCCGTCGGCCGTTTGGCCACGTTATAGCTGACCCCGTCCAGCACGATCGGTGCCCGCGGCAAGGGTGGCACGGATGCAGCGCAAGCCGAAAGTGCCAGCGCGCAGAGTGTCAGGGGAAAGCCGGGATGCATCATTCTGCTGCCATCGCCCCCATGCGGCCGGTCTTTTGCGCCTTAATCCGGTCCTCGATCTCTTCACGGAAATGCCGCACAAGGCCTTGGATCGGCCAAGCCGCCGCATCGCCAAGCGCACAAATGGTGTGGCCTTCGACCTGTTTGGTCACGTCGAGCAGCATGTCGATTTCCTCAACCTCTGCCTCGCCGCGCACAAGCCGGTCCATGACGCGCATCATCCAGCCAGTACCCTCACGGCAGGGCGTGCATTGGCCACAGGATTCGTGTTTGTAAAACGCCGAAAGCCGCCAGATCGCTTTGATCACATCCGTGGATTGATCCATAACGATCACCGCCGCAGTCCCAAGGCCCGACCGTTGCTCCCGCAGCCAGTCGAAGTCCATGATCGCGTCTTCGCATTGCTCGGCATTCAGCATCGGCACCGAAGAGCCGCCCGGAATAACCGCCTTGATGTTTTTCCAACCGCCGCGCACGCCACCACAGTGACGGTCCAGCAACTCACGCAGCGGAATGGACATGGATTCCTCAACCACACAGGGGTTCACAACATGGCCGGAAATCCCGAACAGCTTGGTCCCCGCATTGTTAGGCCGCCCGAAGGAGGTAAACCATTCCGCCCCGCGCCGCAGGATCGTAGGCACAACCGCGATGGATTCGACGTTGTTCACCGTGGTCGGGCAGCCATAAAGACCGGCCCCCGCAGGGAATGGCGGCTTCATCCGCGGCATGCCCTTTTTGCCCTCAAGGCTTTCCAAAAGCGCAGTTTCTTCACCACAAATATAGGCGCCTGCCCCGTGGTGCAGATAGAGGTCGAAATCCCACCCCGATTTGGCGGCATTCTTACCCAAAAGCCCCGCATCATAGCATTCGTCGATCGCGGCCTGTAGCGCCTCCCGCTCACGGATATATTCGCCGCGCAGATAGATATAGCAGGCATGCGCGCCCATCGCAAAAGAGGCAATCAGCGCACCTTCGATCAAAGTATGCGGATCATGGCGCATGATCTCACGGTCTTTGCAGGTGCCCGGCTCGGATTCGTCCGCGTTGATCACCAGATAGGACGGGCGCCCATCGCTTTCCTTCGGCATGAAGGACCACTTCAACCCCGTGGGAAAGCCCGCGCCACCACGCCCCCGAAGACCCGAGGCTTTCACTTCGTTAACCAGCCAATCACGCCCCTGTTGGATGAAACCCGCAGTTCCATCCCAATGGCCGCGCTTCTTCGCACCCGCAAGGGAGCGGTCATGCATCCCGTACAGATTGGTAAAGATCCGATCCTGATCTTTCAGCATGTCATGCCCTCAATTATTCCCGGAGGAGGATTTGTTCCGCCGCCAGATCCGATAAGTTACAACCATCGTCCAAAAGAACGCGGCCAATGCGGCCAAGTCGAACAGAAAGACAAAGCGTGCCTCCCAGCCGAAATGACCCCCGATCCATTGCGCGCCAAGCCAGCCCGCCATCGTGCCAACCAGCACAATCGCCACCAGCCGCGAGTCGCGCGCGTTCTGGATATCGACCTTGCTGGGTTGGGCTTTGGTCATATCAATAAACCTCGCCCATGCCGACACGTTTCGAAAACGCCGCGCTTTCGTCCGATACCAAAGCCCGCGCCTGCGCGCCCCAATTATCACGGGCAACACCGCCTCCGAGGCCTCGCAACAAGCGCGCCAGTTTCGGGCCTATGCTTTTGATCTGCCTGAGACCATCCGCAGCAAAGCCGGGACCAAAAAGAAACGCCATCAGAAGGCCAAAGCCCGCCCCTGCCGCCCGGCAGATACCGGGACAAGTCATGATATATGGTTTCTTCTGCATTCCGACGTTCCTTTGCCCTTAACCCGGTTAACCGTCACTCCCTTTATCATTCCGGCGTGAAAACTCGGTCTCGCCACCGGCGGCCAGAATTTTCGCCTGAGCGACCCAGGTATCCCGCGTCACACGGCCCTTGAAGCCCTCAAGATTTTCATCGACCCAGACAATCTGCTCCGGTGTCCAATTCGCGATCTGATCGAAATGGTAAAACCCAAGACTGTTGCACAGTTTTTCCAGCTTTGGCCCGACACCTTTGATCAGCTTGAGGTCATCGGCCTTGCCATCACGTGCCGCGGTCAAACCCTCTGGCTTGACGGCCTCAACAGGCTTTTCTTGCGCTTGTGGAGGGCGCGCCTTCTCGACGGCATCGGTAGTGGCCGCCTTGTCTGAAGCCGCCTCTTGCGCCTTGGACATCGGCTTGTCAGCAACCTTGCTTGGCTTGGCAGCAGCATTGGCCTTACCCAACCACGGTGTCAGGATCGGAACTTCGGTCCCGTCGATCCGCTTGACGGTATCGCCAATATCCACAGCCGCCTGCGCGCTTGCGTTATAGGGTTTGCGGCCAGCTTCATGATCCTTGAGGCTGGTCAGCCCGCCCAGTGGCTCTGCGGCGTAACGACCGTTTTGCGGGCCGGGAACAGGCACCTCCCCCTTAGAGAAACGGGCGATCAAATCGCGCAGGCTGTCCGGGGTCAGATCCTCGTAATAATCCTTGCCGATCTGGGCCATCGGGGCGTTGCTGCAGGCACCGAGGCATTCCACCTCTTCCCAGCTAAACTTGCCATCCGCCGACACCGTATGCGGCTTTTCCGCAATCAACTCTTTGCAAACAGCGACCAGATCTTCGGCCCCGCAAATCATGCAGGATGTGGTGCCGCAAATTTGAATATTTGCAATGGTTCCACGGGGTTCGAGCTTGAACATAAAGTAAAATGTTGCAACCTCAAGGCCCCGAATAAACGGCATGCCCAGCATATTACAGACATGTTCAATCGCGGCCCGTGTCAGCCAACCTTCTTGTTCCTGCGCACGCCAGAAAAGCGGGATGATCGCGCTGGCCTGACGCCCTTCGGGATATTTCGTGATCTGCCCCTCAGCCCAAGTTTGGTTGGCGGGGGTAAAGGCGAAATGGCTGGGTTGTTCTTTGTGCAGACGGCGTAGCATCAGGCGGCTCCGTTCGAAATCATGGCAACAAGTCGCGGGGCCGGGCCAACCGCAGACTGTTTGGAATTATAGGCAGCACGTCGCACAACGGCGGGCGTATGGCATGACCGCGCCACCAGTCCAGCAGCAAATGCGAGCCCGAAGAAAGCCAGATACAGCGACATCAGCGGTCAATCTCCCCAAACACGACATCCATGGTACCGATAATCGCGGCGACATCGGCCAACTGGTGGCCTTTGCACATGTGATCCATCGCTTGCAGGTGCAAAAAGCCCGGCGCGCGGATCTTGGCGCGGTAGGGTTTGTTGGTCCCATCCGCCACCAGATAGACGCCGAACTCGCCCTTGGGCGCTTCAACAGCGGCATAGATTTCACCGGCGGGCACGTGGAACCCTTCGGTGTAAAGTTTAAAGTGGTGGATCAAGGCTTCCATCGAAGTTTTCATCTCACCGCGTTTTGGCGGGGTGATTTTACCGCGGGCCAGAACATCGCCCGGCTCCTTGCGCAACTTCTCAATGGCCTGACGGATGATTGAGGTGCTTTCGCGCATTTCCTGCATCCGGCAAAGATAGCGATCATAGCAGTCGCCGTTCTTGCCAACCGGAATTTTGAACTCAAATTCATCATAGCATTCATAGGGCTGCGCGCGACGCAAATCCCATGCAAGGCCGGAACCGCGCACCATCACACCCGAGAAACCCCAGTCGAGGATCTCTTGTTCCGAGACCACGCCAATATCGGCGTTGCGCTGTTTGAAAATCCGGTTTTCCGTCAGCAGCCCGTCGATATCATCCAGAACACGCGGGAACTCAATGGCCCACGTATCGATGTCCTCGATCAGCGCAGGTGTCAGGTCTTGGTGAACACCACCGGGGCGGAAATAGGCGGCGTGTAGACGCGCACCACTGGCCCGCTCATAGAACACCATGAGCTTTTCACGTTCCTCAAAACCCCAAAGCGGCGGGGTCAGCGCACCGACGTCCATCGCCTGCGTAGTCACATTCAAAAGGTGGTTCAACACGCGGCCGATTTCGCAGAACAACACGCGGATTAGCTGCGCACGACGGGGCACTTCTACGCCTGTCAGCTTTTCAATGGCCAAGCACCAAGCATGTTCCTGGTTCATCGGGGCCACATAATCCAGCCGGTCGAAATAGGGCAGATTTTGCAGGTAGGTCCGGCTTTCCATCAGCTTCTCGGTACCGCGGTGAAGCAGGCCGATATGCGGATCGCAACGTTCCACAATCTCGCCGTCCAGTTCCAGCACCAGACGCAAAACCCCGTGGGCCGCAGGGTGCTGCGGGCCGAAGTTCAGGTTGAAATTGCGGATCTTCTGCTCGCCCGTCAGCGCGTCATGGGAACCGTCATCATAGGTGTGAATGTCGCCGTCCATCACTTCGCCCCTTCTTTCTTCTCATCGCCCGGAAGCACATATTGCGCACCTTCCCATGGCGACATGAAATCAAACTGGCGATATTCTTGCACCAGCTTGACAGGCTCATAAATCACGCGCTTTTGCGCCTCATCATAGCGCACTTCGGTATAGCCCGTGGTCGGGAAATCCTTGCGCAGCGGGTGCCCGCGGAAACCGTAATCCGTCAAAATGCGGCGCAGGTCTGGATGGCCTGAGAACAAGATCCCGAACATATCGAAAATCTCACGCTCAAACCAGTTGGCCGAAGGGTGAACCGAGGTGATAGAAGGCACCATTTCATCCTCACGCACGGCCATTTTCACGCGAATACGCTGATTTTGGTACATCGACAGGAAGTGATAGACCACATCAAACCGCACACCGCCCCGTGTGGGGTAATCGACAGCAGTAATATCCACAAGGCTTGAAAAACGGCAGCCCGCATCGGTTTTTAAATGGTCCACAAACCCCACCAAAGCGGAGGGCTGAATGGTCACAGCCAGCTCACCATGCGTAATCTCGGTTGAAACGATATCATCCGGGTAGCGCAATTCCAGACGGGCGGCCAGTTCTGTCAGGGCTTCGATCATCTCTGTCACTCCTTAACGAACCAGCGTGCCGGTGCGGCGAATTTTGCGCTGCAACTGCAAGATGCCATAAAGCAACGCCTCAGCCGAGGGCGGGCAGCCGGGAACATAGATATCCACCGGAACGATACGGTCACAGCCACGCACCACGGAATAGCTGTAGTGATAGTAACCGCCACCATTGGCACAAGAACCCATGGAGATCACATAGCGCGGCTCTGGCATCTGATCATAGACCTTGCGCAGCGCGGGCGCCATTTTATTGGTCAGCGTACCGGCAACAATCATCACATCCGACTGGCGAGGTGAGGCGCGCGGCGCAAACCCGAAACGCTCAGCATCGTAGCGCGGCATCGCGGTGTGCATCATCTCAACCGCGCAGCACGCCAGACCGAATGTCATCCAGTGCAAGGACCCTGTCCGCGCCCAGTTGATGATATCCTCGGTCGAGGTCAGCAGGAAACCTTTGTCCTGCAGCTCTGCGTTCAGCGCTTGGGTGGACACTTCAAGGTCTGCCCCTGCGGTATTTGCACCGGCCATCACTCCCATTCGAGCGCCCCCTTCTTCCATTCATAAGCAAAGCCAACGGTCAACACGGCCAAAAAGACCATCATTGACCAGAAGGCCGTCATCGAGATTTCACCAAAGGCAACGGCCCAAGGGAACAAGAACGCCACCTCGAGGTCAAAGATGATAAACAAGATCGACACGAGGTAGAACCGCACATCGAACTTCATCCGCGCATCGTCGAATGCGTTAAAGCCGCACTCATAGGCCGATACTTTTTCCGGGTCCGGATTGCGCACAGCAAGAACAACAGCGGCCAAAAGCAGCACCAGCCCAAGCCCGACGGCAATTGCCAATAAAATGATGATGGGCAGATATTCCCGAAGAAGGTGGTCCACGAAGATGCTCCTATCGCTGGCTGCACGCAGGCTTCTGCCACCAAAGGGCAGAGGACTCTTTCATCTTCATCTACTCCGCCCCCTAAGCGGGGTCAACCGAAGGCGAAGGGAAAACAGGGCAAAAATACAGGCAAATTCACCCGACAAAAACAGTAAGTTATATGTGTAATTCAGGGTTTATCCGACCCATCCCGGCTTTTCCTTGGCAAAGAAGGCCGCAACCCCCTCGGCGCTTTCGGGGCTTTCCCAGCGGGTGACGAGGGCGGCGATGCTGGCCTCGATCTGCTCGGTGCCTGTTGTGGGCGAAAGCGTGGCGATAAGCGCCTTGGCCTCAGCCACCGCACCGGGGGCGCATGACAGATAGGGCTTCACCTCTGCCTCAACCGCGGCGTCCAGATCTTCGGGGGCGACCACCCGCGCCAGAAGATCAAGCTGTACCGCCTCTTGTGCGTCAAACAGGCGGGCCGAGGCAAAGACCCTGCGCGCCTTGGCCGCACCCATCCGCGCCACGACATAAGGGCCGATGGTCGCGGGGATCAGGCCCAGACGGGTCTCCGTCAGGCCGAAACGCGCCCCCGAGGCGCCGATGGCCACATCACAGACCGACATCATCCCCACGCCTCCGCCATAGGCCTGCCCGTGAACACGCCCGATCAGGGGTTTGGGCAGGCTGTCGAGAGCGGCCAGCATCATCGCCAGCTTGCGCGCCTCGGCGGCGCGGGTCGGGCCATCGGCCCCCATCTGCTCTTGCATCCACGCTAAATCGCCCCCGGCGCAAAAGCTGTCGCCCTCGGCCGCAAGAACCACCACGCGCACGGCGCTATCGGCCGCCAGAACGCCCGCCGCCTCGGTCAGCTCGGCGATCATCAGCGCCGAAAGAGCATTGCGCTTTTCAGGGCGCGCCAGTGTCAGCGTGGCCACACCCCGCGTGTCGGTTTCAATGCGAATGGTATGATATGTCATGCCTGTTCCCCCTGCCCGCGCATCGCGCGCGCCATTGTTGCGGCCTGCGCCAAAAGCCCGCTATCCAAAGCGCAATCATACCCCTCTGCGGCCAGATAGGCGGCCACCGACTCGGTCGCGACATTGCCTGCGGCACCGGGCGCATAGGGGCAGCCACCAAGCCCGCCCACGGCCGCATCAAACACCCGCAAACCACGCGCCAAAGACGCGCCGATATTTTCCAGCGCGCGCCCGTTGGTGTCATGGTAATGCCCCGCCAGCCGGTCGGGCGGCAATTCCTCCAGCACCGCCGCCAGCATGGCATCGATTGTGTTGGGGTTGCCTTGGCCGATGGTATCGCCAAGGCTGACCTCATGGCAGCCCATATCGCGCAGGGCCGCCACCACCCGCGCCACCGCAGCGGGGGCAACCGGCCCGTCAAAGGGGCAATCCGTGACACAGGAAACATAGCCGCGCAGGGCGATCCCGTCCCGTTTCGCAGCCTCAGCCACGGGCGCAAAGCGTTCAAGGCTTTCGGCGATGGTCGCATTCAAATTGGCCTTAGAGAACCCCTCCGAGGCAGAAGCAAAGATCGCCACCTCATCCGCCCGCGCGGTACGAGCCGCCTCATAGCCCTTCATATTCGGGGTCAGCGCGCCGTAGATCACCCCTGGCGCACGGGTGATCTGCGCCATCACCTCGGCGCTATCGGCCATTTGCGGCACCCATTTCGGGGATACGAAACTCGCCACCTCTATCCGACGAAAGCCTGCACGTGACAACAGATCAATCAGCGCGACCTTTTCGGCGGTCGGGATCAGCCGTGCTTCGTTTTGCAAACCGTCGCGCGGGCCAACCTCATAGATCTCGACAGAACTCATGCCTCCTCCTCCAGCAAGATCAACGCAGCGCCGGCCTCAACCTGCGCGCCCTCGACGACCAGAACCTCGGCCACAACACCATCACGCGCGGCAGTCAGGGTGTGTTCCATCTTCATCGCCTCCAACACGCAAAGCTTGTCGCCGGCTGTCACCGCTTGACCTGCGGTCACAAAGACCGACTTCACCAAGCCCGGCATCGGTGACAAGGTCGCATTGCCCGAACCCGCGCCCTCCGCAGCCCGCACCAAAGGATCAACCGGCGTAAAGATAAAGGCAGCCTCGGGGGCGAATACCGTTACGGTAGCACCTGTTTTCTGTGCTGGGATCAAAGGCGCGCCGTCGATCCGCCACAGGCCCGCGCTGCGCGTGGCCAAATGTGCGGTGCCGTCCAGCGTGACACGGGCGGTATCGGGGCCAAGCGGCTCAATGGTCAGATCGAGCTGCGCGCCCTCATACAGCAACGCCACGCTGTGGCGCAAAGGCGCCCATTGGGTAAAGCCCGAAAGCGCATCCCCCGTCAGATCAGCGGCAACCAAAGCCGCCAGCGCCTTGATAGGACCAGTCGCGGCGGGGGCGGCAACCAGCGCCTCCAGATCACGCTCAATCAGGCCGGTATCGACATCGCCCTTGGCAAAGCCCGCATGGCGCGACAAGGCCCCCAGAAAGGCAAGGTTGGTGACAGAGCCCGCAACCTGCGTCTGGCCCAAGGCTCGTGAAAGCTGTGACAAGGCCACGGCGCGGGTCGGGCCGTGGACGATGATCTTGGCGATCATCGGGTCATACCACGGGCTGATGCTGTCGCCTTGGCGCACGCCGCTATCGCTGCGGGCATTGGGCGGAAAGGCCAGATGGTCAAGCCTGCCTGTTGCGGGCAAAAACCCTGCGGGCACATCCTCGGCATAAAGGCGGGCCTCAAAGGCATGGCCGTTGATGGTCAGATCCTCTTGGCGCAGGGGCAGGCTCTCGCCGCTGGCCACGCGCAGTTGCCATTCCACCAGATCGACGCCGGTGATGGCCTCGGTCACGGGATGCTCAACCTGCAGACGTGTATTCATCTCCATGAACCAGAAACGATCGGCGCGCAGACCGTCGCTGGCGTCCACGATAAATTCAATCGTGCCGGCCCCTTTATAGCCGATCGCGCGCGCCGCCTTGACCGCCGCATCGCCCATCGCTTGGCGCATATCCTCGGGCATATCGGGGGCCGGTGCCTCCTCAATCACCTTCTGGTGGCGACGTTGGAGTGAGCAGTCGCGTTCGAACAAATGCACCGCATCGGTGCCATCGCCAAAGACTTGCACCTCAATATGGCGCGGCTTTTCGACGTATTTTTCAATCAGAACGGCATCATTGCCAAAGGCGGTTGCGGCCTCTCCCTTGGCGCTGGCAAGAGCATCGGCGAACCCTTTGGGGTGATCGACCTTGCGCATCCCCTTGCCTCCGCCGCCCGCCACGGCCTTGATCAACACGGGATAGCTGATTTTATCGGCCTCGGCCGCCAGAACGGCAGGGTCCTGATTTTCACCCAAATAGCCAGGAACCACGGGAACGCCCGCCGCCTCCATCAGCTTTTTGGCGGCATCCTTCAGGCCCATCGCGCGAATGGCCTTGGCCGAAGGGCCGATAAAGACCAATCCAGCCGCCTCAACCGCATCGACGAAATCGGGGTTTTCGGACAGGAACCCATAGCCCGGATGGATCGCCTGCGCGCCCGTATCCAAGGCGGCGGCAATGATGGCATCGCCGCGCAGATAGCTGTCGCGCGGGGCCGGCCCGCCGATATGCACGGCCTCATCGGCCTGGGCCACATGTTTGGCATGCCGGTCGGCATCGGAATAAACCGCAACCGTGGAAACCCCCAGCTTTTGCGCGGTTTCCATGATGCGGCAGGCGATTTCGCCGCGATTGGCGATCAGGATTTTATCAAACATCTCTACGTCCATTTCTTGGGAGAGCGCCGGGGGCCAGCCCTTGGCCCCGCGGAATGCTGTTGAACAATGGTCGGCCTACATGCGGAAGATGCCGAATTTGGTCGGCTCTATCGGGGCGTTCAGCGCGGCGGTCAGCGACAGCGACAGGATCTGACGCGTCTTGCGCGGGTCGATGATCCCGTCATCCCAAAGCCGAGCCGAGGCATAAAGCGGGTGGGATTGTTCCTCAAACATGTCAATCGTGGGTTGTTTGAAGGCGGCTTCCTCGGCCTCGGACCACGTGCCGCCTGCGCGCTCGATCCCGTCACGTTTCACGGTTGCCAAGACACCCGCAGCTTGCGGGCCACCCATCACCGAGATGCGCGAGTTTGGCCAAGTCCACAAAAAGCGCGGGGAATAGGCGCGACCGGCCATGCCGTAGTTACCCGCGCCAAAAGAGCCGCCGACCAACATCGTCACCTTGGGCACATTGGTGGTGGCCACCGCCGTCACCAGCTTGGCGCCGTGGCGGGCGATGCCCTCATTCTCATATTTGCGGCCCACCATAAAGCCGGTGATATTTTGCAAAAAGACCAGCGGGATATTGCGCTGGCTGCACAGCTCTACAAAATGCGCGCCTTTGACGGCGGCCTCGGAAAACAGCACGCCGTTATTGGCGATAATCCCCACAGGGCAACCGTTGATATGGGCGAACCCCGTGACCAGCGTTTCACCAAAGCGCGCCTTGAATTCATCAAAGCGGGAGCCATCCACCACGCGGGCGATCAGCTCGCGGATGTCATAAGGGGTGCGCAGGTCGGCGGGGACAAGGCCAAGGATTTCCTCGGGGTCATAGGCCGGATCCTCGGCGGGCTGCCATTGCACCGAAGTGGGTAGAACCGCATTGAGGTTGCCAACCGCGCGCCGCGCAAGGGCCAGCGCATGGGCGTCATCCTCGGCCAGATAATCGGCCACGCCGGACAGACGCGTATGGACATCGCCGCCGCCCAGATCCTCGGCGCTGACGACCTCGCCGGTGGCGGCCTTGACCAAGGGGGGGCCGGCCAGAAAGATGGTGCCCTGTTCGCGCACGATAATCGTCACATCCGACATGGCAGGCACATAAGCCCCCCCCGCAGTGCAAGAGCCCATAACCACGGCAATCTGCGCAATGCCCTTGGCCGACATGCGGGCCTGATTGTAAAAGATGCGGCCAAAGTGATCGCGGTCGGGGAACACCTCATCCTGATTTGGCAGGTTGGCACCACCCGAATCCACCAGATAGACGCAGGGCAGATGGTTTTCCTCAGCGATTTCCTGGGCGCGCAGGTGTTTTTTCACCGTCATCGGGTAATAGGTGCCGCCCTTTACGGTGGCATCATTACAGACCACCATCACATCGCGGCCCATCACCCGACCAATGCCGGCAATCACACCAGCACCCGGTGCGGCCCCACCATAAAGCCCATGCGCCGCCGTGGCCCCGATTTCCAGAAACGGCGATCCCGGATCAAGCAGGTTGGCCACCCGTTCACGCGGCGGCATTTTCCCGCGCCCGATATGGCGGGCCATGGATTTCTCACCGCCGCCCGCCGCGGCCATTTGCGCCGCTTGTGCAACGGTTTCCAACATCTCAAGATGCGCCGCACGGTTGCTTTTGGCAGCATCGGTATTGGGCAGAAAGGAGGAGTTCAATTTCATCTTTTAAATCCTGTCAAACTTCATCTGAGCGGCGGAACGTGGGACGGCTGTTTTTATGCAACATCAATGCATTATGCGCCATATTGTCGCAGAAATCCACAAGGTAGGCTTGATCCAGATCAAGGCTTGCAAGCGCGGCTACATGACATGGTCGCCCGGCATACAAACAGAGAGAATCCCTATGAAAACCCTCGCCATAGCCTTCCTGACCACTGCGGCGCTTGCTGCCCCTGCCTTTGCCCAATCCCAAGGCGATATGACGCTTGGGTTTGGTATCGGCTATGTGGAGCCGAAATCCGACAATGGCACGCTTGCGGGCGGTGCGACCACGATTGACGGCAATGCGCGCCCCACGGTGACATTTGAATATTTCGTCCGTGACAACCTCGGCATCGAGGTTCTGGCCGCCCTGCCCTTCAAGCATGACATCAACATCGGTGGCAGCAAGATCGGCACGACCAAGCATCTGCCGCCAACCGTTTCCTTGAACTACCACTTCCCCACAGGTGGCGCGTTCAAACCCTTCGCCGGTGTTGGCATCAACTACACCACCTTCTTTGAGGACCGCACCGATCTGGGTGGTGGCGAGCTGAAGATCGACGACAGCTGGGGCCTTGCTGCCCATGTTGGCGTTGATTACGCCCTGAGCGAGAAAGCCGCCTTGCGGATGGATCTGCGCTACATCGACATCGACAGCGATGTCTATCTTGACGGTGCCAAGATCGGTGAGGTCAATATCGACCCCGTGGTCTTTGGCGTATCCTACGTCATGAAGTTCTGATCCCTTAACCGGCAGAGCAGACATGAAAGGCTGTGGGCGATGCCCGCAGCCTTTTTTCATGGCGCATTTCTGACGCAGGCTCATTTGCCCAGCAACTCACGCCCGATCAACATGCGGCGGATTTCCGAGGTGCCGGCCCCAATCTCCATCAGCTTGGCATCGCGGAACAAGCGACTGACCACGCTATCACCAAGGTACCCTGCCCCGCCAAGCGCTTGGACGGCCTGATGCGCCTGCACCATCGCCTGTTCTGACGCATAAAGCACGCAAGCCGCGGCATCCTGACGAGTGACCTGACCACGATCACAGGCGCGCGCCACCTCATAGGTATAGGCACGGGCCGAATTCATCGCCGTATACATGTCGGCAACCTTGCCTTGCATCAGCTGAAAATTCCCGATCGGCTGGCCGAATTGTTCCCGCGTTTGCAAGTATGGGATCACCTCATCCAGACAGGCCGCCATAATGCCCGTGCCAATGCCCGACAGCACCACACGTTCATAATCAAGCCCCGACATCAACACGCGTACGCCCTTGCCCTCGGTCCCCAGCACGTTTTCAAACGGCACCTCGACATTGTCAAAGATAAGCTCGGCCGTGTTCGACCCGCGCATCCCCAGCTTGTCGAAATGCGGGCTGGTGGAAAAGCCCTTCATCGTCTTTTCCACGATAAAGGCCGTCATACCGCGGCTGCCCGCCTCAGGGTCGGTCTTGGCATAGACCACAAGCGTATCAGCATCCGGACCGTTTGTGATCCAGTATTTATTGCCGTTCAGAAGGTAATAATCGTCCTTCTTCTCGGCGCGCAGCTTCATCGAGACCACATCCGATCCCGCCCCCGCCTCCGACATTGCAAGCGCGCCGACATGGGTGCCCGCGATCAGCCCCGGCAGGTATTTCGCCTTTTGCGCCGCCGTGCCGTTCAGCTTGATCTGGTTCACACAAAGGTTGGAATGCGCGCCATAAGACAGGCTGACAGAGGCAGAAGCCCGCGCGATTTCCTCGGTGGCAATCACATGGGCAAGGTAGCTCATGCCTGCGCCGCCATCCTCTTCTGGCACGGTGATGCCCAACAGGCCCAGCTCCCCCATCTCGGTCCAAAGCTCGGCCGGAAAGATGTTGTCGGCGTCGACCTGCGTGGCCATCGGCTTCACCCGTTCCTGCGCCCAGCGGCGCACCATATCTTGCAGCGCCGAAATATCTTCTCCCAGATCGAACCGCATAGAGCCCATGAACATGTCGTATCCTCCCCCATGAATTGAACATCCGTTCAATTCATGGGGGCAGGTATGATTCGTGTCAAGAAAAACCGTGAACCTATGCTTTGGGTTGACACTGTCGGGGCCATGGGCCACCGCTTATGTGCAACGACAAAAGGGGCCGATCATGCAAACCAGAACCAAAGTGACCGCCGGAAATGTTGAGTTCAGCAATGCGGACCCCGTGGCCTTTATCCTTGGCCCCTGCCAGATGGAAAGCCGCGATCATGCGCTGGAAATGGCCGCCGCGATTGATGAGATTACCCGCGCCGTTGGTGTAAAGGCGGTGTTCAAAGCCTCTTATGACAAGGCCAACCGCACCAGCCTTTCAGGAACACGCGGCATCGGTATGGCCCGCGCGATGGAGGTTTTCGCCGAGGTCAAGGAACGCTTCGGCATGCCGGTTCTGACCGATGTGCATGATGCCACCCATTGCGCGCCCGCCGCCGAGGTTTGCGATATCTTGCAAATCCCCGCGTTCTTGTGCCGTCAAACCGATCTGTTGATTGCCGCCGCCAAGACAGGCCGGATCATCAATGTGAAAAAGGGGCAGTTTCTGGCCCCTTGGGATATGGTCAATGTCGTGGCCAAGCTGACCGGATCGGGCAATGACAATGTGATGTTGACCGAACGTGGTGCCAGCTTTGGCTATAACACTTTGGTCAGCGATTTCCGCAGCTTGCCTATTATGGCACAGACCGGCGCGCCGGTGATCTTTGACGCGACCCATTCGGTGCAACAACCCGGCGGGCTTGGCGGGTCATCAGGGGGGCAACGCGAATTTGTGCCGGTTCTGGCGCGCGCCGCGGTGGCGGTCGGTGTTGCGGGTGTTTTCATTGAAACCCATGAAGCCCCCGACACCGCACCATCGGACGGGCCGAATATGGTGCCGTTGGACCAGCTTGCAGGACTTTTGAGCAGCCTCAAGGCAATCGATGCCCTGATCAAAGCCAGCTAGGGAATTGGCGGGCGGGGCCATTGCCCGCCCGCCAACCATATCAGTAACCGCGCGCGGCTGAACTCGTCTGCCGTGTATCGGCCCCGCCCAGCAACAAGCCGTTCGCTTCATCGACAACGATGGATTGCGCCGAGCCCATGGTCGACATCACCTCGACGACATGGCCCTTGGCCTCAAGTGCGGCAATCGTATCGGCGCTCAGGCCTTCCTCGACACGCAGAACCTCGGGCATCCACTGGTGGTGAATGCGCGGGGCAACGGTTGCCTCGGCCACATTCATGCCGTGATCAATCACGTTCATGATCATCTGGATCACGGTCGTGATGATGCGCGACCCGCCCGGGCTGCCGGTCACCATGAACACCTTGCCGTCTTTCATCACCAAGGTCGGGCTCATCGAGGACAAAGGCCGTTTTCCCGGCTCAACCGCGTTGGCATCGCCACCGATCAAACCATAAGCGTTCATCACGCCCGGCTTGGCGGCAAAGTCGTCCATCTCGTTGTTCATCAAGACGCCGGTGCCATCGGCAACCATGCCCGACCCATAGGAAAAGTTGATCGTATAGGTGTTGGAAACCGCATTCCCGTCTTTATCCACAATGGAAAAATGCGTGGTCTGATCGCTCTCGTAAGGTGCCAGATCGGCCGGTTTGATATCCTCCGAAGGTGTCGCACGGCTCAGGGAAATGCCCTTGCGGATATCGGCGGCATAATCCTTGGACATCAACTCTGCTTGCGGCACATCATAGAAATCCGGATCGCCCAGATACTCGGACCGGTCGGCATAGGCGCGCTTCATCGCCTCGGCCATCAGATGAATCGTATCCGAAGAGTTATGCCCCAACCATCCGATGGGATATTCCTCTAGTGTGTTGAGGATCTGCACAATATGGATCCCGCCGGATGAAGGCGGCGGCATGGAAACAATCTCATACCCGCGGTAGGTGCCGCTAACCGGATCGCGGCTCAGCGCCTTATAGCCTGCCATATCCTCCATCGTGATGCGCCCGCCCGAGGCTTGGACCGCATCGACGATATGCTGCGCGGTTTCGCCTTTGTAAAAGCCGTCCGGCCCCGCGTCGGCAATCCGCTGAAGCGTTGCGGCCAGATCGGATTGGATCAACCTGTCGCCCGGCTCAAAGAACGCGCCGCCTTCCTTATAAAAAATCGCCTCGGAGGAGGGCCATTTTTTCAACCGGCTTTCTAGCCCTTTGAGGCTGTCGGCCAGATCGGCAGTGACAACGATCCCGTCGCGCGCAAGACCGATGGCCGGTTGCAGCACTTCGGACAGGCTCATGGTCCCGTATTGATCAAGCACCATCTGCATGCCCGCAACGGTTCCGGGCACGCCGGTCGCAAGGCCGGTAAAGCGCGATTTCTCACTATCGGCATCGCCTGCATCATCTAGGAACATATCGCGATCGGCGCTCATCGGGGCCATTTCGCGGTAATCAATCGCTTTGGTTTCGCCGGTTTCGGCGTCATGCACCATCATGAAACCACCGCCGCCAAGATTACCCGCACGCGGCAGGGTCACGGCCAGCGCAAAGGCCACGGCAACACCCGCATCGGCCGCGTTACCGCCCGCCTTCAGGATATCACGACCGACCTCAGCGGCGATTTCCTCTTGTGCGACGACCATGCCATTCTGGGCCCAAGCCGGGTGAATACGGTCCATTCCGCTGTAAATCGCGGCCTCTTGTGCCATGCCGACCATCGGGGTCAGCACCAACGCGCCGCTCACGGCAACTGCAAGTGTTCGCTTCATCAAAGTCTCCCTCCCGTAAATTACGTAAAGGAAGCTTAGCCAGCGTTAACCAAGACGGCAAGCCGCAAAGGGGGCGAGACTAACCCGCCCCCTTTTGATCAATCGGGCAGCGCACCGCAAAAGCCGCCGCTTGCCGCCAGACCAGATCCGAAGGCCAGCATCGGTGGTGCACGGTACGGGTTCGGCGGGCTGGCAAGCACATCCAGCGCGACCAAGGCAACCAATCCGGAAATGGCCAAACACGCGGTGAAACGACGCGTCATGTGCGGGCCTCCAATCCAAGAAGTGGGCGGATGCGGATGCCGACAAACGCACCGGCAAAGGCCGCGATAAACCAGACCCAGCCGTGCAGGCTGCCCGTTGCAATGCCCGAAAAGAACGCGCCGACATTACACCCAAAGGCCAGTCGCGACGAATAGCCAAGCACCAAGCCCACGATGATCGTCGCCACCCAAGCCCGCGCCGGATAGGACGGCAACGCCTGCGAAAGCCCGCCACGCCGCCACGCCGCAACCCCGAACGCCCCCGCAATCAGACCGATATCGGTCAGCGAGGTATAATCCGTCAGCACGCTTGCATTCAGCCGTTGCACCGATCCGGACGCCGCCCAGAACGCGGACCCTGACAGATCAGCCCCCAGCGCCACGGCCCCTTTGGCGGCCCAAAGCCCAAGCCCGTAAACCACGCCCCAAGGCTGCCCCGCCACAACAAGGTTCCCGACCGCCAGCACCGCCAAGACACCCGCCGCCACAAGATAGCGTGCAGGCACCTTGCGCGACCCCGGCTTGCCCAAAAGCCAAAACACCCCTGCTGTCAGTCCAAGCCCCGCAAGAGTAATCATAAGCCCCACGCCGCCGCGTAACGTCAGGATCGGCAAAGCCCCCAGATCCGTCCACCAGACCAGATGATAGGCCCCCGCAAAGCTGCCAATCGCGAAAAACGGTAGTGCCAGCAGTCCAATCGGGTTGCCCGATCCGGCATTGAGCAAAGTGCCCGAACCGCAGCCCAAGACCACCTGCATCGCCGCGCCAAAAACAAAGGCCCCACCGATCATCGCCCAACCAATTGGCGCCTGCGCCCCGCTTAACTCACCGGGGTTGGCGGCCAGCAGCGGGATCGCCACGCAGGCCACCAAGCCGATTGACAACAGCTGCGCAAAAATGCCGGCGGGTTCACGGCGCAGGATCATCGCGCGCCAAGGCCCCGCAAAGCCAAAGCGCAACCCTTCCAGCGCCACGCCAAACCCCAGCCCAAGCGCAAGCATCAGCCCGAACCGCGCACCCGCAAACAGCGCCACCAAAACCACCAGAACGACCGCAGCCCCGATCAGCGCGCTGCGGCCAAACACCATATCGGACGTCCGTGCCTGTGCATAAGAAATATCAGACATCAATTAGCCACCCAAAAGCTGGTTGAACAAATGGGCAATCAAACCCGGTTGGTTTGCCATCTCACCATCGGTCTGGGAATATTCGACCATGGAACCGGCATAGAGCTTCACGTTATCGATCCCCGCCACCTCGGACAGCGCGAACCAATCGGTCGCGGCCCAATGGCCGGTATTGCAAAATGCGACCACGGGCGTGTTCGATGTACCGCCCAGCTTGGCCCGAAGCGCCTCCAGATCGGGATCGGCGTTGATGGCCGTAGCACCGGGGCGAAAGAAATCGGTATGCGGCAGGTTCATGGCACCCGGCAGCGTTCCGGGGCGATCGGCCGCGTCATGCATCTTTTTGCCGTTGAAGAACGAACCGGGGCGCGAATCGACCAAAGTGGCCTGCTCGGTGCCCGCAACCACGGCAGTGACCTCGGCGGTATCGGCGGTCCATGTGTTGTCCCATGTGATCGCAAGCTCGGTCGGCACCGGCGTTGCGGCCTGCGTTGACAGCGGCAGCCCCGCATTGACCCAAGCCGTCGCACCGCCGTTCAGCACCGCCAGTTCGGTAAAGCCCGAGCTTTTCAACGTCCAGTACACTCGCGCCGCAGAGCCGAAATCGCTATCGGTATCGCCCTGCGACACAATGACCACCGGACGGTCTAGCTCAAGGCCCAGCGTCTCATAGGCCCGTTCCAGATCTGCGACCGGAGGCACCGCGCCTGGATTGGATTTTGGTCCGCGAAACAACCCATAGGGGGCAGAGACCGCGCCCGCGATATGCCCCGCCTCAAAGCCCTTGGGGCGAATATCCAGAATGACCGCCTCTGGCACCGTACCTGCCGCCAGATCAGCGGGCATGATCAACGGGCCGAAATCACCCGCCAATGCCGTCGTGGCGCAAAACATGGCAAGGCCCGTCAGGGAAGACAGCATGATCCGTTGCATAATGTAACCTTTTCGAATTGAGGTGTTTTGCCTCCAATTTCGTAAAGTTATTGCAGGCGCAAGGAACATCAAACGCCAAAACACACCAGTAGCCAGAATTATTTCCCGCCCTGAACGAGGAAGGCACAACAACCACCTAACCGTCTTACAGCACCGCAAACAGCCCCGCACCACAGACCGGTTTGCTGGGAAAAGGTTCTTATTCACCGCGCGATCAGTAGGTGCGCAGCTAAAACAACCCAGACAAGGGCACGACGGGATCAATGCGGCCCTGCCTCGCAGTGCCCACGCTTACGTCGCGGCGTGTGTTCTCGCCCTTGCAAAAAAATTCATCATCGCCATGATGGTTGGGTCGATGCCTTGGCCACATCCGGTTTACCGGCTTTGTATGCTTGGGCGTCCACCCATTAAAACGCCGCATCCGAATCGCGGCCTTACAACGAGGGAAGACAAGATGTCTCTTAAAACTACGCTCGCGACCGGTCTGGTGATGACCGCGCTTTTGGCCCCTGCGGCCTACGCCAAGACTATGGTCTATTGCTCCGAAGGGTCGCCCGAGGGCTTTGATCCGGCGCTGTTCACCACAGGCACCACATTTAACGCCTCCTCCCATCCGGTTTACAACCGTCTGGTTGAATTTGATGGCGCCACCACGGCCACCAAACCGGCGCTGGCCGAAAGCTGGGAAGTGTCCGAGGATGGGTTGGAATACACCTTCAAGCTGCGCGAGGGCGTCAAGTTTCAGTCCAACGACAGCTTTACCCCGACCCGCGACTTCAACGCTGACGACGTGATCTTTACGTTTGACCGTCAGCGCAAAGAGGACAACCCCTACAACAAATATGAGGGCGGCAGCTGGGAGTATTTCAACTCCATGTCGATGTCCGATCTGATCTCGGAAATCGTCAAAATTGACGACAACACCGTGAAATTCGTGCTCAGCCGCCCAGAAGCGCCGATGATCGCCAACCTCGCGATGGATTTCGCCTCGATCGTGTCCAAGGAATATGCCGATGCCATGCTTGAGGTCGGCACCCCCGAGATGCTTAACCAAGCGCCGATCGGCACGGGGCCGTTCACTTTTGTGGCCTACCAAAAAGATGCCGTGATCCGCTATGCCGCCAACCCCGATTACTGGGCAGGCGCGTCACCGCTGGACAATCTGGTCTTTGCGATCACGACCGACGCCTCGGTGCGCTATCAAAAGATGAAGGCTGGCGAGTGCCACCTGATGTCTTATCCCAACCCTGCCGATGTGGCCGCGATGCAAGAAGATGCCGATCTGGTGGTCCAAGAGCAAGAGGGCCTGAACGTCGGCTATCTGGCCTATAACACCAAGGTTGCGCCATTTGATAACGTCAACGTGCGTCGCGCGCTGAATATGGCGGTCGACAAACAGGCAATTCTGGATGTGGTCTTCCAGGGCGCCGGCAGCATTGCCAAAAACCCGATCCCGCCTGCGATGTGGTCTTATAATGACGCGGTGCAGGACGACGTTTATGATCCCGAAGCGGCCAAGCAGATGCTTGCCGATGCGGGTGTTTCGGATCTGTCTATGAAAATTTGGGCAATGCCTGTGCAGCGCCCCTATAACCCCAACGCCCGCCGTATGGCCGAGCTGATGCAAGAAGACCTCGGCAAGATCGGCGTCTCGGTGGAGATCGTATCCTATGAGTGGGGCGAGTATCTGGAACGCGCCAAAGCCGAAGACCGCGACGGTGCCGTTCTGCTGGGCTGGACCGGTGACAATGGTGACCCGGACAACTTCCTTGCCGTCTTGCTGGGCTGTGATGCTGTTGGCAACGCCAACCGCGCGCAATGGTGTGACGCCGATTTTGACGCGCTGATCCAGAAAGCCAAGGTTACGGCTGATCAGGCCGAACGCACCAAGCTTTATGAGGAAGCGCAGGTGATCTTCAAGGATCAAGCGCCATGGAGCACGATCGCCCATTCCGTGACCTTCACGCCAATGCGCAAAGAGGTTCAGGGCTATGAGATGAGCCCGCTCGGCTCTGTCCGTTTCTACGGCGTTGACCTAGCCGAGTGATCGACTGACATGGGATGGGGGCCAAACGGCCCCCTCCCACCCCCTGAGCCCTTTGCCAAGGTAAGAAAACACCATGACCGACCGCTATGCCGAACACCGTGCGATTGCGCGCGACTTGGGCGTTGATGCCATTGCCCTCGTCCCCGGCAGCAACTTTGAACGTTTGTATAACGCCAGTTTCGGCAGCCATGAGCGGCCAATGGTCATCATCATCCCCGTGATCGGCGCGCCGGTGGCTTTGGTCCCGAACCTTGAACTGCTGTCTTTTGAGGCGCTTGGCTTTGAGGGCGCTGTTTTTGACTGGCGCGACCAGACCGGATATAGCGATGCTTTTGCGGCCATGGCCGCACATCTGCCACTGACCTCCCTTGCGGTTGAAGGTCAGGTGATGCGGGTGTTTGTGCATCATGCGTTGGCTACGGCCTATCCCGGCCTGCGGATTTTGGACGCCGAGGCGCAAATTTCCGGCCTGCGTTTGCGCAAAACCCCTGATGAGATTTCCGCCCTCACCGCTGCAATCCGATTGTCTGAGGCCGCTCTTGCCGAAACCATCGCCGAAGTGAAACCCGGCATGACCGAACGGCAGGTTGAAAGCCTGCTCGTGGCCGCGCTCTTTCGCAACGGGGCTGATGGGCTTTCCTTTGGGCCGATCGTGGCTGCGGGCGGCAATGCGGCGATGCCCCATGCCCATGCCCGCGATGTGGCGATTGCGCCCGGCGATGCCCTGCTGATCGATTTCGGTGGGCGCAAGGACGGGTTTACCGCCGATATTACCCGCACCTTCTTTATCGGCCATGCCGATGACCGCGCGCATCAGGTTTATGATACCGTCTTGCGTGCCAATATGGCGGGACATGCGGTGACACGCGCGGGCGTGACCGCGCACCTGATCGATGATGCCGTAACGTCGGTGCTTGAGGCCTCGGCCTTTGCCGATTATATCCGCACCAAAACCGGCCACGGGCTGGGCCGCGATGTGCATGAGGCGCCCTATATCATGCGAGGCAACCATGAGGTTCTGGCCGCCGGAACCGTTTTTACCAACGAGCCGGGGCTTTATATCCCGAATGAAATCGGAGTTCGGATAGAGGATGATATTTTGGTAACTGATGGAGGTGCCCTTTCCCTGACCGAATTCCCCAAAGACCTAACGGTGATAAGCTGATGCTCAAATATCTTGCTTCACGGCTGCTGACGTTCCTTCCCACGTTCATCGGCGTCACATTAATCTCCTTTGCCTTTATCCGCATGTTGCCGGGCGATCCGATCACCGTCATGGCGGGTGAGCGCGGGGTATCGCCCGAACGCTATCAGGAATTGATGGTGCAGCTGGGTTTTGACCAGCCGATTTATGTGCAGTATTTCGAATACCTCAAGGGGATTGTGCAAGGTGATCTTGGCACGTCCTTTGTGACCAAAAAGCCGGTCTGGGATGAATTTTTCACCCTGTTCCCCGCCACGTTCGAGCTGTCGATCTGTGCTATGATCTTTGCGGTCGGGCTTGGCCTGCCAGCGGGGGTAATTGCCGCCGTGAACCGCGGCAAGTTCTTTGACCGCGCGTTGATGTCCACGGCGTTGATCGGCTATTCGATGCCCATCTTTTGGTGGGCGCTTTTGCTGATTATCGTGGTTTCGGGCTGGTTGGGGCTGACCCCTGTTTCGGGCCGGATCAGCCTGATGTTCTATTTCCCCGACACGACCGGCTTTATGCTGATCGACAGCCTGCTTTCGGGGCAAAAGGGCGCGTTTTCATCGGCCGTTAGCCATCTGGTTTTGCCGACAATCGTGCTGGGGACCATCCCGCTGGCGGTGATCGCGCGGCAAACCCGCTCCGCGATGCTGGAAGTGCTGTCCGAAGATTACATCCGCACCGCCCGTGCCAAGGGGCTTTCGCCTTTCGGGATCAACGGTATCCACGCACTGCGCAACGCCCTTATTCCCGTCATCACCGTGATCGGCCTTTCGGTCGGCACCCTGCTGGCCGGTGCGATCCTGACCGAGACGATCTTTAGCTGGCCGGGCATCGGCAAATGGATGGTCGACAGCATCTTCCGCCGCGATTACCCCGTGGTGCAAGGCGGCCTTTTGCTAATCGCCGTGATGGTGATGATCGTCAACCTGACCGTGGATATGCTTTACGGTTTCATCAACCCCAAGATCAGGAAACGCTGATGGCCGATATTATCCAACAAGATCCTGACATGCAGGCACGCCCCGGCAGGCTGACCGAGTTCTGGCATTACTTCCGCGAAAACCGCGGCGCTGTTTTCGGGCTTTGGGTCTTTGCCATATTCGTGGCGGTGGCCATTCTGGCCGATGTGATCGCCCCCTATGATCCGACCGAGCAATTCCGCCAGCACCTTTTGCAACCACCCTTCTGGCAAGAAGGTGGCACGACGGCCTTCCTTTTGGGCACCGATGCCGTGGGGCGCGATATGCTGTCGCGGCTTCTGCACGGCGCGCGCTATTCCTTTTACGTGGGGATTGTCGTGGTGGCTGTTGCAGCCTCGGGCGGGATTTTGGTCGGGCTGATCGCGGGGTTTGCGCCCAAGTGGTTGGATACGATCATCATGCGGGTGATGGATATCATTCTGGCCTTTCCGTCCTTGCTTTTGGCCTTGGTTTTGGTTGCCATTCTGGGGCCAAGCCTGACCAATGCGATGATCGCCATCGCCATTGTTTTGCAGCCCCATTACGTGCGTCTGACGCGGGCCAGCGTGATGTCGGAGCTGTCTAAGGATTATGTCACCGCCTCGCGGACCACCGGCGCTGGTCTTGCGCGGTTGATGTTCATCACCGTGCTGCCCAACTGCATGTCTCCGATCATCGTTCAAGGCGCCTTGTCGTTCTCCACCGCCATTCTGGATGCGGCGGCATTGGGCTTTCTTGGTATGGGCGCACAGCCACCAACGCCGGAATGGGGCACCATGCTGGCCGAGGCACGTGAGTTTATCTTGCGCGCGTGGTGGGTTGTCACTTTCCCCGGTCTTGCGATTCTGGTCACCGTGCTGGCGATCAATTTGATGGGGGACGGTTTGCGCGACGCCCTCGACCCCAAGCTGAAGCGGAGCTGAGCCATGGCCCTTTTGGAAATTCGCAACCTTTGCGTTGATTTCACCACCGCATCGGGGGCCTTTCGGGCCGTGGATGCGGTTGATGTCTCGGTCGATAAGGGAGAGGTTCTGGCCATTGTTGGCGAAAGCGGGTCGGGCAAATCGGTGTCGATGCTGGCGCTAATGGGGCTTTTGCCTTGGACCGCGAACATCACCGCCGATGTGATGGAATTTGAGGGCCGCGACCTGCGCACCCTGCCCCCCAAGGCGCGGCGCAAGATCGTTGGCAAAGAGATCGCCATGATCTTTCAAGAGCCGATGTCATCGCTTAACCCCTGTTTCACCGTTGGCTTCCAGATCAAAGAAGCCCTGCGCCTGCATATGAAGATGGACCGCGCCACCCGCCACCGCCGCGCGATCGAGCTGATGGAGATGGTGGGCATCCCTGCCCCCGAAACGCGCCTCAACACTTTTCCGCACCAGATGTCGGGCGGCATGAACCAGCGCGTGATGATCGCGATGTCGATTGCCTGCAACCCAAAACTCTTGATCGCGGATGAGCCGACAACGGCGCTGGACGTGACCATTCAGGCGCAGATCCTCGACCTGCTGACAGGGTTGCAGCGCGATACCGGCATGGGGCTGATCTTGATCACCCATGATATGGGCGTGGTTGCCGAAAACGCTGAACGCGTCTCGGTGCAATATGCAGGCCAAAAGGTTGAGGACCAGCCGGTCTATGACCTCTTTGCGCGCCCGCATCACCCCTATACCGCCGCCCTGCTGGCCGCCCTGCCGGAACGGGCAACCTCCAAGCTGCTGCCGACCATTCCGGGCGTGGTGCCGGGCCAGTTCGACCGCCCCAAAGGCTGCCTGTTCTCACCCCGTTGCGCCCTTGCCGATGATCGCTGCCGCAGCACACCACCCGTGCCATGTGGCCCCGAACTGGGCCTCGCGCGCTGCCATTACCCCTTGAACGCAACCGAGGAGGTCAAGGCATGAGCGACACCCCCGTAGTCATCGCCAAAAACCTAAGCCGCCATTACGAGGTCGGCGGCGGTATGTTCCGTAAACCCCAAATCGTGCGCGCCTTGTCCGAGGCAAGCTTTACCCTGCTTCCTGGCAAAACCCTTGCCGTTGTGGGCGAAAGCGGCTGTGGCAAATCCACCCTCGCGCGGCTTATCACCCTGATCGAGGAACCCACCGGCGGGCATTTCGAGCTTGCCGGACAGGCGGCCACCAAGGAAAACTGGGCCAGCCTGCGCACCGATGTGCAGATCGTGTTCCAAGACCCCTATGGCTCGCTTAACCCGCGCCAGAAGATCGGTGCCATTCTCGAAGAGCCGCTCAAGATCAACCGCCCCGAAATGAGCGCCGCCGAGCGCACTGCCAAAGCGCGCGATATGCTGCGCCTCGTCGGGTTGCGCCCCGAGCATTTTGAGCGTTATCCGCATATGTTTTCCGGCGGCCAGCGCCAGCGAATCGCGGTCGCCCGTGCGCTGATGCTGGACCCCAAGGTGCTGGTGCTGGATGAACCCGTTTCCGCGCTTGATCTGTCGATCCAAAGCCAGATCCTGAACCTGCTGACCGAATTGCAAGAGCGGATGGGCCTTGCCTATCTGTTCATCAGCCATGACCTATCGGTCGTCAAACATATGGCCGACGATGTGATCGTGATGTATCTGGGCCGCCCTGTCGAGACCGGCTCCAAGGAAGAGGTCTTCGCAGAACCGCGCCACCCCTACACCAAGGCGCTGCTGTCAGCGACCCCTGTGGCCGAGCCGGGCCTGGAAAAGCAACGCATCAAGCTGGTAGGGGAGCTGCCATCGCCGATGAACGTCCCGCCGGGCTGCGCCTTTGCGCCGCGCTGCTGGAAGGCGCAGGACCGCTGTCATGTAGATCGCCCGCTTTTGGACGGTGCAACGCATCGGACAGCCTGCTTCTTCCCGGAAGGTACGGCAGCCCCCTCTCCGGCGGCGCCAAAGCCTGCGAACTGAACAGACGCTATAGAAAACTTGTAAAAGGAGATACCAAGTGGGACTTTTTAATTTCTGGAAGACTTCCGGCAAGAAGGTTGCAGATGAGCCGACGGCGGATTCGCTCAAGAAAGAAGTCGCCGATCTTGGTCTTGATGCCAAAGGGCTCGACATTTCGATCGTGGGCGACAAGGTCAAAATCAAAGGCGATGCGGTTTCAAAAGAGATCCGTGAGAAAGTCATTCTGGCCGTCGGCAACGTCGCGGGCGTCGCCGAGGTAGAGGATGACGCTGCCGATGAGGCTGTGTTCCACACCGTCGAAGCCGGTGACACCCTCTCTGCAGTCGCCAAGAAAACACTTGGTAACGCGAACCGCTACACCGAGATTTTTGAGGCCAACAAGCCGATGCTAAGCCATCCCGACAAAATCTATCCCGGTCAAGTTCTGCGCATCCCACAGGGCGACTGATCTTGCCTGCTGCCCGAATTGATATGCCGGGCTGCACATAAAATCCCCCGCCACTATTGGGTGGCGGGGCCGAATTTCGGGCGACACAAGGCGTGCTATGACGGCAATGGACCGGTCAACGCCCAACGGCCATTTCTACTCAACATCTTTCAATTTGACCGGCGCAACATAGACTATGCTCTCATCAACGCTGAGCATTACTTCGCCGTCTTGAATGTTAACCTGTAGCTTCATTGAGCGACTTGCCAGCTTCCCCAGATCACCCGTGTCCTGTGCCGAGAGATTAACAACCTGAAGGTTGTCAAAGCGGGTGGTGCTATTCTTGATCTTCTCCCACCACACCTCGGCCGTCCTGCCGCCGTAACAATAAACAATCACCTTGCTGGCTTTGCCGCAGGATTGGCGCACAACCTTCTCGCTCGGCAGCCCTAACGCCACCCATAACTCCAGATCGCCGCTTAGGCTTTTCTGCCAGATGTCGGGTTCGTCATCTGTTGAAAGCCCCTTGGTCATCTCCAACTGCTCATGCGCATTCAGTGCAAAAGCGAGAATACGCACCATTAACCGCTCATCCGTCTCAGACGGGTGTTTGGCAACAGTCAGTTTATGGACCTCATAGTAATGACGATCCATATCGGAGACAGAGAGTTCAATTTTATAAATGGTGGCTTTTTGCGCCATGATTGGTCCCGAAATAGCGAAGATTGGAATCTTCAGTTATGGATGGGCTGCAATAGCGACCCAAGCTGAAACGTGACTATGGGACAGACATTACCCCGTGGCCGGTAGCCCCCGTCACGGCACACGCAGACATACCGAAAATGCATGCCAGGGCTCTTTGATATTGAACCAAGCCTTGGGTGCTGGAACATGCCGGTAGCCGGTTTGGCGGCTATAGCATTCTATCTGCATGAAAAATACGGGTTGAACAAAGAAAGATGCATATTCTCTGCTGCCAACAATTAAGCCTAATGTCCCGCAGGACCGATGTTGTGATGATATTTTTTGTTGATGAAGTGGTCGGGGCGATAGGATTCGAACCTACGACCTACGGTACCCAAAACCGTCGCGCTACCAGGCTGCGCTACGCCCCGACCTTTTCAGTGTTCAATTCATTACTTCATCGAACATGTGGGCTTACTACAGAAAGGTTTTGGGATTGAAAAGCCCTATTGCGCATCACAAGCCCATGAAGCTGAATTTTGTTTAAATCCCGGGTGCCGAAGTACCGCACCAGCCTTAATATTCAGGCGTTTAGCCAGCCCACCGTTGATTTCAAGAACAGCCAGAACGCCTTTTCCCCCGTCGATTCCCGTCTCGTCATGCGGAATCGCGTTGGCATGGACATGGCGAACAACGCCCGTCGCATCAGCAAAAATCATATCCAGCGGAATCAGTGTGTTTTTCATCCAGAAAACGGCACGCTGCGGACGTTCGTACAAAAACAGCATGCCCGAAGATTTCGGCATCTTTTCGCGAAACATCAGGCCTTTGCTGCGCGATGCCGCGTCATCGGCAACTTCAACGTTGAAACGCACAAAGCCGCCGTCAGTCAGGCGGATATCAACCTGACTGGCAGCGCATTGCGCGAGGCCTGCGGCCGGCACGCCGCAGGTAAGCATAAAGCAAAGCAGAAACCGTTTCATTTCGACGTACGCAGAGCGGAATCCCACGCGAGGACTTGCGCGGCCATCCGGCCCCGTTTGCCATCAACGATACGCAGGCCAATTGCCTCCCCCGCGGTCAGATCCGCAAAGCCTGAGGTCCGCAACACTTCGACATGCACGAAAACATCCTCGGACCGACCAAAAACATTGGCAAAGCCAAAACCCTTACCCTTATCGAACCATTTCACCCGTGCAGGCTCTAGTGGACAGGCCGCAATAACTTCGGCGCTAACCACCTCGTCATCGCCCGCCATCAAGAACCCCGCCCCTTCGGGAGGAACAATAGACAGCACCTCTACGGCTTGGACGCCGCGCTGCGTTCTTTGCACCGTGACAGTAATATCTGCCCCATCCGCGACCGTACTTTGGCCAAAGTTTCTTAACACATTTGCATGTAATAGAACATCGGTCTCCATCTCCTCCGAGAGGATAAACCCAAATCCCTTAACCGGATCAAACCATTTCACTCGACCGTGCAAAACCGGCAACGGCATTTCTTCATCATCATTCATGACAGAGCTTTTTCCCCAGATTGAGCCCTAAATTTTAGTTGTTCTCATGGAACATTCGTCTAAATGTTTACGGACAATCCTGCGCTAACGCGCGAAACAGATCCTGAACATTTCGCATTTTACGGATTCAACCGCTCAATACTCCAAGAATCATTTCTACCTGCACGTGTCCAGCGAAAACGGTCATGCAGGCGAAAGGAACCATCGGCCCAGAACTCTATTTCTGTTGGAACGATTCGAATCCCCCCCCAAAAGGGTGGCCTGGAAGGGTTTGCGCCAAGTTTTGCCGTAATTTTAACCACATCGGCCATTAAAGAGGCACGCGACGACAAGGGCTGCGACTGTGCCGAGGCCCATGCACCGATTCGGCTTTTAAGCGAGCGGGATGAATAATACTCATCCGCAACGGTACCATCTACGCGCTCGGTCACACCGCGCACGCGGATCTGGCGGCGCAGCGATTTCCAGTGCAAGACAAAAGCTGCTTTGCCCGCCGCCTCTATCTGCTCGCCTTTGCGACTTTGGTAGTTTGTGTAGAAAACAAAGGCGTCTTCCTCGATATCCTTAAGCAAAACCATACGAACATCGGGCAAGCCACCGGCATCCACAGTTGCCAAAGCAATGGCATTGGGGTCATTCGGCTCGGTTGCTTCGGCCTCAGTCAGCCATGATCGGGCCAAAGCAAAGGGATCATTCCCTGCAAAAATTCCGCCCCGATCCATGCCAGCCCCCATTTTACCATTAACTATAAGGACTAACCTAGCTTACCATACGGCAAGGGCAAGCCCTGCAATGCCCGCAAAGGCACCACGAGGCTTGATGCCGCAATCGCTATCGCTTAAACCAACGCTCTATTGTTCGCAAAAACGGGGTATTTCATGGCTGGACTTTTGGCAGGCAAGCGCGGGCTAATCATGGGGCTTGCCAATGACAAGTCCATCGCTTGGGGCATTGCAAAGGCATGCGCCGAACAAGGCGCCGAGCTGGCCTTTTCATATCAGGGCGAGCAGTTGAAGAAACGGGTTGGCCCGTTGGCAGCATCGGTCGGCTCTACCGAGCTGATCGAATGCGATGTGACGGATGAAGCCTCGCTTGATGCGCTATTTGCGCGGATCAAAGATATCTGGGAAACGGTTGATTTCGTTGTCCATGCCATCGGCTTTTCGGACAAGAACGAACTGCGCGGCCGCTACGTCGACACCGGACGTGAGAATTTCGCGATGTCGATGGATGTCTCGGTGTATTCCTTTACGGCCGTGTGCCGCCGCGCCGCAGCCATCATGAAACCGGGCGGCAGCCTGTTGACACTGACCTATTACGGCGCCGAAAAAGTGATGCCACACTACAATGTCATGGGCCTGTGCAAGGCCGCGCTGGAGGCGTCGGTGAAATATATCGCCGAGGATCTGGGCAAGGACGGTATACGCTGCAACGCGATTTCTGCCGGTCCGATCAAGACGCTTGCCGCCAGCGGTATCGGCGATTTCCGCTACATCATGCGCTGGAATGAGCTGAACTCCCCGCTGCGCCGCAATGTGACGCAAGAGGAAGTGGGCAAAGCCGCGATTTATCTGCTCTCCGATCTTGGATCCGGCACCACGGGTGAGAACCTGCATGTCGATGCGGGCTATCATGTGGTGGGCATGAAGGCGGTTGATGCGCCCGACATCGACGTGGTCACGGCCAAAGCCCAAAAAGGCGCTGAGTGACACCAGAGCCGTTTCTGGCCCTGATTGCAGTACTTACCCCGGCGATCCTTTCGCCGGGGCCAGCCATTATTGCGGCAACGCAAATGGCCCTGGCACAAGGGCGTGAAAAAGCGCTTCCCTACGGGCTTGGCCTTGCCTTTGGGGCCTCTCTTTGGTGCCTGTTTGCGCTGTTGGGCATGGCGGCTGTGTTCAAGCTTTATCCACCCTTGTTTCAGGCCGCAAAAATCGGTGGCGGGCTTTATCTGCTTTATATGGCGGTGGGGCTGTGGCGCGGGGCGCGTGCCCCCCTTCCCGAGGCCGCCAAGCGGCGTTTTGGCAGCGGGTTTATGGGCGGGATCATCCTGAACCTGTCAAACCCCAAGCCCGCGCTATTCTATTCCGCCGTTATCCTAAGCATTTTCCCCGACCCGCAAGGCGGCACGATGCTGGCGGCCATCTATGCAACCGCACTTGCGACAGAGCTGACTTTATACGCCACAGTCACCCTTGCCATGTCGACCAACGCCATGCGCAAACGTTATTTTTCCGCAAAATTCTGGATTGATACAATCGCTGCCTTCGCTATGGCCGGGCTTGGGGTCATGCTCGTCCTTAACCTTTAGGCCGCATTTGCGCATCTTTTTCTTTCGCGGCGGGCCCGCAGGTTATATGACCCTTGCATAACCAGTGCCCAACGCCAAAGAGGACTCGCCATGACAGACCGTTTGCCCCATGAAAAAGGCTTCCATATCTCTTGGGACCAAATGCACCGCGATGCACGCGCACTGGCGTGGCGGCTGGATGGAAAAGGGCCCGACGATGGCGCTTGGAAGGCCGTGGTTGGCATCACCCGTGGCGGTATGGTGCCCGCTATGATCGTGGCGCGGGAACTTGATATCCGGGTTGTCGATACGATCTCGGTCAAAAGCTATAACCATCAGGACCGCGCCGAGGCCAAAGTTATCAAGGCCCCGCAAGAAGATATCATGGGCGATGGCACCGGCATTTTGATCGTGGATGATCTGGTCGATACCGGCAAAACGCTTGAACTGGTCCGCCAGCTTTACCCCAATGCGCATTTCGCCACCGTCTATGCCAAGCCGCTTGGCCGTGCGATGGTTGAAACCTTCATCACCGAGGTTTCGCAAGATACGTGGATCTTCTTTCCTTGGGATATGGCCTTGCAATATGTTCAGCCCTACCGCGGCGTGGAATAAACGCACCGCCCCTTGATACGCAGGAGCCATTTCATGACCAAGCCGCTTAACCCCGCGATGGCAACCACCGGCACGCCCCCCGTGATGGAGGCGCGCAGCTGGCTGGATGGCGTGCAGTTTCCGGCTGATCGCCCGTTGATCAATGTGTCGCAGGCAGCGCCCGTGGATCTGCCGCCCCTCGCGCTGCGCCAAGCCATTGCCGAAGCCGCGATCAACGATCCGGCGGCCCATCTTTATGGTCCCGTGCTGGGTATGGCCGCCCTGCGGGCCGAGATCGCACAGCAATGGTCGGCGTCCTACGCCGGTGCCATCCGCGACAGGCAGGTGGCGATCACCCAAGGCTGCAATCAGGCCTATTGCGCCGTCATGGCCACGCTTGCCGCCAAAGGGGATGAGGTTATCTTGCCAACCCCTTGGTATTTCAACCATAAAATGTGGCTTGACATGCAAGGCGTGCGCTGCGTGCCGCTGACAGTCGGGCCGGGGCTTGTGCCAAGCGCACAAGATGCCGCCAAGCTGATCACCCCGAAAACCCGCGCGATTGTCTTGGTCAGCCCCAATAATCCAGGCGGTGCAGAATACCCGGCCAGCACCCTGCGCGCATTCATGGAGCTGGCCCGCGCCCATGGGATCGCATTGGTGGTCGATGAAACCTACCGCGATTTCGACAGCCGCTCCGGCGCGCCGCATGATCTTTTCACCGATCCCGACTGGGCCGACACGCTGATCCATCTTTACAGTTTTTCCAAAGCTTACCGGCTGACAGGCCACCGCGTTGGCGCCATCGTGGCCAGTGAAAAACGTCTAGCGCAGGTCGAGAAATTCCTCGATACGGTTGCCATTTGCCCGAACCAACTTGGCCAGATCGCAGCCCTTTGGGGGATGCGGAACCTTAGCGATTGGGTCGCGGGCGAGCGGCTTGAAATACTCTCGCGTCGCGCCGCGATGATCGAAGGGTTCAAAACCCTGACCGATTGGAAGCTGCTCGGTTGCGGGGCCTATTTCGCCTATGTCGAACATCCCTATGCCCTGCCCTCGGATCAACTGGCCAAGACCTTGGTCACAGAGGCTGCATTGCTGACGTTGCCGGGCACAATGTTCAAGCCCGCGAATGATCTTTCCGCCAAGCGCGAGCTGCGGATCGCCTTTGCCAATGTTGACGCGGATGGCATTGCAGAGCTGTTCAAACGTCTTCAGCACCTCAACCTTTAGTGACGGTGGCGCGCGCACATCTTGCCCCCGCGCCCCGAACCCCATAGACACGACAAAACCCCCGTTTCACGAGGCAGACCCATGGCAAACCCGACCGACGATACCCCCCGCAAAAAAGGCAAAGGCACCAGCGTTGTTGTCTGGATCCTGATGGGCATGCTTGTCCTCGGCTTGGGCGGCTTTGGCATCACCAACTTTGGTGGCGACATCAACGCGATCGGCAAGGTCGGGGATCGGGACATCAGCATCGGCGATTATGAACGTGGCCTACAACAAGAGGTGAACGCGCTGTCGGCCCAATTCGGCACCCGCATCACTTTGCAGCAGGCCCAAAGCTTTGGCATCGACCAGCAGGTCCGCCAGCAGCTTGTGAATGCTGCGGCCCTGGATAATGAAACCGCACGCATCGGCCTTTCGGTTGGCGACGAACGCATCGTGCAAGAGATCACCAACGCCAGTGTGTTTCGTGGCCCCTCGGGGACCTTCGACCGTGACACCTACCGTTTCACCTTGCAAAATGTTGGCCTGACCGAGGCGCAATATGAAACCAAGATGCGCGAAGATCTGGCCCGCGCCTTGCTGCAAGGGGCAGTCATGGGTGGCTTTGCAGCGCCTGCCGTGCTGACCGACACGCTTTACGCCCAAATCTCGGAACGTCGTGAACTCAAGCTGCTGCGCCTGACCTCTGCCGATCTGGCAGCGGCGCCCGCTGCACCGACGGACGAGGAAATCAAAGCGCATTACGACGCCAATATCGCCGAATTCACCAAGCCGGAGGCGCGCCGCATCACCTATGCCGCCCTTTTGCCCGAAGACATCGCAGACCAGATGCCGCTGGATGATGCCATACTGCAAAAACTTTATGACGACCGTATCGTAGAATTCGTGCAGCCCGAACGCCGCCTTGTCGAACGGCTGGTGTTCCCAAACGAAGAGGCCGCTCAGACCGCCAAAGCCGCATTGGATGAAGGCACCCCATTCGAGACATTGGTCGAACAGCGCGGTGTGACCCTTTCGGACATCGATCTTGGCGATAAATCCGAGGAAGAACTGGGTGAGGCTGGCGCTGCAATTTTCGCGCTAGAGGCCCCAGGCGTCGTTGGCCCGTTCAATTCCGACCTTGGTCCTGCGCTGTTTCGCATGAACGCCACCCTTGCCGCGCAAAACGTCACCTTTGAAGAGGCACGCCCCGATCTGGCAGCCGAGCTTGCCGCCGATGCGGCCCGCCGCGCAATCGATGATCTGGTCGAGGATATCGACGACCGTCTGGCCAGTGGTGCCACGCTCGAGGACCTTGCCGCTGAAACCGATTTGACCTTGGGCCAGATTGATTTCAACGAACACTCAAGCGAGGCGATGGCCGGCTACCCGACCTTCCGCACCGCCGCAACCGAAGCTGCCGAAGGTGACTTCCCCGAAGCCGTGCAGCTTGAAGATGGCGGCGTCTTCGCCCTGCGTCTGGATGCAATCATCCCCCCAACCCCGATTCCGTTGGAAGAGGCCCGCGAGGCCGTGATCGAAAGCTGGACCGCGCAAACAACGGCGCAAGATCTGGCAGCGATGGCCAATGACATCAAAGCCAAGGTAGATCAGGGCGAGGCCTTGGGCGGATTCGGGATCACCGAAGTGATCCCCAATCTGACCCGCTCCACCGCGCTAGAGGATACACCCGCCTCCCTGCTCAGCACCGTTTTCAAAATGGAAGAAGGCGAAGCCAGCGTCATCGAGGATGGCAGCTTCATCGCCGTAGCCCAGCTTGAAAGCATCATCCCCGGCCCGACAAGCGGTGCGGATGCAGAGGCGCTTAAATCCGCGATTGCCGCACAGGCAGAGCAAGCCGTGGCCCAGGATGCCTTCACGCTGTTCACCAATTCGCTGACACAAGATGCCGGCATCACGCTGGACAATGCGGTGATCAATGCCGTTCACGCCCGCTTCCAATAAGGTCTGCGCATGACAAATCTGACACCTGATTTCGCCGAATTTGAAAAGGGCTGGGCCGAGGGGCGCAATCAGGTCGTCTCGGCCCGTATCGCGGCCGATCTTGATACGCCTGTGTCGCTGATGCTCAAGCTCGGTGAGGCGCGCAGCGATACCTTCATGCTGGAAAGTGTGACGGGGGGCGAAATTAGGGGCCGCTATTCGGTGGTGGGTCAGAAGCCCGATTTGATCTGGCGCTGTCGTGGCGAGGCGGTTGAGATAAACCGCGAAGCCCGCTTTGACCCCGACGCATTTCAGGCCGATCCGACCCCGCCATTGGACAGCCTGCGCGCCCTGATCGCGGAAAGCGCGATTGATATGCCCAATGACCTTCCGGCCATCGCCGCCGGGCTTTTCGGCTATCTCGGCTATGACATGATCCGGCTGGTGGAACATTTGCCGAATGTGAACCCCGACCCGCTTGGCTTGCCCGATGCGGTGCTTATGCGCCCCTCGGTCGTGGCGGTGCTGGACGGCGTCAAGGGAGAGGTGACCGTGGTCGCCCCCGCATGGGCCAGTTCCGGTCTTTCGGCGCGCGCGGCCTATGCCCAAGCTGCCGAGCGGGTGATGGATGCGCTGCGCGATCTGGAACGCGCGCCCCATGCCGATCGCGATTTCGGCCAAGCCGCCACTGTCGGGGAACCTGTTTCCAACTTCACCCATGAGGGCTATCTGCAAGCCGTTGAAAAAGCCAAGGACTACATCCGCGCCGGTGACATCTTTCAGGTCGTCCCCTCGCAACGCTGGGCCCAGCGGTTTGAGGCGCCGCCTTTCGCGCTCTATCGTTCCTTGCGCCGTACCAACCCCTCTCCCTTCATGTTCTTCTTTAACTTCGGCGGGTTTCAGGTGATCGGTGCCAGCCCGGAAATCCTTGTGCGCCTGCGCGACGGTGAGGTGACAGTCCGCCCCATCGCAGGCACCCGCAAACGCGGCCAAACCCCCGAGGAAGACCGCGCCAATGAGGTCGATCTGCTGAGTGACCAAAAGGAGCTGGCAGAGCATCTGATGCTGCTGGACCTTGGCCGCAACGATGTGGGGCGCGTGGCCAAAATCGGCACGGTGCGCCCGACCGAGGAATTCATCATCGAACGCTACAGCCATGTCATGCACATCGTCTCAAACGTGGTGGGCCAGATCGCCGAGGGTGAGGATGCACTATCGGCGCTGCTTGCCGGTCTGCCTGCTGGTACGGTTTCCGGCGCGCCCAAAGTTCGCGCGATGGAGATCATTGACGAGCTGGAGCCTGAAAAGCGCGGCGTTTACGGCGGCGGGGTCGGCTATTTCGCAGCCAACGGCGAGATGGATTTCTGTATCGCGCTGCGCACGGCTGTGCTGAAGGATGAGCAGCTTTATATTCAGGCCGGTGGCGGCGTTGTCTATGACAGCGACCCGCAATCCGAATATGAGGAAACCGTCAATAAATCCAACGCCTTGCGCAAAGCGGCTGAGGATGCAGGCCTATTCTCGGGCGGTAACCGCTAACCTTCTTGCTTGAAAAAAGGGGGCCTTTGCCCCCTTCGCCCTAGCGCGCCATCATAACAGCCGAAGACGGCGCGATGGTGACCATGGAGGCCCGCCCCTCTTCGGCCCATTCCAAAAGGGCGGCAATGGTTTCGGGCCGCGTTTTACCAGCAACAACCACACGCCCGTCTTGGGCGGCCTTAAAAGCCGCACGGTCAAGGTAACGACGAATTTTCGGCGCGCCCTCGTTCTCGCCATCAAGGCTGCGGAAGATAACAGCGCTGCGCATCCCCTCACGCTGTGCAATCTGGCTGGCGGCATTCAGCCCCCTGTCCCAAGAAATCACGCCAAGCCCATGGTCACGCACCAATGCAAGCACTTGGGTGGCAAGGATGCGATCCCCTTGAAAGCCGCCTTGTTCCAGATCGACGATGCCAACCGCCTCGGGCAATGCCGCCGTCGTCGTCTCCATGCTGACCGCCAGATCAGAGGCTGTCGCCCCCTCTGGGATCCCTGCGCCAAGCATCAGCACTTCTTTGCCATTGGCACGGTAAATCTGTGCGGCACTTGCGGCATCCGGCAAAGTTGGATCGATCACAAAGGAAACGGGGAAAGGCAGTGCGGCCAATGCCTCACGGTCAACGTCGGCCCCGCCGGTATCACGCAGCAAGATGGAAAACAGCGGCTTTTGGGAAGGGTTTTCGAAACTGGCCGCAAAACGCTCCACAGCTGGTAGCGCATTCACCTCAGCGGCGGTGATCTCGGGAACCGCAGCGACCTGATCATCATCCCCGACGGTGGGCAAGCGCCCTATTTTCACACCTGCAACATCACCACCAAACCCCGTCGAGGGGCGCACCACCGGCGTAGGGGCTGCGGCCTCTTGCGATGTTGGCACCATTTCCGGCTCGGCCGGTTGCATTGGCTCTGCCGCGACAGCGGAATTCGTCGCCTCCGCTACAGGTTCAGGGGGGACATCCGATGTTGGAGCCGCGTCATCCGTGCGGCTTTGGGCCAAGGTTGCCGCGTCTGCTGCCACATTTGGGGCCGCGCCGTCGACGGTCGGCGCTGATGGCGCATCCATCCCCACCTGCGCATCGGGCAAGGACGGGGCGTTGCTTTCCACCTCTGGTGCGATGGGGTTTGGGGTCGGCACTGGTGTAACATCGCTACCTGCAACCTCTTGTGCAGGGGCTTCAGGGACCACGGGCAATACCACGGCGGGTTTCGGTGCATCCGCCTCAATCGTCAGCATCTGTTCTGTATCCTGCGGCGCAGGCAGAAAATCCGTGAACTGCGATACCGCGACAAGGCCAAGCCCCGCAACCACGACACCGCAACCAGCCCCTATGAAAAAACCACGGCTCACCCGTCTTCCTCCTGCCTTCGCAACACAACGCCCAAATCCGCAAAGAGAACGTTTCCCTTTTCGTAACTATGCGCTTTGGCCACCTATACCGCGAGATGGTGGCAGGTTCACCCCCAAACCGACACGCAGATCAATAGGCCGGAAAATTAGTTCTCCGCAGCAACGCACACCCCTGACATGCGCAAAAAAGGTCAACAGCGGCTCAATAGGTCAAAGCAATTGCAAGCCCCGCTCATCCATTTAAAATAGACATTTCCGCATATGCTACCCCACGGGCCCGTAAGAAACGGACAGACGGGCAATACCTGCACCTGACAGCCGTTGGCACTTGGCGAATCGCGGTTAATGGGGTGGCCTTTCCCACAGTTTACACCGCTCGCCGGATCGGCGATAAGAGGCCATAGAGCTTCGGTCATTTGGGCTGGCTTGCAGGGATATACCGGAGAAACCGGATATTTGTGCCGGTATCACCCCGATACAAAAGCCAGAAGCACACCAAAAGAAACGGTTGTGACTGCTATGCTGCTACTGATCGATAATTATGACAGCTTCACCTATAACCTGGTGCATTATCTGGGCGAATTGGGTGCCGATGTAAAAGTTGTGCGCAATGATGCGATGGATGTGCAGGCAGCACTGGACCTTGGCCCGGAAATGATAGTGCTATCGCCCGGGCCAAAGGCACCTGCGCAGGCCGGGATTTGTTTGCCAATCACCCATGCCGCAGCAAAGGCGGGTATTCCCCTCTTGGGCGTCTGTCTTGGCCATCAAACCATTGGTGAGGCATTCGGCGGCAAGGTCGTGCGCTGCCATGATATTGTGCATGGTAAGATGGGGGCGATGCATCACAATGATGCGGGCGTCTTTGCAGGCCTGCCAAGCCCCTTTAACGCCACACGCTATCATTCGCTGATCGTGGACCGTGACAGCCTGCCCGATTGTCTGGATGTAACAGCATGGCTTGAGGACGGGACCATCATGGGCCTGCGCCATAAAACCCTGCCCATCGAGGGCGTACAATTCCACCCTGAAAGCATCGCGTCGGAACATGGCCACCAATTGTTGCGCAATTTTCTGGAACAGGCGAAGGTCCCCGCATGAGTGAACGCCTCAAACCCCTGATCAACGCCGCCTGTGACCGCCCCTTAACCCGGGCCGAGGCCGAAACCGCCTTTACCGCCCTGTTTGAGGGCGATGCTACACCCGCGCAGATGGGCGGCTTTCTGATGGCCCTGCGCACACGCGGCGAAACCGTCGATGAGATCGCCGCCGCCGCTTTTGTGATGCGCGCCAAGTGCAATCCGGTGACGGCCCCTGCGGGGGCGATGGATATTGTTGGCACCGGCGGGGATGGCAAAGGCACGCTGAATATCTCTACCGCGACGGCCTTTGTTGTGGCGGGCGCGGGCGTTGTAGTCGCGAAACACGGCAACCGGAACCTTTCGTCAAAATCCGGCGCCGCCGATGCGATGACAGAACTGGGCCTGAACGTGATGGTCGGCCCGGATGTCGTTGAAACCTGCCTTTCGGAGGCAGGTATCGGCTTTATGATGGCCCCGATGCACCACCCCGCCACCCGCCATGTGGCCCCTGTACGGTTAGAGCTGGGGACACGCACGCTGTTCAACATCCTCGGCCCGCTGACCAACCCTGCCGGTGTGAAAATGCAGCTGACAGGTGCCTATGATGCCGGGCTGTTGCGGCCAATGGCCGAGGTGTTGCAATCGCTTGGCTCTACCTCTGCTTGGTTGGTGCATGGCGGCGACGGCACGGATGAGCTGTCCATCGCAGAACCTTCACACGTGGCAGCGCTGAAAGACGGTGGCATCACAGAATTCGTGGTTCATGCCGAAGATGCTGGCCTGCCCACCCATCCGTTTGAAGCGATTATGGGCGGAAGCCCTGCGCAAAATGCCAAGGCACTTTTGGCGTTGTTGAACGGCGAAACCGGCGCCTACCGCGATGCGGTCGTGCTCAACTCTGCGGCGGCATTGGTCGTGGCGGGCAAGGCGACCGACCTTAAAGCAGGGGTTGAAATGGCCCGCGAAAGCATCGACAGCGGGGCCGCCCTCGCGCGGCTGAAAGCCATTGCCCGCATCACCTCTGCCGTCCCTTGAACCGAAAGACGCCCCTGATATGAGCACGATTTTAGAACGGATCAAAACCTACAAGCTGGAGGAGGTTGCCACGCGCAAAGCCGCCCTTCCCCTTGCCGAGGTCCAAGCCCGCGCCAATGCCGCCCCCGCCCCCCGCGGCTTTATGAAGGCGCTGATGGCGGCCTCCCAGAACGGTTATGGTTTGATCGCCGAGATTAAAAAGGCCAGTCCCTCCAAAGGGTTGATCCGCGAGGATTTTGACCCCGAGGCCCTTGCCTGCGCCTATGAGGCGGGCGGTGCCACCTGCCTTTCGGTCCTGACCGATACGCCCTCTTTCCAAGGGGCCGATGCCTTTTTGACCGCCGCCCATGACGCGACCAAGCTGCCCTGTCTGCGCAAGGATTTCATGTATGATCCCTATCAGGTCGTGGAGGCGCGCGCGCTTTCGGCCGATTGCATTTTGATCATCATGGCCTCGGTGTCGGATGCACAGGCACAAGAGCTGGAAGCCGCCGCCTTTGAGCTGGGCATGGATGCCTTGATCGAGGTGCATGACGCCGCAGAGCTGGAACGCGCAGAACTGTTGAAATCCAAACTTTTCGGCATCAACAACCGCAATCTGCACAGCTTTGACCTTGATCTGCAAACCACGCGGGACCTTGCCCGGCGGGTGCCTGTGGACCGGATGATCATCTCTGAATCCGGCCTTTACACCCCCGCGGATCTTGCCGACGTCGCCCGCTTTGGCGCGCGCTGCTTCTTGATCGGTGAAAGCCTGATGCGTCAGGATGACGTGGAGGCCGCGACCCGCGCGCTCTTGGCCCACCCCTACACGGCACCGGGGAGGATGTAATGTCCGGGCTTTCGCATTTCGATGCCTCTGGCCACGCCCATATGGTCGATGTTTCCGAAAAACCCGTGACATCGCGCATCGCAATCGCCCGCAGCGCGATCAAGATGGCACCGGAAACCTATGCGATGATCACCGATGGCCGCGCCTCCAAAGGCGATGTCTTGGGTGTGGCGCGTCTGGCCGGGATTATGGCGGCGAAAAAGACATCCGATCTGATCCCGCTGTGTCATCCGCTGCCGCTGACCAAGGTTACGATCGATCTTACGCCCGACCCCGATTTGCCCGGCATCATCATTGAGGCCACCGTAAAAACCGGCGGCCAAACGGGCGTAGAGATGGAGGCCCTTACGGCCGCATCCATTGCCGCACTTACCGTCTATGACATGGTGAAAGCTGTTGATAAGGCCATGGAAATCACCTCTACCAAGCTGATCCTGAAAGAGGGCGGCAAATCCGGCCGCTATGAGGCTGCAAAGTGATCTCGGTTGATGAGGCGCTGGCCCTGTCGCTGGGTCTGGTGCGGCCGCTGGAGGCTGAAACCCTGCCATTGGCCCAAGCGGCGGGGCGCTACATGGTTCAGCCCGCCACCGCGCGCCGCGATCAGCCGCCCTTTGCCGCATCCGCGATGGACGGCTATGCCATTCGCGGCCCCGCCCTCCCCGCTGCGCAATTTGATGTGGTGGGGGAGGCCAGCGCCGGCCATGCATGGGCAGGCACGCTGACGAACGGCCAAGCGCTGCGCATCTTCACTGGCGCGCCGGTTCCTGCGGGTGCCGATCAAGTGGTGATCCAGGAAAATGTAACACGTGACGGCGACCGCATCACCTTGGGTTCCGACCTTGGCACCGGCCGCAACATCCGCCCCCAAGGCGCTGATTTCAAAGCGGGTGACAGCCTGTCTGCCCGTCTGCTGCGCGCCACCGATCTGGCGCTTCTGGCCTCAATGAATGTGGCCGCGGTCTGCGTGACGCGCCGCCCCGTCGTCGCCATCATCGCCACCGGAGATGAGCTGGTGATGCCCGGAGAGACGCCCCGCCCCGATCAGATCATCGCCTCCAACAGCTTTGCCTTGGCGGCGATGGCGCAGCATGCCGGTGCGATCACCCGCATGCTGCCAATCGCCCGCGATACCGAGGCCAGCCTTCACGCTGTGTTCGCCCTAGCCCAAGACGCCGATCTGATCGTGACCATTGGCGGTGCGTCAGTCGGAGATCACGATCTGGTTGGCAAGGTCGCCGCCGATCTGGGGATGAAGCGCGCGTTTTACAAAATCGCGATGCGTCCGGGCAAGCCGCTTATGGCCGGAATGCTCAACGGCACCCCAATGCTCGGCCTTCCGGGTAATCCGATATCTTCAGTGGTTTGCGGGCATTTGTTCATGATGCCTATGATCCGCGCGATGCAAGGCATGCCCGCACCCACACCGATTTTGCAACACGCCAGATTAACTGCGCCCTTGGACGCCAACGGCAACCGTGCCCATTATATGCGGGCAGAGGTGCAGCACGGCCCGCAAGGCCCTGAGATCCGCAGCTTGGACAATCAGGATTCCGCGCTGTTGACGGTATTATCCGCCGCGAACGCCCTTTTGCTGCGCCCCATCGGGGATGGCCCGCGCGCGATTGGCGAAATGGTCGAATACCTCGCGATCTAAGCAAAACGCTTGACACAAAGCAAGAACATGGGCAGAACGGGAAAGGAACCTTTCGCACAAGGATGGCATATGTTAACGCGCAAGCAATTGGAACTGTTGGATTTCATTCGGATACGTATGGAAGCCGAAGGGGTTCCCCCCTCTTTCGACGAAATGAAGGTGGCGCTTGACTTACGGTCCAAGTCCGGAATTCATCGTCTGATCACGGCACTGGAGGAACGCGGTTTCATCCGCCGTCTTGCCCACCGTGCCCGCGCAATTGAAATCGTCAAGCTGCCTGAAGCGATGGAACGGCCCGGCTTCTCCCCCCGCGTGATCGAGGGCGACCGCCCCGAGCAACCTAAAGGGGCGATGAATGTCGATACCATCCATGCGATCGAGCTGCCCGTTATGGGCCGGATCGCTGCCGGTGTGCCTATTGAGGCTATTCAAGAGATCTCGCATCATGTTGCCGTTCCAGGCTCCATGGTTTCGGGCAAGGGACAGCATTACGCCTTGGAAGTAAAAGGCGATTCAATGATTGAGGCAGGCATCAATGATGGCGATATCGTTGTGATCCAAGAACAGACCACTGCCGAAAATGGCGATATCGTCGTGGCACTGGTGGATGATGCAGAGGCCACGCTCAAACGGTTCCGCCGTCGCGGGTCCATGATTGCATTGGAGGCTGCCAATCCTGCCTATGAAACCCGTGTTCTGCCCGATCATCAGGTCAAAGTGCAAGGTCGGCTGGTCGGGTTGATCCGCAGCTACTGATCTGTATGGGGCGGCATGTAAATCTTAAACTGCTCGGCCCGCTTGAAGCCCGTCCATAGACGGCTTTGTGTCTTGGTTGGCACCGCGCGCAGGCCGCCATCGGGCTGCGCCCAAAGTGCCAGCGGGCCTGTTGCGCGCAGCTTTGTCGCATCTATAACTTGGCAGTCTTGCGGTATGGAAGCCGTCACTTTACGGGCAACGATAACAAGATCCGCAACCAGACAGGCCTCTTCCACCCGTGTTTCCGCGCCTTTGCCTTTGATCTGTGCCATGCGCCAGCCGCCAAAGGAAAACCGCCGCAGCCTTGGCTCGCCATCAAACCCCTCGCGCATCGCGGCCTGTTCCTGCTCCACAAGGTCGCCATCATTTTCCAACCATTGCCGCGCCGTAAACCCTGCTCCTTTGGGCGCAGAAAGCACACGTCCCCCCGCAGCGTTCAGGCCAACCAACCCGCCATCGGCGCTTATCAGCAGCGGCGGCCGTTCGCTTTGCGACCAAACGGCAAAAGCCAAAGCCATTGGGACCACGCCCAGAAACCGCGTCCGCCCGCGCCAAAGCACCAGCCAAAGCGCACCAAAGGCCATGATCGGCAAAACTTGCCAAGACGGGCTTGGCACGGCCCGCACGGCTCCATCCCAGCCTGCAACCATTTCGGCCACGGACAAAATCCAGGCCGTCCCCTTACCCATAATCCAAAGCGCAGGCCCTTCCAGCCCAAGAGGCGCCAAAATGCCGGCAAGCACAGCGGCGGGCATCACCGCAAAGCCCATCACCGGCACGGCCAGCACATTCGCAGCAAGCCCATAGCCCGCGACGCGGTTGAAATGCGCCGCCGCGACCGGCGCAGTCGCAAGTCCGGCCAAAAGCGAGGTAAAGACCACCGTGGCCAAGGGAGCCACCCAAAACGGCAAATGCCGCCCCTGCCCGCGCAGCGCCGAATAGCCCGCAATCAGCGCAACCGTCGCCGCGAATGACATCTGGAACCCCGGCTCCAACAATGTTTCTGGCTGCGCCAACAGCAACACACAGGCCGCAAGCGCCACTGACCGCATCGAGAGCGCGCGCCGGTCAAACAGCGCCGCGCCCAACATAACGGCCACCATAACAAAGGCCCGCTCTGTCGCGACATTCCCGCCCGAAAGCGCAAGATAAGCAGCCCCCGCCAAAAGTGCCAAGCCAGCCGCGACCTTCTTGGATTGCACACGCAGCGCCAAGGGAGGCACCAAGGCCAACCCATAGCGCAGCGTGGCAAAAATAAATCCCGTCAGCAGCGCCATATGCAGCCCCGAAATGGCCAGCAAATGCGAAAGATTGGCCGAACGCAGGTTTTCTTGCGCCTGCCGGCTCATTCCAGCGCGGTCCCCCGTCACCAAAGCGGCGGCAAAAGCGCCGGGATCGCCGGGCAACTCGGCCTCAACGCCCGCGCGCAATTTGGCGCGAAAACGGTTAATCCATTGCGCGCCGGGCGCAGGCGGCTCCAACAGCAAAACCGGTACGCGGGTATAGCCAACAGCGCCCAGCCGATCAAAATAGGCCATGCGTCGAAAATCAAATGCACCCGGCTCCACCGGCCCCTCGGGGGCCGAAAGATGCGCGGTGGCGATCACGGTCTGCCCCGGCTCCAACGCGACAAAGCCTTGCAGCCCGTGCAATGAGACCCGCACCCGTTCCGGCGTGCGGCTTGGCGGGGTTCGCTCCAGCACGACACGGTCCAAGGTTAATCGCAGCATATCCGATTGAGAGCGGTCAATAGAGACAATCCGCCCCTCCACCGCGCCATAATAGCGAAACCCAAGGACAGGGGCCTTGACCAGATGCGCCCGCGCGCCTGCGGCCAACATCCCCAAGATGACACAGATTATCACGATAACAAAAGGTTGCGCCAGCTCTGGCCCACGACGGTGGCACAAAGCCCCCAGCAAAACCGCCGCCACAAGGCAGGCGTAATGCCATAAAACCGGCTCTTGCGGCAACGCAAACCAAATGCCGACGCCGACGCCGATGAAAACCGGCACCCAAACGAACAATACGCCACGCGCATGCGCGAGCGCCATGACCGGCATAAGGACCAGCGCGCGCAGCCTGTCCACCTTGTCTCTACCTCCGCGATTGCCTAAACGTTGGACAAGCCTATATCGATTATGGTTTCTGAAAGGTTAATGCCAATGTCTGCTGAACGTCCCGTTGTCACCCGTATCGCCCCCTCGCCCACCGGCTATATGCATATCGGAACGGCACGGACAGCGCTTTTTAACTGGCTTTTTGCGCGCGGCCATGGCGGCAAGTTCCTGTTGCGCATTGAGGATACCGACCGCGAACGCTCCACCCCCGAAGCGACAGCAGCGATTCTGCGCGGGATGACATGGCTCGGCCTCGATTGGGATGGCGAAGCGGTTAGCCAGTTCGAGCAAAAAGACCGGCACGCCGCGGTTGCCCATGAAATGCTGGCACTGGGTGCTGCCTATAAGTGTTTTGCCACACAAGAAGAAATCGAGGCCTTCCGGCAGGCGGCAAGCGCGGAGAAACGCTCCACCCTTTACCGCAGCCCTTGGCGCGATGCAGACCCGGCAACCCATCCCGATGCGCCCTATGTGATCCGCATGAAGGCACCGCAAACCGGCGAAACCGTGATCGAGGATGCCGTGCAAGGGCGTGTGACCTTCCGCAACGACCTTCTGGACGATATGATTGTCCTGCGCTCTGACGGGACGCCGACCTATATGCTGGCCGTGGTTGTCGACGATCATGATATGGGCATCACCCATGTGATCCGCGGCGATGACCACCTCAACAACGCCGCACGGCAAACCATGGTCTATGAGGCGATGGGCTGGGAGATCCCGGTCTGGGCGCATATTCCGCTGATTTTTGGCCCCGATGGCAAGAAGTTGTCGAAACGCCACGGCGCGACCGGGGTCGAGGAATATCAGGCGATGGGCTATCCGGCGGCGGGGATGCGCAATTACCTGACCCGTCTGGGCTGGGCACATGGGGATGACGAGTTTTTTACCACCGAACAGGCAAAAGAATGGTTCAACCTTGAGGGAATCGGTCGCGCGCCCGCACGCCTCGACTTCAAGAAGCTTGAAAACCTATGTGGACAGCATATCGCCGCCAGTGAGGATGCTGCGCTGCTGCATGAGCTGGAGGGTTATCTTGAGGCCGCAAAGCTTCCCCCGTTGTCAGAAACCCAACGCAACAGGCTGTCTCGTGCAATGTACTGCCTTAAAGATCGTGCAAAGAAGTTTCCCGATCTTATTGAAAAGGCTGAGTTTGCCCTGAATTCTCGCCCGGTTCAGCCGAATGAGGTCGCCGCAAAGAACCTTGATGCAGTATCCCGTGGTATACTGAGAACATTGACGCCGCGATTGCAAAATGGTAGCTGGTCCAAAGAAACACTGGAGCCAATTTTAACCGAAGCCGCCGCTGAACATGGTATAGGTTTTGGAAAATTGGCAGCACCGTTGCGCGCCGCGCTGGCTGGCCGCACCGCAACCCCCAGCGTTTACGACATGATGTTGGTATTGGGCCGCGAGGAAACCATTGCCCGACTGGAAGACGCTGCCTGATCAGGCTTGTCGGTTCCGCTCCGGGAAATGCGCCCCCAAAAGACTATATAGCAAAGGTCGGGATAGATTCTGTCCCACCTCAACCGAAAAAAGAGGGATAAATATGGCGGAAAAGACAGGTACGGCACAGCTAAAGATTGGCGAGAAAACCTTTGATCTTCCAATGTATTCGCCCACCCTCGGGCCGGATGTGGTTGATATCGCAAAACTTTATGGTCAGGCGGATGTCTTCACCTATGACCCGGGCTTCACGTCCACCGCAGCTTGTAAAAGCGCGATCACCTATATTGATGGCGACAAAGGGGAGCTGCTGTATCGCGGCTATCCGATTGAACAGCTGGCGAAGGATTCGCATTTCCTTGAGGTCTGCTATCTGTTGCTGTTTGGCGAATTGCCCGACAAGGCGCAGATGGAAGACTTTGAGGGCCGTGTCACCAGACACACCATGGTTCATGAGCAGATGAACAACTTCTTCCGCGGGTTCCGCCGTGACAGCCACCCGATGGCAACAATGGTTGGCGTTGTCGGCGCGATGTCGGCATTCTATCATGATAGCCTTGATATCAACGACCCGTGGCAGCGTGAGGTTGCAGCCATCCGCATGATCGCAAAATTGCCCACGATCGCGGCGATGGCGTATAAGTATTCAATCGGGCAACCTTTTGTATTCCCCAAGAATTCCTTGGATTACTCCAGCAACTTCCTGCACATGTGCTTTGCCGTTCCGGCCGAGGATTATGCTGTGGACCCGATCCTCTCCAAAGCTATGGACCGGATCATGATGCTGCATGCCGACCATGAGCAGAACGCATCGACAAGCACCGTCCGTCTGGCAGGCTCTTCGGGGGCCAACCCCTTTGCCTGTATCGCGGCCGGGATTGCCTGTCTTTGGGGGCCGGCACATGGTGGTGCGAACCAAGCTTGTCTGGAAATGCTCCGCGAGATCGGCACGGTTGACCGTATTCCTGAATTTATCGCCCGCGCCAAGGACAAGGATGATCCTTTCCGCCTGATGGGCTTTGGTCACCGCGTCTATAAAAACTTTGACCCGCGTGCGACCGTGATGAAGGAAAGCGCCGACGAAGTGTTGGAGTTGATGGGCATCCACAACAACCCGACCTTGCAAGTTGCCAAAGAGTTGGAACGGATCGCGCTGGAGGATGACTACTTTATCTCCAAAAAACTCTATCCGAACGTCGACTTCTATTCCGGCATCATTCTTGATGCGATGGGCTTCCCGACCGCGATGTTCACGCCGATCTTTGCGCTGTCGCGCACTGTTGGTTGGATCGCGCAGTGGCGGGAAATGATTGCCGATGAAGAGCAGAAAATCGGCCGTCCGCGCCAGCTTTATGTCGGCGAATCCTATCGCGACTACAAGCAAGTCAACGATCGCTAAGACATTTAACGGCGGCCCCCTGAGGCCGCCGTTTCCTTGCTGCGAGCCCCCTCACCCCCGAGATTTCGACCGCCAAACCCAATATTTGGTCGGCGCAATAGCAGGACAGATGCCGTGACCCTCTTCACCCCGAAATCGCTTGCCGACATTCCCAGCCGCGAGACACTTTTTTCAATGTCGGGGCTGGAGTTTTTGCAAGCCACGCTTGAGGGCCGCCTTCCCCATGCCGCGATTGCGACTTTGATGAATGCCCAACTGGCAAGCGTTGCCCCCGGCCGCGTCACCTTCCGTGCCACTCCAGCGTTTGAGCACACCAACCCCGTCGGTGCCGTGCATGGCGGCTGGTATGGGACCTTGCTCGACAGTGCTTTTGGCTGTGCGGTGATGACATCCGTGCCAAAGGGAAAATGGTATACGACATTGGAATACAAGGTAAATATCACAAGGGCACTGCCGCTTGGAATGGAGGTGATTGCCGAGGGTATTCTGGATCATTCAGGGCGCAGCACCGCAACCGCCCATGCGACGGTCAAGGGCGCCGAGGATGGCAAGCTTTATGCCAGCGGCACCACCACCTGCATCATTCTTGATCGCTAGGGCTGGCGCAAATGCCCGCGCACGATCTTGGGCCGCCAACCCCAGCGCGATTGCTGCGACAGTGCTGTCGGGTGAATACTCTCTGACGGATCGGCCCCGACGACCCGCCGCCTTCGCAATAAAAACAGCGCCCCGAAACCACGCCAAGTGCCAACCGAGGGCGCGGCCGCATCACAAGGATAGCGGTTCTTCCAGCCTTCGGGCAGCGCAATGCCACAAGCCTCCATCCGTTCAAGCATCCAGACCAGCGGAATATTCGACAATGGGCGCGCAGCCGGAAAGCTGCCGATCTGGCCGCCTATATCGGCATGGCTGCCCCGAAACCACATCTGCTCGATATTGCCGGACCAATTGGGCGGGCACGTCCATAACACTGGGGTAAACACCACACGAGTTTCATGCAGTGCAAGCGCCTGAAACCCGTGTTTGATGGAATGACCAAGCGCATGGTTGTGGAAGGCATGCTCATGCTCGGTCAGCATCCATAGGAATGGCAGGCGAACGCCCAGTGCCTTGACCGTATCCCAAACGCCTACCATTTCAATCGGCACCGCCTCATGGCAGAACTGGCGGGCAAAGGCCTTGGCGGCAGGGCTGCCGGGATCAAGCTGATAGTGACGGTAGGCCTGTCTTACGTTGCGCTGGGTGGCATGTTCAGGTTTGAGCAAACCAACCTGATCGATCGCCCCCGCCAAAGACCGCACCGCATAGGCCCCGCGCGAATAGCCAAGCAGATAGACGCGATCCCCCGGCCGGTAATGGCTTGCCAAAACCCCATAAGCGCGCCGGATCTGCCGGTTGATCCCGCGCCCCCGCGCGACATCGGCAAGATGCCCCCATTCCACCCATTGCACGCCCGGCTCATAATACAGCCTACGGTCGGCACCGAGGCCCTTTTCAGCCAGAAGCTTGAACAGCAATCCTGCATTAGTCTCATATCCGGCATCCAAGGACGACAGCGTGCCATCCAGAATGATAATGTGATCCACCCGCCCCGGCACTGCCTGCGCCCCCTGTGCCTGTGAAACCACCGGCCGGACGTGACGAAACCACGACTGAATACGCGTAAGCAGTGACAGGATAGAACCCTTCCTTTTGATACCATTGTTACGTTAACCCTAAACCCCAACAGGTAAAGGATATCTCACCATAAACAACATCTGCTGGAATTTCTGCCCCCGGTCGGGATAATACATTGGGACAACAGGCGGCTTTGGTTCCGTTCGTGCCTGTTGATACACCAAGCAGAAAGGCCGGGCGACGTGACATCACCTTTCTCAAGACGGCCCTCCCTGCTTGGATTTATCACCTTGGCCGCACTTGTCATTCTTGCGGCGGGATATTTCGCCTATAGCCTTGCGCTGCGCGGTGCCTTGCAAGAAACCGCACGGCGGGGGGACAACACGCTGCAGCTTGCGACGACATCGCTGCGCGGCAAGATGGAACGGTTTGAACATCTGCCACAGTTTCTTGCCGAACACGCATTGATCAAATCCATTGCACAATCGCCAAAGGATGCTGGCGTTGTGGCGCGAACCAATGCCTACCTCAAATCCACACAGCAGCTTCTAGGAGCCTCTGACATCTATTTCATGGATGCAAGCGGCGTGACCCGTGCCGCCTCCAACTTTGACAGTGAGATCTCTTTTGTCGGCGGGGATTTCGGGTTTCGCCCCTATTTCACCGAAGCCATCAAGGGCGGTTTGGGCCGGTATTTCGCGCTTGGGACCACCTCGGGCAAACGCGGGTATTATTTTGGCGCGCCGGTCATAGCGGAAGGTGCGGTTGCCGGGGTGTTGGTGATCAAGATCGACCTCGACTCGGTAGAGCAGGACTGGATCGGATCGGATGATGCGCTGATCGTGACAGATGCAGACGGGATCATCTTTTTCTCGTCGCGCGATGAATGGCGTTATACGGCCTTAGCGCAGCTGACCCGTGCCGAACAACTGGCGCTTATAAAAAGCCGCCGCTACGGGGCGGTGCCGCTTTCGGGTTTCCCGTTGAAGGCGCGACAAGAGGTGGCGGGGCAAACCCTTTTGACGGTTCAGGACGGGCACAGCTATCTTGCGCTGATCCACTATATGACCGAGGCGGATTGGACCATTCGCGTGATGCTGGACGCCGCCCCGGCCAAGCGGCAGGCGCTGCTGGTCGCGGTGATGATGATGCTGACGCTCGGGCTTGGTATGACGGCATTGGCCGCGGTTTTGCAGCACCGCGCCCGCTTGCAAGAACGCATTACCCTGCAACAAACCGCCCGTAATCAGCTAGAGGCCCGCGTGAAGGAACGCACGAGCGAACTTGCCACCGTCAATGAGCAGCTCGGAGCCGAGGTGAACGAGCGGCGTTTGGCCGAAAAGAACCTGCGCCAAGCGCAGGCCGATCTGGTACAGGCAGCCAAGCTTGCCGCCTTGGGGCAAATGTCGGCGGCGTTAAGTCATGAGTTCAACCAGCCGCTGGGGGCCGCACGCACCTATGCCGATAATGCCAACGTCTTGATCGAACGCGGCCGCCATGACGAGGCGCGCGGCAATCTGGACCGGATCCTGTCGCTGATTGACAGGATGACCTCGATCTCCAGACGTTTGCACAGCTTTGCGCGCGCGCCGGGGCAAAAGCTGGGGCATGTCTCGGTCGCGGAGGCGGTTGAGGCCGCCAGTGAAATCGCGCAATTGCGCTTGCGCAGTGCAGAGGTGACGCTGGAGGTCTCCCTTCCCGACAACTTGCCGCTGGTAGTGGCCGGACCGGTCAGGTTGCAACAGGTGCTTGTCAACCTTTTGACCAATGCCGCCGATGCGGCGGAAACTGCACAGGACCGCCGTATCCATATCTCGGCGCAAAGCGTCGGTACCGGCGTATATCTGCACATCCGCGACCATGGTGACGGCGTCCCCCCCGGCCTGACCGAGCGTATATTCGACCCGTTCTTTTCCACCAAAGGCGTGGGGAAAGGTCTGGGTCTGGGCCTGTCCATCAGCTACAATATTATCAAGGACTTTGGCGGCATCCTGCGGGTAGAGCCTGCCGAAGGAGGGGGGGCAGTGTTTGTGATCGAGCTACGCGCCAGTGAAACCGGAGGGGCTGCCTGATGTGGGGGCGGGTGTTCATTGTTGATGATGAGCCTGATCTGCGCGCCTCGGTTGTGCAGGCGCTGGATTTGGCAGGCTTTGACACCCGCGATTTCGCGCTTGCCGACCGCGTACCGGAACTTGTCAGCTACGGCTTTCCCGGCATTGTGTTGACCGATATTCGCATGCCGGGGATTGACGGGCTTAGCCTGATGAACCGCATCCATGCCATTGACCGCGATATTCCGGTGATCTTGATGACCGGCCACGGCGATGTGCAACTGGCGGTGCGCGCCATGCATGAGGGGGCACATGATTTCGTGCAAAAGCCCTTTGCAATAGAGCAGTTAATAAAGATCATCAGCCGGGCGCTGGATGTCCGCAGGCTTGTCCTTGAAAACCGTACGCTGCGCGCCGTTGCAGGGCAGATTGACGATCTGGAGACGCGGCTGGTCGGGCGTGCCAATGCGATGATCGATCTGCGCCGCCGCGTGCGCACGCTGGGTCCATCGGAAACCGATGTGCTGATCGTTGGGGAGACCGGCTCGGGCAAGGAGGTGGCAGCACGCGCGTTGCATGACCTGTCGCCCCGCGCGCAACGCCCGTTTGTGACCATTGATTGCGCCAGCCTGCCCGCGGATCTGATCGAAAGCGAGCTTTTCGGCCATGAGGCAGGTGCCTTTCCCGGTGCGATGCGCCCGCGTTATGGCCGCTTTGAGCATGCGCGCGGCGGCACGATTGTGCTGGATGACATCGCCTCCATGCCGATGGCTGTGCAAGGCAAACTGCTGCGCGCGATTGAGGGCCGGGTGATCACGCGCCTCGGCTCTAACGAGGATTACGCATTGGACGTACGCTTCATGACCACCAGCCGCGTGGCACTGGAGGCAGAGGTGGCGGCAGGTCGTTTTCGGGCGGATTTGCTTTACCGGCTCAATGTTGTCACCCTGCGCATCCCCTCACTGGAGGAGCGCCGAGAGGATATCCCCCTGCTGTTCCTGCGTCTGCTGACCGAGGCCGCGGCCCGCCACCGTGTCGAGCCCCCCACCGTGCCGCCTGCCTTCATCTCCGCCCTAGCCTCTCGGGCTTGGCCGGGAAATGTGCGCGAACTGCGCAACCTCGCGGATCGTTTCGCCCTTGGCCTTGGCTTTGATCACGGCGATACACAGGCCCGCAGCGCCGAGAAACTCTCCGATAAGGTCGCAGATTTTGAACGGCGAGAGATAGAGGCCGCCCTTACCGCACATCACGGCCATCTGCGCCCCGTCTATGAAACGCTGGGGCTTTCGCGCAAAACCCTATGGGAAAAAATGCAGAAATACGGAATCGACAAAACACAATTCGCGGCCAGCCCCCCCGCCGAGGGCTAGGGCCTGCGCCAAAACGGGCGGATCTCCACACACTCCAGCCCGAGGATGTTACGATTTTCACACAAATCTTACCAAAGCCATCATATTTCGCCCAACAATTATACGAGAGTGGTTGAACCGGTCCCCCGCCCTCTGCCCTAATAATCCATGCGTTTATCAACGGCTGTTCATCAGCCGCGATTGTCGCTGGAGCCATATATTCCTTGGGAGGAACTCATGAAATTCACGAAACTAACGGCTTTGGCCGTAGCGGCGTCTTTTGCCTTTTCCGGCGTTCAGGCACAAGAGGTCGACAAGACCGGTTGGCCGAACTCCATGACCATCGGCACGGCAAGCCAGGGCGGAACCTACTTCATCTATGGTAACGGCTTTGCCTCATATCTGAACGAAACAGTCGGCCTTGCGGCAACTGGCGAAGTCACCGGTGGCCCGGTCCAGAACGTGACCTTGGTGGAAACCGGCGACCACCTTATGGGGCTTGTGACAATGGGTCCGGCCTATGAGGCCTGGAACGGGCGCTCGGAACTGGCCCCGGGGTTGGAGCATAAATCCGTCCGCGCGCTGTTCCCGATGTATCAAACGCCGTTTCAGGTGATCGCGCTGAAATCCAGCGGCATCACCAGCGTCTCTGATCTGGCGGGCAAGCGCGTCTCTGCAGGGCCTGCAGGCGGCACACCGGGCACCTATTGGCCGCTGTTCCTTGAAACACTTGGCGTAGAGGCGACCATTTCAAACGCAGGCGCCTCGGATGCCGGCGGACAGTTGGGCGATGGTTTGATCGATGCCTTCGCCTTTGCTGCCGGTGTGCCAATCTCTGCCTTTGCGGAGCTGGCAGCACAGCAGGACGTGGTCATGTTCGGCTTCAACGATGAAGAATTGCCAAAGATCCTTGAAGCCTATCCCGCGATGGCACCTCTGACCATTCCCGCCAATACCTATGCGGGTCACGACTATGACCAGAACACCGTCGCGCTGTGGAACTTTGCCATTGCGCATAAGGATATGCCAGACAGCCTCGCCTATGAGATCACCAAACTGGCGATGGATAACCCCGACCGCATGGTACAAATCCATTCGGCCGCACGGGAAACCTTGCTGGAAAACTGGGACAAGAACACCTTCATGACCTTCCACCCCGGTGCTGTGAAGTACCTTGAGGAAAAAGGTCTGACTGTTCCAGACAATCTGAAGTAAGCGCAAAGGGTCCGGGCTAAGCTCGGGCCCACCGCCTTTGCAGCGCCGCTTTGGCCCGCTGCGCATATCTATTTCAACCATGGTTTCCTGGGGAGGGAAAAGATGACCGCCACCGAAAAGGATGACGCCGGTCCTGCACTCATTGCCGACGGCGTTGACGCCGAGATCTATACAGGCAATCAGCGTATTCCGATTGGGACCACACATTTGGTGATTGCAGGCCTCTGCGTGCTTTACACCATGTTCCATGTGGCGGTGATGAATTTTTACCCGTTGGAGCCATGGGTCTACCGGCTTATCCATGTCGGCGGCGGGCTGGCGCTTGCCTTCGCCCTGTTTTCCTCCAGTCTTTTCAAAACTGGGGAAGAAACGCCCCGACAACAGATGGCACAAAGCCGTTATATGCTACTGCTGGCGCCGGGTGCCGTGGCCATTGCGGTGGCCTTCCTGACGGTGGTTTCCTTTTATTTAACCGATGCTGGCATCAGCCAAGCCTCGGGCAAGACTGACGGTGTCTGGTCTTTTGGCTATCCGCTGGTTGCAGGCACAATTTGGCTCATGGTCATGGGCTGGGTCGTGCCGGGGCGCGACCGCAGCCGCATTGACCTTTCCGATGTGTTCCTTGCCTTGGCGGCGGTCACGGTCGCACTTTACATCATCTATCACGCGCCTTTCCTGCGGCTGCGCGCCGGCACGGGGCTTGCAAAGGACGCCGACATGCTGGCCGCCCTTGCCGGTGTTATCCTGATCCTTGAGGCCACGCGCCGCCTTGCCGGGCTTGCGCTGGTATTGATTGCCGCTGTGTTCATTTTGTACAGCTTCATCGGCCCGTGGTTGCCCGGCATCTTGCAGCACCGTGGCTATTCGATGTCGCGCTTCTTTACCTACATCTATACCGATCAAGGGATTTTGGGGCCAACAACCGCGATTTCCTCTACCTACATCATCCTCTTTGTGGTCTTTGCAGCCTTCCTGCAAGCCTCGCGCGTGGGGGAGTATTTCGTGAACTTCGCCTTTGCCGCAGCGGGCGGCCAGCGCGGCGGGCCGGCCAAAGTGGCAGTGTTCGGATCGGGCCTAATGGGCATGATCAACGGCACCTCGGCGGGCAATGTGGTGGCCACAGGGTCGCTGACGATCCCCTTGATGAAACGCGTCGGCTACAAACCCCAAACGGCGGCGGCGGTAGAGGCAGCGGCATCATCAGGCGGGCAGATCTTGCCGCCCATCATGGGGGCCGGTGCCTTCATCATGTCCGAGATTACCGGCATTGCCTATTCCGAGATTGTAATTGCCGCGATCATCCCTGCGCTTTTGTATTTCGCCAGTGTATTCTTCAATGTAGATATCTACGCCCAGAAGTTCGGGATGAAAGGCCTTCCGCGTGAAGAGCTGCCGCAGTTCAAGAAGCTGGCAAAACAGGTCTATCTGTTCTTGCCGATCATCATCCTGATCACGGCGCTGTTCCTGAACTATTCGGTCATTCGCGCAGGCACGCTCGCCATGGCCTCGGCCGCAGTGGTCAGCTGGTTGACGCCCTATAAGATGGGCACGCGGTCTATCCTTTATGCCTTTGAGATCGCCACCAAGATGAGCCTGCAACTGGTCGCCGTTTGTGCCGCCGCAGGGATCATCGTGGGCGTCATTGCGCTGACAGGTATCGGCACGCGGTTTTCCTCGCTGCTGCTGGGGTTGGCGGATCAAAATCAGGTGGTCGCGCTGTTCTTTGCGATGATCGTGTCGATCATCCTTGGGATGGGCATGCCCACCACGGCGGCCTATGCCGTTGCGGCCTCGGTGATCGCGCCCGGGTTGATCCAAATGGGGATTGAGCCACTGACAGCCCACTTCTTCATCTTCTACTTTGCCGTGATGTCGGCCATCACCCCGCCGGTTGCGCTTGCTGCCTATGCAGGGGCCGCCATCGCGCAATCCGACCCGATGAAGACATCCGTTGAAAGCTTCAAGATGGGGCTGGCGGCCTTTGTGGTGCCGTTTATGTTCTTCACCTCGCCTGCGTTGCTGATGCAAGGCACCGGCGGCGAGATCGCGCATGTGGTGATTTCCGCAGGCTTTGGCATCTTCTTGTTGTCCAGCGCGGTTCAGGGCTGGTACTTTGGCACGCTTTCAACCCCCTTGCGGATTGTGCTTTTGCTGGCTGCGATGGGCATGATCGAAGGTGGGTGGATTACTGATGGGATCGGGCTTGCTGCGGCCATCTTTGTCTGGGCGTTGCAAAAGAAGTTTGTGACACCCAAGACCATGGCCCGCGGGCTGGATTGACCAGCAGCCTTCGCCAAAAAAAACGCCGCGCCCCGAATAAGGGCGCGGCGTTCCTATTCGCAATACAAGCGCCTCAAGGGGCTGCGGCATAAGCAGTGCGCGGTTTTTTGGAACTAACTGCTTCGAATATCCACGCAACTGCCAGCATCATGAAAATCCCCATAGGCGGAAGCACAACCGGATAGGGCATCGCCCCCCCCGCCCCCGCAAGGATCACATTGAACACCAGCGCCAAAAGCGTACCTGATGCAAAGACCAACAGCCCGTTGCGCCCCAGCAGCCGCAAGGGTGCGCCGCCCCCACTGGCCGTCGCCCGAAACACCCAAGCGGAACAAGACAGCACATAGACCAGCGCCAGACAGTGCAACAAACGCGGCAACGCAAGAAAGGTCTTGTCATGTGACACAAGGTGGAAAGGCACGCCTGCAGCCCCCAAACGCGCCATCTGATGGTTCAGAAAAGAGCCCACGCCCGGCACATGACGCCATGCAAAAACCAGCAGCAAGAACCCGAGGCATAGCCCGAACAACAGCCGTGATCTGGGCACAAACCTTTCCTTGCGACCCAATGACAGGCCGATCAGCAGCCCGCAGGTAAAGACCAGCTGCCACGCAAGCGGGTTAAAGAACCACCCGCCCGGATTGGGGAAATTGGGCAGGTTGAGCCGCCATAACCCCGCACTAAACCACATAAGCACAGATGCCGCTGCCAAAAGCCACGGCTGCCGCAGCCCCAGCATAATCGCAAAGGGCGTGACCGCCAAAAGCACCATATAGGCCGGCAAGATATTGACATAGCCAAGCTGATGCGTCAGGGCCGGAATGCCGATCAAGGCGGCCTGCGTGTTCTCGTAAACCTGCCGCAGGTTGATCTGGGTGATCAACGCGGGAATGTCAAAAAACAATGCCCCACCGGAATAGATCGCGATCGCCCAGACGGTCAGAAATATCTGCACCAGATAGAGCACCCAGGCCCGGTGCCAGATCGGCGCTACCCCATACCAAATCCCGTTTCGCGCGATATTTTGCGGCAAGAAACGCCCGCTATAGGCTAGCCCTGCGGCCACGCCTGACATGACAAAGAATGCCTCGGCCGCGTCGGAAAAACCGATATTGCGGATGGTGAAATACTCAAAAGGATTGCCAGGCACATGATCGATGAAAATCATGATCAAGGCCAGCCCGCGAAAGGCATCAATACGCGGATCTCGGGGGCGAGGGACCACGGTGTTAGGCTGTGACATTTAGGTCGGCCCCGTTTTCTTGGGATAGGCTGTGCACATCAGCCGTCCAGCGCGCAAGCTGCGCTTCATAGGCGGTTACGATTGCAGGGGATTGGCGCTCTTGCGGGACCGTGAAAAGCGAGTGGGTCAAAGTTCGCGATGTCCAGGCGATCAAAAACGGGGCGAAGAGCATCGGCACGCAAACCGGCAACAGCCAAAGGCTCAGCTTCGGGGCCAGCACAGCCACGATGATAAGGCTGACACCACCGGTTACCGTAATCCACGCCCCATCCCGCAAGGAGGACGCCAGCGGAAGCACCCCCTCGGCGCGGGAACTTGCGGGCCAGCCCCCGTCCCTGCGGGCAAAAACCTGTGCCACGGCGCGGGTTTGATACATCAGCATCAAGGGCGCCAGCAGCGAGCTTAGCAAAATTTCGGACATCACGGATAGCGCGGCGCGACGCGCGCCCCCAAACCCTTCCGCACGGCCCGAAAAGATTGCCCCGATCAGAACCGAAAGCTTTGGCACAATCAAAAGCCCGCCAATACCGACCGCAAGCGCCGTGATCTGCTTGGTACGATCACTGGGAAACACGGGGAAAAGCTGATGCGGTTGCGGGAAATAATCCGGCTCCGGTGCCATCATGGTCGCAAGGATAGAGGCGACCAGAAACGCGGCCCAAAGCACTGAGACCAAATAGGCAAAGATGCCCTGCAAAAAGACAAACCTGCTCCAGCCCTTCATGCCCGGCGCGAACAACAGGCGGATATGTTGCAGGTTGCCCTGACACCAACGGCGATCTCGCTTGGCATAAGAAATAATATTCTCCGGCCCGCCCTCAAACGATCCGCCGATGGTCTCATCGACCTGAACCTTCCAGCCCGCGCGCGCCAAAAGCGCCGCCTCGACATAGTCATGGCTTAGGATATGACCACCAAAGGGCGGCGGGCCGGTCAGCTCCGGCATGGCGCAACTGGCTGCAAAGGCACGCACCCGCACGATGGCATTATGGCCCCAAAACGGGCCGGCAACGCCTTGCAATCGCGCCAGTCCGCGCGTGAAAACCGGGCTGTGAAACCCCGAGGAAAACTGCATCGACCGCCCGAAAAACGACCGCGCGCCAATGATCTGCGGCAAGGTCTGGAGCAGGCCAAGATCCGGATCGGCCTGCATCCGCGCGATCAGGATGCGCAGGGTTTCCCCCTCCATCAAGCTATCCGCATCGAGGATCACCGCGAACTCATAAGCGCCGCCGGACCCGCGAATGAATTCCTCGATATTGCCGGCCTTGCGACCCCGATTATCCGTCCGGCGGCGGTAAAATATGCGACCATCGGTTTCTGCCAAAAGCCGTGCGAAGGCGATGCGCTCTTGCGCGGCGGCTGTGGGGTCTTGGGTGTCGGACAGGATGGCGATATCAAGCGTCAAACCCGCCGCAATGATAGAACGGTGCATCGCGGCGATCCGCGCGAAAGTGGCGGTTGGGTCCTCGTTATAAATCGGCATCAAGACGACGGTCTTGGGGCACGGCGCTGTGATTTCTACCGCCGTGGGGATATGTCGGCGGCCCGGCAACCCGACCAAGGCAAGGGCGGCCCCCCATGCCAACCAAGCGGTCGTCACCAAAATCAAGGTCGCCCGCGCGATATCCCATAGGTCCAGCCCGTCCTGTATGGCGGCCTCAACCAGCAGGACCGTCGCGGTCAAAGCCGCCAATACGGCAAAGGCCATCGCCCCTATTCTCAGGGCGATTGTCCGGTGCGCGGGGGAAAGTCGAAATGACAATCATCAGCCCCTTTAGATATGCTCACGCGGGAAAAGGATCATCGCAAGCTGGTCGATCAAGCCCCTTCTTCTGGGCTGCTCAAGCACCTGCCGCGGCATTGCCAAGGGGGCCACAGGTGGCGCCCATGCCTGAACGGTTTCAGGGAGGGGGTCTTCGCAATCGGTTTTCAGGTCTACGTTCATTTTTTCATCCACTGATAAAGCCATGTCTCGGACAAAACGCGTCCATAGCCCGACAAGCTGGCCTTGAGCTCGACCACAGCCCCTGCCGCAGATTCGACTTCCACAACCAAACGCCATGTTTGCGTACCGCTGATCTGGCTCAACACCACTTGGGTCACATTTCCGTTGATGGCACTTACTTGGGGGATAACGTCGGCATCGCCGGATAGTTCCCGCAAAAGACCGCCCGCGAAATCAACGACGAATTTCCGCCGACCGTTCTTTTCCTCGACACCCGCGACGCCGCCCTCACCCACGCGGGTGCGCAGAATGCGGGCGCGGTCCGGATGCGCGTCGCCGGGCGGATTCATGCCCCAATGCAAACGGTAGGACACTTCCAACTCGCGCCCTGCCCGCATCTCGCCATCGGGCACCCAGAAGGCCACGATATTGTCGTTGCCCTCAAGCTGCGAGGGGATCTCCACCAGACGCACGGTGCCGCCTCCCCAATCGCCAAGCGGCTCTACCATCAAGGAGGGCCGCTTTTCGTAATGTGCCTCGGCATCGAGGTAATCGTCAAAGCGACGGCTGCGCTGCACCAACCCGAACGAGCCTGGGTTTTGCGCGCCAAGGTATGAGTTTGACAGACGCGGCGGGTTGTTCAACGGGCGGTAGAAGGTCTCATCGCTGCGGGTATTCAGGATCAGCGCCTCGCTGTCATGAACCGCGGCACGGAAATCATCCTGCTCGTCGGGATCACTGCCGCCAAACAGAAACATCGAGGTGATCGGCGCAATGCCAAGCTGCGCGATATCCTTGCGCAAGAACAGCCGCGCGGTGACATCAACCACCGTGGTATCCCCCGGGCGGACCACAAAGCGGTAGGCGCCAGTCACCGATGGGCTGGTTAGCGCGGCATAGATAACAACAGCATCCGATCCCGGCGCGGGACGTTCCAGCCAGAACTCGGAGAAACGCGGAAATTCCTCACCATCGGAATGGCCGGTGTTCACCGCCAGCCCGCGCGCGCTCAGCCCGTAGACATTGGCGCTACCGAGGGCGCGGAAATAGCTGGCCCCCAGAAAGGCGATCAATTCGTCAAAACGGTCCACACGGTTGAGGGGCGACAAAAGCCGGAAGCCCGCAACACCGGGCATCGGAGCATTTTCGGGGATATCTTGTGTGATCCCCTTGCCGTATTCAAAATCCGCCGTGGTAAAGCCCAGCGTGACTTCACGGCCGTCGACAACCTCATGGATCGCGACCGGCTCTTCGAACAGCCAACCAAGGTGAAAGGCTTGCAGGCCAAAGATCTGACCCTCGCCTTCCCAACGGGTCTGGTCACGGCGATATCGAATCATCTGATAGCCGTCATAATCCAGATCGGCGACGAATCCCTCGACCGGTTTGGGCTTGCGGTAGGGTTCTTTGCTGCGTAGGCGCATGCGCTCTGTCAGGCTGTCAAAGCTGAACTCCGGACCTTCCACGGCCTGCGATTCCTGGGCAAAGACTGTATTTGCTGTGAAAAGTGCGGATGCGGCCACAGAGGTCGATAAACCTGCCAGAAAATGCCGCCGGCCGATCACCCCACCCCGCGAGGCAAGACCCCGAAACTTATCTGTTTTTTCCACGAAAAACCCCCAACGAGCGCCAAGTTGATAGCGCTAATAAGGGCCAATCGTGGAAAGGTGCAATGGGCATCATTTTTCAAATGGCAATCTTTCGCTTCTAGGTGGCAAAAGACTGCCGGTTTCGCCTGTTTTGGCCGTCGTGGCTTTATTCCCCGGATCTTAACGATACACTCGCGACCCCGCGCGAAGGTCTGCTGGAATTACCCCAGCATCCCTGTATCACCACAGACCGAGATCGCCTGCCCCGAAACTGTCTTGCTGCGTGGGCTGGCAAGGAAAACCACCTGATCGGCGATCTGCTCTGGCGTCACATAATCCTGAATGGAGGTGAAAGAGAAAGCCTCGGCCTCGGCCTGCTCGAACGAGATCCCCCGTGCCTCTGCCCGCGCGCCCAGAACTTTGCACTGACGTTCTCCCGCGACTATGCCGGGAAGGATGGCGTTGACGCGCACCTTGTCGGGGCCCAGCTCAATCGCCATGGATTTGGTCAGGCCAACTACCCCCCATTTCGCCGCTGCATAGGGGCTGCGCAGCTTGAACCCCAGACGCCCCGCAAGCGAGGATATATTGACGATCGACGGATTTTTGCTTTGGCGCAAATGCGAAACGGCGCGACCGATGGTCACGAATTGGCTGGTCAGGCAAAGCGAGATGCATTGCTCTATCGTAGCGATATCAAGATCCTCGATCCGCGCTGTAGGCCCTGCGATGCCTGCATTGTTGACCAAGCAATCCACCCCGCCAAGCGCCTCGGCGGCGGCATCGATGAACTGCGCCAGATCCGCCGATTTGCCAACATCCACCCGGCGGTGCCAAACACCATCCGGCAAAGAGGCCAGCCCCGCTTCATCGATATCGCAGGTCGCGACCTTGGCACCCGCAGCAAGGAAAGCCTCGACGATGGCGCGCCCGATGCCCCCTGCACCGGCTGTAACAATAACCCGGGAGCCTTCAAGAAAAAGATCCATTTATTCAGTCCTTTCTAGGAATTACGGCCTTAACGGCCCGTCAGCGCCAATGACAGCCACGGCACAAAGCTGATGATCATCAAAACCACCATGATAAGGCCAACAAAGGGCAGTACCGCGCGCGACAGGCTTGCAATTGAGATGCGCGATATTTGCGATGCGATGAACAGGTTCAATCCGACGGGGGGCGTGAACATCCCCATGGCAAGGTTGACGACCATGATGATCCCGAAATGCACTGGATGGAACCCGAAGCTAAGGGCGATCGGCAGCAAGATCGGCGTGAAGATCAGGATCGCGGCGGCAGCCTCAAGGAACATGCCGACGAAAAGCAGCAAGAGATTGGCGAGGATGATGAACACCCAGGGGCTGTCGATGGCCCCCACAACGAAATCCGAAATGATCGTCGGGATCTGCAACGACAAGATGATGCGCCCGTAAAGCCCCGCCGTTGCGATGATGCTGACCACCACGGCGGATGTGACGGCGGAATCGCGCAAGATGGTCGGGATCTCGCGCAGCGGCAATTCACGGTAGACCACCACGCCGATGACGAAGGAATAGACCACCGCGATGACAGCCGCCTCGGTCGGCGTGACGATGCCGCCGTAGATCCCGCCAAGGATAAGGCCGGGCATAAGCAGCGCAAGGATCGCCTTGCGGCCCGCGCGAAATACATCCCCAAGGCTTGCAGGCTCATCCCGCGATGCCGGGTGTTTCAGCGCGTGGAAATAGGCATAGGCCATCAGCGCGCCAACCACGACGAAACCGGGCATAAACCCCGCGGCAAACATATCGCCTACCGATTGATTCGCCGAAATCGCATAGAGGATCAGCGGAATACTGGGCGGAATAATCACCCCCAGCGCCCCCGAGGCTGCCTGATTGGCCGCCGCATAGGCCCCGTTATACCCCTGCGCGATCATCGCAGGGATCAAGATCGCCCCGACCGCCGCTGTGGTCGCCGCCCCAGATCCCGAGATCGCCGCGAAAAACGCCGAAGTCACAATGGCCACCATCGCCAAGCCGCCATTCATCCCGCCCACAAGCGTGCGCGAGAAATCAACCAGACGGTGCGAAATACCCCCCTGCTGCATCAGGTTGCCCGCAAGAATAAAGAAGGGGATCGCCAGCAGCGGAAAAGAGTTGATGGAGCGGATCATCTCTTGCGGGACGATCAGCATCGGCATGATCTCTCCCTGCCAGATCGTTGCAATGGCGGCGAGCCCAAGCGAGAACGTCACCGGAACACCGATCAGCAAAAGCAACAGCAGCAGGCCAAAAAGCAATGCAATCATGGGTCAATCCTCCTTGGCAATAAAGGCGTCGAGAAGGATCGCCACAGCATTGAGCATAATCAGCGCCGCGCCCGCAGGCATGGCACCGTAAAGCCAGGCCATGGAAACCCGCGTGCTGGGCGCGGTCTGACCGGCAACCCGCTCTGCGATATTGATGCCTTGGGTCAGCAAGACCCAAGCAAAGATGCAAGAGATCACCGCGACGCCCAAGCGCAAGAATTTGGAAAACCGCCGCCCCCCGATATCGGCCAGCAGCTCTACCGAGATCAGCGAGCCGTAGCGATAAGCATAGCCCGCACCCAGCATTGTCATCCAGACCATGGAAAACCGCGCGACCTCTTCCGAGAATGTCAGGGAATTCCCCATCACATAGCGCGCAAAAACCTGCCAGCTGATCAGCACAGTCATCACCAGCAACAACAGCGCCAAAAGCCATCCGCACAGCCAGTTTATGCGGTCAATGCCGCGGACCACATTTCGCAGAACGATCTGCATCGGCATCCCCCCTTAATTCCTTGGTGTGTCGGGCCCGGACACGCTGCCGGACCCGCCCTGATTACGGCTTGAAGTTGATCGCGCTATCCACCAGCTCTGCGCCAACAACCGGTTTCCATTCCGCGATCACCGGCGCAACCCGTTCACGGAAGGCGGCCAGATCAGGCCGAGTGACCGTCATCCCCAGCTTTTCCAGCTCGACAACCAGTTCGGATTCCAGGCGCTGCGATGCCGCGCGCTGAACCGGCACGGCAATCGTGGCCGCTTCCATGATGATTGCCTGATCGGCATCGGACAGCGAATTGAAAAGTTGCGCACCGATCATGAGAGGCCCCGGCGAATAAACATGGCCTGTCAGGTTCAGATACTTTTGAACCTCATAGAATTTGACATCGTAAATCGCAGGGATCGGGTTTTCCTGACTGTCCATGACGCCCTGCTGCAGCGCTGTGAACACCTCAGTCCACGCCATCGGAGAGGCGTTTGCCCCCAAAGCAGTCCATGTATCAACCTGCACACGGCTTTCTTGCGTACGGTGGCGGATACCTTCCAGATCATCCGGCGTATGCAGCGGGCGGACATTGTTGGTATTGTGGCGAAAGCCGTTTTCCATCCAGCCAAGGGTTTTGACACCGGCAGCCTCTTCCAGCTTTTGTGCCAATGCATCACCATGCTCGCTGTCCAAAAAGGCATGGGCATGTTCAGGGCTGGTGAAAATATAAGGCAGATCAAAGAGCATATAGTCATCGACAAAGCCCCCCATCGGACCCGTAGAGGTGATCCCCATGTCGATAAGGCCAAAACCAATGCCTTCCACCACTTCACGCTCGGCGCCCAATGCGTTGTCGTAATGCGGGCGGATCGTCATACGGCCTTCGGACAGACGCTCCAGCTCTTCGCCGAATTTATGAATGCCTATTGCATAATGCGATTTCGGCCCCACCGACAGGCTTACATCAAATGTCCGGGTTGCCTGCGCGAAAGCCGCGCTTGCCATCAGCCCGAATGCCGCAGTTGTTGCGACAGCAAAAGTAAAGTTACGCATATTTTTTCCTCTCCTGAGCAATCGATGACTGCCCCCCATTGATCGATCGAACACGGGCGAACCGTGATCACGGTTTACGTTAGTTCTTGAAGCAACTTTCAGTCAATACAATTTTTTGGCCATATATACGTTGACAGAAGGCCGAAACCATCTACACAATTACCTATTCTTAAAAATGAGATCACAGTTTGACTGGAAAAGCCCCACATTCACCGAAAGGCCTTGCAACCGATGGCTGGTCCCGGATGCGTCCACTGGCGCTCAAGGAAGGGGCGACGGCGCAATCACTGATCTACGGCGCCCTTCGCGAAGCCTTGATGAGCGGCTATTTCCGCCCGGGAGAGGAAATCAGCCTTCGCAAAGCCGCCTTTGTGTTGGGCACAAGTGTCACCCCCGTTCGCGAAGCCCTGCGGCAACTCCAAAGCGATGGCGCGCTGGAGGTGTTCGGCGGCAACCGCGTTTTGCGTGTGCCCATCCCCACAGATGCAGAGCTGCTCGATATTCGCGATATCCGCATCAATCTGGAAGGCTTTGCAGCCGCACTGGCGATCAGTGAGGGCAACCCGCCGCAGATGCGGCTTATCAACAATGCATTCGATCTGATGCAGCGCGCCGCCGAAACAGATGACGTCGATATGTATCTTGAAAACAACTGGCGGTTTCACTCGCTTATCTACGGGGCCGCCGGTCGCCCCGTGCTGCTATCCTTGATTGAGGCGATGTGGGTTCGGATCGGCCCCTTGATACGGCTTGCCGTCATTAGACCGTACCATTTTGACAGCTCGATGGACAGCCACCGCGCGGCACTCGAGGCGCTGCGCGAAGGCAATGCCGAGGCGCTGCGCAATGCTATCGTGCGCGATATCAGGGATGCCGCCAATGATCTAAAACGCACCGTTCTTGGCTGGCATGCCGAGAACACATTGAACCCCAATGAAAACGACTGAAGAAAAGGACGTTACATGACAAGAACCGTTGCCGTAATCGGAAGTGGCCTGATTGGCCGTGCATGGGCCGTGGTTTTCGCGCGTGCCGGTTGCCAAGTGCGCCTGTGGGATCCGTCCCCCGAAGTGCGCGCGCAATTGCCAGACACATTGGCCCAGACATGCACCCTCAGCGGCGATGATCCGGCAGCACTCGCCAATGTCACCATCTGCGACGATATGGCATCCGCGGTTGAAGGCGTCGAATGGGTTCAGGAAAACGGCCCCGAAAAGCTTGAGATCAAACGTCAGATCTATGCCGATCTTGACCGGCTGGCCCCGCCCGATGCGATTCTTGCCTCGTCCAGTTCGGCGCTTGTCGCCTCCAGCTTTGCCAAGGGGCTGGCGGGCAGTCACCGTATTCTGGTCGCCCATCCCGTCAACCCGCCCCATGTCGTGCCGGTGGTCGAACTTTGCCCCAGCGAGGACACCGCCCCCGAGGCCATGGACCGCGCCGAGGCCTTGATGCATGCCGTCGCACAGGTACCCGTCCGGCTTAGCCGTGAGATCGACGGCTTTGTTCTGAACCGTTTGCAGGCGGTGCTGCTGGCAGAATCCTTGTCGCTGATTGAACAGGGCATCGTCACGCCGGAAGGTCTTGACGATACCATCTGCCACGGGCTTGGCCGCCGTTGGACGTTGCTTGGGCCAATGGCCACGATTAACCTCAACGCGCCGGGCGGGGTGATCGATTATCTGGACCGCTACGGCCCCACAATGGCGCGGCTAAGCGATAGCGCCGCACGCGGCGAGGCCTTTACCGACACCGCCGCCGAACGTGTTGCCGCCGCAATGCCGCCGCCCGAAGAGGTGCCCGAACGCACAAGGGCCCGCGATGCGAAACTGGCCGCGCTGGCGCAGTTTCTAAAAGAATAACGGAATTTAGGGAGAGAGAATCCGCCATGAGTACCAAGAACAAAGTCATCATCACCTGTGCCGTCACAGGTGCGATCCACACGCCGTCGATGTCACCACATCTGCCCGTCAGCGCCAGCGAGATCGCCGAAGCCGCCATCGGTGCCGCCGAGGCGGGTGCGGCGGTAGTCCACCTGCATGCCCGCGACCCCAAAGATGGCCGCCCCGACCAAACCCCCGAGGGTTTTCGTCCCTTCCTGCAGGTCATCAAGCAACGCTCTGATTGTGTGGTCAATATCACCACCGGCGGCGCCCCCACCATGTCCATTCAGGAACGCGTCGCCCCCGCCGCCACATGGAAGCCGGAGTTGGCCTCGCTAAACATGGGGTCGATGAATTTTGGCCTCTTTCCGATGCTCAAGCGGTTCGGCAATGATCTGAAACACGAATGGGAACAGAAATACCTTAGCGACAAGGGCATTTTGTTCCACAACACCTTTGCCGATATCGAGCATATCCTGACCACGCTGGGGGCCAATGGCACGCGGTTTGAGTTTGAATGCTATGACACCGCGCATCTTTATAACCTCAAGCATTTCGTGGATGAGGGATTGGTCAAAGGGCCGCTGTTTATACAGACAGTCTTTGGCTTGATGGGCGGAATTGGCGCGCATCCCGATGATATGATGCATATGAAACGCACAGCAGACCGGCTCTTTGGCGACAGCTACCGCTGGTCGGTTCTGGGCGCGGGTCGCAACCAGTTGAATGCGGCGGCGATGTCTGCGTCGATGGGGGGCCATGTGCGTGTGGGGCTGGAGGATTCGCTTTGGGCCGGGCCGGGCAAGCTGGCCACCAGCAACGCCCAACAGGTCAAGGCCGTGCGCCAGATCATCGAAGGGCTGGGCCTAGAGGTCGCAACCCCTGATGAAGCACGTGAGATCCTTCACCTGAAGGGCGCCAGCGAAGTGGGTTTTTAGGCCCCTAATGGGGGCATGCGCAAACATGCCCCCGTTTTTCAGGTCCGGCAGGTGCCATCGCCGGTGACCAGATATTTAAAGCTGGTGAGCTGTTCGGCACCAACCGGCCCGCGGGCATGCATTTTGCCGGTTGCGATGCCGATCTCGCCGCCCATGCCGAACTCCCCCCCATCCGCGAATTGCGTCGAGGCGTTGCGCATCAGGATCGCACTGTCGAGCCGTTGGAAAAAGCGGGCCGCGGTGGCGTCATTCTCGGTCAGGATCGCCTCGGTATGGTTGGAGCCGAATTCGCGGATATGGGCAATCGCGCCGTCAACACCGTCGACCAAACGTGCGGCGATGATCATATCCAGAAACTCCTGCCCGAAGTCCTCTGGCGCGGCTTTTACCACGCCTTTCACCTCGGCGATCTCGCCCTCACCGCGCACCTCAACGCCTGCATCCAGCAGGTCTTGCACCAGAACCGCGCCGTGTTTGGCCCAGAACCCGCGATCGATCAGCAGGCATTCCGCCGCACCGCAAATCCCTGTGCGCCGCGTTTTGGCATTCACCACCACGCGCCGCGCCTTTTCCAGATCGGCATCGGCATCGGCATAGATATGGCAGATCCCTTCGAGATGCGCGAAAACCGGCACCCGCGCCTCACGCTGCACCAAGCCGACAAGGCCCTTGCCCCCGCGCGGCACGATCACATCAATATACTCCACCGCGCGCAACATTTGCGCCACCATGTCACGATCACGCGTCGGGATCAGCTGGATCGCGGCCGCAGGCAGCCCCGCTTGCACAGCGCCTTTGACCATGCAGGCATGGATCGCAGTTGAGGAATGAAAGCTTTCAGACCCGCCGCGCAAAATCACCGCATTGCCGGCCTTGAGGCACAAAGCCCCCGCATCCGCCGTCACATTCGGCCGCGATTCGTAGATCACCCCGACAACCCCCAAAGGTGTGCGCACCCGCTGGATATGCAGCCCCGTCGGGCGGTCCCATTCGGTGATGACCTGACCAACAGGGTCGGGCTGTTCGGCCACGCTGCGCAGGCTGTCCATGATGCCGCGAATGCGATCTTCATCCAGCGCCAGACGGTCGAGCATCGCAGGCGACAGACCCTTTTCGCGCCCGAACTCCATATCCTTGGCATTGGCCGCGATAATCTCGTCCCGCGCCGCCCAAACCGCATCCGCCGCACCAATCAGGGCGGCATGTTTGCGCTCGGCACTTGCAAAAGCCAGCTCGGCGGCGGCGGCACGGGCCGCGCGGCCAATCGCATCCATCATATCCGTCGAATTTTGCGTATTCATGCCCGCCCCCAATGTATTTATGCCACCGAGATAGACTTTATTTCCACCTCTGGCAATCATAGGGACAAAGGGAATGGCCCCGAAAATAAGGGTATGATAGCAAAAGTGAAAACATCAGGTAACGCCCCCTTGTGACCGAAATTTCGCCAACACATCAGATTGAGACGGCCCGGCAGGACGGCACCACGCATATCACCTTGCGCGGCGCGTTCTCCTTGGCGGGTCTGACCTCCCTCAACCACGCGTTGACAGAGGCCGTGGCGCAGGGGCCGGTTGCGCTGGATATTTCGGGCGTGACACGGCTGGATACAAGTGCGGCTTGGGCGATTGTGACGGCCGAAACGGCCAGCACACATCCTTTCACCCTGACCGGCACCAATGATGATACCGCCTCGCTTCTGGCCACCGTGCGCAAGGCGATGCCAAAACCCGACAGCCAAAGCCTGAAGCCAAAAACACTGGTCGACCGGATAGAGGACGTGGGCCGCGCCGTTGCAAAGGCTGCCGGCTTCGCGACCGAGCTGCTGGCCTATTTCGGCATTTTCCTGCACCGCTTGGCACGCACCCTGCGCCACCCAAGCGAATTTCGCATGACCGCCCTCGTCCATCATTGCCAAGAGGTCGGCGTTAAGGCTGTGCCGATTGTGGCGCTGATGTCCTTCTTGATCGGGGTTGTGCTGGCGTTCCAAGGCTCTACCCAATTACGCCAATTCGGGGCCGAGGTCTTTGTCGTCGACTTGATCGCGGTGTCGGTGTTGCGCGAGTTGGGGATTTTGTTGACGGCGATTATCGTCGCGGGCCGGACGGCATCGGCCTTTACCGCCGCAATCGGTTCGATGAAAATGCGCGAGGAAATTGACGCGATGCGCACGCTGGGCATTGATCCGGCGACAGCGCTTTTTGTGCCGCGCATATTGGCCTTGCTGTTCATGCTGCCGATCTTGGGGTTGATTGCCAATCTTTCGGGCTTGATCGGGGGCGCCTTGATGTCATGGATTGATCTGGGGATCTCACCGGGGATGTTCCAGACCCGGCTGATTGAGAATACCGGCATTTGGCATCTGGCCGTGGGCATGATCAAAGCCCCGTTCTTCGCACTGATCATCGGGGTTGTGGGCTGCCATGCAGGGATGCAGGTTGGCAGCAATGCGGAAAGCTTGGGGCAGAAAACATCCGATTCCGTTGTGACCGCTATTTTTGCCGTGATCGTGATCGACGCGGTGTTTTCGGTATTTTTCGCACAGGTGGGGGTATGACGGATACGCCCAAAGAAACCGTGATCCGGGTGCGTGGGGTGCGCAACCAATTCGGCAGCCATGTGGTGCATGACGATCTGGATCTGGATGTCTACCGAGGTGAGGTGCTGGGCGTGGTCGGCGGATCGGGGACCGGCAAATCCGTCTTGCTGCGCACCATCGCGGGCCTGCAAATCCCCAAAGCCGGAGAGATTGACGTGCTGGGCACCAATGTCCGCACCGCCTCCGAGGATGACCGCCAAGCGTTGGAGCGTCGCTGGGGGGTGATGTTTCAGGATGGCGCGCTGTTTTCCTCGCTCAACGTGCGCGAAAATGTCGAGGTGCCGATGCGCGCCGTCAAAGGGTTGGACCCAGATTTGCGCCGCCAGATGGCCGACCTTAAAATCGCACTTTCCGGCCTGCCCTTCAATGCAGGCGATAAATTCCCGTCCGAACTGTCGGGCGGGATGCGCAAACGGGCAGGCCTTGCCCGCGCGCTGGCGCTTGACCCGGAAATCTTGTTTCTGGATGAACCAACGGCGGGGCTGGACCCCATCGGCGCGTCCGAATTTGATATCCTGATCCGCCAGCTTTCCCAGACCATGGGGTTGACGGTGTTTCTTGTGACCCATGACCTTGATACACTGCACGCCACCTGCGACCGTATTGCCGTATTGGCCGAAAAGAAGGTGCTGGTGACCGGCACCATGCGAGAGATGCTGGATGTAGAACATCCATGGGTGCATGAATATTTCCACGGCCCCCGCGCCCGCGCGGCAAGTGATGCCATACCTGCAAAGAAAGACCGCTAAACCATGGAAACCAGAGCAAATTACGTTTTGATCGGCTTGTTCACGATCCTTGGGTTTGTGGGCATGCTTGCTTTTGCCCTTTGGTTCGCGCGGGTAGAGCTTGACCGCCAATTCGCCTATTACGATGTAAAGTTCACCTCTGTCTCGGGCTTGGCGCGGGCGTCGGATGTGCGGTTTGCGGGACTGCCGGTTGGTCAGGTGGTGGATGTAAAACTGTCGCCCGACGGGGACGGCACCATTGTCGCACGGCTGGAGGTGGCGCAAAATACGCCCGTGCGCACCGGCTCGGTTGCCACCATCGAAAGTCAGGGCGTCACCGGAGTTTCCTATGTCGGGATCAGCGCAGGGGAGCCTGCAGAGCCGCTGCTGCGCGATACATCCGATCTGGACGTCCCGCAAATTGAACCGGGCCGCTCCTTGCTGCAAAGCCTGTCCGAAGATGCACCCGAGTTGGTCTCTGAGGTTTTGGGTCTGGTCCGCGATATCAGCGGCCTGATCACCGAAGAGAACGTCGGGCGGGTCGATAATATCCTTGCCAATCTTGAACTGGCCTCGGATGAATTTGCCCAGTCCCTGGATGATTTTTCGATCGTGGCCAGTGCGGTTTCCGGCTTCGCGATCGAGATTTCAAACTTCAACGTCATGCTCGAAGGGCTAACGTCCAAGGCCGAAAAGCTGTTCGATACCGCTGATACCACGCTGATCTCTATCGCCGAGCTGGCCGAGGGTTCCAAGACCACCGTTTCAACAGCAGAAAACACGTTGAATGAGACCACCAAAACGATGGCCGCAGCGCAGACCTATATCACCGAGGATCTGACCCGTATCACCAAAGAGCTTTCTGACGGCTTGGCCGAAACCCGCGCCCAGATTGCAACCGTGGGCGAGGATGCGCGCGCAATGATGGCCGAATTCAAGCGTACCGGCGAAATAGCAACCACCCGCCTGATTGAGGCAGAAGCCACCATCAAAGCCACCGACGAGATGATCGTGCAATTGAACACCACGCTGGAATTGATGGATCAGGCCTCTATCAGCTTTGATGATCTGGTGACCAAGGACGGCGCCGAGCTGGTGGCCGAGGCCCGCGCCGCCCTTGCCCCGATTGCCCGCGCCGCCCAATCCGATCTGCCCGCAATGGTGGCAGATATCCGCACCGCAACCGCGACCGCCAATCAGGTGATGACCGATGTCGGCACCGCGCTCACCTCGGCCAGTGGCAAGGTTGACGGGCTGATGGATGATGCCAGTGTCTCGCTTACCGCCGTCACCGACAGCTTTACCCGCGCCAATACCACGCTGGATGCGATCAATTCGGCGCTGGAGGTTGGCGAACGCACCTTGGTCGCCGCCGAGAAAACCTTTGACGGTGCCGACCGTATTATCAATGAGGATATCGCCACGATCACCGCCGATTTGCGCCGCACAATCGACGGGCTTGATAAGGCGATTGCAGGGGTCTCGGATGCGATCCCGCAGGTCACATCAGATCTGACAGCCGCCTCTAATGCCGCGCGCGAAACCTTTGAGAGGGTCTCCAAGCTGGTTGCCTCCTCAGACACGCCAATCCGTGATTTTACGACGACCGCCCTGCCCCAGTTCACGCGGCTGGCACGCGAAACCCGCGAACTGATCAGCAACCTCGACCGGCTGACCAGACAAATCCAGCGTGACCCTACGCGCTTCTTCCTTGGGGGCGATACCCCTGTTTACAAACGCTAATCTGAAAGAGGCCCGCCCATGACCCTGCGCCCCCTCCTGCTTGCTCTTTGCACCGTGGCCTTGCTGCCGGGATGCTCTGCCATTTCGGTGCTCAGCGGGGCGGCCACGCCGCTTGACGCCTATGACCTGAACGCCCCCGCCAGCCCGCCCCAAGCCCGCAGCACATCCGCACGCCAAGTTGTGGTGGAGCTGCCAACCGCCCCCGGCGCCTTGGCAACCGACCGCATTTTGATCCGTCCGCATCCGCTGCAAGCCGCCTATCTGCCCGAGGCCAAATGGACCGAGGAAACCCCGACGATGCTGCAAACCCTGATGGTCCGCAGCCTTGAAGATAGCAACGCCTTCCGCTTTGTCGGGCGTCGGCCGCTGGGCGCATCGGGGGATTACGCGCTGCTGTCGGAGCTGACGGATTTTCAGGCCGAAACCACCGCAGATGGCAAGGCCGCCACGATCCGCCTGCGCCTGACCGCCCGACTGGTGCGCGAGGATGACGCCCGTGTCCTGTCATCGCGCAGCTTCACCAGCAGCGCGAATGTCGCCTCAACCGAGACGCTCGCCCTTGTTGAGGGGTTCAACACCGCCAATCAGGCAATGCTGTCAGAGGTGACACAATGGGTGCTGGCAAGTTTGAACATCGGGCTGAAACGCTAGCCCGGCTTGCGTTTCAGATAACCATATCATCGCGGTGGATCAAAGCGGCCCGGCCAACGGAGCCTAGGATCGCTTCGATCTCTCCCGATTTATGGCCCGCAATCGCCCGCGACTCTGCCGCCGTGTAGCGCATCAACCCCTTGCCCATGGCAGCACCGTCGGGGGCCAGAATTGCAACCGGATCCCCGCGCCCGAAGGTGCCCGTGACCATTGTCACCCCCGCAGGCAGCAGTGATTTTCCCGCCATCAGCGCGGCCACCGCCCCCGCATCAATATGCACATCGCCGCGCGGTTTCATTGCATTTATCCAGCGTTTGCGCGCTTGCTGCGGGTTGGCTTGCGGCACAAACCAAGTCCGCGCCGCCCCTTCCATCAACGCCTGCAAGGGCCGAATGGCAGAGCCTTCCATGATCGCCATCGCGCAACCACCCGCAATCGCCGTTTTGGCAGCCAGCAGTTTGGTTTTCATCCCGCCTTTTGACAGGCCGGAAATAGGATCGCCCGCCATCGCTTCAATCGCAGGAGTAATATGGTCGATGACGTCAAAGCGGATGGCGGAAGGGTCCTCTTTGGGGTTGGCCGAATAAAATCCGTCAACATCCGACAGCAAGATCAACTGATCCGCGCCCACCGTCACCGCAATCTGCGCGGCCAACCGGTCATTATCGCCAAAGCGGATTTCATCGGTGGCGACCGTATCGTTTTCGTTCACAATCGGCACCACGCCCAAGCCCAAAAGGGTTTCCAACGTAGCGCGGCTGTTCAAATAGCGGCGGCGATCCTCGGTATCTTCCAGCGTGACCAAGACCTGCCCCGTGGTGATCCCGTGCGGGGCCAGAACCTCTTCATAGGCGCGCGCCAGCCGGATCTGCCCGACGGCTGCCGCTGCCTGTGATTGCTCCAACGCCAGTTCGGCAAAGGGCAGGCCCAGAACCGTACGCCCCAAGGCAATCGACCCCGAGGAGACCAGAATAACATCCGCCCCCCCCGCCTTGGCCGCCGCGACATCCAGCGCCAGCCCCGCCAGCCAATCGCGCCGAAGCCCCTTGGCCCGGTCCACCAACAGCGCAGACCCGATCTTGATAACCAGACGCTTCGCCTGCCCGATTTCGGGTGCTATTATGGCTGCCAAGGTGCGTCATCCGTTTCGACAACACGCCCCGCAACAATCTGGGCGTAAATACTGCGCAAAACTTCGGTAAGGCCCTCATTAGACACCCCCGAGATTGCAAAGACATCGCCTGCAACAGCCCGCAATTCCGCCAGCCGCTCGGCTTGGGTTTCTTCGTCCAAGGCGTCGATCTTGGTCAGGGCGGTGATGCGGGGCTTGTCGCCCAGCTCCTCGGCATAGGCTTCCAGCTCGGTCACGATGGTTTGGTAATCTTCGGCCACATTTTCCGAGGTGCCATCGACCAGATGCAACAAGACCGAACAGCGTTCCACATGCGCCAGGAATTGCACACCAAGGCCACGGCCTTCAGATGCCCCCTCGATCAGGCCCGGAATATCGGCCATCACAAATTCATGCCCGTCGATGCCGACAACACCCAGATTGGGCACCAGCGTGGTGAAAGGATAATCAGCAATCTTTGGCCGCGCATTGGAGACGCTTGACAGAAACGTGGATTTCCCAGCATTCGGCAAGCCGACAAGACCGGAATCCGCGATCAGTTTCAAGCGCAGCCAAATCGTGCGCTCCACCCCTTCTTGGCCGGGGTTGGCCTTGCTTGGTGCGCGGTTGGTCGAGGATTTGAACTGCAAATTCCCCCAGCCGCCATTGCCACCTTTGGCAAGCTGCACACGCTGGCCCACGTCGGTTAGGTCGGCGAGAACGGTTTCCTCATCCTCATCCAGAATCTCGGTGCCAACGGGAACCTTCAGCACGATATCCTGACCGGTTTTGCCAGTGCGTTGGCTGCCCATGCCGGGCTGGCCCGACTTGGCAAAGAAGTGCTGCTGATAGCGGAAGTCGATCAGCGTGTTCAGCCCATCCACGGCCTCCACCCAGACAGAGCCGCCATTGCCGCCGTCGCCGCCATCCGGCCCGCCGAATTCGATAAACTTCTCGCGCCGGAACGAAACACACCCCGATCCGCCGCCACCGGAGCGGATGTAGACTTTGCACAGATCAAGGAATTTCATGGGGCGGGCCTTCTGGATTGGTTCAAACCAAGCCGATACAGGAACCCGCCGCATATCTCAAGTCACAGCGATGCCCTCAACCCATCTTGCGCAGATAAGTCCAAGTCTGTACCCGCGCATTGCGCGCCACGCTAAAGCTTTCAGCATCGCCAAGATAATCAAAACCGCAATTGGTCAGCACCCGCGCCGACCCGGGGTTATCCTGAAAGACCTGCGCAAAGACCGCCTTATTGCCCAACGGGTTGGTATTCATCAGCGCCTGAACCGCCTCAGAGGCGTAGCCGGTGTTCCAAAACGCCGGAGCGACCCAATAGCCGATTTCGGATTGGTCCCGGTCCATCTGCTTTAGCGAAATCACGCCAAATACCTCGGGCAAGCCCTGGATCGTGCCATCCATAACCCAAACACGCTCAGTGGTGTCAGAGGTCATGGCGCGGGCGATAAACGCCTCGGTCGCGCCGGGCGGCAACGGATGCGCAATAGAGCTGGTGTTCGCCGCAACCCGCATATCACCGGCATGAAGGGCCAAAAGCCCCGCATCCGACACACGGGCTGGCCGCAGAACGAACCGCGCTGCCGCAATCTCGTCCCTGACTTCAATAGTTTGCAAGATCATCGCGCCCTCCTCCGAAAGCACATCGGGGTCGTTTCCCCGACTTGTTTAGGGAACCCGCGCCAAAATGAAAGGCACGGACCATACAGCTTCGCATCCCCCTCCAGAAATGCGAAGGGGACCGGCCTTGCAGCCGATCCCCTTGTTACATGTCTTTGTAACGGTTGGCTTACTCGGCTGCTTCCGCAGCTGGAAGCACAGAAACAAAGGTGCGGCCCTTGAGGCCTTTCTTGAAGGTGACGTGACCCTCGACCTTGGCAAAGATCGTGTGATCCACGCCCATGCCAACACCCTCACCCGGGAACATCTTGGTTCCACGTTGACGGATGATGATATTGCCCGGAATAGCCACTTGGCCACCAAACAGTTTCACGCCCAAGCGGCGACCAGCTGAGTCGCGGCCGTTACGGGATGAACCACCAGCTTTTTTATGTGCCATGGGGGATTACTCCTCGCTTGAAGCAGCTTTCGCCGCTTTTGGTTTCGCTGTTTTTGGCTTTGCAGCAGCTTTCGCCTTTGCAGGGGCCTTAGCTGCCGGAGCGGCATCAGCATTATGGGCTGCGCGGCGTGCATCGGCTGTGCCGGTTGCTGCCTTAACGTCCGACTTGTCAGCGCCGGTTGCCAGAACTTCGGTCACGCGCAGCAAAGTCAGGTGCTGGCGATGGCCTTTGGTCCGCTGGCTAGAGTGCTTACGGCGACGCTTTACATAGTGGATGACCTTGGGGCCTTTGATCTGTTCGATCACTTCGGCCTGAACGCCAGCACCCGCTACCAGCGGTGCGCCAACAGTCAGCTTTTCGCCACCAACCATCAGAATTTCATTGAACTGGATTGTATCACCAGCAACGCAGTCAAGCTTTTCCACACGAAGGATATCCCCCGCCTGAACTTTATATTGCTTGCCGCCTGTCTTGAGGACCGCGAACATGGGTCTTTCCTTTACATTTCTTCGCGTCCTGCGGCCCCGGCTAGATCCGGCGTTCATAGTTACCTTCGGACGGCGCGCCCTGAACGGGCGTGACAATAATAAACCGGGCCAAATGTCGCCATTTGCCCCCGATGTGCGCTTATCCCGAATGCCTCATCCAAAGTCAAGCCTTCTCAAGGTGCCTCAGGCGGCATTATCGCGCCAAACCCTAAATATCCTCGCCAATCATCCGACTGGCTGCCGCCCGCCCCAAATCATGCGAAATAGACGCGAAAACCTGATCGAACGCCCCGAACAATGCCAGATTGAGCTTCCGCCCCGCAGGGCTTTGCGAAAAGGCAAGGTATTTCGCCATATCCGCCTCCGAGAGCGCGCCATAGGCGAGCACGAGATAAGGGTAAATCCAGCTTTCGGTCTGGGCCCGGATGTCGGGTTCTTGTGACCAGACATCCATCAGCATCTCTTGCTGGCTCATATCCCGCGCAAAGCCGCCCACCTCGGCCATCCCCATAAAGAAGGCAAGGTTGGAGTTCATTGCACCTGATACATTCATGTCGATCAGCTCGTTAACATCCGCGAACTGTTGCAAGACGCCAAACCGCGGCGCGGCCTCTGCCATCATCTCGTCAACCTGCGCCGCAGCCGCATCTTCCACCGCCTCATCCATCAGCGACGTTCTGGCGTCCACCTCCAACGTCAGGATGCGCTGCCCCAGATCGGTGCCAAAGAAGGCGATGATGGCCGGAATATCTTCTTCGCCCGTCGCGAACTGCGCCGCAAAGGCAATCTCGAACCGTGTCCGCATTGTCGGCAAATCATAGATCAGCGCGACGCCCTGCTGCCAAGCCGCCCCGCCCTTCCCCGGAAAAAGGTCTGCCTCCATCTCGCTACCATAGCGCAAACCTTCAAGCCGCATCACATCCAGCACTGCATCGATCTGCAACACATCCATCAGATCGGTCATCGAGTCGGCAGTCTGCTGCACCGGATGTAAGGGGCCTGCCATGCCCTGCCCTACGGGGGCCACACCAAAGCAGCACGCCACCGCGACACAACAAAGAAAATGGGAAGCGCTACGCATGGTTTATGTCCGCAAAGTTAGGAGACTTTATACCTAGCGCCTCCGCAATTCATTGCCAACCCGTCCAGCAAACAGCAACCAACAATAGGCGTCATCAGGCCTCCGGATTACAAAACCTCGGTGCTCCCCCAATCGAACACATGCGCCGCCATCTTTCAGTGGCCTTGCCCGAACGCAGTAAAACCCAAAACTTAGATCGCAAGCCCACCCATCCAAGAAAAATCACATCCGATCGAGTTTACACATAGAAACAGGCTTGCAACCCATCGCATGGCAAGCTAAATCCCGCCCGACGATCCCCGCCGCGGAGAGGTGCCGGAGTGGTCGAACGGGGCGGTCTCGAAAACCGTTGAGCCTTCACGGGTTCCCAGGGTTCGAATCCCTGTCTCTCCGCCACTAAATTCGACTCGTTATTTTTTTATTTCCCATTAAAAACAACACATTATGCCTTGCAGACCCGCAAAGGGAATTGACCGCCTCTTGTTTTGCTACCCTTTCTGCACCACATTTTGCTACACATGGCGAAATGTTTTGGGGGACTGGGCATGTCGAAACCAATCCTGCGCGGAAAGACCTGGTATTTAAAGCGGCGCGTTCCCAAACGGTATGCGGTTGTTGAGCCTCGTTCCGAGATTTGGGAGAGCCTCAAGACCGACTCCTATAGTGTTGCCATGCAAAAGTCAGCCGGTGTCTGGAATGCCTATATCGAGGGCTGGGAAGCCCGCCTTGCCGGGCGCAACGGGGATGCGGCTGAGAGGTTTCGTGCCGCGCAGCAACTGGCAGCGATGCGCGGGTTTCAGTTTCTTTCGGTCGACAAACTCGAAACCGCCCCTTTGGAGGAGATTCTGGAGCGTGTCGAGTCGGCGCAGCGCGCGGATGGGACACCGGATGAGGTAGTCGCCTCTGCTGTTCTGGGCACGGTTGAAGAACCGCGGCTTTTGCTTTCCGGTTTGATAGAGCATGTTGAAACGCTTGCCGAACATGACAATCGCTACAAGAACAAAGAACAGATGCGTTTGTGGCGGTCACCTCGTCAACGCGCTGTCAATAATTTGATTTCCGCCATTGGCGGAGACATCGCGGTCGCATCCGTCGGTTCAGCCGAGGCCCGCAAGCATAAGAAATGGTGGCAAGCCCGTATTGCAAAGGAAGGGCAATCAGCGGACACCGCGAACAAGGACTTCAACTATATGTCCGGCATGCTGTCGAGGTTTTATGATGATCTCGACCATGAGGATCCGCCGCGCCCCTATGCCGGTGTCTCGATCAAAGACCGGCACGCGCAACCGTCGCAGAAACGCGAAGTGCCCGTCGCCTGGATCACAGACAAGTGGTTTGCGCCAGGCGCTCTGGATGGCCTGAATGATGAAGCGCGAGACATTCTGTTGATTTCTGTCGAAACGGGCTGCCGTCAGAACGAGATCTATAACCTGCCCGCCTCGGCGATCCGACTGGACGATCCGATCCCGCATCTCTTGATTGCGCATGAAGCCTCGGAAGATCCTGACGAGCGGCGCGAAGTCAAAAACCTCTCGTCACATCGGGAGATCCCACTGGTCGGGGTTGCTCTGGCGGCGGCCAAACGACACCCGGAGGGTTTTCCACGATACAGAAACGGGAGCAGTTACAGTGCTGCCGTTAACAAATATATGCGCAAGCATGAATTATTGCCACAAGGGGTTACAATTGGCGGCACGCGCCACAGCTGGGAAAGCCGCATGAAGCGTGCGGGCTATCAAACGGATGACCGCGGCGAGCTGATGGGACATTCGCTAAAAGGGCGTCGCGGCCGTGAGACCTATGGTGATGGCATGAGCCTCTCTGATCGCCTGCAGGTCGCGCAGGAGGTAATGCTTACTGTGCCTGATCATCTGAAATGACTTGTCGAAACCGGCCTGTTGTTTGCACTTCGAAACAGCGGCTTAAACTTGATTTGGAAGATACGTCCGTGCGCGTGCAATGATTTCTTGCTTCGCGGCCTCTGCCTCCAGCTCTCGTTCCAGGCGCAAGAATATAGGCAGGTAGGCATCATTGCTTTCCAGAAGAATGGCCACGGTTTGAAGGCAGGCCAGGATACGCAGCTGTGTCGTAGTCGGTGGATCTGGACGAGACGGCGCGAGGCCGGACAACATACCGACAGGCCGCGCTGCTGGCACGCCCTTGTCGTATGCATATCTTGTCCGGTCCCGTGCCATCGGCCGAGGTCTCCTGCCCGTTCCGGCACAGGCCCGGACGGTTTAAATTGATGTGTTTGGGGCCGGGAATTAATCCAGCCGTCTGGCCATCAATATAGGGCATAAAGGGTCTTTAGGGCGGTGCTAAAAGGATCGGAGTGCGTCTTTTGTGTGGATAAACAGTGGGTTGAAAAAGAGTATCAAAAACTATGACCTGAAAGCGGTGCAAAATAATACCTTTGAAAATTCCAAAACTGAACAATTAGAAAAATCCGCATTTTCTCTTGCTTTCAAAAACCCAAAAAATCAAAAAACCTTACTCTCCCTTCCTTCAAAAAACCTTACTCTCCCTTCCTTCAAAAAACGGAATAACCGCTATCCTGCTGCAAAACGGCGTTGTTGCAAAACTCCGGCCACGAAGGATTCACGATGTGAATCCCCATCGGTCAGAGTTCTGCAACAACGCAGCGTCAAACGCATAAATCGAAAAATGGGCAGCAGCTGCGCGTAGCTTTGTTGTGCCTACAAGTTCCCGTTTTAAGTCAAACCCGAGAAGGGTTGAGGTATTGTCAACAATCCGCAAGGGAACCTCCAAAATGGAAAAAGTATTTGCTGGTCCACCCCCTGCAACGCATGCTTGCATCCGTGAGAGAGTGGCTGGACAAGGACGGTGCCATATCCGACATCCGTGCGGTCGGGTTCACCCGCATCCGGGAAGACGAAAGCCTTGTCTTACAGACCTTCTGAACCAGATATTGGACGACGAAGGTGCCACCGGCAAACATGGCCGCAAGCTTGGTCGGCGGATGCGTCAGATCGTCGACAAAACCGTTGGAGAAGAAGGTTCGGGCCTGTCGTTTCATAGCTTGCGCCACTACGTCCAAGGCGCACTGGAACATTTGCCCGGCGTAAGTGATAAGATGGTTAGGGACCTCATTGGTCACGAAGGCAAAGACACGCATGAGCGTAACTATAGTAAACCAACGCCGCCAACTATCCTGCGAATGGTGGTTGAAAAACTGCCGCTGGTGATCTGACCACAACTCCGGCACCGCTCTGGCGTGGTGCAGCCGTAATCGCACTGAGAGGTTTGCTGAAATGGACACAGATTCGCGCCGAAGCAACTTCGGCCTGCTCGCAGCCAAGGGGGCGGATGGACTAAGCCGCTCCGCGGCATTGGCGCCCAGTCGCGGCGTTCAGGATCATTTCAGCATTTTACTTTGTGATTGGCCTTTCTGGGCTGACGATCTGGGTCTTTCCCACCGTCAGACAGGAGGTTCCCATGAAGGAGGAAAAGACCACCGCGCTGCGTCAGCGCATGATTGAGGACATGCAAATTCGTGGCCTCGGCGAGAAGGCCCAGAAGGCCCACATCCGGAACGTGAAGCACTTTGCCGCCTTTCTCGGACGGCCACCTGACACAGCCACCCCTAAAGACCTGCGCGCGTATCAGTTACAGATGACCAACGACGGAGTATCTGCAAGCACCTACAACGTCAGGATCATCTCGCTCCGGTTCTTCTTCGGCTTCACCTGCGGTCGCGAAGAGATGAAGCGGTTCATGCAGTTCCACCGCAAACCCCGGAAACTGCCAATTGTCCTGAGCGTCGAGGAGGTGGCTGACCTGATGGCCGCTGTGCCTGGCCCGGGGCTCAAGTATCGCGCAGCGCTTGGGATCAGCTATGGTGCAGGATTACGGGCCGCCGAGGTCTGCAACCTCAAGGTCAAGGATATCGATAGCGATCGGATGCTGATCCATGTCGATGACGGCAAGGGCGGGCGCGATCGCAAGGCCATGCTGTCGCCCAGCCTGCTGGACCTGCTGCGGGAGTATTGGCGCGAGTCCCGCCCTGAGGGGTGGCTATTTCCGGGCAAACCGAAGATCAGTCCGCTCTCGCCACGCCAGTTGAATCGGGCCTTCACCTCAGCCAAACACATGGCAGGGATTAATAAACTGGCGACCCTGCACACATTGCGACACAGCTTCGCCACGCATCTGCTGGAGGCGAACACGGACGTGCGGGTGATCCAGGTGTTGCTCGGGCATGCCAAGCTGACCACCACGGCGCGCTACACCCATGTGGCGACAAAGACGATCCAAAGCACCGTGAGCCCCTTTGAGCATATGAAACTATTGCAGGATGAAACCCTTCGACGAGGGTTGGAGTAGTGATCGTGGCCGGTGAACCGGCCAAAGCTGGAAATCGCTGACATCTTCCGTGCCCATGGCCCTGCGTGGCGACAGGCCAATGCCGGGCATATCAGCCTCAGCCAGCTCAAGGTGATGTCGGCGATTGAAGCCTGCCGGACCGAGGCGCTCGGCGGGCATGTGGCTGGCTGCGCCAAATGCGGCCACCACCATATCGCCTACAATTCCTGCAAGAACCGACACTGCCCCAAATGCCAGGGTCCGGCGGCGCGGGACTGGATGGCCGCACGGGCCGAGGATCTGCTGCCGGTCGAATACTTCCACGTCGTCTTCACTCTGCCAACCGAGATCGCGCAGATCGCCTACTGGAACAAGAAGGCGGTCTATGGCTTGCTGTTGAGGGCGTCGGCCGAAACGGTGATAACCATCGCCGCAGATCCGAAGCGCTTGGGCGCGCGGGTTGGCATGACCAGTGTGCTGCATACTTGGGGTTCAGCACTGACCCATCACCCTCATGTCCACATGATCGTTCCCGGCGGTGGCCTGTCGCCGGACGGTACCCGGTGGGTCTCCTGCAGGCCGGGGTTCTTTCTCCATGTGCGGGTGCTCTCCCGGCTGTTCCGGCGCCTGTTTCTGGAGGGACTGATGGCTCTGCATCACGCAGGTGAGTTGGCCTTCTTCGGCGATCTCACCGGGCTGGCGGGTGCCGATGCTTTTGCCCGTTGGCTCGCGCCGTTCCGCAAATCCGAATGGGTCGTCTATGCCAAACCGCCCTTCGGCGGGCCTGACGCGGTGCTGGCCTATTTGAGCCGATACACCCACAGGGTGGCGATCTCCAACACCCGTCTGGTCAGCGCCGATGCAGAGACGGTCGCCTTCCGATGGAACGATTACCGCATCAAGTCTGGTGACAGACAAAAGGTAATGCGGTTGACCACCCCCGAGTTCATACGCCGCTTCCTGATCCATGTCCTGCCCGATGGCTTCCACCGCATCCGGCACTATGGGTTGCTGGCCAACGCGACCCGCAAGGCCAATATTGCGAAGATCCGCACCCTGCTCGGGGCACCGCGCCCTGAACACGAGGCCGTGCAGCAGGAGACCGAGACCGTGCCACTCACCCTGCGCGAACCCTGCCCATGCTGCGGCGGCCCCATGCGCATCATTGAGATCTTCCGGCGCGGCCAGAAACCCTGTTCCCGCGCGCCACCGAGGGAGCAGGCAGCATGACGAAACGCCCGATCACCGCATTGATGAAACCTCGGATCTCCCCGCAGTTCCGGCCAGGAAGCCATTTGCAAAGCGCGCCGGTCTGTAGACCGATACGCCCTGCGAACCTTCAAGTGTCGATAAATCCGCAGGCCATGCGCCTGGACCCAGTTGCAAAATGGGTCCAGGCTCCTTCCAGCCTCACGCCAGCTGCGGACACAGCCCCGACCGTCAGAGGTCTTTCCCCATAGGCTGATCCCAGACCCCCGCGGCTTCCTCCTTCCGAGGTTTGTCAACGCGGGCCGCCACCTCATGGCAGCCAACGTCATGCTGCGGCCCGCATCGAAAAACCTTCAGGATTGCAGACCTTCGCCGCAAGTGCGCCAATGTCGGTTTTAGCGAACCGTTCAACAAACGGTCGTTTTTGGAACTCTTTTGAATGGCAACTTCCGGCCCTTCTTGAATGTTCGATCAGCGACAAATATAGTGTAGATACCAATTTGGGAGTGAATGACGATGGACAAGCGCCACCGGTAATCCGGCTAACCGCCTTTGACGAGCGCACCGCTTCAGGTGAACGGCGCTCGAAATCCGTCTTCAATTCCCCAAAGGAAACCCTATGCCTAAACTAACTGGAAAAACCGCCCTCGTGACCGGTGCCGCACGCGGTATTGGCGCGGCCATTGCCCGTGCATTCGTGAATGAAGGTGCAGAAGTCATTGTCACCGATATCAATGTTGAAGGTGGTCAAGCGACCGCTGATGAAATCGGCGCGACCTTCGCTCGCCTCGACGTTGCTTCAGAGGCAGACTGGACTGCTATCGCGGAAAAATTTCCAACCCTTGATGTGGTTGTGAATAACGCGGGCGTCACAGGTCTGGAAGGTCCGTTCGACGGCCCACCACCCGCCCACGACCCTGAAAATGCACAGCTTGCAGACTGGCACGCTGTCCACGCCGTAAACCTTGACGGCACATTTCTCGGTTGTCGCTATGCAATTCGCGCCATGCGCGAAAAGGGCGCTGGCTCTATCATCAATATTTCGTCGCGCTCGGGGCTTGTCGGGATACCAATGGCCGTGGCCTATGCGTCATCCAAAGCCGCGATACGAAATCATACAAAAAGCGTGGCGCTGTATTGCGCGGGCCAGAGTCTGAATATCCGCTGCAATTCAATCCACCCAGCGGCGATCATGACCCCGATGTGGGAGCCAATGCTCGGCACTGGTCCTGATCGGGCGGAACGTGAGGCTGCGATGGTTGCTGATACGCCTATGCGGCGTTTTGGAGAGCCGGAAGAAGTCGCCGCGATTGCTGTCCTGTTGGCCTCTGATGATGCCGCCTACATGACCGGAGCAGAACTCACGGTTGATGGAGGTATCCTTGCGGGATCGGCGGCTACACCCGGTAGCTGAAAAACCGAGGGCGGGGAGTGTCTCATCCCTGCCCTCACGCAATTCCGGCTCCAAAAACCCTCCTCTTTGGAGCGGTAGAACAAGCGCACGAATGACCGCGTCGAGCCTTCGCGCGCTTAAGCGTTTCGTTCCTAGCTAGCTTCAGGCCGAATCTGATAGCGCATGGCAATCGCGAGGCGGTTCCAGAGGTTCATCAGGCCAATCAGCATAGTCAAATCTGCAATCTCTTTCTGGTCGAAGAGATCAACCAAAGGATCATAGGCCGTATCAGCGGCACGACTTTCACCGATCTTTGTAACGGCATCAGCCCAGCCGAGTGCCGCCCGCTCTCGCTCCGACCAGATCGCGGCTTCATCCCAGCCATTGAGCAGGATGAGCTTACGTTCTGATACACCCGCCCTGATCGCTGCTTGGCTATGCATATCGAGGCAAAAAGCGCATCCGTTGATTGGTCTTGTCACGCTTACGTTCCGGCCTCTCAACTCATTTAGGCAGCCTTTCGTTCGAAGGCCAAGGGGCTTTTGCCACCTAACGACGAATGCCGCCGCCGTGGATTATAGAACCCATTGATATATTGGAATATCGCCCCCTCGGCTTGGCGTCTGGTTTCCCAGCGGTTCCGCCAGATCAGCTCTGCCTTGATGGATTTGAAGAACGTTTCCACCATGGAATTATCGTAGCAATTTCCTTTTCCGCTCATCGATACTTTGAAGCCATGCTCCGAAAGACGCTTCTGATAGTCATGTGAACAGTATTGCGATCCGCGATCCGTATGATGAATACAGCCCTTCGGTGGTTGCCGTAGGGCCACTGCCATATCCAGCGCTCGGATCGCCAAGTCGCGTTTCATCCGGTTGCTGACAGCCCAACCAATGACGCGCCGAGAATACAGATCAAGGATGACGGCCAGATAGAGCCAGCCTTCACTCGTCCAAATATAGGATATGTCACCCGCCCATTTTTGGTTTGGACCATCCGCAGAGAAATTCTGATCCAGTAGATTGGGCGCAATGTTGAACGTGTGGTTGCTGTCAGTCGTAGCCTTGTATTTCTGGGATCTGATGATCTTGATATCGTTCTCACGCATCAAACGACCTACGCGTCGGTGCCCGACCTGCAGTCCCAACTCCTGCAGCTCTTCGGTCATACGGGGGCGGCCATAGGTTTGCAGGCTGAGACGGTGTTGTTCACGGATATGGGCCAGGATCACCATATCATCGCGCTGCCTGCGGCTCATTGGGCGGCTTCGCCATGCACGAAACCCCCGCGATGTGACCTGCATGATACGGCAGAGAAATTTCACAGGCCAAACTTCTTTCCAGGCATCGACGAAAGCAAACCTCATCGGCTTTGGCCCGCAAAGAAGATTGCCGCCTTTTTTAACACTTCCCTCTCCTCGCGCAGCAGCCGGACTTCCTTGCGAAGGCGTGCATTCTCCTTTTCGACGTCCTCGTGAGGACCCGACATCAGATCGTCATGCTGATGCTTCTGAACCCACTTGTTCAAAGTCGAAAGACCCACGCCCAAATCTGATGCAACTTGGGGTCGTGTTAGGCCGCTTGTAACCGCAATGCGCACTGCATCACGCCGAAACTCGTCTGTGTATCTCGTTGCCATTCTTAATCTCCTTCATAGCAAGCATTGCTCGAAAGAGACCGGAACTAAACCGTGGCAAGACCAGATCTGCGAAACGCGAACCTTAACTAATTCGATCAAGGGCTTGCCAAGAGACGACCCGTAGAGATTCTGGTCTACGGCAGCGATAGCTTTGTAGGTCTCGGGTGAAACCTCTTGCGGCGAGATACGGCCTGTTTCGGTCAATGTTATGCTCCTTGAAGTTTTTCCCATGTAGCCTAAAGGGCGAACGACGTCAAAGACGGCTTCGTCCGCATAACGTATCTTGGGACGGCGCAGCAAACGCTTGTTTTTGGAAGGATAGGACTAACGTGGTCAATGTCAGCAGTGAGCCCTTAGCTGCCCGTCGGTGATCCCCACAATATCGTCATTCGGAAAACGCCTGAAAGTACCGGTTGACAGCTAAGGAATCCAGTTGTACCGATTGGTAAAGAGTTGTACTGAACGGTAAAACATTTAGGCCTTCAGCGAAAAAATTGCTGGCAGCTTCGAACATTCCTAACCGCTCTTTTTGCAAGTCCTCACGACCTGGTTTTTGCCAGCATCACTTACACTGTAAAAGGAAATGACATGTCCCGTCCCCCGATGCCCCCCTTCAGCTATGAAACGGCGGTCGAGAAGGTTCGCTTAGCCGAAGATGGCTGGAACACGCGCAATGCGGCCAAGGTCGCTCTCGCATACACTGTCGATACGCACTGGCGTAACCGAGCCGAGTTCGCAACTAACCGACAAGAGGCTCAAGCATTTTTGGAGCGCAAGTGGAATAAAGAGCACGAATACCGTCTCATTAAGGAACTGTGGGCGTTCACCGGCAACCGTATTGCAGTTCGCTATGCCTACGAATATCGTGATGACAGCGGGCAGTGGTTTCGTGCATACGGAAACGAAAACTGGCTTTTTGCTGATAACGGATTAATGTCGAACCGCCATGCCAGCATTAACGAAATGCCGATCACCGAGGCGGAGCGTCTGTTTCACTGGCCTATTGGGCGGCGCCCGGATGGCCATGCCTCATTGAGCGATCTGGGCCTGTGAGTTCCAAACGCGTCCTCACTGATCGCGTCAGCGCGGTGCCAGCGTTGGCGGAGACTTTTCGCGAGTATGGTTTCGAGGGCGCTAGCTTGGCCACGCTGACGAAGGCAACCGGCCTCGGCAAAGGCAGCCTCTACAACTTCTTTCCAGGCGGGAAGGAAGAAATGATGGAGGCCGTCCTTGCCGACATCGACCATTGGTTCACCGAAAAGATCTTCTTGCCATTGGAGCAGGTCCAAGATCCCGCAGAGGCGATCTCGTCCATGATCGATGACGTAACAGCCTATTTCCGATCCGGCAGGCGGGTATGCCTTGTTGGTTGTCTGGGACTGAACGCCTCCGGTGCTGCGTTTGCCATTACGACGAGGAAATACTTTGCGCGGTGGATTTCAGCGCTGTCTCATTGCCTCGAAGTCGGGAATGTTTCCCCTGATCTTGCAAGGCAGCTCGCTGAAGAAGCAGTGTCCGGCATACAGGGAGCGATCGTATTGGCACGAGCCTTGGATGACGACACAGTTTTCCACCGCGTTCTTTGCAGGCAGCACTCGACTTTGATGGAAACAATAACTTCTTAAGACGGAAGCCATGCGCGTCGAAAGCAGAATGGCGGTTCGCGCGGGTGCTGCGTTAGAGTGAATGTCCCGCACACCGGACCTTAGGGCTGTGCCAAAAACGGCGGTTTTTGGCACTCATTCAAATGCAACAAGACTGCTTAAAGTGTTGAAACTGAGCCATCACAGTTCAAAGAGATTTTGCGGATCGCCAAATGTCCTGAGTGATTTGTGTTGCTGATTTTGCTTGAGCCATTCCGGCACTTTGCCCCGCCCATGCTTGCATGCTGTCTATTTTATTTTCCTTCGTAGCTGCTGACCGCATGATCTGGGTGAGTCCGCGCTGAACTGGATAAGGTGCCGGTTTTGGCGAGTCTGCCGGTAATCCCCCCCGAAAGTAAGGGGCTGCGGAAGTAGAATTTTCTCGGCAAGATGAACGAGGAGATTTTGAATGAAAATGACCAGATATAGCGAACCCCAGATCCTTGCGATCCTGCGCCAAGCCGAAGGTGGTGTGCCGGTGGCCGAGCTTTGCCGTGAACATGGCATGAGCAATGCGTCGTTTTACAAATGGCGTGCGAAGTATGGTGGCATGGATGCATCCATGGTCAGCCAGATGAAAGCCATGGAGGAAGAGAACCGCAGGCTGAAGCGGATGTATGCAGATCTGAGCATGCAGGCGGACTTATTGAAGGAAGCCCTCGGAAAAAAGTAACGGGGCCATCTCAGCGCCGCGAGATGGCCGAAACGGCGGTAGAGCGACGGGGCGTCAGCATCGCGCTGGCGTGCCGGGCCTTCGAGGTCAGCGAGACCTGCTATCGTTACAGCCCGAAGCTGAAAGACGAGAACGAGGTGATCGCCGATCTGCTGACAGGGCTGACGGATGCGCGCAAGACTTGGGGATTTGGCCTGTGTTTCCTGCATTTGCGCAACGTGAAGGGGCATCCGTGGAACCACAAGCGGGTCTACCGGATCTACTGTGAGCTGGAACTGAACCTGCGCATCAAGCCGCGCAAGCGGCTGAAACGGGAGAAGCCTGACGTTCTGGCGGTCCCGAACAGACCGAATGTGACCTGGTCCATGGACTTCATGGCGGATCGCCTCGGCGACGGCAGGGCTTTTCGGCTTTTGAATGTGTTGGACGACTTCAACCGCGAAGGGCTGGGGATCGAGGTTGATTTCTCGCTCCCTGCCGAACGGGTCATCCGCAGCCTTGATCGCATTATCGAATGGCGCGGAAAACCGGGCACGATCAGGGTCGACAATGGGCCGGAATATATCAGCGAAACACTGAGAAAATGGGCTGAGAAACATAGTGTTACGATCCAGCACATCCAACCCGGACAGCCCCAGCAGAACGCCTATGTCGAGCGCTACAACCGGACGGTTCGGCATGAATGGCTGGATCAATACATCATCGAAAGCATCGAGGAGGCTCAGGATCAGGCCACACAATGGCTCTGGACATATAACAACGACCGCCCGAACATGGGCATCGGCGGCATCACACCCGCTATGAAACTGAAAATGGCCGCGTAAGTTCTACAGATGCACCCCGTTAAAAAGGGGGCGATTACCCTATGAGTGAATCTGGTGTCCGGGTGATTTGAATGACGGCGGTGCATCTGGTTGGATTGGTGTTGCAACACATCCAGCCAACCATTCGAGGACGCACCACCATGGACGACACTACCATCATCAATTTCACCGGTCGAGATACGATCACTGACCCGCTGACAGATCTCTTGCGCAAAGGCGCTCGGGAATTGCTGCAGGCTGCTATTGAAGCCGAACGTGACGCCTTTCTCGCCGAGTTTTCCGAACGACGCACAGCGGACGGACGCGCCGCCGTGGTCGGCAGTGGGTATCATCCGGAACGGGCCGTACAAACCGGGATCGGTCCCGTGACCGTCAAAGTGCCAAAGGTCCGGGCCAAGGACGGCAAACCGGTCACGTTCCGCTCTGCACTTGTTCCGCCCTACGTGCGCAAAGCCAGGTCCATCGAGGCGGCGTTGCCCTGGTTGTACTTGAAGGGGATTTCTTCGGGCGAAATGGACGCCGCGCTCAAAGTACTCCTTGGCCCTGAGGCTACCGGCTTTTCCGCGAAGACGATCTCCCGCCTGAAGGGGCAATGGGCAGAGGAATACAATGACTGGCGTAAAGCCGATCTGAGCCGCGATGAATGGGTCTACATCTGGGCAGACGGCATCTGTCGCACCAAAGGTGCGCCTCCGGCGCAACGGTTTGCGCGGGACAGATGATCGGCTCTGCGTACTCGTTGTAATCGGCGTCAACGCCCGTGGTGAGAAGCATTTCCTCGCCATTGAAGATGGCGTAAGGGAAAGCACCTAGAGCTGGCGCGAAGTGCTTCTCGGCCTGAAAAGTCGTGGGCTTTCCACCCCGAAACTCGCCATCGGCGACGGCGCAATGGGCTTCTGGGTCGCCTTGGAGGAGACCCACCCATGCACCCGTCAGCAACGCTGCTGGGTTCACAAGTCCGCCAATGTGCTGAACTACCTGCCCAAGCGGACCCAGCCCAAGGCCCGAAAGATGCTACATGACATTTGGCAGGCGGAAACCCGTGAGGATGCGCATGCATCATTCGATTTATTCATTGAAACTTTCGACGCAAAATACCCAAAGGCCACCGAATGCCTGATGCGGGATCGTGACGAGCTGTTGGCTTTTTATGACTTCCCCGCCCAACATTGGCAGAGCATCCGCACATCGAACCCGATCGAAAGCGCCTTCGCCACAATCCGGCACCGAACAAAACGTACCAAGGGCTGCCTCAGCAGAGACGGCATGTTGCATATGATGTTCAAGCTCGGTCAAAGCGCCGAGAAAAGCTGGCGCAAGCTGCGCGGCTTTGCCTATCTCGCCGACGTCATACAAGGCGTCGATTTCGTAAACGGCATCAAGCCATCAAACCAGGATCAGGCCGCCGCATGAAAAATCCGTGGACACCAGATTTGACAATAGCTCCCTCAGAACAGAGGGTAGCCCAATTACGCATGCTCTGAGCCATGCAGACCTATCTCGAAAACGCCAGCCTGCGAAGAACGTCATCCGGTTCTACCGGATGGGCGATGCGCTCACCGGCTGGACGACCGGCTCAAGGTACTTGTCCGCGCAGGTGAACTGGCTGCCGAGTTCTATTACCAAGTGCAGCAGGCCAATCCGGAAGCAACGATCACCTTAACCGGCACTCCCTTGGCGGCGGGCGGGCGGGCTTGATGGCAAAACTGACGGGGAGCACCGCCTATGTGTTTGACAACATGTCGTTCTATCTGTCGAAGCCCTTTAAAACGAGGAGATTACCAAGTGTTTTCATGGTTGACACCCAATGATGCCTGATTACAAATATGGCATAAATGTTGATCTCACTACATGGTGGATTTTTTGTGATAAGACCTACGAAACAGTTGTTTCGTTTTTTTTTGAGGTCAGGCTTTTCACTGGCTTTGGGATGTTGTTTTATCTCGCTATCGCAGGCCGTGGCTCAAACAGCCAGCGCTCAGGAAAGCTCGTTATTGATCAATGGGCTGACTATTGATGAGTCTGGATCCTAGGTGTTTGATCCCATGGTTTGATGGTGCGATCCTTTCTCAGGAATGGAAGGAAGCATTATGGGACAAGTTCGTCACGGGAGCGCCACGACCACGCACGCCGTCAGAGCTGCAATACAGCGATCGCAAGCTTCGCTCGCGGAGCTGAGCAAGGAGCTGGGCATCAACCCCAAAACTGTAGCGAAGTGGCGCAAACGCCAGACTGTTGAAGACCTTAAGACTGGACCGAAAGAGCCTCGGTCAACGGTCTTGACCGAAGCTGAGGAGGCCACCATCGTCGCATTCAGACGGCACACCTTGTTGCCGCTGGACGATTGTCTTTATACTCTTCAACCAACGATCCCGCATCTGACGCGTTCGGCGCTGCATCGCTGCCTCCAGCGTCATGGCATCTCTCGGCTGCCTGATGTGGAGGGTGACAAGCCAAAGCGTCAGAAGTTCAAGCGCTATCCTATCGGTTTCTTCCACATAGACATCGCCGAGGTTCAGACGGCGGAGGGCAAGCTTTATCTCTTTGTGGGCATTGACCGAACAAGCAAGTTTGCCGTGACCCAACTCGTCGAGAAGGCAGACAGGAAGACCGCCTGGGAGTTCTTACAGCTCATGCTCGAAGCCGTGCCTTATCACGTCCACACCATTTTGACCGACAACGGCATCCAGTTCGCTGAGCAACCGCGCAATCGCAACACCGCATATTCAAGGCCAATGCGCTTCGACATGATCTGTGAGGCCAACGGTATCGAACATCGCCTTACCAAGCCAAACCATCCGTGGACCAACGGTCAGGTGGAGCGCATGAACCGCACGATCAAAGACGCGACGGTCAAGCGTTTCCACTACGATGACCACGACCAACTGCGCACCCATTTGGCGGACTTCATGGCAGCCTACAACTTCGCGCGCAGACTCAAGACCCTCGGTGGCCTCACACCTTACGAATACATCTGCAAAATCTGGACATCCGAGCCAGAAAGATTCATCTTAAATCCGATCCACCAGATGCCGGGACTAAACACCTAGGTTGTGCAACTTCGAAAAGATTGCTAGCTTCGTTCGGATTACTAATAGGAGAATGAAGTTGTGGAATGGCTCAATATTTTGATCTCAATATCCCCAGCGTTACAGATAATGTGCCTAAGATTTGCTATAATAGTGACTTGATTTCAGATGCCAAAGGCTAAGATAGAACTATTGAGTATATATCTTGAACAAAGTAGGATTGTGATCGTCCTTTGCTTGTTCTTTGCGGTTTCTTTTTTCCTTTCCGTGGTTGCTAAGGCGGCCGACGACACAATTTACTATAAACTCACAAATGGGCAAACGGTGATACCGTTGGAACAGTTTCGCGAATGCGATCTCTGCCCCGAAATGATTACCCTGCCGCTCGGCTCTTTCATGATGGGTGCCAAAGACGGCGAATCCCGCAATCCGTTTGATATCTATGGCAAAGATGCAAAAATGCGGCGGCGTGGACCTGATGAGATTAACATCATTCCTTTTGAACACCCCCGCCTCTCGGTTACGATGGACACTCCCTTTGCAATGGGTCGGAATGAGGTAACGAGTGCTGAATGGATGGCTTGCATTGAAGCAAAGGCTTGCACATATGTTCCCAACCACTGGGTTCTGGGGCTAAACGGGAAGAAACAGTTAGGACCGAAACACCCCGTTATCAATGTATCCTATCTTGACGCGTTGGACTATGTGGCATGGCTCAATAGCATGGTCGGTGCCGAAGTTTACCGTTTGCCAACAGAGGCGGAATGGGAATATGCCGCACGAGCCGGAACCGAAACACGGTTCGCACAGGGTGATGATTTGACTGCAAAGCAGGCGAATTTTTCGCGTGCTGGGACTGAACAGTTACGCGGCATTCCGATGCCCGAACTTGAGAACCGCCGAATTCCTGTGCCCGTCGATGATCTTGAGGCGGCGAATGTCTGGGGCTTGCGGCATATGTCTGGGAACGTAAGTGAATTGACCCAATCTTGTTGGTCAGACGAGCACCTGGGCTTACCGACAGGCAGCGCCTATCTTGCGCAATCGCAAGTTGGTTGTGAAAGACAGGTAAGCAAGGGGGGGTCATTCAGAGGCGGCATGGATCTTGCACGTCTTGCCGCCCGCACACGCCCAGAAAAAACATATCGCGATGATGATTTAGGGTTTCGTGTTCTAAGGCAATTCAAAATTGGAGAGTAGAATAATGTCAAGTCAAAGATTTGATTCGAGTAATGGGGCATTTGGCCTGTATGATAACTTTCCACATTCTGATTTAACTGCTTTATTGCCTAGGGTCAGGACTTCGGTAACGGGGACGTCTCAGTCAAGTGCTTTTTGACATACGCATCCGGCCGCATAGTTGCGGATTTGATGACAGTTGTTTTCTGAGCCGTTCTGCTTTCGCCACAGCCTTCTTTTGAGATCACCCCGGGTGCATGCTTCGGTCCGTGGTCAGCGCGATGGCTACCAACATGATGCTGGTTCAAATGCAATTCCGATGTGCCCATCTCATAGGCGTGCTCGATGTTGGTCGGCAACAGTCCGGAGCACGGCATCATCGGAACCACGTCCCTAGGGGACCTCGAAGGCCTGCAGTCAGGCGCGTGACGGCAGGAAAAGCAATTTTTTAGACCGCATGGGGCACGGCAGTGTCTGATCGAAAGTCTGTGTCATCAACCCACATCCGGTGCAGGATCACCCCGATGCGCCGGGCTAACGCGACCATGGCGCGCTTACCACCTCTGCGGCGGGCGACTTGCGCTGCCCATGTTCTCAGCCAGGTCGAACGCCCGCGGTGCAACATCACGGTCGCAGCCTGACATAGCGCGCGACGCAGGTTGACATCACCTGCCTTGGTGATGCCGCCTGAGACATCGCGTTCGCCCGACTGGTTGCGTGATGGTGTCATGCCGACCCACGGGCCAACATTCTTGGAAGATGTGAACCGGGTGGGATCATCGACGGCTGATCTGTAGGTTAGCGCGACAACAGCTCCCACTCCAGGCATCGACATAAGTCGACGACAGACTGGGTCATCCTGAGCCATCTGACGGACAAGGCGTTCCAATCCCGCCAGCTCCTTTCGCAAGGATGCCCGTGCCAGAAGCATAGGGCCTGTCGCGGCCTCCAGCATCGAATTACCGTCCGCCAATTCGCGGATTCGGTGTTCATACCTGCCCCGAGAGATAGCACCAACTTTCAACCCAAAGTTCCGCAACAGCCCACGCATAGACATTTCTAGGGCGATCATACCTTGCTGGATGGCCTTTCGGGCACCGAGCACGGCACGAACTTCTTGCGCCGAGACGGATTTGCAGTGAACGGGCCGGAACCAGCCAAGGTGAAGCAGGCGCGCAATGCCCTCGGCATCCCGCCGGTCCGTCTTGATTGGCATCGCCTTCAGGGCGCCCTTCACCTGGCGCGTTTCCATCAGGACGACATCCAGCCCCGCTGCGCTCATTCCGCGATGCAACCACTGCGACAAGGGGCCAGCCTCGAGGCCGATGGCGGCAATAGTGCCCTCCTGTTCTCGGGCCCAACGCACCAATTCTTCAGGTTCACTGGCGACCTGCGCCTCTTTCATGATCTTACCATGCTCGCTGACCACGCAAATCGCAGTCTTTGTCAACGACACATCTAAGCCAACAAACAGTCTCATCTCTCAGCCCTCCATATGGATCAAATACGGGATGGTCGACAAATTGACCCTGATCTTGCAAGCGGTAACAGGCAGTGCGCGACGCAGGCCCCGTTACGGCATCTCATAACCAGAATATTACTGTTGCGGCGAGAGCGATTGCTGACAGGAAGACCTTTGGGCATCGGTCATACCGGGTTGAGACACGTCGCCAGTCTTTGAGCCTGCCGAACATCCTTTCGATGCGGTTGCGGCGTTTGTATCGGCGCTTGTCATACTTGACGGTCTTCTTGCGCGACTTGCGTCCTGGGATGCAGGGCTTTGTGCCTTTATCGACAAGGGTTTCACGGAACCAATCGGCATCATACCCTCGATCAGCGAGAAGCCATTCGGCTTTTGGCAGGCCGTTCATCAAGGCCGCAGCGCCAGTGTAATCGCTCACTTGGCCTGCGGTAAAGAACAGGCGGACCGGGCGACCGCTGGTGTCTGTAACAGCATGCAACTTTGTATTCATGCCACCCTTGGTCAAGCCGATCAGGCGTCCACGCCCCCCCTTTTCAACCGCAGGCTGGAGGCCGTACGATGTGCTTTGAGGTAGGTTGTTTGATCCCATGGTTTGATGGTGCGATCCTTTCTCAGGAATGGAAGGAAGCATTATGGGACAAGTTCGTCACGGGAGCGCCACGACCACGCACGCCGTCAGAGCTGCAATACAGCGATCGCAAGCTTCGCTCGCGGAGCTGAGCAAGGAGCTGGGCATCAACCCCAAAACTGTAGCGAAGTGGCGCAAACGCCAGACTGTTGAAGACCTTAAGACTGGACCGAAAGAGCCTCGGTCAACGGTCTTGACCGAAGCTGAGGAGGCCACCATCGTCGCATTCAGACGGCACACCTTGTTGCCGCTGGACGATTGTCTTTATGCTCTTCAACCAACGATCCCGCATCTGACGCGTTCGGCGCTGCATCGCTGCCTCCAGCGTCATGGCATCTCTCGGCTGCCTGATGTGGAGGGTGACAAGCCAAAGCGTCAGAAGTTCAAGCGCTATCCTATCGGTTTCTTCCACATAGACATCGCCGAGGTTCAGACGGCGGAGGGCAAGCTTTATCTCTTTGTGGGCATTGACCGAACAAGCAAGTTTGCCGTGACCCAACTCGTCGAGAAGGCAGACAGGAAGACCGCCTGGGAGTTCTTACAGCTCATGCTCGAAGCCGTGCCTTATCACGTCCACACCATTTTGACCGACAACGGCATCCAGTTCGCTGAGCAACCGCGCAATCGCAACACCGCATATTCAAGGCCAATGCGCTTCGACATGATCTGTGAGGCCAACGGTATCGAACATCGCCTTACCAAGCCAAACCATCCGTGGACCAACGGTCAGGTGGAGCGCATGAACCGCACGATCAAAGACGCGACGGTCAAGCGTTTCCACTACGATGACCACGACCAACTGCGCACCCATTTGGCGGACTTCATGGCAGCCTACAACTTCGCGCGCAGACTCAAGACCCTCGGTGGCCTCACACCTTACGAATACATCTGCAAAATCTGGACATCCGAGCCAGAAAGATTCATCTTAAATCCGATCCACCAGATGCCGGGACTAAACACCTAAGTCGATGAGAGGGGCCATAAATCTGGCCTTTTTGAGCGTTTTGAGAAGCACTCGATAGTTTTCACACAGTCTGGACCGTTTGTGGGAAGCCTTTGAGGGTCTGCTGTGCGGACTTTTCTGACATTCGCCGCAAGTGCGCCAATGTCGGTTTCAGCGAACCGTTCAACAAACGGTGGTTTTTGAACGGTCTGCCGTGGGGCGGCGAAGGTCCACTTCAAGCTCGATTATACCTTGCAAGAACTCGTGAGTTGAATACGTTAATCTGTCTGAAAGAACCACAACTGGGGTAACAATGGCTTACGAAATCCATATCAGACGAACGAATGATCAGCCTATCAGTTTAGAGGAATGGGTGAAGGCAGTAGATAATTCTGAAAACGTTCGGCTGGGGGATGCTGTTTCCATCGTTGTTACTAATTCCACTACGAGCGAACAGATATCCAACCCACAATTGCAAGGCGTTGCAGAGCTATACGACGTTGGAAGTCAAGTTTGGTTCCCAGCATTTAGGTGGTTTGAAGGGAGAATTACGACCCGTGCTTCCCGTGACTTTGATACTTTTCATAGTCACCAAAGATCAGTGATGCGTGCGTTAGCTTCCCAGCTTGGAGCCCAGATTGTAGGCGATGAAGGTGAGAGCTACGAATAGGCGAATGCCAGACCAAAATCCAGTTCCAAAAACCCTCGTTTTTGGCACAGGCAAAAACCACGCCGATCTACGCTGCCAAAAACCCCGTTCAAAACCCATGTGGTTGTTGGAGGTTTTTGGAAACTTTCATGATAACGGACATTCGTGCAATGCGCGGCATCGGACACAAAGGGCCGATCACGTCGCTCGACGCCATGTGCGGCAATCTTTCCTTGCGCCCGGCTGGTCGGTCCCGTTATGCTCTGTGGGTGATACACAAGACCAAACCAAGCCCAGTTTCCGACCGAAATTAACTGTTATATTTCGACAAGATACGCGCCAAAGGCTCCGGCCCCTACCGCCGCCGGAGCCAAAATCATCCAACGATTTGATGGTATTGGTAAAATCACTCTTTCAGGGGTGATTTTTGTGTGGGTGTGATACGTATCACATCCCGAACACCCGAAGCCGGGTTCCGGTCCGCCTCCTTTGAGGGGCTACCATGGGACGACAATCCAATCTTTACCGCCGCGGTGCGAGCTATGTCTGGCGCAGGCGTCTGCCTGCCCGTCTTGGCGGCACGATCTTGCAAATCAGCCTGCGCACGAATGACCCGCTGCTCGCGCGTCGGCTCGGTGCAAGCGTCACCGCCGAAAGCTATCATGTCTTTGAACATATGACCGCTCATGGCCTGTCGCGCGAGGATGCGCGGGCATGTCTGGAACGCATTATCACCGGCGAGACGCGCAATCACGCCATTTTACAGCCGGAGCCGCGCAGGCGGGCCGATACCAAGCGCCCAATCGCCACGCCTCCGGTCGATAGCACATCTGTCAACGCCTACGATCCGGCATGGTCGGCGCTGGTGGAACGGTTCGCGGCGCTCAAGGCCCAGCAGAAGATCAGCGACCAAACCATCGCCCAGATGGGCAAGGTGTTCCAGCTGTTTGCCGAAGTAACCGGCATCACCGACATCCGCAATCTGCGCCAAAACGAGCGGGCCAAAGATATTCAGATCCGACCATCAACGGATCTTCGATCCACTTCGCCACCGAGGCGCGGGTGCCTTCGGAAATCTCGAACCGCACCGGTTTTTGGGTTTTACTTTGCAGCACTGATGCCCGTTCTTTGATCTGTCCGGACGCCATGACATTGACGACTTTCATCCGGACAAGGTCACAACCGCGCAGCTTGCTGTCGATTGCCATATTGAAAAGAGCCAGATCGCGATGGTTCTCGGCCAGTTCCAGCCTGACACGGATCGCCCAGACATGTTTGGGTTTCAACGGTCGTTTCTGACCAACGATGCGACCCTTATTCCAAGCGGGGCGAAGTGCGCGAATGGCAGGTAAATTTGGTGTTTGCATGACAGTTCCTCCGATCCGCCATGCCCTCCCACATCGACAACCCGACGTTGACACTGCATCATATCATGAAATGCTGCGCTGCATCCGAGGTCGGCTCCGAGCCCAGACACACCGATGCCGCGTTGTGCGCTAACGGCCGCTATCAGGGGCCCCAAAAAAAACCTTCAACAACTGACTGGGTTTTGAAAGGGGTTTTTGACAGCCTGAGTTGGGGGTGGTTTGCGGGTGTGTCAAAACGAGGGTTTGTTGACCGTTTCTGCAACAGCACTCATCTTCGAAAGTAAAACGGGCAGCCGAAGCCGCCCGTGTCTTCTCAAGAATCATGATCGCTAAGTCAGGCCGCTTTACGTTTGCGCATGAACGCCAACCCACCAAGACCCGCGAACAGCAGCAAGGAAGACGCCGGAAGTGGGACAGGTGAAGGCGCGGTTCCAAGAACTTCGAGGCGAGCACTTGAGATTGTGATCGACGGATTGTTAGGGCCGAAACCGAAAGAAGCAGCGCTATTCTCGGCCAGCCAGACCGTGAAAATTCCCGAGCTAACGGATTGTGCGAATGCATTGACGCTACCGCCGTCGGTGGATGCGTCAATGTCGAACGACAAAAATCCATCACCGGAGATGGCGGCGAAATAGTCGTCTACGGCATTGGCTGTTCCGGAACCAGGCATCCCGCCTTGAACACGGATCTCCCAATCTTCGGTATCACCCCATCCGCTCTCGTTTCTGGCACCGCTGACGTTAAGTGTCAGGCGGAAGCTGTCGATGACAGAACCAGCAGCAATGCCACTGCCGTAGGCAAACGATTCATTGAAGTCGTTGTTATTATCAAAGAACGTCGTGCTGCCGCTAATGCTGCTAGGCGTCAGCGTCATGTCAGAAAGCGTCGCGGCGGAAGCTACGGAAGCAGTTACTGCCAAGCCCCCGGCCAATATAAATGTCGTCAGCTTCATAAATATCTCCTGTAATAATTTAATCTATAATTAAACTAAGATAATACAGTAAAACAACCCGATCAAGCCTCAAGCGTGAGTGCTGTCAAATTCATGTGCATTTTTATTCTATAGATAATTCTGCAGAGTCACCTTCGCTTAGCTATTCCAACTAAACGCCATCGAGCAGGCCCGTGCATTTTCAATAGCAACGATGAGGCGAAGAGTATCGACGTTAGATCAAAACCATAACTCTAATTTCGGATCGAGCTAAGTATCTACACCACACGCTCCAAAAATAGCTGTTTTTGAATTGGTAAAATTGCGGTCGATCTGATACCATTTTTCACGAGATCCGCCGTTGGCGCAGTCGTTGCGAATGGGCGCTCTGTCCGCACACGCGACCTTTACCTTCTACTCGGCGACATTTGGGGGCCGAGCGCAGCGAACGGCAAGAACGAGCCCAAAGTGCCGACACTCACTTGCAACGAGAGTGTCGGATTCCAGCTCAAGAGTATGCACCGTTAGAGTATGTCAGCTCATAGCTGTGACTGTAGAGTTCAAAGACGATCCCAAAGGGGTCTTCGACGTAAACCATGCGATATGGTTTCTCATCGGGAAAATATTCGCGAACGGGCATGCGTTGCTTGCCGCCAGCCGCGACGATTTTTGCCAGTAGATCCTCAAGATTCGGATCCTGAATAGCAAAGTGAAACGTGCCGTGTTGTCTGAAGTTAAGGTTATCATCCGGTGCCTTATGCCCTTCAAATTCGAACAGCTCAAACCCGATACGATCAGCCGTTGCTAAGTGCGCGATGCGCATGCGCCCCCAACCTTTGCCAAAAACATCTGAACACATCTGGCCAATGTCGCTGTCGTCTTCGATAATGACCGTAGGTTCCATGATGACATAAAAGCCAAGAACGTCGCCGTAGAATTTTATCGCCTGGTCCAAATCTGGAACAGACAAACCGATATGAGAGAATGAGCGTGGTGTCGGTTGCATGGTCTTTCCTTTCAAGAGTGTTGAAAGAGAATTAGATGGACTGAACCCGAATTAAAAATTATCATTTTGCATGATGTTCATAATTTTATGAGGCGCCCATGCTAAACGCCACGTGGTTGGAGACCTTCACGACGCTGTGCGAAGTCGGACATTTTACACGGACGGCGGAGCAGTCGGGGATGACCCAGCCTGGTGTTTCGCAGCATCTGAACAAACTGGCGTCCCAAGTCGGAAAACCGCTGATATCAAAGGATGGAAAGTCCTTCACGCTCACCCCCGCTGGTGAAGCCGTGCTGGCCATCGGCCTTGCGCGACGTCAGCAAGAGCGCGACCTGCATGATACCATCAGTTTTGATGATCCAGACGTGGGTGAAATCAGCATAGGGTGTTCCGGCAGCTTTGCCATGTGGCTCTATCCGCATATTCTTGATCGGATGCATCACGCGCCAGAGCTTGTGATCAGTGTTACGGCTGCTCCACATATGAGCATCGTGACATCCGTTCTGAATGGAAAGTTTGATCTGGGGGTTGTCGCTGAACCAATCAGCCACCCCCGATTGGATGCAATTGAATTGGCCAGAGAAGAACTGTGTTTGATTGTTCCGCGATCCTTTGCCGGACAGAATTTTGATCTCCATCTGTTGAACGAGCTGAGCTTCGTCGCGCACCCAGATGGGTATGCATATGCAGACGATCTTTTTTTTCTGAACTTTCCAAAAGACTACAAAGGCTCTGATCGCTTAAGGGTAAGGACTTTCGTCAACCAGATCGGCCAGATACCAATTCCAGTTGCAGAGGGGCTTGGATACACGATATTGCCAAAATCCGGCGTGGATGCCTTTGCCAGAAAGCAGGAGTTGGCAATCATTCGACTTCCGAAACAGCGATACCAAGATCTGTGGGTAATTTCCCGCAAGGGACGAAGCGAAATCGCGCGTGTTGCTGCGCTAAGCTCTTTCATCAGCAGCGCGGCAGCAGCTTTGAGGTAACGCGTCTTGAAAAGTTGAACGCATTTGGCATCAGCAGGAACAAATACCTGACGTTCCGATTACAGAACTGAACGGCAGTTTTGTCCGCAGACCGACGTTCTGGCCGACAAAATGCTGCACGATCCACGAATGTCTCCTTCAACGGACCGCACCGCAGCATAGTTAGGTGGTGGCCAACGGCAGCAATGGGCCGAGCACGCTTCACTCGCCGGCGAACACCGCGATCATCCTGGCAGAGTAATGACAATCGCCCCACGATCCGTCGCGACAACCGTATGTTCAAACTGGACGACAGGCGCAGTCGGCTCGCTGTATAGCGTCCACCCGTCCTCACCATCTGTTGCCCAGAGGCCGCCTTTGGACAGGAATGGCTCGACAGTCAGCACCAGGCCTTTGTCAATTCTCCGCTTGTCCCCGCGCGTGGGCCACGTTGCGATTTCATCGGGATATTCGTGGAGCGATCGGCCCACACCATGACTCGCCAGGTTCTGGATCAGAGTATAGCCGCGATCCGACGCGAACTTGCCAACAGCTTTGCCAATGCCGGAGATTGGCCTGTTGCTGCCGACCTGGTTGATGCCAATTTCCATGGCACGTTTGCCATCCTTGCATAGGCGTTCCAGCGACGGTTTCACCGCTCCAATCCGAAATGTCGCGCCGTTGTCAGCGAAGAAGCCATTCTTCGACGCCGATACGTCAATATTGACCAGATCTCCGGCGCTGATGACCCGCTCGCCGGGAATGCCATGGGCGATTTCTTCGTTTACACTGATGCAAGTCGCGCCCGGAAAGTTATACACTGACTGAGGAGCCGAGACGGCCCCCTCAAGATCCAACAACGCGCGGCCAATCTCGTCGAGCTCGCTAGTGGTGATACCAGGCTCGATCGACTTGGCCATCATGTGCATCGTGTTCGCGACGATGCGGCCGATTTCTTTCAGGCCATCCAGTTCATCTTCGCGCGTGATCGTCATGGGGCGTCCTTGGAGTGATTGACATATCCAGCATTATAAATACGAGTTTCCAGAATGTCTCGCACTGCGGTCATCACCATCATTATAATGCTGCACGATGCACCAGTGGCCGCTTTGATGTAGCGGCACTGCAGCGCAGACCTCTGCTTCGAATGTCCGTTGAGGGCCGTTCGTGATATCTGACAAGCCATCGTGACCTTGCAGCCTAATCACTCGCAAGCTCGAAAGGCTCATCACGGCAAGGGCGATTAGATCGCGGCGCGTCGATGCTCTGCATTTAGGGCTTCAATCCGCAGGATCGGTCGCCTTGTGCCGCGAGCGGCTGAAATTGTTAAACAGCTCGCTTTCATCGGCTTCCCGCATCGCGATTTGGAACAGCTCATCGGGCGCCATGTTGAGCGCCCTTGCCAAGGCAATAAGCTCAATCACGTCGATCCGGCGCTGCCCGCTCTCAATATTCGCGACCGTCGCAGGCAAACACCCTAACCTAGCGGCAAGATCACGCTGGGTGATGCCGAGCGCATGACGCCCATCGACCAAGGCTTGGACCAAGGCTTTGAAGCCGGAAGTTCTAATCGTATTTGCCATGATCGCCCACTTGTCTCTTGACAGGCGATACATCAAAACTATTCTGCTCAAAAAAAATGAGCAAGATAATGGAAACAGAAATGACAGCCTCACCCCCCGCAGGTTTCTTGATAACGGCAGACGAGATCGCCCAGAACGCATGGGCCGCGTCCGTTAAGGCTTCGGTTGTCGATCCCCTTGAGGCCGAGCTTCTGTTTGGGGCCTTAAAGCATCCGTTTTTGCGCCACTTGATGGAACTCTACCTTAACGACAGCGTCACATACTTTGGGGCAAGCGTCCTCTTGCGCTGTGGTTTCGCCGACGTCGGTGAATATAAAGCCAGACAAGATTGGTGCCGTGGGCATGATTATGGCGTCATTGATCTGAACGCGAAGGGAAGGTCGTTCTTTGAAAGCCTTCAAGATCGCTGCAATGAGAAACCTTGGTTTGAAACTCTCGCCGATGGGATCACCGACTACGCCTGTCGCGACGCAGGCAATGGCATTTGTCTGGGCCGCGAGCATCTCGCGTCAGCCATCGAAAACTACGATACGGACGTTCTAAATCGGGTTTTGGAACCCTTTTCAGTAGATTACGCATTCTGGAAATTGGATCCTAAAGGTATCTTTACCGATGACGCGAGGCTTGCGACAGAAGAATTCTGGTCACCAAATTTCCAAGGCAGACGCTCGGCAAAAATCGTAGTGCCGAGTTTTGAATACGAGCGGCCATCTTGGACAGGCAATGACGCCGACTACCTGACGCCTTTATTCAACGAACATGCGGAGTCTGAATGCATGAAGTCTGAATACGGGGATGTCTGAATACGGGGATATAGAAAGTTGAATCACTGAAGCCGGATACATTCAGCGCCAATCATTCGCCGAGAAAGGTCGCCTACCCGATGCAACAAAACCTCAACATCCTGATCTGGCCGCACGCAGAAACCGCGCCCGTGCTTGCAGGAACGCTGAGCTTCGAGGCGTTCTCGGTGTCTTTTCGCTATGATCGTGCTTACCTCGGCCACCCGAAGGCGATCTCGATCTACGGCGATGATCTAAAAATGCACATGCGCGGCCTATACACGGACGACGCAAACGTCATTTTTCCGTCCCTGCGCGACGCTCTTCCGGATCGCTGGGGCCGCCGCGTCATAGCCGCCGGCCTACGCGGTGCTACAGGAAAGGCTATGCAGGAAGATGACATCGACGAGGCGACGGCAATGCTTCACACAGGGCCTGACCGCATCGGCGCGCTTGATTTCCGTCGCTCAGATCGCCCCATCTCCGATGAACAGGGTATGGCCGCACCGCTGGAAGAGCTAATGGCGCTGGCTGATCTGGTTGAGGACGGTGGCGACGTGCCGGCCGATCTTCACCATCTGATCCCGCATTGCGCCTCCGTTGGCGGCGCGCGGCCAAAGGCGTTGTTCACCGACGCCTCGGGCCGCAAGCATATCGCCAAATTCTCGGCGGCCAATGACAGCTACCCTGTTGTTCAAGGCGAGTTCATCGCCATGCGCCTTGCCAGCTTGGCGGGGATCAACGCGGCGCGCGTTGAGATGGCCACCCTTGGCGGGCGCCACGCCCTTTTGGTCGAGCGTTTTGACAGGACGGCCCTGGCAAGCGGCGGGTGGGCGAGGAAAGCCATGGTTTCCGCCCTGACGTGGACCCATGAAAACGAGCTCTCAGCACATCATATTTCCTACGCGCAACTTGCGGAAAGCATCACCGATCGCTTTGAACATGCCGCCGTCGCGCAAGAGGAGCTGTTCCAGCGGCTGGTTTTCAACATTCTTGTGGGCAATACCGATGATCATGCGCGCAACCACGCCGCTTTTTGGGATGGCGCAACACATGCGCTAACCCCTGCCTATGATATTGCCCCGCAACGCCGAACGACCCGTGAGGCAAACCAAGCGATGGTGTTGGCAAATGGGTCTCGTGCGGCGCAGCTCCGCATTGCGGCGGCTGTAGCTCCAGAATTCGGTATTTCCGCCCGTCAATTTCATCAGATTGTCGATCGGCAGGTCGGGGCAATCATCGACAACTGGACGGCAGTTTGTGATGAGGCCATGCTGTCCCGCAATAAACGCGAGACCTTTGCGGGACGACAATTTCTCAATGACTACGCATTTGAGGGCTTTGGCCCAACACCGACGCTCCCCTAAACACTGCCCACCAACACGCCGGTTCCGACCATGAAAATGCTTGTGCTTGCCGACCTTCATCTCGATGAAATCCTAAATCGCGCGTATTTGGACCATCTCGGCACAGCAATCCACGAGGCTGGGCAGGACACGGACGCGCGGATCATCGCCGGTGACGGCAACCGGATATGAGATGTTTACGCTGTCACTAACTGGACGTCATGCGCCGGGCGTCGAGGTCAATGCTTTTACCTGAGAGGTGAAATTTCATGCCTGCCAAAAACCAGCGATTTTGGCGCATCTCTGAGCTGTGCTGTGCGGACAATACGGATCTCCGCTAGGTCGACATACACCGAGGCGAACGGCCCATAGTTGCCGTTGGCCAAGTGTTGCTACGCCGCACCGCAGCTTTCGGATAGCAGATGACCTGCTCCCCTGAAAAGTCCGGTGTTTTGAGTTAGCCTGTTCTCCAAGAAGGAGACAGGCGATGAAGAGAAGCCGTTTCAGCGAAGAACAGATAATCGGGATACTGAAGGAGCATCAGGCAGGGCTTGGCGCGAAGGAGCTGTGCCGCAAGCATGGCGTGAGCGATGCGACGTTTTATAAATGGCGGTCCAAATATGGCGGCATGGAAGTGTCGGAGGCCAAGAGGCTGAAGGCACTTGAGGTTGAGAATGCCAAACTGAAGAAGCTGTTGGCTGAGCAAATGATGGATGTGTCGACGCTCAAGGATATGTTGGGAAAAAACTTTTGAGGCCCGGTTCACGCAAAAGGGCAGTGACCTGGGCCATGACAGAGAAGCAATACAATCAAAAGCGCGCCTGCCCCGAGAGTGTCCGATCTTCTGTATAACTGCGCTTTGGTCCATGCTTCCTAAGAGGAGCAAGGACGATGACAATTTCCAAGGAATTACTGGACGAACTGCTGAAGGGCTGCGAGCGGCCTGAAGATCTGCTTGGCGATGCCGGGCTGATTGAAGTGGTCCGGCAAATTCAGACAGCGTGCTAAGATGTATCCAGCATTGACGACAGGATACAGAAATGACGACGAGACGTAGTTTTTCGGACAAGTTTAAGGCCACGGTAGCGCTTGAGGCACTTCGCGGAGACAAGACGGCGCAAGAGATTGCAGCCAAGCACAAGATCCACCCAACGCAGGTGACGACATGGAAGCGTCAGGCAATTGACGGCCTGACCGGCGTGTTTTCCGACAAGGCAAAGAAGGTCGAAGACAACGAGGCCCAAGTCAAAGAGCTTCATGCCAAGATCGGGAAGCTGGCGGTGGAGAACGATTTTTTGTCACAAGGGCTGAAGCGATGAGCCCGTCTGAACGCAAGGCTATGATCAACGCTGATCGCACTGACCTGAGCCTGACGAAGCAATGTAAACTTCTGAAGATCAGCCGGTCATCGTTGTATTATGCGCCGGTCGGTGTGAATGCCGAGACCCTGAAGCTGATGAATGAAATCGATCGGGTGTTCATGAAATACCCGTTCTTTGGCAGCCGCCAGATCGCAGCCTACCTGCCGCGAAACGGGTTTCATGCTGGTCGCCACCGCGTGCGCCGCTTGATGGGCGTTATGGGGTTGCAGGCGATCTATAAGGGCCCAAACACCAGCAAGAAGCATCCCCAGCACCCGATCTATCCATACCTGCTGAGGAAACTGCCAATCACGCGCCCAAACCAAGTTTGGTGCAGCGATATCACCTATATTCCGGTCCGGCGCGGATTCCTTTATCTGGTGGCAATCATGGATTGGGCGACGCGTAAGGTGCTGGCGTGGCGGCTCTCGAATACGTTGGATGCCAGCTTTTGTGTCGAGGCTTTGAAGGAGGCCATCGCCGAATACGGCAAACCCGAGATAATGAATACCGACCAAGGATCGCAGTTCACAGGGACGGCCTGGATCACCACCCTGACCGACGCCAAGATCAAAATATCAATGGATGGCCGAGGACGTTATCTCGACAACATCTTCATCGAAAGGCTGTGGCGTTCACTGAAACAGGAGGCTGTCTACCTGCACGAATTGCAGGACGGGTTCCAAGCCAAACGCGTCATCGACGAATGGCTCGAATTCTACAACGCCGAGCGGCCGCACACCGCGCTTGATAAACGGACACCAGACGACGCATACTTTGACCCAATACAGATGAACCAAGCAGCATGAAACTTAACCCCGATGCACCTTAGCTGAGCCGCAAACCTGTTCAGAAAAGCAGGACCACTTCAGATGAAAGAGCTCAAGATCAGGCTGATGGAGCGGATGCTTGGGGCCGAGTTGACCGCGCATCTGGGTTATGAGGACGGCAAAGACGCCCCACCGAACCAACCGAACCGACGCAATGGCACTACCAGCAAGCGCCTGAAGGGCCAGGACGGCGAGGTGCCGATTTCGGTGCCGCGCGACAGAGACGGCAGTTTTGAGCCGGAGTTGGTGAAGAAGGGCCAGACTCGGATTGACGGCATGGAGTGAGGAGGATCAGAAAACAGCGTGGGGCGCTGTTTTCCCGACGAACAAGATCATCGGCCTCTACGCCGCCGGTCTGACGGTGCGCGACATCCGCGCCCATCTCGAGGACGTCTACGGTCTTCAGGTGTCACCGGACCTGATCAGTCGCGTCACTGACGCAGTGCTGGACGAGGTGCGCGAATGGCAGTCTCGCGCACTGGACCGGATGTATCCCATCGTCATTTTTGACGCGCTCAGGGTCAAGATCCGCGATGCTGACAGCCGCATGGTCAAGAACAAGGCCGTCTATGTGGCCCTCGGCGTCAACAGGGACGGCCTGCGAGAGGTTTTGGGGTTGTGGATCGCTGATCACGAAGGTGCCAAATTCTGGTTGTCGGTGATGAACGAACTGAAGAACCGGGGCCTCCAGGACGTCCTGATCGCCGTCGTGGACGGGCTCAAAGGCTTTCCCGAGGCCATCACAGCAGCCTTCCCGGAAGCCGCTGTCCAGACCTGCATCGTGCATCTGGTGCGTCATTCCCTGAACTTCTGCGCCTGGAAAGACCGCAAGGCCGTCGCAGTCGATCTGCGCGCGATTTACGGGGCCGCAACCGCCGATCAGGCCGCTGCACAACTCGATGCGTTTGAGCAAAAATGGGCAGGGAAATATGCGTCCATCGCCCCGGCCTGGCGTCGAGCTTGGCAAGAGGTGATCCCATTCTTCGCCTTTGATCCCGCAATCCGAAAGATCATCTACACCACGAACGCCATCGAAAGCCTGAACCGCGTCATCCGCAAATCCATCAAGACACGGGGCTCGTTCCCGACGGACGATACAGCCACAAAGCTGATATACTTAGCCATCCGCAATTTTGAAAAGGACGGCAGAAATGTCCGAGAATGGTTTGCCGCCCGCAATCAATTCGCTATCATGTTCGATGAACGCTTCAATGCGTGACCGTATCTGAAACCCGCATGGGCCGGACCAGATACACAGAGTTCATGACACTCCCCCTGCCCCTGCATGGTGGTCAGCGACAACGTCCTATGCGCGGAATGATTGGCTGATTTGGCATCAGGTCATTGTCGTATCGAGGCGTCTCGATACGTTCGAAGATCGCTTGGTTTGGCGATTGGGTCAACGACAGTCTCTCCCATAACAAACACAGAGTACGCTTTTGCGGCTCTCACCGTCCTTAAGACGAGATGGGGTAATCCCCCCCGAAAGTAAGGGGCTGCGGAAGTAGAATTTTCTCGGCAAGATGAACGAGGAGATTTTGAATGAAAATGACCAGATATAGCGAACCCCAGATCCTTGCGATCCTGCGCCAAGCCGAAGGTGGTGTGCCGGTGGCCGAGCTTTGCCGTGAACATGGCATGAGCAATGCGTCGTTTTACAAATGGCGTGCGAAGTATGGTGGCATGGATGCATCCATGGTCAGCCAGATGAAAGCCATGGAGGAAGAGAACCGCAGGCTGAAGCGGATGTATGCAGATCTGAGCATGCAGGCGGACTTATTGAAGGAAGCCCTCGGAAAAAAGTAACGGGGCCATCTCAGCGCCGCGAGATGGCCGAAACGGCGGTAGAGCGACGGGGCGTCAGCATCGCGCTGGCGTGCCGGGCCTTCGAGGTCAGCGAGACCTGCTATCGTTACAGCCCGAAGCTGAAAGACGAGAACGAGGTGATCGCCGATCTGCTGACAGGGCTGACGGATGCGCGCAAGACTTGGGGATTTGGCCTGTGTTTCCTGCATTTGCGCAACGTGAAGGGGCATCCGTGGAACCACAAGCGGGTCTACCGGATCTACTGTGAGCTGGAACTGAACCTGCGCATCAAGCCGCGCAAGCGGCTGAAACGGGAGAAGCCTGACGTTCTGGCGGTCCCGAACAGACCGAATGTGACCTGGTCCATGGACTTCATGGCGGATCGCCTCGGCGACGGCAGGGCTTTTCGGCTTTTGAATGTGTTGGACGACTTCAACCGCGAAGGGCTGGGGATCGAGGTTGATTTCTCGCTCCCTGCCGAACGGGTCATCCGCAGCCTTGATCGCATTATCGAATGGCGCGGAAAACCGGGCACGATCAGGGTCGACAATGGGCCGGAATATATCAGCGAAACACTGAGAAAATGGGCTGAGAAACATAGTGTTACGATCCAGCACATCCAACCCGGACAGCCCCAGCAGAACGCCTATGTCGAGCGCTACAACCGGACGGTTCGGCATGAATGGCTGGATCAATACATCATCGAAAGCATCGAGGAGGCTCAGGATCAGGCCACACAATGGCTCTGGACATATAACAACGACCGCCCGAACATGGGCATCGGCGGCATCACACCCGCTATGAAACTGAAAATGGCCGCGTAAGTTCTACAGATGCACCCCGTTAAAAAGGGGGCGATTACCAACTCGGCTTTCAAAAAGCCTTGAAATCGTAGACGGCGCTACATTGAACAGTTTCGCCAATACCCTGTAGGATGGATAAGTCTTGTGCTTATGTCGATACGCCCAAGCAAGGTAAGCAGAATTGTATTTTAGATTCTTGCTCGCCTCCAAAGCATCAACCTCTGGTTCTCCGGGGAATAACACTTGGGACAAAAGAAAATATAGTTCAGGCACAATTTCATCTATTTGATAACGCTCTTTTGCATCAAGGGTAGCAAGAATACTCCCGCGTGAACTGAAAACTACTGATACGCCCCAACACATTCGACCGAACCTATCATTTATAGTTAGCGCTACCGATCTATTTGAAAAAGAACTAGGCGTTCAATCGTCCGTTTGATCGGTGATGCCTGCCATTCGCCACCTCTAGCCGTCTTTACGCCAGCCTTATTCAACTCTGCGACAATCTTTCGCAGGCTTTTTCCAGCTTCCCTGAGCGGTTCAATGATGCCTTACACCTTATCTGCCCAGTGCGTTCGCCTGCACCGCTGCATTGCGCTTCATGGCCTTATCACGCATCCCGCCCAACCACGATCATAAGTCCACCCTAGCTCCGCTCATCCACTTGCATCCGCCGCTCGAACCAGCGCACGCCAGCCGAGACGATCAGGATGAGCACCAGATACTCCAGCACCAGTATCGAGTAAATCTCTAACGGGCGGTATTCCGAGACGACAAGCTCATTCGCTTTGCGGGTCAATTCCTGCATTCCGATCACCGACACCAGTGAAGACATTTTCAGCATATAAACCAGCTGATTGCCCAAAGCGGGCAGGATGCGACGGATCGCCTGGGGCAAGATCACATAGCGCATTGTGTCCTTATACCCAAGCGAGACGGAATAAGCCGCCTCATACTGTCCGCGTGCGATGCTCTGGATGCCGGCGCGGAAAATCTCGGCCTGAAACGCGCTATCGGACAGCGCCAGCGCCAGAACGCCGGCCCAGAACACGCCAATCGTGATGCCCGTCACAGGCGGTAGGCCGTAGTAAACCCACAAGATCAGCACCAACACCGGCACCGCGCGCACCACCTCGACATAGCTGCGGCTGATACCCCGCAGCCATTTGTTCGACGACAAAGCCGGCAAGGCCACCAACAGCCCCACTACAATAGAAATCGCAATCGCTGTGGCCGACAGCTGCACCGTATAGGCAAGTCCCGACAGCATGAACTTCAGGTTGTTATACCCTTGGGTCGTCGTCGGATTGACCACATACCAACCCCAGCTGCCTGAGCAGCCCGAAAGCACCAGCATCGTAGATAGCAAAGCAAGAAGACGCATCATCAGCCCCTAATGGTTCAGGATTTTTTGCAGAAAATCCTGGGTTCTTATGCTCTTGGGAGCCGAGAAAAAATCTTCGGGCGGGGCCACTTCGACAATCTCGCCGTGGTCCATGAAAACCATCCGGTCGGCGACGCGGCGGGCAAAGCCCATTTCATGCGTCACCACCAGCATTGTCATCCCTGTGGTCGCCAACTCTGCCATCACCTCAAGCACCTCGGAAATCATTTCGGGGTCAAGCGCGCTGGTCGGCTCGTCAAACAGCATGATCTCGGGCTCCATGCATAACGAGCGCGCAATCGCCACACGCTGTTGCTGCCCCCCGGAAAGCTGGCGGGGGTATTTGTCGGCCTGTTCAGGAATACGCACGCGCGCCAGATACCGCGTGGCGATCTCGCGGGCCGCAGACGCACTCATCCCGCGTCCGCGCATGGGGCCCAGCATCAGGTTCTCCATCACTGTCAAATGCGGAAAGAGGTTGAACTGCTGAAACACCATGCCGACCCGACCGCGCACTTCTGACATGCCGCGTTTTCCCGCACCAACGCGCAAACCGTTCACGAAAATATCACCGCTGCCATAGGGCTCCAGCCCGTTGATACAGCGGATCAACGTCGATTTCCCCGACCCTGACGGGCCGCAGATGACCAAACGTTCGCCCTTGGCCACATCCAGATTGATGTTTTTCAGCACTTGAAACGCATCAAAATGCTTCGAAACCTGCGAAAACCGAATGATTGCACCGGTATCGTCCATAGAATACCTTTCCTCGCGCCTCTCGCGCTTGATCTGCGGCAAAAAGCCCTAGATAGCCTTACATTGCAACCCGACAACGGCAAGGTTCGTTGTTATGCCAACAAAAGAACCCTTGGGGATATTATTATGACTTTTCTGAAAACGGTCCTGGTGGCAGCAACGCTCATCACCGCGCCGCTTGCGGCAAGCGCGCAATCCGCCCTGAACGAGATCCTGTCATCTGGCGTGTTGAAGGTCGGGACAACAGGCGACTGGAACCCGATGACAATGAAGGACATCGCAACCAACACCTATACCGGCTATGATATCGACGTCATGACCGCCCTCGCCACAGATCTGGGCGTCACGGTTGAATTTGTGCCGACCGATTGGAAAACACTTGTGGCCGGTGTGACCGCGGGCACCTACCACATCACGGGTTCGGCCTCGATCAGCCCGGCACGGGCCAAAGCGGCGGGATATTCCGACAGCTATTTCAGCCTTGCCACCGTGCCGCTGATCAACAAGAAAGATGCCGATCTGTATAAGGACTGGGCCGATCTTGATAATCCAGAGGTGACCGTTGCGGCGACACTTGGCACGACGCAGGAAACGCAGGTCAAAGAGTTCTTCCCAAACGCCAGCTACAAAATTGTCGAGGCACCGGCCCGCGATTTCCAAGAGGTCCTGTCGGGGCGTGCGACCGCGCATATCACCTCGAACGTCGAAGCGAACAAGCTGATCGCGCAATATCCCCAGTTGATGATCGTTCCGGTTTCAGCGCCACGGGCAAAAACACCGGTTGCCATGCTTATGAAACAGGATGATCAGGTTTGGATCAACTACGTCAACACCTGGATCACCTTGCAAAAGGACGCAGGCCTGTTCGACGCGCTGGCCGAGAAGTGGCAGCTTTCCAACTGATCGCGCACTGCGAATAGGGGGCGCTCAGGTGCCCCTTTTTCCCATGACCGGAGGCCGCATGCTGACGCTTTATTCCGTACCACACAGCCTTTATTGCGCCAAAACGCGGATCTTGCTGCGCGCCAAGGGGTTGACCTGGCAAGAGCATACGCCCGCCGACGACCCCGATGGTTTTGCCAGCGCCTCACCTTTTGGCAATCTGCCTGCGATCACACGGGATGATTTCGCCCTGAGTGATAGTGAGGCAATCGCCGAATACATCGATGAGGCCTTCCCCGCACCGCCCTTGCTGTCGGCCGATATCACCGCGCGTGCAAGGATGCGCGAACGCGCCCGGTTTCACGACACACGGTTGGAACCCGCCGTGCGCGCCCTCTTCCCGCTTGTCACCACGCCAAACCCGGAAGCCGCCGCACAGGCAGTTGCCGCGATTGCAAAGCGGCTGGAGCAGCTTGTGGTCTTGCTGACGCAACCGCTGCCCTTCGGCCTCGGTGACTGCGGCTTTGCACCGACGTTTCTGTGGATCGACCTGCTGACACAGGACACCGGGCAAACATTGGTTTGGCCTGCCCCCGTGGTCGCGTACCGGGCGCGGCTACAGGAAGTTCCCGCCGTTGCGGCAGAAATGGCGGACTATTCCCGGCATGCGGGCGAATGGGTTGCCGAAAAGCAAGCCCTTCGCAGGGCATAGCGCGACGTCAAATAAGCGCCCCTTATCACAGTTTGATCGCGCCCCCCGCATCAGCCTGCCTTACCATGTTCTAATCTTGCTCAAACACACGCAAGCTCTCGCGAAAGAGATACATGAATTCGAGTGTAATCATCGACGGATGTTTGTGGATTGGCCGCACGAGCGAGAGTTTATGCGGCAGGGCCGGTGAAAAAGGGCGAAAGCTTAGGCCGCGTTTGGCATAGCCCACAGCGTCAATCTCGGAAATGACCGAAAGACCGACACCGCGAATAACCAGCTCGCAGGCGGCGGTGAACTGGCGGACTTCGACGACGGGATTCATCTTGATACCCTCGGCAAAGAAAGCATCGCTTAGCGCCCGGAAAAAAGCACTGTCACGGCGTGTATGGATCAGGCGTTCCTCGGCCAGATCGGCGGGTGTGATGATGGCTTTTGCCGCAAAAGGATGGCCATCCGGGAACACACAGACCGATCGGACCAAAACCGTTTCGCTTTCGACTGCCGGATGCCCCTCAAACCCGTCGGTGATACCGCAATCATATTGCTCCCCGATAATCCATTCCAGAATACGCTCGGGGCGGTCAGGCTCTATTGTTACAGTGACGCCGGGACGTTCGGCCAGAAAATTCGCGACAACCTCGGGCAGATGGCTGGTTGCGAACCCCGGCAAACAAGCGATGCGCAGGTGGCCTGCCTTTTGCGTTTTTATATTCTGGCTGGCATCTGCCAACTGGGCCATCATTTCCATCATACGACGGATATCGGGCAGTAAAAAGCGCGCCTCTTGGGTGGGAACCAGCCGACCTTCGCGACGGTCAAACAACTGAAAGCCCACTTCGGCAGAGAGGTCAGAGATAAGCCTGCTCACCGCCGGTTGCGACACCCCCAGCTCATGGGCGGCGCGGGTCATAGAGCCGTGTTCAGCGACCGTGGCCAAAGCTTCGAGTTGGCGGAGTTGAAGGCGTGGCGACATAGCGCTTCCATTTCGGAGTGGTTTTCCAAACAAGCATAATATCTTGTTATGTCATCTCTAAAAAAAATACTATTGTCTTATTTCTTTCACAGAGTATCGTTAGAAATCGGGAGGAGCGATGCCGAATGACTTGGCATTGGCTCATGCTACATTGGCCCCAAGCTTGGGGTTTAAAATACATGGGGGAAGCAATGAAAACTTTTGCAATCGGCGCGATGATCGCCGGAACCACGATCTTGTCGCCGCTGGTCGCGAGCGCGCAAACCGAAGTTCAGTTCTGGCATGCCTTTACGGGCCGTCTGGGCGAATTGGTAGATGCGCAAGTCGCAGCGTTTAATGCGGGGCAAAGCGATTATACCGTCGTGGCAACCAACAAAGGCAACTATTCCGAAACGCTGAACGCCGGTATCGCCGCGTTCCGTGCGGGTGAGCAACCCGATATCTTGATGGTGTTCGAGGTCGGTACAGCCACGATGATGGCGGCCAAAGGTGCGGTAAAACCAGTGTTCCAAGTGATGGCAGATGCAGGTGCCACCTTTGACCAAGACGCCTATGTCGGCGCGGTAAAGGGCTATTACACGGATACAAACGGTCAAATGCTGTCGCTGCCGTTCAACTCCTCCACGCCGGTTTTATGGGTGAACCGTGACGCGCTAACGGCTGCGGGGATTGATGCCGATACGGACCTGTCCACATGGGATAAAATCGGGCCTGTTCTGGAAACGCTCAAGGCATCGGGCAGCACTTGTCCGCTGACGACCGCTTGGCAAAGCTGGATCCAGCTGGAAAACCTGTCAGCCTATCACAACACCCCGTTCGCCACCCAAGACAACGGCTTTGCGGGCTTGGATACCGAACTGGCCTTCAACAGCCCGTTGCAGGTAAAGCATATCCAGACGCTGGGTGACTGGGCCAAGGATGGTAAATTCATCTATGCCGGCCGTCGCAATGAGGGCGGCGCAAACTTCCGTGCTGGCGAATGTGCGCTGTTCACAGAAAGCTCGGCTGGTTATGCGGGTATCAAATCCGAAGCGAAATTTTCTTTTGATGTCCGGCCTTTGCCTTATTGGGAAGGGGTTGCTGATGCGCCGTTGAACACCATTATCGGTGGGGCCTCGCTGTGGGTTATGGAAGGTAAAGATGAGGCCCATTACAAAGGTGTGGCTGATTTCTTGAACTACCTGTCCTCTACCCCGGTTCAGGCGCAATGGCACCAAGATACAGGCTATCTGCCAATCACGGTTGCCGCGGGCGAAGCCACACGCGAAGCCGGGTTCTACGAGGCCAATCCGGGCACAGATATTGCTGTGATCCAGATGACCAAGAACACCCCGACCGCCAATTCCAAAGGTATCCGTTTGGGCAATTTTGACCAAATCCGCACGGTTATCGATGAAGAGCTGGAGGCCGTTTGGGTCGGTGACAAAGATGCACAAACCGCATTGGACAGCGCCGTTTCGCGCGGGAATGAGCTGCTGCGCCGCTTTGAAGCTGCAAGCCGCTAAGGCCTAATATCAGGCGGGGGTGCGCTGCCCTCGCCTGATATCATTTTTGGGGGAACCATGGAAAAACGCGTAACGTTCAAGGGTTGGCTGCTGCCATTCCTGCTGATCATGCCGCAGGTTTTGGTATCGGCGGTGTTTTTCTTTTACCCCGCAGGCCAGGCCATTTGGCAATCGATGTTTATCCCCGATCCGTTCGGGCTTTCGACACGCTTCGTCGGCCTTGGTAATTTTGAGTATTTATTCGGCAATAGCCATTACCGCGCATCTTTTGTGACAACGGCGGTATTTTCACTGCTTGTAACAGTCTGCTCCATGGTCCCTGCCCTATTCCTGGCTGTGATGGCCGACCGTTTGGTCAAAGGTGCCGGAACCTACCGGACGCTGCTGATCTGGCCATATGCGATTGCACCGGCGATTGCGGGGGTGTTGTGGTTGTTCATGTTTAACACGCGGATCGGGATTGTCGCGTGGTATCTGGGCAAGCTGGGCTATGACTGGAACCATGTTCTGAACGGAGCCGAGGCGATGGGGCTGGTTGTCGTTGCGTCAAGCTGGGGCCGTATCAGTTATAACTTTTTGTTCTTTTTTGCTGCACTGCAGGCCGTTCCCAAATCGGTGATCGAGGCGGCGGCAATTGACGGTGCGCGTTTCTGGCGGCGATTTTTCACTATGGTCTTGCCGCTGATCTCTCCCACGACGTTTTTCTTGCTGGTTGTGAATGTCGTCTATGCATTCTTTGAAACATTCGGCGTCATTCATACCATCACCGGTGGCGGGCCACAGCAATCGACGACCATTCTGGTCTATAAAGTGTTCTCGGACGGGTTTGTTGGCCAGGACCTCGGCTCCTCGGCCGCGCAATCTGTGGTCCTGTTGGTGGTGGTTGGTGCGCTGACTGTGGTGCAGTTTAAATTCTTGGAAAAAAGGGTGCACTACTGATGGCCGATGAACCCACAGGCATGGTAGAGCGGCGCGGCGCTGGATTGTGGCTGACGCATGTGTTTATGATTTTTGGCGTGATGGTCGTGTTTTTTCCGATCTGGTTGGCCTTTGTTGCGTCAACCGTGACGCAAGCCGATATCGTGACCCCGCCTTTGCCCCTGCTGCCCGGTGGCCATTTCCTTGAAAACTATGGCAAGGCTTTGTTTTCAGGCGTCAATGTGCCGGTCGGTACGATGCTGTTTAACAGCTTGATCATGGCAATCGGGATTGCGGTCGGCAAGATTGTGATATCTTTGCTGTCCGCCTTTGCGATTGTCTATTTCCGCTTTCCGGGGCGGAACATGTTTTTCTGGCTGATTTTTCTGACCCTAATGCTGCCGGTGGAGGTGCGGATCGTCCCAACCTATGAGGTGGTCGCAAGTTTCGGGATGCTGAACAGCTATTCCGGCCTGATCTTTCCCTTGATCGCCAGCGCCACGGCGACCTTTCTCTTCCGGCAGTTTTACTTGACCGTACCCGATGAATTGGCCGAAGCCGCGCGCGTCGATGGCGCCAGCCCTATGCGGTTTTTCTGGGATATCATCCTGCCGATGAGCCGGACAAACATCGCCGCGCTATTCGTGATTTTGTTCATCTATGGCTGGAACCAATATCTTTGGCCCCTGCTGGTGACCACCAAACCCGAGATGAACACCGTCGTCATGGGCATCAAGCAAATGTTCCCCTCGGGTGATGATTTGGCTGATTGGCCGGTGATCATGGCGACCTCGATTCTGGCGATGCTTCCGCCGATTTTTGTGGTCGTATCAATGCAAAAACTATTTATCCGCGGGCTTGTGGACAGCGAGAAATAAGATGGCAACTGTTGAACTCGACAATGTGAAGAAACGCTTTGGCAAGACCGAGGTGATCAAGGGCGTCAGCGTCGATATCGCGGACGGCGAGTTTATCGTGATCGTCGGGCCGTCGGGTTGCGGGAAATCCACACTGCTGCGGATGGTCGCGGGGCTGGAAACCATCTCGGAGGGCGAAGTGCGGATTGGCGGGACGCGTGCCAATGAAAAGGAACCGATGGAGCGCGACATCGCGATGGTGTTCCAGAATTATGCGCTCTACCCGCATATGTCGGTGGCCCAAAACATGGGATACGGGCTGAAAATCGCGGGCCTCCCCAAGACCGAGGTTGACCGCAAAGTGCGCGAGGCCGCCGATCTGTTGCAGCTTTCGGCACTGCTGGAACGCCGCCCGCGCGAGCTTTCGGGCGGGCAACGCCAGCGCGTGGCAATGGGCCGCGCCATTGTCCGCGAACCGGCGGTGTTCTTGTTTGATGAACCGTTGTCGAATTTGGATGCCAAGCTGCGGGTACAAATGCGGCTTGAAATCAAAGAGCTGCAGGCGAAGCTGGGCGTAACCGCGCTATATGTTACGCATGATCAGGTCGAAGCCATGACGATGGCCGACCGAATGATCGTTATGAACGCAGGCGTCGCAGAACAGATTGGCACGCCGCTGGATGTGTATGAACACCCGCAAACCCTGTTTGCCGCGCAGTTCATCGGCAGCCCGTCGATGAACATACTGGACACCGAAGTTCGCGCGGAGCGCGTGCTGGACGGGGCGTTTGCCGTTCAGGCTGCCGATGGTCCGGTAAAGCTTGGCTTGCGGCCCGAACATGTCGTTCCGGATGCCGATGGGCCATTGGCGCTGGCCGTGCATCTCGCGGAACCCTTGGGCGCCAACACCTTGCTCCATGGCAAGCTGGACGGCACCGATATTGCCTTTACCGCCAGCATTGCAGGCGTGCATCGGACCGATGGCAGGGGCCAGATTTTGCGCCTAAACGCTAACCCAAGCAACCTGCACTTATTTGATACGGATGGCAGGCGGGTCGAGTAGCTGACGTCAGCATCCATGGGGCTGAGTTGTGGATGTAAACAACCTAAAGTTTCTGGGCCCTCTTGTCGGCTTTGAGATCGAGATGATGAAGGAACCGGAAACCTCGAAGGGTGCCGCAGACAGTCTGATCACGAATATCCAGCTTGCGGGTATTGTCGTCGGCCTATGTTCTAACAGGTCTGAACCTTGGTACATGGGCCAACAGAACGGCTAAAACACCGCTATCACCGCGCGGGGACGTTCGAACCCGACGGAGCCATGCCGGTTAAGCAAGTCGCCAAATGGCGAGAGCGAGGGGCGCGGTTTGCGGGGGTGCGCAAGACGGTGCCGGTTTGATGCGTGCTTGCGGGTTGCGCGCCGCTCCCTCAAAGGTCAGCACTGCCTCGCTCTGCGCCGGCCCTGCAAACGTCACCATGGATCGGCTACGTCGGCCTAAACCCAATACGCCGGTGTCCGAACCTCAACCAAAAAATGTCGGGGGCATTGCCAATCTATGTCGAGGCGGAAACATCTGCAGCCGCCCAAGGCCGCCCGACAAGCTCAAGACGAGGATGAAACGGGCCCCACAGCCAGTTTCTTGCAGCCAAGCTTGTTCACAATAACCCAAGCTTTTGAGGGGGCACTGTTTTTCGAAACCACATCCCCTGACCGCGCCAAAATCATCCTGCGATCACATCAGACCGATACCTAACATCCCTTGCCCATTCGAACCCTCTGCTTTGGTTACCCCCCCGCCAGAGAGCATGATCCCGATAGACCAGAGGCCTTCCATGCATTATCAATCAAACCTAACCACCCGAGTGGGCATTCCAAGGAAGCATGCTACAGAATTGTTCTGTCTACTGTCGCCACGACCACCTCATCAGTTAAAACGCAAAGAAAAACTCTCTTTCAGCCTCATGGGATACACAGGCGGGTTCGCTTTTCTTTGCCCAACCGCGCAGAAACAAGAACACAATGGCCAAGGCACCAACCACCCGCGTCGATAAGCTCCTGTCATCCATGGGGTATGGCTCTCGTAACGAAATCAAGCAAATGGCCAAGGCCGGGGGCATCACTCTGGATGCTGCCGAAATACGAGACGTGACCAAACGCATCCCCCTAACGTCGGATCTAACAGGTCGAATGGAAATCAACGGCAAGGCGCTCGATCCCGTCGCGGGCATGGTTATCCTTTTGAACAAGCCTTTGGGAATCACATGTTCACACAAAGAGGACGGCGCATTGGTCTATGACCTCCTCCCCGAGCGCTGGCGGCGGCGCACTCCGGCAATCTCGACCGTCGGCAGGTTGGACAAACAGACGTCCGGCCTTTTGCTGCTGACTGATGATGGCGACCTTTTGCACCGTATCATCAGCCCCAAACATTGCATCAAGAAAACCTATCGCGCCAAGCTGGCCCGCCCGCTTGACGGAACGGAAGGCGCGCTGTTTGCCTCGGGTCAGTTGATGCTGAACCACGAGACAAAGCCGCTGGCCCCCGCCGAGCTGGAGGTTGTTTCGGAAACCGAGGTTTTGGTTCATGTTACCGAAGGACGGTATCATCAGGTGCGGCGCATGTTTGCAGCCACCGGCAACCACGTTGAGGACCTGCACCGCGAACGTCTAGGCGGGCTTTCACTGGCGGAAAACATGCCTCCCGGCCAGTGGGAATTGTTGGGCGAGGCGCAAATCGACCTGATCTTTCAGCATGTCGGTGGCAGCGCACGCACGGAGTAGGTGACCTGCGGCCAAACGCGCGCCACGCCGCCGCTTTCGTAAACGGGATTTCCTGCCCATTCAGCCGCACATCGGATTGCCCGCGTTTCTAACGCAGCCCTTGGCCGCGAGCGAGCAGACACATGTTCTATATGTAATCGGCAAAGTGGAAAATGCTCCGGTGGCTTTCGATATTGCGGATCTGCACGCCCTGCCCGCGACGCCGGTCGAAACATCGACAATCGTAACCGACGGGATACATGATATTCACGGGGGTTCTGCTTCGGGATTTTCTGGCCGGGATCGACGCCCACGGTGATCTGGTTACGGTATAGGCGCTGAACGACTATACGCTGGATATCCCCACCAGCAATTTCGAGAGGTTCGATGTAATCCTGACCTACAGCATGGACGGTGAGACGCTGGACCGTGCCGACAACCCGATACTCTTTTCAATACAGCACGGGATGCCGCATGCGCTGACCCGCTTTGCGACAAGGCCCTGGGACAGGCAATATCAGACACGATACGTGCGGCCACTGCGGGCACCGAGAAAGCCACCGGCGTCATGCTGAACGGCAAGGAGAAGTCGCTCTCGGCTTTGGTTCGTGGACCCGATTGACGGCATCTCGAACTTTGCCGTCGGGCTGGCATTCTGGTGCGTCTCGATCGGGGCCGTGATCGACGGTGAAATTATTGCCGGCGCGATTTACGACCCGATGAGCGATCAGATGTTCTGGGCCGAGGGCGCATGGTGCAACGATCGGCACCTCACCGCGACAAGCGCTGTGGATGAGGCCCGCGCAGCTCTGATCACCGGACATCCTGTTGCGCGGGATTTCCGTCTTGATGGGCGGGATGTTGCGCTAGAGCGTTTCAGCCCTCTAACCGAGGCCTTTGCCACGCTGCGCCGCCCGGGAAGTGCCGCGCTGACGCTGTGCCATGTGGCGGCAGGCTGGACAGATGCGGCAGCAGGTTTCGGCGTAAACGCCTGGGATGTCACAGCAGCAATCTTGATCTTGCGGCGTGCAGGCGGGGTATACCACCCGCTACGGCTTGGACGTGTTCCAGATGATGCACCCGATTACACCTGCCCCGGATACCGTGCACATGGCGCCCAGGCAGCCTACCCCACCCTAGAGGCGGTTTGCGCCGAAATAGACGCCCAACGCAGCATTCCGCGGTAGATCTGAAGAACTACACACCTCGCAATTTGTCCCCTGTAGCGGGATTGAAAGCCTTGCAATCGTGCGCAATAGCGCATGGCGCAGGCCCTATTGAAGGACGGAGCCTATGTCGAACCAACCGCTTCCGCTGACCCCCGAAGCGCTCGCCCGCCGTGCCGATTTTTGCAAAGAGATCGCCCTAAGCGCAGGCAAGCTGGCCTTGGAAGGGTATGAGCGCCAATGCCGTCAAGGCGCACAAGTTGGCCGCAAAGGCCCGCAGGATTTCCTGACCGAAACCGATGGCGCCGTAGAGGCGCATCTGCGCGCACGCCTGAAAGAGGCATTTTCCGAGGATGACTTTCTGGGCGAAGAAACCGGAGGAACGGTCACATCAGGCCACGTCTGGGTTGTCGATCCAATCGACGGGACTGCCAATTTCGCCCGTGGCATTCTGCATTTCTGTATCTCTATCGCTTTTGTCGTCGACGGGGTGATCGAAATCGGCGTGATCGGCGCACCCCCGATGGACGAGCTTTACTTTGCACGACGCGGCGCAGGGGCCACCCGCAACGGCTTGCCGATCAGCACCGCTGCAACCGACAATTCTGAGGCAGCTTGTATTGAGCTGGGTTGGTCCAATCGTATGCCGCAAAGCCAATACCTCTCTGTGCTGACGGGAATGCTGGATGCAGGCGCGAATGTGCGGCGCGCAGCGTCCGGTGCGCTAGGGCTGGCCTATGTGGCGGATGGGCGGTCCGACGGCTATCTGGAATTGCACATGAATTCTTGGGATTTCCTTGCGGGTCTTCTTCTTGTCCAAGAAGCCGGCGGCGTCACCTGCGATTTTCTTGGGGCCGCGAACGCCCTTTCCGAAGGCGCGCCCGTCCTGTCCTCCACCCCTGCCTTTGCGACCCAATTGAGCGCGATCTCTGATATCCCGCTTGCAAACGCCGATGCCCTGCGCAAACGCGCCGTCTGAACACAGGAGACGACCAAATGTCCCCCAGATATGAACGCCCCCCGATCAGCCTGATCGAGAAAGACGTCACCACTTATGGTGTCTCGCTCTATATCGGGGGCCGTGATGGCGCGTCCGATATGGCCCTTTTGCGCGAACACGGCATTACCACGGTTGTCAATTGCGCGGTCAACCTCGACTTCAACCTTGTGCCGGATGAAGGCCGTGACCTGACAGGGGCCGCCGAAGGGGCCGTGACCTTTGGCCAAGGTTCCTTGCGATACTACAAGATCGGCCTTGTTGCCGGTTATTACATTCTGCGCAGCGCCTTGGTGCAGGAGCTTCCCGACCGGCCAAGCTACCCGCACCGCGCCAAAGGCAATGTGCTGTTGAACTGCCGTGGCGGGCGGTCAAGATCGGTCTCGCTTGGCGCGTTGTTCTTGCACCGCGCAATGCCGGAAACCTATCCGACACTGGACGCCGCAATCCAACATGTTCAGATCAAGCGCGAACTTCGCCCCGATGAATGGTTCGAAGCGCCCAAGCCCGTTCTGGTCGACGCGGCTCGACAGGCCTCAAGGTGGATTGATATGATTGGCCATGACGCGCCCCAAATGCGCGTAACAGACCCGGTTGAGGGCACAAAGTGACTACTGCCACCGCATGAGAATGACGGATCGGGATACTTGCAGACCCGCATCTGCACGCTCTTGAGAGCCGGGGCCGCCTATGGCCGCCCCGGTCAACTCATGCTCCGCAGCCTGAACGAGACATTACATTCGACACGCGTCTTTAACGAAAGCGAACCCGCCCTGCGCGCCGCATTGGATGAGGTGCAGGCCAAAGGGATCACGCTGGTGCTGATCCTCGGGGATATGACGGATGACGGGCAAACCCCGAACTGGGAAGCCGCCGCCACGATCTTGCGTGATTACGAGGCGCGCGCCGACATGCGGTTTTTCCTGACACCAGGAAATCACGACCAATGGGTGAATGATGATCTTGCACAAACCAAGGAATTCTCGGCCAAAGATGGATCGGTGTTTACCGTTTCAAGCACGTCCGACAACGCAAACGCCCCCACACCTGCGATGCAGCGCCTGAGCTATGGGCAGATGCTTCCACATGCGTCCGGTTTCGGGTTCGCGCCCCACCTCGATGATCTTCTGTGGGAAACGCCCTTTGGCACAGATCCGGCGTTAGAGGCCCGCATGGGGGCCATCGTCACCGATGACATGGGAACGATACCCGTGTCTGACCTTTCCTACCTTGTAGAGCCCGTCGCAGGGCTTTGGGTTTTGTCGATTGATGCCTCGGTCTATTGGCCCGATCCGGCATCAAACAAAAGCGGATGGCGCGATGGCAGCTCCGAAGGTTGGGCCGCCGTTTTGCAACGCAAAAGCTGGCTGCTTGACTGGATGTCCGATGTGAGCGCGCGGGCAGAGCAGCTTGGGAAACGTTTGATCACCTTTTCGCACTATCCGGTGCTGGATGTCCTGAATGGTGCAAGTGGCCAGGTTGACGCCGGCGGAAAACGCCGGATGATGCCTGATGCGGGCATGGCCGCGCGGATCGCCGCAACAGGGATCGGCCTTCACTTCAGTGGCCATTGGCACCTGAACCGCAGCGCTACCCGCCTCGCCACGTCGGGCACACCCGCGCTGACAAACATCGCGACCCCGTCCACTGTCGGCTATCCCATATCTCACAAAGGCGGGTAAAGCGGTTGGCCATTTCATCCACAGGCTGCGCATCATCAATCTCCTCCCGCATCCAGCCACGCGCCACCTCACCAAAGATTGTGCGCCCTACGGCAAAGCCTTTGACCAGATCGAACTGCGCGGCAATCGCAAAGCTTGTCGCCAGTTCGGCCTCTGGTGCATCCAACCCCAGCACGACGATTCCGCGCGTGTGGCGGTCGTGTTCCTCAATTGCTGCCACCGCATTAGCCCAAGCTTGCGTGGTTGCCATCGGCTCCAGTTTCCACCAATCGGGATAGATGCCAGCTTGATAAAACTGGCGGATCAGGGTGGCGTTTGTCTCATCCGTCACGGTGCCAACCTTGGAAGGAATGATCTCAAGCAGGAACTCCAGCCCATTGCGGCGACCAGCTTCGAACAGCCGCTTGACGGTCGCTTCTTGTGCCGCGCGTTGGTCCGGCGCATCATCGGGGTGGCAAAAGCAAAGTACTTTGATGACGTTCTCACGCGCCCACTGAACCAAAGCGCCGCAATCGCTGCCCAGCTCCGGCTCCAACGTCAGCGGGCGTGATCCCGGCCATTCACACGGCCGCCCGATCCACAGACCTGTGCCCGACGCGCGGTGCAATGCAGCCCGCCCGATACGATTGTCACACAGGATGCCATAGCCGGAACGCCCGTCTTGAACTTTCACCGCCGCTTGCAGGCATAATTCCTTGAACGTACCGCCCTTGGCGAGGCTATAACCCTGCATCTCTTCAAGCTGCATCCGGTGGTCAAACGCGAAAACATGCATCGCCGACCAATCGCCGCCCGTGCGGGTGTGGCGTGTGGTTGACCAATGGGTTTGCTCTAGCGCGGGGTCATTGCGCAAGTCCGGTTGCACCACGCCGCGCTCCAAAAAAACTCCAGCTCCTCAAGGGTTGGATAGGCAGGGGTGCAGCCATGACGCGACACGGCAAAAGCCCCGCAGGCATTGGCATATTTCAACGCGGTGGGCCAATTATGGTCGTCCATCCAGCCTTTCAAAAGGCCCGAGAAAAAGCCGTCGCCAGCCCCCAGAACATTAAACACCTCAATCGGGAACCCTTTTCCTGTCTGCCCGTCATCAAGGCTGGCAGGGATCGCGCCATCAAAGGCCACAGCGCCCAAAGCACCACGCTTGCACACCAGTACGGCGGCGGTATTCTCACGCACGCGGGTCAGCGCCGTTAAGGTATCCGTGCTGCTACCGGCAATATGAAACTCTTCCTCAGTGCCGACAATCAGGTCGAAATACTGCATCCTCGACAGGAGTTTCGCCGTCACCTTTTCACTTGCAACAAAGCGGCTTTCGCCCTCGCCATGGCCGACCACCCCCCAAAGGGTCGGGCGATAGTTGATATCCAGCGCCGTGCGCGCGCCATGCTTGCGGGCCAGTTCCAGGGCCTTAAGAGTGGCCGCCTCAGTGCGCGGGTTGGACAGATGCGTGCCTGTTGCGACGACAGCGCGGGTCTCTGCAATATAAGCCTCGTCAATGTCATCTTCGCAAAGCGCCATATCCGCACAGTTTTCGCGGTAGATTATCAGCGGGAACTGATCCTCATCGCGAATACCAAGAACAACCAAGGCCGTAAGCCGGTCAGGTCCGTCTTTACCCCGTCCACGGCGACGCCCTCACGGATCAGTTGTTCGCGGATAAAGTGCCCTATGCTTTCGTCGCCAACGCCCGCCCCAATGACAAATCCACAGGCTTCTCGCACAGAACAGCTTTGCCCGCGGCACTGGCAAGTTCAATAAGATCCGAATGCGTATCCGTCGATGTTGCGATCAAGACTGCATCGATAGCCGGATCATTGAGGACCCCCTCCAAAGATTTGACTGTTGCCCCGTATTGCGCCGCAAGCTCCTCAGCGGCTGAGGCATTGACATCGGCAACAGCCATCAGCGCGCATCCTCGGATGCGCCTGAATGTTATGCGCATGAACCTTGCCTATCCGGCCTGCGCCCAGCAATCCAACCCTGATCATAAATTATCCTTCACCAACGGCCATCAGCCGGAATTTTATGCTAAGCTGCCAGGTACTGCACACGTGTTCAATTGAAGCTTTCTACAGGCCCGTATTTCTTTCTGGCGAGAAAACTGCCGACAACCAATGATTTACGGAGTTTTCAATCCCCTCAGCCAAAAAGTTGCAACACACAACACAGGCGTTAGGGCAGCCTTAACCAGTTTTAGGCATGGTAAATGCAATGTATACCACGAAAGGCATGCAAATGCGTTTTACAGGCCCCAGCCCGCACAGTGAAATCGACCAATGCTTAAAAAAGGCACCGTCACGGTACCAAACGGCCCAGCCCCTTCCTTGGGTGCCTGCAATTTTTGGCCTATCCTTGCTGATCCTTATGCAGGGGCTGTTTTAACGGCCGCTTTTCGCGAACCACCTCTTGCCCCGCCTAACCAGCCCCAGGACATCTGTGGCCAAGGTCAAATCACTTCGAGGCTTCGACAATCGCCGGACGGATGCTGCGCGCCAGCTCTGCTGCGGTAATCGGCCCCGCAAAGCGCAGAATGATCCGCCCCTCACCGTTGATCACGAAGGTTTCAGGCACACCGGTAATGCCCCAGTCGATGGACATGGTACGCTCATCGGTGCCAATTGCGCGGTAAGGGTTGCCCATTTCAGCCAGAAACCCCTCGGCGGCCTCGGCACGGTCCTTGTAGTTCACGCCGTAAATCGCAATCCCCTCATCAGAGAGTTTCTCCAGCATCGGGTGCTCGGCACGGCAAGGCGCGCACCAGCTTGCCCAGAAGTTCACCAGCTTCACCCCCGGCGCACGCAAGTCTTCGTCGGTGAAAAGCGGGTGATCTGCCAAACTCGCAACCGTAACTGCAGGCGCGATTTTGCCCGTAAACGCCGAAGGAAGATTATCGGGATCGTCGCGGTTCATGCCCACCACAAACAGGGCCGCCAGCCCCAAAAACAGGACTGGTGGCAAGAACATCAAAATTCTAGACATTGCGTTTTCCTTCCGCGGCTTTTGCGGCACGGGCCTCTACCTCGGCAAGTGTGCGCCGGACGCGGGCACCGCGCCACAGGCTCCATACGACCAAAGCCACAATCAAACCAAAGGATGCCGCATAAGAGCCAAGCACCGCATCGGCATATTTTCCAAGATCCGGTATCATCCCATCCGCTCCCGCGCCAAAAGCGCACTTAACCGCCGCGACCGGATTTCGGTGCGCGTCCGCAACAAAACCAGCGTCAGAAACAGTAATACAAACCCCGCGATGCAAACCAGCAGCGGGAACCAGAACACATCGGCCACATTCTCTTTTTCATCCAGCGACAGGGACGCGCCCTGATGCAGGCCTTGGTTCCAAAAATTCACCGCATAGCGCGACAGCAGCGCAAAGACCGACCCCACGATGCATAAAACACCGGTCAGATCGGCGGCGGTATCGGGATCATCCACGGCCTGCCAAAGCGCCATATAGCCTAGGTAGAACAACGCGAGGATCAAAAAACTGGTCAGCCGCGGGTCCCATGCCCACCACGTGCCCCACATCGGCTGCCCCCAAAGCGCGCCGGTCGCCAGCGCGATCAGCGTGAAGGCCAGCCCCACGGGTGCTGCCGCCTTGGCCGCCAGCGCCGACACATGATGCCGCCGGATCAGCCAGACCAGCGAGGCCACCAGCATCATCACCCACGCATTAATCGCCATCATTGCGGCAGGCACATGCAGGTAGATGATCTTGACGGTGGAGCCTTGCTTGTAGTCATCCGGCGTGCCGAAAAAACCCCAACCCAAGCCCCCGATCAGGCATACGATCGAGGCCACCGCAACAAAGGGCAAGACCCTGCGCGACAGCAGCATGAATTTCTGCGGATTTGCGTATTCCCAAAGTGACATGGCGATTAGCTAGACTCTCATAATTTCAACGGCAAGGCTTATCACAGTCTTCACCGAAGGTTGATACGAATTGCGGCGGCTGCGGCAAAAGGCAACAGCGCGGCCGCCCCCGCCGTAATGGCCGCCAGCAGGGCAAGCGGGGTGGATGTCGCCATGCCCTCGGCGCCGCGTTTGACAACCTCGGCACCGAAAATCAACGTGGGCACATAAAGCGGCAGCACCAGAAGCGACAGCAAAAGCCCGCCACGTTTCAACCCCACCGTCAGCGCCGCGCCAAAGGCCCCGATCACCGACAACGCCGGCGTGCCCAGCAAAAGCGATACCACAAGCCAGACAAACGCCGTATCGGGCAGGTTCAGCAAGACACCCAAAACCGGCGCCACCAGCGTCAGCGGCAGGCCCGTCACTGCCCAATGCGCCAGCGCCTTGATCGCCACCACCCCCTCCAGCGGGATCGGTGCCGTAACCAGAAGGTCCAAAGAGCCATCCTCAAAATCCAGCGCGAACAGCCGGTCAAGGCTGAGCAAGCAGGCCAAAAGCGCGCCGACCCAAAGGATCCCCGGTGCGATTTTGGCCAAGGTCGCGCTGTCAGGCCCGACGCCAAGCGGCACCAGCACCGCAACCAGCAGGAAAAACGCCAGCCCAAGGCCAAAGCCGCCCCCCGCCCGCATCGCCAGCCGCATATCCCGGATCAAAAGCGCGATCATGCGAAATCCTCACCAAAGGCAGCATCGAACGCACCACCGTTGCCCGCACCGATTTGGGCACGGTAGGGGCCAAGCTCCAGCACATCGGCCTCTAGCCCCAGATCGATATGGGTGGCGATCAGCGCCGATCCGCCCTTTGCCAGATGCCCGCGCATTACATCGCCAAACAGCGCAACCGATGCCCCGTCAAGCGAGACAGTCGGCTCATCCAACACCCAGACCGGCCGCCCCGTCACCAAAAGCCGCGCCAACCCCAGCCGCCGTTTCTGCCCCGCCGAAAGATTCGCGGCTTGGCGGTCACGCAGATCGACAAGGTTCATCTGCTCCAAGGCAGGTCCAACCTGATCGGTGCCATAGATCGCGGCCCAAAAGGCAAGGTTTTCGGTAACCGTCAGCGTGGCTTTCAACCCATCGGCATGGGCGGCATAGGCAATCGCCTCCCCCCCAACCGACACAGTGCCAGCCACTGCAGGCTGCAAGCCCGCAACGGTGCGCAGCAGCGTAGTTTTACCGATACCATTCGGCCCGCGCAGCACCAAGGCCCGCCCCGGCAAAAGGGAAAACCCGACCCCTTCCAGCACCGTCAGCCCACCTCGGGCAACGGCCAGATCGGTTACATGCAGGTCCATCCCACCCCTCCGGTGTCAGAGCTGTTCAATGTCGCCCCCGGCCCGCTTAGCATGGAAATCCGCAACAAAACCGGCCAATGCCCCAGTTGAGATGGCGTCTCGCAAACCCGCCATAAGGTCTTGATAGTAATGTAAGTTATGCCAAGTCAGCAGCATCGAACCGATAATCTCATCGGCCTTGATCACATGATGCAAATAGGCCCGCGAATAGTTGCGACACGCCGGGCAGCCGCAGGCCTCATCCAGAGGGCGCGGGTCATCCTTGTGGCGAGCGTTGCGCATATTCACCTGACCGTGGCGCGTCCAGCCCTGGCCCGTGCGCCCCGAGCGTGAGGGCAAAACGCAGTCCATCATATCGATCCCGCGCTCCACAGCGCCGACGATATCATCGGGCTTGCCCACGCCCATCAGGTAACGCGGCTTATCCTCGGGCAGCATATCGGGCGCATAATCCAGCACGCCAAACATCGCCTCCTGCCCCTCACCCACCGCAAGACCGCCAACCGCATAGCCGTCAAATTCAATGGCGCGCAGGGCCTCGGCGCTTTCGGCGCGCAAGTCCTTTGTCACGCCGCCCTGCTGGATCCCGAAAAGCGCATGCCCCGGACGGTCACCAAAGGCATCGCGCGACCTCTGCGCCCACCGCATCGAAAGCGCCATGGATTTCGCCACCTCGGCATCCGTTGCAGGCAGCGCCGGACATTCATCGAAACACATCACGATATCCGACCCAAGCAGCTTCTGGATCTCCATACTGCGCTCAGGGCTGAGCATATGTTTGGAGCCGTCGATATGGCTGGCAAAGCGCACGCCTTCCTCGGTCAGCTTGCGCAGGCTGGCAAGGCTCATCACCTGAAAGCCGCCGGAATCGGTCAGGATCGGCCGATCCCAGTTCATGAATTTATGCAGCCCGCCCAGACCCGCAATCCGTTCCGCCGTCGGGCGCAGCATCAAATGATAGGTGTTGCCCAGCAAGATATCGGCCCCCGTCGCGCACACCGATTCCGGCATCATCGCCTTGACCGTGGCCGCCGTGCCCACAGGCATAAAGGCCGGCGTGCGAATTTCCCCGCGCGGGGTGGAAATAACCCCCTTGCGCGCGCGCCCGTCGCGGGCCTCTACCTCAAAGCTGAACCGTTGTGTCATGCGCCGCCCCTGTTACTCTTGCCCCCTTTTGCCGCGCCGCGCAGCAAAAGCCAAGCCTTGCCCTTGCAAGCCAATATCCCCCCTCGCTATACCTTGCAAAGAGCCCCACTTCAGGATGCCCCATGTACCGCCCCACCCTTGCCCTGCTTTTGCTTGCCGCGCCTGCCAATGCTGATACGGCCCTCGCCGCCGTTGCTGCCAATTTCGCAAGCGCCGCAACCGAGCTGGCAACCGGATTCACCGCGCAAACAGGGCATGAGGTGCAGATCACCACAGGCTCTACCGGTAAGCTATATGCGCAGATTACCGCAGGCGCGCCCTTTGATCTGATGCTTTCGGCTGATGCAGCCACCCCCGCCCGATTGCAGGCCGAGGGCCACGGCACCGCCGCCCCCTATGCCATCGGAGTGCTGACACTTTGGGCGCCGGATATGCCCAAGGACAGCACGCCCCGGGCCTTGCTGGATGCCAGTATCCGCCATATCGCCATCGCCAACCCTGACCTTGCCCCCTACGGTGCTGCTGCCAAATCCGCGCTTACCAAGATGAGGCTTTTTGACGCAATTACCGATAAAATCGTGATGGGCCAAAATATCGGTCAGACCTTTGCCCTCGTGCAATCCGGCGCAGCCGAGGCCGGTTTTATCGCGCGATCCGCCCTTGCGGGAAATGTGACCGGCTATGCGTGGGATGTTTCGCCCGATCTTTACCCCACCATTCGTCAGGATGCGATCTTGCTGGCACACGGCAAGGATAACGCCGCCGCCCAAGGGTTTCTGGAATATCTTGCCAGCGATGCCGCCCGCGATGTGATCGCACGCTACGGCTATGACCTTCCATGACCCTGCCCGATCTTGGCCCGCTTTGGCTTACGCTTAAACTTGCGGCCATCACCACGGTGTTTTTATTGATCTTGGGCGCGCCCTTGGCGTGGTGGTTGGCGCGCACCCGGTCGCGCCTCAAACCCTTGATCGAGGCGCTAACCGCCCTGCCTTTGGTCTTGCCGCCGACGGTTCTGGGGTTCTACCTGCTGGTGCTGTTCAGCCCGAATTCAACATTTGGCGGATTCTGGGTGCAGGTCACGGGGGAAACCTTGACCTTTTCCTTCACCGGGCTTGTCATCGCCTCGATGCTCTATTCCCTTCCCTTCATGGTACAGCCCCTCCAATCCGCCTTTGAGGCCGTGGGCCGCGCCCCGCTGGAGGCTGCAATGATGCTGCGCGCCGGACCGCTGGATCGTTTTTTTACGGTGGCGGTGCCGATGGCAAAGCGTGGATTCCTGACGGCGCTGGTCCTGTCGTTCACCCATACGCTGGGTGAATTTGGCGTGGTGCTGATGGTGGGCGGCAACATCCCTGGCAAGACCAAGGTCATCTCCATCGCGATCTATGAGCATGTCGAGACGATCAATTACGCCGATGCCCATGTGCTTGCGGCCATTCTTTTGGTGTTCTCATTTGCGACCTTGCTGATGGTCTATACCCTCAACCGGCGCTTTCCAAGCGGGGGGAATACGTAATGCTTTCAATTGATATAAAAATTGAATATCAAGGCTTTATGCTACAAACCTGCCAAACAGTCTTAGCTTCTGGCGTGACAGCCCTTTTCGGGCGATCAGGCTCGGGGAAATCCACCTTGCTCCGGGTGATCTCGGGGCTAGAGGCGCGCGCCAAGGGCCGTGTTGCTTGGGGGGATGAGGTCTGGCAGGACGACAGCCATTTCACCCCGCCGCACAAGCGCGGCATTGGTTTTGTATTCCAGGACACGCGGCTGTTCCCTCATCTGACGGTTGCCCGGAATCTTGCCTATGCCGACAAACGTGCGCGCGGCCTGCCCGGCGCCAGCCTTGACGACATCGTAGACGCGCTGGACCTTGGCCCCCTGATGGCCCGCAATCCCGCCACCCTTTCGGGCGGGGAACAATCGCGCTGTGCCATTGGCCGCGCTTTGCTGACGCGCCCGCGCATGTTGCTGATGGATGAGCCGCTTGCCGCGCTTGACGCCACCCGCAAGGCCGAAATCCTGCCCTATCTGGAACGCCTTCGCGATCAGATCGGCACGCCAATCCTGTACGTCAGTCACAATATGGCCGAGGTGACGCGGCTGGCCAATCATCTGATGCTGATCGACGCGGGGCGCATCACCCATTCCGGCCCGCTATCCGCGCTGCTCGCCGATCCGGCCGCCGCCCCCGCCCTTGGCCCGCAAGAGGCAGGCGCCGTAATAACCGCCACACTCACCGCCCATGAGGCAGACGGGCTTAGCCGCCTGCAAACCGCCACCGCACCGCTGTTCTTGCCGCATATCGACGCCCCCCTTGGCAGCCGCCAGCGCATTCGCATTCTGGCCCAAGACGTAATTTTGGCGCGTGAGGCACCGACGGGCCTTTCCGCGCTTAACATTCTGCCCGCAGTCGTCAGCCAGATCAGCAGTGACGGAGATGCCGCCGTCATGGTGCAGTTGCGCGCGGGCAACGACCTTATCCTTGCCCGCGTCACCCGGCGATCGGCAGCGGCGCTTGGGCTTTGCGCCGGCATGGCCTGTTTTGCCATCGTCAAATCGGTCTCGGTCGCACCCGCCCATATCGGGCCCGACCATAACGCCACCCATCAATGACCATAAGAAAATATTGACGGCTTTCCCTTGCACCCTTGTGCGTTATGTTCCATCACTCATACCAATCTGACACCACGGGCCGGACGCCCGGAATTCTTGAGGAAGCGGGCACGCCAATGGTTGAAGCAACAATGAAACCTACCGAAGAAATCTCTGTTCGTGAAGTTTTCGGCATTGATACCGATATGAAGGTCAAGGGCTTTGCGGAACCGACCGACCGTGTGCCTGCAATCGATCCGACCTATAAGTTTGATCCCGATACGACTTTGGCGATCCTTGCTGGCTACGGCTATAACCGCCGCGTCATGGTGCAAGGGTACCACGGCACGGGAAAATCCACGCACATCGAACAGGTTGGCGCACGGCTGAACTGGCCCACCGTACGCGTCAACCTCGACAGCCACATCAGCCGGATCGACCTGATCGGTAAGGATGCGATCAAGCTGCGAGACGGCAAGCAAGTAACCGAATTTCACGAAGGCATCTTGCCTTGGGCGCTGCGCAATCCTGTGGCGATCGTGTTTGATGAATATGACGCAGGCCGCGCCGATGTGATGTTTGTGATCCAGCGCGTGCTGGAACATGACGGCAAGCTGACATTGCTGGACCAGAATGAGATCATCACACCGCACCCGTCCTTCCGTCTGTTTGCGACCGCCAACACCGTGGGCTTGGGCGATACCACCGGCCTTTACCACGGCACCCAACAAATCAACCAAGCGCAGATGGACCGCTGGTCGCTGGTCGCGACGTTGAACTACCTGTCGCATGACGCCGAGACCAATATCGTCCTGTCCAAGAACCCGCATTACAACACCGAAAAAGGCCGCAAGGAAATTGGCCAGATGGTCACCGTCGCCGATCTAACGCGCACGGCCTTCATGAACGGCGATCTTTCCACCGTGATGAGCCCGCGCACCGTGATCACATGGGCCGAAAACGCGCGGATCTTTAAGAACATTGGCTATGCCTTCCGGCTGACCTTCCTCAACAAATGTGACGAGCTGGAGCGCCAGACGGTTGCCGAGTTCTATCAGCGCTGCTTTGACGAGGAACTGCCGGAATCGGCCGCGTCGCAGGCGATGAAGTAACGTCCTTCGGGGGAACCCCCACCGTCACCGGAATGGCGGGGGAAACCCCGCCCTATAGGGGCCGAAATTTATGTCCAAACCAACCGATAATCCCGCCGATCCGTTCAAGAAAGCCTTGGCAGAGGCGACAAAGGTCATGGCCAATGACGCGGAGCTGAACGTCACCTATTCGGTGGACCCCGCAGGCATGACCAAGGAAGGCATGCGCCTGCCCCAAGTCAGCCGCCGGATGACCCGCGATGAGGTGTTGCTTGCCCGCGGCACGGCCGATGCTTTTGCCATGCGCCACAAATATCACGATGATGCCACGGCGGTGAAATACGCCCCAACCGGCAGTCTCGCGCGTGAGATTTACGAGGCGATGGAAACCGCCCGCTGTGAGGCGGTAGGTGCGCGTGACATGCCCGGCACCGCAGGCAATATCGACGCCAAAATCGGCCATGAGGCCAAGCGAAAAGGCTATGCTGAGATCACCCAAGCCGCTGACGCCCCGCTTGCCACGGCGGCAGGATATTTGGTGCGGCATCTGGCCACCGGGCGCGACCTGCCAGCGGGGGCCGATAACGTCATGGAACTGTGGCGTGGCTTTATCGAGGAAAGCGCCTCGGAGACTTTGGACAACCTCGACAACGTGCTTGACGATCAGGCTGCTTTTGCGCGCCTCGCCCGTAAGGTGATCGCGGATCTTGGCTATGGCGACCAGCTTGGCGATGACCCCGATACCGAGGAAGAAGACCAAGACAGCGGCGATGAGGCCGAGCAGGAGCAGCAAGAAGAAAGCGGCTCTGACGACGACAGCCAAGACGACGAGAACGACGCCTCGGCCGAGCAATCGCAAGAGGAACAGCAAGACGCCTCCCAAGCGCAAGTATCGGAGGACGAATCCTCGGATATGGAGCAGGGCGAAGAAGCGGAGATGCCCGAGGGCGAAGCCCCGATGGAACCGCCACCCCCCGCGCCCCATTCCGACGCTGATCCCAGCTATGTCGTCTACACCACTGATTTCGATGAGGAAATCCGTGCCGAAGATCTGGCCGAAATTGCCGAGCTTGAACGCCTGCGCGCCTATCTTGACCAGCAGCTAGAGCCTCTAAAGGGTGCCGTATCGCGGCTTGCCAACAAGCTGCAACGCCGTCTTCAGGCACAGCAAAACCGCAGCTGGCTGTTCGATCTGGAGGAGGGTACGCTGGACGCGGGCCGTCTGGCGCGGGTCGTGGCCAACCCGACCACGCCGCTGTCGTTCAAACAGGAAAAAGACACTGAGTTCCGCGATACCTGCGTAACTTTGCTTTTGGATAACTCGGGGTCGATGCGGGGGCGTCCGATCTCTATTGCCGCGATTTGCGCCGATGTTCTGGCCCGCACGCTAGAGCGTTGCTCAGTCAAGGTGGAAATTCTTGGCTTTACCACCCGCGCTTGGAAGGGCGGGCAAAGCCGCGAACGCTGGCTGGGTGCAGGGCGCGAACAACAGCCCGGCCGCCTGAATGATTTGCGTCACATCATCTATAAATCCGCCGATGCACCTTGGCGGCGCGCGCGTCCCAATTTGGGCCTGATGATGAAAGAGGGCTTGCTGAAGGAAAACATCGACGGAGAGGCGCTTGAATGGGCGCACCGCCGCATGTTGGCCCGCCCCGAGGCGCGCAAGATCCTGATGGTGATTTCAGATGGCGCGCCGGTCGATGATTCCACCCTTTCGGTCAATCCCGCCAACTACCTTGAAAAGCATCTGCGCGATGTGATCGGCATGGTCGAGAAACGCAAAGCGATAGAGCTGATTGCCATCGGCATCGGCCATGACGTCACCCGCTATTACGACCGCGCGGTCACGATCACCGATGTGGAACAACTTGCCGGCGCGATGACCGAACAGCTTGCGGGATTGTTCGACACCGATCCGCGCAAACGCGCGCGTGTACTGGGAATGAGAAACGTAAAATGAGCTTTCAAACCTTCACCGCCAGCGCTGATCCGTCCCAAGGCCCCGCCCGTCTGCAAGCCTTGCGCGAAAAGCTGCGGCTTGAAGGGTTGGACGGTTTCATCATTCCCCGCGCCGATGCGCATCAGGGCGAAAATGTTGCGCCCCGCGATGATCGTTTGCAGTGGCTAACGGGGTTTACCGGCTCGGCGGGGTTTTGTATCGTGCTGCCGGATGTGGCGGGGGTGTTCATCGACGGGCGCTATCGCACACAGGTGAAAACCCAAGTGGATCTGGCACATTTCACTCCCGTCCCCTGGCCCGACATCAAGCCCGGCCCGTGGATCGCGGAGCACCTGCCCCAAGGCCGCATCGGCTTTGATCCATGGCTCCACACCCCCGACGAGATTGCGGCAATCGAGGCCACACTGGCAGGGCCGGCGGTTACACTGTGCCCCAGCGCCAATATGGTGGATGCGATCTGGCCCGATCAGCCCGCCCCCCACTTGGGCCGCGCCTTCATCCATCCCGATGCTTTGGCGGGCAAAACCAGCGCGCAGAAACGTGCGGATCTGGGTGCACAACTGCAAAAAGCAGGCCAAACCGCCGCCATCATCACCCTGCCCGACAGCCTGTGCTGGCTGCTCAATATTCGCGGGACGGATGTACCGCGCACGCCGGTCTTGCACGGCTTTGCCATCCTGTTTGCCGATGGACACGTCAACCTGTTCACCGCCCCCGAAAAGCTGGACGGAGCCACGCGCGCCCATCTTGGCGATCAGGTCACGATTTCTGCACCCGCCGCCTTTGTGCCCACACTTCGTTCCTTGCAAGGGCCGGTGCGGGTTGACCGCGCAACAGCCCCCTTGGCGGTCTCGCTTGAATTGGAGGAGCCTGTCTGGGGCGATGACCCTTGCCGCCTGCCCAAGGCCTGCAAGACCGGTGCCGAGATCGCAGGCGCCCGCGCGGCCCATCTGCGTGACGGTGCCGCGATGGTTGAATTCCTGTGCTGGCTGGAGGCGCAGGCCCCAAGCGGCAAGCTGACCGAGATTGACGTTGTCAGGCAGCTCGAAGCCTATCGCCGCGCCACGAACCAGCTACATGATCTGAGCTTTGAGACCATCTGCGGCGCGGGCGAACATGGCGCGATTATGCATTACCGCGTGACCGACGAAAGCAACCGCCCCGTCACGCCCGGCGAGTTGCTCTTGGTTGATAGCGGTGCACAATACCGCGATGGCACCACCGACATCACCCGCACAATGGCCATCGGCCCCCTGCCCCAGGGCGGGGCAGAGGCCTATACCCGCGTGCTTCAAGGCATGATTTCCCTGTCACGGGCGCGCTGGCCCAAAGGGCTGGCAGGGCGCGATCTTGATCCGCTTGCGCGCTATCCGCTTTGGCTGGCAGGGATGGATTTCAACCATGGCACCGGCCACGGCGTGGGGGCGTTTCTGTCGGTTCACGAAGGCCCGCAGCGTATCTCCAAGATGTCCGAAGAGCCCTTGCAGCCCGGCATGATTGTGTCAAACGAGCCGGGATATTACCGCGAAGGCGCCTTTGGCATCCGGCTGGAGAACCTGATCGTGGTGACGCCTGCCGCCAAACTGGCGGATGACCGTGACCAGCTTTGCTTTGAAACACTAACCTTTGTGCCCTTTGACCGGCGCTTGATCGATCTGGCAATGCTTGCCCCCGGAGAGCGTGACTGGCTCAATGCCTATCATGCCGAGGTCGCGGCCAAGATCATGCCGCTCGTCTCGGCCCCTGCAGCGGAATGGCTAAAAAAGGCCTGCGCGCCGCTTTAAACCGTGGCAGCGGCGGTTTGTCGAATACGTTCGACCATAGCGCGAACACCGTTTGACCGCTGCGCCGACAGATGTTCGTCCAGCCCCAGCCGTGCCAGTTCGGCCCCCGCATCGACGCGCAGTACATCGGTAACAGTCAACCCCGCATAAAGCCCATGCAAAACCGCGATCAGCCCGCGCACGATCATCGCGTCGCTTTCGCCGTCAAAGCGGAAAATGGCATCCGGCCCCTGCCCTTCAATCTGCGGGTGCAACCAAACCTGACTGGCACAGCCGTCAACCTTCAGGCTTGGCACCTTGAAGGCCTCATCCAGCGCGGGCATCGCTTTGCCCAGATCGATCACATGGCGATAACGGTCTTCCCAATCCTCCAGAAACTCGAAGGTCTCGGCGATCTCTTCAAAGGCGGCGGTGGCCATAGTGTTGCTCCGTTTCCATTTCCACGCAGAGGTAGCGCCCTACGCGCCAAAGGTCCAGCTTTGCGCGCAGCAAATGCTTTCCAAATGCCGCGCTATGGGCTACCCAAGAGGCAACAGATAATAGGGAAAGCCGCTATGAACAGACCGCTGGTCGCAGCCCTTTGCGCAACTTTGGCCCTCGGGGCCTGCTCCACCGTGGGGAAATCCCGCCTGAACCCGATGAACTGGTTCGGCGGATCAGAGGAAACCCAGGTGGTGACGGTCGAGGGCAAGCCCGTTGATCCGCGCCCGCTGATCACCCAGATCACCGATCTGAAGCTGGAGCGCATGCCCGGCGGTGTAATTATCCGCGCCACCGGCCTGCCGCCAAGCCAAGGGTTCTGGGATGCCGAACTGGTGGCCCGTCCGGTCGAAGATGGCCAGATCACCTATGATTTCCATGTCTTCCCGCCCGTGCCCCCAAAAGCCGCCTCCACCCCGCAATCGCGGGAGGTGACGGTGGCCAGCTATCTGTCGAACACCAAGCTTGAGGGCATCCGCCAGATTACCGTGCAAGGCGCGACCAACGCCCGCAGCAGTCGGCGTTAAGACCAAAACGCCCTCCTTGTTTTTCAAGGGGGGCTATTTCTTGGCAACCTCCAGCCGCAAGGGCACCGTTACGCGAAACGCACCGCCCCATTGCCCCGGCAAATAGCTGATGGTGCCGCCCAGATTGGCCATCACCTCACGGCAAATCGCAAGACCAAGCCCCGCCCCGCCCGCCTTGGTCTGATCGGTCAGCCGTGCGAACTTCTCGAATATAAGCGCTTGTTTATCCTTGGGAATACCCGAACCGTTATCGATGAAGTCCACCGTCACCCTGCCGCCCTTTTGCCGCACGGAAATGCGCAATTCCGGGTTGGTCGCATCGCAATATTTGCGCGCATTGGAGATGAGGTTGATGAACACCTGTGTCAGCCGGTCACTGTCGGTGCGCAGAAAAATCTCTTCGGTCGGCAGGTCGCGATGGATGATAAATTCCCGCTCGGGTCGGGTATGACAGGCCGCCGCCATCGCACGGTCAATCATCCCGCGCAGACTGCTCAGGTCCAGATTAAGCTGCACGGTGCCGCTTTCCAGCACGCTTAGATCCAGCAAATCATCCAAAAGCCGCGTCAGCCGTTTGGTTTCATCATGGATCACATGGCCGTATTTCGTGACCAATACGCCCGGTAAATCACCCTCGGTCAGAATTTCTGAAAACGCACGGATAGAGGTCATGGGCGTACGCAGCTCATGGCTGATCTGGCTTAGGAAGGCGTCTTTTTGCACCGAAAGCGTGGTCAGCTTGTCATTGGCATCACGCAGCTGGCGCGCGGTGCGGGTCATCTCTTCGCGCTGTTCTTCCAGCTTCGACGAGTATTCCTTGATCTGGGCGGCCTCATTGGCCACGGCCATCAGATCCTCGACCGAGACAATCGCCCGTCCCGCAATCTGCGAGATCATCGCATGGGCCGTCGCCGCCCCGACCGATCCCGCAAGCCTGCGTTCCAACAGGTCGATGAACCCTGACGTCGGATCGGGCAGATAGCCTGCACGCCCTTGGGCGCGGGCCTCGGCCTCAAAGAAACCAAGCGCCTCTTCATCGCCCAGAATACGCTGCGCCATGACCAGCAAATCCTCGGCCCCCGCCCCACCATGAGAGGCCCAGCCGTGCGCGTTGCCGCTGTCCACCTCGAACACATTGACAAAGGCCGCGCCCTGAAACCGTTCGACAGGGCCGGGGAACGTCAGCAAAGACCCCACACAAAAGGTGAATGTATTCAGCGCGATGGACCAAAACAGCGCATGGATCAGCGGGTCCATACCCGCCACACCAAACAGCGCTTGTGGACGCAACCAGCCAAGGCCTAGCGGCCCCTGCACCAGTATTTGTTCCGACAAAACCCCATCCGCCCCGAAAGAGGGCAAGAACAACGTATAGGCCCAAACCGCAAACCCAAGGCACAGCCCCCAGATGGCACCCGTCCGCGTGGCCCCGCGCCAAAAGATGCCGCCCAGCATGGCAGGCAATATCTGCGCCACCCCCACGAATGAGATCAACCCGATAGAGGCAAGCGCCTCGGCCCCGCCCGAGCTTTGATAATAAGCAAAGCCCAAGCCCAGAATCGCCAAAATCGACAGCCGCCGTGACAAGAGCATCAACCGCCGCACATCCCCCGCCACCGGCTTGGCCGGCCGCAGAGACAGCCAAAGCGGCATCGCGATATGGTTCGAAACCATCGTTGCCAGCGCGATTGAGGCCACAATCACCATTGAAGTGGCACTTGAAAACCCGCCCAAGAACGCCAGCATCGCAAGCCCGCCCTGCCCTTGACTTAGCGGCAGCGTCAGCACAAAAAGATCAGGGTTGGAGCCTTCTGGCATCAACTCCAGCCCCATAACGGCGATCGGGATGACAAAGAGGCTCATCAACAACACGTAAAGCGGAAAGGCCCAGCTTGCGGTCGCCAGATGCCGCTCATCGCTGTTTTCCACCACCAGCACCTGAAACATCCGCGGCAAGCAGATCACCGCCGCCGCCGAGAGGAAAATCAACCCCGTCCAGCGCGAGGGCTTCATATGCCATTCGGCCATCTGGCTGGCATCGATCCGCGCCAGAATATCAGCAGGCCCGTCAGCCAGCCCCCAGATCACGAAGACCCCTACCGCGATCAGCGCCAGCAGCTTGACCACCGCCTCTACGGCGATGGCGGTGACGATGCCGGTGTGCTGCTCATTGGCGTCAAGGTTGCGGGTGCCGAACAGGATGGTAAAAATCGCAAGGCCGATTGTCACCCAAAGCGAGGTGACATCGCCGTCCGGCTTGGCCCAACCATCCGCCGTGGCGCTGGCAAACACCCCGAACGACAGCGTAACCGACTGAAGTTGCAACGCAATATAGGGCGTGGAGGCCGTGACGCAAATAAGGGTGACGATCACGCCCAAAAGGTTGGACTTCCCGAACCGGCTGGAGATCAAGTCAGCAATAGAGGTCACCCGATACTGCCGCCCGATCCGCACCAGCTTGCGCAGCACCCACCACCAGCCGACAAAGACAATCGTCGGCCCCAGATAGATGGTCATATATTCCAGCCCCGACCGGGCGGCATAACCAACGGCGCCGTAAAACGTCCATGCCGTACAATAGACCGACAGAGACAACGTATAAACCAATGGCGAACGCAGCCATTTCACCGCCCCGCGGGCGGCCCGACGTTCGGCCAGAAAGGCCACACAAAACAGCATGATGACATAGGCGAGCGAGGCAAAAACCAGCAGGTTGAATGGCATGTTACCCTTTGTCCTCATCAGGGGGGGTATCGCCAAGCGTCAAGCGTCGCGCCAGAACGGCGGCGGCGATGATCAGGCACAACCAGACCACGAACAGATAAATCGCATCCAGCCCGGAGCTGCGCAGATCGCTGCCCGCCTGCCCCCAAAGCATCGGCAAAATGATCAGAAACACCGCCAGAATCGGCAACAGCCGTGCCGCATCCCGCAACCGACGTTGGCGGTAGCTTTGCGGCGCAACATAAAGTGGTTTGTTCATCGCCTCCCCCATCCCCTTTTCCCGACTATCGCGGGTTCGGCGCGGCCTGTCAAAATGCGTCTAAGCGATCTCGGCAATAATCGACGGTTCGCGCCGCGCAACACAGCCCGCACGCGGACAAATCCGGCAAGAGCTGCCAACCGCTAGCGCCGCTCCCGTTCGCTCCACCATAGAGGGCGCGATCAACATGGCCGCATCGCGCACCTGCGGCCCCGAAAACCCCTGCGGATAGCTAAGCGCGCAATAGGCCCGCAATTCAAAGCGTTGAGGGTTCAGACCCGGCATCTCGGCCACGGCGGCGACAGGGTGGGCGGGGCAAGATAACGCTGCATAAAGCGGCCACAGCGGGCAGGCCGCCCCTTGGCGCGGCAGGGTGAACCCGTCCACCGGTTTGCGCATGATAAGCGCGCCGGACCCGTCGCAAAGAACCAAGCCTTCGGTCGCATCGGGCCGGAACGCCAAACGCCGAAACACCCGCAGCACATCGCAGCCAAAGCGTTGCGCAAGCAGCAAAGGGTCGTTCCCGTCAGCCAAGGCTGCCTCAAATTGCGCCAGCGGCAAATGGCGCGCATCCTCGGCCGCCTGCGCCACCCATGCGCGGGCCAAAGACCGCGCCGCCCCTGATGCGAGATCCGCAATCCGCGCCTTCAACGCGTCAGGCCCCGCACCGCCCGTTTCCAGTTCCGAAAAATGCCACCCATGTTCGGCCAGCCATGTTTCCAGCTCTTCTTGCGGGGCGGCCACGCCGGTATCGGCCTCTTGCTCGGACCCATCCAGATAGGCGACCAGTGCCTCCGCCCCTGCGGCAAGGCGTTCGCTATCGGCATGAAGGTTGGCGTGAAATCGCGCGCGCCAGCCGGGGTCGATATCTTCGGTTTCCGCCAAAATCGCAGCCGTTGACCGGACAGAGCTTACCGCCGAGAGCATCTCATGCAGGGCTTGGGACAGGTGCGGGTCATGGCCGATCCTGTCGTTCAACGCCGCCACCATGCGTTCCAGATGCCCGATACGACGGTACTGCCCCGCCAGCAGATCCGCCCAGCCCGGAAAGCGGCCCAGAAATTCATCGAGCCGCTCCACCTCGGGCTTTGGGCCTTGTGCCGCCGTCGCCGCCGCGCGCAACTCCGGCGACAGCCCACCCTCGGCGCCTTCGGCCAGATGCGCCGCATCCACCCCCAAGATCTTGGCCAGCTTGGCCAGAACCGCCTCGGAAATACGCCGCCGGTTATGTTCGATCAGATTGAGGTAAGAGGCCGATATCCCCACAGCCCGCGCCAGATCGGCCTGCCCGATCCCCGCCGCCAAGCGACGTTCCCGCACGCGACTGCCTGTCAAACCTGTCAATGGCATCGGCTAACCCCCTCTATTCTGCCTGAATTTACACCATTTGCAAAATTTTACAATTTGCATTGACAGTCTTATGTCCCCACGCAGCAAGTTCCTCGCCAGCCACGGATGCAAACTACGTCTTGGCTCCTCTGGGCTCAGTCGCAATCATAAGGGTGGGGGACGGCCTCATCACCAAATATCTATTGCGCCGGGGCACGGCCTTAGCCTGCCCAAACACTCAACTGCGCGCGCGAATGCCAAGTGACCAAGGCCAACAAGGTCTCGCCGTACAAAAGGAAAAAGATCGAAATGCTGTTCGCCCACCTCAGGCATATACGGAACCTCATTCGGCTCAGGTTTCGAGAGCCGAATGGAGCCAAGGACCAAACGGCCGCCGTGCAGCACAAAGTTCAGAAATTTTCGAAACACTTGACCCATTGACTGCACTTGGGCAGGTGCGGGCTTTGCTTAGCAAAGGGTCCAGCATGTCCAGCGGCGCAAGATCGCGCAATTCGATCTGGCGCCGCCTTTCCGATTGATCCGCATCGAAGAGGAAAACGGCTTCGTCAAACCAGATGGCCCCATCATTGCCCATGACACGGGAAAGGCACCAGATTGTTTTCCGGCAGTTCTTTTCGCATCAGACGCTTTTTTGGCTTCTGCGCCCCTTTCTTTCGGATCGAAATCCCTTATGCTGTACCCAACCTTCAGAAAGGACACCGCATGGCCCGCACGATCGAATACGGCAACCTTATGCACAACGCCATGCGCGGACTTATCCAGACCGTTTTGACGGATGTTTCCAAGAACGGCTTGCCCGGGGATCATCATTTCTTCATCACCTTTGACACCACGCACCCAGAGGTTGAAATCGCCGATTGGTTGCATGCCCGCTACCCAGAGGAGATGACAATCGTCATCCAGAACTGGTTTGACAACTTCGAGGTCACCGACAAAGGGTTTTCCATCACCCTCAACTTCGGCAACAACCCCGAGCCGATGATCATCCCCTTTGATGCCCTGCGCACCTTCGTTGACCCGTCAGTGGAATTCGGCCTGCGGTTTGAAACCTCCGATGACACCGATGAGGATGACATCGAGCTGGCCGAGGTCGAGGAAGAAGAGAATACGCCGCATAATGCCGAAGTTGTCTCGCTCGACAAATTCCGCAAGTAGCCCCAGAAAGTTCCACCCCTTATGCTGGCCGACCTTGCGTTCTTTCTGAAACAGGCGGTTTTACAGCCAAAACAAACTTCGTCTCTGGTGCCATCCTCAAAGGCCTTGGCGGCGGCTATGGCATCGCATGTGGGCGCGGATACGGGGCCTGTGGTGGAATTTGGCCCCGGCACGGGCATCATCACCAAGGCCATCCTTGCGCATGGCGTGGCCCCTGAAAACCTGACCCTATTTGAGATGAACCCCAGTTTTGCCGCGAACCTGCATGACCGTTTTGCGGGCGTCAAAATCCATGTTTCCGGCGCACAAGAGGCGCCCGACCTGATGCCCGCAACCGTGGGGGCTGTCGTTTCAGGATTGCCGCTTTTGTCGATGCCAAGCTGGCTGCGCCGCGACATCGTTGCCGCCGCCTTTAAAATCATGCGCCCCGAAGGCGTTTTCATTCAGTTCACCTATGGTCAGAAAATGCCCCTCTCGGCCGAAGGGTTGGACGCCTTGGGCTTGCAGGCCACAAAGGCGCAAAAGGTCTGGCGCAACTTGCCGCCGGCGCAGGTTTATTTGCTGCGCCGCGCCGATGTCTAAGGCTTTGCCGCGCTGTGGCGATTGATTTCCGCGCCCTAGCGGCCTAATAAGACGCAAATTTTGCAGGAGAGCATGATGTCCGCAACGCGTACCGAAACCGACAGCTTTGGCCCCCTTGAAGTCCCCGCGGACAAGTATTGGGGCGCACAGACCCAACGCTCTATCCAGAACTTCCCTATCGGCTGGGAACGTCAGCCCGTCGCCATCATTCGCGCGCTTGGCGTGATCAAAAAGGCCTGCGCTTTGGTGAACAAAGCCCAAGGCGATATGCCCGCCGATCTGGCCGATACCATTGCGGCGGCCGCCCAAGAGGTGATCGACGGCAAGTTTGATGACAACTTCCCGCTGGTTGTCTGGCAAACAGGGTCCGGCACGCAAAGCAACATGAACGCGAATGAGGTGATCTCTAACCGCGCGATTGAGATGCTGGGCGGGGAGAAGGGCTCCAAAAAGCCTGTCCACCCGAATGACCATTGCAATATGGGCCAATCGTCCAATGACACCTTCCCCACCGCGATGCATGTCGCCACGGGGATGATGGCGCGTGATGTGCTGCTGCCGGGGCTGGAAAAGCTGCATGCCGCCTTGGCCGCCAAATCCGAAGAATTCAAGGATATCATCAAGATCGGTCGCACCCACACCCAAGACGCGACGCCACTGACGCTGGGTCAGGAATTCTCCGGCTATGCCCATCAGGTTGCCAAGGGGATCGAGCGGGTCAAATCCTGCCTGCCCGATATCTATGAGCTGGCACAGGGCGGCACCGCCGTTGGCACCGGCTTGAACACCCGCGTTGGTTGGGATGCCCGTGTAGCCGCTGAAATGGCAAATATCACCGGCCTGCCTTTCGTCACCGCCCCGAACAAGTTCGAGGCACTGGCAGCCCATGACGCCATGGTGATGATGTCGGGCGCGCTGAAAACCGTGGCGGGAAGCCTGTTCAAAATCGCCAATGACCTGCGTTTTCTTGGTTCCGGCCCGCGCTCGGGTCTTGGCGAATTGATCCTGCCGGAAAATGAGCCGGGATCCTCGATCATGCCGGGCAAGGTGAACCCGACCCAGGCCGAGGCGCTGACCATGGTTTGCGCCCATGTCATGGGCAATGATGCGGCCATCGGCTTTGCCGGTTCCCAAGGGCATTTTGAGCTGAACGTCTATAACCCGATGATGTCTTATAACCTGTTGCAGAGCATGCAACTTTTGGGTGATGCGGCGGGTTCGTTCACCGATAATATGGTTGTGGGAACACAGGCCAACACCGCCCGCATCGACAAGCTGATGAAGGAATCGCTGATGCTGGTCACGGCGCTGGCCCCGACCATCGGCTATGACAATGCGACCAAGGTTGCCAAAACCGCGCATAAAAACGGCACGACCCTGCGCGAAGAGGCAATCGCCCTTGGCCTCGTCGATGGCGAAACCTTTGACCGTGTGGTGCGTCCCGAAGATATGATCGGCCCAAAGGGCTAAGATGACGGCCAAGGTCCTCAGCCTCGCGCGGGCGCGCAAACAGCGAGACCGCAAAGCGCGGGCCGCGCAGGCTGATGCCAATGCCGTCAAATTCGGCCGCACAAAGGGCGAAAAGCAGGCCGATGAGGCCGCAAAGCAGAAATCGGGGCGCGCCTTGGATGGTCATGCGCGCGACCCCGAAGACGGATCATGAGCCGCGCCTCGGAGCGGCCTGCCAAACGGTCGCTAACATTGCGGGGCCACCGGACATCGGTCTCGTTGGAGGCAGAGTTCTGGCAGGCCTTTCGCGACATCGCCAGTGAACGCGACCTGACCATCAATGCGCTTGCGATTGAGGTGGACGAGTCCCGCCAGACCGATATCGGCCTTGCCTCTGCCATCCGGGTTTTTGTGCTGAACCATTACCGTCAAACCAAATCCTAATCCCGCCTCTTGCGGAAAGGGCTGAAAAAGCCGAGGCTGCCCGCTGTGGAATGCAAGCAACCCGCCAAGGAGCTGTCGATGAAGATCGCATTATGGCAGACGCCCCCGCATCACGATGTGCAAGCCGCGCTCGAACAGCTTTCCAAGGCGGCACAGCATGCCAAAGCGGCAGGGGCGCAGTTGATGGCCACGCCGGAAATGGCATTGGGCGGCTATAATATCGGCCCCGATAAATGTGCGGACTTGGCAACGCAGGCTGATGGGCTGATTGCCGCAATCAAGGATATCGCCACGCAGCACGACATTGCTCTTGTCGCAGGCCTTGCCCTGCCCGGACCTGATCGGCCCTTCAATGCTGCGATCGCGGTGGATGGTTCCGGCAATGATCTGTGCCGCTATCACAAAACCCATCTTTACGGCGATGTGGATCGTGCGCAGTTTACGGCAGGTAACGCCTTGTCTCCCCTCTTTGATCTGCACGGTTGGCGCATCGGTTTGGCGATTTGCTATGACGTGGAGTTCCCCGAGGTGACAAGGTCCATTTCCCTGCAAGGCGCTGATCTGATCCTTGTGCCGACCGCCAATATGGCCCCCTTTACCAGTGTCGCCACACGGCTTGTCCCTGCACGGGCCGAGGAAAACGCCGTTTTTCTGGCCTATTGCAACTATGTCGGCCAAGAGGGCAGCTTTGCCTATTGCGGATTGTCTTGCGTTTGCGGCCCCGATGGCAATGACCTTGCGCGCGGCACAGCATCAGGTACGGATGTGCTGATCGCCGATCTTGACCGTGCTGCACTGGCGGACTGCCGCGCAGTGCTGACCCACCTTACCGACCGCCGCCCCGAATTATACGGCGCCCAAAAGGAACTATCACATGATGAATAAGGTCTCTGTCTTCGGGCCGGATTTCCCCTTTGCCTATGACGACTGGATCACACACCCAAAGGGCTTGGGGCATCTGCCTGCGTCGGCCCATGGTGCCAAAGTGGCAATCATCGGATCGGGGGCTGCGGGGATTATCGCGGGCTATGAGCTGATGAAGCTGGGCGCGCGGCCCATTGTGTTCGAGGCGGGACAATTCGGCGGCAGGCTGCGCTCTCAACCATTTGAGGGGGCGGATGGTGTTATTGCCGAGCTGGGCGGGATGCGGTTTCCGGTCTCCTCCACCGGGTTTTACCATTATGTGGAAATGCTGGGCATCGAAAGCAGGCCTTTTCCCAACCCGTTGACAGAAGCGGCAGGCTCCACCGTCATCGACCTTCTGGGCACATCGCATTACGCAAAAACCCTTGCCGATCTGCCCGTGCTGTTTCAAGAAGTGGCCCGCGCCTATGACAAGGCGCTGGAGGATGGCGCCAATTTCACCGCCCTGAAACAGGCCATCCGTGACCGTGACAACGCCCGCATCAAAGAGATCTGGAACCCCATCGTCAAACAATGGGATGAGCGTACCTTTTACGATTTCGTCGCCTCCTCTGAGGCGTTCAAGGCGCTGTCCTTCCATCACCGTGAGGTTTTCGGGCAGGTCGGGTTCGGCACCGGCGGCTGGGATTCCGATTTCCCGAACTCGATGTTGGAAATCTTGCGGGTCAATGTGACCGAATGTGATGACCATCAACGCTATATGGTCGGCGGCGTCGGCCAGGTTCCGCGCAAACTATGGGAGCATGCCCCCGAGGCGATCACCCATTGGCCCAAAGGCACGACGCTGGCCAAGCTGAACGGCGGGGCCACACGCGCCGGTGCCGTGCGCATCAAGCGGCTGGAGAACGGCAAAATCCAAATCACCGACCAATGGCAGCGCGCGGAGGAATTCGACGCGGTGCTTGTCACCTGCCAGAGCCATCTTTTGTCGATCGCCATCGACACCGAGGAAAGCCTCTTTGCCCAAGACCTGTGGATGGCGCTGGACCGCACCCGCTATATGCAATCGGCCAAGACCTTCGTCATGGTGGACCGCCCGTTCTGGAAAGACCAAGACCCCGAAACCGGGCGCGATGTGATGTCGATGACCCTGACCGACCGGATGACACGCGGCACCTATCTGTTTGACAACGGGCCGGACAAGCCTTCGGTCATTTGCCTAAGCTATTCATGGATGACCGACGCGCTGAAGGTTCTGCCGCTGCCGGTTGAAAAGCGGGTGGATCTGGCCTTGTCCTCGCTCGCCCATGTCTATCCTGATCTGGATATCAGGTCGCATATCGTGGGCGATCCGATCACGGTAAGTTGGGAAAATGATCCGAATTTTCTGGGCGCTTTCAAAGGGGCTTTGCCGGGGCACTACCGCTATAACCTACGGATGTTCGGCCATTTCATGCAAGATGACCTACCCCCGCAAGAGCGTGGGATATTTTTGGCCGGCGATGGCATCAGCTGGACGCCCGCCTGGGTTGAGGGCGCGGTGCAGACATCCCTCAATGCGGTGGCGGGGATTATCCGGCATTTGGGCGGCGGCTTTTACCCCGAGAACCCATCGCCCTGCGACCATTATCCCGAATGGGGGCCAGTGCCTCTAGACAACTAATCTGGCAAGGGCGGCGCTGTCAATTTTCGACGCGTGCCGCTTGTCCATCGGGATATTGGCGACCTGCATCACCTTGGGGATACCCAGACGCGCAGCCTGCGCCTGCCAATCGGCAAGGCATCGCGCGTCGCCCTCCACCACCAGACAGGCCCCCGCTGCGGTTTCGATCAAGGCGCATCGGGTAACGCCTTCCCACCCCCGCGCGGCGACCTCGATCGGAAAGGGAAAGCTCGGCCCTTGCGGCAGGTCCACCTCTGTCCCGCTGCGCCCCAGCAGCCAAAGCCTGCCTTGCGCATCAACATAACCCGCATCGCCCGTCCGGTGCCAAATCACCCCGCCATCATGGACCTTGTTCTCGACGTCATGCGCCGGATCGAGGTAGCCGGAGTTGACATGCGCCCCCGCGACCTGAACCTCATCATCAACCACCCGCAGATCAAGCCCCGCCACGGGCTGCCCGACCAGCAGCCCCTTCCCCTCTGTCATCCTGCGATTGTCATCGGCACTGATATCGGCCGCATCCAGATGGGCAATCGGCTCTGCCTCGGTAGAGCCATAGACGCAAACAAGGCGCAGATCCTTTTTGCCCGCCGTCAGTCGCCGCATCAGATCGGGGAAAACCGGCCCCCCACCGGTAAAGATCGTATGCAACGTGGCCGGGATCGCCGTCTCTACCAGCTTTTCGCATAGCGACGGCGGCATAAGGGCGCGCGTTACGGATTGGCGCGCAAGCCACTGCGCAAGGGTGGCGGGTTGCAACCGCGACAGGCGCGACATCTTCCAATTGGGCAAGATTGATGTCCGGCCACTGGCGATATTGATCAACACGAACACCGGAAAGCTGACAAGATCCCGCTCTGGCGCATCGCTATGCAGCATGGGGGCGATGGCGCGGTGTTGTGCGTCAAGAAAGCCGTGGCTGCGCGGAATCGCCTTGGGCAGGCCGCTGGTGCCAGAGGTGAAGGAGATCAGCGCAATATCGTCCGCATCAGGTGCGGGCAGATCGGGCCTTGTGCCGCGCGATTGCTTGGGCCGCAGGTGGCGCAAAGGCCACAGTTCCGGCAGCGCAAACTTCAACAACCCAAAAGCGCCCCCGCTGCAAAAGGCCGATACCCCCCCAAGCTTTGCGGCATGGCGCAGCCCCGCAAGGCCCATTGCCGGTTCAGGCAAAACCACCGTTGCCCCCAGCGACCAAAGGGCCGCAAGCGCTGCATAAAGGTCGGCATCAAGCGGCATGGCAAGCAAGACCCGATCCCCCTTGCGAATGCCGCGCCGATGCCAGCCGCTTGCCAACGCATCGGCGCGGGATTTAAGCTGCGCAAAACTGACCTCGCGCCCTTTGCCATCCACAATCGCAATCCTTTCGGGATGGCGCGCAACAGCGGCGGCGAAATCCGACAGCAGGCTAGTCATCCAGAACCAGCCCGAACAAACCATAACGACGAAAGACTTCTGCCCCTTCGGCCGCGCTGCGCAATGCAGAAAGATTATCTTCATGGATCAGCGCATGGATGGCGGTGTCATAGCCCTCGGCCACGGCGGCCTTGTGAAACGCATAGGCCAGATGCTGCCCCGCCCCTTTTTCCAGGCTGGCATAGGTTTTTAAAATGGCGCTGCGGGGCTTTGGGCCTTCGGCATAATTCGGGGTGCCGAACAAAAAACCCGCCAAGCTTTGATCCGGCCGGCGGGCGAAAAAGATCAACTCACGCTTTAGCAGCGGCACCATGGGCATATACATCGCCAAAAATGCATCCCGCCCAATCGGTTTGTAAAAGGCGTTGCGGGAAAATGCAGCAGTCGACAGTGTGAACACCTGATCAAATAGCGCTTCGGGATTTGTGCCGTCCCATGGTGTGACCTCAAATGCCGCTGTCGTCGGGGGGGCCGTCAGGGCGGTTTGCGTAAGCGGCACACGGGCCGAGAAATAACTGCTGATCTGGGCAAAGCCCGCGTCTTGCATGACTTTCAGCGCGACGGGGTTTTGCGCAGGCTCCATCAAGAACTCCGGGCTGCCGTCGCTTTGGGTCACGAAACGGTAGCTGTGCCATGTGTCGCCCTCCATCGGGCCGATGACACGGCGCAGCCCCGCCTCACGGATAAAGGCAAGGGCCTGGGCCAATACATCCGCCCCCGCCGCAGCCGTCTTGCACGTGAACGCCCCCAACGCCGCGGCGGGCACACCCTCCCATTCGGGGGCATCCAGATAGGCGGTGATCTTTGCGCCATCGGCACGGAAAACCTGTTGTGTCATGCGGAAATACCAATCGAGATCAAATAAGTAGAAAGCGGGATCACAAGCGCCAGCAGCGTCAGCTTGCCCACACGCGCCCGCAAAAACCATTGCGGACAGAACGAAGGAACAGCAGCCGCCAGAAAAAGACAACCCAGCACCACCGGCCACATCGCCCCGTTCCAGTTCGATGCATCCGGGTTCAGGCTGATCACCCCCGCATAAAGCAGACAGATCGCCCCCGCCTCGGCCAAAAGGCCCGCAATGCGCAGCGCAGGCCTTTTTGGTGTCAGGGCAAGCGCGCTTAACCCCAGCGTCATTCCCATCGCCGTCATCCCGTAAAAGCTGACGGCATTCCATCCGCTTGCCGTGCCCAAGGTCAGCCAGCCAAAGCTGACAAGGGCCAGCGCCGCGACGACATCAAGATCGGGGAGCTTGGCCCCGCACGGGGCGGCACTGCGCGCCCATGCGTGCGCAGCAAGTACCAAAATGGGCAGCAGTGCATTTTGTACCATCGTCACCGCAAGCAGCAAAAAGACGGTGATAACATAGACATGCGCCGCGTGTTTGCTTAGCCCGATCCGTGGTGCGACGGTTCTGAATATGATGATGCTAATAGCGAAAATGCCTGCAAGGGTCAGCAATTCCGCCAAGGGGCTTGTCGCGTGAACCGACAGAAACACCAGCAAGCCAAGCGGGAGAAAAAAGTTGTCAAAGCCGCGCCAACTGGTGGCCTCGACCAAGGTGCCAAACCCCGCGACCATGACAGACAGCACGATGATATTCAGCGGGGCAAGGCCCGTCATGACCATCAGGCAAAGAATAGATATCAGCAGGGTGACAAAGAAAAAGACAACGCTGCCCTCGATGCTTTTGATGCCATCCTCGATCTTGAAAAAGCGGGTGCCATAGGTGCTGCCAGCCAAGGCGGCGGCGGCATCGGCAAGGGTCAAAACCGCGATTGGCAAAACGTAAAGATAGAGCCGGTCCTGCGCCAGAAACAGGCACAGCCCAACCGAGATCGCCAAAAGCAGATCCCCGTAAGAACTCCGCCCGACCCCGTGCAAGGTCTTTCCCAAGCGCGAATTCGGCAAGCGCAACACCAGCATCACGCCAAGCGTCACCCCCACCAAAAGATAGACCGGCCAACGCTCGGGAAACAGCCACGGCAGCACCAGCGCATAAAGCCCGGTGCCGATATGGATCAGCTTGCGCTGCACCTCGGCGCCGATCTGCCATTTTGCCGCAAGCTGGCGCACCACACCCATCAGCCCCAGCAGAACCGCGACCGAGGCCAGCGCCAGCATGAGTTGCCAGAACGCGCTCACCCTTTGACCTCTTCCACGACCAGATCGGAATAAAAGAACGCCTTGTCGCGCGGTTTCAGCCGATCCTCGATATCGCTGCGGGTTGTCACCTTATCCGCAAAAGCCTGCGGGACGCGGCGCGGTGCCATCATGTTCCAATAGACCAAGCGCGCACCGGGGGCCGAGGCGCGCAGGATGCTGCCATAAACCTGTGCAAAGACCTCGGGCGACATATATTCGAAAATATCGGACAGGTTGAAACCGTCTGCCTTCTCGCCGGTTGAAATGAAAGCCTCCAGCGATCCGGGACGAATGTCGAGCCGGTCCAGACGGGATTTGATCACCTCGAAATGCTCGGCCCGCCAGGTCATCGGCAGGGCCTCGCCATGGGTGCCCTTCATGATCCAGTGGAGATAGGAGTTTTGCGCCGGATCGCCAATAACAGCCGCATGATGGATACGACGCGCGACATGCTGTGCGGGGCTGCCCTCGACATGGTCGAAAAAGGCCTTGTCCCGCCCCATCCGCCCCATAACAAAACGCGAGAAAAAAACGTTCAGCAACAGCCGCCAGCGCCATGTGTTGAACCACCTGTCAAGGAACGCCTGACGAGCCGCCTTGGGGCGCGACACAAAAATCGCGTCGATCGTTTTGCGGGAATGGACCAAGGGCAAAAGCCGGGTTCGGAAAATACGGAAGTAACGCTCAAACTTGCCGACGCCGCCCGCGCCATGCAGGGCGACCTCATCGGCCAGAGTGTTCCAGAACGCCTGCACCTCAGGGGCGGCCCCCGCCAGCGCCTTGACCAAAAGCACCTTGCGCTCGGTCGAAGGGCGCGCGCCCATCAGTGCCAGAAACTCCGCATGATCCAGATTGCGAAACATGCCAATCCGCAGCTGAAGACATGCAATCTGGGCCGGAGACAGATCCACCACCACGACCTTCTTGGGGTCCAATGTCAGCATTGCAAGCGCATTGTCACCGGCAGAACATATCGACACCAAGGTGCCGCCTGCGCAATCCCCCAAGCCTTCGGTCAGCACATCGGCATCCTCCCAAAGCTGGGCATAGCGGATGTGGTCAAAGGCGGCCTTGGCCTCAATCTCAGATCTCTGCATCACGACGCTCCACCAATCCGGTTGCCCCGTCAACGGTAAGGGTTTCACCGTCCCTGATCCATTGCGTCGCCCCCTTGAGGCCCACCACACAAGGGATACCCAACTCCCGCGCCACAATCGCGGAATGCGAGAGCAGTGACCCCCGCTCCACCACAATCGCGGCGGCATTGGAAAACACCGCAATCCAGCCCGGATCGGTATGGCGGGCGACCAGAATATCACCGGGGGTCAGGGATTCGGTCCGCGGGTCGCGGATCACCCTTGCCCGCGCCGTCACCTGCCCCGCCGAACAGCCCGTACCGCTGCGCGCGGCCGCATTGTCCTGCACGGTGGGGATATGGTTCCACAGCGGCGCGATGGCCGGCCCGCGCAGCTCTATCCGTTCCGGCGGGTCCGGGCGTTTGGCGGCGGCCATATCTTCGGCCTTGCGCAGCGCCACAAGCGCTTTGAGGTCCGGCGACAGCCCATAGCCCTCTACCGCGCCGAGCAGCTCATCCTTGGTCAAAAAGAACACATCGCGCGGGGCGGCCAACAGGTCACGGGCGGCAAACTCCCGTCCAAGAGCAAGGAAAACGCGGCGGGTATAGCCAAAGATGCGCGTCCTCTCGAACCGCAGGTTCTCGCGGTCCCGCACACGGTTCTTGGCCCAGCCGATCAGCCATTTTGCAACCAGCCGTTTGACCGGATTTTTAGAAAACAGCGCCTTCCAGTCCGGCTCTGCCGGGATGTGTTGCGCCACGGGGCCGCGCGCGGCACTGGCCGCAATCGCCTGTAGCAGGCTAGAGGGATCATCGGTCAAAGGGATGCTCTCCAGCTTCAGCTCTTCGGTGCAGCGGTCGCCGAATTTATCCAGATAGGCCTGCACCTCGGCAGCAATCTGGGGGTGCTCGTCAAGCGCCGCCAGTCCCTGTTCGCGCAGCGCATCCGCAAGCCCTGCCGCCCCGACCATTTGCCCCAGTCGGGCGATACGCTGTGCAGGCTCGGCGGAAATGATATCGCCCTGCCCGATCATAACATCATTATGCAGGCGCAACCCCTCTGGCCCCAGCCATTTCTCCAACAGATTGCGTGAGGCGCCAAAGGCGATCATGCACAGAAAATCATTGACCAAGGGGGCATCCCAGCGGTCCAGTAGGCTGCTCTCGATCCGGCGGTATTCGGCGGCAAGTGCCGTTGGCCCCGCCGTGCCGGCATCAAACCCGCTGCCCAGCGCCGCATTCAAACGCCCGTAAAAGCGCGCCCGCGTGCGTGGCAAGCGGACGGCCTGCCAGATCAGACCGCCGCCCACCTTGACCAGCTTCAGATATTCCAACACGCGGGCAGCACCCTGTGCCGGAGGCGGGCCGATTGCATCGGTAACCTCAGCGGGCATCGGCGTTGCAACCCCCATCATGGTTTCCATATAGGCCCGGTTCAGCGAAAACCCCGGCAACAGGGCCAGCGCCTGATACCAGTTGACAAGGTTGTAATAGACCCGCCCGTCAACCCGCCCCAGCATATTGCCAAAGACCGCCGCATTGGCGTCAATCCGGGCCTCGGGCACCCCCAAAAGCGTAACAAACGCCCGATACACCCGCGCATAGATATGCACCGCAAAAGAATAGGTTAGCGGGCTGACCATGCCGGGATAGCTTTCGACGATGTTGGAATTGTCAAAGATTGTCAGGGCCGTGTCCGGTTGCGGTGGCGCAAGCAGCGCCGTCGTGATCGGCCGCGATTGCAGGATATGCAGCCCCTCGGCGTCAAAGGCCCATTCGATATCTTGCGGCGTGCCAAAGGCCGCCTCGGCACGGCGGGCAAGGTCGGCCACTTGGGTCGCTTGCTCCGGGGTCAGAACCTCAGGCACGGCAGGTCCATGCACGATGCTGCCCACGGTCCAATCCTCACCGTCTTCCTCGCCCGAGACCAGACGTTCCCCCAGCCCTGCGATAGCCGAGATGACAACCTTATTGCGCAGCCCGCTGACCGGATCGGCGGAAAAGGCGACCCCTGCGGATATGGCATCAATCATCCGCTGCACAATCACGGCAGGCCCCTCGGCCTCGCCGCCCGATTTCACCGCGCGGTAGGTTGCGACGGTTTCCGAAAATCCCGATTGCCAGACTTGCCCCGCCGCCTTCCAGACATCCCCCCGCGCCACATTCAGGTGCGTGTCGAACTGCCCGGCATGGCTGTTTTGTGCGCCATCCTCGGCACGGGCCGAGCTGCGAACGGCATAGGGCCCAGCGCCCAATGCGGTAAGGGCAGCCTCCAGCCCGTTTGGCTTTGCACCTGCCTCAAAGGCCTCGGCGCGGATCACAAAGAAGGCCGGAGGGTTGAACCCGAAACCGGCCAGCCGTGACAGGGCTGCGGCCTTGCCGCCAACCACATCTACGTTCGTTGCCGCCTCTTGGGGGATCACAAATGAACTCATATCGCCCTCATCAAAACCGGAACAAAGCCTGCGATGCCATAGCAGGCAAAAACCCATAGGCCCGCGACCTTATCCATACGCTTTTCCGCGCTTGGTGTTGGCGCGCGGGCATAATGCCGCGCCGCGCCAAGGCAGACCAGAACACCCGCACCGCCCAATACAAAGCTGATCCAAAACATCCCCGTTGCCGCCGCCACGCCCAGCAAGAACCCGAAGGAGAAGAGCACACAAGCCCCCCAGACAAGCGCCGCGTGCCGTGGCCCCCACAGGCGGGAATATGTCTCTACGCCGGTGATTTCGTTTTCGGGGGACCAAAGTTTGCGGCCAACCTCCAGCACACAGCCGTTCACAAAGGACAGCGCCAGAAACATCCACAGACCGCTGGCTGCACCACCACCGGGCATCCATTCAAGCCCCGTCAGCAACAGATCGATCAACGGCATGATCGCCATATGGCTGAGCAAATACAGCAAGGGGCGCGCCTTGAGCCAAGCGGCCACGCCAAATTCCGCGGTCATCGCCGCCAGCCATATCCAGACCAGCGCCAAAAGCCATAAAACCGGCGGATGCCATAAAAACGCCGCCAAAGCCGCCACAGGCAGCGAGGCCACCCCAAGCCAGACGATCAAGCGCAGGGAAACCAACCCACGCGGAATGGGACGGTTGGGCCGAAAGCGGCGGTCGTCCTCAAGGTCCTTATATTCGTCGCAAACGCGCATCTGGAAAAACAACATCATCGCAAGGGTGAACCCTGCCAGAAACGCACCCGCGCCGGGCAGTGACCGCCCCGCCAGCTCTGCCGAGACACAAATGCTGGCCGCCGAAAACACCGCCAAAAGTGGCACCGTCTTGAATAGCGGAAAGCGTTCCGCCTGATAGGTCCAAAGGGCAGAGAGGTTCATCTTTGGCGCGCCAGTTGTTCGTGAGCGCGGGTGAAATGGCCCGCCGCGATGGCCGCGACAATAGAGATCTCACCGCACAGACAAGTTGCCGCCGCCACCTCGGCCAGTGCGGCGCCTTTGCCCGCCCCCTTTAGCCCCAATATGTTCAGCCCCGCTGACTGGCTGGGCAGGGATGTCCCGCCCCCGACCGAGCCGACAAGGATATTCGGCATCGTGACAGAACAGAACAAATCCTCGCCGCGTGGCTCCATTCGGGTAATGCCAATGGCGCTTTCTGCGACGCAGGCCGCATCTTGCCCGGTGGCGATGTACAGCGCGGCCAACCCGTTGGCAAAATGTGCCTGCGTGCCCAACTGCCCCGACAGATGCGCGCCCAGATTGGCCACCTGACCATAATCCAGCATCGCCTGCACCGTTGTGCCCAACGTTTTTTCCACAACACTGGCAGGCAGGGTGACTGAGGCGCTGACCTTGCGCCCCCGACCTGTGACCAAGCCCAGAAACGACGCCTTCTTGTCGCCTGAAAAATTGCCCTCGATATACCATGCCTTCATCGCAATCGGGCAGCGTGCGGCGATATCCTCGCACAGCGCGTTCGTGGCGATGGTCACCATATTCTGCCCCGCAGCATCGCCCGTGGTGTAGCGACAGATCAAAAAGACAACATTGTTGTCGATCACCGGCTCGACCGAGATCAGCTTGCCGTGACCGGTGGTCCCTTCGGCGGCGGCCTTTAACGCGGCGACCTCTTGCACGACCCATTCCACGAACATGCCTGCGTCAAGCAGGCCGTCAAACACAAAAGCAGGCGTGCGGATCACCCCCTCATAAAGCAAGGCCGTGCTGATGCCCCCCGACTTGCTTGCCGCATAAGCCCCCCGCGCATAAGAGGCGACCAATGCCGCCTCGGTAGTAGCCATCGGCACATGGTAATCGCCATGGGCATTCAGCCCGTTGATCCGCAAAGGCCCGATGATGCCCACCGGCACCTTCACCGTACCGATGAAGTTTTCAATATTCGCGCTGAAACGAGCAGGATCGGCCATGGTCAAGGGATCGGCTATCGCATCGTGATCCTCTGGCGTGGTGGTGGCCCCGAAGCGGTCCCAGTATTTCGCCACCGAAGCCGTGCTTGCCCGCCGCACCGTGCGCAGGGTGGCGAAGGCCGCCCCCTTGGGCAACAAACGCGCCCTCAAAGGTTCCGTCTGAAACCGGCTGCGGATCTTTTGCAGCATCTCAATGACATGCGAAGGGATTGTCATATAGCAAACTCCGGCTTTACTTTACGAATGAAACTCTCAAAAACGGACCGCATAATGCCGGAACAGGTTAGGACCCCGAATGCGCCACGACCTTAAACACCGCTGGAGTGTGGGCCACAATTACCTGACGGGTATCACTTTTGGGAAATGGTGTAAATTACTGACCCAAAACGGTTTCCAAATCTCGCCGGCCTATTTGCACCGCTTTGCCGCAATTACCATGGCCAGCCTTTCGAACTCGGTCTTTGCCGGGGTGGAGGCATGGCGCTATGGCACGGCCATCAAGCAAGCGCCCACCCCAAAAGCCCCGATTTTCATTCTGGGGCATTGGCGCAGCGGCACAACCTATCTGCATGAGTTGTTGGCCCAAGACAGCGCGCAGTTCCACTATCCCAACACCTATCAGGTCGTGAATCCCTACACCTTTCTGACCACCGAAAATGTCACCACCCGCATGTTCCCATGGCTGGTTCCGGAAAAACGGCCGATGGACAACATGGCCTTGAAATTCGACTCTCCGCAAGAGGATGAGTTTGCGCCTTTGCTGATGACGCTGACATCGCTTTATCTGGGCATCAGCTTTCCGCGCCGGATGGCCCATTACGACCGCTACATGACCTTTCGCGGTGTCGATCCTGCCGAACTTGCGGCGTGGAAGGCCGCCTTCCTGACCTTTTGCAAAAAGCTGTCGCTTGGGGATACCCGCAGGCTGCTGATCAAATCCCCACCCCATACCGCGCGTATTCGCATCCTTCTGGACATGTTCCCCGATGCCCGTTTTATCCACATCCACCGCGACCCCTACCGCGTCTTTCAATCGCAACGGCATTTCTTTGATACAGCGGGCTGGTATAGCTACCTTCAAAAACCCGATCTTACCGCCATTGATGAGGGCATCTTGCGCCGCCATGAAACCATGTATGACGCCTATTTCGACGATCTGCCGTTGATCCCACAGGGCAATTTCCACGAAATCCGCTTTGACGCGCTAGAGGCCGATCCCGTGGGTGAAATCGCCAAAACCTATGAGGCCCTATCCTTGGATGGATTTGACAGTTTCGCGCCGGTTCTGCGCCGCTATGTCGACGGGCTCAAGGGCTATGAGAAGAACCAGTTTGACGGGTTGGACCCCGCGGCCAAGGCAATGGTGGCGGATCGCTGGGCGCGCAGCTTTGACAAAGGGAACTATCCCAGATGACGCGCGCAGCGGGACCAAAGGGCAGCTTTATCTGGGGGTCTTTGCCTGCCTTCAAGGCCGATCCGATCGGCTTTCTGGCCGATGCCGCCCAGGATCATGGCGATGTTGTCCGGCTGCGCTTCGGGCCGATCACCGCGCATCTGATCAACCATCCCGCTTATGTCGAACAGATCCTGTCCCGCAATGCGGCCAATTACGACAAGGCCACCCGCAGCGCAAAACGCATTGCCGCCACCACTGGCGACAGCTTGCTTTCAGCCGATCAAGACAAATGGCAACGGCATCGTCGGTTGATCCAACCCGCCTTTCAACCCCGCAGTTTCGACGGGATCGGGCCGGTTCTTGACGGGTTGATCACACCGATGCTGGCAAGATGGCTGCGCGACACGGAAATCGATATCGTGGATGAGATGATGCAGCTGGTGATTGCAGCGGCGGTACGGATTTTGTTTTCGTCAGATATTGACCCGCAACGGATCAACGCCCCGCTAGAGATCCTTCTGGCCGATACTTGGCGCCGGATTGAGGCACCGCTGGACGCCTCGCTAATCTCATCCCGATTGCACCGCCCTGCATTCAAACAGGCGGTCGCGGAGATTGATGATATTGTCCTTGATCTGATCAAGTCCCGCCGTGCCAGCCGTGACCGGCCAGATGATGTCTTGTCGCGCCTGCTTGCCGCACATGAGGGCGAGGGCGCGCAGCAGCTTTCAGATGCCGAGCTGCGCGATGCGGCGGTGACCTTGCTGCTGGCCGGCCATGAAACCACGGCAAATGCGCTGTCTTGGGCCTTTATCCACGCCACATCGGGTCACGGCGCCAATCCCGCCCACCTCTTTGCCGAGGCGATCCGCCTGTATCCCTCTATCTGGATCATTGAACGGCGCGTGATCCGCGATGATGAGGTTGGTGGCTACCATATCCCGCGTGGCAGCTCGGTGCTGATATCGCCCTATCTTTTGCACCGCCATCCCGACTTCTGGCCCGATCCTGAAACCTTCGACCCGACCCGCTTTGCCCAAGGCACCCCCCGCCCGCGTGAGGCCTATCTGCCCTTCGGGCTTGGCCAGCATCGTTGTGTGGGTTTGCATCTGGCCGCAAAGATCGCACATCATGCGATTGAGCGGGTCTTGGCGCAGGTAAGATTGCAGCCCCTGCCCGGTCAGGCACCCAAACCCGCACCCGGCATGACCCTGCGCCATAATGGCCCCTTTCGAATGCGGTGCCAGCGTCGCTAACCCCAAAGCAGGGCTGGCACATCTGTAGGACACACCAAATACTGTCCAATGCGATTTTTATTACCTTTATAAACCGTTGTTTATAAACGATTTTTTTAAAGTCATTTTTGTATCGGCGGCCAGAATGTCCATTGCACACAGATCAAATGGCCATCAAAAAAGGTCAAAAAAAATGCCGCACCAAGGGCGACATTTCTTACCAGTTCACCAATTACAGTAGAAAATGCACATCATCGGAGACCCCACGCGGCGGAGAACCGAGTGCTTTTTTAAGCTCTTCCAGGGAGATCAAGACTGCGGCGAAACCACCCTGCCCCGCCAATCTGACAACGTTCTTAAGGTGCCCTGAAAACAAAAGCTCCAGTATAACTTTCAAAGTTACACGTGTTTTTTTCCGCTACCTTCGCTAGGGCTACATGAGCAACTGGACTTTCATCGACCAGTGGAAACTCGATGATAAGCCGCCGCAAAGGTGTCTGAACGCTGCGACCGTCAATAGCCTTGCCGATTTTGCTCCGCAGAATATTGCGATATTGAACGGCTATGTTGCACAAATCCAGAAGGGATTCATGTCGTGAATCCAGTGTGGTAGCTTCCCTGCATAAGCAAACCGACATCACCTACCTATAAGACGACGAACTGGGCTGATTATAACGCGGCGTTAAAGCGCCGCGGATCACTGACGATCCGTTGGCCGGTAGGCGATTACGTGTAATCGCCGTAAGGCTGGTTCTATCCCGAGATGAACTGGGATGCCGAACCTTCCGGCAAGCGGGGCAGGTCGCGGACATTTAGTGACGCTGCCATCCAGACGTGCCTGACCACTGCCCGGCAGGGCATTGCTGCGCACTACCCTGCCGGGCAACGGATGCATTGCATGAAACTGCTGGGCCAGAGCCTGATGGCGCGCGACTTTGACCGCCAGGTCGCCGAGGTTCAAGTGCGCGTTGCGATCCTGAACGGCCACACCGCCCTCGGCATCCCCGTCACGGAAGCCGTGGGGTAAATCCGTCTGGGGAAAGGCGCGAACCGTTCGTCAGCTGATTTGCGCAACAGAGTCAGTGGGCTGTGGCAAGCGCTTGTTATGGATTTGGCCTTCGTCGTCTTCTACCTGATTTATGCCTTTGTGTATAACTGGGGTTATGACCAAGCCTTTCCTTTGCCCAAAGAAGCGTAGTCTTCGTTGACATTCTGTTCTCTATTCAAGCTTGCGGATCTTGGCAGGATCACATTCTCCAACGCCGCATTGACCGAAAGACAGGCCAAGGTAGCTTGCCAAACGGCAGCGGCGTAAGCGTAAAGCGTAAAAACTATCTAATCACTTGTTTATAACATAAAATCGCCAACCTCACGGTGGACGATGGTCATTTTATCTGTGTCACAATGGACAAAAAACACTTAATTTGGACAGTATTTCGTGTGTATAACAACAGCAGGACCGGGGATTGCCTTTTTCACACAAAGCCCCATACAGTCCCGCCACGCCCAAAGCGTGCAGGGATGATAAGGTGGCATGACGTTTTCAAAGCTCAATGATGCAGGCTCTTTGCTGCGCGGTCTTGCCCTTTTGGCCCTTATCGCCACCGCCGGCTGTGCGCAGCGGCCCGGCCCCGAGGCGTTGACGCCGGTTCATGCGAATGAGGCTGCGCTAAGACAGGTGACCATCAAGGTCGCAACCACCCGCATGTTTGAGCCCGCAACGGGCAGCTATTCCGATGCTCGCGCGCCCGCCCTCAGCTACGAGTCCTTTACCGTCTCTATTCCGCCCACGCATAAGGCCACCCGGATCGAGCTGCCAACGACCACGCCCGACCCGCTGACCAGCTTTGCCGTGACCGAGCGGCGGAAACTGCCCGATCTTGGCCTTTCCACCCGCGCAGGCGGCAAGCATGACATCATGATCTTTGTGCATGGCTACAACTATTCCTTTGCGGAATCGCTGTTTCGTCTGGCACAGGTTGCCACCGACGGGGAGTTAACGGAAACGCCGGTGCTTTTTGCCTGGCCCTCGGCGGCCACTGTGGTGGGCTATATTGCCGATAAGGATGCCGCGACCTATTCGCGCGATGATCTGGTGGCGCTTTTGACGGATGTCGCCACCGACCCGAACATCGGAGAGATCACCCTCTTCGGGCACTCCATGGGCGGATGGCTGGTGGCCGAGGCCCTGCGCCAGTTGCGATTGAGCGGACAGGATAAGGTGATTGACCGGCTGGCGAATGTGGTTCTGGCCGCACCCGACATCGACCTTGATGTGTTCCACCGGCAATTGCGCACTATCGGGCCGCTGACCCCGCCCATGACGCTGCTGGTCTCAGCCGATGATCGTGCCTTGCGGCTTGCAGAGTGGCTTGCGGGATCGCGGGCGCGGTTGGGAACGACAGATACCAACGACCCCAAGGTTCAATCGCTTGCAGCGGCACATGGCTTGCTGGTGATTGATATTTCAAAAGTGGACGCGTTGGACCCGAGCAACCACAACAGGTTCGCAGGGTTGATGACCGTGTTGCCCCGCGCGCCCAGCAGCACGCTGGCCTCATTGCGGCATGCAGGCGCCTTTATCCTTGAACCGATAAGCGCCACACTGGTTGCATCGCAAAAGTAATGCCGGGACCCGTTGTCGGTCCCGGCATATGGTTACTCGGCCGAGGTTGCCTTATCGGTCAGGGCCTTCAACGCGCCATTTACCTTGGTCACGATCTCTGCATCTGCGGGGATATCCAGACCCGCAAACAGATCCTCGGCAGGTGACCAGAGCAATTGGGTGGTGCCATCAGCGTCCTGATAGGCAAGCACACGCAGCGGCAATTCCAGACCCGCGCGCAGATCGGCCTCCATCGCGGCGGTGCCCAAGGCCGGATTTCCGAACACCAGCAAGGTCGCATCCGGAATGGATTTTCCAACGCTCTCGGCCCCTTTGGCATGATCAATGCGCGCAAAAATCGTCGCACCTGCACCTGTCGCTGCGGCTTCCAGCTTGTCGATGGTTTCACCGACCGACAAGGGCGATGGTTTGGTGACATTATCAGCCCAAGCCGTCGTGGCCGAAAGGGCGAGAATGGTCGCGGCGATATAATGCTTCATGTCGTGCTCCTGTTGTGATCACCACCAATCAAGCGGGGTGGCCAATAAAATAAATGGCCAGCCCGATCGGTTTTTTCAACCGCTTGCGCTGCGGTCGGGGAATTTATCTTGGGCCACACGCACCGGCAAACCGGTCGGACCACGAAAAGCAAAGCCGTGAAACCTTACCTCGGGCTCCTCCATCAGCGCCATATCCGGAAGGCGCGCAAAAACTTCGGGTAAAACGACATCCCCCGCCAACAGACGGTAGGCGTTTCCGCCCAAGCATTGATGCGGCCCGTCGCCAAAGCTATGGTTGCGCAAGGCAGGGCGGTGGATATCAAAGCGCTCGGGGTGGGCCCAGATATCCTCGTCATGATTGGCCGAGGCCTGAACCGCCATCACGGTTTCCCCTTCGGGAATAAGCACGCCGCGCATGATCAGCGATTTCTTGACAATGCGGGGGCTGGCCTGAATGGGCGCGACCCAGCGCAGCCCCTCCTCAACCGCGGCGTCCCAGGTGCCGGTCGCAATGCAGCTTTGCAACTGCGCGGGGTTCGCAAGCAACCCGTAAAGCGTTGAGAGCAGCGCATCGCGGGTTTCAATCACCGCGCCGCCGATGCAGATCTTCATATTGGTTCTGATCTGCGACAACGGGATCGGGTCGGGTTGATTGGCCATCGCTGACAGCACCGAGCCATCAGGGGCCGCACGGTGCCGTTCGATCATCGCATCAAAGCAAGCGTTCATCTCGGCGTTGGCCTGATCGCTGACCTTGAAAACCGCAGGGTCGAAACTGGCGTTCATCGCACCGGTCACAAGGGCATCGGCCCATGCAAACAGTTGCGCGTCGTCAACCTTACCCAGCCCAAGCACAAGCTTGACATAGCCCGCGCTGATCGGCGTGGCGAGGGCAGGCAACAGGTCAAGAACGCCCTGCCCGGCCATAGAGCCTAACACGCGGTCCGTCAGCGCCGCGAATGCCGGCTGCCACATTTGAACGTGGTCGACGGTCAAGGCCGGCTCCATCGCGGCACGTTCGCGCAGATGCGGGCAGCCGTCCTTGCGCATCAAGGTATGGCCGCCAAAGGCGCGCTGCATCGGCGTGGTCGTGTCAGAGGACCCGAAATGTTCGCCGTCGGTTTTGACGCGCAAGACATCCTCTGCCTTGGTGAACAGGATCCGCCCACCCAGTGCCGCGATCCGTGCAACCGGCATCGTGTGGCGCAAGCGGGCATAGACCTGCGCGGGATCGCTTTGCAACATCGCAAGCGTGGTCAGTTCGTCCGTTGGCACCGCGCCGGGCGCATCAGGCATCTGCGTTAACTTCTGTGGTGACCGAGACGGGACAGTTCAACGTATTGCTGACAGTGCAGATCGATTTGGCCTGCTCCACGATCGGTGCGATCAATGCCTCATCCGCGACCAGACGGCCCAGAACGGTGATCTCAATACTGCCAACGCGGCTTGGATCATCCAAAGCTTTGACCCCTTCGACCCGCACCGAGAACGGCTGCAAAGCAGCATTCTGCTGTCCCGCCGCCCATTGCACGGATTTCAGGATACAAGCCGCAAGCGAGGCCAAAAGCGTATCAACTGGCGTATGCGTGGGCGGATATGCAGATGCCTTTGCCACATCGCGGTAGGCATATTGAATGGTATCGCTACCATCAAAGATCGCAAAAACGGGGCCGAATTTACGCGGGCGGGCATTAAGAGCCATAAGGACACTCCAGTATTAAAAAAGCAGGTTCGGAAGGAAAAGCGCCAACGCCGGAAACAGCGTCAACAGCAGGATCGCAAACAGATGGATCAGCCAATAGGGCACGGTGGCATAGGCGACGCGGCCAAGGCTGACTTGGTTATTTGTGAGCGAGGTCAGCACCGAAAGGTTCAAGCCCACCGGCGGCGTCACCTGGCCGATCTCGATCACAATCGTGATGATCACACCGATCCAGATTGCATCAAAACCAAGGCCCGTCAGCAATGGAAAGACCACCGGCAAGGTCATGATCATCAAGGATAGCCCGTCAAAGAAACAGCCCATAACCAAATAGATCAGCACCACCAACAGCAAGACGCTATAGGTGCCAAGGCCGCTTTCGGCCACCACCTCCAAAATCTTTTGCGGCAGGCCCAGAATGCTGACCGATTGCGCCAGAATGGTCGCGCCCAGCACGAGAAATCCCACCGCCGAAAACAGCAGGACGGAATTATAAATCGCCTCGATCAGCTTGGAAAACGTCAGATCGCCCCAGATCGACGAAATGATAACCGCCAGAACAACGCCCACACCGGCGGCCTCGGTCGGGGTGGCAAGGCCAAGAACAATCGTGCCGATCACACCTGCGATCAACGCCAACAGCGGCCAGATCTGTCGCAGCCCAAGAATGATTTCCCAAAGGGTGCTGCTATGCGGATCACGCGGGGCAAGCGACGGGTTGCGGATACATCTGACCAAGATATAGGCCATGAACATCGCCCCGACCAACAAGCCCGGTACAATCCCCGCCGCAAACAGCCGCCCGATAGAGGTTTCCGTCAGCGCGCCGTAAATCAGGAAGGACAGGCTGGGCGGGATCAACAGGCCAAGCGTGCCGCCCCCCGCAAGGCTGCCCACCACCATATCCTTGTTATAGCCACGCTTGGCCATCTCGGGGTATGCAACAGACCCTACGGCGGCCGCGGTTGACAGGCTTGACCCGCTGACGGCGCCAAAGAGGGTGCAAACCGCGATATTGGTGTGCAACAAGCCCCCCGGCACCCGCCGGAACAGTGGCGAAAAGGCGGAATAGGCCTTCTCGCTGATGCCGCTGCGCAAGAGGATTTCGCCCAGCAGGATGAACATCGGCACGGCGCTTAGGGTGAAGGAATTGAACACGCCCCAGATGGCATCAATCGCCAAGGACGTCGCGCCATTGGAGTAGAACTGCAAGATAACCAGCCCGGTGATGCCAAGGGCAGCACCCAAGGCAACGCCAGTGCCCGCGCTAAAGACGATACCGCCAATCAGTGTGAACCAAAGTGTCATTCGAGGGGGTTTCCAGAATTGGGTGCCGCGTTATCGAAATCCTCAATGATCCCGACCATACGCGCCAGCAAAATCGCCCCCGTGGTCGCCAGCGAAAGCGGCATCAGCGCCATCCAAGGCCACAGCAAAAGGCGCGTCGTCTCGGTCTTGAGGTTGCGTTTGAAGGCGAATTCGAACCAGGGGATTGTTTCCACGATCAACCAGCCGAAAAACCCGATCCCGACCAGTAATGCGACAATGTTCATCACCCTGCGCGAGGGGCCTTGCAGCCGATCCGCGATCAGGGAAACCCGAACGTGCTTTTGCTTCAATGTCACCATGGGCAGGCCCAGAAACAAGGAAACACTTAGCATCAGGCCAACGACTTCTTCGGTGATATGGACCGGCGAATTGGCGAATTTGCGCATCATAACGCTGGTCACGATGATGCCGACAATCGCCGTCATCCCCAAGGCCGCAAGGGCAGCACAAGCCAGGGCCAGCCGATCCAGCCCCAGCGCGATGATGTTTTTAATTGTGTTCACAAGCGCCTCTTAGCGACCCAATGCCTTAAGCACACGTTCGCGGTACGCGGGCGCATTGCCACCGGCTTCCTCGGCCAATTGTGCCCAGGTTTCCGTCATCGAAGACACAACCAGCGCGCGATCCTCATCGGAGAAATCCTCCCCCCAGATAACACCACCATCGGCGAGGGTCTGGCGCGCGTCCAGTTCAAGCTGGAGGTCTTTTTCATATTGGTTGGTGCGGTCCCACAGGTCATCGGCTGCCTTGGTAATGGTTGCCTTGACGGACTCGTCGGTTGCCTCCCAACGGTCGGTGGCCACCCCGATCACATAGGGGCCCGACGCCATAGGATAGAGGTAGGACGCATATTTAGCGACCTCTTGCAACGATACCGTATGGGCGTAAAGCGCGGGGTAAAGCGCGCAATCCACGACGCCGGTTTTCATCGCAACATACATTTCCTCTTGGGGAACGATCTGCGCGGCGATGCCCAGACGAGTGAAGGTTTCAACCTGATCACGCGCCCAAACCCGCAGCTTCTTGGATTTCAGGTCTTCAAGCGTGCGCACAGGCTCATCCCGGCAAAAGACCGAAACCGAAAGCATCGGAATCGCAACATAACCAACCGAGGACACACCCCAATCGGTGAACTCTTCTTGATATATCTCGCGCACGGTGGGGATCACCTGCTCGAATTCCTCAATGGAACCGATTGTCCCCTGAACCACGACCGAGCTAAGGGCGGGGGCATCACGGCCCAGATAATTCGCCCACATCAGGCTCATCTCAACGGCACCCTTGGGCAAAAACCGCAAGGTGTCGGTGTTGGGCAGGCCCAGCGAGCCACCGCTATAAAGCTTGAGGGATGTCTCACCGCCCAGCGCTGCGTTCACCTCTTCGACGAATTGCTCCATCTGTGCGGTTTCGGGGCGGGTTTCGGGCAAGAAGTTGTTGAACCGCCATTCCTCGGCCATGGCCGGGGTCATGGTCATGCCAAGGGCGGTAAGGCCCAGTGCAACGCTTGTGCGAATTTTGCTCATCCTGAAGGCTCCCTGTAGGGTTATCTTTTGATATATTGGGCAGACCCTTAGTATGTTTTTGCATGCCGCGCCACTGTGGAACGCGCCATTTTCCAAAAGGCGAGTCGCCCTGTCCTTGCCTGACAATGGCGCAAGCGATCCAAGGATACTATCATTTTTCCGCCCCGCCCCCACCCCGTTCCATTCAGCCGGTCCTTAACCGGATGCAGGGGGCGATCAGGAAAAGGAAACAGGAAGGCACCGTGCGCACCTTCCCTCTCGCAGCCCTTCAGACGGGCAAGGGGCTAAGCCCCCAAGATATCAGCCATAGCGACCGGTGATATAGCTTTCTGTGCTTGGATGTTTCGGACTGGTGAAGATCTGGCTGGTTTCACCAAACTCGATCAACTCACCCAGATACATAAAGGCCGTCCGGTGTGAAATCCGTGCCGCCTGCTGCATGTTATGGGTCACGATCACCACGGTCACGGTTTCTGCAAGCTCTTGCACAAGGTCCTCGACCTTGGCGGTGGCAATCGGGTCAAGCGCCGACGTCGGCTCATCCAGAAGCAGGATCTCGGGGTTTGGCGCAAGGGCACGGGCGATGCACAAGCGTTGCTGTTGGCCGCCCGACAGATCATTGGCCGAACCGTGCAGCTTGTCCTTGACCTCATCCCAGATCGCGGCGCGTTTGAGGGCGGTCTCAACCGCCTCTTCGATCACGGCGCGGTTTTTGATGCCGCGCACGCGCAGACCGGCGGCCACGTTTTCAAAGATTGACTTGGGGAACGGGTTCGGCTTTTGAAACACCATCCCCACGCGCAGGCGCACCACAACCGGATCGGCCTCGGGGCCAATAAGGTTCTCGCCGTCCTGTTCCAGGATCACGCGGCCCTCATAGCGGTTGCCGGGATAAAGGTCATGCATCCGGTTCAGGCTGCGCAACAAGGTGGATTTACCACAGCCAGACGGCCCGATGATCGCCGTCACCTTGCGGTCAAGGATCGGCATATCGACATTTTTGATTGCCTGCATCCCGTTGGAATAAAAGAAACTGAAGTTCTCTATCCGTGCGCAAAGCGGCTCGCTTTCGGGGGCGGGCTTGATCGGGGGCGGCGGTGCCGCTGCGGTCGTTTCTGTGGTTTCTGTGGCTTTGGGGGTCATGCCGATATCCATCATGGGTTAATTCCTTGAGCCTTTGCGAAGACGGTATCTGATCCAGATCGCAACGCCGTTAAGTGAAAGGGTCAGCGCCATCAGCACCACGCCGGTGGCAGCCGCATTGGTGTGGAAATCGGCCTGCGGGCGCGAAACCCAGTTGAACATCTGAATGGGCAGAACCGTAAACGGCGCGTTCAGCCAGTCAAAGTTGATAAAGGGCAACTCACCCGAGATCGGTGCCGGTGGCAGGAAAGCGATGAAGGTCAGCGCGCCGATGGTGATGATCGGAGCAGTTTCACCGATGGCACGGCTCAGGCCCACGATGGCGCCGGTCAGAATGCCGGGACGCGCAGCCGGAAGGATATAGTTCCACATCACCTGCCACTGGTCGGCCCCAAGGCCATAAGCACCTTCCTTGATGATCTTGGGGATGGCACGCACCGCCTCACGGGTGGAAACGATGACAATCGGCAAGATCAACAGGGCCAAAGTCATCCCCGCCACCAAGACCGTTTTGCCCAGGTTCATCCCGTAAACAAACAGGCCAACCGCCAGCAGACCATAGATGATCGAGGGCACACCGGCCAGATTGGCGACGTTGATCTCGATCAGATTGGCAAGCCAACCCTTGCGGGCATATTCTTCCAGATAAAGACCCGCAGCCACCCCGATCGGGATCGCCAGCAGCGCCGTCACCAGCATGATCAACAAAGAGCCGACCCAAGCCGAAAGAATACCGGCCCGCTCGGCCTTGCGCGATGGGAAGTTGGTCAGAAAGTCATAGTCAATCCGCCATAGGCCGCGCACAACAAGATCGCCGATAAGGGTCAGCAGCAAGGTCATGGCAATGGCCATAACGACAAGCCCGCCTGCCGAGAAGATTATATCACAGCGTTTGGCACGGGCGATGGCGGCATAGGCGGCCTGATCGGTCTTGACCGCGGCACCCAGTGCGCCTTGGGTTGTTACAGACATCTTAGTAAACCTCGCGGAATTTGCGGCGCAGTAAGAAACCGACGACGTTGAATAACAAGGTGATCAGGAACAGCAGCAAACCGACCGCAAAGATGGTCTGATAGGCAAGAGAGCCATGCGCCACATCACCCAAGCTCATCTGAACGATATATGCGGTGATGGTGGCTGCGCCCTCTCGGGGGTCCCACGTCAGGTTGGGGTTTTGACCCGCAGCGATGGCCAAGACCATAGTTTCGCCCACAGCACGGGACATGCCAAGGATAAAGGCCGCCGTGATGCCGGAAAATGCCCCCGGTATCACCACTCTGATCGCCACTTGCCACTTGGCCATGCCAAGCGCATAGGCCCCTTCGCGCAACCCGTTGGGCACGGCGCGCATCGCATCCTCGGATACCGAGACGACATAGGGCAAGATCATGATGCCAAGGATGATCCCCGGCACCAGTAGGTTAATCCCCTTCAGGCCGGGAATAAGCTGCTGCAAGAACGGCGTCATAACCAAAAGCGCGAAATAGCCGTAGACAACGGTTGGCACCGCCTCAAGCATCTCTAGCGCGGGTTTGATCACCTCGCGGACAGCCGGTCTGGCATATTCGCTAAGGTAGATCGCCATGGTCAGGCCGAATGGAATGGCAATCAGCATCGCCAGTCCCGCCGTCTGCAAGGTCGCAAACAACAGTGGCAACACACCAAATTGCGGGTTGGCAAAAACCGGCGTCCACATCGTGCCGAACAAGAAATCGGTCAGCGGGATTTGCATGAAGAAAGGCCAGGAATCGCGTACCAGAATGAAAACGATGGCCGTTGTCACGAAAATCGACAATGCGGCACTTAGGAACAGGAACACGCGCATGATGTTGGCAATCATTTTGCGACGTTTGACGAACCCGCTTTTAATCAGTTCTGACCCTGTGGGAATGGCAGAGTTGGTCAATTGAACCCCCAATCATTGGTAATGGCGGGCCGGTATGGCCCGCCACTGGGATACATAGGATCAGTTAGCGGCGAGCAGGTCGGCAACGCTTACGCCGATCTTGGAACCACCATCGAAGAAAGAGCCGGTCTTGCGTGCGTCAATCTTTTCCTCGGCCAGAACGAAGGCCTCTTTTGGCAGGGCAAGATAGCCGGTTTCCGAAACCAGTTCCTGCGCATGCTCTGGATCAAACATGAACTTGGCATAGGCCAGAACTTCGGGCTTTTCGTCCAGATGCGCCTTATTGGCATAGATGAACAGCGGGCGGGTCAGCGGCTGATAGGAACCGTCACCGGCGGCCTCGACCGTCGGGGCCACACAATCGCCACCCTGATAAGAAATTTCGACCGCTTTTACGCGGCTCCGGTTTTCTTCCAGATAGGCCAGACCCAAAAAGCCGATCGCGTCAACGTCGGTCGACACACCCTGAATGGTGATGTTGTCATCTTCGGTCGCAGTGAAATCGCCGCGCGATGCACCCTCTTCGCCAACGATCGCGAAGGTGAAGTAGTCATAAGTGCCCGAGTCGGTGCCAGCACCGAAAAGCGTCAACCCGTGGTCGGGGAATTCAGGGTTCAACTGGCTCCAGTTGTCGATTTTGCCCTGTGCTTCTGGCTCATAGGCTTTTTTCAGCTCTTCAACGGTCATGCAGCTTGCCCAGGTGTTTTCCGGGTTCGCAATGACGGCAAGCGCATCCATTGCAACGGGCAGTTCGATAAACTCGATACCGTTTTCTGCACACAACTCGGCTTCCGAAGTTTTGATCGGACGCGACGCACCGGAAAAGCTGGTCTCACCGCGGCAGAACTTTTTGAAACCGCCGCCCGTGCCGGACACACCGACCACAACGCGGTTGCCAGTGGCAATCTGGAATTCCTCGGCAAATGCCTCTGAAACAGGATATACAGTGGAGGAACCGTCAATCTGAACGGCGTCCTGCGCCATAGCAAAACCGGGCAAAACAAGGGCAGCAGCAGCTGTGAGGGTAAAATTACGCATGAGCAGTATATTCTCCTGTCAGGTTTAAGTAGCTCGGTGCAGGCCTAATCCGGGCGCATGACAGAAATGCAAAGGTTTTGTGAAGGTTTTGTGACAGGGTAAAGCGGCGGGCGGCAGGCCGGATTTTGCGGCAAACACCCCCCTTGTCCTTTAGCTGTCTTGTCGTCAATGTGGCGCCAACCCGACCGGATGCCCCCCCTCACCCAAGCAAAATTTGAGAATGAACCATGACCGACCATGACATGGATAACCGACCAAATGTTCAGGCTCTGATCGCAGCCTTTCCCTTACCCACATTGGTTATTGACACGGCCGAACAGATCATCGCCCTGAACGATGCGGCCGGAAAAATGCTGGGCCCCAACGCTGCAGGACGGCATTTCACCGCTACTTTGCGCAATCCCAAACTGGTGCGCGCGATTGAGAGGGGGCTGCGGGACAGCGCACCCCAAAGCATCGCGTACCAAGGGATAGAGAATGGCGCGGACATCCATTATGATGTCCACCTGCAACAGATCGCCAAAACCGGCCAGCTTCTGGTCAGCCTTCAAAATGTCGAAGGCCAGGCCCAAGCCGAACAGATGCGCCGCGACTTCATCGCCAATGTCAGCCATGAGCTGCGCACCCCCCTGACCGGTATGATCGGCTTTATCGAAACCCTGCGCACCTCGGCCCGTGACGATGCGCGCGCGCGGGATAAATTCTTGGGCACCATGGCGCGAGAGGCCGAGCGGATGAACCGCCTTGTGCATGACCTCCTATCCCTAAGTCGGGTAGAGGCAGAGCAACGCGTGCGCCCCACCGAACGGCTGGACCTGCGCAATGTCTTGCAAACCACCCAGCGCAATCTCGACAGGCTGGCGCTTAAAAGCAATGTCAGCCTGAAGCCCGATCTGGGGGCAGAGCCGTTGTTTGTCATCGGAGAGATGGACCAATTGTTACAGGTCTTTACCAATCTTTTGGAAAACGCGATGAAATACGGCGGCGCGGATCAATCCGTCGAGATTACCAGCCAGATCATCGCACATGATCCGGTTTTGCGCGGCCCCGCGATTGGGCTGACGATTGCCGACCACGGGCCGGGCATCGACCCCATCCACATCCCGCGCCTGACAGAGCGTTTCTACCGCGCCGACAGCCACCGCAGCCGCGAGCTGGGCGGAACCGGCCTTGGGCTGGCGATTGTGAAACATATCCTCAACCGTCACAGGGGCCGGTTGAAAATATCCAGCGCTTTGGGGGAAGGCGCGCAATTCACCGTCATCCTGCCCCCCGCCCCCGAGAAAAGCTGATTTTCCGGCCCCTTGGGGATAGTGTCATAAATCTGTAACATAACCGTCGCAAAACCGCAGCGTTGCACAGCGATAACCACAGTCGAAAGCCGCCCCCCGCACGAGGGCGGCTGCCGATCAAGAAACATTCGCAAGATTGGATGACCCATGACAAAAGACCATATTTCTTCAGCTTTTGACACCGATCTGGCGGTCATTCAGGCCCAGATCATGAAAATGGGCGGGCTGGTAGAGGATGCCATCCGCCTTGGCATGCAATCGCTTGAAACCCGCGACGAAGAGTTGGCGCAACAGGTTCGCGCCGCCGATGCCGCAATTGACGAACTTGAAGAAACGATAAACGAGGCCGCCGCCCGCATCATCGCCCTGCGCGCCCCCACCGCCATTGACCTGCGCCTGATCCTTTGCGTGATCAAGATCAGCGGCAATCTTGAGCGCATCGGCGACTACGCCAAAAACATGGCCAAACGGACCGAGGTTCTGTCACAGGTCTCGCCCATCGGGGACAGCATCGGCACGCTGCGCCGCATGACCCGCGCGGTTCAGGTGATGCTCAAGGATGCGCTGGACGCCTATATCCAGCATGACCCGGCACTGGCCGCCGATGTGATCGCGCGCGACGTGGATGTCGACCAGATGTATAACGCGCTTTTCCGCGAACTTCTGACCTTCATGATGGAAGATCCGCGCAATATCACCGCCTGCCTGCATCTGCACTTTATCGCCAAAAACACCGAGCGTATGGGCGATCATGTCACCGCCATCGCGGAGCAGGTCGTTTATCTGGCAACCGGTAAGCAACCCGATGAGAACCGCCCCAAGGCAGATTCGACCTCATCGACAACAGGGGTCTAAAGGATGGCAGCCCTGCAACCACAAGTGCTTCTGGTCGAGGATGAACCGGCACAGCGTGAGGTTCTGACATATAATCTGGAGGCAGAGGGATTCTCTGTTCGTTGCGCAGAAAACGGCGAAGAGGCCATCTTGATGGTCAACGAAGCCCTGCCCAATCTTGTTATCCTCGACTGGATGATCCCCCTGATGAGCGGGATCGAGGTTTGTCGCCAACTCAAGAACCGCTTTGATACCCGCAATATCCCGATCATCATGCTCTCGGCGCGGTCGGAAGAGGTCGATACCGTGCGCGGTTTGGAAACCGGCGCCGATGATTATGTGATCAAGCCCTATTCCGTGCTGGAGCTGATGGCGCGGGTGCGTACACAGCTGCGCCGCGCCGGTGTCGCAATGGCAGGCGGCGCGCTGGCATTCGAAGATATCACCCTTGATGTCGAAAGCCACCGCGTGTGCCGCAACGATCAGGAATTGAAACTGGGACCGATAGAGTTCCGGCTCTTGACCCGCCTGATGGAACGCCCGGGCCGGGTGTTCAGCCGCGAGCAATTGCTCGACCTGATCTGGGGGCGCGATATATTCGTCGATACGCGCACGGTTGATGTCCATGTCGCGCGGCTGCGCAAACAGTTGACACGTTTTGGCGGGGACAACCCGATCCGGACCATTCGCGGTTCAGGCTATGCCATCGGCTAGGCGATCTTTCCCGCTTGGCATCGCCCTGCCCCGCGACTAGGGTCAAGAGGTACGTTCTTGATGAGGCCCGCCATGCCCGCCCCTATTCTGGTTTCAATGCTGCTTCTTGTGACCCTCGCGGCGGGGCTGACCATCGCCGCCGCCTTTAGCTTTGGCCTGCCCGTCGCGGCCCTTGCATTTGGGGCCATTGCGCTGCGGTTTTGGATGTCAAAGTGATGAAAGCGCTGCCCGATGACCGCAGCCTGACCGAAACCGGCCTCGCACCGCTCGGAGAGGGTCGCGTCTTGCTGATTGCCTGCGGGGCGCTGGCGCATGAGATCCTTGCCTTGAAACGGTTGAACGGCTGGGCGCACCTCGACCTGCGCTGCCTGCCCGCCAATTTGCACCTTTGGCCCGACCGCATTCCCCCCGCAGTTGAAGCGGCCGTGGCAGAACACCGCGCGGATTATGACAAGATCTTTGTGGTCTATGCCGATTGCGGCACCGGTGGGCAGTTGTTCGATACCTGCAAAAGACTGGGGGTCGAAATGGTTGAGGGCCCGCATTGCTATTCGTTTTTTGAAGGGAATGCCGCATTTGCCGTTAAGGCCGAGGATGAATTCCGCGCCTTCTACCTTACCGATTTTCTGGTGCGCCAGTTTGATGCCTTTGTCTGGCGGCCCATGGGGCTTGATCGTCACCCCGAACTACGAGACATGTATTTTGGAAATTACACCACGCTGATTTATCAGGCGCAAACCAATGACCCCGCACTGGATGCCAAGGCCGAGGACTGCGCCAAGCGGCTCGGGCTGGTCTATCTTCGCCGCTTTACCGGCTACGGCGATCTTGCGCCTGCGCTGGCCCGTCAAATACCCTAGGCTCCAGACTTCGGTAACGGGGACGTCTCAGTCAAGTGCTTTTTGACATACGCATCCGGCCGCATAGTTGCGGATTTGATGACAGTTGTTTTCTGAGCCGTTCTGCTTTCGCCACAGCCTTCTTTTGAGATCACCCCGGGTGCATGCTTCGGTCCGTGGTCAGCGCGATGGCTACCAACATGATGCTGGTTCAAATGCAATTCCGATGTGCCCATCTCATAGGCGTGCTCGATGTTGGTCGGCAACAGTCCGGAGCACGGCATCATCGGAACCACGTCCCTAGGGGACCTCGAAGGCCTGCAGTCAGGCGCGTGACGGCAGGAAAAGCAATTTTTTAGACCGCATGGGGCACGGCAGTGTCTGATCGAAAGTCTGTGTCATCAACCCACATCCGGTGCAGGATCACCCCGATGCGCCGGGCTAACGCGACCATGGCGCGCTTACCACCTCTGCGGCGGGCGACTTGCGCTGCCCATGTTCTCAGCCAGGTCGAACGCCCGCGGTGCAACATCACGGTCGCAGCCTGACATAGCGCGCGACGCAGGTTGACATCACCTGCCTTGGTGATGCCGCCTGAGACATCGCGTTCGCCCGACTGGTTGCGTGATGGTGTCATGCCGACCCACGGGCCAACATTCTTGGAAGATGTGAACCGGGTGGGATCATCGACGGCTGATCTGTAGGTTAGCGCGACAACAGCTCCCACTCCAGGCATCGACATAAGTCGACGACAGACTGGGTCATCCTGAGCCATCTGACGGACAAGGCGTTCCAATCCCGCCAGCTCCTTTCGCAAGGATGCCCGTGCCAGAAGCATAGGGCCTGTCGCGGCCTCCAGCATCGAATTACCGTCCGCCAATTCGCGGATTCGGTGTTCATACCTGCCCCGAGAGATAGCACCAACTTTCAACCCAAAGTTCCGCAACAGCCCACGCATAGACATTTCTAGGGCGATCATACCTTGCTGGATGGCCTTTCGGGCACCGAGCACGGCACGAACTTCTTGCGCCGAGACGGATTTGCAGTGAACGGGCCGGAACCAGCCAAGGTGAAGCAGGCGCGCAATGCCCTCGGCATCCCGCCGGTCCGTCTTGATTGGCATCGCCTTCAGGGCGCCTTTTACCTGGCGGGTTTCCATCAGGACGACTTCAAGCCCTGCAACGCTCATTGCGCGATGTAACCATTGAGACAATGGGCCAGCCTCGAGCCCAATGGCGGCAATAGTGCCGTCCTGTTCGCGGGCCCAACGCACCAATTCTTCAGGTTCACTGGCGACCTGCGCTTCTTTCACGATCTTGCCATGCTCGCTGATCACGCAAATTGCGGTCTTTGCCAGCGATACATCCAACCCAACAAACAGTCTCATCCTGTAGCCCTCCATGTGGATCCAATACGGGATGGTCGACAAATTGCCCCTGATCTTGCAAGCGGTAACAGGCAGTGTGCAACGCAGGCCCCGTTACGGCATCTCATTAATCGTCAATGGCAAAACAATACGACTGCAGCAAGAGCTATGGCGGAGAAGAATACTTTGGGGCACCTATCGTAGCGTGTTGTCACCTATGAGGAGGATCAGGAAACAGTCCGGGGGGCCGTTTTCCCGACGATTGGCCAGTCCTTCAAGCGCCCGAACATGATCTCAATGTGTTACCTGGCAGCGCATGTTTACATACGCGAGAAGGCGTTTGCGACGTTTGTAACGGCGCTTGTCGTATTTGACAGGCTTTGTGCGGGACTTCCGGCCAGGGATGCACGGCTTTATACGCTTGTTTTCAAAGTATTCACGGAACCAGTCGGCATCATAACCCCAGTCGGCCCGAAGCCATTGTGCAGATGGAAGACTGCTCAGCAATGCCGCCGCGCCAGTACAGTCGCTGATCCGCTGCCCTCTCGCGGTTTGCGTGCAAACCGCGAGAGGGGATCATAACCGTCCCTGCCAAGCGGTTTTGCGCATGCCGAAAGCGCCGCTACCCATGTCACCCCACCACTTCCATCCATTGTAGAGATGGAGTGGTTGCCGCCCTCCCAAGGGGGCATCGTGATGTGCCAAAGTGGTGTTGTTCAACGCCACGCGAAGAGGAGGACGGCGAGATGAAGGATATGATGATTGGGGTCGATCTGGCAAAAAATGCTTTTCAGGTTCATGGTCCCCCTCGAACGGGGGAGGTTCGGTTCCGCAAAAAGCTGACGCGAACACAGTTTCCTGTGTTCATGGCTCAGCAGGAGCCCTGCCTGGTCATTTTTGAAGCTTGCGGCAGCGCGCATTACTGGGCGCGTGAGATGGAAGCAGTTGGCCATGAGGTAAAACTGATCGCGCCACAGTACGTTAGCCCGTTCGTTAAACGTCAGAAAAATGATGCTGCTGATGCTGAAGCGATCGTCATCGCTGCCCGCCAGCCGGAGATGCGTTTTGTTGAACCCAAAACGCTCGAACAGCAGTCTCGCGCAGCCTTATTCCGTGGCCGTGAACGACTGGTTCATCAGCGGACCGCGGATCTAAATGCATTGCGGGCGCTTCTATATGAGCACGGACATGTGTTTCCCGTAGGAATGCACCACCTCAATCGCATAACGGCCCTTGTAGAAAGAAGATAAAACCGTCGGGTTGCACGCACTGATCCGCGAGGAGTGCTTGGAGCTACTGGCACCTATTGCAGAAAAAACGGCGCGTGTCATCGAACGCACCACAAAACTCAAGACGCTGGCCGCCGAGTCAGACAGGGCGCGACTTTGCGGCTTGGCTGGGTCTTGTTCCCAAGCAACATTCTTCTGGAGGCAAGGAACGTTTAGGGCGGATGACCAAGGCTGGCCAAGCTGATATCCGACGCCTTCTGATCATTGGCGCAATGTCGCGATTAGGTTGGCTTGTCCAGCGCACCATTTTGAAGGGCAGCTGGTTGTCACGGATATTGGAGCGCAAACCCATGATGCTGGTTGCGATTGTGCTGGCAAACAAGATGGCCCGCCAAATATAGGCTATGCTGACGAAGAACGAAGATTACAGGGATTCGGCGCTGGTGGGCTCGGCATGATGTTCATGTCAAACTGCTAGCGATGGCGCCAAGGGAGTGTAAGTAGAAGACCCGAATGGGCAAAATGATCGAACAGATCCGGATAGGGAAAACCAGTAAGACCCTGAAAGTAAGAAAGCTCGGTGTTGAGATTTGGACCAGATCCGCTGATCACCATCCCGGCCCGCGGTTTTTGAAAATGCCGTATCTTGAGGCCTGACAAAAGTTCGCACTCGATCACAGCCCAACAGGGTCAAAAACTTCTTGCATTATGGACGGCAACCACAAAAAGCGTCTTAGCTGGGCCATATTCCTTTGGGGCATCACACTACCGCAAACCATTGCGATTGATGAATATAATTCCGCTCAGAACGCGCCCCCTTTCACGGTTTGTCTAGAAACCGTGAAAGGCAACGGATCATCCACGCGCGGCTTGCCATGGCGCTTCGGAAAAAACGGCCGCAGCCGCGCCGTTTGGTCTTCGTTCAGCCAGTAAAGATTGCTCATAGCGCACCATGTTCAGGGGGAATTGTATCACGCGCGCCGCCAGTCCTCACCAATTTAATGGGTCTGGAGCCTACCTAAGGTCGAACTGGCATCGGAATTAGATGGCACAACCATAGGTAGATATGGTATCGCATCACAACAAGTTGAGTAATTTCGGGATGGGGCATGATGGGCCAAATAGGACGCACGTCGGAACCGGCCGCAATTACCGCCCGCGCTGAAAGTTTTTCTCGCATCTTTGCGCAGCTTTGGGGCGCACGCGATGTAGCGGGGCTGGCCGCCCTGATGGCCGAGGACGCCGAGATGCTAAGCCTGACCGGCGGCTGGGCCGAGGGCCGCGCCGAGATTGAGGCCCTCTTGGCCAGCGAGTTTGCCGGTGCTTTTGGCCGGTCCCGCCTCGTTAGCGGCAAGACCCGTCTGCGCACGCTGGGACCGGGGACCGTCGTTTTGCAGCAACGCTTTGTGCTGTCGGGTTTGCTGGATGGGGAGGGGCGCGATATCGGACGCACCGGCGCGATGCTGATTGCGGTTCTGGTGGCTGGCCCTGATGGTTGGCAAGCCGTTACCCTGCAGTTTTCGGCAGTGGACCCTTAGCCAAGCAAGGCGCGCGCCGCCTCTCGGGCCGCCGCTGTGATGGTATCGCCTGCCAGCATCCGCGCAATCTCCTCGATCCGCTGATCGGGGGACAGAGGCGTGACGGTTGAAGTGGTCATCCCTTTGGAGACATTCTTTTCCACCCGCCAGTGATGTGCCCCAAGGGCCGCAACCTGAGGCGAGTGCGTCACGACCAAAAGCTGCGCCGTGGTGGAAAGCGCCGCCAAACGCCGACCAACAGCATCGGCGGTAGCCCCACCGACACCGCGGTCGATCTCGTCGAAAATCATGGTCAGCCCCGGCGTATTGCCCGCCAGACAAACCTTCAGCGCCAGCAAAAACCGCGACAGTTCACCGCCCGAGGCGATTTTGTTCAACGGCCCCGCAGGCGCGCCGGGATTGGTTGCCACAGTAAAGGCAACCTCATCCATCCCGTCCGGCCCTGCCTCCACTTGCGTGATCGCCGTAGCAAAAACCGCGCGTTCCATCTTCAGCGGGGCAAGCTCTGCCGCCATCGCCTTATCCAGCCGCTTTGCCGAAGACCGGCGCACCTCGGTCAGACGGGCCGCGCGGCGGCGGTAGGTGGTTTCGGCCTCGGCCAAGGCCAGATCGAGGGCGGCGAGGTTGCCCTCCCCCCCGTCGATCACCGCAAGCCTTTTGCGCAACCCTTCGGCGAAATCGCCCAAATCATCGGCCAGCACGTTATGCTTGCGGGCAAGCGCGCGAATGGCGAACAGACGTTCTTCCAACTGTTCCAGCTCATAAGGGTTGAAATCCAGCGCCGAAAGGCAATCTTCCACGCCGGTCTGCGCCTCATCCAGTTCCACCAGAACACGTCCCAAGGCAGAAAGCGCACCGTCCAAACGGCCCTCGGCACGATCGGCAACCCCTTCCAACCAGCGCAGGGCGTCGACCAACACGCCCTCGGCCCCTTGGTCGGACATCGCGGCTTGGGCGCGAGCAATATCACTGCGGATCTTCTCGGCGCTTTGCATGGAGCGGCGGCGCACGTCCAAGGTCGCCTCCTCGCCCGGCTCCGGGGAAAGCTTGTCCAGCTCTGCCACCGCGTGGCGCAGAAATTCCTCTTCGACCTTTGCGGCCGCAAGGGTCTCCTCGGCGCGGGATTTTGCGCGGCGGGCGGCGGCAAGGGCCGTCCATGCAGAACGCACCGGCCCCACATCAACTGACGCAAAACTATCAAGAATCAGGCGATGCCCGCGCGGATTCAACAGCCCGCGATCATCATGCTGGCCGTGCAGTTCCACCAGTGTATCCGAAAGGGCGCGCAATACCTCCCCGCTTGCGCGGCGGTCATTGATCCAAGCGGTCTTGCGGCCATCGGCGGTATTAATCCGGCGCAGGATCAGCTCATCCTCAGCCACGATTCCGGCCTCGGCCAATACGCCCCGCGCAGCGTGATCGGGCGACAGATCAAACACGGCCGTCACCTCGCCCTGATCGGCACCGGCGCGCACCAATTCGGCGCGCCCCCGCCAGCCCAGAACAAAGCCCAAAGCATCCAGCAGGATCGACTTGCCCGCGCCGGTTTCGCCGGTCAACACATTGAGACCCGGCTGGAAGTTTAGATCCAGCCGGTCAATGATCAACAAATCGCGAATTTCAAGCGAGCGGAGCATAGAGTTCTTCGCAGGCGCGCGCGCGCTCCATTCTTACAACCACTTACCCTGAATGACCTGCCGGTACACATTGCTCAGCCAGCTTTCGCCCTGCGCCTCCATCGACAATCCGCGACCTTTGAGAAGACGGAAACTGTCATCATAGAAGGGGCTGGATTGATAGTTGTGGCCTAAAATAGCCCCGGCCGTTTGCGCCTCGGCGGTCAGCCCAAGCGCAAGATAGGATTCGACCAAGCGGTGAAGCGCCTCGGCAGTGTGGGTCGTGGTCTGGAAATCCTCGACGACCACACGGAAACGGTTGATCGCCGCCGTATATTGCCCTTTTTTCAGGTAATAACGCCCGATTTCCATTTCCTTGGCGGCCAGATGGTCAAACGCCAGATCAAATTTCAGAATCGAGGAACGCGCATATTCGCTATCGGGATATTGCTCGATCACCTCGCGCATGCCCTGCAACGCTTGGAAGGTCAGGCCCTGATCACGGCCAACTTCGTCAATCTGGTCATAATAGGACAGCGCCAGAAGATATTGCGCATAGGCTGCATCTTCCTCGGCTGGATAAAGATCAAGGTAGCGCTGTGCCGAAGCGCGCGCATCCTCATAATTCTTGGCCTTGTGCTGCGAGAAGGCCTGCATGATCAGCGATCGTTTGGCCCATTCCGAATAGGGATAAAGCCGCTCTACCTCTGAGAAATACCTGATCGCGCTGTCGGGCTTGCGGCTGGTTTCCAGCGCAAGCTCCCCACGTTTATAGATCTCTTCTGCCGTCAGGCTTTCAAGAGGCACCTCTTTCGGCCCACCACCGGCACAGCCGGAAAGGCCCGCAGCAATCACAGCCGCCCAAATGAACCCTGCGCGTGACTTAACGCTTGTCATCTTCCGCCTACCCCATAATCCTGCCAATACCGACCACAACGGGTCCGGTTTGATACGTCCTAGCACAGAAAAATCCGCTGCGCAAAACGCCTTTCACCTTTTAGGGACGGTTATGCATGAACAGGGACATCAGAGCGCAAAACCCCAACGCCAGGCAGCTTTCTACCGGTCGGAAGGCCACATTCCACGACCTCCCAAGCCCCTGCTTGTGCAAAAAGGGCGCGCAAAAGGCGGTTGGTCATCGCATGACCGGCACGCAAACCGGTGTAACGGCCAAGAATCGGTCCGCCTGCCAGCGCCAGATCCCCGAGCGCATCCAGCATCTTGTGGCGAACCGGCTCATCCGCGTAACGCAACCCACCGGGGGACAGGACGCGGTCACCCTCAAACACCACGGCGTTGTCCAGATTGCCACCCAAGGCCAGACCATTGGCCCGCATCGTATCCACATCCGATTGACGGCAAAAAGTGCGGCTGTCGCACAGCTCACGCACAAAGGCGCCGTTCGACATGTTCAAGGCTTTTTCCTGATGGCCAATCGCGGCCTCGGCGAAATCAATGCTGAAATCGATCTCTAGCATGTCGGATGGTTCCAGACGTGCAACGGCATCGCCTTCGCGCACTTCGATGGTTTTCAGAACGCGGATCGCACGGACGGGCACGTTTTGCGTGCGCACGCCCTTGGCCAGCAGGCCCGATACAAATGGCCCGGCAGAACCGTCAAGGATCGGAACTTCGGGGCCGTCAATTTCGATCAAGGCGTTATGGACACCGCAACCGGCAAGGGCGGCCATGATATGTTCGATGGTCGACACGGAATGACCTGCCGCATTGGCGACAAGCGTGCACAGGCGCGACGGCACGACAGCATCCCAGCGCGCCGCAATCAGCGTGTCGCCTGTATCAATGTCGGTCCGACGGAACCAAATGCCATAATCAGCAGAGGCGGGCTTTACCACCATACGAACCGGCTTGCCGCTATGCAGCCCGGTGCCGACAAAAACCACTTCGGATTTGAGCGTATGTTGCACGATATCACCTTCTGGCCGTTTCTATTTCGTTGCCGTCCGCCTGCTCGATACGTTTGGTTTTTTCGCCAAACTCTGTACAGGTTTTCGGTGAATTTTACATAGACAGCCAGACACGCCGCAACAACTCACTCTTTGTGACCTTCTGTTACAAAACTGCAATTTAAACGCAGGAGACCGCCTACCCCACCACATCCCCTTGAAGTTAAACGAAAAAAGGGCCCGCTAGAGCGGACCCTTTTCCAATCATATTTGATCGGTTTAGTTGGCCTGACGGCGCAGGAAGGCTGGGATTTCAATCCGCTCCTGATCCGCGCTCATTTCCGGATCATCGTCATAGCTGGTGACAGGCGGCTGTTGCCGGGCAGCTTGCTGCTGTCCGGCAGGGCGTTCAGCGTGACCTTCGGGGTGGCCAGCCATGCGGTTGATCAGCGATCCGATGCCAAAGCGCGGGCGCGCGCCCTCAGCCGCGGCGGGACGGGCTGCCTGCTGGGGTGCAGGGGCAGCAGCGCTTGGGGCCGAACGTGCGGGGGCTTTGGAAACAGCCGCCTGCAGACGGGCCAAGGCTTCTGGCGAGGGGGAGCCAGCAGGGCGTGGGCGCGGCGCTACGAATTCCGAGGCATTCGCATCAAAGGCATTTGTCGCCGGGCGTGGCTGCGGGCGATAGGCAGGGGGTGGCAAATCATCGGCATGGGCCGTTTGCTGCTGCGGTTCCGCCTCATATTGCTGGGCTTCGACCTCTTGGTCGAACAAGCTTGGCGCGCGTTCTTGCACAGCGGCGGGGCGATGCTCTTCGCGGGCCGGGGCCTGTGCGACTTCTGCGGCACGGACTGGCGCGGGTTCTGGTTCCGCGTTTGGCGCAACAAAGGTCGGTGTCGGCAAAGGAGCCGCCATCGAGCGGCGCACAACAGGCTGCTCCGCGTTCGAGATATTGGCATCAATCCCGGTCGCAACCACGGAAACGCGCAAACGGCCTTCCATTTCGGTATCCAGCGTGGAGCCGACGATGATATTCGCATCCGGATCGACTTTTTCGCGGATGATATTCGCGGCTTCGTCCAGCTCGAACAATGTCAGGTCATAGCCGCCGGTGATGTTGATCAAAACACCCTTGGCACCATGCAGGCTGATTTCATCCAAGAGCGGGTTAGCGATTGCCTTTTCGGCGGCCTGAACGGCGCGATCGTCGCCCTCGGCCTCGCCGGTGCCCATCATCGCCTTGCCCATCTCATCCATCACCGAACGCACGTCGGCAAAGTCGAGGTTGATCAGGCCGGGGCGCACCATAAGGTCTGTCACACCCTTAACACCTTGATACAGCACATCATCGGCCAGCGCGAAAGCTTCGGTAAAGGTCGTACGCTCATTCGCCAAACGGAACAGGTTCTGGTTTGGAATGATGATCAACGTGTCGACAACTTTTTGCAGCGCCTCAATGCCGTCTTCGGCTTGCTTCATGCGCTTGTTGCCTTCGAACTGGAAAGGCTTGGTGACAACACCAACGGTCAAAACGCCCAGCTCCCGCGCGGCTTGCGCGATGATCGGGGCAGCACCCGTTCCGGTACCGCCACCCATGCCAGCCGTGATAAAGCACATATGCGCACCGGCAAGATGGTCAACGATTTCTTCGATAGTTTCTTCGGCCGCAGCCGCACCAACGGAAGGACGCGCACCGGCACCCAGACCTTCGGTCACTTTCAGACCCATCTGGATGGTCGCCGTCGCACGGCTTTGCGAAAGCGCTTGTGCGTCGGTGTTGGCCACCACAAACTCCACGCCTTCAAGTTGTTGGTCGATCATGTTGTTGACAGCATTGCCGCCAGCCCCGCCAACTCCGAAAACCGTGATCCGCGGCTTAAGTTCCTCGCGCTGCGAAGTCATCATCAAATTAAGTGCCATGTGCCAGTCCGCCTGCCTATGAATTTCCCTGCGCCTTTAGGTGGCGCTTTCAGTCCCGATATGCGCCATTATTACGCATAAGCGAGGCAAAGGTCACGCAGAAAACATGGTCTCGACACAAAATATGGGCGAATTTATGCCGTTTTTAACGGTATCTGGGGCAGTTGGGCCGATAGTGTGGTCACCAATTGTCCTTGAACCATTTCAAAGCGCGCTTTAGCGACCGCGCGGGGTAACGCTCTGCCGGAATATCGAAATCCCACCACTCGTCTTGCGGATGGGCGGCAAAAAGGCACAACCCCACCGCCGATGAAAACGCAGGGCCGGTTGCGGCCTGCGGCAAGCCTTGCACCCGCAACGGGCGACCAAGGCGCACCCGTTGCCCCAAGATCCGCGCGGCCAGCCCGTCCAGCCCCGGGATCTGGCTTGCGCCGCCGGTCAGCACGATCTGCTGGCTTGGCAAATGGTCAAAGCCTGCGGCATCCAGACGGGCCCGGGCCTCTTCCAAAATCTCCTCAACCCTGGGGCGCATGATACCGATCAGCTCCGTGCGGCTTACCTGACGACGGTCTTTTTCCCAATCGCCACTGTCACCACCAATCTCGATCATCTCGCGGTCATCCATGCCGGTGGCATGCACCCCGCCAAATTTGGTCTTGATACGTTCGGCCGTGGTCAACGGCACCTGCAACCCCTTGGAGATATCAGAGGTGACATGATCCCCCCCCATCCGCACGGAATCCGCATAAATCATGTGTTTCTTCATAAACACCGAAATGCCGGTCGATCCGCCGCCTAAGTCAATACAGGCCGCGCCCAGCTCTTGCTCATCCTCCACCAAGGAGGAAATCCCCGAAACATAGGCCGAGGAGGCCATGCCTGCCAGCTCCAGATCACAGCGTTTAAGGCAATAGATCAGGTTTTGCACCACGCTGGCGTCCACCGTCATCATGTGCAAATCGCACGACAGGCGGTTGCCGATCTGCCCCCGCGGATCGCCCAACCCGGTGCGGTGATCCAGTGCAAAGTTCACCGGCTGCGCGTGCAAAACCTCACGCCCCTCGCCCACATCCGGCACATCACAAGAGGCCAGAACCCGCGCAACGTCCTGCTCGGACACGACTGAATCTTCCAGCTCCCACTCTCCGACAAGGCCGTAGCTGCGTGGCTCTGCCCCTGAAAAACAGGCGATCACATGATCGACCCGCACATTCGCCATCTTTTGCGCCGATTGAACGGCCGTGCGGATCGCGCGCTCGGTCTCATTCATCACCGCGATTTCGCCAAAGCGCACCCCGCGCGACCGCGTTGTCGCCGCACCGATCACCCGAAATGATGATTGCCCCGCCATGGAGCCAACACCGTCCATCTCGCGCAAACCGTCACTATCGGAAAAGCGCAAGATCAGGCAACCGACCTTGCTGGACCCGATGTCCAAAATCGCGATCACGCCGCGCTGCATGGCGGCACGCCGGATGTTACGCATCGCGCGTTGGGTTTGGTAAAGATCGGTCATAGGTCATTCTCCGCAGGAATAATGCCGCGCTGACGGCGTAATTCGGCCAAGGAATAAGGTGCAAGCCGCAAGGAAGGGCGGGCCTGCAAACGAAGGTCAACAGCCGAGATGTCACGGGCCAGAACCTCTTGCGCCTGATCCAGCGCAATAAGACGTTCCAGCGCAAGAACGGGCTGATCGGTAGGCAAAAGGATGCGTTGATCGCGGTCCAGCACGATATCCCAGCGCCGGTTTCCCATGCGCACAAGCCCGCGCAGACGGGGCAAAAGCGGACCTGCAGAGGCAAATATCTGGCGCGCCTCGGCAATCGCCTTATCCGCCCCCTCGCCCGCGATCAGCGGAAGGTCGGGACGGTCACTGCGCGCCTCGACCTCGGCCACGCGCTTGCCGGTTTCGTCCACCAACCAAATACCCGCCGCATCACGCCAGACAAAGGCCGGTTCACGCTCTTTGATCACCACTTGCAAAATGCCGCCGGACTGGACCCGCACATCAACAGTACCGACCGCATAAAGCTGGGCCACCTTGCTGCGCGCCGCCTCCAGATCCAGATCAAGCGAGCTAAGCGGCAAGGGCAGCGCCAGCGCAGTGCGCACAGCCTCGGCCAGTTCCGGCGAGGCGCCCTCAACCGACAGCAGGGTCACCTGAAACTCGGGCCGGTTTTTGATCTTTTCGCGCATATCCGTATAGATCGAGGCCAGCGCATCGCGCCGCCCCTCATCCGCCAGATAGCCGCCGACCGCCACAGCCAACACAAGCGCAGGCAGGCCCACGCGCAAGGCCGCGCGCACCGAGGGCGTCAACCACAGGCGTTGCAACCGGTAGGCCATCCGGCTTGGCGCCGGATCGCGACGCTGGGCGCTTCGTTTCTGGCCAGCTATCGGTCGCATGAGGCATCCTCGACAATCGCGCGGCACAACGCTGGAAAGCTGATCCCTACGGCGGCGGCTTGCTCGGGTGCAAGCGAGGTGGGCGTCATGCCGGGCTGGGTGTTTGTCTCCAGTATGATCAGCCCGTCCAAACCGCGCGATGCATCCCAGCGAAAATCGGTACGCGACAGCCCGCGACACCCCAACGCCTGATGCGCCCGCAACGCGTAATCCTTGCAAGCCTTTGAAATATATTCCGGAACATCGGCCGGTATCACATGACGCGACCCGCCCACCGAATATTTCGCGTGATAGTCGTACCAGCCCTCAACAATGATATCGGTCACGCCAAGCGCGCGATCTCCCAACACAGAGGTCGTCAGCTCCCGCCCCGGCGCATAGGTTTCGACCATCACCACGTCGGGCATTTCATCCGACAATTGCGGCGGCGCGTTTGCCGCCTCATGCACGATATAAACCCCGACCGAGGACCCTTCATTATTGGGTTTGACCACATAGGGCGGCGGCATCACATGGCGCGCACAAACATCGGCCTTGCTGGCAAGGGTGCTGGTGACAACCGGCAGGTTTGCGGCCCGAAACGCGGCTTTGGATTTTTCCTTATCCATGGCAAGTGCCGAGGCCAAAACCCCCGAATGGGTATAGGGAATGCGCAACCATTCGAGCAGGCCTTGCACACAGCCATCCTCACCCCAGCGGCCATGTAGGGCATTGAACACAACATCAGGTTTGATTTCGGAAAGGCGTGCGCAAAGGTCTGGTCCGGCATCAACCGTAACCACCTTAAATCCGGCCTCCGTCAGGGCATTGGCGCATTCACGCCCGGATGACAAGGATACCTCCCGCTCTGCGGAAGGCCCACCCATCAAAACGACCACTGTGGAGGCTGCCCCGCTCGACATGCCAACCATATTATTTACTGCCTCAAGGCCTTTTGCGGCCCGTATTATTGTTTTTCAGCAAGCCTTTCGCCGACCCGCTTGATTTCCCATACTAGCCGTATTCCGCTGTGTTGGAAAACCCTATTTCGCACCTCTTCGCCCAATTCTTCTAGATCTGCGGCGGTTGCGCCACCCTTGTTGATCAAAAAGTTGGAATGCATCTCGCTCATCTGGGCGCCGCCGATGCTTGCGCCGCGCATTCCGGCATCGTCGATCACCTTCCATGCCTTCAACTCATGGCTGTCATCCGCCCGCCCCGTCGAGGAAAACCCCGCCGGATTGCGAAAGGTCGACCCAGCCGAGCGGTCCTTGGTCGGCTGTGTCGCATCACGTTTGGCCAGTTGATCGGCCATACGGGCATGCAATTCCTGCGGATCGCCCTTTGGCGCGCGAAAAGTGGCACCGATGATCACCGCCCCTTCGGGCAAATGCGATTGGCGATACGCAAATTCCAATGCCTCCGGGGCAAGGCTTTGCAAATGCCCCTGACGCGTAACCACATGGATTTCTTGCACCAAATTAGCGGTGTAATGCCCATAGCAGCCCGCGTTCATCCGCACCGCACCGCCAATGCTGCCCGGAATAGTCCGCAAAAACGTCAGGTCCAGCCCCGCATCCGCAGCCTTGCGCGCTACATGACTGTCTAATGAGGCGGCTCCCGCGGTGACGGTATCGCCGTCAATCACGATCGAATTGAACCCGCGCCCAAGCCGAATGACAACGGCCCGAAGCCCGCCGTCCCGCACGATCAGGTTGGAGCCGACCCCCATCGGAAACACCGGCACCTTTGGCGCAAGTGCGGCCAGAAACTGGCACAGATCATCCACATCCGCAGGCTGGAACAGAAAATCCGCAGGCCCGCCCACGCGCAGCCACGTCAGATCGGCCAACGTCCGGTTTTGGGTCAGGGTGCCGCGCGCTGCGGGCATCAGGAATGCGGGGTTTTCAGCCATTGCAAGAACCTGCCCCTATTCCGCGGGATGTGCGGATTTGGATTTCAACCAGCGCCAAAGATAGATCACCGGCCAGCGCAGCACCGAAGTGCCCATCGCCAATATGATCAACCCCACCACAGGGCCATTGCTCCACGTCACCCACCCCAAGATCGGAATGCCCACCGCGATCAGCGCATAGGCCGCGCGCCAGTGATTGTCGCGACTGGGGAAAAACCCCGTCACATTGGCCGCCACCAGCCAAAGAAATGCGACACCTAGCGCCATCTTTATGCGCCCTCGCCCTGCAAAAGGGCTGGCAGGCCGGTCGCCCATGTGGAGATTGTCCCTGCCCCAAGACACACAACCATATCACCAGGCCGTGCCTGCTCACGGACCAACCGCGCCAGATCGTTTTCATCCAAGATCGCGCGGGCATGACGGTGCCCATGGGCGATAAGCCCTGCAACCAGATCATCACGCTCTGCCCCCGGGATCGGGTCTTCGCCGGCACCGTAAACCTCGGCGATGGCGACCACATCCGCCTCGTTGAAACAGGTGCAGAAATCCTCAAACAAGCTCGACAGGCGGGAATAGCGGTGCGGCTGATGCACGGCGATCACGCGGCCTTTGGTGGCCTGACGCGCGGCACGCAGCACGGCGGCAATTTCCACCGGATGGTGACCGTAATCGTCAATGATGGTCACGCCGTCCACGACACCCACACGGGTAAAGCGACGATTGACCCCGCCAAATGCGGCAAGCGCCTCGCGGATCGCATCCATGCGCATACCAAGGAAACGGCACACGGCAATCGCGGACAAGGCGTTGGAAACATTGTGATCCCCCGGCATTGGCAAGGTGCAGCCCTCAATCACCATGGGGCGACCTGCCTCACGGGATTCGCCCTGCAAGGCCACATCGAAATGCGCGATGCCATCCTCATAGGTCAGGTTGACCGCCCGCACATCGGCCTGCGGGTTAAAGCCGAATGTCACCACGCGGCGGTCGGTGATTTTGCCCACCAGGGTTTGCACCTCGGGGTGATCGGTGCAGCAAACCGCCAAACCGTAAAACGGAATATTGGACACAAAGTCATAAAACCCTTGGCGCAGCGCGTCAAAGCTGCCCCAATGCTCCATATGCTCGGGGTCGATGTTGGTCACAATCGCGATGGTCGCGGGCAAACGGTTGAACGAACCATCGCTCTCATCGGCCTCGACCACCATCCATTCGCCAGCGCCCGCCCGCGCGTTGGAACCATATGCATGGATCACGCCGCCATTGATCACAGTCGGGTCAAACCCGCCCTTATCCATCAAGGTCGCAACCATCGTGGTGGTCGTGGTTTTGCCATGCGTGCCGCCAATCGCGATGTTGGATTTCAGACGCATCAACTCGGCCAGCATCTCGGCGCGGCGCACCACGGGGCGGCCCAAACGGCGCGCTTCCTCCAGCTCGGGGTTGCCCTTTTTGATCGCGGTGGAAATCACAACCACGGCCGCCTCACCGATATTCTCGGCGCGCTGGCCCTCAAACACCGTCGCGCCAAGCGTCACCAGACGGTCGGTGATTTTCGAGGCTTTGGCATCAGAGCCCTGCACGGAATAGCCAAGCGTCATCAACACTTCGGCGATGCCCGACATGCCGATACCGCCAATACCGATAAAATGGATCGGTCCCAATGCGACGGGAAGTTTGGTGGAGGCAATCATGGGTGGGCTCTTTCTGTCAGGCTTGTCACAAGGTCTACAAGGCGGTCCGTGGCATCCGCCCGCCCCAGCCCCAGCGCATTTCGCGCCATGGCCTGCGCGGCTTGCGGGTTTTCAAATACAGCCGCCATTTGCGCCGACAGGCTTTCGGCGTCAAGCGCTGATTCCGGGATCAGGATGGCGGCATCCGCACCGACAAGCCCGCGCGCATTGGCGGTTTGGTGATCGCCGGTCGCGGCGGCATAGGGGATGAAGACCGCAGGCCGTCCAATCACGGAAATATCCGCAACCGATGACGCCCCCGAACGCGAGATCACAAGCTGCGCCTCGCTAAGGCGTCGTGGGATGTCGTCGAAAAACGGCTGCACATCGGCATGGATACCGGCCTGCGTATAGGCCGCGTCAACGCGGGCCACATCCTCGGCGCGGGCCTGATGGGCCACGCGCAGGTTGGCGCGCAACGCCTCGGGCAAAAGCGCCACCGCAGCGGGCACCACATCAGACAGGATGCGCGCACCTTGGCTGCCGCCGATCACCACCAGCGACATCGGGTAATCGCCAGGCGCAATATAGCCCGCGCCCGCACGTTCCAGCACGCTGGCGCGCACAGGGTTTCCGGTATGGATCCCCGTCACGCCCTCGGGCAAATTCGTAGGCCAAGTGCCACAAGCCACCGCCATAACGCGGGGCGCAAATATCCGGTTCACACGGCCCAAAACGCCGTTTTGTTCATGAATCATCCGCGGCAGGCGCAGCATGGTTGCCGCAGCCAGCGCCGGAATAGACGGGTAACCACCAAAGCCCACCACAACGGCAGGCTTGTCACGCGACATCCCCAAAAGCGCGCCCAACACGCCGCCCGCAATGCGGAACGGCACGGCCACCTTGGCCAGAATCCCACCCCGCGCAAAGGTGGCCGAGGCGACTTGCTGCACCACGACCTCTTTCGGGAAGCCGCCGGTATAGCGCGCGCCACGCGCATCGGTGGAAAGCTTCACGCGCCATCCGCGTGCGACCATCGCCTCGGCCAAAGCCTGTGCAGGGAACATATGCCCGCCGGTGCCGCCGGCTGCGATCAACAAAAGTGGTGCCATCTGCCCAGCCCCCTTATCGCCCACGACGGAACAGGATTTCCCCGATCTGCCCTTGTGGTCGCGTTCTGGTCAGCGCCAGCAACATCCCAACGGTAATCCCTGCCGCAATCAAGGACGACCCGCCATAAGATACAAACGGCAACGTCATCCCCTTAGAGGGCAGCAACCGCACCGCCACGCCCATATTCACCATCGCTTGCACCGCAAAAATGCACGCCAACCCCGAGCCGGCAAGCCGGATAAAGGGATCACGTTCCCGCATCAACCGGAACAGCGACAGCACAACAATGGTGGCGTAAAGCCCGATGATGCACAGCACCAACAACAGCCCGTATTCCTCGGCCGCAACAGCGATGATAAAATCGGTATGCGCATCAGGAAGCGACCATTTCACCTGACCCTCGCCCACGCCCACGCCGAAAAACCCACCCTCTTGAATGGCATTGGTCGCATAGCCGATCTGGGTGCGTGGATCGATGTCGGGCGACAGAAAACCGTTGATCCGGCGGGCAAAGTGTTCCGAGTTTTCATAGGCAAACATCGCCCCCGCCCCGACCATCCCGATAACAGTGCCGATCAAAATCATCGGCGCACCGGCGATGAAATAAACCACCGACCAGCCAAAGATAATCAGGGCCGCTTGCCCGAAATCGGGCTGCAAAGCCAGCAGCAAAACCACGATAAAGGTGATGAGAAAGGACATGGATTTACCACGCGGCCCGTTCACCTCTTGTGCCGCGGCCATCAGCCAAGCCGTCAGCACGATGAAACCGGGCTTCAAAAATTCGGACGGTTGCACCGAGGCAAAGCCAAAGCTGATCCAGCGCACCGCACCCTTGCCAAAATCCGTCCCGATTACCGGCAAAACGGCCAATGCCGCAAAGGCGCCCAAAAAGCCCAGCACCCCCAAGCGGCGGATCATCAGCGGCGGCATCATCGAAACGCCCAGCATCACTGCAAGGCCGATGGTGCCGAAAAACGCTTGCCGTTTGACGTAGTAAAACCCGTCCAGCCCGTTGCGCTGCGCCAGCGGTACCGAAGCTGCAAGCCCAAGCAAAAGCCCGATGCCAAAAAGCGCGAAAACCGCCGTTAGGGACCAGCGATCAATGCTGCGCCACCAACGTGGGAGAATGGGGTCCACCACCCGACTGGGTGAGGAACCATAGACCATGTCAGTCATGGGGTACCGCCTGATTTTGCCTGCATACTGCCGTCATGCCCGGATGTGTCCCCGGATCTTCCCCAAAGTTTAGCGAAGATCGCGCGCCATGGCTAGAGGGAAGCGCAAGCCCGACCCTTCAAAACGGATTTTTAAGGGCAGAGGCTTTGACGGAATGCAGGCAAAATCGCTCTAAGGTAAAGAACGCCGCCGGCGTTACCCGCCAAGCGACACTTTCACGCAGGCGCAAAAATCATCTCCGCGCTTCTCGAAGTTCGGATATTGGTCAAAAGAGGCCGCCGCCGGGGCGAGCAACACCACATCCCCTGCCTCGGCCTCGGCGGCCGCACGCTCCACCGCGACGGCCATGGTTTCGCACAGCTCATAAGGGGTGTCGCCCAGCTCCAGCGCGAAATCACGGGCGGAATGGCCGATCAGATAGGCTTTGGCAACAGCACCCAAATAGGGGACCAACCCCTTGATGCCGCCCTCTTTGCCCATGCCGCCCGCAATCCAGCGAATGCGTGCAAAGGCCTGCAACGCCTTGGCCGCACTATCGACATTGGTCGCCTTGCTGTCGTTGACAAAGCGCACACCGTCCCGCTCGCCCACCAGTTGACTGCGATGCGGCAAGCCGCCAAAGCTGCGCAGCGCCTGCTCTATCACCTTCGGGCCGATCCCGAGGCTGCGCACCGCCGCATAGGCCGCACAAGCGTTTTGATGGTTATGCGCCCCCGGCAGCCCCGCAATGGCACGCAAATCAATCGAGGCCACCTGCCGCCCCTTGCGCCATTCGCTCAGGAACCCCTTGCGTACAAAGACCGACCAGCCGAACCCCTCCAGCTTTTGCCCCGAAGAAATCCGGATCACCCGATCATCCTGCGGCCCTTCGGCCATTTGTCCGGCAAGAAACTGCCCCTCCACCTCATCCACACCGATCACGGCGCGGTCAGGCCCACCCTCGGCGAACAAGCGGCGTTTGGCGGCGAAATAGCCCCCCATGCCGTGATGGCGATCCAGATGATCGGGCGAAAGATTGGTGAAAACCGCGATGTCGGGGGTCAACGACCGGGCAAGCTCTGTCTGGTAGCTCGACAGTTCCAGCACGATCACCTCACCGTCGATGCCCGGATCGATATCCAAAACACCGCGCCCGATGTTGCCCGCCATCTGACACGGCCTGCCCGCCACCTCTAGGATGTGATGGATCAGCGCGGTCGTGGTGGATTTGCCGTTTGAACCCGTCACCGCAATCACGCGGGGCGTGGTGTCAAACCCGTCCCAATCATCATTGGCAAAGCTGCGAAAGAACAGCCCGATGTCATTGTCCACCGGAACGCCGGCCTTTAGGGCGGCGGCGATCACGCGGTTGGGTTCAGGGTAAAGATGCGGGATACCCGGTGATGTGATAAGGGCCGCGACCCCATCAAACGCGCCGTTGCGGCCCAGATCGGAAATCTCGAAGCCTTCGGCCTGCGCGGCCTCGCGGGCCTCGGCGCTGTCATCCCAGACGACCGGCACGGCACCGCCCGCCAGCAATGCCCGCGCCGTCGCAAGGCCGGACCGCCCAAGCCCCAGAACAGCAACCTTCTGGTCAACAAAACAGGTAACAGGAATCATGGCGCGCCTTTCAAACAGGTTTGGCCGCACAATGGGCGGGCAAGGCGGGGGGGTTCAAGCCCCCTTTACGCCCGGCTTAACGCAGTTTCAACGTGGCAAGCCCGATCAGCGCAAGGATCAACGAGATAATCCAGAAACGGATGACGATCTGCGGCTCTGCCCAGCCTTTCTTTTCAAAGTGGTGATGGATCGGCGCCATCAAAAACACCCGCCGTCCCGTGCGCTTGAAATAAAGCACTTGGATGATGACCGACATCGCCTCCACCACGAACAAGCCGCCGACGATTGCCAAGACGATCTCATGCTTGGTGCAAACCGCGATGGCACCAAGCGCGCCGCCCAAAGCCAGCGATCCGGTATCGCCCATGAACACCGCCGCTGGCGGGGCGTTATACCACAAGAACCCCAATCCCCCGCCGAAGAGGGCCGCAGTAAAGATAAACAGTTCACCCGTGCCGGGAATGAAATGGACCCCCAGATAATCGGTATAGTTATAGTTGCCAACGATATAAGAAATAACACCCAAGGTAGAGGCCGCAATCATCACCGGCATAATCGCAAGCCCGTCCAGCCCGTCCGTCAGGTTCACCGCATTGGCCGAACCGACAATCACAATCATCCCGAAGGGCACAAAGAACCAGCCAAGGTCAAGCAGCACATTCTTGAACACGGGCAAAGCAAGGTTGTAGGAAAGCGCCTCAGGGTGGTAATGCGCCGCCGCGGCCGTAGCCAGAAAGGCAATGATCAGCCCAAGGACAATACGCACCCTGGACGATACACCCTTGGTATTTTGCTTGGAAACCTTGGCATAATCATCGGCAAAGCCGATCAACCCAAAGGAAAACGTCACACCCAGCACGATCCAGACATAGGGGTTGTCCAGCCGCGCCCAAAGCAGGGTCGAAAACAACAGCGCCGACAGGATCAGCAAGCCGCCCATCGTCGGCGTGCCCACCTTGGCGAGGTGCCCTTGCGGGCCGTCATCGCGGATCGGCTGGCCCTTGCCCTGACGACGCCGCAGCATATTGATCAGCGGTTTGCCAAAGATAAACCCGAAGATAAGTGCGGTAAAAAACGCCATTCCTGCGCGAAAGGTGATGTAGCGAAACAGGTTAAAAACATCGCCGCCGTCCGAAAATTCAGTAAGCCAATAGAGCATTCACGCGTTTCCTTGATGTAGGGCGCTGGGTTGCCCCAATTTACGCAAGGCGTCAACCACCCTGCTAACCTTGATGCCCTTGGACCCTTTGACCAGCACAATATCGCCCGCATCGACCAGTTGCGCCGCCTTGGGCAACAGCTCCTCGGCGGCTTCAACCCAATGGCCGCGCTTGGATTTGGGCAAGGCGCTGTGCAGCGCGCGCATGCGGGGGCCAACGCAATGGACAAGTGTGATATGCGCCAAGGCGGGGTGATCCGCGAGGGCGGCATGCAACGTGTCTTCGGTCGGGCCGAGTTCCAGCATATCGCCCAGAACCGCAATGCGGCGCCCCTTGCTGATACGGCCAACGCGGTCGGTCGGCTGACAGGCCGCCAGCAAATCGAGCGCGGCCGAAACCGATGCCGGATTGGCGTTGAATGCATCATCGATTAACCCGAAAGAGAGCCCCTCGACATCGTCCAGCATGATGACTTCGCGTGTTCCGCGCCCTGCGGGCGGTGCCCAATGGCCAAGGTCGGTCGTGGTGATCGCACGGTCAAAATCCAGCGCATCCGAGGCCGCAAGCACGGCCAGCGCATTGGCCGCAAAATGTTTTCCCGGTGTCGCAAGTTTAAAGAGCATATCCTGCCCCGCCTGCCGCGCCCGCGCGATGGTGGCAAATTCGGTGATCTGCACATGCGTCAGCCGGTAATCGGCCTGCGCATGGGTGCCAAACAGCACCGTGCGCACACCCGCCAATGACGCCCGCGCCGTCAGGATCGGCGTCACCGTCAGATCGGCCGGCAGGATTGCGGTCCCCCCCTCCACCAACCCGTCGAAAATCGCGGCTTTCTCTTGGGCGATGCCCGCGACATCCTCAAACGCCTCCAAATGGGCCGAGGTGACGGTGGTGATAATCGCCACATGCGGGCGCGCCATTTGTGACAGGGGCGCAATTTCGCCGGGATGGTTCATGCCAATCTCGATCACCGCAATATCGGCATCCGCAGGCATCCGCGCCAGCGTCAGCGGCACACCCCAATGGTTGTTATAGCTGGCCTCGGCGGCATGCACCGTCCCTTGCCCCGCAAAAGCCGCACGTAACATATCCTTGGTCGAGGTCTTGCCAACCGAACCCGTAACCCCGATCACCCGCGCCGAAGTCCGCGCGCGCGCAGCACGGCCCAGATCCTCCAGCGCCTTCAACACATCCGGCACCACCAGCAGCGGCGCATCCTCGGCAACCCCCTCGGGGATATAGCTGACAAGCGCTGCGGCGGCCCCTTTGGCCAAGGCGGCGGCAACAAAATCATGCCCGTCGCGCACATCCTTTAGCGCCACGAACAGATCGCCCTTTTGCAAGCTGCGCGTATCAATGGAAACGCCGCTTGCAACCCAGCCGATGGGAGAGCGGCCCCCTGTGGCTGCAATTGCATCTTGGGCGGTCCAGAGCGACGTCATGGTAGTATCCTTTTAGTATCAAATGGCCGGCTCAATGCGCCGTGCCGAAAATATCAAGCGGTCTGTGTCAGATCATGCCGTCAAGGGCAGCCACCGCGATCGAGGCCTGCTCGACGTCATCAAACGGGTAAACCTGCCCCTTGATCGTCTGGCCGGATTCGTGGCCCTTGCCCGCAATCAACAAGGCATCACCGGGACCAAGACTGTCGACCCCGCGCAAGATCGCCTCGGCCCGATCACCAACATTGCTGGCTTCGGGGCATGCGGCCATAATTGCGGCGCGAATGGCGTCCGGATCTTCGGATCTGGGGTTATCATCGGTGACGATTAGCACATCGGCATGTTCGGCTGCGGCCTTGCCCATCAACGGGCGCTTGGTGGTATCACGGTCCCCGCCCGCCCCAAAGACCACCACAATACGCCCCATAACATGCGGGCGCAGCGCCCTCAGCGCGGTTTCCAACGCATCAGGGGTATGGGCGTAATCGACAAAGACGCTGGCGCCGTTTGCGCGGGTCGCGGCCAGTTCCATCCGTCCGCGCACGCCTGTCAGCTGCGGCAGCACCGCAAACACCCGTGCCGGATCATCGCCGCCCGCAATCGCAAGCCCTGCGGCCAGCACAACATTATCCGCCTGAAACCCGCCGATCAGCGCAAGGCGGACTTGATGCGCCTCGCCCAGCCATTCGATGCGAACATCCTGACCCGTCGCATCGAAACGCTGGCCCAGAATGCGCAGATCGGCCGTGCCTTTGCGGCCCACGCGCAAAACATCCTGTCCGCGATCCTCGGCCAAGGCGGCCATATCCTCACCGCGCGGATCATCGATATTGACAACGGCAACGCCATCCTCGGGCAAAATCCGCGTGAAAAGCCCCGCCTTGGCATCGAAATAGGCGTCAAAGCTGTGGTGATAATCAAGGTGATCTTGGGTGAAATTGGTAAAGCCCGCTGCATCAAGCCGCACACCATCAAGGCGGCGCTGGTCCAGCCCATGCGATGAGGCCTCCATCGCGGCGTGGGTGATCCCGCCCCCCGAGGCATCGGCCAAAAGCCGGTGCAGGGTGATCGGCTCGGGCGTGGTATGGGCGCAGGGCGCATGCCATGCCCCCTCAACCCCCGTGGTGCCAATGTTGATGGCGGCATGATCCAACGCCATCCAGATCTGACGTGTAAAGGTCGCGACCGAGGTTTTGCCATTGGTCCCCGTCACCGCGACAATCGTTTCAGGCTGAGCGCCCGACCAAAGAGCTGCGGCATAGGCCAACGCCTGCCGCGCATCCTCGGTCACGATCAAGGCCGCATCGCCCAGATCATCGCGCGCAATCGCCGCGCCCTCGGCATCGGTCAAAATGGCCGCGGCCCCGCGTGCCACGGCCGCACGAATATATTCCGCACCGTGAATGACCGAACCGGGCAAAGCGGCAAATAGCACGCCTTTGGTCACGGCGCGGCTATCAACGCATAGCCCTGTGATATCGGGATTTGCCCCAGCGCGCGCCGTCAGGCCAAGGTCGGAAAGTTTTGTGGCCTGTGTCATCGCCCTGTCCATTCTAATCGTTACTGACTGACTGCTGATACCTCATTCAGGGGGGCATATTCAATCTGTGGTCTTAGGCCCAACAAGGGCGCTGTGCGGCGGATCACCTCGGCGGCGACGGGCACGGCGGTCCAACCGGCGGTGCGACGCGGGCGGGTACTGGAATTATCCGACGCCTCATCCAGCGTCACAACCAGCACATATTGCGGATCGGAGGCAGGGAACATGGCCGCAAAGGTATTGATGTTCTTACCCTTGTCATAGCCACCGCCACGTTTGACCTTATCGGCGGTGCCAGTTTTGCCAGCGACTTCATAGCCCTCTACCTCGCCAAAGCTGGCTGTGCCGCGGGTCACGACCTGACGCAACATCAAGGCCGCCGCACGGGCATTCTCGGACGACAGAATACGCTTTCCTGCCGGAGGCTTGTCACGGCGCAACAAAGTGGGGGTCAACAACACACCACCATTTGCAATTGCGGAATATGCGGAGGCAAGATGCATCGGGCTGGCCGACATGCCATGCCCGTAAGAGGCGGTGATCGTCACGATATCAGCCCAACGTTTGGGCAGAATCGGCGCCGCCCCCGTTGCCTCTGACAGCTCCAGCGGCACCGGATCGAACAGCCCCAAGGACTTGAAAAATTCCTGCTGCCGCTCTCCACCGATTCTAAGCGCCAGATTGGCCGTGCCCACGTTGGAGGATTTTACAATCACATCCGTCACCGACAACAACGGGCCATAATTCTTGCTTCCGTACTCTCCGATCCGGTGCTTGCCCCAGCGCAAAGGCGCATCGGCATCAACCATCGTATGGGCATCAACCAACCCCAGTTCCATCGCCTGCGAGGTGGTGAAAATCTTGAAGGTAGAGCCCAGCTCATACACCCCTTGCACGGCATGGTTGAACAAAGGGCTGTCTGCGGGATCGCCCTTTAGCAAGGGCGTGGGCCGGTCGTTGGGGTCAAAATCCGGCAAGGACACCATAGAGAGCACCTCACCGGTATGCACATCCATCAACACGCCCGCCGCCGCCTTGGCATTCATCATCCGCATGCCGGTCTCAAGCACCTCATGCATGGCGGTTTGCACTGTCATATCAATAGACAGCGCCAGCGGGGTTGCCGCCTGTGCCGGATCGCGCAACCGCGAATCCAGCGCGCGTTCCACACCGGCGATGCCGATCACCTCGGCGGAATGCACGCCCTCGACACCAAAGGACGCCCCCCCAAGGATATGCGAGGCCAGCTTGCCATTGGGATAGAGCCGCATATCGCGGGGGCCAAACAACAGACCCGGATCGCCGATGTCATGCACGGCCTGCATCTGCTCGGGACTCAACTTCTTGCGCAGCCACAAGAAAGAGCGGCCATCGGTAAAGCGGCGCTCCAGATCTTCGGCCTTCATATCGGGGAACAGGGCCGAAAGCTCCAACGCGACACGGGCCGGATCAATCATCTGCTTGGGATGGGCATAAAGCGCATGGGTGGAGAAATTCGTCGCCAGAATACGGCCGTTGCGGTCGGTAATATCGGCCCGCCTGCCGCTGATTTCTGCACCTAATCCAGCCGAGCGCGGCTCCATCGGTTCGCTTGCGGCCAAAAGCCCCATGCGCGCACCAACCACCATAAAGGCCGCGAAAAACGCAAGGCCAAGCACAAGCAAACGCCCCTCGGCGCGGTGCTGTGCCTTTGCGCGGGTGCTTTCTGCCCGCAGGCGGATATTCTCACGTTCGATATGATCGGGGTTTTCACCCTTTACACGGGCAGACAGGATGCGCGCGAGGGGGCGCAGGGGCGTGCGGATCATGGCGTATCCTCCATCTGATCAGAAAGCGTGCCCATGGTATCCACCGGCATTCCCAGCTCTGGCAGCATCAGCGGCGGAAGCGGATAGGCGACCTGCTCTACTCGGCCGAATTGCTCTGGCTCCATCGGCAAAAGGCCCAGACTGTCAAAGTTCAGCACCACAAGATCGCGCAACCGCGACGGGCGGTTGAGATAGGCCCATTCCGCGCGCTGCTGCGAGAGCGCCTCTCTCAGATAGGCGATCTCGCGGGTCAGGGCGGTCACATCTTTTTGCGCGCGCTGTGTGGCGTAGTTTTCACGGTATGCCCAAAAGGCAAGCGACATCAGAACCACGGCTGAGAGGATAAAAAGGAAGGGGCGCATCAGCGATGTCCTTTCGGCGGCCTGGCTTTTGAGGATCTTTTGGTGCCGGAGGAGGCGGGCAGCATCGGTACGCCAAGGGCAGCCGGATCGACCGCCGCTGCGGGGGCCTCGGTACGCTTGCCCACGCGCAGCTTGGAGGACCGCGCCCGTGGGTTTGCCGCGATCTCATCGGCATCGGGGGCCACGGCGCCCTTGGTCACAAGGGTAAAGCGCGGGGTCGCCTCATCGCGTTCGGGGGCATAGCGGTTGGTCTGGGCATCCTTGCCCGCACGGTTCTGGAAAAACCGTTTGACGATACGGTCCTCAAGGCTGTGGAAGGTGACAACGGCCAACATACCACCGGGTTTAAGCGCGCGTTCAGCGGCCATAAGCCCTTCGATCAGCTCGTTAAATTCGGTGTTCACGGCAATGCGGATCGCCTGAAAGCTGCGCGTGGCAGGGTGCGACTGGCCGGGCTTGGGGCGTGGCAAACAGCCCGCCACGATGGAGGCCAGCTTCAATGTCGTGGTGATCGGTTGCGCCTCACGGGCTGCAACAATCGCACGCGCAATCCGGCGCGAGGCGCGCTCTTCGCCGTAGTGGTACAAGATATCGGCAAGCCGTGCCTCAGGGGCGCTATTGACCAGATCGGCCGCACTTTCGCCGTCTTGCGCCATGCGCATATCCAAAGGGCCGTCCTTGGCAAAAGAGAACCCGCGCGCGGCTTGGTCCAATTGCATGGATGACACACCAAGATCCAACACGATACCGTCCAGCAAATCATCCGAATAGCTATCAAGTTGGGAAAACGTGCCTGCCACCAACCGCAGCCTGTCACCGTATTCAGGAGCCCAAGCGGCAGCCATCTCTAGCGCCAGCGGATCACGGTCCACGCCAATCACACAATCGGCACCCGCCGCAAGCAAGGCCCGCGTATATCCGCCAGCGCCAAATGTACCGTCAAGCCAATGGCCCGAAACCGGGCCAACCGCATCAACTAACGGGCCGATAAGAACCGGAATATGCGGGCGACCGGTGGGATCGCTGGGTTCCAAGGCCTATTCCCCCTGATCAGTGCCGCTGAGCAGCGACAACACGTCCACACCTTCAGGAAGCTCATCCTCTTCGTCATCAAGGCTGCCGTTTACGGCGTCATAAGTATCGCGTTTCCAGATTTTGAAGCGGTCCAGCGCACCGGCAAAAGCGGTCTCGCCACCGTCATCGAATGCGATCTTGTCGCGCACCTTTTGCGGCAACACGATCCGGCCGTTTTCATCAATTTCCACGGTGAGAGAGCGGGTGATCAGATCACGCTCTGCGATCTCGCGCTGTTTGGACCCGATCGGCAGCTTGCGCACGCGTGCGGCCAAAAGATCGGCGTCGCGCACGGTATAACATTCAACGAACTGGCGTGATTTGCCACCATAGACGATCACAATGCGGGTGCGGGGGTAATCGGCGCTTGGCGGGTCACCTGCATCGAGGACACGGCGAAAGGCCGCAGGGATGGATACCCGCGCCTTGCTATCTACCTTTTGGTAGTATTCGCCTCTGAAGTCTTCCGACACGGTTTGTTCGTCCCTTGCACCCTCACCCCAGTAATTGCCCCTTAAAACGGGAAACGGCGGATTGAGCTGCTGCCACTGCCCAATCCGCCGCCCTGTCCCGCTTGCGGGTTAACCGACTGCGCGCGCCACCTGGGGGGATGTCTGCTCGCTCGCGCGCCGGATTAGTTTTTCGTCGGAAGCAAAAAAGCGGTTGCCTGTATGAGCCTGCTATTTCTTGCCTTTTCGGGGTCTTTTTGATCGCCCCTATTTATTTTGCCCGTTCCTTGCTTCCGTGAACAATGATTGCCATGGGATTTCATGGGACGCAATGGAAAATTTTGGGCAGAGCAGAGCACATCTTGTTTCAGCAAGGACCCAAAAACAGCATTTGGTACGGAAATAACACCAATTCTAGCTACCTGTACCGCAAAGCCACGGCAAGCACACAACATATGGGGGCCGTCAATCGGGACAACTATTTCCCAAAAAATCCCAATTTTTTCTGAAGTGTTCCCGGAAACCCGCAGTTTTCAAACAAGACAGGCCACTCTTTGCGGGAGATCAGCCCAAAATTTGCCCGTGCAAAGCGAATTTGATTCGGGGAGTGGGATGGAAAAGACGGAAATCCCAAACCATCCCATCCCAAAATGCCGTCCGTCCCACAAAATCCCAAGACCTGACAACAAGGGGCCGCGCAGAGCTATTCCCGCACGGCCCCTTGCCGGATCTCCTAATGGTGGGTGTCAGGCCATACCGCCTGCGATCAACCGCGCGGCCAATGCGGCATAGGCCTGGGCTGCCGGACCATCCCCCAAGGCTATCGGCGCACCGGCATCACCCGCCAAGCGGGTATCAAGCTCCAGTGGCAACTCACCCAGGAAAGGCACGCCGATCTTGGCGGCCTCTGCCGCCACGCCGCCATGACCAAAGAGATGCGCCTCATGCCCGCAATTGGGGCAGACATAGGTGGACATATTCTCAATCAACCCCAGCACCGGCGTTTTCAGTTTGCCGAACATATCAAGCGCGCGGCGCGCATCCAGCATCGCCACATCCTGCGGGGTAGAGACGACAATCGCCCCCGTCAGCTTGGTGCGCTGACAAAGCGTCAGTTGAATGTCCCCCGTCCCCGGCGGCAGATCCACAATCAGAATGTCCAGCTTGCCCCATTCCACCTGTGTGAGCAGCTGTTGCAACGCCCCCATGATCATCGGGCCGCGCCAGACAACGGCCTCATCCTCTTTCAGCATCAAGCCGATCGACATAACGGTCACCCCATGCGCCTGAAGCGGGATGATGGTCTTGCCGTCCGGCGAGGCGGGGCGCTTGGAGACCCCCATCATCCGAGGCTGCGACGGGCCGTATATATCGGCATCCAGCAACCCCACACGGCGGCCCTGTTTGGCCAATGCCACCGCAAGATTGGACGACACGGTGGATTTACCCACCCCGCCCTTGCCTGAACCGACAACGACAATCCGGTCAATCCCGCTGATCGGCGCGGGGCCGCCCTGTTGCGGTGTGGGATGCTGCCCGATTTTCAAGCTGGGCGCCTTGGCCGCAGGGCCATGGGCCGTTGTCACCGCCTGCACCGCCTCAACACCAGCCAAGGCGCGCACGGCGGCCTCGGCCGTGGCCTGCACCGGGGCGAGCGCGCGGGCCTCTTCAGGCGTTGGTGCCTCAATCACAAAGCGGACTGTGCCCGCCTCTACCGTCAGCGCCCTGATCAAATCCCGCGAGACCAACGTCCCGCCACCGGGCAAGGCAACACTGTCCAGCGCCGCCATTACCGTCTCTTTATCCAAAGCCATGCTATCCACTCCGACTGTTCGGACTGCAGAATGTCAGTTTACAGACGGAGGGCAAGGGCCACAGGGCCATTTGACCGGAAATCAGGAAGGGTATCTTATTACCCTTTGTTTACCTTAGGTTAATTAATCACCCCGCCATTCGTTGAACGCATAGCTGCAATGCAGCAATGGCCGTTGTGCAATCGCAGCATATGCCCCATCTTACTAACAACAGCGCGACAAGATGCGCTTTGAATGAAAAGAAGCGAGACTTAAAATGGCTTTTACAAGCACAACATCCGTCGGCAGCCTAGGCCTCATGGACCGCATCGCAAACGTTGTGAAGTCCACCAAAGAAGCCTTGCATCGCCGCCGCGTCTATAACCAGACCGTATCGGAACTGCGCGGCCTGTCGACGCGTGAACTGAATGATCTGGGCATTGCCCGCGGCATGATCACCCGTATCGCCCTTGAAGCGGCCTACGGGAAGTAACATCTGAATTCATACAAGAGCCTTTCTCCTCCCTCAGGCTCTTGTGTGACAGCGGCGACACTCCTCCTCCCTTGTGTCGCCGACCTTATACGAAAACTTCGGTTTTCATGAATACCAACCGGTTCCTCCTCCTCCCTGAGCCGGATGGGATATGCAGCGGCCCCTATCCTCCTCCCGGGGGTCGCTGCGCAAAGTTTCAGGGTGCAGGTCTTCGTGATCTCCCCAAAGCAGATGCCCGGCCTCTCCTCCTCCCTGGCCGGTCGTAAACGTGGCGGTCCCTATCCTCCTCCCGGGGGCCGCTACGAAACCTTTGGGTCGTGCTTTGCACAACCCTACTGCCATTGTCCGTCCCTTCCTCCTCCCTTGAGGGTACGGACAAGATGGAACGGCGGCGCGCTCCTCCTCCCTGCGCGCCGCCTGTTTCCCCCTCCCCGATTTTCATATTTGCTTTGCACAGCACTTTTGCGCCGGTGAACCCTGTTCACAGACGCAAAATGCAATTTTGGTTTTGAAGTACCTTACAGCTTAAAACGGCAGGTCATGTGCCTGATCGGCAGCCACAACAAAGCTTGCGATCACCTTTTTAGATCCGGCCTTGTCAAAGGCCACGCCCAGCTTATCGCCCTCGATCGCATCGACGGTGCCATAGCCGAATTTCTGGTGGAACACGCGATCGCCTTGGGTAAAGGAAGATACCGCCGCCAGATCGATCACGGTCCCTTTCGCCTCTCGGGGTTGGCCGGTACCCCGCTGTGCGGAACGTTCTTGCATCCGCCGCCACCCCGGAGAGTTATAGACATCGGCGCTGGCTACGCGTTCCTCGAGCTTTGGCGCGGGGGCCGCAGCACCGTAACCGCCGCCATAAAGACCCGGCGGCGTCAGGATATCGACATGATCCGCCGGAAGCTCGTCAATGAACCGGCTGGGAAGCTGGCTTTGCCATTGGCCATAAACCCTGCGGTTGGCGGTAAAGGAGATGGTGCAAAGCACCTCGGCCCGCGTGATGCCGACATATGCCAGACGGCGCTCTTCTTCCAAACCTTTGGCACCGCTTTCGTCCATGCTGCGCTGTGAAGGGAACAGGCCATCCTCCCACCCCGGCAAGAACACCACCGGAAACTCCAAGCCTTTGGCTGCGTGGAGCGTCATGATGCTGACCTTGGCGCCCTGCTCGTCGGTCTCGTTTTCCATGATAAGGCTGACATGTTCCAAGAACCCTTGCAGGTTCTCAAAGTTATCCAGTGCCTTGACCAGTTCCTTAAGGTTCTCCAACCGGCCCGGCGCCTCGGGCGTTTTGTCGTTTTGCCACATGGCGGTGTAACCGGATTCCTCCAGAATCGCCTCGGCCAGCTCAATATGATTATAATTCGGGGCAAGCGTGGCATCATGCCAGCGCCCCATCCCATCAGTAAAGGCGCGCAGCTGCCCTGCCCCTTTACCCGAAATCCCGCCCTCGGCCAGTAAAGCCCGCGCACCGGCCAAAAGTGTCAGCCCCTCGGCGCGCGCGCGGCGTTGAATATTTTGGCGCGCCTTATCGCCCAGCCCGCGTTTTGGGGTGTTAATGACCCGCTCAAAGGCCAGATCATCCTCGGGTGAGATCGCAAGCCGGAAATAGGCCATCGCATCGCGAATCTCCATCCGCTCATAGAATCGCGGCCCACCGATCACGCGGTACGGCAGGCCGATGGTCAGGAAACGATCCTCAAACGCGCGCATCTGATGCGAGGCGCGGACCAGTATAGCCATATTATCGAGGCTCTGCGCATCCATCGCGCGGGTGCCGCGTTGCAGGCTTTCGACCTCATCCCCGATCCAGCGGGCTTCTTCCTCACCGTCCCAATGGCCGATCAGGCGCAGCTTCTCGCCCTCTTCGCGGTCGGTCCAAAGCGTCTTGCCCAAGCGCCCCGAATTGCCCGCAATCACCGCCGAGGCGGCCGCAAGAATATGCGGGGTAGAGCGATAGTTTTGTTCCAGCCGCACCACTTCGGCACCGGGGAAATCGGTTTCAAACCGAAGGATATTGCCAACCTCGGCCCCACGCCAGCCATAGATCGACTGGTCATCATCGCCCACACAGCAGATATTTTTATGCGCTTGCGCCAACAGCCGCAGCCAGAGGTATTGGGCGACGTTGGTATCTTGGTATTCGTCCACGAGGATGTATTTGAACCAGCGCTGGTACTGCGCCAAAATATCGGGATGGGCCTGAAACAGTGTAACGGTATGCAGCAGCAAATCACCGAAATCGGTGGCGTTGAGGCTGCGCAACCGGTCTTGGTACTGCTGGTAAAGCTCGGTGCCGCGACCATTATAGGCAGATGCTTCGGATGCGGGCACCTTTTGCGGCGTCCAGGCGCGGTTTTTCCAGCTATCGATTACACCTGCCAACATCCGCGCGGGCCAGCGTTTTTCGTCAATATCACTAGCGGCGATAAGTTGTTTCAAAAGCCGAAGCTGGTCATCGGTATCCAGAATGGTGAAATTCGACTTCAGCCCCACCAATTCGGCATGACGGCGCAGGATTTTCACCGAGATCGAATGGAACGTGCCCATCCACTTCATGCCATCCGCCGATTGGCCCATCAGCCGTGCCACGCGCAGCTTCATCTCGCGCGCGGCCTTATTGGTAAAGGTCACGGCCAAAATCTCATGCGGGTTGGCGCGGCCGGTGTTGAGCAGATGCACAATCCGCGTGGTCAGCGCCTTGGTCTTGCCTGTTCCCGCGCCCGCAAGCATCAAGACGGGGCCGTCCAGCGCCTCTACCGCGGCGCGTTGCGCGGGGTTGAGGTCGTCCAGATAGGGTGCCGGCCGCGCAGCCATCGCACGCCTCGACAAGGGCACCTGCGGGGCGGGTGCGGCGGCAGCCTCAAAGGCGTCATTTTCATCAAATCCGTTCATTCGGCCAGCTTAGCCAGTTTACAAGGCCGCGAAAAGACCTGTTCTTACAATGTTCCGCAACACAACGCGATCAAAGCGCATTCTTTTGAAGACTGGCTATGCACATCCATTATACCAATTATTGCACAAATGTTTCAAAAAAAGGCAAATAGTCTATTGCGCTGCGGTGCGGCGTGCATAAACTGCGCCCAAATTCACCAACATATTGGATCCCGCCATGGCCGAATTTCGCAAAATCCTGATCGCAAACCGCGGGGAAATTGCCATCCGCATCATGCGGGCCGCCAATGAGATGGGCAAGAAAACCGTGGCGGTTTACGCTGAGGAAGACAAGCTGGGCCTGCACCGTTTCAAAGCGGATGAGGCCTACCGGATCGGCGAGGGCCTATCGCCTGTCGGCGCATATCTAAGCATCCCCGAGATCATTCGCGTGGCGAAAATGTCGGGTGCCGATGCGATCCACCCCGGCTACGGTCTGCTGTCGGAAAACCCTGATTTCGTCGAGGCTTGCGATAAGGCGGGCATCACCTTCATCGGGCCCAAGGCCGCGACAATGCGCGCTTTGGGCGATAAGGCATCTGCGCGCCGCGTGGCGATTGAGGCGGGTGTGCCCGTCATCCCCGCCACCGAAGTTTTGGGCGATGATTTCGACGCGATCAAGGCCGAGGCAGCGGCGGTCGGCTATCCCTTGATGCTCAAGGCGTCGTGGGGCGGCGGCGGTCGCGGAATGCGCCCGATCTTGGCCGAGGACGAGCTGGTCGACAAGGTTAACGAGGGCCGACGCGAGGCCGAGGCCGCCTTTGGCAATGGCGAGGGTTTTCTGGAAAAGATGATCCAGCGCGCACGTCACGTCGAAGTGCAGATCCTTGGCGACAAACACGGCGAAATTTACCATCTGTATGAGCGCGACTGTTCCGTACAGCGCCGCAATCAAAAGGTGGTCGAACGCGCACCGGCCCCCTATCTGACTGACGCCCAACGTGCCGAGGTTTGTGATCTGGGCCGCAAAATCTGCGCCCATGTCGGCTATGAATGTGCGGGCACCGTCGAATTCCTGATGGATATGGATGACGATAAATTCTATTTCATCGAGGTGAACCCCCGCGTTCAGGTCGAACATACCGTGACCGAAGAGGTCACCGGCATCGACATCGTGCAGGCACAAATCCGCATCGCCGAAGGCAAGACCCTCGCCGAGGCGACGGGCGCTGCAAGCCAAGCCGAAATCACGCTTTCGGGTCATGCGCTGCAATGCCGCGTCACGACCGAGGACCCGCAAAACAACTTCATCCCCGATTACGGACGGATCACGGCCTACCGTTCGGCCACCGGCATGGGGATCCGTCTGGATGGCGGCACCGCCTATGCCGGCGGGGTGATTACGCGGTATTACGACAGTCTTTTGGTCAAGGTCACCGCTTGGGCCCAAACCCCCGAGGCCGCGATCAACCGGATGGACCGCGCCCTGCGCGAGTTTCGGATCAGGGGGGTGTCGACCAATATCGCCTTTGTCGAGAACCTGCTGAAACATCCGACATTCCTCGACAATACCTATACCACCAAATTCATCGACACCACGCCAGAGCTGATGGATTTCAAGAAACGCCGGGACCGCGCGACGAAAATCCTGACCTATATCGCGGATATCACCGTGAACGGGCATCCCGAAACGGCGGGCCGTCCCGTCCCGATGACCGAGATCCGCGACCCCAAGCCGCCAGCCCCGCGCAGCGAACCTCCGATGGGCACCCGCAACCTGCTGGAACAAAAAGGCCCGCAAGCGGTCGCCGACTGGATGCGCGCGCAGACCAAACTGCTGATCACCGACACCACGATGCGCGACGGGCACCAATCGCTTTTGGCCACACGGATGCGCTCTATTGATATGATCCGCGTGGCGCCGACCTATGCGGCCAATCTGGGCGGGTTGTTCAGCGTGGAATGTTGGGGCGGGGCGACCTTTGACGTGGCCTATCGGTTCTTGCAGGAATGCCCGTGGCAACGGCTGCGCGATATTCGCGCCGCGATGCCCAATGTGATGACGCAAATGCTGCTGCGCGCATCGAACGGGGTTGGTTATACCAACTATCCCGACAATGTGGTGCAAGGCTTTGTGACCCAAGCAGCGGAAACCGGCGTTGATGTCTTCCGCGTGTTTGACAGCCTTAACTGGGTGGAAAACATGCGCGTGGCGATGGATGCGGTGGTCGCGGCCGATAAGGTTTGCGAAGGCACGATTTGCTATACCGGCGATATGCTGAACCCGGATCGGGCCAAGTACGACCTGAAATATTACGTCACCATGGGACAGGAATTGAAAGCCGCCGGCGCGCATGTACTGGGATTGAAGGATATGGCGGGCCTGTTGAAACCCGCCGCCGCCCGTGTCTTGGTCAAGGCTTTGAAGGAAGAGGTTGGCCTGCCGATCCATTTCCACACCCATGACACCGCGGGGATTGCCTGTGCGACCATCCTTGCCGCTGCCGATGCGGGCGTCGATGCGGTGGATTGCGCGATGGATGCGTTATCGGGGAACACCAGCCAGGCCACTTTGGGCACAATTGTGGAGGCGCTGGCCCATACCGACCGCGACACCGGCCTTGATATCGGCGCGATACGTCAGATTTCGAACTATTGGGAGGGGGTGCGGGCGCATTACGCGGCCTTCGAATCCGGCCTGCAGGCCCCCGCATCGGAGGTTTACCTGCATGAGATGCCCGGTGGTCAGTTCACCAACCTCAAGGCGCAAGCGCGGTCATTGGGGCTGGAGGAACGCTGGCATGAGGTGGCGCAGACCTATGCCGATGTGAACCAGATGTTCGGGGATATCGTCAAGGTCACGCCTTCGTCGAAAGTGGTTGGCGATATGGCCTTGATGATGGTCGCACAGGGGCTCAACCGGGCGCAGGTCGAGGATCCAGTAGTAGAGGTGGTTTTCCCTGATTCCGTCGTCGATATGCTGCGCGGCAATCTGGGCCAACCGCATGGTGGCTGGCCGGATGCAATCGTGCAAAAGGTGCTGAAAGGCGAAGCCCCTTCGACCGACCGTCCCGGCGCGAACCTGCCGCCCGTTGATATGGCCGCGACGCGCGCCAAGCTTGCCGCTGATCTGGCCGCGGGGGCCGAGGAACCCGATGAGGAAACCGTCGATGACGAGGATCTCAACGGCTATCTGATGTACCCCAAGGTCTTTATGGACTACCGCACGCGCCACCGCCTGTATGGGCCGGTGCGCACCCTGCCCACCCGCACCTTCTTTTACGGGATGGACGCAGGCGAGGAAATCTCTGCCGAGATCGCTGCGGGTAAGACGCTGGAAATTCGTCTACAAGCGGTCAGCGAGACGGGGGATGACGGCGATGTCAAAGTGTTCTTTGAACTGAACGGCCAGCCCCGTGTGATCCGCGTGCCAAACCGCGCCGCCAAGGCCAAAACCGCCGCCAAGCCAAAGGCCGAGGAAGGCAACGCCAACCATATCGGCGCACCGATGCCCGGCTCAATCGCGAGCCTTGGGGTCAGCGTTGGTCAGAAGGTGAATGCGGGTGATCTGTTGTTGACGATCGAGGCGATGAAAATGGAAACCGGCCTGCACGCCGATCGCGCCGCGACGGTCAAAGCCATCCATATCACCCCCGGTGCACAAATCGACGCCAAAGACTTGTTGATAGAGCTGGAGTAATCCAGCCCCATCAAGGATTAGCAGGGGCATCCGGTGCCCCTGTTTTCTTATTCGGAAATGGTGCCCGCCGAAACGGCGTTGGCAAGTTCACCCATATCGACAAGCCCATCGGTATTCCGGTCAGCCGAGGAAAATTGCACTGCGGTAATCGCGGGATAGGCCGCGGACAGCTCTGCCATGGAAAAGGCACCATCGCCGTCAAGGTCCTCGATGACGGTCTGCGCATTCGCCTGTGCCACCGCAAAGGCCGATATTGCGCTGAGGGTCAGAATGAAACGCTTCATCAAATATCTCCGTAAATCAGCCCGAAGGGGCCATAACACAACATAGTTGAACGGGGGCAGAAATCCATATGATTCCTCACCCCCGAACGGCATAGCGCCTACCCGTTTGGGCGAAGGCCTACTTTTTCTTTACGAATTCGGTCAGAATGACGATGCGCTGACCATCAACCCGTCCCTCGATATGGGCGGCATTTTCGGCGACAAGGGAAATCCCCCGCACTGCTGTGCCGCGCTTGGCGGTAAACCCGCCACCCTTGACAGGCAGATCCTTGATCAAAACCACTGTATCGCCCGTGGCCAACAAAGTGCCGTTGCTATCGCGGTGCTCTACGGCCTCGGGCGCGTCAACGATGGTCTGCACTTCGGGCAACAAGATCATACCGTCCCGCAACTCGGCGGCCCAATCCTCTTCCAACGCGCGCAAACGGCGCCAGACCGCATATTGAACCGCAGGCACCGCCGACCATGCAGCCCCTTCAAGACAACGCCAATGGCCGGGCGTATCCGCGCTTTCCCCCCGACAGACAGTGCAAAGCACCACGGGGCCGACGGGCTCCACCTCTACTCCGGCAAGGCGGGTATCATCGCCACAAAACTCGCAAACGCCACCGCTGCGCGCCAACAATTCATCAAGTGTCATCAGACAGATCCTTTACTGGTTCACTTTGGCATAGGCAGCGACGCGTGAAATAGCAATCCCGCGCCCTACCTAACACCCTGTAAAACAAGCCAAAGCCTTACGACCCCCCGTCCCCGAGGAGGTGTTTTGCAGAAAAATGCAAAAAAGTTACCGAGGGCGCATTTTTCCTCTTGCAGCCGCCGCGCCCTCTTTGTAAACCCTGCCTTACCGAAAGGGAGTGCGGGCGTAGCTCAGGGGTAGAGCATAACCTTGCCAAGGTTAGGGTCGGGCGTTCGAATCGCCTCGCCCGCTCCAATTTCGGTCCTGCCAAGATGCAGGCATGCAAGAGGTCGCCTACGGGCGGCCTTTTTTGCGTTCGGGCGTACAGACACCTTTGACAGATGATCGGGCTTGCCCGGATACGACAGTATCGGTAAGAACGAATTAAGAACGTTCACACGGCACCGGTTCGACTGTTGACCTATATGATCACAACGGGTTGTATGTGCGAAAAGAAAGCGGGCAACATGCTGACATCTGTAGAACTTTGCGCTGGCGCTGGCGGCCAAGCCCTCGGGCTGGAAAAGGCCGGATTCGCCCATACCGCGCTGGTCGAGATTGACAAGCACTGCTGCAATACCCTGCGTCACAACCGCCCCGAATGGAATGTGCTGGAAGAAGACATCCGCATTTTCAAGGAGCGCGCAGCGGATTTCAGGGGGATGGATCTTTTGGCCGGCGGCCTGCCCTGCCCGCCCTTTTCTGTTGCCGGCAAACAGCTTGGCGAATTGGATGAGCGTAACCTCTTTAACGACGCTATTGATATTATCGATGCCGCCCGCCCCCGCGCCGTGATGATCGAAAACGTGCGCGGCTTTTTGGGTGCGGTTTTCCACGACTACCGCGAACGCCTGAAGACGCAGCTGGATAAACTGGGGTATAAGACGGATTGGCGTCTGTTGAATGCATCCGATTACGGGGTGCCCCAGCTTCGGCCTCGCGTGGTGATCGTCGCGATTCCCAAAGAGCGCGCCGATTTCTTTGATTGGCCAGAGCCGAATCCCCACAACCCGCCCACCGTTGGCGAAACCCTGCGCGACCTTATGGCGGCAGGCGGCTGGCGCGGCGCCGAGGAATGGGCCGCAAAAGCTGATGAGATTGCGCCCACCATCGTCGGCGGCTCTAAGAAACACGGCGGCCCCGATCTTGGCCCAACCCGTGCGCGGGCCGCATGGGCCACTTTGGGCGTAGAGGGGCGCACCATCGCCCCCGAGGCCCCCGACCCTTTCCACAGCGGCATGCCGCGGCTGACGGTGGAAATGGTCGCCCGCATCCAAGGCTTTCCTTCCGACTGGCATTTCACCGGCAGTAAAACCAATGCGTACCGGCAGGTCGGCAATGCCTTCCCGCCGCCGGTGGCGCAGGCGGTCTCAACGCAGATCAGCAAAGCGCTTCGCAAGCGGGTGCTACGCGCGGTCAATGGCTGAGCTTTGCAGCCTTGAAAAAGACCCTTCCTGAAACGATCGTTACCGCAGGCCATCCGGATCACGTCCTGCTAACTGCCATCGCGACTGAGATTTCGGATCGCGCCGGCGGCGAGTTAGCTTTGGCCGCGCGATTCGCGGCGATGCTGCGGCAATGCGTTGATGATGTGATCATGACGCCGAAAACCGGACGGCGATCCTATGACGAATTGGAAAAGACCGAAAAGACCTATATCGGCACGCGGGTCGAAATAGAGCTGCGCGCCATGCTGCGCCTGCCCAAGGGCAAGCTGGACACCGTGATTCTGGGGCGTGACGTCGATATCAAGAACACAATGGGCAGCAATTGGATGATCCCGACCGAGGCCGTGGACAACCCCTGCATTCTGGTCGCCGCCGATGAGGTGCGGGCCTTATGCTATCTTGGCCTGATCGTGGCACGGCCCGATTACTTAACGTTTGGCAAAAACAAGGATGGCAAGAAAAGCGTGTCGGCGCTTGGGTTTGCCAATATCCTGTGGCTGCTGAAGGAACACCCCTATCCACCAAACTTCTGGCGCACGGTGCCCGCCGATGTGATCGAACGGATTTTTGCCGGGCAATCGGGCAACCAGCGCATGGCCAATCTGTTCCGCGAGGTGCAAGGCCTGCCGATCACCCGCGACGTGGTAGAGGCCGTGGCCCAGCAACAAGATTTCATGCGCCGCATCCGGTCCGATAACGGCAGGGGTACAAGGGACCATCTGGCGCGTGAAGGCGTCTTGCTTTTGTCGGGGCACTATGACGCGCCCCTTATCACTGCCTTGGGCCTACCGGCCTGTTCGGGCAGTGAATTTATATCCTACAAACCCTTGTCACAGGCAGAGGTGGATCTGGCCGCGACACATGGCATTGCCCTGAACCGGGGCAACTAGCAGGCGCTGGGGCTCTAAGCCATTGACCTGCGCTTTCCAGCAACAGTCCCAATATTGGCAAGAATGGCGGCCACAAGATATTGACAAACTACCCCCTCTACTCCACCACTGCTGGTGTCATGGTGCCTCGGGGCGACTCGGGGTTAAAAGGAAAGCCGGTACGGTCAGTTTGCCCGAAAGGGCGCTGCCACCGCAATTGTAAGTGGTTCGCAACGTTAACATATAGCTTGGGGTGTAGGCCTTGAGGTGTTGGCCGCGTAATGGGAACCGAGCCGGAAAACCGACCCTGACACCAAAGACGAAACCGCGCAGCGGGCGTGAATACGTGATTGGAAACAGGACCGAAACCTGCTTTAATCATGTGCCACACCCGCGCATTAAAAACACTGATAAAGGGGCCACAGGCATGACCATCACCGTTTACTCCAAACCCGCTTGCGTGCAATGCACCGCCACCACCCGCGCTTTGGATGCAAAAGGGATCACCTACACTGTGGTAGACCTGACCGAAGACGCAGACGCGATGGACCGCGTTACCTCGTTGGGCTACCGCCAAGCCCCCGTTGTGATCGCCGGTGATGCGCATTGGGCGGGCTTTCGCCCTGATATGATTGGCCAATTGGCCTGATGATGTGACCCGGCTTGTCTATTACTCGTCGGCCTCTGGAAATACGGCGCGTTTCATTGCACAATTGGGTCTAGCTGCTGCGCGAATCCCTGTTCGCCCGAACGACCCTATGCCGGATCTTGTTACACCCTATGTGTTGATCTGCCCTACCTTCGCCGATGGCGAGGGGCGTGGGGCAGTTCCAAAACAAGTGATCCGCTTTTTGAATGATCCATCACGCCGCGCGGGCTTGCGCGGCGTTATTGGCGCCGGAAATCGTAACTTCGGCACAACCTATGCTTGTGCTGCCGACGTGATCTCCGCAAAATGTAATATCCCCGTGCTCTACCGGTTTGAGCTGGCGGGAACCGAAACCGATATCACCCGTGTCCGAACGGGCCTTGCCGAATTCTGGGGGACTGAATGCTCGACGTCGTAAAGCCTGCGCTGGATTACCACGCATTAAATGCCATGCTAAACCTCTATGATGATGCGGGGAACATCCGCTTTGATGCTGACCGCAAGGCTGCACGAGAGTATTTCTTGCAGCACGTCAATCAAAATACCGTTTTCTTTCATAGCCTTGATGAAAAACTCGGCTATTTGGTCGAGGAAGGCTATTACGAAGGCGAAGTGCTGGATCAATATTCCAAGAACTTTCAGCGCAAGATCTGGGAGGCAGCATTTGGCGCCAAGTTCCGTTTTCCGACCTTCCTTGGGGCGTTCAAATATTACACCAGCTACACGCTGAAAACCCGTGACGGGCAGCGCTATTTGGAACGCTATGAGGACCGTGTGGTCATGGTCGCCCTTGCGCTGGCCCGCGGTGATGAAACCCAAGCCATGCGCTTTATGGAAGAGATCATCGCAGGCCGCTTCCAGCCCGCCACGCCGACGTTTTTGAACGCAGGCAAGGCATCACGCGGCGAGCTGATTTCGTGTTTCCTGCTGCGGCTCGAAGACAACATGGAAAGCATCGGTCGCGGCATCAACTCCGCGCTGCAACTGTCCAAGCGTGGCGGCGGTGTGGCCTTGATGCTGACCAACCTGCGCGAGGCGGGTGCACCGATCAAAGGGATCGAGAACCAGTCCTCGGGCGTCATTCCGGTGATGAAACTGCTAGAAGACAGCTTTAGCTATGCCAACCAATTGGGCGCGCGTCAGGGTGCGGGGGCGGTTTACCTCAATGCCCACCACCCCGATATTTTCCAGTTCCTTGATACCAAGCGCGAAAATGCCGATGAAAAGATCCGCATCAAAACCCTGTCGCTTGGCGTGGTGATCCCCGATATCACCTTTGAATTGGCCAAAAAAAATGAGGATATGTACCTCTTCTCGCCGCATGACGTGGCCAAAGTTTACGGCGTTCCCTTCTCGGAAATCTCGGTCACCGAGAAATACGCCGAGATGGTGGATGACAAGCGGATCAAGAAAAAGAAGATCAACGCGCGGGAATTTTTCCAGACCATCGCGGAAATCCAGTTCGAATCCGGCTACCCCTATGTGATGTTCGAAGACACCGTGAACCGCGCCAACCCGATTGCGGGCCGGATCAGCATGTCGAACCTGTGTTCGGAAATTTTGCAGGTCAACCGCGCGTCGGAATTCAATGACGACCTTAGCTATTCCAAAATGGGTACCGATATTTCGTGCAACCTTGGCAGCCTGAATATTGCCGCCACGATGGACGGCCCCGGTTTCGGCGCCACGATTGAGGCCGCCGTGCGCGCGCTGACGGCTGTGTCCGAGATGTCGGCGATCGATTCCGTGCCCTCGGTCCGTCACGGCAATGATGAGGCCCATGCCATCGGCCTTGGCCAGATGAACCTGCACGGCTTCCTTGCGCGCGAACGCATTCACTACGGCAGCTCGGAAGGCGTCGAATTCACCTCCGTTTACTTTGCCGCCGTTGCCTATCACGCGATCCGCGCCTCCAATCTTTTGGCGCAAGAGCGTGGCAAGACTTTCGTCGGCTTTGAGGATTCAACCTATGCGGACGGGTCGTTCTTTGACAAATATACCACCCGTGACTGGCTCCCCACATCCGAGGATGTCACCCGTGTGTTTGCCAACATCACCCTGCCCACTCGCGCCGATTGGGAGGTGCTCAAGGCCGATGTCATGGCCCACGGGCTTTACAATCGTAACCTGCAAGCGGTGCCACCGACCGGTTCGATCAGCTATATCAACAACTCCACCTCCTCGATCCATCCGATTGTCTCCAAGATCGAAGTGCGCAAGGAAGGCAAGATCGGCCGCGTCTATTACCCGGCCGCCTTCATGAACAATGACAATCTGGAATACTACCGCGACGCCTATGAAATCGGGCCGGATGCGATCATCGACACCTATGCTGCCGCGACCGAACATGTGGATCAAGGCCTGTCCCTGACCCTGTTCTTCCCCGCTGAGGCTACGACGCGCGATATCAACCGCGCCCAGATCTATGCCTGGAAAAAGGGCATTAAAACCATTTATTACATTCGCTTGCGTCAATCTGTCCTTGAAGGGACAGAGGTTGAAGGCTGCGTCTCCTGCTCGCTGTAAGGAAAGTCTGTGAAAGATATGAACACCACAACCGTCGTGCCGCGCGCCATCAACTGGAACAGGCTGGAAGACGACAAGGACCTTGAGGTCTGGAACCGGCTTACGGTCAATTTCTGGCTGCCCGAAAAGGTGCCGCTGTCCAATGACGTGCAATCCTGGGCCACCCTGCGCCCCGAAGAGCGCGAGCTGACGATTCGGGTCTTTACCGGGCTGACGCTGCTGGACACGGTGCAGAACACCCTTGGCGCGCCCGCGTTGCTGCCCGATGCGCAAACCCCGCATGAAGAGGCGGTGTTGACCAATATCGCCTTTATGGAGGCGGTTCACGCGCGCAGCTACTCGTCCATCTTCAGCACGCTTTGCACCACCAAAGAGGTGGATGAAGCTTTCCGCTGGTCCGAGGATAACCCGCATTTGCAGGCCAAAGCGCGGATGATCTGTGAGAAATACGCAGCAGGCGCCGACCCGATGAAGCGCAAGATCGCATCGGTGTTTCTGGAAAGCTTCCTGTTTTATTCGGGCTTTTACCTGCCGATGTATTGGTCCAGTCGCGGCAAGCTGACCAATACCGCCGACCTGATCCGGCTGATCATCCGCGATGAGGCGGTGCATGGCTATTACATCGGCTATAAATTCCAGCGCGCGCTGGAACGTGAAACACCTGCGCGCCGCGAAGAGCTGAAGGATTACGCCTTCGCCCTGATGTTCGACCTCTACGAGATCGAGGCAAAATACACCGCCGAGCTTTATGACGGTATCGGGCTTAGCGAGGACGTAAAGGCCTTCTTGCATTACAACGCCAATAAGGCGCTGCAGAACCTCGGCTATGAGGCGCTGTTCCCGCCTGCCGCCTGTGAGGTGAACCCTGCGATCATGGCGGCCCTGTCGCCCGACAGCGAAAACCACGACTTCTTTTCCGGCTCCGGCTCTTCCTATGTCATCGGCAAGGCGGTTGCGACCGAGGACGACGACTGGGATTTCTAAGCCTGCGCCATCAAACGCTATCTTATGGCCCCTACCGCGTGTAAAATCGCGGTAGGGGCTTTTTATTAGGGAAACGATGCAACGCGATCAGATCAACGCCTTTTGCCGCGCCCTTCCGGCCACAACTCATGTCGTGCAATGGGGTGGCTCCGATGTGTGGAAGGTTGGCGGCAAGGTCTTTGCCATCGTCAGCGCGGAAGGGGTATCGTTCAAGACATCGGAACTTATGTTCGAAGTGCTGGGCCACGAAGAGGGCATTCGCCCTGCCCCCTATCTGGCCTCACGCGGGTTCAAATGGTTGCAGCACTATGGCCCGCCCGGCGGATTACCCGATGCCGAGCTGGGCCAAGCACTTGAAACCTCTTACGAGATGATACGCGACGCCTTACCGCGCAAGACACGCGCCGAATTGGGGGTTTAGGCGGGGATCGCCATCCCCTTTTCGCGCGCAAGCTCTCGCATTTTGTCTTGCAGCTTTTCAAACGCCCGCACTTCGATCTGACGGATACGTTCGCGCGATACGCTGTAGGTTTCCGAAAGCTCTTCCAGCGTGACAGGCACCTCGTTCAAACGGCGCTGTACCAAGATGTCCTTTTCGCGGTCGTTCAAGACAGACATCGCCTCGATCATCATCTCGCGGCGGGTGTCCATCTCATCCTTTTCGGCGTAATCATTGGCTTGATCGCTGTCTTCATCCTCAAGCCAGTCCTGCCATTGCGTAGACCCCTCGCCGTCAGAGCCCACCGTCACGTTCAACGAGGCATCCCCCCCCGACATACGCCGGTTCATAGAGATCACCTCTGCCTCTGTCACGTTCAATTCAGTGGCAATCCGGGCGACGTTTTCAGGGCGCAAATCGCCCTCTTCCAGCGCGCCGAGTTTGGACTTGGCTTTGCGCAGGTTGAAAAACAGCTTCTTTTGCGCCGAGGTCGTGCCAAGTTTTACCAAAGACCATGACCGCAGGATATATTCCTGAATGCTGGCGCGAATCCACCACATCGCATAGGTCGCCAAACGGAACCCCTTTTCGGGATCAAAGCGTTTCACCGCCTGCATCAGGCCCACGTTCGCCTCCGAGATCACCTCGGCCTGCGGCAAGCCATAACCACGGTAGCCCATTGCAATTTTCGCCGCCAGTCGCAGATGCGAGGTGACCATTTTATGCGCCGCCGTGCTGTCTTGGTGGTCCACCCAGCGTTTGGCGAGCATGTATTCTTCTTCAGGTTCCAACAGGGGAAACTTGCGGATTTCCTGCATATAGCGGTTCAGGCCCTGTTCGGGGCTTGGGGCTGGCAGGTTTGCATATGTACTCATCATCATCCTCCGTCCCGCATTCGGTCTATGCCGTGCCCGGGCTTGGCAAATTTAGGTATCGCATAGGGGGCAACTGCGCCCTTACCTGCGTTAAACCCAAGATGTGCCTAGTTCCGTCGGTTTGCCAGAATTATGTCTGCCCGATCACGCATATGTCACCCAGCATGCCCGATTGCCGTTAACAAATTCTTCATATCCTCCGGCAACTCCGAGGAAAACTCCAGCATTTCACCTGTGACCGGATGCGCAAACCCCAAGGTCGCTGCGTGCAGGGCTTGGCGGCCAAAACCTTCAACTGCGGCAACGGCAGCGGCCCCCAGCGCCTTTTCGCTAACACGACGCTTGCCACCATAGGTAGGGTCCCCGATCAACCCGTGGCCCGCATAGGCCATATGAACACGGATCTGATGGGTGCGCCCGGTTTCCAGCCAACACTCCACAAGGGCGGCCACAGGCGGCGTGCCAAATGTTTCAAGTGTACGCGCCCGCGTGACCGCATGACGCCCCACCCCGTCGAAATAGATCGCCTGTTTTTGACGGTCGGTGCGGTGGCGGGCCAGATTGGTCGCGATGCGCAAGATATTCCCCAGCTCAAAGCTGGCGCCATTAATGCCCCGCAAACGCGGATCCGCGGCACTCGGTGCACCGTTCACAATGGCCAGATAGCGGCGATTGACGGTATGCGCCTCAAACTGCGCGGCCAAGCCGTGATGCGCGCGGTCAGATTTCGCCACGACCAACAGGCCACTGGTCTCCTTATCGATGCGGTGCACGATGCCGGGGCGTTTTTCGCCACCCACACCCGACAGATTGCCGCCAAAATGATGAAGCAGCGCATTGACCAACGTACCCGTCCATGACCCCGGTGCCGGATGCACCACCATGCCCGCCGGTTTATCGACCACGATCAGATCGGCATCTTCCCAGACCACAGTCAGCGGGATATCCTCGGCCAACGTATCGACATCCACCGCCGGTTCCAGCGTCAGGGCATAGACCTGCCCCTCCTCTACCCGCGCTTTGGGGTTGACGACGGGGGTGTCGTCCAGCGCGACCAACCCCTGTCCAATCATCTTCATCAAACGAGAGCGTGACAATGACGCTTCTTCTGGCACATCACGCGCAAGCGCCTTATCAAGGCGGTCAGGCGGGGCCTCCCCGATGGTGACATGCAAAACAGGCAAGGATGAATTGGCCATGGAACAGGCTCCGGCACCGGAAGGGCTTCCGCCCAGCCTCAGGTTTCTAAAAGGATTGGTGATCGCATTGATGATCACCATGATTGTCGCGGTCATAACCGTGGTCGCGGTGATTGTCACCCGCATGCCACAAAGCTTTGTATCCCAACCGGCCGCCTTGCCACAATTGCCAAGCGCCATTACCCTACCCGAAGGTACCAAAGCGCAAGCCGCGACCTTCGGTGAAGGCTGGATCGCCATTGTGACTGATGACAATCGCATGCTGATATACTCCACTCAGGGCAGTTTACAGCAAGAGGTCACTTTACTTACACGCTAGTCGCGGTTTTTACTGCCCTTATACATTTCTTAACGTACGCCCCTCCGCGCTGATGAATGTTCAAAGGAGCGACCCCCTGCAACATGCGCCGCAAGCCTATACCGCAACCGATGAGATCAAGCGTCAGCTTGACCATCTGTGGCGTGAAAGATGGGTCAGAACGGCGCTGCCGGTCATCGCGCTTTTATTGACCATCATCTATTTGCCGATCTGGTTTTCCATTCTGGCAATTGTCATCAACCTTGGCGCCGAGTTTCTGTCCATGACCTTCATGCGCGGACTTGACCCGACACGCCAACCCAAACGCTATCTCTACGTGATAGGCTGTATGTTCATCATACATTTCAGCTTTTGCCTGCCGGCGGTCCTGATCTGGCAACAAAATCTCTATAACGCCAAGGCCTTTTCTGTCGGGCTTCTCATGGCCACGCTGATGCAGCTTATCTCGGCGCGCAGCATCCATCTGCCCTTCGGTTACATCGGGTTGTGGGCCGCTGTGCTGTCAGCTGTGTGTGGCAATACTTATTACTGGGTCCAGCTGCACGATTTCTCCGGGCTATTCCTGACCTCGCTGGGAATTTTCTGCGGCGTTGGCTATACGGTGGTCGCAATGCACACCAGCCACCGCTTGCACCGCGATTCTGCATTGGACCGTCAGGCAGCACTGGACAGCAATCGCGCCAAAAGCCGGTTTCTGGCGCAGGTCAGCCATGAGTTGCGCACCCCTTTGAACGCTATTTTGGGCATGGGTCATGCTGAGCTGCGCCGCAACCGTGACGCGCTTGGCAAAACCCGCTTGTCGGTGCTTATCGCCTCGGCCGAGGGGCTTTCGACCCTGCTTGATGACATTCTGGACATGTCCGCGATTGAGGCGGGTAGCCTGCCCATCCGCCCCCTGCAAGTGTGCCCCAGCGAAGAGATCGCCGCGACCCTTGCACTTTATCAACCCGCCATTACCGAGGCGGGGCTGACACTGTGCCAGAACATCGATGCAAGTCTGGAAAAGACTTGGGTGCTGGATCCGCAGCGGCTGCGCCAGTGTTTGTCCAATCTGTTATCCAATGCGCTCAAAAGCACAAAGCAGGGTGGCATTAATATCATCGCGGGCAGCAAAACCGATGCCGAGGGCAAGCCATTGCTGTGCATAGATATATACGACAGCGGGCCCGGCATCCCCCCACATCTGCACGACAAGGTGTTTGAGCCTTTCTGCACAGGCCGCGCAAGGACATCGGGCAGCGGGCTTGGGCTTTCGATCAGCCGCACATTGGCACGGCAAATGGGCGGGGATTTGGTGATCGCTGCCAACACAGCCGATCAAAGCGGCGCGCATCTTGTTCTGACGATCCAGATGAACACCGTGCAAGAGCCCCCCACCGCCAGCACCGCGCCCTCTGCCGCCGGTCCCACCACGATAGCGGGGATGACCATTCTGGTGGTTGATGACGTCGCCACAAACCGGTTGGTTGCCGCCACTTACCTGCGGATGCTCGGGGCCAATATGCTAGAGGCGACCAGCGGCGCCGAGGCTTTGACGATCCTTGAACGCAACCACCCTGACCTTGTGCTGCTGGATATGAACATGCCGGATATGAACGGGCTGGAAACACTTGCAAGGATACGCGCTTTGCCCGGTGACATCGCCTCATTGCCCGTTATTGCCATGACGGCCGACGCGATGGCAGAGCATCGCTCTTTCTATCTGGGCAGCGGCCTTGACGGCTATTTGGCGAAACCAATCACCCCGTCGCGGATCGAGGCAGAAGTTGCTGCTGTTTTAGGCGAAGCCACCCCCTTCTGACCACGCAAGACCGTCGCCGCCACAACCGCCTGTCTTGGATGTTGCCGCTAACAATCCTTCTTGCCATACGGGAAACCTGCGGCATAGGGTGGTGAGATCATATTAGTCGGAGCAGCCCATGACCGCCACCCGAACTGCCGTCGAAGCCAACAGCATTGTCAAAGCCTTCGGGCAAGGTGCTGTGGCGATCAAGGCATTGGATAACGTTTCAGTACAGATCAAACAGGGGGAGTTTTTCACCCTGCTCGGCCCCTCTGGATGCGGCAAAACCACACTTTTGCGCCTGATTGCGGGGTTTGATACCCCCACCTCTGGTCAGATTTTGCTGGATGGCACCGATATCACCCATCTGCCGCCAAACAAGCGCCCTGTGAACACGGTGTTTCAAAGCTATGCGCTGTTTCCGCATCTGACCGTTGCCGAAAACATCGCTTTTGGATTGCAGATGCAGGGCCGCCCCAAGGCCGAGGTGACCGAGAGCGTGGCCCGCATGCTGGCCCTCGTTCAGTTGGAACCAATGGCCAAGCGCAAGACCAGCCAGCTTTCGGGCGGCCAGCAACAGCGCGTAGCGCTTGCCCGTGCATTGGCCCCCAGCCCCAAGGTTCTGCTGCTGGATGAACCGCTGTCCGCACTGGATTTGAAGCTGCGCAAGGAAATGCAGATCGAGCTGAAGCGTTTGCAAATGGAAACCGGCATCACTTTTGTCTTTGTCACCCATGACCAGGAAGAAGCGCTGACCATGTCGGACCGCATCGCCGTGATGAGCGCGGGCCATATCCAGCAAATCGGCGCCCCGCGTGATATCTATACCCGTCCCGCCAACCGTTTTGTCGCCAGCTTCATCGGGGAAACCAATTTCCTGAGCGGACAAAGCGATGGCACCACTGTCACTCTCGCCAATGGCGCAATAATGCCCCTCATCGCGCCCCAAGGCCGCATCAACCTTGCGATCCGCCCGGAACAGGTGCGCGTGGTCCCGCCGGGAACCGATGGGGCGATGCCTGCCCGCGTTGCCTCGACCGTGTATTTCGGCACCGACACCCACCTCCATCTGCATCTGGAGGGTGGAATAGATATCATCGCCCGCCAGCAAAGCCCGGCACAGGGCGGTGCGGCGATGGAAAAAGGCGAAGATGTCGGCGTCATCCTTGCCGAAGGTGCCCTGCAAGCGTTGGAGGATTAATATGTCAGCCGAAACCGACGCCGAAACCCGCAAGACCCGCAACGCATGGCTGTTGTCCACACCTGCGCTGGTGCTGTTGCTGTTTGCCGCCTCTGGGCCGCTGCTGATTGTGCTGACCTATTCCTTCCTTGCGCCAGGGGAATATGGCAATGTGATCTGGGATCTTGACCTGCGCGGCTGGATCTCTATCCTTTATACAAAGGATATCTTTGACGGGACCTATCATCTGGCCGACGCGCATCTGTCGATCTTCTGGCGATCGGTCAAACTGTCCTTGATGACCACGGCCATCACCTTCGCGGTGGGCTTTCCGACGGCTTGGTTCATCGCCACACGCTCGCCTGCACAACGCGCATTTTGGCTGTTCCTGATCACCATTCCGTTCTGGACCAACCTCTTGATCCGCACGGTGGCAATCAATGAGGTGATCCGCAATGAGGGGCTGTTCAACACCTTCCTGATCTGGCTGGGCGTGATCGCAGAGCCGATCCGCATCATCTATACCGATACCGCCGTGCTGATCGGCATGGCTTATGTCTATTTGCCCTTGATGGTCTTGCCGCTTTTCGCCGCCATTGACCGCTTTGATATGCGGCTGTTGGAGGCGGGATATGATCTTTATGCCAGTCGGGGCCAAGTGCTGCGCCGGGTGATCCTGCCTATTGTGAAACCGGGGATCGTGGCGGGGTCGATCCTTGTGTTCGTACCTTCGCTGGGGGCGTACGTTACGCCGCGCGTCTTGGGCGGCGGCAAGAACATGATGATCGGCAACTTTATTGAATTGCAATTCGGACAGGGGCGCAACTGGCCCTTGGGGGCGGCGCTCTCGATGACATTGCTTTGTGTGGTGATGGTGGCGCTGCTGATCTATGTGCGCGCGGCAAATAAGGGGGACAATCAACATGGCTAATCGTGCCTTTGAAGTGGCCCGCCTGCCCGGCTTTCGTACCATCGCATTGACGGGCTTTGTGCTGCTTTACCTGCCGATCATCACGCTTGTGGTTTACAGCTTCAACGCAGGGCAATCGGTCGCGGTCTGGGAGGGGTTCTCGCTCGATTGGTACGCCAAGGCGTGGCAGAATGAAGCGGTGAAAGGGGCGACCTACCGGTCCCTGATTATCGCGGCGGCGGCATCGGGAATTGCAACGACGGTGGCGACAATGGCCGCACTTGGCACCACGCGGCGCAAGGCATTCAAGGGCCAAACCGTGATTTATGTGATGATCAACCAGCCGCTTATGGTCCCCGAGATCGTCACCGCCGTGGCGCTTTTGATCTTCTTTGCCTCGATCAAAGTGCTGACCGGCTATACTGGGCTTTGGTATCTGATTATTGCCCATGCCGCCTTTTGCGTCCCCTTTGCCTATCTGCCGATCCGCGCGCGCCTAGAGGGGATGGACCTGACATTGGAAACTGCCGCCGGCGATCTTTATGCCAGCCATTGGCAGACGTTTCGCTATGTGACCCTGCCCCTGATGCTGCCGGGGATCATTGCGGGTGCGATGCTGGCCTTTGTCATCAGCCTTGATGATGTAGTGATCACCGAGTTTGTCAAATCCGGCGGGCAAGACACCTTGCCTACCTATATGCTGGGCCAAATGCGCCGCGCCATCACGCCAGAGGTCAACGCGATCTCGACGGTGCTGCTGGCGCTAACGGTGGTGCTGCTGACCGCATTTTTCCTACTGACGCGCAAAAATGAAAAATAATAACCAACGGAGAGAGCCATGAAAAATATCATAACGGCAACCGCAGTTTTACTGGCAAGCACATCGCTTGCCGCAGCCGAAGGCGAGTTGCAGCTTTATAATTGGGGGAATTATACCTCTCCCGAGTTGATCAAGAAATTCGAGGCCGATACCGGCATCAAGGTCACCGTGACCGATTACGACAGCAACACTGCCGCCCTCGCCAAGGTAGAGGCAGGCGGATCAGGGTTTGACCTTGTTGTGCCCTCGGCCAATTACGTCCAAATCTGGGTCAGCAAGGGCCTTGTGCAAGAGCTGGACGACAGCAAGCTGCCGAACAAAGGCAATATTGCCGCCGAATGGGTGAATGTCCCTTGGGACGAGGGGCGCAAATATTCGGTTCCGTGGCAGTGGGGGTCGGTTGGCGTTGCGGTCAATACCTCGGTCTATAGCGGTGACATCAATACATCAGACATCTTTTTGCGCGTCCCCGATGAGCTGAAAGGCAAGATCAACGTCGTGCCGGAAATGACCGATGTGCTGAATATGGCGATCTTCAATGTCGGCGGTGAGGCCTGTACCGAAGATGTCGAGGTGCTGAAGAAAGTGCGCGATCTGCTGCTTGCGGCCAAAGAGGATTGGCTGTCGATGGATTATGGCGCGACCGAAAAACTGTCCAATAATGACTGGGCGGCCTCGGTCAACTGGAGCGGGTCGAGCATGCGGGCGCGGGTTGCCAACCCTGATGTGGCGTTCGGATACCCTAAAGAGGGCTATCCGTTGTTCATGGATTCGGTGGCGTTGCTGTCGGATGCCAAGAACGTGGACAATGCCTATACATTCATCAACTACATCATGGAGCCGGAACACGCGGCCATGATTTCGGCCTTTGCACGTTATGCCAACGGGATTGCAGGGTCTGACGAATATATGCCCGAAGATATGAAAACCGCGCCAGAAGTGGTGGCCCCTGCAGAACACGCCAAAGCGGGGCGGTTTCTGCCAACCTGCGGCGCGAAATCGCAAGAATATCTGACCGCGATCTGGACCGAACTGCAGAAGTAAGAAGATCGGTTTGGCAGGGACATCGAGCCCCTGCCAAACCGTGGGTGACGGCGGTGACCGACAGCTTTGAAACGGCTGCCGGTCCCCGTATCAGATTTGTTTTTCAGGCATCTGGACGCGCAAACCGTCCAATGCATCCGTTACCTTGATCTGGCACGTCAGACGGGAACGCGTTGTGTCCGGCTCAAACGCGAAGTCGAGCATATCCTCTTCCATGCCATCCTTGGGCGGAAGCTTATCAACCCAAGCCGGATCGACATAAACGTGGCAGGTCGAACAGGCACAAGCCCCGCCGCAATCCGCCTCGATCCCGGGAATGCCATTGTCGCGCGCACCTTCCATAACGGTCAGGCCGGTTTTGACCTCAACCACATGCTCTTTGCCACCGAATTCCACATAGGTAATCTTTGCCATGCTGGTCCCTTATCCCTTAATGCGGCCTGCTCAAGGCCCTCTTGTGCAGGTTTACGGCAATACGCAGGGATTTGCCAGACAGTCAAAAGGCACAAAATGCCGCGCAACCTGTGCAGAGCTGCGCTTCACATCGCGACGTTTCCCTCTATGCTATGGTAAAGGTCAACAATCAAAAGCACCCTCATGCAACCCACCGCCACCTTCGCATTTCTGGCGCTTGTTCTGATGGGCTGCCAGCCCGTACAGGCTCCTGTCCGCGCCCATGATCTAACGGCGGAGCTGTTCCCCAAGACCAACACCACCCCCCCAAGTAAGGGCGCCAATATTTGCTGGGCCGATGACGTGACCCCCGCGATTATCGAGACCGTGACCGAACAGATTCAGGTCCGGCCCCAGACGCTGGATGCAGAGGGCAATCTGGCCCAAACGGCGGTTTTTGAAACCAAAACCGCGCAGCATATCGTGCAAGACCGCCGCGAAGTTTGGTTCCGCATCCCTTGCCAGGAAGAGATGACCGTGGATTTCCTGTCCAGTCTGCAACGCGCGTTCAAGGCACGCGGGTATTACAAGGGCGGCCTGACGGGGCAGCTTGATGCCCAAACCCGCCGCGCGATCCGGCTTTATCAAGAACCGTTGGGCCTCGGCTCTGACAAGCTGTCGCTTGCCGCTGCCCGCCGCCTTGGCATCGCCGCGGGGGAGTTTGAGTGGTAGCAGGCCTGCCGAATAAAAAAAGGGCCCAGGATTACCCCGAGCCCTTCGCGCCAGAAACAAAAGCCTGTGGCTATTCCTCAATGCCGATCGCTACAAAGCGCGGATCACCCGCACGGCGCACCAGCAACAACAAGGACTTGCGGCCCGCATCGCGCGCCTCTGTCACCCGGTCTTGCAAATCCTGAACCCGCACGACCTTTTGCTGACCAGCCTCGGTGATCACATCGCCGACGCGCAAGCCTTTGGTGTAGGCTTCCGACAGCTCATCCACCGCGACCACGGCCAAGCCCGCAGCATCCGCAGGCAGGCCTAGCTCATCCGCGACATCAGAGGTCAACGGGCTTACCGTCAGCCCCATAACATCCGCGCTGCTTGGCGCCTCGGCATCCGGCCCAGTCGCCACAGGTGTGGCTTCGGCCGTTTCACGACGTCCCAAGGTGACGGAAAGCGTTTGGGTTTTGCCATCCCGCAAGACGATCACGCGCACGGCCTCCCCCACAGGGGCGTCGGCGACACGGCGCACCAGCTCACGCGTATCGGCGACATTGGCACCATCAAAGGAGGTGATGATATCGCCCGCAAGCACGCCAGCCTCACGTGCCGGACCTTCGGGTACATCAGTAATCAGCGCACCTTTGGCCTCTTTAAGGCCCATCGCCTCGGCCACATCCGGCGTCACGTCCTGAATTCGCACGCCAAGCCAGCCGCGCCGGGTCTCGCCAAACTCTTTCAGCTGTTTGACAACCTTTTGCACAACATTGGACGCCATCGAAAAACCGATCCCGATAGAGCCGCCCGTCGGGGACAGAATGGCAGTATTCACGCCCACAACCTGCCCGTCCATATTGAACAAAGGCCCGCCCGAGTTGCCCCGGTTGATCGCAGCATCGGTTTGCAGGTAATCATCATAGGTGCCGGAAAGCGCACGACCACGGGCCGAGATGATCCCCGCAGAAACAGAAAAGCCCTGCCCCAAGGGGTTGCCCATCGCCATCACCCAATCGCCGACACGCGACAGATCAGAATTGCCGAAAGGCACGAACGGCAGCGGTGTGTCGCTTTCCACTTTCAACAGCGCAATATCGGTTTTCGGATCGGTGCCGATCAGCTTAGCTTCCAGACGCTTGCCCGAAAAGAACTCGATCTCGATCTCATCCGCCTTATCGATCACATGGTTGTTGGTGACGATATAGCCGTCCTCGGAAATCACAAACCCCGAGCCAAGCGCCTCTGACCTGCGTGGGGCATTGCGGCCGTTACCGTTGCCATTGCGATCCAGAAAGTCCTGAAAGAAGTCCTGAAACGGTGAACCGGGCGGCACTTGCGGAACACCATCAGCGCGCGCAGCGACGGTGGTAGAGGTCGTGATATTGACGACCGCCGGGCTAACGCTTTGCGCAAGATCTGCAAAACCCTCAGGGGCGCCCCGCGCCTCGGTGAAAGTCGCTTGCGCCAACACAAGTGCGGCGCCCAAAACCAACGCGGTCAACCCGCGCATCATACCGGATTGGTGCGGCTGTTCCGCCGACCGGACGGTTGAAATGCTTCTCGATTGCACTCGATACTCCTTTTTCGCGGTTATCAGTCCTGCACCATGCCAAGTTAAGCAGCATGGCGACCATTGCAAGACTATCATCTACCTAGTCACGGCGCGGCGCAATTCAAACCACGTCCCAAAGCCGTCAACAGGATGTGAACGCCCTGTAATCTAAGGCACTGCAATAAAAAAAGCGCGGCTTCCGGAAAGGGGCAGGTTTTAGATAAAACCCGAAACCCCGACCAAAAGCCGCGCTTAACTGTCATTCCGTTGCCTTATTGGGCGGCATCGGCACCCGTGTCACTGCGCAGATAGTTGAAGAACTGGCTATCCGGTTGCATCACGATAGAGGAGTTTTCCCCCTTCAACGCCCGCTCATAACTGGTGAGGGAGCGGGTAAAGGCGAAGAATTCCGGATCACGACCAAAGGCTTCGGCATAGATCGCGTTGCGGGCACCGTCTGCCTCACCGCGGATCACTTCCGATTCCTTGCGCGCCTGCGATGTCAGTTCCACCACGGTCCGGTCAGCCGAGGCACGAACCCGCTGCGCGGCCTCGTTACCACGGGCGATTTCATCGGCGGCTTCGCGTTCACGTTCGGCACGCATCCGTGCGAAGGTTGCGGCAAGGTTTTGCTCTGGCAAATCAGTGCGGGTCAAACGCACGTCAACCACATCCACCCCAAGGCTAAGCGCCTGACGGCGGGCCTGATCGCGGATCAGGTTCATCAGGCTCGTCCGGTCCTCAGACAGCACGCGCTGCGATGGCACGGCACCCAAGACTTCACGAATGGCGGCGTTCAGGATCCGTTCGATCCGGACCTGTGCGGCGCGTACGCCCTCGGTGCCCACCGATTCCCGGAAGTTCACCAGATCGACGATGCGCCAGCGGGCGAATGCATCGACCACAAGGCGGCGGTCATCCAGCGGCGTCACTTCGAGCGGTTGGGTCAACAGGCCCAAAATCCGGCCGTCATAACGCACAACATCCTGAATAAGCGGCACTTTGAAACCAAGCCCCGGCTCTTCTTTGACGGCCTTAACCTGACCGAATTGCAGGACCAATACTTTTTCCCGTTCATCCACGATAAACACCGAGGACAGGATACCCGCGACGATAAGCACCAAGGCGGGTAGGATCATTGCAGATTTATTCATCAGTTGCTCCCTCCGCCGGTAGAGTTGGTGGCAGGTGTCAGATTGTTAAGCGGCAGATATGGCACAACACCCTGTGCTGCCCCTTCGCCCGAAACACCGTCAAGGATGACCTTGTTCATACCGCCAAGCACACCTTCCATGGTTTCCAGATACATCCGGCGACGGGTCACTTCCGGCGCTTTGACATATTCGGCATAGACGGACAGGAAGCGGCTTGCCTCCCCTTCCGCATCATTGACCACGCGGGCGCGGTAACCTTCGGCCTCTTCTGTCAACTGGGCAGAGGCACCACGCGCAGCCGCGGTAACGCGGTTTGCATAGGCATCAGCCTCTTTTTCCAGACGGTCGCGCTGCTGTTGGGCGGCCTGCACTTCGCGGAAGCTGTCGATAACTTCGCGCGGCGGGTCTGCCTTGTCAAAGTTCACACGCACCACATTGATGCCTGCCTCATAGCTGTCCAGCGTACCTTGTACGGCCGCCTGAAGATCCGAGGCGATCACACCACGGTCACGGTTCAAGACCGGAGCCAACTCTGACCGGGCGATAATATCGCGCATCGCGGATTCGGAAACAGCCCGCAGCGTGTCAGCCGGATCGCCCAGATTAAACAGGTAATCCGCCGGATTGGACACATTCCAGACGATCTGGAATTCAATATCAACGATGTTCTGATCGCGCGTCAGCATCAAGCCGCTGTCAAGCACGCCAGTACGGCCCGTGCCAACGTCTGTTTGACGTTCGCCCGTCACCTGCACGATTTCAGCCGTCACAAAGGGCCAAGGCGCAAAGTTCAGGCCCGGATTGCCGATGGTAGAAAATTCCCCCAACAACAACTCAACCGAGCGTTCTTCCGGCTTCACGGTATAGAAAGACGCAAAAGCCCAAAGGCCAAGCGCCACAACCCCGCCAAGCGCCAGCCCTTGTTTGGAAAACAAAGGCCCTGCCCCGCCGCCGCTGCCGCCAGAGCCGCCGCGATTGCCGCCGCGACCGCCCATCAGGACGCGGAGGTGCTCTTGCCCCTTCTTCATGATCTCGTCAATTTCAGGAATTTGCGGCCCGTCATTTCCGGGGCGCCGCCCGCCATTCGGGCGTGTGCCCTCGTCCTTGCCATCATCGCCTCGGTTGCCGCCACTGCCGCCCCAAGGTCCTCCGCTTCCTGCCATTGTATTTCCCTATCTTCTTACGTTCTGTTTAAACTGGTGATTATTACCAGAAATTCAAGCCTAGCCGGTCCGAACCGGACTGCGCATCGTTACCAGTTCCTCGGACATTGTCGGGTGAACTGCGATTGTAGCATCAAATTGTTCTTTGGTGGCACCCATTGTCATGGCAATGCCCACCAGCTGGATCATTTCACCCGCGCCGGGTGCGACGATATGACAGCCCAAAATCTTGCGGTTTTCCTGTGATACGATCAGTTTCATCAACACGCGGTCCGGCGCGCCCGCAAAGGCTGACTGCATGGGGCGGAAGGCGGTCGCATAAACCTCAATCGGTTCTTGTGCGCGGGCCGCCTCTTCGGTCATGCCGATGGTGCCCATTTCAGGCTGGGTAAAAATGGCCGAGGCAAAGAGGCTGTGGTCAACGCAGCGCCGCTGGCCGCCGAAAATGGTATCGGCAAAGGCGTGGCCTTCACGAATGGCGACCGGCGTCAGGTTGATGCGGTCTGTCACATCGCCCACGGCAAAGATCGAAGGCACGGCCGTCTGGCTATAGTCATCAACCTCGATCTGCCCGCCACGGCCCAGCTTGACGCCCAGATCCTCAAGGCCCAGCCCTTTGGAGTTGGGGATACGGCCTGTCGCATAAAGCACCGCATCAAAGACCTTCTCGGATCCGTCTGTCGCCACGGCGCGAATACCATCCTCGGCTTTTTCCAACCGCATTACATCGGTGCCGCAATGAATGTTTACACCGTTGTCGCGCATGGCTTCGGCCACATGGCCGCGCGCCTCATCGTCAAAGCCGCGCAGAATTTGCGCACCGCGATAAAATTGCGCAACCTCACAGCCCAAACCATTGAGGATACAGGCGAATTCAGACGCAATGTAACCGCCACCGACGATCAAAACCCGTTTGGGCAAAGCCTCCACATTGAAAATCTCATTGGAGGTGATGGCCAATTCGCTGCCCGGGATATCCGGCACGAAAGGCGTACCCCCCGTGGCCACCAGAATATGTTTGGCGCTTATAGTTTTTCCGTCTGCAAGCTTGACCATATGCGCATCAACCAGCACAGCACGGCTGTCAAATACCGTCACCCCTGCGTTCGAGAGGCCCGAACGATAAGCCGCCTCCAACCGTGTCAGCTCTGCCTCCAGCTTGTCGCGAAAGGCAGACCAGTCAAAACCGCCAATGTTTGCATCCCAGCCGTAAGCCTGCGCCTCAGCCACCATCCCCGGATAGCTGGAGGCATAGACCATCAGCTTTTTGGGCACGCAGCCGCGAATGACACAGGTGCCCCCCATGCGGAATTCCTCGGCCAGCGCAACTTTGGCACCATGGGTTCCGGCGGCAATCCGCGCGGCCCGCACACCGCCAGAGCCACCGCCAATGACGAAAAGATCGTAATCAAAGCTCATGTCTTATGGCTCCTCAATTAAACGCAAGGGTTCAGGGATTTTCGGTTCAATCCTCAGGGTTGGCAAAGACGTTGTCGCTCGGCTCAAACTCCACCCGCTCGCCCTTGATCTCGCGCGAGTTGGCATCGCGCACGACCACGCTACCATCCCCGTGGCCGATAATCACCATGTCACAGATATCAATAAACAGCCCGTTTTCCACCACGCCCGGAATTTGGTTCAACGCCATCGACAGCTGACGCGGCTCGTTGATCCGCTTCAGATGCAGGTCAACGATGTAATTTGCCTCATCGGTCAACAGCGGCGCGCCATCCTTCATCCGCAAAGCGCATTCGCACGACAGCACGTTCATGCTGCCCAGCAGCTCTTCGATCAGGGTTTTGGTGGATTTCCAGCCAAAGGGAATAACCTCGACCGGCAGAGGGAAAGCGCCCAGCTGGCGCACTTCCTTGGCGGCATCGGTAATCACGATCATCTGGTCGCTGGCGCTTGCCACGATTTTCTCTTGCAAGAGCGCGGCACCGCCGCCTTTGATCAGATTCAACTCGGGGTCAAATTCATCCGCGCCGTCGATCGTTAGGTCCAGCCAGCGCGCCTCATCCAGCGTGGTAATCGGCACGCCAAGACTGCGCGCCAGTTCCGCCGTGCGGCTGGAGGTGGGAACGCCCTGCACCTGTAGCCCCTCTTCGCGGATACGTTCGGCCAGACAGCGCACCATCCACGCCGCGGTTGAACCGGTACCAAGCCCCAGCTTCATACCGTCTTCGATACAGTCTACCGCCCGTTTGGCGGCGACGAATTTGGCCTTGTCGATCGGGGAAAGCTCCACCGCCATAATGTCCTCGCTCACTGTTATATGCTGCTTATAGGCGAGGCAGCCGCGTGGTGCGAGGGGGCAATTGCGCCTTTTGCCGGTCCAAAAGGACAGGATAACTGAAAATTGAGGTAATTGAGGGGTCTGCCCCCAAAGCAACTGGAGGCAGCAACGGGAAATTCATCCGGTCCCGGGGCCACTTGCCGCGAACCCATTGGAAATGTCGCTTTCAAGATATAGGTTGAAACGCAGGCGGGTTAGAGGTTGGTCTCTGCCCCCCGTGCAGATGAAATGAAGGGTGCCCATGTTTCTTTCCGTCCTTGATATGTTCAAACTGGGCATCGGCCCATCATCGTCTCATACCATGGGGCCGATGGTCGCGGCGGGGCGGTTTTTGAACACATTGCGCCACAGCCCCTTCGCCGCCCACGGGTTAAAGACCACGTTGCATGGCAGCCTAGCCTTTACCGGCGTCGGACATGCGACCGACCGCGCCACCATCCTTGGACTGGCAGGGTTTGAGCCGCAGCATTACGACGCGACCCGCGCCGAGGCTGCCCTTACCGCGATAAAGGACACCAAGACCATTGACGCGCCGGGCCTTGGCGTGTTGCAGTTTGACCCGACCAAGGACCTGCTGTTTGATTACGGCCCAAGCCTGCCCGGCCATGCCAACGGCATGGTGATCCAGGCCACGGATGCGCAGGGCGACGTGATCCTGTCCGAGACCTATTACTCCATCGGGGGGGGCTTTGTGTTGACGGCCGATGAACATGCCGCCGCAGGCACCGTCAAGGCCGATGCCCGATCCGATGTGCCCTACCCCTTTCAAAATGCCGCCGAGATGCTGGAAATGGCGCAATCCTCAAAGCTGACCATCGCCCAGATGAAACGCAAGAACGAGCTGCGCTTTCGCACACCGCAAGAGCTGGACGATGGCATCGCACGGGTATGGGAGGTGATGAATGACTGCATCAACCGCGGAATGGAGGGCACGGGCATTCTGCCCGGTGGCCTCAAGGTGCGTCGCCGCGCCAAGGCCATACATGAGGCGCTGCTGGCAGAGCGCGGCCTGAACATGACCGCGCCGCATGTGATCAACGACTGGATGTCACTTTATGCCATGGCGGTGAATGAGGAGAACGCCGCCGGTGGGCAGGTTGTGACCGCGCCAACCAACGGCGCTGCGGGCGTGGTGCCTGCGGTGATCCGCTATTATCTTGATCATGTACCGGGGGCGAGCGCCTCTAAGGTGCCTGATATATTGCTGACGGCGGCGGCGATTGGCGGGCTGTGCAAACATAACGCCAGCATCTCGGGCGCGGAATCGGGCTGTCAGGCCGAGGTTGGCAGTGCAGCGGCCATGGGGGCCGCCGGGCTGTGCGCCGTTCTGGGTGGCAGCCCCGAGCAGGTTGAGAACGCCGCCGAAATCGCACTGGAGCATCACCTCGGCATGACCTGCGATCCGGTAAAGGGCCTCGTGCAGGTGCCTTGCATTGAGCGCAACGGCTTGGGCGCAATCAAGGCGGTGTCAGCCGCCTCATTGGCGCTGCGCGGTGACGGGGTGCATCTGGTGAGTCTGGATGCCTGCATCGAAACCATGCGTCAGACCGGCCAAGACATGCATGAGAAATACAAGGAAACCTCGCTGGGCGGGCTGGCCGTCAATGTGCCGAACTGCTGAGTTTCGCCCCTACACCGGGGCGCATCAGATGGCCCGCCGCCGCAACGGCCCTATACATCGCCAGTTCTTCGTTATTTTCTGCCTCGAACCGCGCCAAAACTTCGGGGCTAAGGGCGTAATCAGCGTTAACCTTCTTCGGGGTTTTGTTTTTCTCTGGCAGGGTCAAAATATCGCCGGTCAGCCCGGAAAAGAACCGCTCCAACAGGGCAAGCTGCGCATAGTCGAACAGGTGGTCCACCCGCGCGTGACCCCCGTCCCAACCGACAAAGCGGTCCTGACGACCAACATTGGCCATGTCCGGATGCGTACCCTCCAGATAGGCCAGCATGAACTCATCAAAGCTGACACCATGGGTGCTGGCAGGCAGGCCCTTTAGCTGCGGACGGCGGCGGTAGCGATACCAGCTTTGCATCCGTTCCAGCGGCGCGCGCACCACGGCCACGGTCCGGGGCAGCCTGCCAAGCCCCATAACCAAATCGGGCGCGAATTTACGGCGAAACGCGTCATGGCCAATGTGGCGCGGCGCCTTGTCCGATTGCGGCACGGTATAGGGGCCAAGCATCGCACGTAGGGCCAAAGATCCGGTCTTGGGCGTTTCCAGCACCACCACCTCTTGCACAGGAAGTATCAGCAAGCCTTTGCCCCCCAAGCCCCCGCTGCCAGCCGCGCCGCCAGCGCCTCGCGCAACCGTTCGCGCGGCACAATCACCAGCATCCCCGGCGCATCCATTTCCAACCGCACCGGACCAAGCGCCATATTGGATGTACCGCCCCGCCCGATTGGCGCAAACTCGATGCCATCAATCGGCCACTTCAACCCGACACTGCGCCCCGCAACCGGCGCAAAGGGGAACAAGCTAAACCGGTCGCCCGCGCGCATCGCAATATCCAGCAACGGCGGGGCAGCAAAAATCACATCCTCGGGCCCGATAAGCAAACAAGGCATCGCCGCCCTGCGCGCCAGAACGGCAAGGGCCGACAGCTCATGATCGACACGCCCGCCAAGCAACCCAAGGCCCAGCACGAAGGGCGCGTTGATATTGCGCAAGGCTTTGTCGAAATCGGTGCTGTCTTGTTCGGCAATATGGTGAACCGCTGTGCCCAATTCTGTCCGTGCCGATTGTGTTATGCTGTCCAGGTCCCCGATCACCGCCGCAGGCCGTGCCCCCAGCTCCAAGGCCCGGTCCGCGCCACCGTCCGCCGCAACCAAATACGGTGCAAGCTCTTGAGATTCCTCGAAATCCTGCGGTCTTATCGGCCCGCCAGCGGCCAAGGTGACCCCTGTTCCAGAGTCGATAATAGCTTCTTTTGTCACAACACTGTTTCCCCAAATAAGGCAAAATCTTGTTCCATGAACACATTTATTCCATAATGTTACCCCAATTAATTCACGAAATTGAACGGTCCTTGCTGTTAACTATACTGAGAATTGGCAACAAAGGGCGAGCATCCAATGGTCGGGGCGAGCAAAATACTTACGGTTTCTTACGGAACATTCTCTTGCACATTGGAGGGCTTCGACGAGCCTTTCAACACAATGAAAGCGATTGCGGAATATTTCCGTGATTTGGCGGCAGATGACCGTTATTTCGGGGCCGAACCGCCCACACCGGACACCGCAATGCTTCATCGAATCGCGGAACGCGAGATGCAGCGGCGTGTGGAAACCCGGGTTCAGGACAACGGTGTCGTCCTGCGCGCAGCCGATTCGCATGCCGATGAGCAGCCCCAGCCAGATTATGTCGCCCCTGCCTTAATGTCGGAACCGACCCCGACACCTGCCAAGCCTGACACAATGCTGAAAGAAGCAGCCGACAGCGCCCCTGCAAACGGCATCATCTCGAACAGCGTTGTTGAGAAACTGTCCCGCATCCGCAGTGCGATGGCCGAGGGCCGCGCCTCGGGCGAAACGACCCGCCCGCCGGTCAAGGCAGAGCCCCCTGTTGCAGAGCCCGCGGTCGCCCAGCCCAAGGCCGCTGTGCAAAAGGAAGATGTAGCGCCCCCGACGACAGCCGCCCGCGCCCCGGAGCCTGAAACAGAGGTCGCCACGCAGGACCCACCCGTCGAAGCGCCCGAGGTTCAGGACAATCCCGAAGCGGCGACCGATACGCCGGAGACCGCCACCGACACCCCTGCGACTGCCGAGTCCGATGATGATAGCGTGCTGGCCTCTCTCAACGCGGCACTGGCAGAAACCGATGCCCCTGAAGATCTGCCCGCCGAAGTGGCTTCGGCAGAGGAGGCCCCCCTGACGGATGCGTCGTCCGCCGATTTTCCGACCGCCGATCCGGAAGAGGCCCCTACCGACGTGACGGCTGAAAGGACTGTGCCAACATCCTTCGGAGAAAACTTTGCGACCGATGCAGGCGTACTTGACGAACTGCCCTCGGAAACCGAAGCTCTGGCCGAGGAAAGTGTCGAAACCTTGCCAGAAGTTGAGCCTGAGGTTGACGCCCTTGCAGAGCCGGAAGTCGTAGCCTCCGAAGAACCGCTGGTAGAGGCAGAAGTCAAAGCCGAGGCCGAGGTTAACCCCACCTTGCAACGCGCCCGTGCCCGCGTCATCAAAATCCGCCGTAACGCGGAAAACCCCGAAGGCACGACGGCAGAACCGGAAACGGCAAGCGAACCGACCCTAAGCCCCGAGGCCGAAGCCGACCTCATGCGCGAACTGGAAGCGCTGCGCGAAGAGGCCGAAACGACACCGGAGCCCGCTTCGGACACGGCAGAGGCCACCGTAATCCCTGTGCGGCCACAGCGTCCCGTTTCAAACCGTCGGCGCAGCAGCGAACTGACAGGCTCGGACGATGATGCATCGGTCAAACGCCTGCTGGACCAAACCAACTCCGAGCTGGACGGCCCCGACAACCGCCGCCGCCTGTCCGCGATTTCCCACCTCAAAGCTGCCGTGGCAGCCACGGTTGCGGATCGTCAGTCCGGTGGCAAAACCGGCCCCACAGAAGAGATGCGCAAGAACCCCTACCGCAGTGACCTGGAGCGTGTCGTCCGCCCGCGCGATCCGAACGCGCCTGCGGCACCCGCAAAACCTGCAAAACGGCCTGCGCCCCTCATGCTCGTGTCTGAACAGCGTATCGATACGCCGCGAGTACGCCCCACGATAGAGCAAAGCCAACTTTCCTCTGTCACCGCGACAGGCAGCCATCTGGCAGCATCGCTTGAGATAGACGACCCCGCATTCGACCCCGCACTGGAAAGCACTGACGCCCGGAATATCTTTGGCGATGTCGTTGGCTTTGCAGTCTACGTCGATCGCCTGGGCGCGCAATCCTTGCCCGCCTTGCTGGAAGCGGCGGCAGCCTATGCCACCCATGTCGAGGAACACCCCGATGTGTCCCGCCTGCAAATGGTCGGCCATGTGTTGGTCCTGCAGCCAGAGCTGGAAGGCGATCGCGAGGCAATCCTGCGCAGCTTTGGCACCTTGCTTCGTGAAGGCCGGATTGAGAAAACACGCCGTGGGCGCTACACTCTCTCGGCCAACTCGCCCATCTATGCCGAGGCGCGCAACGCGACCCGCAGCTAAGGCACTGCACCGAAATGGCCGGGAAAGATCATTTCCGGCGGGTAAATTGCCCCATAAAAATGGCCGCGACCCCAAGGGCGCGGCCATTTTCGCTTTGAGATTGCCCGTCAGCACCAGACATAGCTACGAGGCCAGTCAAGACATCCGGTCACCGGGCGGGCTTGCGCAACCCTGCCAGCACACTCAGAAAAGCAAAGATCAAGGCCGCAACGCAGACGATCGACGGCCCCGCAGGTGTGTCCAGAACATAGGCCGAACGCAATCCGACAATGGTTGAGGCACCGCCAATACATGCGGCGACCACGGCCATACCCTCGGGCGTGCGGCTAAGCGATCTGGCCGCCGCCGCCGGAATAATCAGCAAAGCGGCAATCAACAACACGCCAACCACCTTGATCGCAACCGCAACCGTAACCGCCAACGCCAGCGTCAGGACCAATTGCTCACGTTTGGGATCAATCCCGCAGGCATAGGCAAGGTCTTCGTTCAGCGTTGCGGTCAAAAGCGCCGACCAGCGCCACCAAATCAGTACCACCACCAGTGCCGCCCCGCCCCAGATCACCGCAAGATCGACACGTGAAACCGCCAGAATATCCCCGAAAAGATAGGCCATCAGGTCAATCCGTATCCCCGACAGGAACGACACCGCGACCAGCCCGAAGGCAAGCGCCGAATGGGCCAAAACGCCCAAAAGCGTATCCATCGCATAGCCGCGCCCGCTTAGCAGGTTCACCGTCAGGGCCATGATCAGCGCAACCACCAACGCGCCGGTAAAGACCGAGATCGACAGTGCCAACGAAAGGGCGACCCCCAAAATCGCGGCATGTGCCGTTGCATCGCCGAAATAGGCCATGCGCCGCCAAACCACAAAACATCCCAAAGGGGCCGCAGCAAAGGCCACGCCGATCCCCGCAAGGGTGGCGCGCATCATAAAATCATCCAGCATTATTCGGCGGCCTCTGTTTGGCTATGGTCACATCCGTCATGTGAATGGTGTTCGTGGTCATGGTCATGACGGTAAAGCGCCAAGGCCCCCATCGTACCGGACCCGAAAAGCGCACGGTATTCGGGGGCAGAGGCGACAACCTCTGGCGTGCCTTCACAGCACACATGGCCGTTCAGGCAGATCACCCGATCCGAGGCGCTCATCACGACATGCAGCTCATGGCTGATCATCAAAACCGCGCAGCCTGTCTCTTGGCGCACGGCTTCGATCTGGCGGTAAAAGGCGGCGGACCCCGGCTGGTCAAGGCCTTGCGTCGCCTCATCCAACAGCAAAAGCTGCGGTTTGCCGATCAACGCCCGCGCCAGCAGGACCCGTTGAAACTGCCCGCCCGACAACCGCGACATCTGCGCCGAGGCCAGATCCGGCACGCCCGCTTGGCTCAGGGCGGCCGCTATCGCAGCAGGGGCCACAGCGCGCGGCAACGATAGAAAGCGCGCGACGGTCATCGGCAGGGTCGGATCAATATGCAGTTTTTGCGGAACATAGCCCAATCGAACATCGGCGCTGCGTGTAACCGTTCCTTTGGTCGGCTTTACTGCCCCGATAATCGCACGCAACAGGCTGGTTTTACCCGACCCGTTCGGACCAACAATGGTCAGGATTTCCCCCGCATCAATGCGAAGCGATACATTCGACAGCACCGTGTTCGCGCCGTAGCGGATACTTAGATTTTCAACATCGACAAGGCTCATGCATCGGCCTTTTCGGCACAGCCGGGGCAAACGCCCTCAGCCTCGACAACGGTGCGTTCAATCTTGAAACCGGTGGCTTTTGCGGCCTCGGCCAAGGCGCTCCGGGCCGGTTCTGATTGCGCTTCGGCAACGGAGTCGCACAGACGGCAGATCATAAAGGCCGGTGCGTGGGTTTCATCAGGGTGCGCACAGGCGATAAACGCATTGAGCCGCTCGATCTTATGGGCGAACCCGTGGCTTACCAAGAAATCAAGCGCGCGATACGCCACCGGCGGCTGCGATCCGAACCCGTCATCGCGCAACCGGTCGAGGACAGCATAGGCCCCAAGCGCCCTATGTTCCTGCAACAGGATTTCCAGCACTTTGCGGCGCACGGGCGTAAGCCTTAGGCCATCATCCAAACAGCGTGTTTCCGCCGTCGACAGGCCGCCTTCCACACAGGAGGCATGGTCGTGCTTTGCGAAACCCAACGGCAGTTCGGCAGAAATGTTCAGCGCGCCACTTGTCATGTTATTACATTTCCCTTAGTGATCCGTAATGTTATATAATCACACGAGATCCATTATGTCCAGATCACTCCTGCCCGTTTCGCTCGCCTTTGCCCTGATCGGCAGCACCGCCCTTGCCCAAGCACCGCGCGTCGCCACAGATATTGCACCCATCCATTCGCTGGTCGCCCGCGTGATGGACGGTGTAGGGACCCCCGACCTGATTGTTCAACCCGGCGCCAGCCCGCATGAATATGCATTGCGTCCCTCCGAAGCAAGCGCACTGCAAGAAGCTGATCTGGTCTTTTGGGTCGGTGCGGGCCTATCCCCTTGGCTGGAAACTGCCATGACCACATTGGCCGTTGATGCCTCGGTGACCGAGCTTTCGGAAACCAACGGAACCACCATTTTAGAGGCCCGGGTCGGCGCACTGTTCGAAAAGCACGCACATGGCGCAGAAACACATGACGATGCCGAGCATCACGATCACGATGATCACGGGGGGCATGACGATCATGACCATGGCAAACAGGATTCCCACGCATGGCTTTCGCCACAAAACGCGTCTAACTGGCTTAACGTGATCGCGGCACAGCTTTCCGCCGCCGATCCAGACAATGCCGGCACCTATTTTGCCAATGCCGCCGCAGGGCGCACAGAGCTTGCCACCCTGACCTCTGATGTCAATGCCATGCTTGAACCCGTCCGCAGTGGCCGATTCATCGTCTTCCATGATGCCTATCAGTATTTTGAGAACGACTTCAATTTCCCTGCATCAGGCGCCATCTCTGTCAGCGATGCCTCGGACCCCAGCCCCTCCCGCATCGCAGAAATCCGCGAGCGGATTACCACGGAAGGCATCGACTGTGTCCTCGCCGAGCCGCAATTTAATCCCGGCTTGGTTGCGACGGTTCTGGAAGGGTCAGATGCAAAAACAGCGGTGATCGACCCCTTGGGTTCTGATCTGGAGATCGGGCCTGCGCTTTATCCTCAAATGATCCGCAACCTCGCATCAAACCTTGCAGGCTGCCTGTAATCCGCATTCCCCCGCCAATTTGCCAAATGATTTTGGCGGGGAAACTCCCAATATTCCCAGCGTTTCACAAGCAAACTCTCCCTCGGTCACAACAGCTTGACCGACGACGGCAAAGCGTGGCACGCTTTGCGTAAAGTCTCTTATCGCATGTCATCGCCATGCCAGTTGTCCGATCAAACCCCTCACATAATTACCAAACTGTCACAAAGCCGTTGCCTCATTGTTACCTTCGTTGCCTAAATTAACCGTGATCCACCCGATATTGCGGGTTGTGACGTAAACCGAAGGAAACCCACCGATGAAACCAAAGATGAAGCTGGCCGTTGCGGCTGTCATGGCAACAACATTTTCGGCCCCGATGCTAGAGGCTGCTACCGCGTATAACACCCTAACCGGTGAGGCCCCTGTCGTCGTTGCCCACCGTGGTGCCAGCGGCTATTTGCCCGAGGAAACCCTTGGCGGCTACGAGCTGGCCATGAAAATGGGCGCTGACTACATTGAGCCAGACGTCCAGATGACCGCTGACGGTCAGTTGGTTGCAATGCACGACAGCACCCTGACCCGCACGACCAATGTCGCGGATCTGTTCGCCGCGCGCGACGGCAGCTACAAGGTTTCCGACTTCACTTTGGAAGAAATCAAGTCCCTGACCGTAAAGCCGACCGGCGCGCTGTCTGCCCCCGATTCCACCTATGCAGGGTTCACCCCAAGCATGGCAGACCCCTATAAGGTGCCAACATTGAGCGAAGTGCTTGATCTGCTGACCGAATACAATACGGCAAACGGCACCGAAATCGGCATCTACCCTGAATCCAAAACACCCTACAACTCGCCGCAAAACCAGGCCATCGTCGCGACCCTGAAAGATAAAGGCTATGACGAGCCGTCCGACAAGGTCATCTTGCAGTCCTTCGTCCGCGAATCCATCATCGAGATGGGCGAAGCCCTGATCGATCAAGGTGTCAGCGCAAGCCTCGCACAGCTTGGCGGTGTGCGCCTTGTTGACGGCGTTTACGGTGTAAGCGGTTCAGACGGGTTCTTTAGCTTGGCTGAAATTGCCGATATCGCCGATGGCGTGGGTGTCAGCGCAGGCGGCATCACCGAAGAGTTCATCACCTCCGCCCATGATCTGGGCTTGATTGTGCACGCCTATACCTTCCGCCCGCTTAGCGAGGAAGCAGCCTTTGCGATGATCCAGCCGATGCTCGACTGGGGTCTTGATGGCTTCTTTACCGATTACACCGATTTCAGCCGCACGGTCGTGGATGCAAATGCCCCGTCTGCTGTGCCGCTGCCAGCAGGTTTGCCGCTGCTGTTTGCCGGTTTGGGTGGTCTGGCCATGCTGCGTCGCCGCAAAGCGGCCTGATCCTTGGCGCCAAAAACAAACGGGGGCAACCAAGCGTTGCCCCCGTTTTCTATTGCGCCCTGCCCTGCGTGCCGATCAGCTTCGGTCGCGCCAGCGGTTCACGATCGGATAACGCCGATCAAGCCAGAAGGCGCGGCGGGTCAGGCGGGTGCCGGGGGCGGATTGGAAGCGCTTATACTCTGACAGATAGACCAGACCCTCGACCTTCTCGACCACCGCACGATCAAAACCGGCGGCGACCAGCTCATCAATCGAGACGTCATTATCCACCAGCCCCTCTAGGATTGCATCCAGTACCGGATAGGGCGGCAGGCTGTCGTCGTCCCGCTGATCAGGGCGCAGTTCCGCCGAAGGGGGCTTGTCAATTATACGCGGCGGGATCACCTCTCCGGCCTTGCCCATCATCCAGTCGCGGTGATTGGCATTGCGCCAGCGGCAGGTTTCAAACACGCGGGTCTTGTACATATCCTTGATCGGGTTATAGCCCCCCGCCATATCGCCGTAGATCGTGGAATAGCCCACGGCGACCTCGGATTTATTGCCCGTTGTCAGCAGCATCTCGCCAAATTTATTCGACAGCGCCATCAACAAAACCCCGCGCAGGCGCGACTGGATGTTTTCCTCGGTCAGATCGGCAGGCCGCCCCTCAAACAGCGGGGCCAATGTATCGGTAATCGCATCGCGCCCCTGAGTGATCGGCACAAAGTCATAATGGCAGCCCAAGCGGGTGGCGCAGTCCTTGGCGTCCTCAAGGCTTTCGGCACTGGTGTATTCCGAGGGCAGCATCACACAGCGCACATTCTGCGGGCCGATCGCATCGGCGGCAATCGTGGCGACGATGGCCGAATCAATCCCGCCCGACATCCCCAGAAGCACCCGCTTGAACCCCGACTTGCCCAGATAATCGCGCAAAGACAGGACCATCGCATGATAATCCGCCTCCCATGTGTCGGGTTGCTTGGCCAAGGGGCCCCGCTCGGCGCGCCAGCCCTCCGGCGTTTCCACGAAATCGACATGGGTGATCGCGGTCTCGAACGCGGGCATCTGCACCGCCAGCTTGCCACCGGGGTTCAACACGAAAGACGCGCCGTCAAACACCTGATCATCCTGCCCGCCCACCATATTCAGATAGACCAGCGGCAACCCCGTTTCCACGACGCGGGAAACCATGATGTTTTGCCGCTCGGCCAGCTTTTCACGGAAATAGGGCGAGCCGTTGGGCACCAGCAAAATCTCGGCACCGGTCTCGGCATGGGTTTCCGCGACATCGTGGAACCAGGCATCTTCGCAAATCGGGCTGCCGATACGCAAAGGGCCAACGACATAGGGCCCGCTGACCTCGGCCGAGGAATACAGGCGTTTTTCGTCGAAAACACTGACATTGGGCAGGTGATGCTTTAGCACCCGCGTCGCGATTTTGCCGCCCTGCAAGATGAAATAAGCGTTGTAAAGCCGCCCCGCCTGAAACCACGGCCCCCCGATGCCCAGCGCCGGACCGTCGGCCACATCGTGGGCCAAAGCCTCAATCGCGTTATTTGCATCCTCGATAAAACGGGGGCGCTGCACAAGGTCCTGCACCTGATAGCCGGTGATGAACATTTCCGGCAGGGCGACCATATCGGCACCGGCAGCCTTGCCTGCGGCCCACGCTTCGCGGGCGGCACCGGCATTGGCGGCGATCGCACCGACGGTCGGGTTCAGCTGTGCCAAAGTCAGGCGAAAGCGGTTGGCCATATGCGGCATCCTTTCCTTGTTCGTGCCCAGCATTAGCAGACTGGCGCGCAAGGGAAAGGCCTGTGCGTTTTGCAAACTTGTCATGGCAGGTATCGGCGGGTAGGATTTGCAAAAAGCGGCGGGCTGTTCAGGCCAGCGCAGCGACAAAGGATTATGATGTTGAGCAAAGCAGTTTCGGGATGGGCCAAGGCCGCAACACTAACCGCAGGCCTGCTGGCATGCCCCGCTTGGGCGCAGGATGGCGTGATTGCCAAACAATATGACGATGGCTCACTCTATGAAGGGACGTTCAAGGACGGTCGCCAGCATGGCACCGGCACCTACACCCTGCCCAACGGCTATACCTACACCGGAAACTGGGAAAACGGCGAGATCAGGGGCGAAGGCGTTGCACGCTTTCCCAATGGCTCGGTCTATGAGGGCAGCTTTTGGGCCGGCAAACCCGAAGGGCGCGGCAAGATCACCTATCCCGATGGCGGCACCTATGAAGGCGAATGGCTGGCAGGCAAGATGTCGGGCGAAGGCGTTGCCACCTATGCCGACGGATCCGTCTATACCGGACATTTTGTCAATGCGGTCCATGACGGCAAAGGCGTGCTGGAGGACCCGGAGGGCTACCGCTATGACGGCGATTGGGTGAAGGGCGAAAAGCAGGGCCGCGCCAAGATCACCTATCCCGATGGCACTGTCTATGAGGGCGAGCTGGTCATGGGCCAGCGCGAGGGCGTGGGCACGCTGACCATGCCCGACGGTCTGATCTATGAGGGCGAATGGTCCGGTGGGCAGATCAATGGCACCGGCAAGCTGACGCAACCCAATGGCGACATCTATGAAGGCGACCTCAGCGACGGCCAGCGCCTTGGCAAGGGCCGCGTGACCTATGCCAATAATGATACCTATGAGGGCGCGTTTCTGGCCGACATGCGCCACGGCAAGGGCATCTTTCACGGCCCCGACAATTACGTCTATGAGGGCGAATGGGTTGAGGGCCGGATCGAGGGGAGCGGCACCGTCACCTATCCAAACGGCTCGACCTATACCGGCACCTTCAAGGATGACAAACCCGAGGGCGTGGGCAAGATCACCTATGCCGATGGTGCCACCTATAACGGCGCATGGGTTGGCGGCGTGATTGAGGGCAATGGCCGCGCGACCTATGCCAATGGCCAAATCTATGAGGGCGCCTTTGTAAAGGGGCAGCATCACGGCAAAGGCGTGGTCACCTATCCCAGCGGCTACCGCTATGAGGGCGATTGGGTGATGGGCCAGCGCGAGGGCGAAGGCGTCGCCACCTATGCAGATGGCTCCACCTATACTGGCAGTTTCGTTGCAGGTGAACGGCATGGCAAAGGTACGGTGGAAATGGCCGACGGCTTTACCTACGCCGGGGATTGGAATGCCGGTGAAATCGAAGGCCAAGGCATCGCCACCTATGCCAGCGGTGATGTCTATGAGGGCGCCTTTGTCGATGGCACGCGCCAAGGCCAGGGGGTCTTGCGCTATGCCAATGGTGAAGAGGTTGCAGGCGAATGGACCAATGGCATCCTGACCGCCCCCGCAGTGGCAGAACCCGAAGGCGAGGCGGCTGAAGGGGCGGCCGCGAACTAAGCGCGCTTGGGTCCGGCATTTTTAGGGTTTTCATTCGGAAAAGCTTGGCTATAGTCACCCTATGGCAATGGGACCCATCATATCACATGACACCGCAGCGCGCCGCGCTGCCCTTCCCCATGCGCTGCTTCTCCTTAGCCTCTGCTGAGCGTGCCCTCGGGTGCGACCGCTCAGTTGGAACAGCACCCGAACACCTAGGCTAACGGAACAAATTTGAGAGATTTCTGATGAACGATACAAGCTCGCAACCCCGCGTATTGATTTTTGACACCACATTGCGCGATGGCGAACAAAGCCCCGGCGCAACCATGACCCATGACGAAAAGCTGGAGATTGCGGCGGCGCTGGATGAAATGGGCGTCGATATTATCGAAGCAGGCTTTCCCATCGCCTCCGAGGGGGATTTCGCCGCAGTATCCGAGATTGCCAAACTGGCGCAAACCTCGCAGATTTGCGGGCTGGCACGCGCCAACTACAAGGATATCGACCGCTGCTGGGAGGCGGTAAAACATGCGCGCGCACCGCGTATCCACACGTTCATCGGCACCTCGCCCTTGCACCGCGCCATCCCCAACCTGACCATGGATGAGATGGCCGAGCGAATTTTCGAGACCGTCAGCCACGCCCGCAACCTGTGCGACAACGTGCAATGGTCGCCAATGGATGCCACCCGCACCGAGCATGATTATCTGTGCCGCGTGGTGGAAATCGCGATCAAGGCTGGGGCGACCACGATCAACATCCCCGATACCGTGGGCTATACCGCGCCGCGCGAAAGTGCTGATCTGATCCGCATGCTCTTGGAACGGGTGCCGGGCGCTGCGAATGTGATTTTCGCAACCCATTGCCACAATGACCTTGGCATGGCGACCGCCAACTCCTTGGCTGCGGTTGAGGCGGGCGCGCGTCAGGTGGAATGCACCATCAACGGGCTGGGCGAACGTGCCGGCAATACCGCGCTGGAAGAGGTCGTGATGGCGCTGAAAGTGCGCAACGACATCATGCCTTACCAGACCGCGATCGACACCACCAAGATCATGGCAATCAGCCGCCGCGTCGCCACTGTTTCCGGCTTTGCCGTGCAGTTCAACAAGGCCATCGTTGGCAAAAACGCCTTTGCCCACGAGTCCGGTATCCACCAGGATGGCATGCTGAAAAACCGCGAGACATTCGAGGTGATGCGCCCCGAGGATGTGGGCCTGTCGGGCACCTCGCTGCCTTTGGGAAAGCATTCGGGGCGGGCGGCCTTGCGGGCCAAGCTGAATGATCTTGGTTTTGATATGGCCGACAACCAGTTGAAGGATACCTTCGTCCGGTTCAAGGCGCTGGCAGACCGCAAGAAGGAAGTCTTTGACGATGACCTGATCGCATTGGTCCAAGACAGCGCCGCCACAGCCGCCAATGAAAGCCTTCAGGTCAAACGCCTGCGCGTGGTTTGCGGCACCGATGGCCCGCAAGAGGCAGAACTGACGCTGACAATTGACGGCAAGGATCACAGCATCGATGCCACCGGCGACGGCCCCGTGGATGCGGCCTTCAACGCGGTCAAGATGCTCTATCCGCATAAGGCGCGCTTGCAGCTTTATCAGGTGCAGGCCGTGACCGAAGGCACCGACGCGCAGGCCACAGTCTTTGTCCGGCTGGAAGAAGATGGCATGATCGCAACCGGTCAATCGGCCGATACCGATACGATTGTTGCCTCGGTACGGGCCTATGTGACCGCCCTGAACCGCCTGATCTTGCGGCGTGAAAAGACTGACATGGGCTATGACACCAAGGGTGTCAGCTACAAGGATCAGTCCTGATTCCAGATTTTTTGCCGGGGTGAAAACTTAGCATAAATCGAATATCGGCGGCGCATTCGTGCCGCCGATTTGCCCAAAATCTTCAATAATCGAACCTATCCACAGGATCATCCCCAGCCCGCAGCGACCCGGACTGGCAGGAAGACGCCCATTGCGTAAAGCATAGCCCTTTCCCTTATCCGCCCCCCTCCCTATAAGAAAACGCCTGCCTCAGACATCTGAGTCGCGAGGATTTTACGAATAAGGATTGCTTCAGCATGTGGTTACTCTCGGGTCTTTTCTCATCCGACATGGCGATTGACCTTGGCACCGCGAACACGCTTGTTTACGTGCGCGGCAAAGGTATCGTGCTGAATGAACCCTCGGTCGTGGCTTACCACGTCAAGGACGGCAAGAAGCAGGTTCTGGCGGTGGGCGAAGATGCCAAGCTGATGCTGGGCCGGACCCCCGGCAGCATCGAGGCGATCCGCCCGATGCGCGACGGTGTTATTGCCGATTTCGATTCCGCCGAGGAAATGATCAAACATTTCATCCGCAAGGTGCACAAACGCACAACATTCTCCAAGCCCAAGATCATCGTCTGCGTGCCGCATGGTGCCACGCCGGTGGAAAAACGCGCGATCCGCCAGTCGGTTCTTTCGGCCGGTGCACGCCGCGCGGGCCTGATCGCCGAACCCATCGCCGCAGCCATTGGTGCGGGCATGCCAATCACCGATCCCACCGGCAATATGGTGGTTGATATCGGCGGCGGCACAACCGAAGTTGCGGTGCTGTCCTTGGGTGACATTGTCTATGCGCGCTCTGTCCGTGTTGGGGGCGACAGGATGGATGATGCGATCATCAACTATTTGCGCCGCCATCAAAACCTGCTGATCGGCGAATCCACGGCCGAACGCATCAAGACCAGCATCGGCACCGCGCGGATGCCTGACGACGGGCGCGGCTCGTCAATGACCATCCGTGGGCGCGATCTGCTGAACGGTGTGCCAAAAGAGGCCGAGATCAACCAAGCCCAAGTGGCCGAGGCATTGGCCGAACCGGTCCAGCAAATTTGCGATGCCGTGATGCAGGCGTTGGAAACCACACCGCCCGACCTTGCCGCCGATATCGTTGACCGTGGCGTGATGCTGACGGGTGGCGGCGCACTGCTGGGCGATCTGGATCTGGCGCTGCGCGAACAAACTGGGCTTTCGGTTTCGGTCGCTAACGAACCCTTGAACTGTGTGGCCCTTGGCACTGGCAAGGCGCTGGAATATGAAAAACAACTTCAGCACGTGATCGACTACGATAGCTGATCTTCGGGCCAAGGCGCGGCCCGCCCTTTGAGACGAGGCTTTGGTGGCAAAAAAACGCAGCTCACCGGATGAATACACACGCCCCCTGCGCCGGATTTTGGTGGGGTTGCTGGTGGTTGCGCTGGTGGCATTGTTCACGATCTGGCGCATCGACAGCCCGCGGGTTGAACGCTTTCGCACAGCACTGGTGGACCGGATGGTGCCCAGCTTTGAATGGGCTTTGGTGCCGGTGACCAAGACCTTTGATATGGTTGACAGTTTTCAATCCTACGCCAGCCTTTATGACCAGAACCAAGAGCTGCGCCGCGAATTGCAGCAGATGAAAGCGTGGAAAGAGGCCGCCTTGCAGCTGGAACAAAAAAACGCACGGCTGATGGACCTTAACCAAGTGCGCATGGACCCCAAGCTGACCCATGTTACCGGCGTTGTGATGGCCGATAGCGGCAGCCCGTTTCGCCAATCCGTGCTGCTGAATGTCGGCGCGCGTGACGGGGTGCAGGACGGCTGGGCAACGATGGATGGCATCGGGCTTGTCGGGCGGATTTCGGGCGTGGGGCAGCGCACCGCGCGGGTGATATTGCTGACCGACAGCAACAGCCGTATTCCCGTGACCGCGCAACCTTCGGGGCAACGGGGGCTTTTGTCAGGCGATAACACCGTGCGCCCGCCTTTGGAATTTGTGGAAAAACCTGATCTGGTGCGCCCCGGCGATCAGGTTGTCACCTCGGGCGACGGCGGCGTGTTTCCGGCGGGGCTGTTGGTGGGCAGCGTAGTGCAAGGGGCTGACCGTCGCTTGCGCGTGGCGCTTTCGGCGGATTATGAGCGGCTGGAGTTTCTGCGCGTCCTGCGCAGCCACCCGCAAGAGCGGATCACCGATCCCGGCAATCTGATCGCCATTCCCGTATCCGAGGCCCCTGAGGTGCAAACCGAAGCCCCCCCTGCAGTGGGGCAATAAAATGCGCGAGAGCCAGAAGCACAACGTGTGGATCTATCGCGCTTGCTTTGTGCTGATCGCGCTGGCGCTGCTGTTTTTCCGGCTTTTGCCTTTGGGTAGCGTGGCGGGCAACTGGCCGGGGCCGGATTTGTTGCTTTGCCTGATGCTGGCATGGGTAACGCAACGCCCCGACCATTTGCCCACCATCTTGATCGCGCTGGTGGTGCTGGCCGAGGATATGATCCTAATGCGCCCCCCCGGCCTGTGGACGGTATTGGTGGTTTTGGCGACCGAATTTCTGCGCGCCCGCGCTGCCCTGACACGGGATCTGGGCTTTGTCGCGGAATGGTTACTGATCAGCCTTGTAATGATCGCGATGCTTTTGGCTTACCGCACCGTGTTTGCCGTGGCCTTCATGACGCAGCCGGGATTCGGATTTGCCTTTGCGCAAACCGTCGGCTCTATTTTAATGTACCCTGTGGTCGTGTGGTTGTTGCGGGTGGTGATACACCTGCGCAAACCGCTGGCCGGAGAGGTCGATGCAAAGGGACGCCGGATATGAGACGCTCTGCCCGCGATACCGAAGAAAGTGCGCGCAAAATCACGCGCCGTGGCCTGTTTTTGGGCGGCTCTATGGTGGCGATTGTCGCCGTTTTGGGCGCACGGATGCGGCATATGCAGGTGGACCAAGCTGATGAGTTCCGCCTGCTGGCCGAGGATAACCGTATCTCTATCCGGCTGATCCCGCCTGCGCGCGGGCTGATCCATGACCGCAACGGCAAGCTGATCGCCGGCAATGAGCAAAACTACCGCGTCGTGATCAGCCGCGATGATGCGGGTAATGTCGAAGATGTCCTGAACCGCCTGTCCGGCATCCTGCCCATCGCCCCCGAAGATTTTGAGCGCGCGTTGAAAGAGGCCCGCCGCCGCAGCCCCCTGCCCATTATCGTCGCCGACCGGCTAAAATGGGAAGACGTCTCCAAGGTGGCCATCAACGCGCCTGCCCTGCCCGGCGTCACGCCCGAATTCGGCCTCAGCCGCATTTACCCGCGGGACACCGATTTCGCCCATGTTGTCGGCTATGTCGGCCCCGTCAGCGAAAATGATTTGGCCAAGCTGGAAGAACCGGACCCTTTGCTGCAAACTCCGAAATTCCAGATCGGCAAGATCGGTGTCGAAACCTGGATGGAGGATAATCTGCGCGGCAAGGCCGGCAACCGCCGCGTCGAGGTAAATGCCGTGGGCCGCGTGATGCGAGAGCTTGGCCGCCAAGAAGGCGTTGCCGGATCTGATATCCAGCTGACCATCAATGCCGATGTGCAAAACTATGTGCAGGCCCGCTTGGGCGACGAATCTGCGGCAGCCGTGGTGATGGATGTGCAAAACGGTGACCTTGTGGCGGTTGTCTCTTCGCCCTCGTTCAACCCGAACCTGTTTGTGCGCGGTATTTCGCATAATGATTACAATTCACTGACCGGAAATGATCACCGCCCCTTGGCGAATAAATCGGTTCAGGGCGCCTATCCCCCCGCATCAACCTTCAAGATGGTCACGGCCCTCGCAGCGCTGGAGGCAGGCACCGCCACCGCGGCCACCACTGTCTATTGCCCCGGCCATTATGAGGTCGGGGGCCGCCGCTTTCACTGCTGGCGGCGCGGTGGCCACGGGCATGTAAACTTGGAGCAGGCGCTCACGCAAAGCTGTGACGTCTATTTCTATGAAGTGGCGATGAAGGTCGGAATCGACAAGATGGCCGAAATGGGCCGCAAGCTGGGCCTTGGCATCCGCCATGACATTCCGATGTCGGCCATCACCGAAGGCTTGATGCCAAACAAGGCCTGGAAACGAGAGCGTTACGGCAAAGAGTGGGTGATCGGCGATACGGTCAACGCCTCTATCGGGCAGGGCTATGTGCTGACGTCGCCTTTGCAACTGGCAGTGATGACCGCACGGATCGCTACCGGAACCTCTGTCTCGCCGCGCCTGATCCAAAGCGTGGGGGGCCTTCCCGTGCCAAGCACCCCCGCCGAGAGCCTCGGGTTGAACCCGGCCTTTTTGGCGGCGGTCCAAAACGGGATGTATTTGGTGAGCAACACGCGGCGTGGTACGGCATATTCTTCACGCGTGGATGACAAGGCGCTTCGGATGGCCGGCAAAACCGGCACCAGCCAGGTCCGCAATATCAGTGTGGCAGAGCGTGCACGCGGCGTGATCAACAACGCTGACCTGCCGTGGGATCGCCGCGACCATGCGCTGTTTGTCGGCTTTGCCCCCTATGATGCGCCGCGCTATGCGGTCTCGGTGGTGGTTGAACATGGCGGCGGCGGTTCCAGTGTGGCGGCCCCGATCGGGCGTGACCTTCTGTTGCGCGCCCTAAGCGATGGCATCCCGCCGGCCTCGGCCTATCCCGCGTCACAGCGCAACCGCATTGATACGATGCACCGCAAGCTGTTGCTGCGCGATCCCGACGGCACCCTACCCGAAAGCAGCCGCGCATGAGCTTTCTCGAATACCAGTTAAAGACCGTCCCAACAGGCGCCTCCAAGATACTGCATGTGAACTGGGCGCTGGTGGTCTTGTTAATCGCCGTCGCCTCTGCCGGGTTCTTGATGCTTTATTCCGTCGCTGGCGGCCGGATGGAAGTCTGGGCAGAGCCGCAGATGAAACGCTTCGTTCTGGGGATGGCGGTGATGTTTGCCGTGGGCTTCGTGCCGATCTGGTTCTGGCGCAACATGGCGGGGCTGGCCTATGCGCTCTCGATTGTCTTGCTCTTGGCGGTGGAGTTTTTCGGCTCTGTCGGGATGGGGGCGCAGCGCTGGATCGAGCTGGGTCCACTGCGGTTGCAACCCTCGGAACTGGCCAAAGTGACCTTGGTGATGTTGCTTGCAGCCTATTACGACTGGCTCGATATCCGCAAAACCTCACGCCCGATTTGGGTGCTGATCCCCGTGGCGCTTATTATACTGCCGACGGTTCTGGTCTTGGGGCAGCCCGATCTTGGCACGGCGCTTTTGCTAATGACCGGCGGCGCGGTGGTGATGTTTTGCGCCGGTGTCAGCCTTTATTACTTCGGCGCAGTTGCAAGCTTGCTTGGCGGGGCAATCGCTGCGGTTTTCTATTCGCGGGGGACGGAATGGCAATTGCTGAAGAATTACCAATATCGGCGGATCGACACCTTCCTTGACCCGTCAAGCGACCCCTTGGGCGCGGGATATCACATCACCCAAGCCAAGATTGCGCTGGGATCGGGCGGTTGGGCCGGTCGCGGCTTTATGCAAGGCACACAAAGCCGGTTGAACTTCCTGCCCGAAAAGCACACCGATTTCATCTTTACCACCTTGGCCGAGGAATTCGGCTTTGTCGGCGCGTTTTCCCTGCTGGTCCTTTATACGCTGGTGCTGGCATTTTGTATTTCCAGTGCGCTGCAAAACAAGGACCGTTTCGCCAGTCTGGTCACGCTTGGCATCGCCGCGACCTTCTTTTTCTACTTTTCTGTCAATATGTTGATGGTGATGGGGCTGGCACCTGTTGTGGGTGTGCCTTTGCCGCTTGTATCTTATGGCGGATCGTCGATGCTGGTGCTGCTGGCCGCCTTCGGGCTGGTGCAAAGCGCGCATATTCATCGCCCCCGTTAACCTCGCAAAGGAACTTCTATGACCACCATCTATTTTGCCGCAGGTGCGCCGCGTTGGACACGTTTTGAGGCCCCCTTGCGCAGCGCCCTGCAAGATGCCGGGATCGAGGCCGATCTGTCACCCCAATGCGCCGATCCTTCGCTGGTGGATTACATCATCTACGCCCCCGATAGCGAGGTTCAGGATTTCACCCCCTTCACCCGCTGCAAGGCTGTCTTGAACCTTTGGGCAGGCGTGGAAAGGATCGTTGGCAACCCCACCCTGACCCAGCCGCTGTGCCGAATGGTGGACCCTTCCCTGACGGCAGGAATGGAGGAATGGGTGCTGGGCCATGCCCTGCGCCACCATCTGGGGATGGACCGGCACATCCAGAACCCGGACCGCGCCTGGGATCCGACCCCCCCTCCGCTGGCGGCAGAGCGTCCCGTGACCATTCTGGGCCTTGGTGCTTTGGGACAGGCCTGCGCGCGGGCCCTTCAAGGCGTGGGTTTCCCCGTCAAGGGCTGGAGCAGAACCCAAAAGGACCTGCCCGACATTGCCAGCCACCACGGCGACGAAGGCTTGAAAGCTGCACTGACAGGGGCAGAGATTGTGGTGCTCCTGCTGCCCAAAACGGCCGCCACCGAGAATATTCTCAACGCTGAAACGCTGGCGCTTCTTGCCCCCGGCGCCGCCCTCCTCAACCCCGGTCGCGGACATCTGATCGATGATACAGCCCTCTTGGCGGCATTGGACAGCGGCACGGTCGGCCATGCGACGCTGGATGTGTTTCGGGTCGAACCCCTCCCGCAAGATCACCCCTTCTGGGCCCACCCCCAAGTCACCGTCACCCCCCATATCGCCGCAGAGACCCGCCCAAAATCCGCAGCAAAAGTGGTTGTGGAAAACATCCGCCGCGGCCAAGCGGGAATGCCCTTCCTGCATCTGGTGGACCCGACCCACGGCTATTAAAGGCGATGCGATTCGAGTTAATGTATTTGTTTAAAAACTAATGGCAAGATCTTGTTAAATAATCAAAATAAATCCATCAAACCACACTAAGGCGTGCGAAATGCTTGACATCTTCAAAAAACTGGCCTCGATGGGTACAAGCGCGCCCATCGAGGCACCGCACGCTTGGGGGCCCTATGCAGAATACTGAAATCGCCATTGTCGGGGCGGGCGTCATCGGCCTTGCCATTGCCCATCGCCTTGCCCAAGACGGGCATGAAGTTGTGGTGATCGACCCCGCCGCGCCCGGCTCCGGGGCCTCTTATGGCAATGCCGGAACGATTGCCGATTACGCGATCCAGCCGGTTGGCACGCCCGATGTGCTGCGCTCGCTACCCTCGTTGTTGTTTGATCGCAACTCGCCGCTATCCATCCGCCATGCCGCCCTGCCCAGCCTCGCGCCGTGGCTCTTGCGGTTTGCCCGCCAATCCCTGCCTGCCGCTGCGAAGCGCAATGCAACCGCGATCGCTGCGCTGATGGCAAAGGCCCTGCCGCAGTGGGATGCCCTCTCGGCGCAAATCGGCGGTGAAGATCTGATGCAACGCCGCGGCTGCCTTTACATCTACGAAACCAAATCCGGCTTTCAGGGCGCGCAAAACGATCTGGCCTTTCGCAAGACATTGGGCGTGTCGGTTGAAATGCTCAGCCCCGAGGAATTATCGGTGATGGAGCCGGGCTTGCCCATGATGCCCGGCGGTGCTGCCTATTTCCCTAATGCGGTATTTATGGCCGATCCGGGTGAAATGGTCCAACGCCTGTACCGCGCCGCGAAATCCGTCGGGGTGACCTTCCTATCGGCGCGGGCAGATGCGCTCAAACGCGAAAACGGCGGCGTTCAAATCACCGGGCCGGGGCTAGCCCTACAGGCCCGGCGCGTCGTGATCGCTGCGGGCGCACATTCCCGCGCCTTGGCCCGCGCCGCTGGCGATCAGGTGCCGCTGGATACCGAGCGTGGCTACCATGTCGAATGGGACATGGCACAACCCCGCCTGTCGCGCCCAAGCTGCCCGGCCTCTCGCGGGTTCTACCTTTGCCCGATGTCCGGTCGTTTGCGCGTCACCGGCACGGTAGAGCTGGGCGGCCTGACCGCCCCGCCATCCCCCCACCGGATCGCAAAACTGGTTGAGGGCGCGCGCGCCTTCTTTCCCGACCTCGGGCCGCCGGACAGGGAATGGATGGGGTTTCGCCCCTCCATGCCCGACAGCCTGCCCGTGATCGGCCCAAGCCGCAGCGGGCCAGAGATCATCCACGCCTACGGCCACGGCCATGTCGGCCTGACACTGGCCCCCGGCACAGCAGAGCTTGTCGCGGATCTGATCGCCGGACGCACGCCCGGCCCCGAGATTGCCGCCTGCCTACCAACCCGATTCTAACCCAAAACGGCCCGCCATCAGCCAAAGCGCCCACCGCGAAACAGCCCGTTAGGGCGTATTTCGCGGCCCGGCCCAACATTGAGGCGACGCGGCAGCGTCAACGAATGGCGGGAGATCCCCTATAGCATTCCGGGCACGACCTGATCCGGTGGGCGGTGCCCATCGGCAAAGGTCTTGATGTTGATGATAACTTTCTCGCCCATCTCGGCGCGGCCCTCAACCGTGGCCGACCCCATATGCGGCAGCATCACCACATTGGTCAGCTCTCGCAGGCGGGGGTTAATCTCATGCCCATGCTCGAACACATCAAGGCCCGCGCCGGCAATCTCACCCGCACGAAGGCCGCGCGTCAGCGCATTTTCGTCAATCACCTCCCCGCGTGAGGTGTTTACGATCACCGCGGTAGGTTTCAGCAGTTTCAAACGCCGCGCATTCATCAAATGAAAGGTCGAGGGCGTATGCGGGCAGTTAATAGAAATAATATCCATCCGGCTGACCATCTGGTCCAGGCTTTCCCAATAGGTCGCATCCAGATCAGCCTCGATCTCGGGGCGCAGGCGTTTGCGGTTGTGATAATGGATCTGCATACCAAAGGCCGAAGCACGCCGTGCAACCGCCTGCCCGATCCGCCCCATCCCCAAAATCCCGAGGCGCCGCCCGCCAATACGCCCGCCCAGATGCGCCATCGGGGACCAGCCCTCCCACCGACCGGCCTGCATTTCGGCCAGGCCTTCGGGGATCTTACGGGTCACGGACAGAATAAGCGCCAGTGTCATATCGGCGGTATCATCGGTGACAACACCCGGGGTGTTGGAAACCAAAATCCCGCGCTGACGGGCGCTGGTCACATCGATATGGTCAATCCCCGCACCGTAATTTGCGATCAGCTTCAGCTTCTCACCGGCTTGCGCCAACAGGTTGGCGTCGATCTGATCCGTCACACAGGGCACAAGCACATCGGCACGCCGCATTGCAGCCCCCAACTCCTCGCGGGTCATCCGGGTATCGGGATCACGCAGTTCCACATCAAAGAGCTCCTTCATACGGGTCTCGACCGTTTCCGGCAAACGACGTGTTACAACGACACTCAAGCGTGGTGCAGTCATGAAAAACCCCCGATTCACTTTCAAATCATCTCTGTTCCTGTCAAAGTGACGCCAAGCGGGGCGAGGCACAAGCCCCCGATCGGCAACTTGAGGCAACAAAGACAGCGACGGGCAAGACAGGCGGATGAAAATGCGGGTTATAGCTAGAATTTTGGCAACAGCTTTGGGCATTGCCCTTATGGCGCCTGTGGGCATTGCACAGGAACAAGGGCGCGGTGCGGTGACAAATCTGCCGCTGCCGCGCTATGTCTCTCTTAAAACCAACGAGGGGAATGCGCGGCGCGGCCCCGGATTGACTCATCGGATCGATTGGGTGTTCAGCCGGGCCGGCATGCCGCTGCGAGTTACGGCGGAATACGAAAACTGGCGTCGGGTCGAGGATGCAGAGGGCGTCGGTGGCTGGGTACACTATGCCTTGATCTCTGGCACCCGCACGGCGTTGATCACAGAGCCGCTGCTGGACTTGCGCGCCACCCCTCGCCTAGATGCTACCGTGGTGCTACGCGCCGAGGCAGGCGTGATTGCGCGCTTGCAGGAATGTCGTCCGGACTGGTGCCGCCTAAGCATTGATGGCACGTCCGGCTGGGCAATGAAAACCGCCCTTTGGGGGGTAGACCCTGCCGAGAGCTTTGATTAAGCGGCCATTAGGCTAGCCCCACGCAAAGGGAAGACGCGAAGATGACCATGCCGGAAGCCACCAGAATGAACCTTTCGGCGGGGGTGGCCTCGGTCATCGTGGCGGGGCTTTTGGTTGTGCTCAAGCTTTGGGCCTTGGGGGAAACCGGCGCGCTTTCGGTTGCGGCCTCTTTGGCCGATAGTGCGATGGATCTGATGGTCAGCCTTGGCGCGATCGCCGCCATCTTCTATGCTGCCCGCCCCCCGGATGAGGACCATGTTTTCGGCCACAGCTCTGCCGAGGATCTGGCAGCCCTTGGGCAGTCACTGTTTATCCTGATCTCGGCGGGGGCGATCACATGGGCCGCCCTGCGCCGCATTATCCTTGCCCAGCCTGAACGCTTGACGGCCGAAGGTTCGGGCATCATCGCGATGGTGATATCCGTCTTGCTGACATTGGCGCTGATTGGCTGGCAAACGCGTGTGGCGCGGATCACCGGCAATAAAGTCATCAAGGCGGACCGGTTGCATTATCTGGGGGATTTGCTGCCCAACCTCGGGGCCATCGCCTCTCTCTGGGCCTCCAGCCGGTTCGGGTTGATCCAGATCGACAGCATCATGGCGCTGGCGGCGGCGGGCATGCTGGCCTTAGGTGCGCTGAAAATTGGGCGGGCGGCTTGGGATGCGCTGATGGACCGCACCGCCGATCCCGAGGTGGTTGAGGGCATCGCCACCCTTGCGCGCAACTGGCCGGGCGTGGAGGGCTTTCACGACCTGAAAACCCGCATGTCGGGCAGCAAGGTCTTCGTCCACCTTCATATCGAGCTGGACGGCGATCTTTCTTTGCGCGCGGCACATGAGATCGGGGCCGGTCTGCGCCGAACGATCCTGTTGGCCTATCCGCAAACGGATGTAATCATCCATAAGGATGTCGCGGATCGATAAAACCTTCAATACTTGCCCGCTCGGTACTTACAAAGTGTTAACCCTGCCCTGTGATAATTAATCTGAATAACAGGGATCGATGGACATGACGTCGCAGCTTTTTCAACTTGCGCACCGCATGGGGTTTGACTTTGACCTACTTGCAAAACGTGGCCTTGTGCCTAAAAAAACCAACCTGCAAATGCAGGCAAAATGCCAAAGCTGCCTTGGGCGCGAAATGTGCCAAAGAATGCTGGATGCAAACAAAGATCATCTCGATGCGCCCCCCACCTATTGCCCCAACAACCAAATTCTGAGTTTCCTGAAAAGAGCGTTGCCCCAGAAGAAATAACCCATTTGGCTGGGGGCGCACCCCTTTTCGGGATGCGCCAGTCAGGTCTTAGGCTTCAACCGTTTCGGGGTGGTTGGAGATTAGCGGATTGCCCGGACGGGCGGTTCCACGCTCAATCTCGATCCGGCGGGGTTTTAGCGCCTCCGGCACTTCGCGCACCAATTCAATGTGCAGCATACCGTGCTCATGCAGCGCCGCCGTCACGCGCATGTGATCGGCCAGCGCAAAGCGGCGCTCAAAGGCGCGGGTGGCGATGCCGCGGTGCAAGAAGTGGCGCTGCGTCTCATCATCGGCACGGCGCGCGGCGATCACCAGCGTGGCTTCTTTCACTTCCACCGTCAGCTCTTCGGGGGTGAAACCCGCCACGGCCACAGAAATGCGATAGGCATTTTCATCCGTTTTTTCAATGTTATAGGGTGGATAGCTGGGCTGGTTGACATCAGTGGTCAACACCCGGTCCATCATATCGGCGATCCGGTCAAAGCCGACAGTTGCACGGTAAAGCGGTGCTAGGTCAAAAGTTCGCATATCATCCTCCGTAAAGCGATGTTTGATCGGCCCTCCGGTCGGGCCGGGCCGCAGTTTCAACAAGTCAGGCCCGTTGTGGCACCCGACCCATTAAATCTGGGAAGCCTCTTGCAGGATTTCAAGACTGCGCAGGCCCGCTTACGGCTTGATGAATTTTGCCGAATTGCCGGCACCCGCCTCTATCGTGCGCAGGGCGGGGTCCGCCTTTTGGAAATGGGTGTCCTCGGCGGCAAGTGAGGCCCGCAGGGTTTGCAGCGGCCCTTGCAATATCGTGCCGAGCGCCACGTCTTGCCCACCAAAATCGGCCTTGGACGACACCACCGAAACAACCCGCGCCACCCCTTCGCGAATCGAAAAGATCGGCGCGCCCGAAGAACCAAAATCAACCGAGCAGGACAGGACCAGAAGCGCGGCCTCGCGGTTAAGCACATGGCACAGCTCTTGCAGGCTGGGCGCCTCGGCACGGTCTTTGGCATAGGACACCACGCCAACCTCTGCGCCCTCAACAGGCAGGAAATCGGTTTCAAACGGGTGGATAGAGGGCAGGCGGATCGGGCGATCCAGCTCCAGCAACGCAAGGTCAAAGGACACGCGGGTCAGCTTGTCGCCGCCGCCATAGATATATTGCGGGTGGGTCACCGTCCGCTTGATCCGGCGATAGGCCGCGGCGCGACCATTGCGCCATCCCGCCAGAAACTCGATCTCATCCGCATCAATCCGCGCACCGGTTGTGCTGTCAAACAGGCAATGCGCCGCCGTCAGCACAAGGTTCGGCCCGATCAGGGCGCCGGTGCAAAAGCTGCTTTGCCCCATGTTCAAGCGGCCCACAGCATCCCAGCCCCGGCTTTCATCGCCGGTATCAAGTCGACGCAGGTCCGATTCCTCGGCCATGGCCCCGCTGCATACGCCCAAGGCAAGCGTCAGCCCGAGGGCGGCGCGCAAAAGGATGGGTAGAACAGGCATGAGACCTCCCGGGTATCGCTGCGATTGCGATACAGGTGATTTTAGGCAGCTTTATGGCATTGCGCCAGCACTATTAACTTTTGTTAACAGAAGCCGGTTTCGGCCCCCCCGTCGCCCAATCGAGCAGCTCTACCGTATGCACCATCGGGATCTCCGTCCCCGAGCCGATCTGCATCATGCAGCCGATGTTCCCCGCCGCGATGATATCGGGGGTTTTCGCCTCCAACGTCTTCACCTTGCGCGCCTTGAGCTGTTGGCTGATCTCGGGTTGAAGCAGATTATAGGTCCCCGCCGAGCCGCAACATAGATGGCTGTCGGCAGGTTCCACCACCTCAAATCCTACCCGTTTGAGCAGGTCTTTGGGATAGGTCTTGATCTGCTGGCCATGTTGCAGGCTGCAGGCCGCATGATAGGCCACCTTGATACCCTTATCCGCCCCTTCGGGCAGGCCGATCTTGACCAAAAGTTCGGAAATATCCATCGTAAGGCCTGAGACCTCGGCCGCATCTGCCGCCAGCGGGTCATTGCGAAACATATGGCCGTAATCCTTGACGGTCGTCCCGCAGCCCGAGGTGTTGATGACCACCGCATCAAGCCCCCCTGCCCGTTTCTCGGCCATCCACGCCTTGATATTGGCCGCAGCCGAGGCATGGGATTGATCGGCCTTGCCCATATGATGCGTCAGCGCCCCGCAACAGCCCATCCCCTTGGCCACCACCACCTCACAGCCCAAACGCCGCAAAATGCGGATCGTGGCGTCATTGATATCGGTATTCAGCGCCTTTTGCGCACAGCCGGTCATCAAGGCCACACGGTACTTGCGCTCTCCCATCGGGGCAAAGCTTTGCGGATCATCATTACGGCTGACCGGAGGGATGGTTTTGGGCGCCATCTCCAGCATCGCGCGCAGCCGGGCATCGGGCATCAAAAACGCAAAAGGCCGCCCGATTTTCGCGCCCAAAAGCGCCAGCCGGAACCGCTTTGGATACGGGATAATTTGCGCCAGCGTCCAGCGCAGCATCCGGTCCATCAGCGGGCGTTTATAGGTTTTTTCAATGTATTCCCGCGCGTTATCCACCAAATGCATGTAATGCACACCGCTTGGGCAGGTGGTCATACAGGCAAGGCAGGACAGGCAGCGATCAATGTGCTTGACGGTCTTTTCATCTGCAGGCCGCCCGTTTTCCAGCATGTCCTTGATCAGGTAAATCCGGCCGCGCGGGCTGTCGGCCTCATCGCCCAACACCTGATAGGTGGGACAGGTCGCGGTGCAAAAACCGCAATGCACACAGGCGCGCAAAATCTCGTTGCTGCGCGCGATTGCGGGATCTTTGAGCTGTTCTGGCGTGAAACTGGTTTGCATCTTCTTCTCCGCAATTGCGCTTTGGGATCAGCCCATCAAGCCGGGGTTCAACAGGCCGCGCGGATCAAATCGGGCGCGCAATCCGGCCGCCAGAACGGCAAGCTCGGGTGGTTCCGGCTGAAAGGCCGGCACCTGGGCATAGGTTTCATCCGATGCGCGCACCAAGGTTGCATGCCCGCCGATCTGCGCCACAAGCCCGCGCAATTGGCCTGCCATCACATCGCCCTCTTCGGAGACCAGCGCCCAGATCAATCCACCGCCCCAATCACAAACCGTATCCGTGCCGACCAGTGCCAGCACCTTTGGTATATCTGACGGCTTAACCGAGATACGCCACACCGCCCCCGCCGGCCCGGCCAAGGGCTTTACATCCCGCAATTCGGCCCAAAGCGCGGCACTCTGCGCCGCCTCTGCGACATCCCAGCCCGCACCAAGCAGCTTGGCCAAGGCCGAGGTCCGATAGGCGACCGAGCCTGCCATCCCTTCGATCCGCAAACGTAGCTGCCCCGCGACATAGCCCGCACCCGTCACCTCAAAGGGCGATCCCAGCGCCGCGGCCATCGCCTGCACGGCCTGCTCCGGCGTCAGGTCTGATTTGACCAGCGTGGCCTCCACCTCGGGGCGCGGCAGTACCTTGAAGGCGACTTCGGTCAAAACCCCAAGCGTGCCATGCGCCCCCGCCATCAGCTTGACCAGATCATAGCCGGTGACATTTTTCATCACCCGCCCGCCGTTTTTCAACACCGTACCGGCCCCATCGACAAAGCGCACGCCGATCAAGCTGTCGCGGCAAGCCCCCGCCTGAATGCGCCGCGGACCAGAGGCGTTGGCCGCAACCACACCGCCAATCGTCGAAGCCCCCTGACGCCCCAAAAGCCCGCGCAGATCCGGCACCTCAAAGGGCAGGCGTTGCCCCTCAGCGGCCAAGGCCGATTCAACCTCGGCCAGCGGGGTGCCCGCACCCGCGACAATGGTCAAGGCCCCCGGCTCATACAGTGAAATCCCCGACAGCCCGCCGGTTTCCAGCAACTCACCTTTGCGCTGTGGCCCAAGCGCGCGCGTGCCGCCCCCGAGAATGCGCAAAGGGCCTGTCGTCGCGCGGATCATCTGCGCCAGTTCCAACTCATCAGCAGGTTTCATGGCCTTGCACCTTTCATAATGGGGAACCCAAAATCATCCACGCCGGGACGCCGTGACATCAAGCGGAAACACCTTGGCGGCATTCAAAAGCCATTTCGGATCAAACACATCCTTGACCCAAAGCTGCGCCTCCATATCCTCGGGGGCGAATTGCACCTTCATCAAATCGCGTTTTTCAATCCCCACGCCATGCTCGCCCGTCAGGCAACCGCCAACTTCGACGCAAAGCTTTAGGATATCGGCGCCAAAGGCCTCGCATTTTTCCAGCTCACCGGGTTTATTGGCGTTATAGAGGATCAGCGGATGCATATTCCCGTCGCCCGCATGGAAAACATTGCCCACACCCAGCCCGTATTCCTTGCTCATCTCGCCAATCCGGCGCAGCACGTAGGGCAGGCTTGAAACGGGGATGGTGCCATCAAGGCACATGTAATCATTGATCTGCCCCATCGCGCCAAAGGCAGATTTGCGGCCCAGCCAGATGCGCTTGGCTTGATCCTCATCGGCGGCGCGGCGCAATTCCACGGGGTTATGGCGATTGGCGATCTCGATGATCAGGGCAAGCTGCTCGTCGATCTCTTGCTTTGATCCCTCGACCTCGATGATCAGCAGCGCCTCGCACATCGGATAGCCCGCCTTGGCAAAGGCCTCGGTCGCCTCGATGCAGGGGCGGTCCATGAATTCGATCGCCACCGGCAAGACACCGGCCTTGATGATGTCGGAAACACATTCCCCTGCGACCTCGTTGTTATCGAACCCGATCAAGACCGGAAGCGCGCCTTCGGGCTTGGGCAGGATGCGCAAAGTGGCCTCGGTCACAACGCCAAGCTGGCCCTCGGACCCGCAGATCACCCCCAACAGGTCCAGCCCGCCCGCATCCAGATGTGCGCCGCCGATGTTCAGCACGGTGCCGTCCATCTGCACCATCGTCACGCCCAACAGGTTGTTCGTCGTCACCCCGTATTTCAGACAATGCGCCCCGCCGGAATTCATCGCGATATTGCCCGCAATCGCGCAGGCAAGCTGGCTGGAGGGGTCGGGGGCATAGAAAAACCCGTCCTCCTCAACCGCGCCGGTCACCGAAAGGTTGGTCCGCCCCGTTTGCACGCGGATAAAGCGGTTGGCGTAATCGGTTTCCAGCACCTCGGTCATGCGGGCCACGCCGACGATCACGCAATCGCCCGTGGGCAGCGCCCCGCCCGCAAGGCTGGTGCCAGCTCCGCGTGGCACCACAGGCACCCCCATCTGGTGGCAAATGCGCAAAACAGCCGCGACTTCGGCAGTGGAGCGCGGCAGAACGGCGGCAAGCGGCGGGCAGCGATAGGCCGTCAGCGCGTCACATTCATAGGCGCGTACCTCGACATCATCAAAGATCACAGCATCGGCAGGCAGCACCTCTTGCAAGGCGGCCACAATCGCGGGTTTGCGCGCCACGATGGCGGCATTACTCTTTGGCATTTCCATAGCGCGCCCCTTATTGCCTCATTTGGTAAAGTTATATAACCAATTCCGCCCTCAATCAAGGATTTGCTGTGCGCGCCCGCCGCCCCTCAACCAACCAGGCCGCCAGCGTCAAGCCCGCCGCCATAAGCAGCCATAGCCATGCGGGCAACAGAGCCGCGATACGGATATCTTGGGTGACATAGGCCTCACGCGGGGTGACGCCGATCCAGCCACGCCCGGCGGCCACACGGCCCATGCCTACGGCGCGGATATCGGGGGTGCCGTCCTCAATGCGCAGCACGCCACCGCGCATGGGGGTAACAACGGGTTGCAGCTTGTCACCGCTTGCGATGGTTTCCTCAAACTCTTTGGGGGCCGAGGGGCCAAGCGCCATAACCGTTGAAAGATCCCCCTGCGTCAGTTTGTAAAGCCCCATCTCCGGCGCGTCCCACCCTGCGGAATAACGGCCGGGGGCAACCTCGGGCAGGATTAGCTCCGACGTTGTGCCATCGGGGGCGGTGATGGTCACGGGCGGCGGCGCATCAAGGATGGTGCGGCGCGTCACCGTCAAACGCTGGCCGTTGGCGGCGGCGACAAGGGCTTCTTCCTCTAGGTCCGGCTCTTTCATCATCCAATGGGCAAGACGGCGCAGCAATTCCAGCTGTGGCCCGCCGCCCTCAAACCCGCGGCCCCAAAGCCACATGTGGTCCGACCCCAGCACCGCAATCCGACCTTCCTCTACCCGATCCAGCACCAGCAATGGCGCGCCGTCGATGCCAGTCATCACCAATTGGCCTGAGATTTGCTCCAGCCCGATCTGGCGGAACCAGCGCCCCCAGCCCCCTTCCGGCGCCAGCTTTTCAAGCCCTTCGGTCACCGGATGACGTTTACCCAGATCGGTCAGCGCAGGGGTAAAGCCTTGCTCAAACACCCGACTGGTGGTGGTAACGGGCATAATCTCCCCTAACGACGACCGCCACAGACTATCGGCAGAGCCGAACTCTGGCCCCGCAGCGATCAGCACAGTGCCGCCGCGTTTGACGTAATCACGCACGCTATCGAGATAGGCATTCGGCAAGATCCCCCGCAAGCGGTAGCGGTCAAAGATAATCAGATCGAACTCGTCGATCTTTTCCACAAACAACTCACGCGTTGGAAAGGCGATCAGCGACAGCTCGGATGCGGGAATGCCGTCTTGTTTTTCCGGCGGGCGCAGGATGGTGAAATGCACCAGATCCACCGATGGATCGGACTTCAAAAGGTTGCGCCAGACGCGTTCGCCAGCATGGGGTTCACCCGATACCAGCAGCACGCGCAAGCGGTCGCGCACACCGTTGATCTGCACCACGGCGGCGTTATTGCGGTCGGTTAACTCACCCTCATTCACCTCGACCTGAAATTGCAGCACGTTCATCCCGCCATGCGGCAAGACGACGGGAAGCTCCAGATCCTCACCCACCGGCACGCGGTAGGATTGCGGCTCACCACCGTCAACGGCGATGGTGATATTTGCGCTACCAGCCACATCGGCGGGGACGGCGCCTTGGTCGTCAATGCGCAGGGTCAGGGTGACCGCCTCACCCAGAATGGCAAAGCCGGGGGCGTTTTTGATGACCAAGCGGCGGTCCCAATCTTGCGATTGCCCTGTCAACAACACATGCAAGGGGGCGGGCAGATCAGGCGCAAGATCAAGATCATGGGTTTGGCCATCGGTGATCAGAATGGCCCCTGCGATGCGGGCGCGGGGCTCTTCTGCCATCGCCTCGGATAAGGCGAGCATCAGCTGCGTGCCGCTGTCGCCGTCGCCGTCGCCAAGGCGGATGATCCGCAATTCGGTATTGGGCAGGGCGGCGATCTCGGCCTCGACATTTGCGAGGGCCGCGGCGGATTGATCGGGGCGCACCCCGATACGCTGGCTGGCGCTTTCATCGACAATGGCGATCACGATATCGGACAGGGGGGCGCGGTCCTCGCGCTGCAATGACGGGTTGGCGAGGGCCGCCAAAAGCGCTGCCGCCGCAAGCCCGCGCAAGGCCCAACCGGCAAGCCCGCGCCACAGCCCGAAGCCGACAACCAACAGCGCCGCCACGCCAAGCGCATAGAGCGCCAGCATCGGGATCAGCGGATCGAGGATCAGGTTTGCGGTCATTCGCCCAGTCTTTCAAGCAATGCAGGCACATGGACCTGATCGGATTTATAATTTCCGGTCAGCACATGCATGATCAGGTTAATACCAAAACGTGTCGCCACCTCGCGCTGGCGCTCACCGGTATAACCGCGCCCGACCGGAAACATCGCCGCGCCGCGCGCATCCAGCGCCCAAGCGGCGGCCCAATCATTGCCGCCGATCACCACGGGCGTCACCCCGTCATTCAGGTTGCGAAACGGCATGCCCTCGGCCAGCTCGGCGTCGGGGGGGCTTGCCTCTACCCAAACCTCACGGTTGGCGTGGCGGCCGGGGAAATCTTGCAGCAGGTAAAAGCTGCGGGTCAGCACATGGTCGCCGGGCAAAATCTCCAACGGTGGGATATCCAAGGGGGCGGCAAGCAGTTGCAACCGACGCGCCTCAGCGGTTTGGCCGCCTGCCATATCGCCGTCGCGAGTGTCGAACAGGATCATCCCGCCCGTGCGCAAATAGCGGTTCAGCTTGGCATAGGCCGCAGCTGATGGCGCAGGCTGATCAACGGTCACCGGCCAGTATAGGAAGGGGAAAAACAACAGCTCATCGGTTTCAAGATCAACGGATAGCGGGGCTTCGGGTTCAATCGTGGTGCGCTCGGACAAGCGTTGGCCAAGACCGCGCAGCCCCGCCTCGGAAACCTCATCAACACGGCGATCACCGGTTACGATATAGCCAAGCCGCACGGCGGTTGTCGCCTCTATCGCGCGCAGATCATCAGGGGTTTGCGCACGGGAGGCATCGGGCAAGGCCAGCACACACAGCCCCGCCAGCAGCATGGCCACGTTGCGCATTGCCCCCAACAACCGCCCCGAAAGCGCCAATGCCGCCATCACATCCACCAACAGCAGCGACAAGGCAACCGCCAGCGCCATGCCTTTCAAAGAGCGCTCGCCTTGCATGTCCAACCCCTCTCGCGTGACCGAGGCAGGCCATGTGGCCGCCGCCAGCGCGGTTTCGGCGCCGATCACATTCAGCGCCACGCGGCGATCATCCCCAGCATAAAGCCCCGGCGGAAATATCGCCGAAGGGCCGGTGGCAAGCGCCTGCGCAAGGGCGGAGCCTTCAATCCCTGCCATTTCGCCCGCGTCACCAAGACGGCCGAAACCGTCAAGCGCCACCTGCGGCACCCAAATCTGCCCCTCCAGATCGGCCGCATCCGGCGCTGTCGGGCGGGTAGAGACGGCCAGCCGCTCCAACATCTGCATGAAAAGCCCCGAAAGCGGCAGGTTAGACCATTCCGCATTGGCGGTCACATGGAACAGAACCACCTGCCCCTGCCCGACCGCCTTGCGCGTCACCAAGGGCGTGCCATCGGCCAGCGCCGCAATCGTACGCGCGGCCAGTTCAGGGTCCGGCTGGGCCAGAACCTGCGCCGAGACCGTCACATCATCCGCGATCTGCAACCCGTAAAAGGGCGAGCTATCGGCAAAAGGTGCCAGTGCTTTCGGCTCCCCCCAGCTCATCGCGCCGCCAACATTGCGCCCGCCAATGCGCAGGCGGACGGGCATCAGGTCATCCTCGGCGTCGCGGCTGATATCGGAGGCCGCAAGCCGCGGACCGGCAAACCGCAAGAGCAAGCCGCCCGCATCCAGCCAGTCCCAGATCGCGGTTTCCTCATCCGGTGAAAGCGTGGCAACATCGGCCAAAACAATCACATCGGGATTGGCCAGCACGACATCGGCAAGGCTGCCGTCGATCAGCTCCGCCACCGGTTCCAGCGCTTGGCGCAGGTAATGGGTCGGGGACAGCAATTGCAGGCTTTCGGCCCCGCCCGCACCGGAAATCAGCGCGACCTTGCGCCGTTTCAGGCTGTCATCGGTCAGGCTGACGGCACCGGCGGAACGAATGCCCGCCACTTCAAACCTCGTGACGCGGTTGCGCAATTCGGGCGGCAGCGACAGCGCGGTTTCGGCCTCGGTTTCGCCTGCCGCGAAACGCATGGTCACGCGGGCAAGCTCTCGCTCCACCCCGGCAGGGTCAAGCCCGCGGGCAGACACCTCCACCTCGGTCGCATCGGGGTTGGGCAGACGGGTGGCGGCAAGCCCGATCACGCCATCCTTGAAACGTGCGGGGCGCAGGGCGACCACGGGGCGCGCGCTTTCAAAAACGGTGACCGGCCCGCGCGATTGCAGCACCTCAAGCAGCGTATTGCGCCCCGGATGCTCCACCCCGTCCGAAAGCCAGAAGCTGGAAAAACTCCCATCCGGCAAGGCGTCCGCCCAAGCCGAAAACGCGGGCCCCCAAGGCTGCGGCACGGTGCCTGTCATGGTTTCGGCCAACGCATTGGCCGTTTGGAAAACTGTGTCGCCGGGCGTATCCGTCAGCCGGATCAACGCCACCGGGCGACCCGCACGGCCCGCATCCGCCACCAGTGCCGCGGCGCGATCAAGCCTGCGCGGCCAGTCGCGCGCATCAGCCCAAGAGCCGTCCATCAGCACCAAAAGCGGACCGTTTGCCCCCTCTTCGCGCTGTTCAGGGTTCAGGACCGGACCGGCAAAGCCGATGATCGCCGCCGCAATTGCCGCCATGCGCAGCATCAACAGCCACCAGGGGGTTTTATCGGCCTCGGGCTTGTCATCCTTCAGGCCCAGCAGCAGCACCACACCCGGAAAGCGGCGGCGCAAAGGGGCGGGCGGAACAGCGCGCAACAACAGCCACAGCACCGGCAACAGAGCCAGCCCCAACAGCAACAGCGGCGTCGTAAAGCCCAATGGCCCGATCATAAACATCAGCGCCCCCGTTCCAGTGCCGCATAAAGCCACAGCAGCGCCGATTGCGCCGGCTGGCCGCTGTGGTGGCACAGGTAGTGCCAGCCAGAGGCACGGGCAAGCCCCTCTATCCGGCCCTTACGATCGGCCAGACGGTCAAGATAACGGGCGCGCAGATCGCCGGCGCGCAGGGTCTCATGGCGCAGGCTGCCGCCCATGGATTCGAAAATCGTGCGCCCATCAAAGGGGAAGCTTTCCTCCACCGGATCAAGCACTTGCACCAAGGCGCCGCGCACCCCGCGATCAGAGGCGATGGCAAGGGCGGTTTCCACCTCTTCGGGATCACCGAGAAAATCGGAGAAAAACACCGCGCGGCTGTGACCGCTTAGGTTGGCAACATCGGGCGCGCCGTAATCCGCGCCGTCCCCGCCGGTCATCCCCGCAAGCAGGTGCATGATCTGGCCACGGCCACCGCGCGGACGCGCGCCGTCGCCAGTCAGGCCGACACGTTCGCCGCCGCGCAACAAAAGCACCGCCAACGCCAGCGCCAAAAGCTGTGCGCGATCTGCCTTGGGCGGACGCGCCGCATCGCCGGAAAACTGCATGGACCGCGATGCATCCACCCAAAGCGAGACGGTCTGCGCGGCCTGCCATTCGCGTTCACGCACAAACTGCCCCTCGGATTTGGCCGAGCGCCGCCAATCCACCTGCCCCGCCGGATCGCCTGCCGTGGCGAGGCGGTATTGCCAGAATTCATCGCCCATACCGGCGCGGCGACGGCCATGTTCGCCCAAAACCACGGTTGCGGCCAGATGTTCGGCCTGCGCCAAAAGCGCGGGCAAGGCACCGCCAAGCGCCTCGGACCTTGCGCGCAGATCAAGGCTTTGGGTCACGCTGCGGCCTCAAGCCCCAAGGTGCGGGTCACAGTGGCATCGATCAACCCTGCAAGGCTTTCGCCCCGCGCCCGCGCCGCAAATGACAGCGCCATACGGTGGATCAAAACGGGGCGCGCAAGGGCGGCCACATCCGCCACCGAAGGCGCCAAACGACCATCCAGCAACGCCCGCGCCCGCACCGTCATCATCAACGCCTGTGCCGCACGCGGACCAGGCCCCCATGACAGCAACCCACGCAGGGCCATACCCTCTTCCTCTTCGGGACGGCAGGCGCGGACCAGATCGAGGATCGCCTCCACCACCTGCTCACCCACTGGCATCCGGCGCAGAACGGCCTGCGCATTCAGCAACTCCTGCGCCGTAAAGACGCCGTGCACCTGCGCATCCTCGGCCCCTGTGGTTGCCAGCAGGATATCGCGTTCGGTCGCACGATCAGGATAGGCCACATCGACCTGCACCAAAAAGCGGTCCAGCTGCGCCTCGGGCAAGGGATAGGTGCCCTCTTGTTCGATCGGGTTCTGGGTGGCCAGCACATGGAAGGGCGCGCCCAATGGCCGGTGCTGCCCCGCGATCGTCACCTCATGTTCCTGCATCGCCTGCAACAACGCCGATTGCGTACGCGGCGAGGCGCGGTTGATCTCATCGGCCAGCAAAAGCTGGCAAAAGATCGGCCCCTCGATAAACCGGAACGACCGCGCACCATCGGCACCGTCCAGCACCTCGGACCCCAGAATATCGGCAGGCATCAGGTCGGGCGTGAACTGGATGCGGCTGCCCTGCAACCCCATCACGGTTGAAAGCGTGTCGACCAATCGCGTTTTGCCCAAGCCCGGCAACCCCACCAGCAACGCATGCCCCCCACAGAGCAAAGAGGTCAGAACCAGATCCACCACCTGCCCCTGCCCGATGAAACGCCTGTTGATCGACGCCTTCGCCGCCGTCAGCTTTTCGCCAAGCATTTCAATCTGCGCGACCAGTTCATCGGCGTTTTGGGTCGTATCAACGGGATGGGGCATGACATTCCTCAGGGACGGGTTATATTGGGCCTATTAGAGCGATTTATGTCGCCGGGTACAAATGGCAAAAGCGGGATTTGGTCAATTGAGCGTGAAACCGACAGCAGAAGGCCTGATGGCCTCGGTACAAGCCGCCGGAAAAGGGGCTGGCCCCGCGCCGGTACACCTGTGGAACCCCGATTTTTGTGGCGATCTGGATATCCGCATCGCGCGGGACGGGACGTGGTTCTATCTTGGCACACCGATCGGACGACCGGCGCTGGTGAAGTTGTTTTCCAACATTTTGAAGCTGGAGGACGGGAAGTATTACCTTGTCACGCCAGTTGAAAAGGTGGGAATCACCGTGGATGATGCGCCCTTTGTCGCGGTGGATTTCACGGCTTCGGGCGCGGGGGATGCGCAATCCCTGCGCTTTGAAACCCAAGTGGGTGACTTTGTGACCGCAGGCCCCGACCACCCCATCCGCATGGCCCGCGATCCGCAAACAGCCGAGCCTTCGCCCTATGTCATGGTGCGCGCGGGGCTGGAGGCGCTGATTGACCGCAAATCCTTTTACCGTCTGGCCGAATTGGGCAGCCACCGCGAAGATGCAGGCGAAAGCTGGTTCGGGCTTTGGTCGGGGGGCGTGTTTTTCCCGCTGATCCCATCCGCGGAATTAGGGTAACAGGCGCACGCCTAATTTGCCCGCAGGTCTTGCCGCGCCGCGCTGGATCGCTATCATGCGCCTCAACCGCAATCGCGCTGCTTTAGCTAGAAAGACCCGCCATGACCGCACCTGTGCCGGAAATCAAAATCGTCTCCCAATGGAAAGTCGCTTGTGACGGTGACGGGCCTAGCTTGGGCCATCCGCGCGTCTGGCTGTCCATCCCCGAGGATAAGGGCTATGTCGAATGTGGCTATTGTGACCGTCGCTATGTCCATAAAAGCTTTGCCGACACGGTAGAATAACGCGCCACTGGACCCGCGCCCCCGTCCATGCGATGAAGCCCAAAACAGCGGAGCGGACAGGATGAGCGACACTTTCGGCAAGGGCCACCACCTGCATCTGATCGACGGATCGGCCTATATTTTCCGTGCCTATCACGCGCTGCCGCCGCTGACGCGGAAATCGGATGGGCTGCCGGTGGGCGCGGTTGCGGGGTTTTGCAACATCCTGTTCCGCTATCTCAATGGCAATAAAGGGGCCGATGCGCCGACCCATGTGGCGGTGATCTTTGACCATTCCTCAAAAACCTTCCGCAACGACATTTACCCTGAATACAAGGCCAACCGCCCCGAACTGCCCGAAGATCTGCGCCCGCAGTTCCCGCTGACCCGCGACGCGACCCGCGCCTTCAACATCGCCTGCATCGAGACCGAAGGCTATGAGGCCGATGACATCATCGCCACACTTTCCTGCCGTGCGCGCGATGCGGGCGGGCGGGTGACGATTATTTCCTCGGATAAGGATTTGATGCAGTTGGTCGGTGACGGGGTTGGCATGCTCGACCCGATGAAGAACAAGCTGATCGGGCCGGATGAGGTGTTCGAGAAATTCGGCGTGGCCCCGAACCGCGTGGTTGATGTGCAATCGCTGGCCGGTGATTCGGTCGATAACGTGCCAGGCGCGCCGGGGATTGGCATCAAGACCGCCGCCCTGCTTATTCAAGAATACGGCGATCTGGAAAGCCTTTTGGAGCGTGCGGGGGAAATCAAACAACCCAAACGCCGCGAAAGCCTGATCAACAATGCCGACCTGATCCGCATCTCCAAGCGACTGGTTCAGCTTGATTGCGACACCCCGCTGGAGGACAGCTTTGACAGCATGGCCGTCAATCCGCCCGAGGCAGAGGAGCTGCTAAAGTTCCTTACCGAAATGGAATTCCGCACCCTGACCAAACGCGTGGCCGACAGCCTGAAAGTCGAGGCCCCCACCCCGCCAGCTGTGGTTGAGGACAAGCCCGATCTGCCCTTTGACCATGCCAAATATGAAAACGTCAGCACGGCGGATGCCTTGGGAAAATGGATCGACCGGATCTATGCGCGCGGCTATGTCGCGGTGGATACCGAGACCACCAGCCTTGACGAGATGCGCGCCGATCTGGTCGGTATTTCGCTTTGTGTCGAGGCGGGACAGGCCTGCTATATCCCGCTGGGCCACAAGCAAGGCGGCGGTGATCTGTTCGGCTCGTCGGAGCTGAGTGATGGGCAGATGCCGATGGGTGAGGCGCTGGAAATGCTGCGCCCGATGCTGTGTGATGCAAGCATCCTGAAAATCGGCCAGAACATGAAATATGACGCGAAGATCTTTGCCTGCCAAGGGGTTGAGGTTACGCCGATTGATGACACCATGCTGATGAGTTCGGCGCTCAACGCGGGGCTCCACAATCACGGCATGGATACGCTGGCCGATAAATATCTGGGCCACACACCAATCCCGATCAAATCCTTGCTTGGCTCTGGCAAATCCCAGATCACCTTTGATTTGGTGCCGGTCGATGAGGCGGTGAAATACGCCGCCGAGGATGCCGATATCACCCTGCGTCTGTGGCAATTGTTCAAGCCACAGCTTCACCGCAAATCCGTCACCACCGTCTATGAAACGCTGGAACGCCCGCTGGTGCCGGTTCTAGCCAAGATGGAAATGACGGGCATTCAGGTGGACCGCGATACGCTGTCGCGCATGTCCAACACCTTCGCGCAGAAAATGGGCGCGCTGGAGGCCGAGATCCAGACCCTTGCGGGGCGGTCATTCAACGTCGGGTCGCCCAAACAGCTGGGTGAGATTTTGTTTGACGAGATGGGCCTGCAGGGCGGGAAAAAGGGCAAAACCGGCGCCTATGCCACCGGCGCCGATGTGTTGGAAGACTTGGCGACCGAGCATGAATTGCCGGGAAAAGTCCTCGATTGGCGCCAGCTTGCCAAGCTGAAATCCACCTATACCGATGCGCTGCAGGACCACATCAACCCCGAAACGGGTCGCGTGCATACGTCTTATTCGCTGGTGGGGGCGGTCACGGGGCGGCTTTCGTCAACCGATCCGAACCTGCAAAACATCCCCGTGCGCAGCGAGGAAGGCCGCCGCATCCGCGAGGCTTTCGTAGCGCCTAAAGGCCGCGTGATGGTCAGCCTCGACTATAGCCAGATCGAGCTGCGCATTCTTGCCCATATCGCTGAAATTCCTGCTTTGAAACAGGCCTTTAAGGACGGTATCGACATTCACGCCATGACCGCATCGGAAATGTTCGGCGTCCCTGTTGAGGGGATGGACCCCATGGTGCGCCGACAGGCCAAGGCGATCAATTTTGGCGTGATCTATGGCATTTCCGGCTTTGGTCTGGCGCGCAATCTGCGTATTCCGCGGGGCGAGGCGCAGGGATTCATCGACCGCTATTTCGAGCGTTTCCCCGGCATTCGCGAATATATGGACGCGACGACCCAATTCGCCAAGGATAACGGCTATGTCCAAACGCTGTTCGGTCGCCGTATCCACACGCCTGAAATCAACGCCAAAGGTCCCGCCGCAGGCTTTGCCAAACGCGCCGCCATCAACGCGCCGATCCAAGGCACGGCCGCCGATATCATCCGCCGCGCCATGGTGCGCATGCCCGATGCCACCCGCGATCTGGATGCAAAAATGCTGCTGCAAGTCCACGATGAATTAATCTTTGAGGTGGCCGAGGATGCCGTTGATCCGCTGATCAAAATCGCGCGCGAGATCATGGAAGGTGCGGCCCTGCCCGCCGTGCATCTGTCGGTGCCGATCACCGTGGATGCAGGCCAAGGCGCAAATTGGGCCGAGGCGCACTGAGGCGCTATTTCACCGAATTGTTCAACCCGACCAAGGAGCCGATCAGGCCAAAGATCGTATTGGCCGCCGTCAGCGACGACTCCGTTGCCAGAACGCTGTCTTTCGGATTGATCTGGAAGTTGCGCGCGGCAAACAATCCGTCTGCGCTGGTCAGATCAAAGGTAAAGACGACATGGCGCATCTCGGGGCCTTTGATGCCATCGGCGCGCACCGCCTTGGCGGGATATTCGCGCAAGACCAGAACGCCTTTGGGATTGGCGCGCGCATCGCTGATGCCACCGACCAAAGACATCGCCTCCAACGCCGAGATGTTATCCTTCTCAAAGCGGATCAGGCTTTCGGTGCCCGTCGCCCCAAGGGCGGTGAAATAGCGGTCATCCTCGGCCACGATCACCTTGTCACCGCCGCGCAGGGTGGTGTTCTTGCTTGCCTCGGCCAGCAATCGGTCGGCGCGGATCTCATAGGTTTTGCCCGCACGGATCCAACGCACCAGCGGATTTTTGAAGGTCGGGGAAATACCGCCCCCCGCCGCCAGCAGGCTTAGGATGGAATAGTTGCGATCGGGCAGCGGATAGCTGCCGGGATTGCCCACGCCACTGACCAGATCAACCGAGTTGCGCACGCCTGCCGTCACCGAAAGCTGCACCTGTGCTGACGGGGCGATCGGCTCCATCGCGCTTTGGATCTGGGCGCGGGCGGCCTCGGCGGTTTGACCGTTGACCACCACATCCCCCAGATAGGGCACAAAGATCGTCCCCGCCGAGGATACTTCTGCCGGTGGCAATAGCGCCGTTTTACTGGAAACATCCGCCAGCAAAGAGTTGTCCTGACTGTCCCAGATGACCAAATTCACCGTGTCACCCGTATTGATGACCGCGCTGCTCGGCCCGCGTTTGGCAGAAATCCAGTTATAGCCCCCCCGCCATCCCGTTACCGGCCAACCGGCAAGACGGTCAACATTGGCACGGTTTACCGGCACCACGGTAAATGTCGGCTCTTTGGCGTCTTTTTCGCGCAACACTTCGGCAGAAAGCGCGGCCCCACGCGGAACAGAGCAACCCCAGAAATTGCTATGACGCAGAGGAACTTAAAGCGCAAAACTTGACCCCAATAAGACGAAATAAACCAAGCTGTTTTGCCCGCAACATGTCACATCAATTGCGGTCATTCCACAAGTTTGGCGATATTTTTGGTTAACGGATCACAGCAGGGGTCAAATCCGGTCAAATCTGCCACAGGGCAACTACAGTAATGCCCGTGCCGCAGCACGTGTGATCGCGGCGGTCAGTGGTGCTATGGCGGGGCCGGTCAACCGCGTGAATTGCCAATACAGCGGCACATCCAGCGCGGTATCGGGCACCACTTCCAGCAACCGCCCCGCCCTTAGGTGCGCGGCCACCAAGGGTTCAGGGTTCATCCCCCAACCCAGCCCCAGCAAGGCCGCCTCGACAAACCCTTGCGAGGAGGCGATCCGGTGCGTCGGAAAAGCAAAGCCAGCGCCCGTGCCAAATTGCGCCGCAATCCAGTCGCGTTGCAGCCCGTCCTTATCCGAGAACGTCAGCGCAGGGGCGCGGGCCAATGCGTCCCGCCCTGCCCCCCCTGCCATCCAGCGCGCCATATAATTCGGGGAGGCCGTGGCCCGATACCGCAGCGCGCCCAGTGGCACCGTATCACATCCCTGTAACGGGCCGGGCTGGCTGGTGATCGCCGCCGAGACCTCTCCGGCACGCAAAAGATCCTGACTGTGGTCTTGATCGTCAATCACCAGGTCGAACAGCATCCCCTCCACCTCGGCCAGTGCAGGCAGCACCCATGTCGCCAGACTGTCTGCATTGACCGCGATCCGGATCGTTGCAGGGCTTTGCGTCGGAAGCCCCTCTGTCAAAGCCGCCTCAAGCAGCATCACACCCTCAAAATGCTGGATCAGACGCAGCCCCGCCACGGTTGCCACGCAAGGCTGGCCACGCCGGATCAACAGGGTTCCCATCCGCTCCTCTAACCCCTTGAGGCGTTGCGAAATTGCCGAGGGTGTCAGCGACAGCGCCGCCGCCGCCAGATCAAACGACCCGCGCCGATGCACCGCCGCAAGGGCGGCAAGTTGGGCATAGTCCAGCATTAGCATTCCTAATCTTACCGCAAAATCTTTAATTTGATTGAAGCTGTGCAGCCCTTTAGTCAAGACCAGAACAGAGGAAGGGCAAAGATGTTAGAGGCATTGATCGCGGGGTATCTGGTATCGCTAAGTTTGATTGCGGCCATCGGCGCGCAAAACGCTTTTGTGCTGCGCCAAGGCATCCGCCGAGAGCATGTGGGCTGGGTTGTGTTTGTCTGTGCCGCCTCGGATGCGGTTTTGATGACTGCGGGGATCGCAGGCTTTGGCGCGGTGTCAGAGCAGGTGCCATGGCTTAATGCCGCCGCACTTTGGGCAGGGATCGCGTTCTTGCTGGTTTACGGTGCGCTGCGGTTTCGCGCCGCTTGGCAGGGTGGCGAGGCTTTGATCCCTTCGGGCAATGCCCCTGTGGCCCTAAAGCGGGTTTTGGTGACCTGTCTGTTGCTGACATGGGCAAACCCGCATGTTTACCTTGATACGGTGGTGCTAATCGGGGCCATCTCCGCCCAATATGCGCCTTACGGGCTGGCCTTCGGGATCGGCGCGATTTCCGCCTCTGTCAGCTTTTTCACCGCCCTCGGGTTTGGGGCACGGCTGCTGGCCCCCGTAATGGCGCGACCCCGCGCCTGGGTGGTGCTGGAGGTGCTGGTGGGTGCCACCATGTGGGCAATCGCGGCGGCACTCGCCTTTGGCTAGACACTTGTTATACCGCCAGAAGTCTGGCCTTGTAGGCGTATGACCGAATCCCCTGCCATAAACCCGGTTGCCGGTGTTGCTTGGATGCTGGCATCAAGCCTGCTCTTTGTCTTGGTGACAGGCATTGTGCGCTACTTGGGCACCGACCTGCCTGCTGCCCAATCGGCGTTTTTGCGGTTTGGCTGGGGGGTTTTGATACTGACCCCGTCGCTGCTGTCGCTTATGCGCGCGGGCATTCCGCAAGGGCTGGGGAAAACGATCCTTTTTCGCGGCGGGTTCCACACCATCGGGGTGGTCTTGTGGTTTTACGCCATGGCGCGGATCCCTGTGGCCGAGGTAACGGCGATTGGCTATCTCAACCCCGTTTGCGTGACCATCGGGGCGGCCTTGATCTTTGGCGAGAAGCTGGCGGCGCGGCGATTGATCGCTATTGGCATCGCCCTTGTTGGTGCATTGATCGTCCTGCGCCCCGGCATCCGAGAGGTGGAGCCGGGCCATTGGTCACAGCTGGGCGCTGCCATCAGCTTTGCTGTCTCCTATCTTTTTGCCAAAAGCCTAAGCGGCAAGATGCCTGCCGGCGCGATTGTCGGGCTTATGTCCCTCACCGTCACGCTGGCGCTGGCACCCGTGGCATTTTTGGTATGGGTGCCGGTCAGCACGGAACAGCTTGGCTGGCTGGCCGTGGTGGCGCTGGCGGCAACGGCGGGGCATTACTGCATGGCGCGGGCCTTTGCCACGGCGCCGCTATCGGTGACGCAGCCGGTGATTTTTCTGCAACTCGTCTGGGCGGCGCTGTTGGGGTATTTTGCCTTTGGCGAAACCGTAGATCCCTTCGTCTTGCTTGGCGGCGCGGTGATTATCGGGGCGGTCAGCTATATCACATGGCGCGAGGCACAGCTAAAGCGCCGCGCGGTCACGCCGGGAATAGGGGCTGCGAAATACTAGGGTTACCCCTTGGCCAGCACACTTTCGATCCGTTCCACGTCAACGGGGTTGTTCAGCTCCCAGAACACGCGGCCCCTGCCGTCCACCTCGACGCAAGCCATCTCCATCCCGTTTTCCAAAAAGCGAAGCTGTTCCAGCCCCTCCATCCGTTCCAACGTGCCCATTTTCCAGCCCTGATAGGCCGCAAGCGCCGCCGGCCGGTAGGCATAGATGCCGACATGGTGAAAAACCGGGATCGGGTCATGGTCGCCCTCGGGGGTGTAGGGGATCACCTCCTTGGAGAAATAGAGCGCGCGCATATTGGTATCGAACACCGCCGTGGTGCCGCCAACGCGGCCATGGCGGCGGTCCTCACGGAAATGGCTGACGGTCTGCGCATCACAGCGCACCACAGGGGTCGCACAGGCGGCGGATGATGTCTCCATCGCCTTGGCCAAGGCCTCGACAAACCACGGCGGGGTCAGGGGCGCATCGCCTTGCAAGTTGATGAACAGATCCGCCTGAAGACCCGCATTGGCCACCGCCTCGGCACAGCGCATGGTGCCGTTTTCCGCATCAGAGGAGGTCATGATCACCTCGGCCCCAAACGCCCGCGCGGCATCGGCAATCCGGTCATCATCGGTGGCGACATAGACCTCGGCAATGCCGCGCGCCGCCTTTGCCGCCTCCCAGCTGCGCTGGATCAGGGGTTTGGTCACACCATCCGCCCCGCGCAAGCCAACCAAAGGCTTGCCGGGATAACGCGAAGAGGCATAGCGGGCGGGAATAATAATAACCGTTTTCATGAGCATCAAACCTTATTGTACGCCCGCGCGCAGGCAGTCATGGATATGGAGGATGCCAAGGGGGTGTGCCTCGGCGTCAATGACAAAGAGCATGGTGATCTTGCGTTCATTCATCAAGGCCACGGCCTCGGCGGCAAGCATATCGGGTGGCGCGGTCAGAGGGTTACGCGTGGCGACATCAATCGCCTGCTTGTCCATCAAGCCAACCATATTGCGCCGCAAATCGCCATCGGTGATCACACCGGCCAAATGCGGCCCGTCCATCACCCCTGCGGTGCCAAAGCCCTTTTGCGTCATCACCAGCAAGGTCTCGGCCATCGGCATCTCCATCGGCACCAGCGGCAGGTCATCAGAGCGCATCAACTGCCCCACACGCGCCAGTCGCGCCCCAAGGCGGCCACCGGGGTGGAAGGTACGGAAATGTTCCGGCTCAAACCCGCGGCGCTCCATCAAGGCCACGGCCAGCGCATCCCCCAGGGCAAGCGCCATGGTCGTGGAGGTCGTCGGCGCCATGCCCAAAGGACAGGCCTCGGGCGCGGGAGGCAAGATCAGGCGCAGATCAGCGGCCAGTGACAAGGTGCTGCCCGCCTTGGAACACAGCGCAATCAACGGGATCGAGAAACGGCGGGTGTGGGCGATCATATCGCCCAGCTCGGTCGTCTCACCTGAATTGGACAGGGCAAGGACAATATCGGCGGGGGTGATGGTACCCAGATCGCCATGCGACGCCTCGGCGGGATGCACGAAATAGGCGGGCGTCCCGGTTGACGAAAGCGTGGCCGCGATCTTGCGCGCGATATGACCCGACTTGCCGATCCCCGACAGGATCACCCGCCCCTTGCAGGCCAGCATCGCCTCTACCGCCGCGCCGAAATCATCCGGCAGGGCGGCGGCCATTGTCAAAAGCGCCTCACCTTCAATGCGCAAAACGCGGGCGGCGGCATCAAGCGGGTTGGGGGCATCGGTCATGGGCACCTCGGATGTATCATTGCCCCCGTCATACAGCGGAATGCCTGCGATCAAAAGCCACAAGCGGCGCGCCGCCGTAAATCCCCGCCCTACCTTGACTTTGACCGCCGCTTCGGGGGAATTGAAGATAAGTCCAGCAGTGGAAGTAATAGTGAAAGCGGTTCAATGCAAAAACACATCTTGGTCACCGGCGGCGCGGGCTATATCGGATCGCATGCGTGTAAGGCGCTGAAAGCGGCGGGCTATGTGCCGGTCACCTTCGACAATCTGGCGACCGGCTGGCAAGAGGCGGTGAAATTCGGGCCGTTTGAGCAGGGTGATTTGCTGGACCGTGCGCGGCTGGATGAGGTCTTTGCCAAATGGTCCCCCGTGGCGGTGATGCATTTCGCAGCCCTCTCGCAGGTGGGCGAGGCCGTGGCCAAACCCGGCCATTACTGGCGCGTCAATGTCGGTGGATCATTGAACCTGATCGAGGCGGCGGTGGCGGCCGGCTGTCAGAACTTCGTCTTTTCCTCGACCTGCGCGACTTACGGCGACCAGGACGGTGTGGTTCTGGATGAAACAACGCAGCAGCGCCCGAGCAACCCCTACGGATCATCGAAACGCGCGATCGAAGAGATTTTACGTGATTTCGAGGTCGCCCACGGGTTGCGCCATGTGATCTACCGCTATTTCAACGTGGCAGGCGCGGACCCCGAAGGCGAGGTCGGTGAATTCCACCAGCCCGAAACCCATTTGATCCCGCTTATGCTGGATGTGGTCAGCGGCAAGCGCGCCGCCCTGACCCTGCATGGCACCGATTACCCGACACCGGACGGCACCTGCATCCGCGATTATGTCCATGTCTCGGACCTTGTGGATGCGCATGTGTTGGGGTTGAAATGGCTGGAGGATCAGCGCGACAGCCGCGTGTTCTGCCTTGGGACCGGGACCGGATTTTCGGTGCGTGAGGTGGTGAATGAGGCCCGCGTCGTCACCAACCAGGACGTGCCGATGAACGAAGGCCCGCGCAGGCCCGGCGATGCGATCCAGCTTGTATCAGGTTCGGCACGGGCGGTGCAGGAATTGGGCTGGACACCCGAACGCTCATCCTTGAAACAGATGATCGCGGATGCGTGGCGCTGGCACGAAACCGGCCACTACAATAAATAAGGGGGCCGCAAAGCCCCCCATTTCATTCTTCCAGCTGTGCGGCCACATCCTCGGGGATGTCGAAGTTATGGGTGACGTCTTGCACGTCGTCATCCTCTTCCAGAGTGTCGATCAGACGCATCAGCTTTTGCGCGGTTTCCAGATCAACCTCGGTGACAACCTGCGGTTTCCAGATCAGCTTGGATTCACTCGACTCACCCAGATCTTTTTCCAAAGCCTCGGACACCTCGTTCAACGCGTCCATCGCGCAATAGATCCAGTGGCCGTCCTCATTGCTTTCCACATCGTCGGCACCAGCCTCCAACGCGGCCATCATCACGGTGTCGCCGTCGCCCGCCTCAACCGGATAAGAAATCTCCCCCACGCGGTCAAACCCGTGGCTAACCGATCCGGTCTGCCCCATGTTGCCGCCGCATTTGGAAAAATAGCTGCGCACATTGGATGCGGTGCGGTTGAGGTTATCGGTCATCGCCTCAACGATAATCGCAATCCCGCCGGGGCCGTAACCCTCATAGCGGATTTCGGTATAATCCGCCGCATCGCCCGTCTGCGACTTCTTGATCGCGCGATCGATCACATCCTTGGGCATCGACAGCGATTTCGCCGCCTTTACTGCAAGGCGCAAACGCGGATTTTTGTCCACATCCGGCTCGCCCATTTTGGCTGCCACGGTGATTTCCTTGGACAGCTTGGAAAACATCTTGGAGCGTAGCTTGTCCTGTTTCCCCTTACGGTGCTGGATATTCGCCCATTTTGAATGGCCTGCCATAAGCCCTGTCTCCGCTGTTTGAAAATTTATCTATTGCTTGCCCTATACACACGCGCAGGGCTTTTTTGCAACCCCGTGCGCTCATCCACTCGTGCCATGCATCAATACCAGCAACAAAAAGCCCGGCAAACCCGCCGCCACCTCAGAACGGAAAGAAAAACGGGATAAGCGCGCTCATCACCACCATCATCAGCAGGTTCAAGGGCACGCCGATGCGCAGGAAATCGGTGAAACGATACCCCCCCGGCCCGTAGACCAGCGTGTTGGTCTGATAGCCGATCGGAGTTGAAAAACTGGCCGAGGCACCAAACATAACCGCCACCACCAAGGGCCGCGGGTCCACGCCCATGGTCGTGCCAAGGCCGATGGCAATCGGCGTCAGGATCACCGCCACCGCATTATTGGAGACCATCTCGGTCAGGATCGACGCCAGCGCATAGACCGCAAACACCAGCATATAGGGCGGCAAATCAAGCATGTAGGGCGCAATCGCATCCACGATCAGCGTGACGGCACCCGAATGATCCAGCCCCAGACCCACCGCCAGCATCGCAAAGATCAACGCAAGCAAGCGACCCTCGATAAAGGCAAAGGCCTCATCGGCATCAATGCAGCGGGTCACCAGCACCACGGCCACACCGATCAACGCAAGGATCACAATCGGGGCGGCATTGATCGCCGCCAGCCCGACAATCGCAACCAGTGTCCCGATGACAATCGGCGCATGGCGGCGACGAAAGGCGCGTTCTGACGGTTGGGCGATATCGACCAGTTCCATATCCTTGGCAAGCCGCTGGATATCGGCCGCGCCCCCCTCCAACAGCAATGTATCGCCCACTTGAACCACAACATCATCAAGCTGCCGCCCGATATTCTGGTTCCGCCGGTGCATCGCAATCGTATAAACCCCGTAGCGCCTGCGCAGTCGCAAAGAGCCAAGCGAGCGGCCAACCATCTGACAGCCCGGCGTGATCAGCGCCTCAACCGTTTCGGTCTGCACCGAGGACAGCTTGTCCACCTGACGCAAATCCTTGCTGTCCTTAAGGGCAAGCACCTCGGACATAGGCGTGCGCAAAATCACACGGTCACCGGCGGCCAGTTCCACCCCTGCCAGCGCGCGGCGCAAACTTGCATCCCCGCGCAGCACATCGACCACACGCATGGAATCGCGCTTGAACAGATCAACATCCAGTACCGTCTGGCCAATCAGGCCCGAGTCCTCTGGCACGGCGACCTCGGTGAAAAACTTCATCTTGGCGCGGTCACCCAAAAGCATTCCCATGCTGTCACGGTCGGGCAAGGCCTTGCGGGCAAACAAGAACAGATAGGTCACCCCGATAAGCGACATCACAATCCCCAAGGGCGTGATGTCGAAAATTCCAAAAGGTGCCATCCCCATTTGCCGCGCCACACCGTCCACCAACAGGTTGGTCGAGGTGCCGATCAAGGTGATCGTTCCGCCAAAAATTGCCAGATAAGACAGCGGGATCATTACCTTGGAGGCTGACATCTTCAACTGCTTGGCAAGGCGCATGAACACCGGAATCATCACAACCACAATCGGCGTGTTGTTCATAATCGCCGACATCACGATAATCGCCACCGTCAGCGCGGCAAGCGTCACCACAGGCCGCGCCTCAACGTTGCGCACCGCAAGCCCCGTCACCCAGTCAAGCGCGCCTGTGCGCACCAAGGCCCCCACGATCACAAACATCGCCGCAATCGTCCAAGGGGCGTGGTTGGACAGCACGGCCATCGCATCATCTTGCGGCAAAATTCCAAGGATCAACATCAAGGAGGCACCAGCCAGCGCGGTCACCTCTACCGGAAAGACCTCGCGCACAAATAGCGCCAACATGCCCACCACAATCGCAAGTGCGCAGTAGGCCTGCATTGTCTGGCTCAGATCAATTCCGAACACGGATGTATCCCCTTATGCGGCCTTAGCCATTCTTATAGAGCCGCCAAGCAAGGGCAAGCCCCGCCCGCAAAATACGGGCGTCAGCCATTAACCCGCCGAAATCACGGGTGCGCTTCTTGCAATCTTCCGCCGATACGGATCATGGCCACGCGGGTGGCGCGCCCCGTGGCATCATCGGTTTCCACATAAACCCCTGACAGGGTGGCCGGACCCGCGGCAGGTTGGAACCGCGCCTTGGGCATGCCGGTGATGAAACGGCGCATCGGCTCCAGCTTTTCCATGCCGATCACGCTGTCATAATCGCCACACATGCCTGCATCGGTTTGAAAGGCACAGCCCTTGGCCAATATCTGCGCATCCGCCGTCGGCACATGGGTATGTGTACCCACACAAAGCGAGGCGCGCCCGTCGCACCAATGCCCCATCGCCATTTTTTCGGATGTGGCCTCACAATGCATATCGACGATGGCCGCGCTGACCATACCGCCCAAAGGATGCGCGTTCAGCACCGACTCCACGGCCGAGAACGGATCATCAAAGGGGCGTTTCATAAACACCTGACCCAAGGCCTGAACCACCAAAACCTTGCGCCCGTTTTGCGCGGAAAACACCCGCGCGCCCTTGCCCGGCGCACCCTTGGCATAATTCAGTGGGCGGATGATCCGCGGCTCGGTCTCGATATATTGGAGCATGTCTTTTTGATCAAAGGAATGATCACCCAGCGTGACGCAATCGGCCCCCGCGTCCAAGATGCCCTTGGCATGCGCGCCTGTCAGCCCCATACCACCGCTCGCATTTTCGCCGTTCACCACGACGAAATCCAAGCCCCATTCCGTCCGCAATCCCGGCAACCGCTGCGTAATCGCAGCGCGCCCGGCCCGGCCCATCACATCGCCTAAAAAGAGTAATTTCATACCATTTGAATAGGCGGCGGCGCAAGAAAGGGCAAGCAAAAACAGGGCGTTTACCAAGGATCGGTCGTGCGCTAGCTTTGGCACCACCCGCCCCTTTGTGACAGGACCCTGCATATGACCGACCAACGCATCCGCGACAGCTTTGCCAATCAGGGCCTGATGACCACATTGGGCGCAACCCTAAGCCACGTCGCTGCCGGAGAGGTCCATATATCCGCCCCCTTGCAAGCCGCCACCAGCCAACAACACGGCGCGGGCCATGCGGGGCTTACCTTTGCGCTGGCCGATACCGCCGCGGGCTATGCCGCGCTGACATTGATGGAGGCGGGGCGCGAGGTGATGACGGTCGAGGCCAAGATCAACCTGATGGCCCCCGCGATCGGCGAGGTTCTGATCGCGCGCGGCAAGGTTATCCGCGCAGGCCGCCGCCTGACTGTGGTTCAGGCAGAGGTTTTCGCGATCAAAGGCGACACAGAAACCTGCATCGCCATCCTCCAAGGCACGATGATTCCGGTTGATCCGGCCTAAACCGTCAGGCCCTGCGGCTCAGCCAAGCCATTCGCGCGGCAACAGGCCGTCAAGGTGTTGGCCAGCAGACAAGCAATCGTCATCGGCCCCACACCGCCCGGCACCGGCGTGATCGCACCCGCCACGGCGGCACAGCTTGCAAATTCCGCATCGCCGACCAGCTTTTTCTTGCCGTCCCGCTCAATCCGGTTGATACCCACGTCAATCACCGTGGCGCCCGGCTTGACGTAATCGCCGGTGATCATCTCAGCCCGGCCAACGGCGGCCACCAAAATATCCGCACCTTGGCACACGGCCTTCAGGTCTTTGGTCCGGCTGTGCGCAATCGTGACCGTACAGCTATCGCCCAGCAAAAGCTGCGCCATCGGTTTGCCGACGATATTGCTGCGCCCGACCACAACCGCATTCATCCCCGACAAATCGCCATGATGATCGCGCAGCATCATCAAGCAGCCCAAAGGCGTGCAGGGCACCATGCTTTTCTGCCCTGTGCCCAGCAGCCCGACATTAGAGATATGGAACCCGTCCACATCCTTGGCCGGATCAATGCTGTTGATCACCAGTTCCGAATTGAGATGCGCGGGCAATGGCAACTGGACCAAAATCCCGTGGATCTTGGGGTCGGCGTTCAATGTCGCGATCAATGCCAGCAAATCACCCTCGGCGGTATCATCCGCCAACCGGTGTTCGACCGAATGCATGCCGACCTCAACGGTCATCTTGCCCTTGGATTTCACATAGACTTCCGATGCAGGGTCCGCGCCGACCAGAACCACGGCAAGCCCCGGCTGGATGCCGTTTTCCTCGGCCAAGCGGCTGACATGCTCGGCGACCTGCCCGCGTACACGGGCCGCAAAGGCCTTACCGTCGATGATTGTCGCCGTCATTCGTCACTCTCCTTTTGCCGTGTCGGACTTGCCCAAAACTGCCTCTTCACGCGCGATAGACCAATCAATCAACTGCCGCCAAAGCGCCTCGGCCAAATCAGGGTCCAACCCTTCGGCCATTGACGTTTGACGCACGTTTTGTACGACCTGCTCTACGCGGTCAACGATCAGGGCAGGCAGGCCAGCGCGCGCCTTCACCCGCGCCGCCGCATCGATATAACCCGCCCGCTGGACCAGCAATCGCACCAAGGCCACATCCAGCCGGTCAATTCCGGCGCGGACTTCTGGCATGGTTTCGCAATCCTCTGGGCGTTTCATCATTGCCTCCTCCGGTTGCGCAACGGAATGGACCGAAGCCACGCGCGGGTCAAGGCGATGTTTTAGAACAGCCCCTCGACATCGCCATCGGCATTCAGGCGGATCACCTCGGCCGAGGGCATCCGCGGCAGGCCCGGCATGGTCATAATCTCACCGCAGATCGCAACGATGAACCCCGCCCCCGCCGAAAGCCGCACCTCACGCACGGGCACCGAAAATCCTGTCGGCGCGCCGCGCAGGTTCGGGTCCGTGCTAAAGGAATATTGCGTTTTCGCCATACAGACCGGCAGATGGCCATAGCCCGCCTCTTCCCACGCCTGCAACTGCGCATGCACCGCATTATCGGCAATCACCCCGTCGGCATGATAGATCTTCGCGGCAATCGTTTCGATCTTTTTCATCAAGGGCATGTCATCAGGATAGCTTGGTGTGAAATTGGCCGCACCGCTTTCGGCCAGTTCCACCACCTTATGCGAAAGCTCCTCAACCCCCGCCGAGCCATGCGCCCAATGCTTGCACAAAATCGCCTCGGAGCCTTGGGACGCCACGTAGTCCTTGACGGCCTGCACCTCGGCATCGGTGTCGGTGACAAAATGGTTGATCGCCACAACCACCGGCACGCCGAAACTTTTGACATTCCCGATATGACGACCAAGGTTGGGACAGCCTTTTTGCACGGCCTCGACGTTTTCGGCGCCCAGATCGGCCTTGGCCACGCCGCCATTCATCTTCATCGCGCGCACCGTGGCCACCAAAACCACCGCATCCGGCGCAAGACCGGCCTTACGGCATTTGATGTTCATAAACTTCTCGGCACCAAGATCGGCACCAAAGCCCGCCTCGGTCACCACATAATCCGCCAGCTTCAGCGCGGTTTTCGTGGCGATGACCGAGTTGCAGCCATGCGCGATATTGGCAAAGGGGCCGCCATGCACAAAGGCGGGGTTGTTTTCCAGCGTCTGCACCAAATTCGGCTGCATCGCATCCTTGAGCAGCACCGTCATCGCGCCATCGGCCTTGATATCACGACAATAGATCGGGGATTTGTCGCGCCGGTAGGCCACCACAATATCGCCAAGCCGTTTTTGCAAATCCTCCAGATCATTCGACAGGCACAAGATCGCCATCACCTCGGATGCGACCGTGATGTCAAAGCCGGTTTGGCGCGGGAAGCCGTTGGCAACGCCGCCAAGGTTGACCACCACATCGCGCAGCGCGCGGTCGTTCATATCCATCACCCGCCGCCACACCACACGGCGCGCGTCGATATCCAGCTCATTACCCCAATAGATATGGTTGTCGATCATCGCCGACAGCAGGTTGTGCGCCGATGTGATCGCATGGAAATCGCCGGTGAAATGCAGGTTCATCTCCTCCATCGGGACCACTTGCGCATAGCCGCCCCCCGCTGCCCCGCCCTTCATCCCGAAATTCGGCCCCAAAGATGCCTCGCGGATACAGATCACTGCATTCTTGCCGATACGGTTCAACCCGTCACCCAGCCCCACCGTCGTTGTGGTCTTACCCTCGCCCGCAGGGGTGGGGTTGATGGCGGTCACAAGCACCAGCTTGCCATTCTTGCGGTCCGCAAGGGACGCGATAAACGGCTGGCTGACCTTTGCCTTGTCGTGCCCGTAAGGCAAAAGATGCTCCGACGGGATGCCCAGTTTTGCGCCGATCTCCATGATCGGACGTTTCTTCGCCTCGCGGGCAATCTCAATATCGGTTTTATACGCCATCTTTTCCCTCTCCCTGCTTGGATAGTCCGTATCCGGCCTTCCTTTGGTCTAGCGAAGCCCCCCGCCGCAAGAAAGATCATTTACGACATATTTCGGGACAAATTAACCAGTCCTTCGCTTTGTATCGGTACGGACGGGCTTTGCGCAACAAATGCCACATTTTACGGGCACAATTAAGTGCGCGTAAACCAGTTGGGGGTGTTAATGGAAAAATATCCTAAAAAGGAAAACAAAATGCCGAAAGCTGCTTTTGCTATTCTCTTCAATGCGGCGCTTGGCATTGGCATGGCCATCTCTGCCGGGGTGTTAGCCTGGCTCTAGCGGCCAGCCGAGAAGCCCCGCACAGCAAAGCGCCGCGGAAGATCCCCCCGCGGCGCTTTATCATTCTAGCCGATATCAGGCAGAGGGTTCAGGTTCCATCCCACCCTTTGGCCCGCGTGGTTTGGTCTTAGGGATCGCCACCACCGAGGATGTCTCCCCACCCGATGGCTTATCCTCATCATCATCACCGCCAAGCTTTTCACCCGTGATAACTTTCTTGATCTCGTCGCCCGTCAGGGTTTCATACTCCAACAAACCCTGCGCAAGACGCTCAAACTCATCGGACTGTTCCAGCAAGATCTTGCGGGCAAGATCGTAACCTTCGTCGATAAGGCCTTTGACCTCTTCCTCGATCAGGTTCTTGGTTTCAGCCGATACCGAGAAACCACCCGTTTGCCCCTGATAGCCCTGATGCGCCTCGGCATAATCGATATTGCCGATCTTGTCAGACATACCCCAGCGCATGACCATCGCACGGGCCAAGCTGCTGGCCTGCATGATATCGCCGGAAGGCCCGTTCGATACGCCTTCTTCACCCCATTTGATGATCTCGGCGGCTTTACCGGCCATCGTCATGGCGATTCGCTGCTTGCACTGGTCCTTGTGCATGTTCAGCTGGTCCATTTCCGGCAAGCTCATCACCATGCCCAAGGCACCACCGCGCGGGATGATCGTCGCCTTATAGACCGGATCGCATTTTGGCAGGGCCATGCCCACAATCGCGTGGCCCGCCTCATGATAGGCAGTATGCTCTTTTTGCTCGGCGGTCAGCACCATAGAGCGGCGCTCTGCCCCCATCATGACCTTGTCCTTGGCTTGTTCAAAGTCATGCATGGTCACAAAGCGGCGACCGACACGGGCCGCCATAAGGGCCGCCTCATTCACAAGGTTCGCAAGATCTGCACCCGAGAAACCGGGGGTCCCGCGCGCAATGATCCGCAAATCCACATCCGGGCCAACCGGCACCTTACGGGCGTGAACGGTCAAAATCTTTTCACGGCCCCTGATGTCGGGGTTGGGCACATGAACCTGACGGTCAAAGCGACCGGGGCGCAGCAAGGCGGGGTCAAGCACATCTTTGCGGTTTGTCGCCGCCACGATGATCACACCTTCATTGGCCTCAAAGCCGTCCATCTCCACCAAAAGCTGGTTCAAGGTCTGCTCACGCTCATCATTGCCGCCGCCCATGCCAACGCCACGGGCGCGGCCAACTGCGTCGATCTCATCGATAAAGACGATACAAGGCGCATTCTTTTTCGCCTGCTCGAACATATCGCGGACCCGGCTTGCGCCGACACCGACAAACATTTCCACAAAGTCAGAACCCGAAATCGTAAAGAACGGCACACCCGCCTCGCCGGCAATCGCCCGCGCTAGCAGTGTTTTACCCGTACCGGGGGGGCCAACAAGCAACGCGCCCTTGGGGATCTTGCCGCCCAAACGGCTGTATTTTTGCGGGTTGCGCAGGAATTCAACGATCTCTTCCAGCTCTTCCTTGGCCTCATCGATGCCGGCCACATCGTCAAAGGTCACGCGGCCGTTCTTTTCGGTCAAAAGCTTGGCCTTGGATTTACCGAATCCCATGGCACCGCCCTTACCGCCGCCCTGCATGCGGTTCATGAAGAAGATCCAGATGCCGATCAGCACGAGGAACGGCAACCACAGCGACAACAGGCTGAAGAATCCCGATTGTTCCTGCGGTTTGGCGACCACGTCGATCTCTTTGGCCATAAGCCGGTCGGTCACATCCTCACCCTGCGGCTTGATGACGGAAAAATCCTTGCCATCCTTGCCACGGGCCTGAATGACCTCGCCATCCAGCGTTACACTGTCGATTGCGCCTGAATCAACCTGCTGAATAAATTCAGAATATGACATGCTGCGCGACGACATCGCCGACTGCCCGCCACTGAACAGGTTAAACAAAGCAAGGATCAAGACCAACAGGACGACCCAGAATGCGATATTTCGTGCATTTCCCACGAAGATTCTCCTTCACGTGCCGGCCAAAAAGAGACAACGGCTTTGCGCTTAAAATAGACATAAGTTTCAACTGTTCAATGCGATACTACAAATTGGTTGAAAGCTGCGGCGATACGCGCATGAAAATCGGGTGAAAACCCCGCCAGCGGGGCCGCAACCAGCACATCATCTTGCCATACCGAGGGGCTAACCAACAGCACATCACGCGCGATGCCGGTTTCGCGCCAGCCTTCCACTTGCCGCAAACCATCAGCGCCCAAGCCCTGCAGCTGCTGCCCTGCCGCAAACGGCCCGGTCACCTGCCAACGCCCATCCCATAGCGCATTCGGCCCACAGGCGCCCCCTACGGCCCGCGCCTCTCGCATGAGGCGAAAGCTTTGCGGCCCCATGCGCAGGCGCACCCCCCAAAGCGTGGCATCCCGGCGTGCGGCAATGGCCTGCAAAACCCGCGCGGTTGCAGCGGCGCGCGGGGCATGTTCCGCCCCAGACACCCATAAAATACCGGCCAGCAACAGGCGACGCTGTATTTCAGGACTGCATTCCGACCAAGCCGTTAAATCAAACTCCAGACTTCCGGCCACCTCATGGCAAACTACCACCGCCGCATCGGCAACGGCTTGGCGCACCACGCTTTGCGTCGCCGCAAGGTTGGATATCACGCCCGCCAACCGTTCCACCGTAATCCCCAAAGGCTGCAATTGCGGCAGCAGCTTGCGCGTTTTGACCCGCGTAAACCGCTCATTCTCGTTGCTCGGATCATCGACCCACGCAATGCCTTTGGTCGTCAGATAACTGCGAAGCGTGGCACGCGGCACCGCCAGAAACGGGCGCACAAACCGGACCGCGCCGTGCTGCCACTCGGCGCGCATGCCCGAAAGCCCGTCAATTCCGGCGCCCCGCGCAAGGCCCATCAGAAAGGTCTCGGCCTGATCATCTGCGGTATGGCCTAGAAAAATATGGGTTATCCCCGCGCTTTCAGCCCAATCTGCCATCAAGCCATAGCGCGCCTGACGGGCCGCTTCCATCAGGTTGCCCGTCACCGTGCCATGCTGCCAGACAAGGGTTTGATGCCCAACGCCAAGATCCTCACAAAAACGTGAAACCTCGTGCGCTTCCTCGGCCGAGCCTGCGCGCAAGGCATGATCAACCGTTACCGCCTGCACCGCGCCAAAGGCCTGCCATGCCAGATGCAAGCTCGCCATCGAATCGGAGCCGCCCGAAACGGCAACGGCCACACGGGCATCGGGTGCCGCCGCAACAGCGGCCGATGCCTCCGCGATAAGATCAGATTCGGCCCAGTCTTTTACTGGCACCCCAGCCCCAAAGCAGCCGTTGATGCCTGCACGGCAGCAGGATCACCGGGAAAACGCACGCCCACCTCTTGCAAGGTCACGCACGCCTCGGGCCCCTGCCCCAGTTCGGCCAACGCCTGCCCGACTTTCAGCAGCGATTCCGCCGCCCGCGCGCCCGTCATATCGCCCGAGAATGCCTCCAGCCAAGCACGCGCCGCATCAGATGTTTCCCCAAGGTTAGAGAGCGCCTCACCGCGATAATAATGCGCCTCGGCGGTCAGGGGCCCACCCGTATAGGTCTGGGCAAAGGTCGCAAAGAGGTCCGCGGCGGTGCGAAAGTCACCTTGACCGAGCACCCCCTTGGCCCGGTCAAAATCCGCCTGTTCATTGGTCGCAAGAGAGGTGCTGCCCGTTACAGGCGGCGTCAGCGTCGGGGCAACAACAGCGCCCGTGTCCCCACCCAAAGGCGGGGTTTGGCCGATCGCACCAAGGTCGCCGCCCTCCAGCTCTACCAAACGAAACTCAAGATCGCCAATGCGGTTGGTTCCGTCGGCGACCACCTGATTGATCCGGAACTCCAGTGATTCGGTCTTGGCCGTAAGCTGTGCCAAGGCCGCCTCGATCGTATCCACCCGCTCCAGCAAAGAGCCGCCAAAACCGCTGGCCGCCGCGCCGCCCGTCGTCGAAAGCTCTCGCCGCAATCCCAGAACGGTGGTGTTCAAAACTGTCAATTCCTGCCGGATATCGGCCAAGGTTTGCGCGCGGTCTTGCGCAAACCCTGCCAGCGGCACCACCGCCAGAACGATTGCCATAAAGCCCGCGCGCATCATAATCAGCTACCTGCGCCCATCGACAGAACCGTCACGGCCCGGCGGTTGCGGCTATAGCAATCTTCGGTAGAACAGACTTCGACCGGACGCTCTTTGCCGTAGGAGACGGTGCGCAAACGGCTGGGGGAAATGCCCTGCGAGATCAGGAAATTCTGCGCAGCCGAGGCACGGCGCGCGCCCAAGGCAAGGTTGTACTGCCGCGTGCCCAGCTCATCCGCGTGACCTTCAATGATAACCGCGTAATCGGTGTTGGACTGCAACCATTGCGCTTGTCCGGCAAGTGTCGTGCGCGCCTCATCCGAGAGGGTGTTTTGGTCAAGGCCAAAGAAGACCCGGTCGCCCAGTGTTTGCTGGAAATAGGCAACCGATGCTGGATCATTCACCCCGCCAAGCCCTTGGCTGTCGATGCCACCTGCACCGCCCATACCGCCAGCACCTGCCCCGAAACGGTCAGGATTGTTACAAGCCGCGAGGCCCAGAACTGCGACCACAAGTGCCGCTTTTGTTAGATAAGACATCTGTTCGTCCTTTGTTTATTGGCCCGATTGGGGCCAGAGTAACAGGTTTCAACCGCCCTGTGAATCGGGCAATCTTCAAATTTTTATGGCAGCAGGGGCGACCATGACGGGTCCGATGCAGCGCCGTTAATTGGCACCGGCCGCAGGTTCCGCCCCGTAATATCCACCGAATAAAGCGACGATTGCCCCGCCGCCCCCGAGGTTTCGCGCGAAAACATGATCACGCGGCCATTGGGCGACCATGTCGGACCCTCGTCCAGGAAAGAGGCCGTCAGCAAGCGTTCCTCGGAACCGTCCACCCGCATCACCCCAATATGGAAACGGCCCTGATGCTGTTTGGTAAAGGCGATCATATCGCCGCGCGGGCTCCATACCGGGGTGGAATAGCGGCCCGGCCCGTTAGAGATCCGCCGTGCCTCGCCGCCGCCCGCAGGCATCAAATAGATCTGCTGTGTGCCGGAACGGTCGCTTTCAAACACAATGCGGCTGCCATCAGGGCTGTAATCGGGTGCCGTTTCAATAGAAGGCGCATTGGTCAACCGCGTGGAGGCACCGGATGCCGTATCCACGGTGTAAAGGTCGCTATTGCCGCCCTGTTCCAGACTATAAACCACCGTCCGCCCGTCAGGGGCAAAGCGCGGCGCAAAGGTCATGGTGCCGGGTTGATCGCCCAAGACACGCGCCTGCACCGATGCCACATCCATCAGATAAATCTTTGGAAAACCCGAGAGATAGGAAGTGTACAAAATCCGGTCACCCGTCGGGCTAAAGCGCGGTGCAATCACCAAAGAGCGACTGTCGGTCAGGAATTGCACATTCGCGCCATCATAATCCATCACTGCCAATCGCTTGGCACGCTCGTTCTTGGGGCCGGATTCAGCGACATAAACAACGCGGCTGTCGAAGTAGCCGCCTTCGCCCGTAATCCGGCTGTAAACCGCATCGGCCACCTTATGCGCCATCCGCCGCCAGCTTTGCGGGGTGCCGGCAAATTGCAGACCCTCGCCCATTTTCTGGCCGGAATAAATATCAAACAGGCGGAACTTCACCACAATCCGGTCGCCGCTGGCGCTGATAGCCCCGGTGATCAGGGCCTGCGCATTGATCGCCTTCCAATCAGGATACGATACCGGCGCATCAAAGCTGTCGACACGACCCACATGCGCGCTGGCCGGAATTTCCCGGAACAAACCGGTGCCCGCCAGATCAGAGGCAACCACCCGCGCGATGTTTTTCGCGTGATCAGCGGCCGCGCCGTTTTCGGCGACAAAGTCAGGCACGGCGAAAGGCAAAGGCTCAATCACGCCCTCGGTGATTTCAAGACGAAGCGGGCCGTTTTGCGCCACGGCGGGGGCGGCAAAGCCCACGCATAGGGCAAGCGCAAAGATCAGGCCGAAGGGGCGGTGATAGGTCATTTGATCCTCATTCTCTCCGGGTTGAATACCAGTTCCAGATTACGCCATTCTTCATATTTGTCAGCGGGAAGGTTAAAACCATTGGCCCCGCAGCGGATTACCGCGCGCCGCGCCGCCTCAAAGGCCTGACGCGCAGCAGTTTGCGATCCGCCTTCATATTCAGTCATCGCGACAGAGCCTGCATCCGGCTTGCCGTCCGGACCGAGACTAACGGCAACCGTCACCGTGACCATCAACGCCTCGGACGACAAAGAGCCGACGTTCCAACACGCTTGCACGGCCACCCGCAGCGCATCCTTTTCACCCGAGGTCATCGGCGGGCCGCTTGGCGCTGCGGTATCGGATGCGCCAGCGGTGCTGGTTGCAGCCGTCGCGGCGGCGAGCGCCTCGGCGATGGCATCACGCGTGGCTTGGGTTGTTTGCGGGGCGGCGTCCGGCACCTCCTCGGGCGTGGTTTCGGCGCGCCGCGCAGGTTTTGGCCGCGGACGGGAGGAGCGGGAAGGCGCAAGCGGTTCGGCCTTATTGGCCTCGGTTGCAAGCTCGGTTCCGGCCTCTTCGGGGGCGGCTTCGGGCACGTCCTCTTCGACCACCTGCGCCTCGGGGGCAGCTTCGGGCGTTACCGCCGGGGTTGCCACCGGATCGGGGATCGCATCGGGGGCCGGCGCCTCAGTTGGGACGGGGGCCACACGCGGTGCGGGCTTGGGGCGCGGACGGTCGTTGATGGTGGGCGCCAGAACGGGCGGCTCCTCAAGATCAATCGGGCCGGGCGTTTGCTCATCGGGCAATTGCGGCACGGCCTCGGGGGCGACCTCTTCCACCTCGGGCTCCGGGATTGGGTCGGGCGCTGGTGCCGCAGGTTCGGGGGCCTGCGGCGCCGCGGCCTGCATCGCATCAAATTCCGCGCTGGTGATCAGCGACACTTCGGTCATCGCGACCTCTTGCGCGTTGTCATGCCGGATAAAGAACCCGCCGATGAACACCCACGCGATCAGGCCCACATGCCCCAGACCTGAAAAAAGAACACCTCTGTCCATCACGTCAGCCTAGCCGCCGCTTGCGCCAAAGGAGGGACCATCGGTATCTGTGACCAGCCCGATATTGCGAAAGCCGCCGGAATTAAGCGCGCCCATCACCTGCGCCACGCGCGAATAAGGAATAGAGCCGTCGGCCCGCAAAAAGATCTTGTCGCTGGTCCGCTCTGACGCGACAGCCCGCAGTTTCGGGATCAGCTCACCGTCCGCGACCTCTTGCGACTGGATCAGAATGCGGCCATCGGCGGTCAGCGTCACGGCCAAGGGTTCCTCTTGCTCGGTCGGCAAGGCGCTGGCTGCAGTTTTCGGCAGCTCAATCGGCACACCCACGGTCAGCATGGGTGCCGCCACCATAAAGATGATTAGCAGCACCAACATCACATCCACGAAAGGAGTGACGTTGATCTCGGACATCGCGGCGGATTTGCCCCGCCGACGCCCGCGTCGCCCTCCGGTTTTTTGCTGCACGCCGGCACCCATGGTTCAGGCGTCCAACTGGCGCGACAGGATGGTGGCGAATTCATCCGCAAAAGCTTCATAGCCGCCAATGATATGTTCGCTATCAGCATTCAGCTTGTTGTAAAACACCACCGCCGGAATAGCGGCAAAAAGCCCGATCCCCGTGGCCAAAAGCGCCTCGGCAATACCGGGGGCCACAACAGCAAGGTTGGTGTTCTGGCTGATTGCGATTTGTTCAAACGCGTGCTTGATGCCCCAAACCGTGCCGAACAGCCCGATAAACGGCGCGGTAGAGCCAGTGGTTGCCAAAAATGACAACCCACGGTTAAGCCGCTCACTTTGCTTGGCAATCGCCACATCCATGCTACGATCGATCCGCGCCTGCGCGCCGGCAATCAAGCCGCCATCATCACGGTGGCTGCGCCGCCATTCCAGCATACCCGCGGCAAAGATTTTCTCCGATGCGCCCTGAGGCTCTGGCCCGACTTTTTCAAACAGATCGTCCAAAGGCTCACCCGACCAGAACGCCTGATCAAAGATGCCGGCCTCGCGCCGCGCAAGGCGAAAGGCGATATGTTTGCGAATGGCAATCGCCCATGACCAAAAGGACATGAACAACAGCATCATCATAACAAGTTTAACTGTGAGGGTCGCGCGCGCAAACAGCGCGATCAACGAGAAGTCGATCTCCTGCGCCGCCGCAAGGGTTTCCGTTTCCATATCGCCTGCTCTTTATTTATGGGCCGTTTGCCGACCCTTGATGTTTTTTGATTCTAGCCGACTTTGACGACAGATGCCAATAGATCATCGCAAAACCGCGCAATATCCCGCCAGTATTACGTCACGTTCCCGTTAACGCCTCCCGCGCCGCCGCCGGGATCCGCGCAGCCCGCCCTGCAAGCGTCAGGCAGACCAATGTCACCCCGGCCTCGAACAACAGCGCATCCCCGCGCCAGACAGATTGCGCAAGGCGGATGCGCGCGCCGGTGATCTCGGTCATGGTCGTGTGCACCTCCAGCAGATCATCATAAACCGCCGGGCGCAGGTATTCCGCCGTCAGATGGCGCACGGCAAAGACGATGCCCTCATTAGCGCGTAAAGCGGCCTGATCCACCCCGAGGCTGCGCACCCATTCGCTACGCGCCCGCTCGATGAACTTCAGGTAATTCGCATAATAGACGATGCCCGCAAGGTCGGTATCCTCATAATAGACACGCAGATCAAACCTATGCACCCGCGCCCCCGTTCACCGCCAGCCGGGCGGCCAAACGCAAGGCGTGGCTGGGATCACCTGCCGCAACAGGCATCACCCGATCATAGCCCGCGCGGATCAGATCCCCGACATCCGGGCGCAGCACCACTGCCTCCCCCGCCCGCGCTAGGGGAGAGCGCGCCGTAAAGGCCTTATCCGACCAAAGCAAAACCACCTGAACCGCCTGGTTCAGCGCAAGCACCTCGGCAGGCAGCGCGGAAAGCTCATCGTCCATGCGCAGGAAAACAAAGGCAGCCTTGATCGCGCCATTCGCCTCAAACCGGAAGGCGCGGTATTGGTTCGCACCCGCCGCCTCCAGCCGATGGGTCAGGGCATCAAGATCGGGGATCATCTCCCCCAAGCGCGGCACCGCGCGCAACTCTGCCCAGTCGCTAAAGAAGAAGAACATCAGATTGGCGCCCAGCTCGGGGTCGGTCTCGGCCATCTTATGGTCGGCAAGGGCCACGACCGCCTCTACCGCGCCTTTGACCACGGTCAGGGTTGCATCATCGACGCCAAAGACCACCGGCACAATTGGCCGTTCCCAGCGCGCAAAGACATAATCGCCCGTGCCTCGGGTGAACATTGCCTCGATCTCGCTGGCCTGCATGGTTTGCCCTTGTGTTTCCTGCACCGCTACTTTTCCTCAAACATATCGGCCTGCCCCGGTGGGCGGGGGGCCTCCAACCCCAGATGCCGCCATGCGCGCGGGGCCAGCATCCGCCCGCGCGGGGTGCGCTGCAAAAGGCCCTGTTGCAACAAGAACGGCTCGATCACCTCTTCTAGCGCGTCGCGCGCCTCCGATAGCGCGGCGGCGATGGTTTCCACCCCAACCGGCCCGCCACTGTAATGTTCGGCCAACAGCATCATATAGCGGCGGTCGGCGCCATCGAGGCCAATATGATCAACCCCCAGCCGCGTCAATGCACGGTCGGCAATAGCCCGCGTCAGGCGGCCGTCGCCCTCGACCAGCACAAAATCGACCACACGGCGCAGCAAACGCCCCGCAATACGCGGCGTGCCGCGCGCGCGTTTGGCAATCTCGCGCGTGCCCTCGGGGTCTGACGGGATACCCATCAAGCGCGCACCGCGTGTCACGATCAGGTCCAGCTCATCCTCGGTATAAAACACCAGCCGCGTCGGGATGCCGAAACGATCGCGCAAAGGGGTCGTCAACAGCCCAAGCCGCGTGGTCGCGCCCACCAGCGTGAAGGGTTGCAGATCAATCCGCACCGTGCGCGCGGCAGGCCCTTCACCGATCACCAGATCAAGCGCGAAATCCTCCATCGCGGGGTAGAGCACCTCTTCGACCACAGGCGAGAGACGATGAATCTCATCGATAAACAGCACATCATTGGGTTCAAGATTGGTCAGGATCGCCGCCAGATCGCCAGCCTTGGCCAAAACCGGCCCCGAGGTCATGCGAAAACCCACGCCCAATTCCCGCGCCATGATCTGTGCCAGCGTGGTTTTACCCAAGCCGGGGGGACCGTAGAACAGCGTGTGGTCCATCGCCTCGGCGCGGATCTTGGCGCTTTCAATAAAGACACGCAGGTTGGCGCGGGCCTCGGCTTGGCCCACGAATTCCTCCAGCACCTGCGGACGCAGCGCGCGGTCGGCATCATCAGGCAAGCCCTCGGGGCGCAGGGTCGGGTCCGGTTGCATCGCTTATCCTTTCGGGGCCAGCAGCTTGAGCGCGGCCCGGATCAACGTGCCCGTCACAGCATCGGGATTTTCACCCGCCGCCTGCGCCACCGCTTGCGCCGCATCGCCATGTGCATAGCCCAGATTAATCAAGGCCGAAAGCGCCTCGGCATTCGCTGCCGCACGGCCAGCAGCTGCGGAATTATCCGGCTTGGCGGCTTTTTTAGGGGCGGATGTCGGCTCTATCACATCATCTTCAACCGCGCCGGCCGTGCTTGCAGGGTTCGCGCCCATCGCCATTACTGCGGGCGCTTTGGATTTCAGCTCTAATACCACGCGTTGCGCGATCTTTGGCCCGACACCGGGGGCGGCCTGAATGGCCTTGGCATCGCCCAAGGCAATCGCGCGGGCAACGCCCTCTGGTCCCAAGGTGCCCAAGATCGCCATCGCCGCCTTGGCGCCCACCCCTTGCACCGTCACCAAAAGGCGATGCCATTCCTTTTCCAGCATGGTCGGAAAGCCGAACAGTTGCAGCAGATCCTCGCGCACCAGCAATTCTGTGAACAGCGCCACAGCGCCCCCGACCGCAGGCATCGACGCCAAAGTGCGGTCCGAGACATGGACGATATAGCCAACACCGCGCACATCGACCAAAACGTGATCCGTTCCGCGATACTCCAGCCGTCCTGCAATTTTGCCAATCATCCCGCTGCCCTTTTCAATGCCGCATTCAACCGCCCCGCCGATTGCACATGATGCGAATGACAAATCGCAATCGCCAAAGCATCGGCAGCATCCGGCCCGTTGATCTCTACCCCCGGCAGATGGATGCGCACCATATGGTCGATCTGCGCCTTGGCGGCATGACCCACGCCGACCACGGTCTTCTTTACCGCATTGGGGGCGTATTCGCCAACCACCAACCCGAATTGCGCCGGCACCAAAAGGGCAATCCCCCGCGCCTGCCCCAACTTGAGCGTGGCAACCGCATCTTTGTTCACAAAGGTATTTTCCACCGCTGCCGCATCGGGCGCATATTGGCGTATCACCTCCGTCAACTGGCTGTGCAAACTCAGCAGCCTTGCGGCCAGATCGCCCACCCCTTCGCCCGGCGCCGAGTGACAAATACCGTTTGCGACATGGCTCAACCGTGAGCCCGCAACGTCGATCACGCCCCAGCCAAGGTTACGCAACCCCGGATCAATGCCCATTACCCGCATAAACGCCCCTCTTTTATCGTTAAAACGCGGATAGCACGAAAAGGGAACACCCGCCAAGCGCTTTGCGCCACGACGAAACATCTGCCGCAGGGATGCTGCAAGTGCACGGTATGCAGTCATTTTTCAGGCCGAACACACCAATTTCGGTTTGATCCTTATAAATAAGGTAAAACTGCGGTAATCAGCCATGCAGGGATTGCATCACGGCCATGCCAATTCGACGCATTGCTTTGCGCCTGCAGCACCCCTATTTGAAGCGTATCGGAACACACGCTGATTTATTCAGCAGAATATAAATAAGGAATTGAACAATGTCCGCTTATCAGACGACCCGCACTGCCCCATTCGGCGCCATCTCGACCTACAGCTTTATTCGCTTCATCAGCAATATCTCTGCCAACGTCATCGCTTGGAACGACGCCCGCGTCACACGCAACTCGTTGAACAAGCTTTCGGACCGTGAACTTGACGATATCGGCCTGACCCGTGGCGATATTGCTGGAATCGCCCGTCAGACGAGCTTTTGATTTTGAGAGAGAGGGCAAGCCCCCCAACCTCAACACCATATAAGACCAAAAAGGCCGCCTCCCAAATTGGAGAGCGGCCTTTTTAATTGCGAAACGTGAAAAACGCAGGCCTTATCCGCGCAGCGTCATTGCCCGCTCAATGGCTCTTGCCACCCATTGCGTTACAGGGTCGGCCGATAGGAACCTCCCGGAAACCGCCTCATCCACTTGCAGGCTTGCCACCCGTTCTGCAAAGGCATGCGGGCCCAGAACGTGATAGGCCGTGCCTTTGAGGCCAAACCCGACAGCGGCCAGAAACACCAGCAACAAGAGCGGCCGCAGAACCGAGATGCGTTTGGGCCGGCGGTAATACGACCGCCCGCGCAGGCCTTCGGCTTCAAAGCCCAGACCCCGCGCATGGGCCTTGTTCAAGCGGCCAACACGCTCATAAAAATCCTGAATATTCGGATCATACATACCATACCCCGAGTTAAACCTACTATCCCGACAGTTAATCGGAATATTGAGGCAAAACTGGGACGAATTTAGAGAAAATTGAACCTAAACTGTATTTTTAACGGCGCATTAACTACGCCGCAGAACCAATGCGGACCATTCTCCAAGATCCTCGCGGGCAACGGAAACAAAGCCCTGCGCGTGATAGGCCGCCTCAATCGACTCGGCTTGTACCACCAGCAAGCCCGACAGGATGCAAAGCCCGTCTTGCGCGATATTTTTGGCCATATCGGGCGCCAATTCCACCAGCGGACCCTTCAGGATATTGGCGAAAACCAGATCGAAGGGAGCAGCCTCTCGCAGGCGGGGGTGGTCGAAACCGGCGGCCTCAAAGCACTCCACGCGGCCTTCCAGCCCGTTAATCTCCATATTGGCGCGGGCAACATCCACGGCAACCTGATCAATATCAGAGGCGATGATCAGCGCATCAGGCAAAACCCGTGCCGCCGCCAGCGCCAGCACGGCGGTACCACAGCCGATATCCGCCACACGCGCAGGGGCAAAGCCCTGATCCAGCAGCCGGTCAAAGGCGCGCAAACAGCCCAGCGTGGTGCCGTGGTGGCCGGTGCCAAAGGCCACTGTCGCCTCGATCTGCAGGGGAATGCGATTTGCCCCGGTTGGGACCTTATCCGCATCATGGCTGCCGTAAACAAAGAACCGGCCAGCCTCAACAGGGGCCAATTCGCGACGGACATGGGCGACCCAGTCAATTTCCGGCAGTTCCGAAAGCGCGAAAGGCTTGGCGTCAAAGGCCACGGAAAGCAGTTCCAGCGTGACCTCATTCGGGGCCTCAAGGAAATAGGCGCCCACTTCCCACAGCCCGCTGTCGTCTTCGATCTCGAAAACGCCAACGCCCGTTGGTTCCGGCTCCATCCGCTCCATCGCTTCGGCAAGCGCTTCGGCGGCATCCTGGCCTTCGAGGGTAGTCAAAGCGGTATAGGTGGGCATGCTGGAACCTCATGTTTTGATGGATGCGGCCTAGCCCCCGCACCGCGCCGCGTCAAGCCGAGAGCTTGCCCGCAGACCCCGGAACCACGCGGCGCGCGGCAAAAATCGTCTCATTCCCCGGCTCAGGGTGGCGCGGGATCAGTAATGACAACAACAGCGACAGAAGCGCCATCGCCGCCGCCAGCACAAAGACCGACTTTGGCGAGATCACCCAAAGGTACCCCAGCCCCGCCGGCAAGAACACCGCAGCGATATGGTTGATGGTAAAGGCGACCGCCGCCGTGGGCGCAATATCGGCCGGATCCGCGATTTTCTGGAAGTAGGTCTTGATCGCAAAGGCCATCGAGAAAAACAGGTGATTGATCACATAAAGCGTTGCGGCCACATGCCAATCCCACTCAAAGACATAAAGGCAGCCGTAGGCCACGAATACCGCCGTCAGCCCCGCATATTCCAATATCAGCATCCGCCGCTCACCAAAGCGGCCAATCCAGCGACCGATCAGCGGTGCGATCACCATATTCGCCATGTAATTGATCAAGAACAGCGCCGTCAGCGCCTGCACATCCATGCCGAAACGTTCAACCATCATGAAGGCGGCAAAAACCACGAAAATCTGCCGCCGCGCGCCCGACATGAACTGCATTAGATAATACAGCCAATAGCGCCTGCGCAGCACCATACGTTTGTTTTGCGGGTGCGGTGCCTCAAACTGCGGGAAGGCAAGGATCGCGTAAAACGCAATCGCGATTGTCACCAAGCCTGCGGTCATGAACACCGTATCATAAGACAGGTCAAAAAGCTTCCACGTCAACACGATCAGCCCGTAGGCAACCAATGACGCCCCCGACCCCACCGCGACAATCCAGCCGATAACCTGCGGCGCGCGTTTTTTGTCAATCCATTGCAATTGCAGGCTTTGGTTCACCGTCTCAAAATAGTGAAACCCGATTGACGACAGCAAGGTGACAAACAGCAAGCCGCCAAAGCTGGGAAACCATGCCGTAATCGCCGTCGCCACCCCCAAAAGCAGCAAGGCCACCAGCGCCAAAACCTGTTCGCGCATCACCAAAAGCACGGCGATCACGCCCACGGCCAAGAACCCCGGGATTTCGCGCACGGTATGGAGCCAGCCGATCTCTACCCCGGTAAATCCAGCCGCCTCGATCACAAAGTTGTTCAACAGCGCGGACCATGTGGCAAAGGAAATCGGCATCGCCGCCGCCATCAGGCAGAGCAAAAACACAGGCCTCCGCCAGAATGGCAGGCCAAGGGTATCGGCAAGGGGCATCATTCGCATCGACATATCGCAGCATTAGCCACAATCCATTGCTGAAAGCCACTGCGAAAATCTACCAATGTGATCTGAATCAATGTATAAGCATTCAGATACCACGATATGATCCCATCACTATGGAGAGTGGAATGGATCTCATCCCCCTGATCGACCATATCGGAGAAGCGCCGACCGCCGCGCTTTTTGGCCTGATTACAGGTCTGATTTTCGGTGTCGCGGCCCAGCGCAGCAGGTTTTGCCTGCGCGCCGCAACGGTGGAATTTGCACGCGGCCGGATGGGCGACCGTGTGGCGGTTTGGTTGCTGACGTTTTCAACGGCGCTGGTCTGGGTGCAAGGCGCGCAATGGCTGGGCCTGTTCAACAGTGCCGATGCACGGATGATGGCGGTTCCCGGCACTTGGTCAGGGGCGATTATCGGCGGGCTTTTGTTTGGCGTGGGCATGGTGCTGGCGCGCGGCTGTTCGGGGCGGCTTTTGGTGTTGGCGGCCACGGGCAACCTGCGGTCCATCGTGTCGGGCCTGATCTTTGCCGTCGTCGCGCAGATGAGCCTGCATGGCTGGCTTGCGCCTTTGCGTGATTACCTTGCGCGGCTTTGGGTGACACCCGGCGGGCGCAATGTGGACCTTGCGGCGATGCTGCGCCTGCCCGATGAGGCCGGGCTGGTCGTGGGCATCGCCCTTGCGATCCTCGCGCTTGTCGTGTCCTTGCGCAACAAAATATCCTACCGCACGCTGGTCTTTGCCTCGGGCGTGGGGTTTGCGGTGGCGGTTGGCTGGGTGCTGACTTTCTCGCTGGCGCAGGTCGCGTTTGAGCCGGTCTCCATCAACTCCGCCACATTCTCGGGGCCGTCGGCCAATACGCTGATGTTTTTCCTGATGCCGAATCCGGTGCTGGAATTCGACATCGGCCTCATCCCCGGCGTTTTCATCGGGGCCTTTCTGGCCGCCCTTTGGGGGCGGGAGCTTAAATTCGAGGGCTTCGACACCGCAGGCAATATGCGCCGTGCGATGATCGGTGCGGTCTTGATGGGCTTTGGCGCGATGCTTGCAGGGGGCTGTGCGATTGGCGCGGGCGTTACCGGCACCTCCATTCTGGCCGGAACGGCCTGGCTCGCGCTTTTTTGCATGTGGATCGGGGCGATGCTTACCGATTTCGTAATCGATCAGTCAGGTCGGCACGCTTTGGCGTGAGAGGCGCTTGAGTTGCCCTGCGCAAGCGTGCATGGTTTCCTGAATGAATCGGGTAAGCAGGGAAAAACAAAATGAAAGTCGTCGTGATGGGTGCGGGCGTAATCGGCGTCACCACCGCGTATTATCTTGCGAAACAAGGCGCTGAGGTCACAATTCTGGACCGCCAGACCGGACCGGCACTGGAAACAAGTTTCGCCAACGCAGGTCAGCTTTCTTATGGCATGAGCTCCCCTTGGGCCGCGCCCGGCATCCCCGTAAAAGCCGTGAAATGGCTGTTCATGAAGCGCCGCCCCCTGTTCATCTGGCCGCTGATCAGCCCGACGATGTGGAAATGGTGCTACTCGATGCTGCGCAACTGCAACGAGGAAAGCTACCGCATCAACAAAAGCCGCATGGTGCGCGTCTCCAGCTACTCGCGCGATGTGATGCCCGATCTGATCGCCGAGACCGGCATCCAGTACGACGGCCGCGCACAGGGCACATTGCAGCTTTTTCGTACCGCAAAACAGCTCAAGGACTCCAAGGCCGATCAGGATATCCTTGCCGAATATGACAGCCCCTTCGAGGTGCTTGATCCCGATGCCTGCATTAAGGCGGAACCGGCACTGGCCGAGGTGCGCCAAAAATTCGTTGGCGGCTTGCAGTTGAAGGCCGACCGGACCGGCGATTGCCAGATGTTCACCTCGGCGCTGGCGCAAAAATGTGTCGAGATGGGGGTCGATTTCCAATATGGCCAGCATATCCGCGGCATCGCCATCGAGAACGGGCGCGTTGCGGGGGTGGATGTCGAGCTGGCGGGGCGGATTACGGGGGATGCCTATGTCTGCACCCTTGGCAGCTACGGCCCCGGGGTTCTCAACCCTATCGGCATCAAGCTGCCAGTCTATCCGGTCAAAGGGTATTCCGTCACATTGCCCGTCACCGATGATGCCTTTGCCCCGCAATCGACCATCATGGACGAGACCCACAAGGTCGCCATCACCCGCTTGGGCGACCGTATCCGCGTTGCAGGCACCGCCGAGATCGCGGGCTATTCCAACCGTCTTGGTCCCCATGCCACCGACACCGTGCGCCATGTCATCAGTGACCTGTTCCCGCACGGCGGGGATTTGGCCAAGGCCGAAGGCTGGACAGGTCTGCGCCCCATGACCCCCGACGGCCCGCCTGTGATGGGGGCAAGCAAATATGACAATCTGTTCCTCAATACCGGGCACGGGACTTTGGGCTGGACGATGGCCTGCGGATCAAGCCGCGCCGTAGCCGATGTGGTCATGGGCAAAACGCCCGAAATCTCGCTCGACGGGCTGACGGCGGAGCGTTACGCGTGAGGAATGCCATCGCCCTGTGCTGTGACAGGAACTACCTGCCGATCAGTTGCTTTCTGGCGGACCAGATTGCCAACCAGAACCCGCATGCGCCGTTTGATATCTGCATCTGTTCCTCGGAAGAGCTGGAGATACCGGCCGATCTGGCGGCAAAGGGCGTGAAGTTCCTGCATCTGGACACGGGGCCGGCGCTTGCCAAGCAAAAATCTGGGCACCTGCCTGTCAGTGCCTATTTGCGGCTGTGGTTGCCCGATCTTTTGGGCGATACCTATGCCAAAATCCTCTATCTCGATTCCGATATGATGCTGGAGGGGGGCGATCTGACCGATCTCTTTACGGTCGATATGCATGGCCGTGCGGTGGCCGCCGTGCGTGATATGCAACAATGGCTGCGCCCCACAAAACACATCCGCGATTTCCGGCGCGCAGGGCTTGCCCCCGCCCCCTATTTCAACAGCGGGGTGTTGATGCTCAATACGGCAAAATTCCGCGATGACAAGCTGTTGGAGACCTGCCTGCAGCTTGCCGAAACGCAGCCGGACGCCGTGGTGCACCACGACCAATCCCTGCTCAACATCGCGCTTCATGGCAAGTGGACAGAGTTAAGCCCCGTCTGGAACTGGCAATGGGTGGGCAAGCGGCCTTTGTTCGGGCTGACGATCCCGCTGCGCATTTCCCATTTTGCGGGGGCGGCCAAGCCTTGGGTTGACCCCGACGGCATTTGCCCGCCGCGCTATCTGGAAATGCTGCGCCCCTATCTTGACCGGTATTTCCCCGATTGCGGGCTGCTGGGCACCATCGCCCCGCCAAACAACGCAACGCGGGGATCGTTCTTGCGCAACACGCTGGAACATTTGCTGATCATGCGCCGGATCCACGCCTATCACGCGCGTTTCGACGGCCCGCAGCACAGCATTCCGGTATAGGCCCTATAGGAAGCTCTGCGGGTCGATATCCACCGCAAGCCGCACGTTATTGGGCAAGCGTACCTGCGCGATCCACTCCGATATGGCGGCCTGTAGGGGGGCGTTTTTCTCAGCCTTGACCAACAAGCGCACCCGATGCCGTCCGCGCACGCGGGCGATGGGCGCAGGCGCAGGGCCGAACACCTGCGCGCCGATCTTGCGCAACGGCACGTCGCGGCGTGCCAGATCCGCGCCGACATCAAACACCGGCCCTACCTCTGGCCCCGACAGGATAATCCCCGCCATACGCCCATAGGGGGGCACACCAGCCACGCGGCGCTCTTCGGCCTCTGCCTCCCAGAAGGCCTCTTCATCGCCGCCCAGAATAGCGCGGATCACGGGGTGTTCGGGCTGAAAGGTCTGCATCATCGCAACGCCGGGTTTATCCGCACGCCCTGCCCGCCCCGCGACCTGCCGCATCAATTGGAACGTGCGTTCTGCCGCGCGCAAATCCGATCCGGTCAGCCCAAGATCGGCATCGATCACCCCCACCAGCGTCAGCAGCGGAAAGTTATGCCCCTTGGCCACGATCTGTGTGCCGATGATGATATCGGCAGCCCCTGCGGCAATCGCCTCAATCTGCTCCTTCAGCGCGCGGGCGGAACCGAACAAATCAGATGACAGCACCGCCACGCGCGCCTCGGGGAATAGGCCGATAACCTCTTCGGCCAGACGTTCCACCCCCGGCCCCACCGGCGCCATCTTGCCGGCAACTTGGCAGGAGGGGCAAACATCAGGCATCGGGCGTGTCGCGCCGCATTGGTGGCACATCAAGCGGTTCTGGAACCGGTGCTCTACCATTCGCGCATCGCAATCGGTGCAGCCGACCTGCTCACCACATGCCCTGCACAGGGTCACGGGGGCATAGCCGCGCCGGTTGAGGAAAATCAGCGATTGTTCCCCCGCCGCCACCCGCGCTTTGACCGCCCGCTCCAACGTCGGGGAAATCCAGCGGTTCGAGGGCAGCTTTTCGGCGCGCATATCAATCGCCCGCATATCCGGCATCTCCGCCACGCCAAAGCGCGCCCCCAGATCAAGCCGTCCATACTTGCCCGTTTTCGCATTGACCCATGATTCCAGCGAGGGCGTGGCCGAGGCCAGCACAATCGCAGCCCCCGCAATCGCCGCGCGCAAAACGGCCATATCGCGGGCGTTATACAACACGCCCTCCTCTTGCTTGTAGGAACTGTCGTGTTCCTCATCCACCACGATCAGGCCCAGATCCTGAAACGGCAGGAACAGTGCCGAGCGCGCCCCCGCCACAAATTGCGCCCCGCCATTGGCCGTCATCCGCCACAGCCGCCGCCGTTCGGTCATCGTCACGCCGGAATGCCATTCCGCAGGGCGCGCGCCAAAGCGGGTCTCAACCCGATTGATGAATTCCGACGTCAGCGCGATTTCCGGCAGCAACACCAAGGCCTGCCGCCCTTGGCGCAGACATTCGGCAACCGCCTCAAGATAGACCTCTGTCTTGCCCGATCCCGTCACGCCCTTAAGCAATGTCGCGGAATAGCCCCCCATCGCCACTGATGCGACCAAAGCATCCCCCGCCGTGATCTGATCACCTGCCAGCCGTACCACCATCGCGTCGGGATCAAGGCGGGGATAGGGCAGATCGCGGGGGGCGTCCTCTTCCAGCACCACCCCCGATTTCACCAAACCCTTGATGACCGAAGGCGTCACCCCCGCCTGATCGGCCAACTCCTTCAGCGTGAACGCCAGCCCGCCATAGTCGCGCAGCACCTCCAGCACCTTGGTGCGGGCATCGGTGGCGCGGGCGGGTTCGCCCACACCCAATCGGTAGACGCGGTGGGTGGACGGCGGGCTGTCCAGCCCCGGCGCGCGGGTGGCAAGGCGCAGCATCGCCGACAAGGGCGTCAGCGTGTAATCGGCGGCGCGGGTCAGAAAGGCGCGCATCTCATCGCGCATCGGCGGCACATCCAGCACGCGGTAGGCGGCGCGCAATTTCGCGGGGTCAATCCCCCCCATGCCCGCCCCCCAGACCACGCCCAAAATCTTGCGCGGGCCCAGCGGCAGCTCCAGAAAATCACCCAAAGCGCAACCGCCCTCGGGCGCGCGGTAATCCAGCACTGGGCCAAGACCGCGACCGAAATTCTCGGTCACGGCAACGCCGATCACTTCGCCTGCTTGCCACTCCACGCCTTGCCCTTTCTTCGGCTCTTGCTTTGCGCTAATACACCCACAAGCCAAGCTGTAACACCCAAAGGACACCTGCCATGAAATTCTTTGTCGATACCGCCGATGTGGATGCAATCCGCGAACTCAATGATCTGGGCATGGTGGATGGTGTGACCACCAACCCCTCGCTGATCCTCAAATCAGGCCGCGACATTCTGGAAGTCACCAAAGAGATTTGCAGCTTTGTCTCTGGCCCCGTCTCGGCCGAGGTTGTTGCGCTCAAAGCCGACGAGATGATCGCCGAGGGCCGCAAACTGGCCGAAATCGCGCCCAATATCGCGGTCAAGGTTCCGCTGACATGGGACGGGCTGAAAACCTGTAAGGTGCTTTCGGATGAAGGCCATATGGTCAATGTGACCCTGTGCTTCTCGGCCAACCAAGCGCTGCTGGCGGCCAAAGCAGGCGCGACCTTTATCAGCCCCTTTATCGGGCGTCTGGACGATATCAACCTTGACGGGATGGACCTGATTTCCGACATCCGCGCGATCTATGACAACTACGGGTTTGAGACGCAGATCCTTGCGGCCTCTATCCGTACGGCCAACCACGTGACGCAATGCGCGCTGGTCGGTGCCGATGTGATGACCGCCCCGCCAAGCGTGATCAAATCGCTGGCAAACCATGTGCTGACCGAAAAGGGCTTGGACCAGTTCATGAAAGACTGGGCCAAGACCGGCCAGAAGATCATCTGAACCAACGCAATTGCAGACAAAGGCCGGGTGCATCAGGCGCACGGCCTTTTTGCATTGCAGATTTGCCCCAATCGCCCGTTGAATTCCCCTGCGGTTAAAAAAACACGCGAAATCGCGCGCAAGCGCTGATAACATGCGCCAAAACAATAAGGCAGCAGTATGATTGAACAGGACATGCGCGACCGCATCCTCGCGGCGCCGGAAACGCTATTAGACGATCAGGATGTGATGCGCGCCCTGATTGCCGCGAATGAGCGCGCGATGGGATCGAACATCGTGGACCTGCGCGGCATTGCGATGGAACGCTTGGAGGGTCGGCTGGACCGGCTGGAAGACACCCACCGTTCGGTGATTGCCGCCGCCTATGAAAACCTTGCCGGCACCAATCAGGTGCATCGCGCCATTCTGCAAATGCTGGACCCCTTGGGGTTTGAAGAGTTTTTGCAAAGCCTTGGCACCGATGTCATGCAAACCCTGCGGGTCGATAGCGTGCGTTTGGTACTGGAATCGGTGCAGGGCAAGGATGATCCGGCACTGCGTAAGCTGGGCGAGGTGCTTTATGTCGCCGAGCCGGGCTTTATCGCGGAATATATCTCGGGCGGGCGCAATGTCTCGCTGCGGCCCGTGACCTTGCGCCCGGTCCTGATTGCCTCCGACACGCTTTACGGCGAACAGGCCGAGAGCATCCGCTCCGAGGCGCTGATGCGGCTGGATTTTGGCGCGGGGCGTTTGCCGGGGATGTTGGTGCTGGGCGCCGAGGACCCGCATCAGTTCAAACCCACACAAGGCACCGACCTTCTGGCATTTTTCGCCGGGGTGTTTGAGCGGACAATGCGGCGCTGGCTGTCATGAGCCTTGCCATTTCGCCCGCCGCCCGCGCGGCCATGGCGGAGTGGCTGGCCCATCTGCGCGCGCTTAACGGGGCTGCGGAAAACACGATCACGGCCTATGCGGCAGATGTGAGCGGCTTTCTGGCCTTCATGGCGCAGCATCGCGGCGGGACCGAAGGGTTGGCCGGTCTTGTCACCCTGCCCCAATCCGATATGCGCGCCTGGATGGCACATGAGCGAGGGCGCGGCGTTGGGGCGCGGTCCTTGGCGCGTGCGCTATCCTCGGTCAAAGGGTTTACCGCTTGGGTTGCGGATCGTGAGAACCTTGACGCAACCGCCGCCCTGTCCACCCGCGCGCCGAAATTCCGGCGCAAGCTGCCGCGCCCCTTGGCGGAAACCGCGGCCATGGATGTGCTGGCAACCGTCGGCAACGACGCACGTGAGGAGTGGATCGCCGCGCGCGATACCGCCGTTGTAACCCTGCTTTACGGCTGCGGGCTGCGGATATCCGAGGCTTTGGGCCTGACGGGGGCCGCCTCCCCGCTGCCGGGTGTGTTGCGCATTACCGGTAAGGGCGGCAAGGAACGCCTTGTGCCCGTTCTGCCCGCCGCGCAAAAGGCCGTTGCAGCCTATGCCGCCCTTTGCCCCTATGACCTTACACCCAATGCGCCGCTGTTCAGGGGCGCACGCGGCGGGGCCTTGAACCCGCGGCTGATTTCCGGCGCGATGGAGCGGGTGCGCGCAAGGCTTGGCCTGCCCGCCACGGCAACACCGCATGCGCTGCGCCACTCTTTTGCGACACATCTGCTCAGTGCTGGCGGGGATTTGCGCACCATTCAGGAATTGCTTGGCCACGCATCACTTTCCACGACCCAAGCCTATACTGCGGTTGATACTGCCCGCCTGATGGAAGTATACGCAAAAGCACACCCCCGCGCCTGACACAAGAAAACACCGGAAAAATTATATATATGTCTCTGAAAATTAAAGCTCTTTTCGTGCACCTGTTCACTGCAACCGGTGCCGTTCTGGCAATGTTGGCGATGCTGGCGGCGGTGGATGAAAACTGGAGCCTGATGTTCTGGTGGCTAGTGGTTGCCTTGGTGGTGGACGGGATCGACGGGCCTTTGGCGCGGCGCTATGATGTAAAAACCAATTACCCCACCTATGACGGGGTGTTGCTGGACCTGATTATCGACTATCTGACTTATGTGTTTATTCCCGCCTTTGCGCTCTTTCGGTCGGGGTTGCTGCCCGATTGGACAGGCTGGCTTATCATCATCGTTATCACCTATGGTTCGGTGATCTATTTCGTTGATAGCCGCATGAAAACAAAGGATAACTCCTTTGCAGGCTTTCCGGGTTGCTGGAATATGTTTGTCTTGGTGATGTTTGCGCTACAACCGGGGTATTGGATTATTCTGGCCTTTGTGATTGCGCTGACGGTTGCGATGTTCACCAACCTCAAGTTCATCCACCCGACACGGACACAGCGCTGGTTCGCGCTTTCACTGTCGATGGCCTTGGGCTGGACCTTCTTTGCCGGTTGGGCAACTTGGGTGGATTTCCATCCCGAAAGCTGGGCGATCTGGGGCTTGATCATCACCTCGCTTTACCTGACATTTGCGGGCATCGCGCAACAGATCATCCCCGAGCGGCGCTAGATCAGGAAACCGCCAGCCCCTTCGAGTTTCAGCAGGGCGATCTTGGTTTCCACGCCCCCCGGCGCGGAAAAGCCGCCAAGCCCGCCTGCGCCAAGCACCCGGTGGCAGGGGATTAAAATCGGGATCGGATTGGCGCCGCACGCCTGCCCGATCGCCTGCGCCGGACGGCCCAAAGCCTTGGCCAAATCGCCGTAAGTGCGGGTTTCACCGTAAGGGATCGCAGCTAAAGCCCGCCGCATCGCCTCTTGAAAGCCACTGCCGAAATCCAGTGGCAGATCAAAGCTCTGCCGCTCTTTGGCGAAATACTGGTCCAGCTGGCGGCAAGCCTCGCGCAACATGGCCGTCGGATCTGATCGCCGCGCAGTCCAGTCGATGCGGGTGATAAGCCCGCCCTCCTCGACCAAGGCAAAGGGGCCGTAGGGGGAATGGTACACCGCTTGTTTCATCTTTGGTCCTTGCGCTGCAGCCAATATGCGAAAAGGGGGCGCGAACGCCCCCCGAAATCAGCCCAGTGCCGCGTTGCAACGCGCGCACGTACCGGGGTGCTTATGGGTGCCAACATCAGGCAAGATCTGCCAACAGCGCACACATTTTTCACCCGGTGCCATCTCAAACACCACGGCCACGCCCGGCACTTCGGGCAGGCGGAACGCCTCGGCAGGTGCAGGATCGCCGGTCAGGCTTACGCCCGAGGTGATGCTCAGTTCCGCAAAATTGACCGATTTCATCGCCGCAAGCAGATCAGCATCCTCAACATGCACCACGGGGGCCGCCTCAAGGCTGGCACCGATCACCTTGGCGCTGCGCTGCACCTCAAGGGCGGCAATCGTGGCACGGCGCGCCGCACGCAGTCCGACCCATTTCGCCGCCAGCTCGGGGTTGAGCCAATCACTCGGCGTCTCGGGCATGTCCTGCAAATGGACAGAGCTACCTTCACCCGGAAAGCGCGAGAGCCAGACATCTTCCATCGTGAAGACCAGGATCGGCGCAAGCCAAGTGGTCAAACGGTGGAACAGCAAATCCAGCACTGTGCGTGCGGACCGGCGGCGCAAACTGTCAGCCGCATCGCAATAAAGTGCATCCTTGCGCACGTCAAAGAACACCGCCGAAAGGTCTGTCGTGGCAAAGGTGAACAGCTTTTGGAACACGCCTTGGAAATCAAACGCACCATAGCCCTTGCGCACCTCGACATCCAGTTCTGCCAAACGGTGCAGCACCCATTGCTCCAGCTCTGGCATGTCCTTGACATCAACCCGTTCGGCATCGGTAAAGCCCGCCAGATTGCCCAGCATAAAGCGCATCGTATTGCGCAAACGGCGATAGCTGTCAGCCGTGCCTTTCAGGATTTCCTTGCCGATGCGCTGATCCACGGTGTAATCGGCCTGCGCCACCCACAGCCGCAAAATATCCGCGCCGTATTGCTTGATGATTTCCTCTGGTACCACGGTATTGCCGACGGATTTGGACATCTTCATGCCCTTTTCATCCAGCGTAAAGCCGTGTGTTACCACGTTGCGGTACGGCGCGCGGCCAAGTGTGCCGCAAGCCTGAAGCAAGGAGGAATGGAACCAGCCGCGGTGCTGGTCAGTGCCCTCCATGTAAACATCGGCAATCCCGTCTTCTGTACCATCCGCGCGGTCGCGCAGCACAAAAGCATGGGTGGAGCCACTGTCAAACCACACATCCAAAACATCAAAAATCTGATCATAGGCCTCGGGATCATGCAGGCCATCAAGGATTTTTTCCTTGAACCCTTGCACATACCAAACATCCGCGCCGTCGGCCTCAAACGCCGCCAAGATCCGCTGGTTCACCGCATCATCACGCAGCAAGAAGTCCGTATCGGTCGGTTTCGCCCCGCGTTTGATGAAACACGTCAGCGGCACACCCCAAGCACGTTGCCGCGACAGCACCCAATCAGGCCGCGCCTCGATCATCGAATACAGCCGGTTGCGCCCGGTTTGCGGCGTCCATTTCACCAGCTTGTCGATAGAGGTCAACGCGCGGCTACGGATGGTATCGCCGTTCTGCCCCATGCCATCGTCCAACGTCTTGTCGATCGCGACAAACCACTGCGGCGTGTTGCGATAAATCACCGGCGCTTTGGAGCGCCACGAATGCGGATAAGAGTGTTTCACCTTGCCCTTGGCCAGCAAGCCGCCCGCATAGGCCAGTTGCTTGATCACCTCAACATTGGCGGGGCCGTCTTTGCCATCGGAGTTGATGATGGATTGACCGCCAAAGATCGGCAGATCCTTGCGGTAAGAGCCGTCCGGTTCAACATTATAGGTCATCGGCAGGCCGAATTTCAGCCCGACCTGATAGTCGTCATCCCCGTGGCTGGGCGCGGTATGCACAAAGCCCGTACCCGCATCATCGGTCACGTGATCGCCCGGCAATATGGGCACATTGTAATCCCACTCGCCCTCGGCACCTTCGACACCGCGGAACGGGTGGGCAAGGGTCATCCCCTTCAACTCGTCCGGCGACACATCGCGCAGGCGCGTGACCATGCCCTCTTCCAGCTTGGCGGCAGCAAAGACCGAAGCGGCAAGCGCATCGCCAAGGATGATCTTCTCCCCGACCTTTGCCTGAGAATTCTCCGGTGCGTCCGTTACCTCATATAGCCCATAAGCGATGCCGGGGCCAAAGCAGACCGCACGGTTTTGCGGAATGGTCCAAGGGGTCGTGGTCCAGATCACCACTGTCAGGCTATCTTCACCGACCACCTTGAACCGCACCCAGATCGTGTGGCTGGTGTGATCGTGATATTCCACCTCTGCCTCGGCCAGTGCGGTTTTCTCAACCGGCGACCACATGACGGGTTTGGAGCCTTGGTAAAGCGAGCCGTTCATCAGGAATTTCATAAACTCCTCGGCGATCACCCGTTCGGCGTGGAAATCCATGGTCAAATAGGGGTCGGCCCAATTGCCAGCAACGCCCAAACGCTTGAATTCCTCGCGTTGGATGTCCACCCAACCGGCGGCAAAATTGCGGCATTCCTGACGGAAGGCGACGGTATCAACGTCATCCTTGTCAAGACCCTTTTCGCGGTACTGCTCCTCGATCTTCCATTCGATCGGCAGGCCGTGACAATCCCAGCCCGGCACATAGCGCGCATCAAAGCCCATCATCTGATGCGAACGCACGATCATATCCTTGATGGTCTTGTTCAGCGCGTGGCCGATATGCAGATGCCCGTTGGCATAGGGAGGGCCATCATGCAGCGTAAAGGGCTTGCGGCCGGTCTTTTCGCGCAGGCGGTCATAGATGCCGATTTTCTCCCAATGGGCAAGCCATTCCGGCTCTCGCATGGGCAGGCCTGCGCGCATGGGGAATTCGGTTTCGGGCAGAAAAACACTGTCTTTATAGTCAGGCGTGGCGGCGCACATGGGCGTTTCCTTACGGATCAAAATGATGGGGGACAGGCGAAAACGAGACCGCGCAAAGGCTGGCGGCAAAGGGCATCCCGGCGGCTGAACGGATCAGATCGCCGGGCCGCTAATTCGTATTGTTTTCACATATAGCTGTCGCATATCCGAGGTTATACGCCCGGTTGAGCGCTTGGTCCAGCCATGCAATGCAAGGATTTTGCCCCAGCCCCTAGCGGGGCTTGGTCATGGCCGATGAAACACCGTCAAACACACCGCTCAAGGCGCGGCTCATCAGGTTAGAGACCTTGGGGCGCGGCAGGGCGTGGAAGGCCATCGGGCGGCACAGCTCCATCGCGGCGACGCCGACACGGGCGGTCAATGCGCCGTTCACCACGCCCTCGCCAAAGCGGCGCGAGAGTTTGCTTAGCACCCCGCCCCCCGCGACCGATCCAATCAGGTCATCCCCAAGCGCCAACGCGCCCGTGGCCAGCAGGTGCGAGAACACGCGGCGCAACAGCTTGAAACTGCCCAAAGTACCCGAGCGCCCGCCATAGATCACCGCGATCTTGCGGATCATCGACAGGTTCGCAAAAAGCGCCACCGCCACATCCGCAAGCGCCAAGGGCACCAGCGCCGTCACGGTCGCCACACGGCGGGCGGCGGCCTCTATCTCGGCGCGGGCGGCCAGATCCAGCGGGGCCAGAAGCTGGGCCTCGGTCAAGTTCAGCAAAGCATCGGCATCCAGAACCTCGGCGCGACGCTCGGCCAGATTGGCCGCACCCCAGCGCAGGTCAGGACGGGATTTATAAAGCCCCAGCAGGTGATCCGTGGCTTTGCCCGCGGTTTTCAGATCGCCCGCCTTACGGGCCACCGCCACCTCGGCGCGCAACCCGTCCAGACGGCCAAGACGGTAAAACCCCATCCCCTCACGAATGGCCAACCCCAACAGCGCCAAGACGGCCAGCCCCGTCAGCCCGAAGGCCAACCAGCCCAGCCAGCTGTTGCGCGCCAAAAGCCCCGTCACGAAATCATAGACCGCAACCGAGATCATCAGGCTGAACAAAGCCCCCAAAGCCCAAACCGCGAAGCGTGTGATGCGCGAGGGTCGCGCCACGGCCAAAGCCGCCGCTGCCTTGACGGCGCGCCCGTCCGGCAGCCCTAAATCCGGCACCGGCGGCGCATCAGACGGGGTCAGCGTGGGGGTGTCGTCAAGGTCGATCAATACAGGTTTTGCCATGTGAAATCCTTAGCCCAGCCGGTCTGACAACAGAAAATCCGCCGCCCGATCCAGCCGGATATGGGGCGGCCCGTCACCGGGGCGCAAGGTCAGGCGGGCGGGTGCGAATGACATGATGGAGTAATCGGCATTAAGCCAGGCCGCCTCTCCCTTGCGGGCGGGGGACAGCAGGTGGTTGGGGTCCTCGGGCAACTGGCCTGCGTACATCGCCGCCTGCTTGCCGGTGTCAAGCAAGGTGCCGCGCACCAGATCAAGGGTGGCGCCGTTGTGCTCGCGAGTTTCCTCAATGGTGGCGCGCAGCGAGGCCAGCGACATCGCGCGGGTTTCGGCACCGGCAAAGGCGGCACGGTCGCGCGCCTCTCGCAAAAGCGCCTCGGTGATCGCGGTCAGGCGCGGGTGTTGGGAATGGTGAAGGTGGTCGGCCTTGGTCGCGGCGAACAGGATTTTATCCACCCGTTTGCCCAGCAACAAAGACGTCAGAAACCCATTATTTCCGGGCCGAAAGGCGCCCAGAATTTCGGCCATGGTGCGGCGCATATCCTCAAGCGCCATCGGCCCTGCGTGGATCGCCCCCAGCACATCCATCAGCACCACCTGCCGGTCAATCCGCGCAAAGTGATCGCGAAAGAAGGGTTTGACCACGCGGGATTTATAGGCCTCAAACCGGCGATCCATTTCGCGCCAAAGGCTGCCGCGCGGGGCCTCCAGCGGCTTGGGCAGTGGTGCGAATGTCAAAACCGGGCTGCCCGCCAGATCACCGGGCAACAAGAACCGCCCCGGCGTGCAATCGGACCAGCCCGCCGCCCGCGCCTCTTGCAAATAAGCGGTGAAACTGGCGGCAAGCGTTTGGGCGCGCGGTTCGTCCAGCTTAAGGCTGGCATCCTCGGCGCGGGCCTGTGCCATGAAGGCTTCGGCCTGCGTCCGATGCGCGATACGCTCCAAGGTCGCCTCGGACCACTCGGTATAAGTCTTGCCCATAAGCGAGAGATCCAGCAACCATTCGCCCGGGTAATCGATGATATCCAGATGGATGGTACGCGGCCCCCGCAAGCCCCCCAGAAACCCCGAAGGGCGCACGCGCAACGACAGGCGCAGTTCCGATATGGCACGCGTAGAGGCGGGCCAATGGGGGGCTGCCCCCGTAATCGCACCCAGATGTGTCTCATATTCAAAGCGGGGCAAGGTGTCATCGGGCTGCGGTTGCAAAAACGCGGCCTCGACCCGCGGGGCCGCGCCGAATTGCGGCATCCGCCCGCGATCAAGCAGATTGGCCACAAGGCTGGTAATAAAAACCGTCTTGCCCGCCCGCGAAAGCCCCGTCACGCCCAGCCGGATCACGGGTTCAAACAGTGCCTCGGATACGCCGGAAATCGCGGTTTCGGCACTGCGGCTGATGCCATCTGTTATTCTACCCAGCACGAAATGCCCCTTATCTTTGTGCCTCAAGATAGGCACTCTGCCGCTCGGATCAAAGGGGGAAAGCGGCATGGAGGGCCTTGTCAGGACAAATCGGGCGGGGTAACCCAAGGCCATGCCACGCTATGCACTGAAAATCGAATATGACGGCGGGCCATTCAACGGCTGGCAACGGCAGCCCGAAGGGCAGCTGACGGTTCAGGGCGCGGTTGAGGCGGCCCTTGGCCGGCTGCAACCCGGTCCCCACACCATTGCCGCCGCCGGGCGTACCGATGCGGGCGTGCATGCGCTGGGACAGGTCGCCCATTGTGATCTGGCCAAGGATTGGGACCCGTTCCGGTTGGGCGGAGCCATCAACGCACATCTGCGCCCTTTGCCAATTAGCATCGTGGCCTGCGCGCAGGTGCCCGATGATTTCCACGCGCGGTTTTCGGCGATGGAGCGGCGCTATCTGTTCCGGCTGGTGGCGCGGCGGGCGCCTGTGACCCATGACCGCGGGCTTGTCTGGCAGGTTGGGCATGATCTGGATATTGGCGCGATGCGTGAGGGGGCTGCGCATTTGATCGGCCTGCATGATTTCACCACCTTCCGGTCCAGCATGTGCCAATCGGCCTCTCCAGTCAAAACGCTGGATGAGATTACGATCACCCAGATCGATTATCCCGGTGGGCAGGAATACCGCTTTGCGCTGCGGGCGCGCTCATTCTTGCACAATCAGGTGCGATCCATCGTCGGCACGTTGGAACGTGTTGGCGCAGGCAATTGGGAACCCGACAAGGTGCGGCAAGTGCTGGAGGCGGCGCATCGCCCCGCCTGCGGCCCCGTCTGCCCGCCACAAGGGCTTTACCTGCGTGAGGCCGGTTATCCGTTTGATCCCTTCGCATGAGATCAGTTCAAATCCTTGAGCAGCCGACCATGGCGGCGCATTTCAGCCAGAACATCGCCAAAGCTGTTCAGCTCCCGCCCCTTGAGCATCGGCAGCAGCTTCAGAAACGCATCTGCCGTCGCGACCGTATCGCCAATGGCGGTGTGGCGCGCCTCTTCGGGGATGGTGATCGAGAGACGGTGCGTCAGCGCATCGAGGCTGTGATCCTCATGCTGGCCGAATACCACCGCCGAGAGCAGAACCGTATCGAGGATCGGGTTATCGAAAGTCGCGCCAATACTGGCCTCATTGCGGCGCAGAAATTCCATATCAAAGGGCGCGTTATGGGCGATCAACACCGCCCCTTGTGCAAACCTGTGGAACGCCCGCCCGACTGTGCCTATATCGGGGGCGTCCTGTACCATCGCCTCGGTGATACCATGCACCACCGTTGAAGCCGCAGGAATAGAACGCCCCGGATTGACCAAAGTGTCAAACACCTCAGACGCCACACGTTTGCCGTTGACGATACGCACCGCCGCGATCTGCACGATCTCATCGCCTTGCGCGGGCAACAGCCCCGTGGTTTCGGTATCGAACACCACATAGGTCAAATCCGACAGCGCGGTATCGGCAACCGCCTCGTTGCGGGCCTTGCCCAAGAGGTCGAAATCATAGACCACGGCGCGGGCAATCGGCTTGGGGCGCGGGCCGCTGCGCCGCGCAATGCGCAGGGGCAAGCAGATGGCTTGGCGACCTTCGGCATCGGTTTCGGGCCAGATCTCTGTGGCGTGTCCCATCAGAACATGACGCCCTGTCACCCCCGGCACATCGGCATCCAGCACCGAATCCAGCCAGCCCTCCAGAGGGGCCAACAGCAAGGGCGCACCGTCCCAGCACAGGCGCAGCAGGGCGTTGCCACTGTCTTCTTCCACCGTCAACGCGAATTCCCTGACCTCATGCAGTTCGGCCACGCCCGTCGCCAATCGCGCCAAAAGCCCGACCACCTCAAACCCGTCACCGCGCAGCAGCAAGGGCACATCGCAGGCCTTCAGGGTCAGGCCCTGCGCCTCCAGCTTGGCGCGCAGGCTGTCGGCGATATCGGCCACACGTAGGGGGGAGCGCGGGATCGCCTCGGCGCGGCCTTCCTCTTGTTGGGCGGCCAGATCGGTGACGGTTGCGGTCAGGCTCTCGGCCTCGGCACGCAGGGCCACATCCATCGCGGCAGGCGGCGGCGTGCCTTCGGGCAGCACCGACAGCAAAGCGCGCAGATTGGCGGCGGGGCGGCGGATACGGTCCAGAACATCGGCCAGCAGTGCCTCACGTTTGGCATGGGCGGCCAGATCGGCGGTGACATCGCGCAGGGTCAGCACATAGCCCGGCGCGGCACTGTCATCCGGCAACAACCGCATCCGCGCGGCAAGGATCTCTGCCCCGTGGCGAGTGGCACAGAGCAGGTCCGAGGCGGCATCGGCATCCTCGGCCTCGATCAGGCGGCGGTGGGCATGGCGGATCGGGCCTTCGCGCAAATAATCAAACAGATTGCGGTCCAGCCCCGGCCCTTGGTCCGCGCCGATCAAATCCACCGCCGTACCGTTGTAAAACACCAGCTGATGATCGCCTGAACACAGGATCACCCCCACCGGCACATCCGACAATAGCGCCGCCAGCCGGTCCTTTTCCGCAGAAAGACGGGTGGTTTCGCGGGCAACAGCCTCGGCCAGCGCATTGCGCGTTTCCGACAGGGTAAGGGCGGTGGCTTGGGCCGCGGGGGCCAGATCGCCCAAATAGCGCGCGGCACCTTGGTCCAACGCGCTGTCCACGCTGGCATGGGCGCGGGCGCGCAAGGCCCCCGCCAAAAGGTCGATGGGTTTAGAGACGTTCACATCAAACAGATACCACACACCCGCCGTCAGCCCCAGCACGCCAAAGCTGCCGATTACCCCCGCCTGCACAAAGGCATTCAAACTATCGGCCGATCCCAGCCGCCGGTAGCCAAGCCCAAGCCCCAAGCCCAACAGCACCACAGCGCCAAGCCCGAGGGCGGCAAAGAACAAAAATACCCGCAGCCGCAGCCCGAGATGGTCCAGCGCGAAAGCTTTGGCCTTACCTGTCATCTTCGCCCCCCTGTTGCCTGTTTAGCCTTCCAGCAAACGCCGCACCTCCGCCCGCAGCTCTCCCAGCTCGAACGGCTTGGAAATAAAACCGTCCGCCCCCAGCGCGAGGCCCTTTTTACGTTCAATCGCGGAGCCGCGCGCGGTCATCATCAAGACCTTGATCGCGCCCATATCGGGGTCCAGCCGCATCGCCTGACAAATCTCATAGCCCGACATTTCCGGCAGCATCACATCAAGCAAGACCAGATCGGGCTGCATGTCACGGATGCGCGGCAGGGCCTCGCTGCCATTGGCGACGCGGTCATGGGAATAGCCTTCGCGCGTCAACAGATAATCCAGCGCGAGGGCGATGTTATCCTCATCCTCGACCACCAAAACGCTGTGCTGTTTTACTCCATCTGATACCATGACCTTACCCTTTCCGACATGCAGCCTGAAGCAATTCATCATCCGGCCCGACGTCCACCCACGCGCCGCCCGAAAGCGTGCCATCAGGCGCAAGGGCAGCCCCCTCAACCAGATCGGCACGGCGCGCGCCTGCGCAATCAAAGGCCAGCGGCACACGGCGTGTCGGCGCCCAGCGTTGCACCAGCATCACCTCGGCACGGCGAAAGCCGCTGTCCTCAAGGCTGGTGACCATGCCGGTGCGGTCCAGCGCCGCAAAACGCAGCGAGACCGGGAAGATATAGGTCCACGGGCGGTAGATCACCTTATCGGTCGGGGTCGACAGGATGATCACATCCTCGGGCAAGGCCTCCGTGGTGCGCCCGTACCAAGAATATTCGTTCCAGATCGAAAACAGCAGCATCCCAAGCCCGAACGCGGCGGGGATTGCCCATTTCGGGATACGGTTCTTGGTCAGGTGGCGCAGAATAATGACGAAACCGACGAACCCGCCCCCCGCCGCAAAGGTGGCGATCAGATCCATCAGCATAGGTAAGTCTCTTTCTTGTACGGGTTCATCTACGCGCCCCTCTGGCCTGTCCAATGGCCGATTGCATGGTCCGCACCACAACGAACGCATCACGTAGGTGCGAACGCTCAAAATCCGACAGATCGGAGGGTGCCATAAAATTATCGGGCTTGCGCCCCGAACGGATCAACCGCGCCTGATTTTCCAGCCGGATCTCGGCGATCATGTCATAGGCCTCTACCAGATCGCGCGCGCCCGAGGTGGAGATAACGCCCGCCTCCTCGGCCGCCAAAAGCCGCGCGCGGGTGTTCACCGCCACCCCCTTGCCGATTAGCGCATAAACGCGCCCCAAGTCGGTAACCGGCACCACGCCGCTGTGCTTCAGGTCGATGTGGTTTTTAAACTCCCCCGAGCGGATGGTCGCAAAGCCCCGCAGCAGGCCCAACGGGGGGGAGTGGGTCAGACTGTTGGCAATCATATGCGCCACGAAGATCGAGTTTTTCGCGGCCATTTCAAGGGTTTCGTCCTGAAGATCGCGGAACAGGCTAACCGCCCCACCGATGGGGCGCAAATCGAACATCACGCTGGCCAGCATCTGTGCCTTGGGGTCGGGCCGCGAAACCCATTGGTGAAAATACCCGCGCCAGACGCTAACAGGTTGGCACCATTGCGGGTTCGTCGCCATCATATCGCCGGGGCAATAGAAATAGCCCGCCGCATCCAGACCGTCGCTGACAAACTTCGCCAAAGCCGCGAAATAGGGCATGTCGTCGGGGGTGGCGGCATCATCCAGCATCAGGCAGTTGTCCTGATCCGAAACACCGGTCTGTTCCTGCCGCCCTTGCGACCCGCAGGCCAGCCACAGATAGGGCACCGGCGGCGGCCCAAGCGTTACTTCGGCCAGCGCCAAAAGGCGGCGGGTAACGGTATCGGCGATGTCGGTGATCAGCCGCGTTACCACCTCATGCGGGCTTTTGGAGCCAACAAGCTGCGCCAGAAGGGCGGGAATGCGGCCGGTGACCTCGGCCATTTCGGCCACGGTTTCGGCCATGGCCGCATCGCGCACAAGGCTGGCCGAAGAGACCGCCTGAAACCGTGTCAGATCGGTCTGCGTGACCATCCCCACCAGCTGCGTGCCCTCGACCACCGGCAGATGGCCGATGCGACGTTCCAACATGATATGCAAGATATCAGAGCCAAGATCATCCGGCGTCAGGGTTACGGGGTCACGGGTCATAATGCCCGCAACGGGGCTGTTCGGGTCCAGCCCGATGGCCATCACCTTATTGGTCATATCGCGGGTGGTGACGATGCCTTGGAACACGCCGTCCTCAACAATACCAAGGCTGGAGACGTGATGGTCCCGCATCTTGGCCGCCGCAGTGCGGATGCTGGCATCAGGATCAATCCAGACAGGCTTGCGCGCCATCAGGTCCGCAACTTTTTGGGTTGTCAGATCGGCACCCCGCCCTTCGGCCCCGCGGCCTCGGCTGAAAAAGCGGGCAAAGGCGGGGGAATTGGCGATAAGACGTTTGAATTCGGTGGTCGGCAGCATCAAGGTGACGGTCTCTTCGATGCAGCGCGCGGTGGTCACGGCCAAACCGTCGCGCATTATGCCGCGCTCACCAAAGGAATTTCGGGGGCCCAGCAGCGAGACAAGCCCGCCCGAAGGGTCCAGCACCTCTATCGAGCCGCGCTTGACCAGATACAGTCCTTCAAGCGGTTGGCCGATATGGTAAATCTCGTCTCCGGCAGCAAATTCGCGGCGATCGAACACGCCCGCAACCTGCACCAGATCATCCTTTGACAACGTGTCATAGGGGTGAACGGTCTCCAAAAAGCTGATGATCGCTGATTGCGTCATATTTTGGTTCACGTCCTGAAATACAAAGGGAAACACCCCCCCCGACATGATCGCCGGGGGGGCCGTGATTTTAGTGGCCGGTTGCGGCACCGGCACCTTTCGGCACGCGGATGCTTTCAACCAGTTCCTGGATATGTGCAGGTGGCGCTTTGGTGGCGTTAGACACCAGATAAGCCACACCGAAGTTCACCATCGCACCAACCGCCCCGAAGGAAGTCGATTTGATCGACAGCAACAGCGGATCAGCATCGGTAAAGCTGTTGGTGCCTGCAACGAAGAACCAACCTTTGTGCAAGAAGATATACACAATGGTCACCAGCAGACCGGCCAACATCCCTGCCACAGCGCCCGAGTTGTTGATGCGCTTTGAGAAGATGCCCATCATCAGTGCCGGGAAGATCGACGATGCCGCCAGACCGAAGGCAAGTGCCACGGTCTGCGCCGCAAAGCCCGGAGGGTTAAGCCCCAGATAGGTCGCAACCACGATGGCAACCGACATCGAGATACGCGCGGCCAACAGCTCGTTCTTTTCCGAGATGTTGGGGTTCAGCTGGCCTTTGATCAAGTCATGGCTGATGGCAGAAGAAATCGCCAGCAACAGACCCGCCGCAGTGGACAGAGCAGCCGCAAGACCACCCGCCGCGATCAGCGCGATAACCCAGGATGGCAGGTTCGCGATTTCGGGGTTGGCCAGAACCATGATGTCGTTGTTCACGGTCAGCTCGTTCCCGGCCCAGCCTTTTTCAGCAACACTCGCGTTAAAGGCTTCATCCGTGGACTTGTCGTTGTAGTACTGGATCTTGCCGTCGCCGTTCTTGTCTTCGAACGCCAGCAGGCCTGTCAGTTCCCAGTTTTTCATCCATGCCAGATCGGGTTCGGTCTGGATCGCCTCAAGCGAAAGTGCCTCGCCTGCGGTGCCTTCTGGCCACATGGTATCAGTGATGTTCAGACGGCCCATCGCACCAAGTGCGGGGGCAACCGTGTACAGCAGCGCAATAAACACCAGCGCCCAACCGGCCGAAGACCGCGCATCAGACACCTTTGGAACCGTGAAGAAACGCACGATAACATGAGGCAGACCCGCAGTACCGATCATCAGTGACATGGTGAACAAGAACATATTCAACGTGGTGTCGGTGTGGCCGGTATAGGCATTAAAGCCCAGCTCTTGCACGATTTGGTCCAGCTTGGCCAGAAGTGGCATACCCGATGCTGTATGCTCCGAGAACAGGCCGATCGGTGGCAGGAACTGACCCGTCAGTTGCAGCGAGATGAACACAGCCGGAATGGTATAGGCGGTGATCAAAACAACATATTGCGCAACCTGCGTATAGGTGATGCCCTTCATGCCACCAAGAACGGCATAGAAGAATACAACCCCCGCACCGATGAACAGGCCGGTCGAAACCTCGACCTCCAGGAAGCGCGAGAAGGCAACGCCAACGCCGGTCATCTGGCCGATCACATAAGTCACCGAAGCAACGATCAGGCAGACAACAGCCACCAGACGCGCGGTCGGGCTATAGAAACGGTCACCGATGAATTCCGGCACGGTAAACTTGCCGAATTTGCGCAGGTATGGCGCCAGCAACATCGCCAGCAACACATAGCCGCCGGTCCAGCCCATCAGATAAGCCGAAGTGTCATAGCCGCCAAAAGAGATGATGCCGGCCATGGAGATAAAGGAGGCCGCAGACATCCAGTCCGCACCGGTTGCCATGCCGTTCAAAACCGGGTGAACACCCTGCCCTGCTGCATAGAACTCGGCGGTGGAACCTGCGCGCGCCCAAATGGCGATACCGAAGTATAGCGCGAAAGTCGCACCAACCACGATAATATTGAGGGTAAACTGATCCATTTTTCTGCTTTTCCCTTATTCGTCCACGCCGTGTTCGGCGTCAATTTTGCCCATCTTCCACGCGTAGAAGAAGATCAGCACCAAAAAGACCAAGATTGATCCCTGCTGTGCGAACCAGAAGCCCAGATCCGTGCCTCCGACCGAGATACCCGAAAGCATCGGGCGCAGAAGAATGCCAAAGCCGAATGAGCATGTGAACCAGATGACCAGACTGATAAGAATGATCCTGATGTTTGCAGCCCAATAGGCGTTGGACGATGATTTGTCCGCCATTGTGTATACTCCCTGTTTTTAGTCCCTCACCGTTGTTCCGAAATGGAAAAACGGCCTTCCCGTTTTAGCCGACCACCTGCGCAACGCGGGCCTGCATGGCATCGCGAACCGTTGCGATATCTGCCATAGCATCGACCTCTTCCAACACGCCCCGGCCTTTGTAATAGGCGATAAGCGGCGCCGTCTGGGCGTGATAGGCGTTCAAGCGCGCCCCCGCCGTTTCGGCATTATCGTCGGCGCGGCGTTTGAAATCCGTACCGCCGCATTTGTCGCAAACCCCCGCTTTTGCAGGCTGTTTGAACGTATCGTGATACCCCTCGCCGCAATCGGCACAGGTATAGCGGCCCGCAACGCGGGCAATCATCGGTGCATCCTCGACCTCCATCGAGATCACCGAATTCACGCGCTGACCGGTGCTGGCAAGCAAACCGTCAAGCGCCTCCGCCTGCCCCGCAGTACGGGGAAAGCCGTCCAGAATAACGCCGCGTTTGGTATCTGCATCGCCCATACGGTCCCGCAGGATCGCCAGAACGATATCATCCGACACCAGCCCACCTGCCTCCATCACCGCCTTGGCCTGTTTGCCCGCCTCGGTTCCGGCCGCCACAGCCGCACGCAGCAAATCACCGGTTGAAAGCTGCACGAGGCCAAATTTTTCCTCAAGCATCCGCGCTTGGGTGCCCTTGCCGGCCCCGGGGGGGCCAAGCAAGATAAAGACTGCGGGGGGTGTTGTTTGCGCCCCCATATCAGCGCCGGTTCATACGGTTGGCGATCAACTCTTCGACCACAGACGGATCGGCAAGCGTGGAGATATCGCCCAGCGCGTCATAATCGTTCTCTGCGATTTTGCGCAGGATACGGCGCATGATCTTGCCCGAACGTGTCTTGGGCAGGCCCGGCGACCATTGGATCAGATCGGGGCTGGCAATCGGGCCGATTTCCTGACGGACCCATTTGACCAGATCTTTGCGCAGTTCATCCGTCGGCTCCACATCATTCATCAAGGTGACATAGGCATAAATACCTTGCCCCTTGATTTCATGCGGATAACCAACGACCGCAGCCTCGGCCACCATCGAATGGGCGACAAGCGCGCTTTCGACCTCTGCAGTGCCCATGCGGTGACCGGAGACGTTGATCACATCATCGACGCGGCCCGTGATCCAGTAGTAACCATCGGCATCACGGCGACAGCCATCGCCAGTGAAATAATAGCCCGGATACTGGCTGAAATAGGCCTCCTCAAAGCGGGCATGATCGCCCCACAGGGTGCGCATCTGGCCCGGCCAGCTGTCCGTGATGCACAACACGCCCTCGGCGGCGGTTTCGGTTTGCACTTCTGCGGTTGCAGCATCCAGAATCACCGGCTTGACGCCAAAGAACGGCATGGTCGCAGATCCCGGCTTTTGCGGAACAGCGCCCGGCAGCGGGGTGATAAGGTGACCACCGGTTTCGGTTTGCCAGAAGGTATCGACGATCGGACATTTACCCTTGCCGACATGGGTGTTGTACCAATTCCACGCTTCGGGGTTGATCGGCTCACCCACCGAGCCGAGAAGCTTCAGGCTGGACAGGTCATGCTTTTCAACCCATTCGGCACCCTGACCCATCAACGCACGGATGGCGGTGGGGGCGGTGTAGAACTGATTGACTTTATGCTTGGCGCAAACCTCCCAGAAGCGCCCCGCATCGGGATAGGTCGGAACGCCCTCGAACATGATCGTGGTGGCGCCATTGGCCAGCGGACCATAGATGATGTAGCTGTGCCCCGTGACCCAACCCACATCCGCGGTACACCAGAACACATCGCCGTCATGGTAATCGAACGTCATTTGATGCGTCATTGAGGCGTAAACCAGATAGCCGCCCGAAGTATGCACAACGCCCTTGGGTTTGCCCGTAGAGCCAGAGGTATAAAGGATAAACAGAGGGTCTTCGGCGTTCACCTCAACATAGGAACAATAGGGGCTAACCTCGGCCATCTCGGCCTTTACGTCGATATCGCGCCCAGAAACCCACGAGGTCTGGTCGCCGGTATGCTTGACGACAAGGCATTTCACGCGGTCGTCGCAATGCAGCAAGGCCGCATCGGTATTGGCCTTGAGCGCGGTCTTGCGCCCGCCACGAGGGGCAAAGTCAGCGGTGATCACGCATTTCGCCTCGGAATCATTGATCCGGTTGGACAGCGCATCGGGCGAGAAACCCGCAAAAACGATGGAATGGATGGCACCGATCCGCGCACAAGCCAACATGGCATAGGCAGCCTCGGGGATCATCGGCAGATAAATCACAACGCGGTCACCCTTGGTCACGCCATGCGCCTTGAGCACATTGGCCATACGGCAGGTGTTTTCCAGCAATTGTGCATAGGTGATGTGCAGCGCGGGGGTGTCGGGGTGATCCGGCTCCCAGATAATCGCGGTTTGGTTGGCGCGGGTGGTCATATGCCGGTCAACGCAATTGGCCGAAACGTTCAGCTGCCCGTCCTCAAACCACTTAATCGATATATTCCCCGGCTCGAAGCTGGTGTTCTTCACCTTGGTATAAGGCTTGATCCAGTCAATTCGTTTGCCGTGCTCGGCCCAAAAAGCAGCCGGATCAGCGGCAGAGGCCGAATACATCGCTTCATAACCGGCAGCATCAACATGCGCCGATGCGACAAACTCATCAGAAGCGGGATAGACCGAAGGGGCCTGGACGGGCTGCGACATTACAATTCCTCCTCTTTGCGGGCATCACTCTGCCCTGGCGCGAACCATTACAGCCTGCAGCGGCCGCTATGGTCTGGAGTTCACTATAGCCCATCCGTCAACTTTTACGTAACTCTTTTTGAAACAATGATATTTCTGTAAATTCATTTACCAAAAGGTCATATATTTTGTAAATCTAGAAAATTGTGACAATTTTTTGACATTGTTTTTCAAAACGATAGGCGTTCACAAAGCGGTGATAAAATATGCCGAACTGCCCAGAACGCGTGCAGTAATGCAACCTGACCCTAGGTTAGACGTCAAGCGCGAACAAACAGACCGCGGCCTGATTTCCACGGTACCTACCTAAGTGATTCGAGTGATTCGTCCCTGAGCATCCCTGCGACCATCGTTGTTCGTGCCGCACGAATCCTACAGCCTTCCAAAGCAAAGGGCGGGCCAATTTCGGCCCGCCCCTCCATCAATTCAAATCTAGTTCGGGTTGTCGCAGCGGATCACTGCCTGAACCCGCCCCTTCAAGGCGCGAGGCCATCGGACATGGATCTGTCGCGAGTCCACGCCTTTTTCAATCTCGACATAGGGCATCGAGTAATCGAGCACATTGCTGACCGTCCGGATACCACCTTCAGCCACCACGGATTGCACATTTCGTGCCCGCGCCCCAAAGGGCAGGAAGCCCGCCGTATCCACCACCCAAACTTCGGATTCAGTGTTCTGATCATGCTGGATCGTCACCGGGCTTTGCGTGATCTGGTCGACCCCGTTAAAGGCGTTCGACTCAAAGACCACATTGCGGAAACGGCTGTAATCAAGCGTTGAGTGCGTTGTATCGACCGCCTCAACCCTATCGATATTGCCATTCACCGTGCGGAACACGTTGTCATTGAACGTCAACCCGTTGATGAAATGGCCCGGCCCGTAAGGCTTGATCATGAAGTAGTTGAACGATGTCGACGTATCGGTAGAGGTAAAGATATTGCCAGTAACCGTCAGCCCGCCAAAGGAGTACTCCGAGTTGAACTCCGGTTCGGCGTCATGTTCATTGCCCCATTCGATATAGCAGTTATCGATGTAATTGCCCGTGATCAGCGTTTTCACATTGGTCGAGGTGAAAACGATCCCTGCACGCCGCACGCCCGCAGGCTGATCATCGCCCTGAAAGAAGTGGTTGCCGATGATCATATTGCCAGAACCGGCCAGAACCGCAAAATGCGCAAAGCGGACAATGCGGTTCCCCCGCAGCTTTGGATCATTGGCATTCACGTTCAGCGCGATGGTGGTGCGATCCTGAACCCGCAACGGCTGCTCATTCGACAAGAACTGGCACTGGTCCACAAACAGACCCTGACAGCCTTCAAAGATCGAGGTGATGCCACGGTCTTTGGGGCTGTTGAACACGCAATCGGCAAAACGGGTGCCGATACCTGCATAGGGCAACATCACCCCGCTGGAGCGACCGTTACATTTGAACTCGATATCGGTCATTTCAAACCGGCCCAGATTAACAAAACCGCTGAAGTCGAGCAGATACTTATAACGCGTGAACGTATAGGTCCGCGAGCCGGCAGCCCCCCAAAGCGGGCGGTTCAACTCAATCGTGCCTGCACCGACATCCTTGGATGCGACGTAAATCTCACGCCCCACACCTGTGCCCGTCACCCGCGATCCGACAATGATATTGGCCACATTTGCCACATTGGTCAGCCGCATCGCATTTGATGTCGGCGTATAGGTCGCAACCGATGTTGCGGTTTCACTTTCCCACTCGGATGAGATTTCCGCCTCGATCTGGCCATTGCTCAACACCCGCCGCTGCACAAGTTTGTCCATTCCTGCCACGGCGGCAACATCCACAGGCCGGGTCAAAAGAACGCGCCGACCGCTCAGGTCAAAGGTCGCATGGTCGGTGAAATAGAACAGCACCTGAAGCCCGCGGCGAAAGCCCTCTTCCTCATCACCGAAGGCCGCCTCATAGGTGTCGAGATTGTAGTCACGCGTACAAGACAGGCGGAACTCATCGGGCATGGAAACCGTACCCTCAAACCGGACCTTGTTGTTGAAGGTGACATTCGTATTCAGGAAATACGTCCCCTTGGAGACCAAAATGGAAACCCCGTTACCGCTCGCATAGATGTCGGCGGCGTCAAAGGCGGCGGAATCGTCGGTAACGCCATCCCCTCGCGCGCCAAAGTCGCGCACATCCACCCAGTCCATCAGATCGCGCAAGAAGGCACCGGTGACATCTTCGATCTCGATGTCATCAATGCGCACCACGCCCCCGTTGGAGCCGGTCAGATCCAGCCCGAAATGGCCGTAAACCGGTGTCGGACCCCAAGGCATATCCACGCCCGAGCGATTGCCGGTGGCGATGATTGCAGAAACCGTAACGATCTCGCCGTAGGTCGTCAGCGTAACCGCCGGCCCCACCTGAGGCACACCCGACACGTTGCTATTATCCGACGCGCCGGCCCAACCCGCGATCCGTACCGTTGGGAAATTGCCCGAAACCGCCTTCACCTTGGCAGAGACCCGCAAATACAGCCCCGGAATAATCGGCGTTTCACCATAAGATCGCAGCTTCTGGGTGTTTGAGGTTTTCGTCAGCTCCAGACAGCCGCCAAAATCCTGATCCGCCGGCACAAAAGCCGCATTTGCTTGCCCGGCATAGCTGCCCGTTCCCGGTGTGCCGTCTTCGCGCGACCACAGGTCAAGCCCAGCTGAAAACGGGGGGGGCGTCAGCACCAGCCCGTCGGTAATCGCCATATTCATTGATCCAAACCCTCATTCTTTTGCGCCAATCGCAAGACGAGCCCGATCCGAGCCTGCTATGACAGCGGCCAGAATGACAATGCGGGGTTAATTCAGCTTAACGGTAGCGTACGCTGGTACCCGAGCCAGATCAGTTGCGGGCGGCCATCTGCGCCAGAACCTTGGCGGCGGCGCTATCCGGGGTGGCCTCTCCGCGTGCGACTGCATCGCCCGTCGCTTGCATCGCGGCCCGGATATCGGGGCTGGCAGTTAGTGCGGCCAAAAGCCCTTGGCGGACCTCTTCTTCGAACCAATGCCGGGCCTGAACGGCGCGGCGTCGGTCCCAATGGCCATGTTCGCGCCGCCATTCCGTCAGCGATTGCATCTCTTCCCAAGCGTTCGCAAGGCCTTCATCCTCCAACGCGGAAACGGCCAAGGCTTTGGGGAAATCCGGCGGGTCTTGGGGGCGGCGGCGCAAAAGACGCAACGCACCGGAATAATCGGCACGGGTCCGTGTGGCGGCCGCTTTCAAATCGCCATCGGCCTTGTTGACCAAGATGATATCCGCCATCTCCATGATACCGCGCTTGACCCCTTGCAACTCATCCCCGCCCGCAGGCGCAAGTAGCAAGATGAACAGATCCGACAGCTCCGCAACCACGGTTTCGGATTGCCCGACCCCCACGGTTTCGATCAGCACCACGTCAAAGCCCGCCGCCTCACACAAGGCCACCGCCTCACGCGTGCGCCGCGCCACGCCGCCCAGATGCGTCCGGCTGGGAGAGGGGCGGATAAAGGCCATAGGCTCACGGCTCAAACGCTCCATCCGGGTTTTATCGCCAAGGATCGATCCCCCCGACCGCGCCGAACTCGGGTCCACCGCCAACACCGCCACGCGCAATCCCTGCGCCACCAACATCAGGCCAAAGCTTTCAATGAAGGTCGATTTCCCCACCCCCGGCGTGCCTGAAAGCCCGATCCGCAGCGCTTGGCGCTGTGTGCTGCGCAACGCGTCTGCCAGCTCCAGCGCCTGCGCACGGTGATCGGCGCGCGCTGATTCCACCAAAGTAATCGCCCGCGCCAAGGCCCGCCGGTCGCCCGCAGCCACTTTTTGTGCAAGTTCTGAAATATTCATACGACAGCTCCGGCAAGGTTTCGCTTGTATTCGGACAAGCTGACGCCATTGTCACCCTCTCCGCCATGGTTTGGGGTTTTTTGCCCCGTCCGTTCCCTATATGCCAGAGCAAAGGGGGAAAAATGTCCAAAAAGCCGCACTCCGTTTCCCCGAGGCCGCCCCAGAAGGACCGTATGACAGCATCATTTCGTACCCTTGCCCTTAGTCTCATGCTTGTGCTGCCCGGAATGGCCCATGCCCAGCGCATAGAGGACAAGGCCACCTTTGACGTGGTCATCCGCGGCATCAGCGCCGCCTCCCTCAGCTTTTCGGGGGCCGAGGAAGGCAACCGCTATGCCGTCTCTGGCCTGCTCAAAAGCGCCGGAATTGCTGCACTGTTTCGCAAGATCAGCTACCGCGCCACCGCAAAGGGCACCGTTAACGGCACCAGATATACCCCTTCAAGCTATGTCGAAGAGGCCGACAACGGCAAAACGCAATCCACCAGCACAATGACCTATTCGCGCGGTGTCCCCAATGCGGTGCAATACACGCCCCCCCGCAAGGGCCGCGACAAGGATGTAAACCCCGCCACAATGGGTGGCACCGTCGATACATTAACTGCCCTCTATGCGATTTTGCGCGATGTGGATGTGGGGCAGGAATGCAAGGTTTCCCTGAAAATGTACGATGGCCGCTATGTCAGCTCCATCGCCCTTGCCAATCTGTCAAGGCAAGGAAACGCGGTTATCTGCTCAGGCCAATACATCCGCATACAAGGCTTTTCCGCCGAGGAAATGGCCGAGCGCACCGTCTTTCCCTTCACCCTGACCTATCAGCCCCTGGACAATGGCCGGATGCGGGTGACCGAGGTGGCGATGCAATCCATCTATGGCAAAGCCGCGATGAAACGTCGATAAGAATGCTGTGAAACCAACTGCTCCCCTCCCGATTGATGAGGCATTGCCCCGCCTGCTGGACGCCCTGCGCGCCCGCAATATGGCCGTGCTTCAGGCCCCCCCCGGTGCGGGCAAAACCACCCGTGTGCCCTTGGCCATGCTGGAGGCCAAGCTCTGCACCGGCCGTATCCTGATGCTGGAGCCGCGACGCCTTGCCGCGCGATCCTCGGCAGAACGGATGGCCGAAACCTTGGGTGAGCCCGTGGGCCAGACCGTCGGCTACCGTGTGCGCGGTGAGGCGAAAACCAGCCGCGCCACCAGAATCGAGGTGGTCACCGAGGGCGTCCTGACGCGCATGATCCAATCCGACCCCGGCCTTGACGGCATCGGCGCGCTGATCTTTGACGAGTTCCACGAGCGCAGCCTGAACGCCGATCTTGGCCTTGCCCTCTCGCTGGAAATCCGCAGCGCCCTGCGCGAAGATCTTCTACTTTTGGTCATGTCCGCCACGCTGGATGCCGCCCCCGTTGCGGCATTGATGGGCGACGCACCGCTGATCACATCCCAAGGCCGCGCCTTTCCGGTAGAAACCCGCTGGCTGCCCCGCCCCCTTCCCGCCCGCGCGCGGCTGGAAACCGAGACCGCCGCCCTTATCCTACAGGCGCTAAAGGAATGCCCCGAAGGTGGCTTGCTGGCCTTTCTGCCCGGCGAGGGTGAGATCCGGCGCACTGAATCCGCTCTGAAAAACCAACTCCCCGACGGTTGCACAATCCGGCCCCTGTTTGGCAATATGAGCTTTGCCGACCAGCGCGCGGCCCTTGCCCCCCAAGCCTCGGGGCGCAAGATCGTGCTGGCCACCGCCATTGCCGAGACCTCGCTGACGCTGCCCGATATCCGCGTGGTGGTGGATGCGGGCCGATCCCGCCGCGCACGGTTTGACCCGAATTCCGGCATGTCGCGCCTTATCACCGAACGCGCCACCAAGGCCGAGGCCGAACAACGCCGCGGCCGCGCGGGCCGTGTGGCGCAAGGCACCTGCTACCGGCTTTGGACCAAGGGCGAAGAAGGCGGGCTCGCCCCCTTCCCCCCCGCTGAAATTGAGGCCGCCGATTTGACCCCCTTGGCGCTGGAACTCGCGCTTTGGGGCAGCGCCGAGGGGCTGGGGTTTCTGACCCCGCCAAATCCGGGTGTGATGGCCGAGGCGCAAGCTCTGCTAACCGCGCTTGGCGCGCTCAAGGACGGGCGCATCACCGACCACGGGCGCGCCTTGGCGGCATTGCCCCTGCATCCCCGCCTTGGCCATATGCTGCAAACTGCGGGGGGCGGGCCGGATGCCGCAACGCTGGCCGCCCTTTTGGCCGAGCGCGACCCCTTGCGCGGTGCCCCGCCCGATCTGGGGCGGCGGATTGCGGCCATCACCAACCCGCGGGCTGCGGCTGAACACAATGCCGACCGCGGCGTGGTGGACCGCATCAAGCAAGAGGCCAAGCGCCTGAAACGCAATGACAAACCCAGCGATTTCAGCACCGCCCAGCTTGCCGCCCTCGCCTATCCCGATCGCATCGGGATGCGGCGCAAAGGCGATGCCCCGCGCTTTATCCTTGCGGGTGGCAAAGGAGCGATCATGGAAGAGGGCACACCGCTGGCCAATCACCGCCTGATCGTCGCCACCGATCTGGACGGCGACACCCGAGAGGCCCGCATCCGCCAAGCTGCCCCCTTGATGGATGCCGAGTTGCGCGCGCTTTACGCCGATCAGATCGCATGGGTGGATGTCTGCGAATGGTCGCGCCGCGATGGCAAGATCATTGCAAGGCGGCAAGAGCGTTTCGGGGCGCTGATCCTGGATGACCGGATCTGGCCCGATGCCCCGCCCGAAGCCATGGCGCGCGCCGGTTTTGACGGCCTGCGGGTGATTGGCCTGCCGTGGACGCCCGCCGCCGCGCGGCTCAGGGCGCGGGTGGATCTGTGTCGCCAAGACGGGAGCGAGCTGCCGGACCTGTCGGATGCCGCCCTGCTGGAAAACCCCGATTGGTTGCTGCCGTATCTGAGCGGGTTGAAATCCGAAGGTCAGCTGCGCAATCTGGACCTGACGGATGCCCTGCGTGCCTATCTGGGGTGGGAGGCGATCCAGCTTCTGGACCGTCTGACGCCGAGCCATTTCACGACCCCCTTGGGCCGCCGCATCCCGATAAACTATGACGGTGAGGCACCGGAGATAGAGCTGCGCCTGCAAGAGATGTTTGGCGTGACGACACACCCTTGTGTCGGGCCAAAGGCACTTCCGCTGCGCATCACGCTGCTGTCGCCGGGCGGCAAACCCGTGCAGGTCACGATGGATCTGCCGGGGTTCTGGACCAATTCCTATGCCGATGTGCGCAAGGATATGCGGGGGCGCTATCCGCGCCACCCTTGGCCCGAAAACCCGCGAGATGCCGACCCGACCCTGCGCGCCAAGCCTCGCGGGACGTGACTTAAACGCCCAAGCACCAGCGCATAACCGCCTTTTGCGCGTGCAGCCGGTTTTCCGCCTCATCAAAGACCACCGAATGCGGGCCGTCCATGACCGCCGATGTCGCCTCGTCATTGCGGTGCGCAGGCAGGCAATGCATAAACAGCGCGTCCGGCTTGGCCAGCGACATCAAGGCCTCATTCACCTGATAGCCGCGCAGCTGGTTATGACGCCGCTCTTTGGCCGATTCCGGATCATGCATCGACACCCAAGTATCCGTCACCACCAGATCGGCACCGGCAACGGCCTTGGCGGGGTCGCGCTCTACCGCGATATTCACGCCCTTGTCGCGGGCGAAATTCAGCCATTCCGCCTCGGGGTCCAGGGTTTGCGGGCCGGTAAAGGTGAAGTCGAAACCGAACTGCCCCGCTGCATGCAAGAAGCTGGCCGCGACGTTATTGCCATCCCCGCACCAGACCACTTTTTTGCCCGCGATCGGGCCGCGATGTTCCTCATAGGTCATCACATCTGCCATGATCTGACACGGATGCGTGCGGTTCGTCAGCCCGTTGATGACCGGCACCGTCGCGTGCTCGGCCATCTCTTGCAAGGTGGCCTCCTCGAACGTACGGATCATGATCAGATCAACATAGCGCGACAAAACGCGGGCGGTATCGGCAATGGTCTCGCCATGGCCCAATTGCATTTCCTTGCCCGAAAGCACCATCGTCTGCCCACCCAACTGACGCACACCGACATCAAAGGAAACGCGCGTCCGGGTCGAGGGTTTCTCAAAGATCAGCGCGACCATATGACCCGCAAGCGGCTGGTCGTCATCCGGCGTGCCCTTGGGGCGACCATTGCGTGCCGCCTTCATCGCATGGGCGCTGTCGATCATCACCCGAAGGTCGCTGGCATTTGTGGTGTGGATATCAAGGAAATCAGTCATATTGTTCTTTCTGGGGGTCAAGCGATGGTGCCTGCCGCCGGGATATTTGGGCCTAATTGTATCAGGACAGGGTGAGAGAGGATGCGGCGCGATCAAGGCGGGCCAAGGCCTCGGTTATATCCGCATCAGGAATATTGAGCGCGGGCAGCAGACGGATAACATTATCGGCGGCAGGCACCGTCAGTAGGTGTTCACCGTAGTTTGCCGCGACAATATCTGCGTTGGGTGCCTTGCACTTCAGCCCCAACATCAACCCCGTGCCCCGCACACCCTCGAACACCTCGGGATATGACGCCACAAGCCCCTCCAGCCCCTGCCGGAACAGCGACGCCTTGCGATTGACCTCGGCCAGAAAGGCAGGATCCGTCACAATCTCCATCACGCGCGCCCCTACGGCACAGCCCAAAGGATTGCCGCCATAGGTGGAGCCATGCGTCCCCGCCCCCATGCCCGAGGCCGCGTTTTCCGTGGCCAACACCGCACCCAGCGGAAAGCCGCCGCCGATACCCTTGGCCACCATCATGATGTCAGGGGTAACCCCTGCCCACTCATGCGCGAAAAGCTTGCCCGACCGGCCAACGCCGCATTGCACCTCATCGAAAACAACCAGCGCGCCGACCTCATCACACAGATCCCGCAGCCCCTTCAGATAGGCGTCCGACAATACCCGAATGCCGCCCTCACCCTGAATGGGTTCCAGCATCACGGCGGCGGTTTTATCCGAGATCGCGGCCCGCAGCGCATCAAGGTCGCCAAAGGGCAAGGTCTTGAACCCCGGCATCAACGGGCCATAGCCCTTGACCATCTTCTCGGCCCCCGAGGCGGCAATCGCCCCGGTAGAGCGGCCGTGAAACGCGCCCTCGAATGTCAGGATCTCGATCCGCTCGGGCTGGCCTTTGTCATACCAGTACTTACGGGCCATTTTGATCGCAAGCTCTGCCGCCTCGGTCCCCGAGTTGGTCAGGAACACCGTATCGGCAAAGCTGTTATCCACCAGCAGATCCGCCAATTTTTGCTGTTGCGGGATCTGGTAAAGGTTAGAAACATGCCAAAGCTGCCCCGCCTGCGCCGTCAGTGCGGCAACCAGATCGGGATGCGCATGGCCCAACGCATTCACCGCAATGCCCGCGCCCAGATCAAGATATCGCGCGCCCTCCACCGTGGTTAGCCAAGATCCTTCGCCCTTGGCAAAAGCCAGAGGCGCACGATTATAGGTGGGCAATACGGAAGGGATCATTGCTATATCCTTTTGTGAAGGGTCAAGCCGTGCCAAAAGCAGGCCGCCAAGTCAACGCATATATGAAAGTGTGGGGGTGCCAAAACGGCAAGAATGATCGGCCGGAAACGCGGGTTAGCGTCGGCGTCGGGGCAAGCAAAAAAGGCGGGCCTTGGTGATCATGGATGAATTCGTAAGACCATCCCAAGGACTTGTAAAGCACGATTTCGTCAGTTTCCCCATTCCGCAGGGCCGGCGGCCCTTGTATCCACGGCCTTAGGATTGTATCTATGCCCGTCACAGCTAAATTGGCGAAAGCGCGCCCTTTGCGCGCCCCCCAACACCGGAGATAGGCATGTCCTGGACAGATGAGCGTGTTGAAACGCTGAAGAAAATGTGGTCCGAAGGCCAAAGCGCGAGCCAGATCGCCAAGGAATTGGGCGGTGTTACGCGCAATGCCGTCATTGGTAAGGTACACCGGCTTGGCCTCTCCAACCGTGCCGCGGCCACCACCCCCGAAAAGGAAGAGCCGGTAGCCAAAGCAGCCCCGCCAAAACGCGAGGAAGCGTCGGCGGCACCCGCGCCCAAACCCGCAGCCCCCGCGCCGCGCCCTGCAGCAGCAGTCGTCAATCCGACGATGGCGCAGGTGGTCAACAACGTCACCCCGCTGCCGCTGCGCAAATCCATCGTGCCTGCGGGCCAGCCTTTGCCACCCCAACCTTCGGCCAATGAGATCAGCCCCGAGGCGCTGGCGTCTGTGCGCGAAGTCGAAAAAGGTGCCAAAAAAATCAGCTTGATGGAATTGACCGAACGCACCTGCAAATGGCCTATCGGGGACCCGGCAACCGAAGAGTTCTGGTTCTGCGGCCTGCCCTCCACTGCGGGGAAACCCTATTGCGAGGCGCATGTCGGCGTGGCATTCCAGCCAATGTCCGCACGGCGGGATCGTCGCCGCTAAGCGCGGCTTTTCATTTGAAAACAGCGAATTGGCCGCCTTCGGGCGGCCTTATTCTTGGTCGGCCAGAAGGGCGGAAACGTCCTTTGCAAGGGCCATCACCTCCGTCGTGGCGGCGGATTTCCCGGCCTCCAGAACCGCAAGCCCTTTGCCCAGCGTTTCAGCATAAACAACCCGCTGCCCCAAACGTGTCGGGGCAACACCTGCCTCTACCTCTGCAGCGGCTGTGGCGACCTCTTCGGCCAGGCGGGTGCCAGATTTCACACGGTTCAACACGATAACACAGCGTTTTCCAACCCGCTGCGCCAAATCCACAACCCCGTCCGTCGCCCAAAGATCCACAAGCGAGGACCCCACCGGCACCAGCACCAGATCGGCAGCCCGCAAAGCAGGTTTCAGGTCACTATCCACTTTGGGCGGCGTATCGATGATCACGATGTCATTGGTTCTGCTTAGCTTTTCACATTCATAGCCGACACCCCAAGCCGAGGCAGTCGCAAATTCCAACCCCGGATCACCCAGAAATTCGCGCCGAGCCATGAACCACCGTCCAAGGGAACCTTGCGGATCCGTATCAAGGATTGCGACCTTTTGGCCCTGCTTTACAAAAGCAATGGCCAGATTTACCGCAAGAGTGGTTTTCCCTGCTCCGCCCTTTTGCTGGGCGATGGTGATGATATGCGCCATGTGATTCCCTCGTTTCTGCGGTGCAGCATAGCACCGCTTACAAGGAAATGCATCGGGTCTATTTACGCGGACAAGAGACCCGGCCGCGCATCTCGCCACTATCACCTTGCAGGGTGGTTTCCGCCAGGCGACAGCCCGTCACCTCTTGGACCAAAGCGATCATGGTGGCGCGAATCGCCTGATGTTCACCGCGCGCGGCCCAGCCCAAGCGGATCACCTCGACCTGTCGTCCCTTTTGGAACACCGTATAGCTGCGCCCGTCGCGGGTGACATCCGTACGCTCAGCCCCCCACATCTGCGGGGTCGGTTGCGCGCCACATCCGGCGAGGGCAAGGAACAGAATGAGGGCTTTCATGGCCACGAGTTATGCTGACGATTGGTTAACGCATGCTTAACGGTCGAGGACGGGCACAGATTTCAGCGTGGGCCTCAAAAAAATCGCATACTTGGGAACCGAATGCACCCCTCGGGCGTTACACTGTACAAATCCACCTGAAAGGAAATTTGATGCGCAGCCCTTTGTTTATTCTGCCAGTCCTCGCACTGATCACGTTGACCGCCTGTGAAACCGTAAAAGGTGTCGGCCGCGATGTTGGTAATACCGGAGAAGTGATTACCGAAAGCTCTCGTCAGGTTCAAAAGGATCTGTGATCCACTTGCGGGCTTTGCTGCCTATGCCACGCAATAAGTCTTGAAACATTTCCAAGTCGGGATAGCTTTTAACTTGGCCCCCAACAAGGAGACGTTTCAATGACCCGTTTAACGGCAAAGGATTTCGACCCGAAGCTCCTCGAACTTTATGACTTTTATGCCCATGGCATAATCACCAAACGTCAGTTCCTTGATGGCGCGGTAAAATTTGTGGTCGCAGGGATGACGGCCTCTACCATTTTGGGCCTGATGTCGCCCAATTATGCCATGGCAGAGCAGGTATCCTTTAACGACCCTGATATTACGGCGGAATATATCACCTACCCTTCCCCCGCAGGCCACGGTGAGGTGCGCGGCTATATGGTGCGCCCCGCCGGGGTCGAGGGCAAGCTACCTGCCGTGGTGGTGGTGCATGAAAACCGCGGCCTCAACCCCTATATCGAGGATGTCGCGCGCCGCCTTGCCAAGGCGGGTTTTCTTGCGCTGGCGCCGGATGGTCTGACCTCGGTCGGCGGTTATCCCGGCAATGATACCGAAGGCCGCGATTTGCAGCAAACCGTTGATCCCGAAAAGCTGATGAACGACTTTTTTGCGGCTGTTGAATTCATGATGACGCATGAGGATTCGACCGGCAATGTCGGCATTACCGGTTTTTGCTATGGCGGTGGTGTCGCAAATGCTGCGGCTGTTGCCTATCCCGAGCTCAAGGCCGCTGTACCCTATTACGGCCGTCAGGCAAGCGCCGAGGATGTGCCGAAAATTCAGGCAGCCCTTATGTTGCACTATGGCGCGCTGGACGAGCGTGTAAACGCAGGCTGGCCGGACTATGAGGCGGCTCTCAAGGAACATGGCAAAACCTACGAGGCCTATATCTATGAAGGGGCCAATCACGGGTTCCACAATGACAGCACCCCCCGCTATGATGAGGCGAAGGCAGAATTGTCGTGGGACCGCACGCTTGCCCACTTCAGGAAATATCTTGCCTAGGGGCTAGCGCCGTCATCCCATCTCGACAAAATGTGCAAGCACATCGGAGCGTCCTAACATGCCGACGAATTCTTCGCCGTCAACGACGGGAAACAGGCGATAGGAATGCTCCAGAAACGCTTTGGCGGCGGAAATAATGTCGAGACTGACTGACAGCGTCATGGCGTTCGGTGTCATAAAATCACCGACCGCCCCCTTCCATTCCTGATAGTAACCGGCATTCAATGCGGGACGGAAGCAGTCTTTCTGGCTCAGGATGCCGCGCAAAATGCCGCTGTCGTCAATTACGGCGGCAGCGGTGGCCTGCTCTTGCAACAGAATGGCAACGGCGCGGCGAATGGGCATTTCAGGGGTCAGCAAGGGCGTATCTGTCCGTACCAGCGCCCGTAGGGTTTCAGGCGCGCTCATGTCTGGCTCCGGCTGTTGCGTTTGGGACATCCTTCGCAGGCAACATCCTTGATGCAAGACATCCCCCCGCAGGACCCTTTCACCGGCCCCCGCCCGAAAAGCATACCAAGGCCAAGCCCCCCGATGGGCAGCAGGATAATGCAAAACCCCAAAAGAATATCCATTGCGCGATCTGCGGGCCTTGCGCCCCTGCCGCGGCCAATGCCGTCGCCCAACCGTCAGCCTCCATCGCGCTAGCCCGGAGTACCGAGGCCGCCCCCCCCACAACAGGGCGGGCCAGATGCGGGTCGATGATATGGCCATATTCCGTACCGCCCAAGGCATAGCTTTGCGCCCGCAACCCCGAAGTCGCGACCGAGAGGTCCAACGGCAACCGCAGCCCCGTCATGGGCTTGGCGCGGATCATCGACCGCCACCTGCCAGTCACGCCCCGACGGATGCAGCCCTGCGGCTTTCAACTCTCCGCCAAGGTCGATCAGGAAATCCTCTACCCCGCGCTCCAAAAGCATTGCGGCCATCCGGTCCAGCGCATACCCCTTGGCGATACCGCAAAGATCCAGCGTCAGCTCGGGCACGTCCTTGCGCAGGCTGTCGCCCGTCACATCAAGCCCTTGCCAATGGCCGACATCCGCGCCTGAAATCCGGCCAAAGCCCCATTGCGCCACCAGTGGCCCCACGGTCGGATCGAACCAGCCACCGCTGTCACCCGCAAGCGCAAGCGCCGCACGGGCAACCGTTGCCGTCTCGGGCGAAATCGCAGTTTCGGTTACGCTGGTGTTGAACCGCGTAATCTCAATGTCATCGCGCCAAGGCGACATCTGCCGGTCCACCTGCGCCAGCAAGGCATCAATCGCCACGCGGTGCTTTTCCAGATCAGTACCGTCCGGCACGGTAACCCGCCAATGGCTTGCAAAGGCGCGCCCCTCAATCGTATGGGTCGGCGCCGCATGGGCGCGCCCCGCCCACAGTGCGGCCCCCGTCAGGGCAATCATCCCTCGTCTGGCCAGGTGGCTCATGGCTCAACCTCCAAAATCGTCATTAAAGATGGATGCAGGTTCCACCCCCAGTTTCGCAAGCGTGTGCAGCACCGCCGAAATCATGATCGGCGGCCCACAAAGGTAATATTCGCAATCCTCGGGTGCCGGATGTTTCGACATGGCCGCGCGCACCGTATCATGGATAAATCCGGTCGCCCCTGCCAACGGTCGCCGGGCGCGGGATCGGAAAGCGCCGGTGTCCATGTGAAATTCGGATCGCTTGCGCAATCGTCTCAAACTCATCGACATAGAACAGATCAGCCGCCGTGCGCGCGCGCCGTAAAAGAACCGCATCTTGCGATCAGTCCCCGCCCCGATTTGTTCATGGATCATCGCGCGCAAGGGGGCCATGCCGACCCCGCCGCCGATAAAGACCATCTCGCGCTGGGTCGGTTGCACATGGAAATCGCCAAAGGGGCCCGAGGCCTCAACCTTATCGCCGGGGCGCCGTGCAAAAAGCCATGAGGATACCACACCCGGCGGGACCTCTTGTTCCTGACCCGCGGGCGGCACGGCAAGGCGGATGTTGAACACCGCACGCCCGACGTCCTCGGGACGGTTGGCGATGGAATAGGCCCGCGTCACCGCAACAGCCGAGCTTGACCGCATCTGTGGCCAATCCGCCAAGCGCCAGATATCACGAAAGGCATCATCGACCTCTATCGTGCTGAAATCCAGATCATAGGGGGGGGGGCTGTCATCTGCAAGAACCCGCCTGCGCGGAAATCAAAGGGCTGGTCCTTGGGCAGCTCCAGCACCAGCTCGCGGATCAAAGGCGCAAGCTGACGGTTGGACACCGCCGTGCAGGTAAACCCCGTCGCCCAGAAACTCTTGCGGGACGGTCACCTCACAGGGGCCGCGCAGCATGGTCTGACAGGCAAGGCGCACATTGGCCTTGCGCTCGGCCGCCGAAAGGATGCCCTTTTCGGTCGCCAGCGCCTCGCCCGCACCAGCACCTTCGACCACCACACGGCACAGCCCGCAGGTGTCAGACCCGCCACAGGCCGCCGGAATACCGATATTGGCCCCGTGCAGAACGCCCAACAGCTTGTCACCCCGCGCGGCATCAATATTGTCGGTGCCATTCCACCCTGACCACCATCGCCTCGGCGGGGATAAGCTTGCGCCGCGTGACCAGAAGGGGCTTAGCGTCATCACCGTACTTTCGTTCATCCGCCTTTACATCAACTCGAACAACTCCTTGCCCGTGCTGATTGAGGGCAACGGTTCTAAACGGCGGTATTTTGTGATGGAGATCAGCACGGCAGTAAAGCAGAACCTCGCCTACTTTTCACATGTACGGGAGGCAATTGACGGGAAGGAAATGGCGGGTCTTCTTCATTTTCTGGAAGGGTATGACCCAGCGTCAGCGGGACTGATTTGGGATGCCGTAAGGACCGCGCCCGAGACACCCGAACGCAAGCTGATGGGGTGGCACTCCATGCGCCCAACGTCACGCAAGCTGTTGGAGGTCCTGCTTGAGGGTACGAGCGTCTACCGCATCCTTGGTAATGTGACCCGCTGACGCGGGCACCGGCAGGTCGGAGTATGCTAAGACCCGTCACAGACGCCCTGAACGCTGCCAATGTGCCGACACCCCGGTGCGGGCGGAAATGGTATCCGACCAGCGTTAAAAATGCTCTTGATAGGTTGGCGGCGTGATGGTGGACGCCCGCGTCAGCGGGATGATGTTGGTACGAGGCGCGTTAGCGCTCAAGTGCACCACATATAGTGCATTTATTCCCGAGGGGACCCATGAAGGGTACTACCCCTAGTCCTTCTCGCGTGGCCCAGTACCAGTGAGCAGGTTGCTGTGCAACTTTTGTGCAACTACCACTCCTTCAAACGCCCCAACCCCGAAAAATCTACCGGGGACCCAGCCGAAACCGGACGACCCCTGTTTGATTCTCGATTCCGCCCCAGAAAATTTTTATCAGATGATAAAAAGTTGTATCTGGCCGTGCAGAATCTTGCACGACCGGGGACTCATTCTCATTTTTCGACCCGGTTTTGACCCATCCCAAATATTGATTTTTCGGGATTTTTAGCGTTATATTGTAACACATCAGGTCGCCATGCCTGCTGGGTGGCGGGTGTTTTTTCTCCCTGCCCGCCACCCATTTTTTAACCCAACCTGAAATGCTGGCGTGCATAGCCCTCTCCCCTCAGATTTTAAAATGCCACCCGCCACCGAACGAATTGCTTGATTGGGTTCGCGGCTCCATCATGCCAAAGAGGCGTCATTAGGGAAGAAAAACGTAATCCGTGGCCGTTGACGGCCCATTGCTGCCGGACGGACCTGAGCGATCCGCGGGGCGGCGGTCCCCGAAGCCGCCGTTCAAGCAGCCTTGCAGCATACTACCCGTTGAGATGGTAGCGATGCGCGACCGGTAGCCCGGGAATGGGCCACCTTAAAACGTAGGCCAAAGTCCGGCAGCCAGCCAATAGTGGCAGACGGCTGGCCGACAAAATCAAGGCTTCTTCCAGTGGTTCGACTTATAAACAGTCTCTTCTTTGCCCGCGAAGGTAAACTTGGTTGAGGTCCACGCATTTTTACCATCCACGAGCTTTGCGCTGTCGAGGAGTGAGCCGTAGGTTCGGCTTGATATGTATGTATGGTAAGGAGGGTCACGGAGGTCGGAAAGCTTCGCGGAGAAACTTGCCGCTCTGCCGATCCAAATCAGGTCATTGTGGTCCCGAACGCCAGACCGGACTGCCCGAACATCACCGGTATCGATACCGACGCAATGCCGGATCTCAATGCTATTATTGCGGATGGACTCAAATTTCGCCTTGGCCTTGGGGGCTAAAATATTCCGAACAGACCAATGTATTTCCCTGCCACACAAGGCAGCGCTAGTGTTCTTTGTCCCCCCGATGAATACCCCCATCACACGGTCCCCATCGAAACTGCGTATCGCGCCCCCGTGAGCAACAATAAGGCGCGTGGATATTTCCAAGAAGGCACGGATGATCTTCGCGGTCGTGTTCCAAGGGCAGACGTCGGACAGATTCGCAGAACCAGCCAAGTCGGCATAAAGGAACGTAGCGTTGATTTTCACCGCGCCATCTTTGAGCGTCACGTCGTCTGTGGTTGGGACTACTCGCCCCTCTCGTTCGTTAAATGTCGTACCGAGGATAGTATCGACGCGGCTAGCGATGAATGTTTCTCCAAGCGCCATGTACTAACCGAACCTTGTAAGTGATATAAATATGGCCCACGGCATCAGGCCGACCATGGTGCTGAACATCGAATGTTTCAGGTATTTGTATTTGAGGCAGAGAATTTCTGAGTTCCGCCAGATTTGGGCCGCAAGGTCACGTAGCCACTCCTCCTCGTCAAGCTTCCGGAAACCATCAACGAACGCACTTTCGGTCTTCTGCGCGATGGAGCCGAAGAACACGTTCGACCCGTTGCCGCCTCTGGTGTGGACCTGTCGCGGTTTGATGCCGCTCCTTTGATAGCATTTATTGCAACAAAGGAGACTGACTATGGGACTGAAACGAACAGACGAATTTAGGCAAGATGCGGTGCGTATAGCGCTGACCAGCGGGCTTACACGCAAGCAAGTGGCTGATGATCTTGGTGTCGGTATGTCGACGCTGAACAAGTGGATTACAGCGCACCGAGACACGGGTGTGGTGTCGAAAGATGATTTGGGACTGGCTCAGGAGAATGACCGGCTTCGGCGTGAGAACCGCATCCTCAAGGAGGAGCGGGAAATCTTAAAAAAGGCCACGGTGTTCTTCGCGAGTCAAAAGCCGTGAGGTTTAGATTCATCGAAGAACACCAATTTGCATTTTCCATTGGACGGATGTGCCATGTCATGAATGTCAGCGCGCGCGGATTACGGGCGCTCGCCTAACGGTAATCGCCCCCTTTTTAACGGGGTGCATCTGTAGAACTTACGCGGCCATTTTCAGTTTCATAGCGGGTGTGATGCCGCCGATGCCCATGTTCGGGCGGTCGTTGTTATATGTCCAGAGCCATTGTGTGGCCTGATCCTGAGCCTCCTCGATGCTTTCGATGATGTATTGATCCAGCCATTCATGCCGAACCGTCCGGTTGTAGCGCTCGACATAGGCGTTCTGCTGGGGCTGTCCGGGTTGGATGTGCTGGATCGTAACACTATGTTTCTCAGCCCATTTTCTCAGTGTTTCGCTGATATATTCCGGCCCATTGTCGACCCTGATCGTGCCCGGTTTTCCGCGCCATTCGATAATGCGATCAAGGCTGCGGATGACCCGTTCGGCAGGGAGCGAGAAATCAACCTCGATCCCCAGCCCTTCGCGGTTGAAGTCGTCCAACACATTCAAAAGCCGAAAAGCCCTGCCGTCGCCGAGGCGATCCGCCATGAAGTCCATGGACCAGGTCACATTCGGTCTGTTCGGGACCGCCAGAACGTCAGGCTTCTCCCGTTTCAGCCGCTTGCGCGGCTTGATGCGCAGGTTCAGTTCCAGCTCACAGTAGATCCGGTAGACCCGCTTGTGGTTCCACGGATGCCCCTTCACGTTGCGCAAATGCAGGAAACACAGGCCAAATCCCCAAGTCTTGCGCGCATCCGTCAGCCCTGTCAGCAGATCGGCGATCACCTCGTTCTCGTCTTTCAGCTTCGGGCTGTAACGATAGCAGGTCTCGCTGACCTCGAAGGCCCGGCACGCCAGCGCGATGCTGACGCCCCGTCGCTCTACCGCCGTTTCGGCCATCTCGCGGCGCTGAGATGGCCCCGTTACTTTTTTCCGAGGGCTTCCTTCAATAAGTCCGCCTGCATGCTCAGATCTGCATACATCCGCTTCAGCCTGCGGTTCTCTTCCTCCATGGCTTTCATCTGGCTGACCATGGATGCATCCATGCCACCATACTTCGCACGCCATTTGTAAAACGACGCATTGCTCATGCCATGTTCACGGCAAAGCTCGGCCACCGGCACACCACCTTCGGCTTGGCGCAGGATCGCAAGGATCTGGGGTTCGCTATATCTGGTCATTTTCATTCAAAATCTCCTCGTTCATCTTGCCGAGAAAATTCTACTTCCGCAGCCCCTTACTTTCGGGGGGGATTACCTAACCGCCCAGGCAGTCGCAGACAACGGTCTGATATGGTCACCTTGGCACATATCAAAGAACAATCCCGTCTCAGCCTTGGCAGCTATGGCAGGCCGCGCATGACTGAAGAACTGAAAGAGATAGGCTTGGATATTGGCCATCGTCGCGTGGGGCGTTTGATGCGCCAGAACAGTATATCTGTGGTCAGAACGCGCAAACATAAAGCCACGACGGACAGCAATCATAAGTTCAATATTGCGCCGAACTTGCTGGACCGTGAGTTCTCAGCGGACCAACCAAACCAGAAATGGGCTGGTGACATTACCTATATTTGGACGCGTGAGGGATGGCTGTATCTCGCTGTGATACTGGACCTGCATTCAAGGCGCGTGATCGGCTGGGCCATAAGTAACCGCATGAAACGGGATCTGGCGATCCGGGCATTGAACATGGCAATAGCCTTCCTAGCGCCGCCGAAGGGCTGCATTCATCACACGGATCGCGGATCGCAATATTGTTCGCACGACTATCAGAAAATCCTGCGACAGCACGACTTCAAAGTGTCCATGAGTGGCAAAGGAAATTGCTATGACAATGCGGCTGTTGAGACGTTCTTCAAAACCATCAAAGCGGAACTGATCTGGCGCAGATCTTGGGAAACGCGCAGGCAGGCCGAGATGGCGATCTTTGAATACATCAATGATGGGGTGGATGCCCCACCCGGCGGCATCGCAATGTGCCAGAATGATAGCAGCTTAAACTGTCATACAAAGGAAGAGCATCCATGGAGAATGTTAGCATAGTAGGAATTGATTTAGCAAAACGGAGCTTCCAGCTGCACGGGGCTGCCGCTGATGGTTCTGTCGTGTTCCGCAAGAAATTGTCGCGCCCTCAGCTTACCGCGTTCCTGAGTGAGCTTCCAAAGTGCGTTGTTGCGATGGAGGCTTGCGCTACATCCCATTATTGGGGGCGTGAGATTGGCAAGCTTGGCCACGAGGCGCGCCTTATTCCACCTGTTTACGTTAAGCCGTTTGTGAAGCGTCAAAAGAACGACGCAAATGACGCAGAAGCGATCGCTGAGGCGGCATCGCGCCCGACGATGCGCTACGTCTCGGTCAAAAGCGCAGAACAACAGTCGCAGGGCATGGTCTTTCGAACACGCGATTTATTTGTCCGCCAACGCTCCCAGTTGGTAAACGCTTTGCGGGGTCATTTAGCAGAATACGGTGTCGTCGTCGCTCAAGGGATGGTTCAGTTTAGACGAATAATAGCCAGCTTTGATGAAGTCGCGGTTGACCTGCCCGCGCAAATTCTAAGCCTTTGCCAAGCATACATTGATCAGATCGCTCTTTTTGACGAAAGGATTGTGGTGCTGGATCACGAGATCAAAGGCCGAGCAAAAACAGATGAAGCAACATCACGGCTTATGACGATCCCCGGAGTTGGGCCTATGTGTGCTACGACCATTCAGGCCTTCGCGCCACCAATGGAAGAATTTTCTAATGGGCGTGAGTTTGCAGCTTGGTGCGGGCTTGTACCAAGGCAGAAGTCGACCGGTGGGCGACAAATCCTGGGTAGAACCTCAAAAATGGGGCAGCGCGATATAAGGCGATTGCTGATCACAGGCGCAATGGCCGTCATCCGTTGGGCCATCCGGAAAGGTCCACCACCTGGATCATGGCTTGCCAAGATGCTGGCGCGCAAGCCTCGTATGCTGGTGGCGACTGCCCTGGCAAACAAGCTTGCCCGTACCGTTTGGGCGTTAACAACCACAAAAGAGAACTATCGAATTCCACCGCTGGCTACATAAGCTTTGCACCATGCGTTGGAGTAAACCGGCAATGTGAGAAGGGCGAAGGAGAGTAAGGAACAACGGTCATAAGACGGGGTTGGGAAAACCAGATAGAAGCCAGGAGCCTTGTGCTCGCATCAACGATTTGGACCCGATCCACGGACACCATACAGGCCAGCGGCGTGTGAAAGCCGCATTCAAAGGCCGGACACACGACTGCACTGATCACTTGTTCCAAGCAATCTGAAAAACTTCTTGCATTGAAAGGGGCATCCACACACGGCTTCTACAATCCGCGACGACGCCACTCAGCATTGGGTTGGAAAAGTCCGGTCGCTTTTGAACGAAAGGTGGCTTAAACGAGCACTTGGAGCGGCACGAAAGCGCGACAGGTCCAGTGTTCGGATAGGCGCAAAGGTAGAGGCTCCCGAAGGAATAAACCAAGGCCGCAAGGGTCAAGCCCGCGGGGATTAACACTTGCCAATTCTGTAAATGCTCGACGCGGACTCGCGCCGCGAGCACCCCAAGGATGGCGGAGTTTGCGGCGAAAAGCATAGAAGCACGGTTATCCACACGCGGAAAGAAGGTGAGGATGCGGTTGAGCTGATCGCCCGCAATCTTGCTGTCTATTGCCACTACCGTCACTCCCTTGAAGATACTAAGTACTGCTACCGAATTAGGCTAACTTTGGCCAGCTATTGCCGCATCTCGCCGCGTAAAAGTTGTGGTCTCGCGGGGATCAGGCCCGCCAGCACAAAAATATTCAACGATTTCCCGCCGATTGGTCAATGTCCGCCCGGGATCGGAGTCCTTTGCGTTGTGCGCAGCCGCAGACCCGTCCTATGCCTTTTTTTGATAGCCGCTATCTGTAGCAGTAACTCTCGGCGTTGTGCCGCAATTACGGCAAGACCTTCATTGATAACTGCTCGCTAGGGTTAGCAAGAGCAGCTAATTGTTCGCGGATGCTGAGCGCGCCAAGCTGCACTGAAATCGGTTGGCTGTCCCCTTTTCGTGTCAATCTACATGATAGGCCCAACGCAGCCGTTCAAGCCCGCCGCAGCTAACGGCAGGCCCGAGCCCAAATTGACCGAGGCGTGCCTAGTGGTTTTTCAATTACCTCGATACGTGCTGCAAAGCGAGCAGCCCGGAGCTAGCATTCGAACTCCTTTGGCTCGGCATCCACTTTCGCGCTAGTGACCGACCCTATCATTTTGAACGGCAAGCTCCTCAACGAAGCCTCGCCAGCCCTCCATATAGGCAAGGTAGCCATTCCTGACCATCTCCGGCGCGAGAGAGAACAATCTCGCGGTGAGGATGGCTGCGTCGCAGATGGCTGCTGCTACACGCTTCTTCGAGCGGTTACTGTGAAGTCCGCCATTGAGTTCCCCAACCACCCGATCGATCTCCGCACCAATTTCCTGAAGCCTCGCAGGCCCATTTGTGTCATGATCCTCCACGAAAGCCCACAGTCGGTTCTTATACGCTGCGGCAGTGAGCGCACGCCCCCGACGCTTGCATTCAACAGCGGGAAACAAGGCATCGGCTAGCTGTTCCATATACCGCCGACCTGACAGAGCGACTTGCGCTAGGTCCTCCTCATTTTCTGCAACTTTGAGGCGCTCCGCTGCTGCGCCAAGTGCATTGAAGAGCTTAGGACTGAGATCTTCGAGCAACATCGTCAGTTGGTAGATTTCGTCTTCATTAAGGTCAACCGCTGAAGATAGCAGTTCCCGAAAGGCGGCGATGCGTTCAAAATGGCGAAGCGTATCAAAGTCGTCGAGGACCGTCCGAGCCATGCCGGTGTCTTCGAGGGCGACGTCGGAGAACCCGAGCAACTGCATCTCCGAAATTTCTTCAGGGTCGTAGCACTCCTCATTGCCCATAGAGAAAAACCTGCGGAGACGGGTGCCATGGATTCGATATTGTGGACTTAAGCGCGATCTATAAAGCACACGGTGGGGTGGAAATTCAAGGTGGACCGATAGAGCACCCAGATAGCAATCGTGCGGAAGAAGGGCTGCGTCCAGCTCAACAGCAAGCATTCGAGGCATGTTTTCAAACACCATGCCAAAAACGGTCGGGAAGCCATCACAGAGTCTGTAGTCGTCAACGAGACTAAAGTCGCTTTTAGCAAAGGCGTTGCGATAGATCACCTCCGGGTCCTGTCCTCGCGTGAGGCCGACTAGGATGTCGCCCACCGCAAGCTTCATGTGGCGACCAGACTTTTGGATGATCCCAGTCTTGAATACTACTTCACGGATTTTTTCCCAGTAGTTGTCATTTTCCGGATACGCTCGCCAGTTGAAGAGGAGTGCGATAATCATGAGGGTGCTCCACAAGCTCTGAAATTCTTACAACCATTGGCCTTATCAAGGCACGCCATACACACTTTCGCCCCACGACATCTAGTTGCAGGTGCGCGGGCCTCGTCACTGCGAATTCGGTGGACTAGCGTCATATGTCAGCTTCCGCGTAACATAATGCGAAAGCCGCCAGCTCGCTAGCGCCGTAAGTTCAGTTTTTTTTGTGGTGGTGCAGCGAATAGCTCCTAGAGCCTTTGTCACCGATGATCTTCGCAGTCATAGCGAAGGCCGAGCACACGCAGTCAACAGCAACAATGCCCGCACAGCGGTCTTTGCTGCGTGCTGCAGCTAAGGTACGCTACCCGACCTTGTTTCAATATGGCTGACTAGAAGTGCACTTACCCTGCATGACCCAACATCTACCAGCATGCCGCGTCTTTGGACGGCGTGAACTTGAAACCCATCGCAGGGACTACAGTAACGAGACATCCGAACACCAGAACCGGATAATTTTCGTCGCAGTTCATTGTAAGATTGCGGCTGACGCAGCCCGTGCCGGTTTAAGGCATCTGTGCAAGAATAACTGAATCCCAAAAACAGAATCACATAGGAGATCGAAGGAGGGCTGTACCGGTGCTGCTACAGCATAATAATGAGCGTAGCATTATCGTAGCGGTAGCAAAAACACATTTCGCCCGTTAGGGCGTAAGCATTTATAACAAAAAGGAAAATTGGTGCACCCGGAGCGATTCGAACGCCCGACCCTCAGATTCGTAGTCTGATGCTCTATCCAGCTGAGCTACGGGTGCAGTAGGGGCGATTTACCGCCCCACACCTCCGGGCGCAAGAGGTTAAAAGCAAATCTTTCAAAATTTCTTCGATCTTTTCGTTTGATTGCCACATGGGCTCGTTTTCCGCCTACCAGATTCTGCCCACGTCCGGCGAACTACCCTGCGATTTCCATGAGCATGGGGGCTGCCGTGCGCTTAATCCAGGAATGACATCAACCCGACATCATCGGATTGGATGTTCTAAAATAAATCAGGCCGCCAAGCCTGTCTTATTGGCCCGCGTCTTCCAAACCGTCCATCTTAGGCAAATGTATAATGAACTCCGTTCCGGCCTCGTCACTGCGCAGCAACTCCAGCCGTCCGCCATGTCCGCGCACCAATTCAAATGCAATCGCCAAGCCCAAGCCTGACCCACCCTTGCGCGCGCTGCCCTGAAAGGCAGTAAACAGATGCTCACGGGCGCGCAGCGGCAAGCCGGGGCCAGTGTCACCCACCCTGATCCACCATGCGCTATCTGTCTCGCCGGCGGACACCTCTATCACGCCTTCTTTTCCGGTCGCCTCCAACGCCTGCATCGCATTGCGCATCAGGTTGGCCAAGACGCGGTACAACTGCTCGGCATCCGCACGCAGGATCAACCCTGCGGGGATATCAACCAGACAGCTCACCCCCGGCCGCTCGCCCAGCGCTTCGGCCTCGATCACCTCTTCGACCAAGGGACCCAAGGCAAAGCGGGACAAACGCGGCGAAGGTTCTTCGGCCTTACCAAACGCCAATGTCGATTCGCACAAGGAAACAGCACGGGTGATGGAGCCGACAAGCTTGGGGGCGATCCGCGCGACCACCGGATCAACGCTATGTTCGATTCTATCCGCAAAAAGCTGGGCGGTTGTCAGGATATTGCGCAGATCATGACTGATTTTTGCAACAGCCGACCCAAGCTGGGCCAAGCGCTCCTTTTGTCGCAAGGCACCTGTCATCTGGGTTTGCAGGCTTTGCAATGCCTCCTCGGCCTCGCGCACCTCCACCACACCCGAGGTGGGGGCGATCACGCGGCGCGCATCCTCGGGGGCGTCGGCATATAGGGCCATGTGCTCCACCACCCGGCGAATCGGCAAGACGAGCAAGCGCCGCACAGCAAAGAACAGCAGCGACGCCGTCACGACCGAAATCAGCGCGGAAAGCATGAAAACGCGCAGCCCATAGTCCAGCATTGCTTTGCGCAAAGGGGCCGTCGGCATGGTCACTTCGATAAGAAAACCTGCATCCTGCACCGGATGGCCGATCACCCGGACCGCATGATCCTGACTGTCCACCAAAACGACCAAGGCATCCCGCATCAAATGCAACGGTGTTGCGATACGCAAATCATAGGTCGCCGATATATCGCTATTAACCGGAGAGGAGAGGATCAGCTGCCGAATCTGATCGCGCCAAAGCACCACGTTATAGACGTCGGCATTTGCCAGAAGCTCTGTCTCCAGCTCAGTGCTGATCATACCGTCAGTAGCCAGAAGGGCCAAAGACGCGATCTGAGCCTTCTCCAGCCGCAAAAGCAGGTAATCTTCGCGGAACCGGGCGATAGAAGGTACGAAAATCAGCACTTCGGCCAGCATAACAAAGGCCACGGTCAGCAGCAAGAAACGCCCCGAAAGCGTATTCAGAAACCCAGACCGTTTTTTCGCCAAGTTCGCACCCGCTTTCTTTTTCGTCCAGTTAACCCGATAGGGGTAAACAATCCCTATCGGGCGCAAAATTCAAGGTAAGTAGCGTTGCACCACCCCCACCACACGCTTTACCATTGGATTATCAAAAAGCTTGGGCGAGAAATAGGCCCCCGCTGCGCGTTTGGATACTTCTGATAACGTCGGATAGGGCAATACGGTTCCCGCAATCGCGCTAATTTTTATTTTGGCCGCAATCGCCATCGCCCAAAGCCCGATCAATTCACCGGCTTGTGCGCCGGCAATGGTGACACCAACGGGACGGCCTTTGACGACCATCACCTTGATAAGGCCTTCGGTTTCACGCATCGCGCGGGCGCGGTCATTCTCGGCAAACTCAAACCGTAGCACGGTTAGGGCATCGCCATGGATCTTGCGGGCCTCGACCTCGGTCGGGCCAACTTGCGCCAGTTCCGGGTCGGTATAGGTCGCCCAAGGGATATGCGCCGTGCTGGCCTTGGATGGCAGGCCAAAGAGCATCTGGCGGATAACAACCCCCGCATGATAGCCCGCAACATGGGTAAATTGCAGCCCGCCCGCAGCATCACCAACGGCATAGACCTTGGGGTTGCTCGACCGCAGATCGGCGCCCACGGTCACACCCTTGCGGGTGAACTCCACGCCCGCCGCCTCAAGCCCCAGCCCGTCAAGCGAGACCTGCCGCCCCACAGCCATCAAAAGATGGGAGCCATGGACAACACGGCCGTCTTTTATCTCCACCTCTATCGCGCCCTCTTGCCCACCGACGCGCACAACCGGCGCATCCTCCAGCACCTCGACACCCTCATTGCGCATTGCCGTCAGAACAACGGCCGCCGCTTCGGGATCATCACGACCAAAGGCCTTGGCCCCTTCCACCACAGTCACCTTACAGCCAAGCCTGCGGTGCGCTTGCGCCATTTCCATCCCGATCGGGCCACCGCCAATAACGATCAGATGGTCGGGCCGTTCCCGTTGCGCAAAGATCGTCTCATTCGTTAGATAGGGCACCGCCTCTATGCCCGGAATGGGCGGCACAAAGGGATGCGAGCCTGTGGCCACCACAAAGCGGCGGGCCTTGATGCGGTACTCGCCCGCCTCAACCTCTTTGGGGCCGGTAAACTTGGCCCAAGCCCGAATAACCCGCACACCCAGCCCCTCGAACCGCTCCTGACTGTCCAAAGGGGCGATGCCTGCAATCACCTCGGCAACGTGATCCTTCACCGCTGCAAAATCAATTTCCGGCGTGACGGGGGCAATGCCGAACGCGGCGCCCGTGGTCATCGCATGGGCATGTTTTGCCGATGCAATAAGCGCCTTGGAGGGGACACAGCCCGCATTAAGGCAATCCCCGCCCATCTCGCCGCCTTCGATCAACACAACCCGCGCGCCCATTTGCACAGCACCCGCCGCAATCGACAACCCGCCAGAGCCTGCCCCGATGATGCAGATATCGGTTTCAATCATTTCCATGGATCAGCTCGCTTTCTTGCGTAAAAATTTCAAAAGAATCGGAAGGGCCGACAATGCCGCCAACCCCAGAATTGGGCCCAGCACATGCGGGGCAAATATAATGGAGAAATCCGGTGTCTCGCCGCGTGCAAAGACCTCACCCAGCCCTGCCCCGACCGAGGTATAAACCAACCCACCGGGCATGATGCCAAGGAAGGTCGAAATCGCAAAACGCCGCAGCTTCGTGCCGACAAAGGCCGGCACCAGATTGGCCAGAAAGAACGGCACCACCGGCACCAGCCGCATCAAGAACAGCACCGACCATTCGTTTTCGCGCAGGCCCGCCTGAAGCTTGGCCACCGCGCCGCCCTTACCCTCAAGCTTTTGCGAGAAGCGCGCGCCAAATCCGCTGCGGGCTGCCAGAAAAATCGCAATCGCGCCGATAGTGGCGCCCGTCACATTAAAAAGGACGCCCGGAAAGGTGCCAAACAAAAAGCCCCCCGTCAGCGTGGCGATCAACGAACCCGGCAACGAAAACGCCACAACTAGCGTATAGGCCGCAACAAAGCCCAATGCGGCAAGCACGTAATTGGCATCGCGAAAGGCAATCAGAGCCTCGCGGTTCGCGGCAAGCGCCTCAAAGCTGATGAGATCGCCCAGTAAAAACGCCCCCACCGCGGCAACGGCCAAAATGATCAGAATCGGCATCTTTTGCGCCCATCCGGCTTTGGCAGTAGGTTTTATCTGGCTAACAGGCGTATTTGTCATCTTCTTCTCCGGCGATATGCCCAATTTGGCTTTGGGGAAGATGCGCAATATATTGCTTTCGTGACACCCCTCTCACGCGGCGTTGATCGCAGATGACAGATTCGGCATTAAGAGCCGCCCGATTGAAACATTTGACCACCTGTTGCGGCATAAAATCGCGGTCAGGGCGGAAATGTTGCAGAAAATGCGCCCCAGCCGAATTGACTTGGGCCAATCGGATGCGTAAAGGACGGGCTTGGAATAAGCGCAACGGATCGGTTTGTGGCGACTCCCGCCCGAATACCTGTTGTAGCACATGTGATGGAGAACCGCGATGAAGCGTACCTTTCAACCGTCGAACCTGGTCCGTACGCGGCGCCACGGTTTCCGCCTGCGTATGTCGACCAAGGCTGGCCGCAATATCTTGAACCTGCGCCGCGCCAAAGGCCGCAAGAAGCTGTCGGCCTAATTGGCTGGGGCCTTTTTACGCCCCGCTTTTTGAAGGACAAATAACATGACACCGCCGAAGGCACAGGGAGACGACAGCAATGTCACAACCCGACCGCCCTCGGCGGTTTCATCATGCGCAAAATCCTCGGGGTTGATGCCCGAGACCTTGCGCCAACGCGCAGATTTCTTGCGCGCAGCCTCTGCACGCCGCCAAGCGGCCCAAGGCTTTTTGCTTCAAGGACGCGCCCGCGGGGATGACAGCAGCGATATGCGCGTCGGTTTCACCTGCTCCAAGAAAATTGGCAATGCCGTGGCGCGCAACCGTGCAAAGCGGCGGCTGCGTGAAATTGCGCGGGCCATTTTGCCAACCTTGGGCCACGCCGGTTGGGATTACGTGCTTGTCGGACGCCCCAAAGTGACGATCGACCGCGATTTCGCAGCCCTTCTGCAGGATCTCGAAACCGCCTTGGCACAGCTCCACGCCCCCCGAAAGCCGCGGAAATGACACCGCTTGCCCATGTGCTTGCCCTGCCCGTCCGCACTTATCGTTTATTGCTAAGCCCTTGGGTCGGTCATGGCTGCCGGTTTCAACCCACCTGTTCGGCCTACGCGATGGAGGCGCTGGAAAAGCATGGCGGGATCAAGGGCGGCTATCTGACCGCGCACCGCATTTGCCGCTGCCACCCTTGGGGCGGCGATGGTTATGACCCTGTGCCGGATAAAAAACCAAAGCGAGGCTAAGCGATGCTGGACAAGATGGACGACATTCACCCGCTTTTCCACGGCGCGCCCAAAACCACCGAATTCAAAAAATTGCGCAAGCGCATCGTGCAGAACATGCGTGAGGCGATTGAGGTTTACGGCATGATCCAACCCGGCGCGCGCTGGTTGGTGTGCCTGTCGGGCGGCAAGGACAGCTATACCCTATTGGCCATTCTGCATGAGCTGAAATGGCGTGGCCTGCTGCCGGTGGAGCTTCTGGCCTGCAATCTCGATCAGGGGCAGCCCGGCTTTCCGGCGACGGTTCTGCCGGACTTCTTATCGCGGATGGGGGTGGAACACCGCATCGAATATGCCGACACCTATTCCATCGTTATGGATAAAATCGCGCCGGGGGGAACCATGTGTTCGCTCTGTTCACGTTTGCGCCGCGGAAATTTTTACCGAATCGCCCGCGAAGAAGGCTGTTCGGCGGTGGTTTTGGGGCACCACCGTGACGATATGTTAGAAACTCTGTTCATGAATTTGTTCCATGGCGGACGGCTGGCGACCATGCCGCCAAAGCTTTTGAACGAGGATGGTGACCTTTTGCTCTTGCGTCCCTTGGCGCTGGTCGCCGAGGCTGATTGCGAGAAATTCGCGAGCGGGATGCAATATCCGATCATTCCATGTGACCTTTGCGGCAGTCAGGACGGGCTTTTGCGTCAACAGGTAAAGGCGATGCTGGATGAATGGGAGGCCCGAAGCCCCGGTCGCCGCCAGATCATGTTCCGGGCTCTGCAAAATGCCAATCCGTCCCATTTGCTGGATCCGACGCTGTTTGACTTCAAATCGCTGGCGCCGCGACCGCAGGACGATAGGTAGAATTTTCTACAACTTACAGGCGACTATTAACCTTCCACTTAGCTTATCCACCTTAGCGTCAAAGATCACAGGGGCCAGAACTCTGTTTCAGATGACTAAGGGGACACGTGCATGCCGAGACCGTCACATCAATCAACCGCCGTTTCCAGGCCCGGCTTTGCTGCACGCATAAAGCCCTGGTTACGCCGTCCGGAATTACTGGTCTTCTTGCCCGCAATCTCTCTCTTGGCCTATTGGGTGGGCGGAGAGTCGATAATGATGATGACAGCCTTGGGGCTGCCGTTGATTTTTCTTTTTGCAGGGGTGCTTCGTGGCACGAATACCTTTTCTGTCACAGATATTGATCCCCCCGGCAGCATCGCGCATCGTCCCCAGATCACAAAGTTCCTCGATCATGCCTTGCAAGAGGCCGATACCACGGGCCGGACCACGGCTTGCTTTGTAATCCAGTTTGACGATGCCGATGAGCTATTGGACCGCCACGGTCGCGCGGTACAAACCGAAGTATTGATTCGCAGTGCCGAACGTTTGTGCGCCGCATTGCGGGATGGTGACTCCGTCGCGCGTCTGGAAGGTGGCGGCTTCGCGGTTGCACTCGCCCCAATGCGCCGCGTTGATCTGGAAGGGATGATTCAGGTTGCCGCCCGTCTGCAAGAGGCCTTAACCCCCCCCATCAGTATCGACGCGGCAAAACTTTATGTGAATTGCTCGATCGGGTTCTGCCTTGGTGCAAGATCACCACAGCCGATCGGAGCGGCCTTGCTGGATGCCGCACAGGTTGCCGCAGATGAGGCCCGGCGCAACGGCCCCGGCGCCATCCGTGCCTATATCCCCGGCATGGCCCGCAAACGCTCGGACCGCGACGCCCTGCGCAATGAGTTAGAGCGCGCGATGGAAGAGGGCGACATTCGGCCCCACTACCAACCACAGATCTGCACGGACACAGGCGAAATCTCGGGGTTTGAAGCATTGGCCCGCTGGCATCATGCAGACCGTGGCATTATCTCCCCCTCTGAATTCCTCCCCGCGATTGAAGAGGCCGGGCTTTGTGAACGTCTTGGCGAAGTCATGCTGTATCACGCATTAGCAGCCATAGTCAGCTGGGACAAAGCAGGGCTGCGCGTCCCGAACGTCGGGGTGAACTTCTCGGCCGCGGAATTGCGCAACCCACGTTTGGCAGAAAAACTGAAATGGGAGTTGGACCGTTTTGACCTCACCCCGGACCGGCTTTGCGTTGAAATTCTGGAAACCGTGATCGCCGAAACCGATAATGACGTAATTGTCCGCAACATTCTGGAACTTTCCAAGCTCGGCTGCGGAATCGATCTGGATGATTTCGGGACAGGCCATTCCTCAATCACCAACATCAGGCGCTTTGCGGTGCGCCGAATCAAGATTGACCGCAGTTTTGTGCGGAAAGTGGACGAAGACCGTGAGCAACAAAAGCTAGTTTCTGGCATTTTGTCACTGGCCGAACGGATGGGGTTGGAAACCCTGGCCGAAGGCATAGAAAGTGTAGGGGAACACGCCATGCTGGCGCAGCTTGGCTGTGGCCATGTACAAGGCTTCCTGATTGCCAAACCAATGGCTTTCGAGGCCACGCAAGACTGGATCATCCAGCATCAGTCCCGCCGCGCGAAGCTCCCTCAAATAGGCACCCGGACCCGCTGATGCGCCAAACCAGAATTGCCCTTCGGGGAAGTCAAGCAACCGCCAGCCATCCCCGCTGCGCACGCCTGTTGGTCCGTCAAGAGCAAATTTAGGGATGTAATCGAAGGCGAACAGGGCAAATCGGGGGAAAAGCCCTTGACCTTTGCCCCCCCCTATCGTTGAACCACCGCTGAACCTGAACAGGAACGGTGTTGGTCCCAGATGGACGATCAGAACAAAAATCTCATCCTCGCAACAGCCCTCAGTTTCCTTGTGATTCTGGTGTGGTTTGTATTTTTCCCACCAGCCGAGCCGGTCGTTGATCCAAACGCGCCGGCCGCAGTCACAACGGCGACAGAGGCGATAACGCCGCCTGCGGAAACGGTCGCCAATTCCGAAACGGCTGCGGCCGCGGAAAAGGCAGCGGCCCCCCGCCTGGCCATCGACACTCCACGCCTGAAAGGCACAATCTCCTTGTTGGGGGGGCGTATCGACGATCTGGCGATGAGCAATTATCATGAGACGATTGATCCCGCCTCCGAAATTGTCACGCTGCTTTCGCCCGTTGGCCAGCCACATGCCTATTACGCGCTTTATGGTTGGACCCCGGCCGGAAATCTTGGCTTTGACGATGTGCCGGGCGCGAATACGCTTTGGTCGCAGGTCGGCTCAAACACCCTGACCCCGGAAACGCCGATCACCCTGCAATGGGACAATGGCAAAGGGCTGGTGTTCAAACGTGTTCTCTCGGTCGACGACCGCTATATGTTCAACGTCGAGCAAAGCGTCGAAAACCAGACCGGCGCCGAGGTCCGCCTTGCACCTTACGGCATCGTGGCACGGCACGGCATTCCGGATGACCTCGAAGGGTTTTACCTAAGCCACGAAGGCATTGTGCAGCGGACCGATGGCACTTTGGAAGAAGTGAAATATAAAGCCGCGGCAAAACTTCCACTGGTTGAACGTGAGGCCGCATTGGCCGAGGTGAACCAAGCCACCACAGACGGCTGGATCGGGTTTACCAGTAAATACTGGATGACCGCGCTGATTCCCGAACAGGGCAAGCCCTTCACCGCCGTCACCAAGTACGTCGCAAGCGCCGATATTTTCCAAACGGAAACCCGCCAACCTTTGGTCAGCGTAGCACCCGGTACGACCTCAACAACGAATTCGCGCCTGTTTGCAGGGGCGAAAGAGTGGGAAACGCTGCGCAACTACGAGAAAACCGGCGGTATCGACGGTTTCATTGACGTCATCGACTGGGGTTGGTTTTTCTTCTTCACCAAGCCGATCTTTGCTGTGTTGCACTGGCTGAATGCTATGATCGGCAATATGGGTCTTGCAATTATTGCCCTGACTTTCCTGCTCAAAGCGCTGGTGTTCCCGCTTGCCTATAAATCCTACGTCTCCATGGCGCGGATGAAGGAATTGCAGCCGGAAATGGAAGCGTTGAAAGAGCGCACCGGCGACGACAAGCAAAAGCTTCAGAAGGAAATGATGACGCTGTATAAGGAAAAAAAGGTCAACCCAGCTGCGGGCTGCCTGCCGATCCTGATCCAGATTCCGATTTTCTTCTCTCTCTACAAGGTGATTTTTGTTACGCTGGAGCTGCGTCACGCGCCCTTCTTTGGGTGGTTGAACGACCTTTCGGCCCCGGACAGCTCCTCGTTGTTCAACCTGTTCGGCGCCCTGCCTTGGGCGGCACCAGAACCGGGAACGATGATGGCGCTGGTGTTTATCGGCGTGCTGCCTCTGCTTTTGGGGGTCTCGATGTGGTTGCAGCAAAAGCTGAACCCGACACCGACAGATGCGACACAAGCGATGATCTTTGCCTGGATGCCATGGGTCTTCATGTTCATGCTCGGGAGCTTTGCCAGTGGCTTGGTTGTTTACTGGATCACCAACAACGTGATCACCTTCACCCAGCAGTTCATCATCATGAAAAGCCATGGCCATACGCCGGATATTTTCGGCAACATCAAGGCCAGCTTTAAACGCAAACCCGCAGCAGCACCTGCCGCGGCGGCCAAGAAACCGGGTAAAAAATGACACAACGGCTGGCTCGCATTTGCCGCCACCCGATCAAGGCACACGGACGCGAGGATCTCGCGTCCGTTCTGCTTTCGGCGGGGGCCTGTCTTCCCGGGGATCGTCGCTGGGCCGTCGCACATGAGGCGGCAAAGCTGGTTCCCGGATGGAACCCTTGCAGTAATTTCCATCGCGGTGCAAAAGCCCCGCAGCTTATGGCCATCACCGCAGAGCTACAGGGCAATGCAGTCACCTTGCGTCACCCGCAGCGCCCGGATTTGACATTCCATCCCGATGATCCCGCCGATCTCCTCGGCTTTCTGGATTGGATCGCACCGCTTTCCCCGAAAGAGCGCGCGCAACCCAAACAGATCGTTTCGGCGCCGGTGGGCATGACGGATAGCGCATTTCCATCTGTTTCCATCTTGTCTTCAAGCTCTCTGGCAACCTTGTCAGAGAGCATGGGAACATGCCTGTCGGCAGATCGTTTCCGCGGCAATCTTTGGCTAAACGGGGCAGAACCCTTTGCCGAATTTGACTGGATCGGGCGTGATATTGCTCTCGGCGACGCTATTTTAACGATCAAAGAACGCATCACCCGATGCCGTGCCACGATGACCAACCCCGAAACCGGACAGGTTGATGCAGATACACTTGCCGCCCTGAAAACCGGCTATGGACATCAGGATTTTGGCGTCTATGCAGTGGTGAAACAGGGTGGCACAATCACCCTCAACGATGAGTGGAGCCTGTCGTGACCCAACTTCCCTTTCCCCTTGCCGAAGAACCGGAACCCGCCGCGCGTGAGGCCGGGCGGCTGCTGTTTGCCGGCCCCGTCGACTTTGTCAAAGGCGTGGTTGCCATGTCGGGCATGCCCCCTGCCGACCGGCTGGAGGTTTGCTTTGCGGGCCGTTCAAATGTCGGAAAATCAAGCCTGATCAATGCGTTGACCAACCGCAAAAACGTCGCACGCGCGTCCAACACCCCCGGCCGGACACAAGAGATCAACTATTTCGCCCTTGGCACGCAACGCTATCTGGTCGACTTGCCGGGCTATGGCTATGCCGCCGCCCCGCTTCCGGTCGTCGCGAAATGGCAGGCTTTGCTGAAAAGCTATCTGTCCGGTCGCCAAACCTTGCGCCGCGCCTTTGTGCTAATCGACGGGCGGCACGGGGTAAAGGATGTGGACCATGAGATCATGACCCTTCTGGACCGTTCGGCCGTCACTTTTCAGGCCGTGATGACCAAAGCCGATAAGATCAGCAAAGTAGAGCTGGATCAGAATATCGACCAGACCCGCGCCGCATTGGCCAAGCACCCCGCCGCGTTTCCCGAATTGATCGTGACCTCTTCGGAAAAAGGCCTTGGGATCGAGACGCTGCGCGCCACGATCGCCACGTTGATCTAACGGCTAAACGTGCTGCGCGCCGTTCACCTCTATTTCCGTTCCTGAGATATAGCTGGACTGGGGCGAGCACAGGAACCAGATCGCATCGGCCACCTCTGAGGGTTGGCCCAAACGACGAAGCGGCAGTTGTTCCACAATTTTATCCGTGCCGGGGCTAAGGATGGCAGTTTCCACCTCCCCCGGCGCGATGGCATTCACCCGTACGCCCATCGGCCCGAAATCATGTGCCATCTCGCGCGTAAGCGCGGCCAGCGCCGCCTTTGATGTCGCATAAGCTGCGCCCGCAAAAGGATGTACCCGCACCCCCGCAATCGATGTCACATTCACAATCGCGCCTTTTGCCGCGACCAATTCCGCCTGCAACCCACGCGCCAGAACGACCGATGCAAAAAAGTTGACGTGAAAGACCTGGCCCCAAGTCATCAGATCCGTCTCAAGCGTATTCAGCCGCCCGCCGCCCTCCCCTTTGGGTGAAATGCCAGCGTTATTGACCAGCGCATCAAGCTTGCCGTTCACTTTTTCCCGAATCACCTCAATTGCGGCGATTGTTTTGGTTGGGTTGGCGAGGTCGATCTGAATATGGTTCTCCTCGCCGCCTGGCCACGGGCAGCGCGGATCAAACGGCTGGCGCGAACAGGTCAGCACCCGCCACCCCTCGGCAGAGAATCGTTTCACCGTCGCATGGCCAATCCCACGGCTTGCCCCGGTTAAAACCAGTGTTTTCTGCTCTGTCATCACGTGTCTCCCTTATCGTCTTGCGGTCAGATTAAGCTTATGCGCGGCAGGTGCAAGCGCTGCTCTGACCACTTGGCATGGGGGCGTAAAACCGCTACCAAAAGCAAACCCCAAAGGGACCCAGCCATGAAAAAGCAGTTACTCAATATGCGTGATTCCATTGCCACCGCCCGCACCTTGAATGAGGCACTCCCCTATTTGCAGCGCTATTCCGGTGCGACCGTCGTCGTGAAATTCGGCGGGAATGCGATGGGCGACGACGACGCGATGGAGGAATTTGCTCAAGACATCGTTTTCATGCGCCAAGTTGGCTTGAACCCTGTGGTCGTGCATGGCGGCGGGCCGATGATCAACAGCCTTTTGGCCAAGCTTGGCATCAAATCCGAGTTTCTGCGCGGCAAGCGCATCACCGATGCCGCGACCGTCGAGGTGGTGGAGATGGTGCTTTCTGGTCTTGTGAACAAGCGCATTGTGCAGGCGATCAATGATGCAGGCGGGCGCGCTGTCGGGATTTCCGGCAAGGATGATGATCTGATGGTCTGCGACTATGACGATCCGGAGCTGGGCTTTGTCGGCCGCCCCCGCGATATGCGTGTGCAGGTCTTGCGCGATTTGTTCAGCGTCGGGATCATTCCCGTCGTGGCCCCGGTTGCCCCCGGCGACAATGGCGAAACCTTTAACGTCAACGGTGATACCGCCGCTGGTGCAATTGCGGGCGCGCTGCAGGCCGATCGCTTGTTGCTGCTGACCGATGTTGCAGGCGTAAAGGATGCAGAGGGCGAGGTGATCACCCAGCTCACCACCCAAGAGGTCCGCGACCTGACAGAACAGGGCGTTATTTCGGGCGGTATGATTCCCAAAACCGAGACCGCGCTGATGGCGATTGAGCAAGGTGTTCGCGCCGTGGTCATCCTTGACGGCCGCATACAGAACGCATGTTTGCTGGAGCTGTTTACCGATCACGGTGCCGGCTCTTTGATCCGGTCCCCCAACACACCCGCACGCGTCACATCCAGCGACGGATAGCGGTCGGTCGTGCTTGCCCACTTGCCTGCGCCTGTGCAACACTGATGTGACACAACGTTGATCATATGAGGCAATAAGCATGACCAAACGCCTGATCCTAACCCGTCACGCCAAATCGAGCTGGGACGACCCGCTGATGTCCGACCATGATCGCCCCCTCAACGATAGGGGCAATGTGGCGGCGGCCGATCTTGGCCAATGGCTTGCCTCGCGCGGCTATATTCCGGGGGAGGTGCTTTGCTCTGACGCCCTGCGCACGCAAGAAACATATGTCCGCATTGCCGCCGAAATGCCCGATGCCGCAGCGGTGACATTGAAGCCCGCGCTTTATAATGCCGGGCCGGATGTTTTGCTTGCCGTGCTGCGCAAGGCCACTGCCGAAACCGTTATGATCATCGCGCATAACCCCGGCATCGCAGAGTTCGCAGCCCGCCTGGTGGCCCGTGCGCCTGCCAATGCCGAATTCCCGCGCTATCCCACCGGGGCCACGCTGGTTGTCGACTTTACCGAAGATGATTGGAAAGGTGTGGCCTTTGGCGCAGGGGCCACGCTGGATTTTGTGATCCCGCGTGAAATAGCCGCCTGAACTTGTAAAAGCCCAGCCCGAAGGCTGGGTTTTTCCCTGTTTAATGACCCAAAATCTGGCTTAAGAACAATTTCGTGCGATCCGACTGCGGATTGTTAAAGAAGTCATGCGGGTTATTTTGTTCCACAATCTGCCCTTGGTCCATAAAGATCACGCGGTTGGCCACCGCCTGCGCAAAGCCCATCTCATGGGTCACACACAGCATTGTCATGCCTTCCTCGGCCAACTCGATCATCGTGTCCAAGACCTCTTTGATCATCTCGGGATCAAGGGCTGATGTCGGCTCATCAAACAACATAATCCGCGGCTTCATGCAAAGAGAGCGCGCGATGGCAACCCGCTGCTGCTGCCCACCCGACAGCATACCGGGGAATTTATGCGCTTGTTCCGGGATTTTTACCTTTTCGAGATAGTGCATCGCCACCTCTTCGGCCTCTTTCTTGGGGGTTTTACGCACCCAGATCGGGGCCAAGGTCAGGTTCTCCAGAATGGTCAGATGCGGGAACAGATTGAAGTGCTGGAACACCATCCCCACCTCTGAGCGCACTTTGTCGATGTTCTTTAGGTCGCTCGTCAACTCGGTGCCATCAACGATGATCTGACCGGCCTGATGTTCCTCCAACCGGTTGATACAGCGGATAAGCGTCGATTTCCCCGAACCGGAGGGGCCCGCGATCACGATCCGCTCCCCTTGATTTACCGTCAGATCAATATCGCGCAGCACGTGGAATGTGCCGTACCATTTGTTCATTTTCGAAATCTGAATCGCCACCTCATCGCTTACCTGCATGTGGCTGCGATCGACGGTACGTTCTGCCATGGTATCTTGCATAGCGGGCTCCTTTAGCGGTGATCGGTTTTCAGCTTGCCTTCAAGGTATTGGGAATACCGGGACATGCCGAAACAGAAGATGAAGAAACAAAGCGCGATAAAGGCGTAGAGTTCCCAGATGATGCCGTTCCAATTGCTATCCGCACGGATCGCATTGGACAGGCCAATCGGGTCCAGAATGCCGATAAACACAACCAGCGTGGTGTCCTTGAACAGCCCGATAAAGGTGTTCACGATCCCCGGAATGGAAATCTTCAACGCCTGCGGTAGCAGGATAAGCCGCTGTGCCTTCCAATAATCAAGGCCAAGCGCATCCGCCGCCTCGTACTGGCCGCGTGGCAGGGCCGCAAAGCCCCCGCGCACGACCTCGGCCATATAGGCCGCGGCAAACAGCGTTACCATGATGATAACCCGCAAGATGATGTCGAAATTCGTTCCGGGTGGCAGGAAGTAGTTCAACAGCAAGCTGGCCGTGAACAGCAAGGTGATCAGCGGCACGCCACGGATAAACTCGATAAAGCCAACACAGATCCACTTGACTAAGGGCATATCGGACTGGCGCCCAAGGGCCAGCAAAATGCCAATGGGCAGCGAAAACGCAATGCCTGTAACCCCGATGATAATGGAAATCATGAAGCCGCCAAAATCATCCGACCGGATGTAGGGCAGCGCCACCGGCACCACCGAGGCGACCATATCCCCCAGTGGCCCGGCAAGGAACAGCCACCAAATGACAGCCGCTGCAATTGCGACAACCATGGCAACCACGCTGGAAACCTGCTGCAAAGCCCTGAAGACCACATAGGCAACCACAAAGCCCAGCATCACAAAGACCGAATACCAGATGCTTCCGCCCCACAGTAGCCAAAACGCCAACGCAGGAAAGATCGCCGAGAACCACAGCAGCTTGCGGGGCAATGCGCCAAACAAGATCGGCGCAACTGCGACCAACATCAAAAAGAAGGTGATCGTCGGGCGCCAGTATTCCTCGGACGGGTAGAAGCCAAAGATAAGCTGGTGCCAGCGGTCCTTGATAACCCCCCAACAGGCGCCGCTTTGTCCGGCAAGGATCTCGCGACACTCAGCCAGCGAATTGGCATTCCAGATAGAATTCTGGAACCAAGGACCGATATGGACGGTCAGAAAGTACAGGATCAGAATACCCAGAAGCGTCAAAATCGTATTGAACGGACCGGAGAACAGGTTTTCCCGAACCCAGCGCACCGGCCCGACCTGACTACTCGGCGGAGCTTTTTCCGGCAGCATATCCGTACGGACGAAAGAGATCGTTTTATCTGTCATCTCAACGCTCCTTCAATTTGACGGCATTGTTGTAAACATTCATCCCGCCAGAGATTAACAGGCTGATGACCAGATATGTCAGCATCATCAACAACATGCTTTCCAACTCTCGTCCCGTCTGGTTTAGCGTAATACCGCCCAGCGTGGCCCGAAGGTCCATATAACCGACCGCAAGCGCCAGCGAGGTGTTCTTGGTGATGTTGAGATATTGCGAAATCAGCGGCGGAATAATCACCCGCAAGGCTTGCGGCAAAACCACAAGCGACATCGTCCGCCCCGGCCGCAGCCCAAGCGCAAAGGCGGCCTCTGACTGCCCGCGTGACACAGCAAGGATACCAGAGCGCACATTCTCGGCGATGAACGCGCCGGTATAGACCGTAAGCGCCAGCCACATCGCGATAAAGGAATTGCGGATATAACCGCCGCCCCGAAAGTTGAACCCCTTCAGCGCCGGATATTCCAGATGGGTCCCCATCGCGATCAAAGCAATCAACAGTGGTGCGATAAGAACCAAGGCTGATTTCCACCACGTTGTCGGGCGGGCGCCGGTTGCTTCTTGTTGCTTCAACGCATCACGTTGCAGCTTGCGGTATCCCCAAATGCTTCCGACAATGATGAACAAAAGGATGAAGTAATTCATGCTGACGGTCATCAGCCCAAGGTTCACGTCCCCAAGGCTCCGCCCGAACAGCAGGCTGGGGACATAGGTCCCGCGGTTGGTCACGGCAACACTGTCAAATAACATCATAGAGGCAGATGGCGTTTCACCGCGAAACGCATTCGGGGCCGGCGTTACCTCGGTCAGAACCGCGAATATAACGATAATCCACAGCAAAAGCGGCACATTGCGAAACAGCTCCACATAGAGCGTCATCAATTTCGACACGATCCAGTTCTTTGAAAGCCGCAAAACCCCCGCAATCACACCGATCACTGTGGCAGTGACACAGGCACAAAATGCCAGAACCAGCGTATTTAACAGCCCCACGATCCAGGCGCGCGCATGACTGCTGTCATTGGTATAATCTACCAGTCGCTGATTGATGTCGTACCCCGCACGCATGCCGAGGAAACTAAAATCAATGTCTTTTCCCTTATCGGCAAGGTTCGTCAAAGTGTTGTCCACCAACCAGGCAAACCCGGCCATGAACAGAAACAGAAATACAATTTGGATGGTTATCGAACGGTAACGTGTATCATAGATAAGCATACCCAGCCGAAACGAGGTGCCCGGATTTTCTGACGTTGTCGCCATTATGTTCTCCCTGCGTCTGGTCCGGCGCGTTTTCGCGCTCTGATGCTACTGGGGTATTCCCATGCATTGCCAAACATTCGATTGGTTCAAAAAAGGGCGCACCTTTGGATGCGCCCTTTTGATATTGTCGCGCCTTACCGGAAGGGCGGAGAGTACTGCAGGCCGCCCTGCGTCCACAGCGCGTTCAAGCCGCGTGCCAAACCAATTGGGGTGGATTCGCCAATATTAGCTGCGAAAATCTCACCGTAGTTGCCGCCGGCAGAAATGGCGCGCTTGGCCCATTCCTTATCCAGACCAACCATTGCACCCAGATCATCATCGGACGCCCCGAGCATACGGTTGATTTCAGGATTGGCCGTGCCTTTGGACAGCTCCTCGATATTGGCCGAAGTGATGCCAAGCTCTTCGGCTGCCACCAATGCGTTCATCGTCCAGCGAACAATGTCACCCCACTGGTCATCCCCATGCGCTACCAAGGGGCCAAGCGGCTCTTTGGAGATGATCTCGGGCAACACAGCGTGGTTTTCCGGATCTGCAAAGGTTGCACGCGTCGCGGCAAGACCGGAAGCGTCAGTGGTGTACACATCGCAAGCGCCAGCAAGATATTGCTGCTGCGCCTCGGCGTTGGTCTCAATTGGAACCGGCTCATAGCTCATATTGTTGGCTTTGAAATAGTCTGCCAGGTTCAACTCGGTCGTGGTGCCGGTCTGAATGCACACAGTCGCGCCATCAAGCTCCTTGGCCGACGAAACGCCAAGGGCCTTGTTCACCATAAAGCCTTGGCCGTCGTAATAGTTGACGCCCGCAAAGCTGAATTTCAGATCGGCATCACGGCTCATGGTCCAAGTCGTGTTCCGCGTCAAAATATCGATTTCACCCGAAGCAAGTGCGGAGAATCGGGTTTGACCCGTGGTGCTGGTGAACTTCACCTTATTCGGATCGCCCAGCACGGCTGCTGCAACGGCGCGGCAAATCGCAACGTCAAAGCCTTGCCATTCGCCCGTCGAATCCGGTGCCGAAAAACCGTTAACACCGGTCGACACACCGCAGTGCAATTCACCGCGGCCTTGGACCTCTTCCAATATGGTCGCAGACGCAGCACCGGTGACCAAAGTCGCGGCGGCGGTCATTGCTCCAACAAGTACGGTTTTCTTCATTTATTACCTCTTCCTGATTGCCGCCCAATTTCAGGCGGAATTATTTCTCCCTAGCCCCTGTTGAGGACAAAACTGATAACGGAACCCCTGCCTCAGTTTAAGGTAGTTTCCCCCGAACCTCTTTAAAAGGTCAAGCAGAACCCTACGAAACCCGGCAAAAACCATGATTTTTTGAGTTTATTCAAGGTATTTAGGAAGAAGGCGTCTTTAGAACAAGGGTTCTTGCAAGATTGTTACCCGCACAATTCGAAAAACCGCGCTGCATGGGAAATGCCTTGGCGCTTCTGGGCCTCGAATGCGGCGGCTTCATCATCAACGCCCCAGAGTCCGGATTGCCAATCCTCATCAATCCGCGACAACGCAAAACCTTCATCCGGCGTCAGATGCCCCCGCGCAATGGCAAGCGCTAGAACCAAGGACCCCGAAATCGCGACAAGATCATGGAAAGCTGCAAGCTGGAACGGCGTCTGCGCATGGACGGCCCCAGCCAAAAGCGCGCCACATTCGGGCGGTTGCTCTACCGGCATAAGGCCCTGCGTTACAGTCAACCGCGCGCCAAAACTTTCCGCCGCCCAATCCAGCAGCGGGTCCCAAGCCTGCGCCTGACGGGCCACCAGTTCTTGCGGGGCCTCAGCACGGTAGCACAGCAAATCCGACCCGCCATAAGCCGCAAGCATATCGGCCACGGCGGCAAATTGCGGCGTCACCTTATCCAGCGCGGAATTCGCCGTTCTGGTATAAGGCATGGTTTCAGGCCGCACGAAATCCTCTTGCGCCTGCCACTCACGCGCAACCTCTTGCGCGAGATCCATGCTGGGCACCCAAAAAGCGGTCTTGGCCGGCGTTTTCAAACCCCGACCGTCCAGCGTCACGGTAAAGCCTTGCTCTGCCGCGGTCGCCTCTGCCTGTTTCCAGAACCGTTTTGGTGCCCAACTGCTCATGCATTGCCCCCGAATGGATCGGCGGGCACATCTTTGACCCCCCAATCCAGCGATTTCCATGTGCGCGCCATATGGTCCGGCAACGGTGCGGTGAAGGTCATCAGCTTCTTGGAGATCGGGTGTTCGATCGTCAACGAACGCGCGTGCAGATGCAGCTTGCGGCTGACCTCGCCCCCAATCGACGCGCCCCAGCCATCGCCCTGATTTTCCGCACCAGAACCGCCGTATTTCCCGTCACCAAGGATCGGATGCCCAAGCTCGGCCATATGGGCGCGCAGCTGGTGGGTGCGGCCTGTCACCGGCTCCAATGCCATCCACGACAGACGTGAACCGAGGAACCAAAGCACAAAGAAATCCGTATGGGCGCGCTTGGCGTCCGGGTATTCATTCATCTTGGCGGGGTGGATGCAGATCATCTTTTCGCCTTCGCCACCGCGGCCCCTGCCCCCCGATTTCATCAAGCCATATTTGATAGAGCCTTTGCGCGGGTTCGGCACACCTGCGACGGCCGCCCAGTAAATCTTGCGTGTGTTGCGGTGGCGCAAAGCCTCTGACAGGGCGCGGGCAACACGGTCTGTGCGGGCCAGCATCAACAGACCCGAGGTATCCTTGTCCAACCTGTGCACCAGCTTTGGGCGGTCCTTATAGCCGAACTTCAGCGCCTCGGTCAGCCCGTCAACATGCCGGTCCCCCTGCCCCGAGCCACCTTGGCTTGGCAAGCCCGGCGGTTTGTTGATGATGATCAGATGCTCGTCCTTAAAGACCACACAAGACTGGATCATCTTTTCATCGGCCGCCGTAATACGCCCCGCCGTCGGGCGTGAGGGCGCGTCATTCTTGGGCAAGGGGGGAACGCGAATTTCCATCCCCGGAGCCACGCGATCGGACGCTTTGGCCCGCCCGCCATCAACCCGCACCTGTCCCGTACGGCACAGCTTTTCAACCGCCCCTTGGGTCAGTTCCGGAAAGCGCCGTTTGAACCAGCGGTCAAGGCGCTGCTCGCCCTCATCCACCGACACGGTCAATAGTTTTACCGCACTCATGCCAGTATCCCCCGCATTGTTAAAATTCCTGCAATCAAAGCCGCGATCGACACGATGACCGAGCCAAACACATAAGCCCCAGCCAAAGCCTCCTGTCCGCGTTCCCAAAGGGTAAACGCATCCAACGAAAAGGCCGAAAAAGTGGTAAACCCGCCCAACAGCCCCGTCATCAACAAGGGCGCATAGCGCATGCCCCCCTTATGCGCCAATGAGACCACCAGCACCCCCATCAGGAATGACCCGACAATATTGACCAAAACCGTGCCATAGGGAAACCCCGGCCCGATCCAGCGCATTACTGCGGTATTCGTAAGATAGCGGGCCGAAGCCCCCAAGGCACCACCAAGCGCCACTTGAAAAAGCGTTATCATCATCGCCGCTATCTGTGCCCGTGGGGACGTTTTGTCAACCACACAAGGCCGACCCTAAGATTGACGCTTGGCGCGCAGCTTGGCGAAATAGTCGATGCGCTTGTTCAGCTCCCGCTCAAACCCGCGTTCGGGGGGGGAGTACCAGACAGGGCGTTTCATGTTGTCAGGGAAATAATTTTGCCCCGAAAAACCATCCTCGGCATCATGGTCATAGGCATAACCCGTGCCATAGCCGATATCCTTCATCATCTTGGTCGGCGCATTCAGGATATGTTTTGGCGGCGGCTCCGATCCGGTTTGCTTGGCCGCAGCGCGCGCCGCCTTATAAGCCGTATAAACCCCGTTGGATTTGGGCGCGAGCGCCAGATAGACCAAGGCCTGTGCCAGCGCCAACTCCCCTTCGGGGCTGCCAAGCCGCTCATAGGTTTGCCAGCTTTGCAGGCAGATGTCTTGGGCCTGCGGATCGGCCAAACCGATATCCTCAACCGCCATCCGTGTGATGCGACGGGCCAGAAAGCGCGGGTCCTCCCCACCCTCCAGCATCCGCGCGAACCAGTAAAGGGCGGCATCCGGGTCCGAACCACGCACCGATTTATGCAGCGCGGATATCAGATTGTAATGTTCCTCACCCGATTTATCGTATTTCGCGGCGCGCCGCATCAGCCGCGTCGCAAGCTGGTCACGGGTCAGGTGGGTGTCCAGCTTCCAAGCGGCGATCTGCTCGATCAGATTCAACAACGCCCGGCCATCGCCATCCGCCATCTCCAGCATCGCCTCACGCGCGTCGCCCTTAAGCGGCAAGGCATTGCCCAGCTCATGCTCGGCACGTTGGGCCAGCAGCTCCAGCTCCGCCAGAGACAATCGTTCTAAGACGATGACCTGAGAGCGTGAGAGCAAAGCGGCGTTCAATTCAAAACTGGGGTTTTCGGTGGTGGCACCGACCAAAAGGATGGTGCCATCCTCCATATAAGGTAAAAACCCGTCTTGCTGGGCTTTGTTGAAGCGGTGGATCTCATCTACGAACAACAAAGTGCCTTGGCCGTTTTGCCGCCGCAACCGCGCTGATTCGAAAACCTTCCGCAAATCCGGTACGCCCGTAAAAATCGCCGATATTTGCACGAAAGAAAGGTCTGTCTCATCGGCGAGCAACCGGGCGATCGTGGTCTTGCCCACCCCCGGCGGGCCCCAAAGAATCAAGGACGACAAAGAGCCCGACAAGAGCATCGACCCCAAGGGCCCGTCCTCCGCCAAAACCTTTGCCTGCCCGATCACCTCGGTTAATTTGCGCGGGCGCAAGCGGTCCGCCAAAGGGCGCGGGCCGCTTGCTGTGGGCAGAGGGGTTTTGTCAAAAAGATCGCTCATAGCCGCAATCTTACGCCCCTCGTTTCAGGTTAGGAAGGGCAATCTCTTACCCGCCAATAACCGCGTCTTCGACAGACCGCCCAAGATCGCCGTCAGTGCAGTTTTGCGGCCATATTGATGGTCACGCAAACACAATCCACACCGTCGATATCCATGATTGGACCGGCCGGTTCACAATCCAGACCGACCCTGCGGCCAAGCCGCCGCGAATTTTCAGGAATAAGCCCCAGAACCGAGGTAGCGCCCAAACTCCGCGCTGAGACCACCATCTCGTGGCGCAGTTGAAGCTGCACCCGCAGCCGCATATTGGCCGGAACCAGATCCGACACAAACACCCGGCTGCTTTCCCAGATGTGATCCGCGACGGGCGCCTCCTCATAAAGCAAGGTTCCGGGAATGGAGTTCAACAACCCCAGCTGCGCATCACGGATCATATAGGAATAAATTCCACAGCGGTGAGTGGTCGGCGTCAACCGGATCCCCGCAAGAACCTGTCCATTTTCATGGACCGCAACCCACCGGCTTGCCGGCGTGTCATATTGGTCAAATTCCATCCCGTTGGCCTGCGGCAAGTCCCACTTGTTTTGCAGGATAAATGAACGATGACGGGCACGAAACATATTCGCGAACAGTTCACCATGATTGTGCAAATTCTCATACGAGAGTGTTGTGACTTCCATTTTAGTACTCCTTCTGGGGTTGAAAACCGATCAAAAGGGCGCCATTCGCCCTAAAGCAGTCGATATTCTCGCGCTTTGCGCAACGCTTCGGAAGTGGTGCGCGCTTCAAGCCGCGTGCGCGCCGATGTAAGGCGCGCCTTGAAGGCACTTTCCGATATCCCCAGTTTGGCAGCCGCGGCAGTGTGGCGGTCGCCATTCGCAATGCAGTGCAATGCTTCAATTTGTGCTTTGGTCAGCTCTGTCGGCGGCTTGGCTTCGATGTGAAGGCGCGCGGTAATCTCAGTCAGCCGGGCAAGATCGTCATCCGAGAACTCTCGATCCGCGCTGCAAATACCTGCCATAGAACGCGATGTGATCGGCCCGTAAGAACACACAGCCCCATAGTTCAGCCCATATGCGGCGGCTTTTTTTAGCACATTGAACGGGTCGGGAAGCTGGATCTCGCTCCAGCGGGCTGTTCCTGTCGTTCCGATCCCCCAAAACACAAGTGGGTCACGCAGATAATAGGAATTTTCATTGTAATAGGCGACCCATTCCTCAGGGTAGCGGCTATGGTAAATCATCGGCGAAGCGAAGCGAATATGCAAACCTACGGCGTAGCCTTGAGGCGCAAGGATACCTAATTCCGTATATAAATCTGACAGTTTCGTTTGCAATGACATCATTCCCGACAAAGCCCTACTGGCACCATTCTGGCACTAAAGCATCATGCGTGTGATACCACCATCTTCATTAATTTTCTGTTTAGGACAATCAACTCCATCCAAATATTATAAGGCAGGTGCCGGACAAAAAAAAGGCCCGCCAAAAACGGCGGGCCTTATAACAACGAAACCTATGGCACCTTAACCTTCGGCGGAATCTTCCGCAGCGACACGTGCTTTATCAGCAGCACCTTTGGCATTTGGATCACGGTCAACAAACTCGATGATCGCCATAGGCGCCATGTCGCCGTAACGGAAACCAGCTTTCAAAACGCGTACGTAACCACCTTGGCGCTCTTTGTAGCGTGGCCCGAGGATTTCAAACAAGCGGGCAACATATTGCTCTTGCTTCAACTGGGCAGAGGCCTGACGGCGTGCGTGCAAATCACCACGCTTTGCAAGCGTGATCAGCTTTTCGATGATCGGACGCAATTCCTTTGCTTTTGGCAAAGTGGTCTTGATCTGCTCATGTTCAATGAGCGAGCCGCACATATTCGCGAACAGCGCTTTGCGGTGTTCATGTGTACGGTTTAGACGGCGGTATCCACGAGAGTGACGCATATAAATTCTCCTATCGTCGCGTTTTACTTTGTCCGGCAGGTCCTGCTTTTGGGCCCACTCACCTTGGGGTCATGTGACCCGGTACTTCCCCATCAACATGGGCATTTCTTGGTTGCGATGGCACCGTTCCGCACAGGACCGGTGCCGCCGCCAATCAGAACTGGTCTTCGAAACGTTTCGCCAAATCTTCGATGTTCTCTGGCGGCCAATCCTCAACGTCCATGCCAAGGTGCAGGCCCATACCTGACAGCACTTCCTTGATTTCATTCAAGGACTTACGGCCAAAGTTAGGCGTACGCAGCATTTCGGCTTCGGTTTTCTGGATCAGATCGCCAATATAAACGATATTGTCGTTCTTCAGGCAGTTCGCAGAGCGGACAGAAAGTTCCAACTCGTCCACTTTCTTCAGCAACAGCGGGTTGAATTCCAACCCGTCGTCAACATCCGAACGCGTAGCCGACTCAGGCTCATCGAAGTTAACGAAGATCGAGAGTTGGTCTTGCAAGATGCGCGCGGCATAGGCCACTGCGTCATCCGGCGTCAGGGACCCGTCTGTCTCGATTTTCATGGTCAGCTTGTCATAGTCCAAAACCTGACCTTCGCGGGTCGGTTGCACTTCGTAGCTGACTTTTTTCACCGGCGAGTAAATCGCATCGATCGGAATCAACCCGATCGGCGCGTCTTCCGGACGGTTTTTATCGGCGGAAACATAGCCCTTACCGGTGTTTACAGTCAGTTCCATGAACAGATCAGCACCATCATCGAGGTGGCAAATCACATGCTCTTTGTTCAGAACGTCAATCCCGGCAGTTTCCGAGATATCCCCAGCGGTAACAACGCCCGGACCCTTGGCCGAGATCGAAAGCCGCTTAGGACCTTCAACTTCCATACGCAGGCTGACGCCCTTCAGGTTCAAAACGATATCGGTTACGTCTTCACGCACACCGGCAACGCTGGAAAACTCATGCAACACATTGTCAATCTGCACGGAGGTGATAGCGCCACCCTGCAGAGATGACATCAACACACGACGCAAAGCATTGCCCAGCGTCAGACCAAAGCCGCGTTCCAGCGGTTCAGCGATGACGGTCGCAATGCGCGACGCATCTGTACCGGGGTTTACCACCAGTTGCGTCGGTTTGATCAATTCGGCCCAATTTTTGTGGATCATGCGGATAGCCTCCATACCTGTCTTCTGCCCATGTCCCTAAGCAGTCGACGCCCGAGGATGTATAATGCCGAAACCGGGCAGAGCGCATAAAGCACCCAGCCCGGCCGAATAGAGATCTTTTAGACGCGGCGACGCTTTGGCGGGCGGCAGCCGTTGTGTGCCATTGGCGTCACGTCACGGATCGACGTGATGTTAAGGCCAGCAGCAGCCAAGGCGCGAAGCGCGGATTCGCGGCCCGAACCTGGACCTTGAACTTCAACTTCAAGCGTCTTCACGCCATGTTCCTGCGCCTTGCGGGCTGCATCTTCGGCTGCCATCTGGGCGGCATAAGGTGTCGATTTACGCGACCCCTTAAAGCCCATGGTGCCCGAAGAGGACCAGGAAATTGCGTTGCCCTGAACGTCGGAGATCAGGATTTTTGTGTTGTTGAACGAGGAATTCACATGCGCAACGCCAGCGGCGATGTTTTTGCGTTCCTTTTTCTTCATACGTGTTTTTTCGCGTGCCATATCTCAGCGCCCCTTATTTCTTCTTGCCAGCAATGGCCTTTGCAGGGCCTTTACGGGTACGAGCGTTGGTATGGGTCCGCTGACCACGAACTGGCAGGTTACGACGGTGACGCAAGCCACGGTAGCAACCAAGGTCCATCAGACGCTTGATGTTCATCGAGGTCTCACGACGCAAGTCACCTTCAACGGTGAAGTTAGCGTCGATATGTTCGCGGATCGCAAGCACTTCGGCATCCGAAAGCTCGTTCACGCGACGGGTGCGGTCAATACCAACAGCTTCGCAGATCAACTCTGCGCTCTGGGAACCGATCCCGGTGATATATGTCAATGCGATGGGGACACGTTTCCCCGTCGGAATGTTTACGCCAGCAATACGAGCCACGCGCGCTTCCTTTCGTTGCGGTTCCGTCATACCAGAACCTTTTTTCACAACCCAAGAACGGCGAACCCGTCCCTGATGTCTTCGTTTAAAATTTTCGGAATCCCGAGCAAAACGATTCCCCTAGGGGACGCCGTGCAATATGGGGTTTTGCCCGGCCCGTCAAGGCCCGGGCAGCCGGATTAATTTTTACTGTCAAGAACAGCAGCAATTGCGCCTGCAACTTCATCCATCGCCGCCAGCCCGTCTACCGGAGTCAACGCGCCTTTAGCATAGTAATAGCCAAGCAAAGGCGAGGTTTTCTTGTAGTATTCCATCAAACGGGTCCGAAGCGTTTCCTCGGTGTCATCTGCGCGGCGTACCATCTGCGAGGCGCCACAATCATCGCAAACACCCTCCACAGCTGCTGGACGTGTCTGGTCGTGATAGACCGAGCCACAAGCGCCGCAAGTATAGCGCCCCGTGATCCGCGCTACCAAAGCCGCATCGTCCACCTGCATCTCGATCACCGCGTCAAGATTTTGACCAACCTCAGCCAAGAGGTCCCCCAAAGCATCGGCCTGCGCCAAGGTCCGCGGAAAACCATCAAAGATAAACCCACCACCGGCGGCGCCAGACAGCTTTTCACGAATCAGGCCAATCACGACCTCATCGGTAACAAGCTCTCCCCGCTCCATGATGGCAGCAACCTTGCGCCCCATCTCGGAACCGGAGGTCTTCGCTTCGCGCAGCATGTCGCCCGTTGAAAGCTGCACCATGTTGCGCGCATCAACCAAACGCTTTGCTTGCGTGCCCTTACCCGCACCGGGAGGCCCCAACAAAATGATATTCGTCATATATCCTCCTTAGCGACGGGCCGGTGCCGACTTGCCACGCTTCTTCCCGCGCAAGTTGGATTTCTCGATAAGCCCTTCGTACTGATGGGCCAACAAATGCGATTGCACCTGATTGATCGTGTCCATCGTAACCGAAACCACGATCAGCACCGAAGTCCCGCCAAAATAGAAGGGGATACCCAACTGGTGACGCAATATCTCGGGCAACAGGCAGACCAAGGCAAGATAACCGGAACCAAGAACCAGAATGCGGTTCACCACATATTCCAGATATTCCTCGGTCCGCTTGCCGGGGCGAATACCAGGAACAAAACCGTTCTGGCTTTTGAGGTTCTCGGCCACGTCTTCCACCTTGAACGCCACATTGGCTGTATAGAAATAGGCAAAGAAAACGATCATGCCGACAAAGAAAACCAGATACAGCGGCTGCCCCGGCCCGAAATAGGCCAAGATCGTCGACATAATCGGCCCTGTTTGCGTGCCCGAGAACGTCGAGATCGTCGCAGGCAACAACAGCAATGAAGAGGCAAAGATCGCAGGAATAACGCCAGCCGGGTTCACCTTGACAGGCAGATGGCTTGAACCGCCATCATAGACCTTCATACCCACCTGACGGCGCGGGTATTGGATGTGGATCTTGCGCAAGGCCCGCTCCATGAACACCACAAAGGCGATCACGGCCACGACCATAATCAAAACCCCGATAATAATCGCAGGCGACAATGCCCCCGAACGTCCTTGGCTAAAGAATTGCGCCAATGCAGCGGGGATCTCAGCCACGATACCGACGAAGATGATCAGTGAGATGCCGTTACCGATACCGCGCGCAGTGATCTGTTCGCCCAGCCACATCAGGAACATCGTACCACCGACCAAGGTGATCACACATGCACCGATAAAGAACCAACCCGGCGTAGTCACCAAGCTGCCGCTTTGCAGGCTAACCGCGATTCCATAAGCTTGGAACGTCGCAAGCAAAACCGTGCCATAACGCGTGTATTGGTTGATCTTCTTCTGGCCCTGTTGGCCCTCTTTCTTCAGCTGCTCCAGTCGCGGCACCATCGCCGTCAGAAGCTGCACGATGATCGAGGCCGAAATATAAGGCATGATCCCCAGCGCAAAAATACCCATCCGGGAAATCGCACCACCGGTAAACATGTTCAACATGCCACCAATACCGGTCGTCAGATCGGCCATAAAATCACGCAGCGCAGTGCCATCAATGCCCGGCACCGGGATATAGGTCCCGATACGGTACACGATCAGCAAACCGATGGTGAAAAAGATGCGTTGACGCAGGTCAGACGCTTTTCCAAGCGCCCCCCAGCTAAGATTTGCCGCCATTTGTTCCGCAGCTGAGGCCATGGTTAACTATCTCCGCAGGCACTAAAGGAAGCGCCGCCAAACCGTTTTCCGGTCGGCGGCGCGAGAAAACTTAACCGAAGATGTAAGCCGTCTTGCGTCGGCTCACAACCTCTTATTCTGCTGCAACCGCTGCAGGTGCCGTAACAGTGAGGCTTCCGCCCGCTTTTGCTACTGCTTCGATCGCCGAAGCCGAGGCACCCGTTACGATCAGCGTGATCTTGGCTTTCAGTTCGCCTTTGGCCAAAACGCGGATACCATCCAGTTTGTTTTTGGTCAGACCGGCAGCGATGATCGCATCTTCGGTGATATCAGCTTTGATGTCGAGCTTGCCCGCATCAACGAACTTCTGGATCAAGCCCAGGTTCACAACGGCATAGTGCTTTGCATTCGGCTTGGTAAAGCCGCGCTTTGGCAGACGACGATAGAGCGGCATTTGCCCGCCTTCGTAACCACCGATTGCCACGCCCGAACGTGATTTCTGGCCCTTGATACCACGGCCACCCATTTTACCTTTGCCCGAGCCGGGGCCACGCGCAACACGTTTTTGCTTCTTGGCCGCACCGGCATTGTCGGAAAGTTGATTCAGTTTCATGTCGCTTCTCCTTTTGCCGGATGTGACCCCCAGCGACGGGAGTGGCCAAACACGGCGTTTCTTGATTCTTTCGGGCCGAACAGGCCACTGAAGGCGTATAGGCCGTGCTCGCTAAGGTTTCAAGCACAACTATCCCGTCAGGCCAACACAAACTATGGCTGCGCCCTACCCCACATAAAAACGCCCCACGGTTTCCCGCAGGGCGTTCTTAAGAATTATCGTGTGGAAAAAAATCCACAGAGGCCAATCAGCCGCGCTCTTCGATGATCTCAACAAGATGCGAGATCTTGCTGACCATACCGCGCACCGAAGGAGTATCCTCCAGCTCACGGGTGCGGTTCATCTTGTTCAGGCCAAGGCCCTTCAAAGTTGCTGTCTGGATTGCCGGACGACGTGCGGCAGAACGGATCTGCTTTACGACGATGGTTTTGCCAGCGGATTTGCTATCAGCCATCATTATGCCTCCACAGTTTCAGCAGGGGCATCGTGCTTGCCAAGAATGTCAGCCACTTTCTTGCCGCGACGCTGCGCGACCTGACGTGGGCTCGACTCTTGCTTCAAGCCGTCGATGGTTGCGCGGATCATGTTATACGGGTTCTGCGAACCGGTGGATTTCGCCACCACGTCCTGCAAGCCCAGCATTTCAAAAACAGCACGCATCGGACCACCAGCGATGATCCCGGTACCGGCAACGGCAGTCCGCATGACCACCTTACCTGCGCCGTGACGGCCTTCCATGTCGTGATGAAGCGTGCGGCTGTCTTTCAACGGCACACGAATCATCTGACGCTTGGCCTGCTCGGTTGCCTTACGAATGGCTTCCGGCACTTCTTTGGCTTTACCCTTGCCAAAACCTACGCGGCCACGCTGATCGCCCACAACCACGAGGGCTGCGAAACCAAAGCGCTTACCACCTTTAACGGTTTTAGACACACGATTGATCGCAACCAGACGATCTGCGAATTCCGGGGTTTCTTCGCGGCTATCGCGACGGTCCCGACGGTTTTCTTCTCTTGCCATCTGATTACTCCTCAGAACTTCAGGCCGCCTTCACGGGCAGCGTCGGCCAAAGCCTTGATCTTACCGTGAAAGAGGAAACCACCACGGTCGAAATAGCATTCTTCGACCCCAGCCTTCTTAGCCCGCTCGGCAATCGCCGCACCGATTTTCGTCGCCGCTTCGACGTTGTTCTTGCCCAAACAGCCCAGATCCTTTTCGAGGGTCGAAGCTGCGGCCAAAGTAACGCCGTTTACGTCGTCGATCAACTGTACGCTGATATTCTTGCTGGACCGATGAACGGAAAGACGCGCACGTCCATTCGCCATCGCCTTGATTTTGTTCCGAACGCGCAAGCGGCGCTTGAGGAACAGCTGTCGTTTTGTGTTCGCCATTTTTACGCCCCTTACTTCTTCTTGCCTTCTTTGCGGAACACGAATTCACCCTTATAGCGGATACCTTTGCCTTTATAAGGCTCGGGCTTACGCCATTCACGGATGTTCGCAGCAACTTGGCCAACAACTTGTTGGTCAATGCCTTCCACAATGATTTCGGTTTGCTTCGGAGCCGTCACAGTTACGCCAGCCGGAACGTCAAAGTTCACGTCATGGCTGTAGCCAAGTGACAGTTTCAGAACATTACCAGCCATAGAGGCACGGTAACCAACGCCCTGAATTTCCAACTCCTTTTTGAAACCCACTGTAACACCAGTTACAAGGTTTTCAATTTGCTTACGCGTCATACCCCATTGCGAGCGGGCGCGCTTGGACATGCCGCGCGGAGTAACCGTCACAACATTGTCTTCGATCGCGATCGTCACATCGTCGGTAGCGCCGAAAGTACGAGTGCCTTTCGGCCCTTTTACTTCGATCGTCTGGCCGGACAGGGACGCGGTAACGCCCTTGGGCAGCTCGAGCGGTTTCTTGCCAATACGAGACATCTTGCCCTCCTCAGAACACGGTGCAGAGCACTTCGCCGCCAACGTTGGCGGATCGTGCTGCTGCATCGGACATGACGCCCTTCGACGTGGAGACGATTGAGACACCGAGGCCATTACGAACCGAAGGAACACCCTTCGAACCCATATAGACCCGGCGACCCGGCTTGGAGACGCGCTTAAGTTCGCGAATGACAGGTGTGCCTTCAAAATACTTGAGGCTGATCATGATCTCGCCCTGACCGTCAGCGGTCTCGGCTTTCTCATAACCCCGGATGTAGCCTTCATTGGCCAACACATCCAGCACCCATGCGCGCAGCTTGGAAGCTGGCGTTTTAACGGTCGATTTGCCTCGCATCTGCGCATTGCGGATGCGTGTCAGCATATCGCCGAGAGGATCGTTCATCATCATCGTGCGACCTCCTTACCAGCTGGATTTGACCATGCCGGGGATCTGACCAAAGGAGGCCAAATCACGCAGCATGATGCGCGAAAGTTTAAGCTTGCGGTAATACGCATGCGGACGACCCGTCAACTGGCAACGGTTGTGCAGACGCACAGCCGAACCGTTACGAGGAAGCGATGCCAATTTCAAAGTCGCCTTAAAGCGATCTTCCATCGGCAGCTCTTGATTATTGATAACCTCTTTAAGTGCTGCGCGTTTGGCTGCATCACGTGCGACCAGTTTTGCGCGCTTTACTTCGCGGTTTACCATGGATTTTTTAGCCATATCTCTCTTCCTCCCGCTTACGCCGTGAAGGGCATGTTGAAGTTTTTCAACAGTGCCTTCGCTTCCGCGTCGGTATTCGCGGTGGTGCAGATGATGATGTCCATACCCAGAACTTCGTCGACATTGTCGAAGTTGATTTCCGGGAACACGAGCTGTTCTTTCAGACCCATGGCATAGTTGCCACGACCGTCAAACGAGGTCGGCTTCACACCGCGGAAGTCGCGCACGCGCGGCAAAGCGATAGTGATCAGACGATCGAGGAATTCGTACATTTTGTCGCCACGCAAGGTCACCTTGCAGCCCAGCGGCATTTCTTCACGCACACGGAAACCAGCGATGGATTTCTTTGCATGTGTGACAACAGCTTTTTGACCAGCGATCAGGCTAAGCTCTTCAGCGGCCTTTTTCACTTTCTTGGTGTCCTTGACAGCTTCGCCAACGCCCATGTTGATCACGATCTTATCAAGACGCGGGATCATCATGTCGTTCTTGTAGCCGAACTCTTCTTTGAGAGCAGCACGGATCGTATCCGCATAGATGCCCTTAAAGCGCGGGGTATAAGTTGCTTGATCCAACATCAGATTGCATCCCCCGTGGTCTTGGCAAAACGCACCTTCTTGTCGTCTTCCATGCGAAAGCCAACGCGCGTTGCTTTGCCGTTCGCATCAACCAACGCAAGGTTGGAAAGCGCAATCGGCATAGCCTTGGAAATACGGCCGCCCTGGTTGCCCTGGCTTTGCTTGGTGTGACGGATGGCCAAATTCAAGCCATCAACAACAGCCTTACCGACAGTTGGGTTAACCGAGGAAATTTCGCCCTCTTTACCCTTATCCTTGCCCGTAAGAATGACGACCTTGTCGCCTTTTTTAAGTTTCGCAGCCATCAGAGCACCTCCGGAGCCAGCGAGATAATCTTCATAAAGTTTTTCGCGCGAAGCTCACGTACCACTGGCCCGAAAATACGGGTGCCAACGGGCTCACCCTGATTGTTCAGGATGACGGCAGCATTGCGGTCAAAACGGATTGCGGTGCCGTCTTCACGACGGACTTCTTTGGCGGTACGAACGACGACGGCTTTACGCACGTCACCTTTCTTAACACGACCGCGCGGAATGGCTTCTTTCACCGACACTACAATAATGTCGCCGACCGAAGCATACCGACGGTGCGAACCGCCCAGAACCTTAATGCACTGAACGCGACGAGCGCCGCTATTGTCAGCAACATCCAGGTTGGTCTGCATCTGGATCATTTGGTTTCTCCCGACCTTTGGGGGCCCATCCCCCAGGGTTTCGTAAAATAGCTATAGATGACCTGTCGCTTACGCGTCCAGTACCACCGTCCAGCGTTTCGATTTCGAAATTGGCGCGCACTCTTCGATACGAACAGAGTCACCGATTTTGAATTGGTTATTTGCGTCATGCGCCCGGTACTTCTTGGACTTACGAACAGTCTTATGCAGAAGCGGGTGCTTGAAGCGGCGCTCAACCGATACCGTGATGGTCTGGTTGTTCTGGTCGCCAGTTACGGTGCCTTGCAGGATGCGTTTGGGCATAATCGAGGCTCCTTAATTCGCGATGGCGGCTTCAGCCGCCTTTTGGTTCAAAACCGTCATGATACGGGCAACATCGCGGCGGACATTGCGCATACGCGCGGTATTCTCAAGCTGGCCAGTCGCCTGCTGGAAGCGCAAATTGAACGCTTCTTTTTTCAACGCAACCAACTGATCGCGCAGCTGGTCAGGCGTTTTTGCGATCAATTCAGAAACTGCGGATTTTGCAGCGTCCTTCTTGGTTTTCGCGGTGGCTTTTGCGGCCATATACCCTTTTCCTTCTTCACATCACCGGAGGGCCCGTGAGGGTTACCCTGATCCCGATGGAGACAATGATAAACTGCCGAATCCGAGAGCCTCGGAATCGGCAGATGGGTTCGTATACGGCCCTACACCGAATAGAGCAAGGGGAGATTGCGCCGCGCCAGAATCTAACCCTTCCAACCGCCCCAAGACGCCTCGGTTCAAATCGAAAAGACCCCGCCAATCATGGCGGGGTCTTTCAGTATCAAGTATCGGTTGGGAATTCCCCGCACGAATTTACCAGTCTTCGCGCTCAACAACACGCGTTTGAACTGGAAGTTTCATCGAGCCAAGGCGAAGCGCCTCACGGGCGATCACTTCGGAAACACCGTCGATTTCAAACATCACGCGACCAGGTTTAACCTTGGCTGCCCAATAATCGACAGAGCCTTTACCTTTACCCATCCGCACTTCGGTCGGCTTGGATGAAACTGGAACATCTGGAAAAATCCGGATCCAGACACGCCCTTGACGCTTCATGTGGCGGGTGATGGCACGACGTGCAGCTTCGATCTGGCGCGCTGTAACACGCTCCGGCTGGGTCGCTTTCAGCCCGTAAGTGCCGAAGTTCAGCAAAAAGCCGCCTTTGGCCTCGCCACTGATCTTGCCTTTGAACTGTTTGCGGAACTTGGTCCGTTTAGGTTGCAGCATCTCTTTGCTCCCTTACGTGCGTTCGCGGCGCGGTTGACGCGGAACAGCGCCTTCCTGTGCCTCGGCGTGACGACGATCATGTGCCTGCGGATCATGCTCAAGGATTTCGCCCTTAAAGATCCACACTTTCACGCCGATGATGCCATAGGCAGTCAGCGCTTCATGGTGTGCATAGTCGATATCAGCACGCAATGTGTGCAAAGGAACGCGGCCTTCACGGTACCATTCGGTACGCGCGATTTCAGCACCACCCAAACGGCCAGCCACGTTCACACGGATGCCCAAGGCTCCCATGCGCATCGCGTTCTGAACGCCACGCTTCATGGCACGACGGAAAGAAACCCGACGCTCCATTTGCTGTGCAATCGATTCTGCTACCAGCTTGGCATCCATCTCCGGCTTGCGGATCTCAACGATGTTGAGGTGCAGTTCGGAGTCGGTAAACGCTGTCAGCTTCTTGCGAAGCGTTTCGATGTCAGCGCCTTTTTTGCCGATGATGACGCCCGGACGCGCAGTGTGAATGGTCACACGGCACTTTTTGTGCGGACGCTCGATGATGACTTTGGACACGCCCGCCTGGACGCAATCCTTGTGGATGAATTCGCGCATGCGCAAATCTTCGAGCAGCAGGTCGCCATAGTCTTTCGACTCCGCGAACCAACGGCTGTCCCAGGTACGGTTAACCTGGAGGCGCATACCGATCGGATTGACCTTCTGACCCATTATGCGGACTCCCCTTTTTGACGTACCAAAATCGTCAGCTGGCTGAACGGCTTCATGATCTTGCCGAAACGGCCACGTGCCCGCGGACGGCCACGCTTCAACGTCAGATTCTTGCCGCAATAGGCTTCCGCAACGATCAACTCATCCACGTCAAGACCGTGGTTGTTTTCTGCGTTGGCAATAGCCGACTGCAAGCATTTCTTAACGTCCTGCGCGATACGCTTTTTGGAGAAAGTGAGGTCGGCCATAGCCTTATCAACTTTCTTACCGCGGATCAGACCGGCGACGAGGTTAAGCTTTTGCGGCGAGGTACGAAGCATTTTGGCAACTGCCATTGCTTCGTTGTCGGCCACGCGGCGCGCATTTTTTGCCTTGCCCATGACTTATTTCCTCTTAGCTTTTTTATCGGCGGCGTGACCATAATAGGTCCGTGTCGGCGAATACTCACCAAACTTCTGGCCGATCATTTCTTCACTCACGTTAACAGGAACGTGCTTTTTGCCATTATAAACGCCGAACGTCAGACCGACGAACTGCGGCAGAATGGTAGAACGACGCGACCAGATCTTGATCACTTCGTTTTTGCCACCTTCGCGCGACTTTTCGGCCTTTTTCAGGACGTAGCCATCAACGAAAGGGCCTTTCCAGATTGAACGTGCCATGGATTAACGGCCCTTCTTCTTGGCGTGACGCGACCGCACAATATACTTGTCGGTGGTCCGGTTCGAACGGGTACGGTTGCCCTTGGTGCCCTTGCCCCATGGTGTAACCGGGTGACGACCGCCAGATGTACGGCCTTCGCCGCCGCCATGAGGGTGATCGATCGGGTTCATTGCCACACCGCGAACGGTTGGGCGAACGCCCTTGTGACGCATACGGCCCGCTTTACCGAAGTTCTGGTTCGAGTGGTCAGCGTTCGACACGGCACCAACGGTGGCCATGCATTCCTGACGCACCATCCGCAATTCGCCCGAGGACAAACGGATCTGCGCGTAACCACCGTCACGACCTACGAACTGTGCGTAGGTGCCAGCAGCACGAGCAATCTGCCCGCCTTTGCCCGGCTTCATTTCGACGTTATGGACAATCGTACCGATAGGCATGCCGGAGAACGGCATCGCATTACCAGGCTTAACGTCCGTTTTCGCACCAGCGACGATGCTATCACCAACAGCAAGACGCTGCGGTGCGAGGATGTAGTTAAGTGTACCATCCTCATATTTCACCAAGGCGATGAAAGCCGTGCGGTTGGGGTCATATTCGATCCGCTCAACCACCGCAGCCATGTCGTGCTTGGTGCGCTTGAAATCCACGATACGGTAAAGGCGCTTTGCCCCACCGCCCTTGTGCCACATCGTAATACGTCCGGTGTTGTTCCGGCCACCTGTCTTGGTCAAACCCTGAGTTAGGGCTTTGACCGGGCGGCCTTTCCACAGCTCCGAACGGTCGATCAGAACCAACCCGCGTTGGCCAGGCGTCGTCGGTTTGTACGACTTGAGTGCCATGCTCTCTGTCTTCCGTCAGCTAGAGGGCCACAACGTGTGGCCGAGGTTATAGGGCTCCGTAGATCCCCGGGGGTCTTTACAGGGTAGGCATCGGTTGCCAAATCCCTGCATCGCGAAAAAACCCACGGCCCCGAGAAGTCCCGGGGCCGTGAGATTCGTTGCCTTCTATCAAAGCCCGGTAGAGACGTCGATAGTATTTCCCTCTTCGAGGGTCACATAGGCTTTTTTCTTGTCGGAACGAACGCCGGGGCGTCCTTTGAACCGCTTGACCTTACCTTTGGTGATGGTCGTATTCACGGCCTTCACCTTTACGCCAAAGACAGCCTCAACAGCTTCTTTGATCATCGGCTTGGTTGCATCCATCGCCACCTGAAAAACAACGGCATTGGCTTCAGAAGCCAAGGTTGCCTTTTCGGTGATGATCGGCTTGCGGATCACATCGTAATGGTTTGCTTTCACGCTCATTTCAAACGAGCCTCCAGTGCTTCGATCCCTGCTTTGGTGATCACCAACTGATCCCGCTTCAGGATATCATAGACGTTCGCACCCATGCTTGGCAGCACATCGATAGAATCGATGTTACGCGCCGCAAGGGCAAAGTTACCGTCAACTTCGGCACCGTCGATGATCAGCACGCGCTTCCAACCCAGTTCCTTCGCCATTTTGGCAAGGGAAGAGGTCTTGGCATCGGCCATCGTCGCCGCGTCCAGAATGATCAGCTCACCCGCTTTGGCCTTAGCCGACAGCGCGTGACGCAGACCAAGCGCACGGAACTTCTTTGGAAGCTCATGTGCGTGGCTACGCGGGGTTGGACCCTTGTAGACACCACCGTGACGGAAGATCGGCGCGCCTTTGTCACCGTGACGAGCGCCACCAGTGCCTTTTTGGCGATAGATCTTCTTGGTCGAGTAGCTTACGTCCGAACGACCCAGCGTGGAGTGTGTGCCAGCTTGGGCACGTGCCCGCTGCCAGCGCACCACACGGTGCAGGATGTCGGCGCGTGGCTCAAGGCCAAACAGTGCTTCATTCAGATCGATGGAACCGGCTTTGCCGCCGTCCAGCTTGATGACATCAGCCTTCATTTTTATCGCCTCCATCAGCCGGAGCATCCGTTGCTGCGGCTTCCGCTGCATCTTCGGCTGCTGCCGCTTCTGCTGCCAAAGCTGCCGCGCGGACTGCTTCTTCTTCCGCTGCTTCATTTGCCGCTGCTTCCGCTGCTTTCTTGGCAGCTTCACCAGCCGACCGCAAAGCTGCCGGCAAAATCACGTTCTCAGGCACGGCTTTCTTGACCGCATCCTTGACCGTAACCCAACCACCTTTGGAGCCGGGTACAGCGCCTTTGACCATGATCAAACCGCGCTCGCTGTCGGTTTTCATCACTTGCAGGTTCTGCGTGGTGATACGGGCAGCACCCATATGACCAGCCATCTTCTTACCTTTGAAGACCTTGCCCGGATCCTGACACTGGCCCGTGGAGCCGTGCGAACGGTGGCTGATCGACACACCGTGAGTAGCCCGAAGGCCCCCAAAGTTGTGACGCTTCATCGCACCCTGGAAACCTTTACCGATGGATGTACCGGCGACGTCCACATACTGACCTTCAAAGTAATGGTCAGCAGTGATCTCTTCACCAACATCAATCATGCAATCCGCTGTGACGCGGAATTCGGCAATCTTGCGCTTGGGCTGAACGTTCGCCTTCGCAAAATGGCCGCGCATCGCAGCAGTGGTCCGCTTGGCTTTGGCCAAACCAGCACCCAACTGAACGGCGGTATAACCGTCGCGATCAGCCGTACGCTGTGCCACAACCTGCAGGTTGTCGAGTTGAAGAACGGTTACAGGGATCTGTTTGCCGTCTTCGAGGAACAGCCGGGTCATGCCCAGCTTCTTTGCAATAACGCCAGAGCGCATAATCTGATGCCCCCTTATACTTTGATTTCGACGTCAACACCGGCAGCGAGGTCGAGCTTCATAAGCGCGTCCACGGTCTGGGGTGTTGGATCGACGATATCGAGAAGACGCTTGTGCGTACGGATTTCCCACTGGTCGCGCGACTTCTTGTCGATGTGCGGACCACGAAGAACCGTGAATTTCTCAATCTTGTTGGGCAGTGGAATCGGACCGCGCACGGTGGCGCCAGTACGCTTCGCTGTGTTTACGATTTCCTGTGTGGACGCATCCAACACCCGGTAATCGAAGGCACGCAGCCTGATACGGATCGTTTGACTTGACATAGTTTGTTGCCCTTTAGGCTTGGCGGGAAACCCGGCCCGTAGGTTTGCACCTGCGGGCCGGATCCCTCTGCCAGAATTAAGCGATAATTTTCGAAACGACGCCAGCGCCGACGGTACGGCCGCCTTCACGGATGGCGAAGCGCAGTTTTTCTTCCATGGCGATTGGGGCGATCAGTTCGACTTCGAACTTCAAGTTGTCGCCCGGCATAACCATTTCAGTGCCTTCCGGCAGGAACACAGTCCCGGTTACGTCCGTGGTACGGAAGTAAAACTGTGGACGGTAGTTCGCGAAGAACGGTGTGTGACGACCGCCTTCTTCTTTCGTCAGAATGTAGGCCTCAGCCTCAAACTTCGTGTGTGGCTTGACCGAACCAGGCTTACACAGAACCTGACCACGCTCGATGCCCTCACGGTCAACACCGCGCAGCAAGAGACCAACGTTATCGCCGGCTTCGCCTTGATCCAGCAACTTGCGGAACATTTCAACGCCGGTACAAACCGTCTTCTTCGTGTCACGAATACCAACGATTTCAATCTCTTCGCCGACTTTCACGATGCCACGCTCAATACGGCCCGTTGCAACAGTCCCACGACCAGAGATCGAGAACACGTCCTCGACAGGCATCAAGAACGGCTGGTCAACAGCACGTGCAGGAGTTGGGATATACTCATCCACAGCGGCCATCAGTGCCTTGATCGACTCTTCGCCGATTTCAGGACGCGTGCCGTTCATGGCGTGCAGAGCAGACCCACGGATGATCGGGATATCGTCGCCGGGGTAGTCATACGAAGACAGAAGCTCGCGGATTTCCATTTCCACCAGTTCCAGCAGCTCTTCGTCGTCAACCTGGTCAACCTTGTTCATGTAGACAACCATGTAAGGGATGCCAACCTGACGGCCAAGCAAGATGTGCTCACGTGTCTGCGGCATAGGGCCGTCAGCTGCGTTCACAACCAAAATCGCGCCATCCATCTGCGCAGCACCGGTGATCATGTTTTTCACATAGTCAGCGTGGCCGGGGCAGTCAACGTGGGCGTAGTGGCGTGCCTCGGATTCATACTCAACGTGCGCGGTCGAGATCGTGATCCCACGAGCCTTCTCTTCGGGCGCGCCGTCGATCTGATCATAGGCTTTGAAATCGCCAAAATATTTCGTGATCGCTGCCGTCAACGTCGTCTTGCCGTGGTCAACGTGACCAATCGTGCCGATGTTTACGTGCGGTTTGTTACGTTCAAACTTTGCCTTTGCCATTATGGCCTCCTGTCATTTCGGTTGTGGTGGGGACAAGCCCCAACCCTACGGGGTGGTAGGGCGGGGTAATCCCCGCCACACCGGTTAAGCGTATTTCTTCTGGATCTCGTCCGAGATGGCCTGTGGAACCGTATCGTAGTGGTCAAAGGTCATCGAGAACACAGCACGACCCGAAGTCATCGAGCGCAACGTGTTGATGTAGCCGAACATGTTGGCCAAAGGCACCATCGATGCGATCACGTTGGCGTTGCCGCGGCTGTCTTGCCCCGTAACCATACCCCGACGCGAGGTAAGGTCGCCGATGACGCCGCCGGTATATTCTTCCGGCGTTACAACTTCGACCTTCATGATCGGTTCCAACAGCTTGGCACCCGCTTTTTTCAAGCCTTCGCGCATCCCGGCACGTGCCGCGATTTCAAAAGCCAGAACCGAGGAGTCAACGTCATGGAAAGCACCGTCGATCAGTGCAATCTTGAAGTCAATAACCGGGAAGCCTGCCAATGGACCGGAGTCCATAACCGACTTGATGCCCTTTTCAACGCCAGGGATATATTCTTTAGGAATAGACCCACCAACGATCTTGGACTCAAACGAGTAACCTTCACCAGGCTCGGTTGGCATGATGATCATCTTGATACGCGCGAACTGACCGGTACCACCGGACTGCTTCTTGTGCGTGTAATCGATCTCAGCTTCACGAGAGATGGTTTCACGATAAGCCACCTGCGGCGCACCGATATTCGCCTCAACCTTGAATTCCCGCTTCATACGGTCAACCAAGATGTCGAGGTGAAGTTCGCCCATGCCCTTCATGATCGTCTGGCCCGACTCAAAATCGGTTTCCACACGGAAGGATGGATCTTCGGCAGCCAAACGCGCCAACGCGATACCCATTTTTTCCTGGTCAGCCTTGGTCTTCGGTTCGATCGCGATTTCGATAACCGGCTCGGGGAAGGTCATGGTTTCCAGAACGACCTGATTGTTCGGGTCGGACAGGGTATCACCAGTCGTCGTCTCTTTCAGACCGGCCAAAGCGATGATGTCGCCCGCATAGGCTTCTTCGATCTCTTCACGGTTGATCGAGTGCATCATCATCATACGACCGACGCGCTCTTTGCGGCCTTTCGTAGTGTTGACCATTTGGTCGCCTTTTTTCACAATGCCCGAATAGATCCGGGTAAATGTGAGCGAGCCAACAAAGGGGTCATTCATGATTTTGAATGCCAGAGCCGAGAAAGGCATGCCGTCATCTGCCGAGCGTGGCTGGTCACGTGTTTCCGTTTCGTCACCGGCCTTAAAGCCCATATAGGCAGGCACGTCGAGCGGTGAAGGCAGGAAGTCGATGACCGCATTCAACAATGGCTGAACGCCTTTGTTTTTGAACGCCGAACCAGCAGTTACCGGAACGAAGTCCAGCGCCAGAGTACCTTTACGGATCAGCGCGCGCAGGGTCGCATCGTCAGGCTCGTTGCCTTCCAGATACGCTTCCATTGCAGCGTCGTCCTGCTCCACAGCGATTTCAAGTAGGTTCATGCGCCATTCGGCTGCAACTTCCTTGAGCTCGTCACGGATAGGACCACGGGACCAGGAAGCGCCAACGTCTTCGCCGTTCCAGACCCATTCTTCCATCTTCAACAGATCGATGATGCCTTCCAGTTTGTCCTCGGCACCAATCGGCAAAGCGATTGGCAACGGGGTCGCACCGGTGCGGTCTTTGATCATCTTAACGCAGTTAAAGAAGTCAGCGCCGACTTTGTCCATCTTGTTGACAAAAACGATACGCGGAACCTTGTAGCGGTCAGCCTGACGCCAAACAGTTTCGGTCTGCGGCTCTACACCAGCGTTGGCATCAAGCAAGCAAATCGCACCATCCAGAACCGCCAACGAACGCTCAACTTCGATTGTGAAGTCAACGTGGCCGGGGGTGTCGATGATGTTGAAACGGTATTTCGTTTCATTAGTGCCATCAGTGGTCGGATCTTCCTGACGCTGCCACGAAGTTGTGGTCGCAGCGGAGGTAATTGTGATGCCGCGCTCTTGCTCTTGCTCCATCCAGTCCATGGTCGAGGCGCCATCATGCGTCTCACCCATTTTGTGGTTTTTGCCGGTATAGAACAAGATACGCTCGGTCGTCGTGGTTTTACCCGCGTCGATATGCGCCATGATCCCGATATTGCGGTAGTGGTCGATTGAAAAATCGCGAGCCATTCAGGATCCCCTTACCAACGATAATGGCTAAACGCTTTGTTTGCGTCGGCCATCTTGTGAGTGTCTTCCCGCTTTTTAACGGCGGTACCACGGTTGTTCACCGCATCCGAAAGCTCGGCTGCAAGGCGCTCTTCCATGGTGTTTTCGTTGCGCTTGCGGGCAGCGATGATCAGCCAGCGGATGGCCAAAGCTTCGCGGCGCTCAACGCGCACGTCAACAGGCACCTGATAGGTAGCACCACCAACGCGGCGCGACCGTACTTCGACGGATGGCTTCACGTTTTCCAGCGCTTCGTGGAAGCACTCGATCGGGGCGCGCTTCAGGCGCTCTTCAACGCGGCTCAGCGCGTTATAGACGATGGATTCGGCGACAGATTTCTTGCCGTCGATCATCAGGTTGTTCATGAACTTTGTCAGAACCTTATCGCCATATTTGGCGTCGGGTAGAATCTCGCGTTTTTCAGCGGCGTGACGACGTGACATATCTTATCCCCTCACTTCGGCCGCTTTGCGCCGTATTTCGAACGACGTTGACGACGATCTTTAACACCTTGGGTATCCAACACACCGCGCAGGATGTGGTAACGGACACCCGGAAGGTCTTTGATACGACCGCCGCGGATCAGGACAACGGAGTGTTCCTGAAGGTTGTGCTTTTCACCTGGAATGTAGCAAATAACTTCAAAGCTGTTGGTCAGACGCACTTTTGCGACTTTCCGCATAGCCGAGTTAGGCTTTTTCGGGGTGGTTGTGTAAACGCGCGTACAAACGCCACGTTTTTGAGGGCAGGATTCCAAGTGCATAGACTTGGACCGCTTTACGCGCGGTTCGCGCGGCTTGCGGATTAGCTGTTGGATCGTTGGCATTCACGTTCCTCGTGTTGCATCTGTCAATACTCGCACCGGTTCGTCGTTCCGGTACACTGCTTCTCGACGGCATCTTGTGCCTTCACAAAACACCAAAACCGCAGTCGCCATCCCTTTCGGGCGACGGTGCGGTGGAATTACAGAGGATCGGGGCAATCGTCGGCCCGGATCTTGACCACTTCAGTCTTTGAGACCATCGGACATGCCTTCGCACACTTCAGGTGATGCGGCTTGTAGGGGGAGTCGCGGAAGATGTCAACACTGGGCCGGTGTCACATCCGATGGTTGCACCACTTGCTGCCATCATAAAAAAGGCCCCCCGCAGCTTCCTGCGGGGGGCCATATTTTCAAGCTTGAAAAGCTTACTCTTCGCTGTTTACGACCGGTTCGGCCACAACAACTTCGGGCGCGGCCAGTGCGGCTGCCTGCTCGGCCTCGTCACGACGGACATCGACAACCTTCTGGTCACGCTCAGCGGCGATGCGCTTCACGCGGCTGGTTGCACCGCCCGTCCCTGCCGGGATCAAACGACCCACGATGACGTTTTCCTTCAGGCCGACAAGTTTGTCGCGCTTGCCCTGTACCGAAGCCTCGGTCAGAACCCGCGTGGTTTCCTGGAAGGACGCAGCCGAGATAAAGCTGCGCGTCTGCAAGGACGCCTTGGTGATCCCCAACAAGATCGGCTCTGCAATAGCAGGGCGAACACCCAGCTTATGCGCCTTGGCGTTGGCTTCATCCAACTCCGTCTTATCGACGTTTTCGCCTTTCAGAAGCGTGGTCTGGCCCGAGTCAAGAACCTCGAACTTTTGCAGCATCTGGCGAACGATCACCTCGATATGCTTGTCGTTGATCTTAACGCCTTGCAAACGATACACGTCCTGCACTTCGTCAATCATGTAGTTGGCCAAAGCTTCCACGCCAAGAATCCGCAAGATGTCGTGCGGGGCGGGGTTGCCGTCCATGATGTAATCGCCCTTCTGGACAAAGTCACCTTCCTGAACAGGAATGTGCTTGCCCTTCGGCACCATGTATTCCAACGGCTGCAAGCTGTCGTCCAGTGGCTCCAGCGTGATGCGGCGCTTGTTCTTATAGTCCTTGCCGAACCGCACATAACCATCAGATTCCGCGATGATCGCGTTATCTTTCGGACGACGGGCCTCGAACAATTCTGCCACACGAGGAAGACCCCCGGTGATGTCCTTGGTCTTGGCGCCTTCGCGCGGAATACGGGCAACAACGTCACCGGGCTTGATGTCTTGACCATCATCGACCGACAGAACCGCATCAACCGACATCGGATAGGAAATCGGATTGCCCGCATCGTTGCGCACAGGCTCACCGGCTTCATCCATGATGATAACTTCAGGCTTAAGTTCGTTGCCCTTCGGCGCCGACCGCCAGTCAGACACAATTTTCTGTGTCATGCCTGTTGCATCATCGGTATCCTCACGGACCGAGATGCCCGAGATCAGATCCACAAACCGCGCGACACCGGCTTTTTCAGCGATGATCGGCAGGGTGTAGGGGTCCCATTCGAACAGTTTGGCGCCACGTTTGACCATCTGGCCATCCTTGACGTGCACTTTGGCGCCGTAAGACACCTTATGCGCTGCCCGCTCTTGGCCGGCCTCGTCGATGATCGCGATCTGCATCGCACGACCCATGACAACCTGCTCGCCATTGACGTTTTCCAACAGGTTGGCATTGCGGAATTCCACCTTGCCTTCCTGGGAAGCTTCCAAGAACGACTGCTGGCCACCCTGCGCAATACCGCCGATGTGGAACGTCCGCATCGTCAGCTGTGTGCCGGGCTCACCGATCGACTGTGCGGCGATGATGCCGACAGCTTCGCCTTGGTTCACCAAAGTACCACGGGCCAAGTCACGGCCATAGCACTGGGCGCAAACGCCCTCTTCGGCTTCGCAGGTCAGCGGGCTGCGGATACGTGCCGAGGCAACGCTTGCCTGATCAATCAGATCAGCAGTACGTTCGTCGATCAACTCTCCACGGGCCACGATCACCTCATCCTGACCGGGAACGAGGATATCCTCGGCGGCCACACGACCCAGCAAGCGTTCTGCCAAGGAGGAAACAACCTCCCCGTCATTCACGGCAGCCGAAGCGGTGATGCTGTTTTCGGTGCCACAATCATGCGCCCGGATGATGCAATCTTGGGCAACATCCACCAAACGACGTGTCAGATAGCCCGAGTTCGCAGTCTTCAAAGCCGTATCCGCAAGACCCTTACGGGCACCGTGGGTGGAGTTAAAGTACTCCAACACGGTCAGACCTTCTTTAAAGTTCGAGATGATCGGCGTCTCGATGATTTCGCCGTTTGGCTTGGCCATCAAGCCGCGCATCCCGCCCAGCTGCTTCATCTGAGCAGGCGAACCACGCGCACCGGAGTGCGACATCATATAGACCGAGTTCGGCTCCTGCTCCACACCTTCGTCGGTGTAGCGAACAGCCGAGATCTCGGCCATCATCTCAGCAGCAACCTTGTCCGAACATTTCGACCAAGCATCGACAACTTTGTTATATTTCTCGCCCTGAGTGATCAGACCGTCCATATATTGCTGTTCGAATTCTTTAACCTGATCGCGGACTTCGTTCACGATGGGCCACTTGGTGTCAGGGATCAGCATGTCGTCTTTACCAAACGAAATACCGGCCTTGAACGCCTCGCGGAAGCCCATGGTCATGATCTGGTCACAGAAGATCACGGACTCTTTCTGCCCGCAATAACGGTAAACCGTATCAATAACGTTCTGGACGTCCTTCTTCCGCAGCAAACGGTTAACCAGATCAAACGGCGCTTTGGCATTCAGCGGCAGCATCGCACCAAGGCGCAAACGGCCCGGCGTGGTCTCATACCGCTTCCAAATCTCATTGCCCTCGTTGTCGATCTGTTTGATCCGGGCCTTGATGCTGGTGTGCAAGTGGACAGCACCCGCTTGCAACGCGTGCTCTACCTCGGTGACGTCAGCAAAGGCCATGCCTTCGCCAATCATGCCCTTACGTTCCATGGTCGTATAGTACAGACCCAAGATCATATCCTGCGATGGCACGATAATTGGCGCACCGTTTGCAGGCGAAAGCACGTTGTTCGTCGACATCATCAGAACGCGGGCTTCAAGCTGCGCTTCTAGCGACAGCGGCACGTGGACCGCCATCTGGTCACCGTCAAAGTCAGCGTTAAAGGCAGAACAAACCAGCGGGTGCAGCTGAATAGCCTTACCTTCGATCAGGATCGGTTCAAACGCCTGGATGCCCAAACGGTGCAAGGTTGGCGCGCGGTTCAACAGAACCGGATGCTCGCGGATCACCTCATCCAGAATATCCCAAACTTCGGGACGCTCTTTTTCGACCAGCTTCTTCGCCTGCTTGACGGTCGAGGAAAGACCCTTCGCCTCAAGACGCGAATAGATGAACGGCTTGAACAGCTCCAAGGCCATCTTTTTCGGCAAGCCGCATTGATGCAGCTTCAATTCCGGGCCGGTCACAATGACCGAACGCCCCGAGAAGTCGACGCGTTTCCCCAAAAGGTTCTGACGGAAGCGACCCTGCTTACCCTTCAGCATGTCCGAAAGCGATTTCAGTGGGCGCTTGTTGGTGCCCGTGATCACACGACCGCGACGACCGTTGTCAAACAGCGCATCGACCGATTCCTGCAACATCCGCTTTTCGTTACGCACAATGATATCGGGCGCACGCAGCTCGATCAGACGCTTGAGGCGGTTGTTCCGGTTGATAACCCGACGATACAGATCGTTAAGGTCGGAGGTCGCAAAGCGGCCACCATCCAGCGGCACCAGCGGGCGCAGCTCTGGCGGGATCACCGGCAGAACGGTCAAGATCATCCATTCGGGACGGTTGCCCGACTCGAGGAAAGATTCCACAATCTTCAAACGCTTGATGATCTTTTTCGGCTTCAATTCGCCAGTGGCTTCTTTCAACTCTTCGCGCAGCTGTTCAGCCGTCGCTTCCAAGTCGATCGCGGCCAGCATCTCGCGGATGGCCTCGGCACCGATATTGGCGGTAAAGGCGTCGGCACCGTAAAGATCTTGCGCGTCAAGATACTCTTCCTCGGACATCAACTGACCATAGGTAAGGTCGGTCAAGCCGGGCTCGATCACCACATAGTTTTCGAAATACAAGATGCGCTCAAGATCGCGCAGCGTTGTATCCAGCATCAACCCGATGCGCGATGGCAACGACTTGAGGAACCAGATGTGGGCAACGGGTGCTGCCAATTCGATATGGCCCATCCGCTCACGGCGGACCTTTTGCAGCGTAACTTCCACACCGCATTTCTCGCAGACAACGCCGCGATATTTCATGCGCTTATATTTGCCGCACAGGCATTCGTAATCTTTGATCGGGCCAAAGATACGCGCGCAGAACAAGCCGTCACGCTCTGGCTTGAACGTACGGTAGTTGATGGTTTCCGGTTTCTTGATCTCACCGTAAGACCACGACAAGATCCGCTCTGGCGAGGCCAGAGAGACCTTGATCTCGTCAAACGTCTTGACCGGGGCTACCGGGTTGAACGGGTTAGTCGAAAGTTCCTGGTTCATGTCTCAATCCTTGAAAAGGGGCGTCGGAAGGCGAACGAGGCGCCCCGGCCAAAAGCCGGGGCAGCCCGTTTATTCTTCTTCCGAGTCCAGGAGTTCCATATTCAGGCCAAGGCCACGTACTTCCTTCACCAGAACGTTGAAGCTTTCAGGCACACCGGCCTCAAAGTTATCTTCACCCTTCACGATGCTCTCATACATTTTGGTCCGGCCTGCGACGTCATCCGACTTCACAGTCAACATCTCTTGCAAGGTATATGCAGCGCCATAAGCCTCAAGGGCCCAGACCTCCATTTCCCCAAGACGCTGACCACCGAACTGCGCCTTACCACCCAGCGGCTGCTGGGTCACAAGCGAGTACGGGCCGGTTGAACGTGCGTGCAGCTTGTCATCCACAAGGTGGTGCAGCTTCAGCAAGTACTTGACGCCCACGGTGATCGGACGGGCGAATTGTTCACCCGAGCGGCCATCAAACACGATCGACTGACCGGATTCTGCGAACCCTGCCCGTTTCAACGCGTCATTGATATCCGCTTCCTTCGCACCGTCAAAGACTGGCGTTGCAATCGGCACACCTGCCGTCACATTGCCTGCCAGCTCCAAGAACTCCTCGTCTGTGCGGTCGGTAAAGGCTGCCTCATAGGTTTCATCCCCATAAGCCAAGCGCATCGCTTCCTGCACCGGGGTCATATCCCCCGAACGACGATAAGCCGACAATGCCTCGTCAATCTTCATCCCAAAGCCGCGTGCGGCCCAACCCATGTGGGTTTCAAGAATCTGACCAACGTTCATCCGCGAAGGCACACCCAAGGGGTTCAAACAGATATCCACGGTCGTCCCATCAGCGAGGAACGGCATGTCTTCCATTGGTACCACTTTGGACACAACACCTTTGTTGCCGTGACGACCAGCCATTTTGTCGCCCGGCTGCAGCTTGCGCTTCACAGCCACGAACACTTTGACCATCTTCATCACGCCCGGAGGCAAGTCATCGCCGCGCCGTACCTTTTCGACCTTATCGTCAAAACGGTGATCCAAGGCGCGTTTCTGGCTCTCGAATTGCTCGTGCAGCGCTTCGACGTCTTTGGCTTCGGCTTCTTCGCCAAGCGCCAACTGCCACCACTGACCACGGCTAAGCGTGCCAAGCAGATCCTCATCGATGGTCGATCCTGCGCGGATGCCCTTCGGCCCCTTAACAGCGGTCTTGCCCATGATCAGGGTCTTGAGGCGCGAATAGATGTTCCGCTCCAGAATGACCAACTCATCGTCACGGTCACGTGCAAGGCGTTCCACCTCTTCACGTTCGATCTGCAAGGCGCGTTCGTCCTTGTCGACCCCGTGACGGTTGAACACACGCACTTCGACGATTGTCCCGAAAGCACCCGGCGGCAAGCGCAGGGATGTATCGCGAACGTCCGAGGCTTTTTCACCAAAGATCGCGCGCAACAGCTTTTCTTCCGGCGTCATCGGGCTTTCACCCTTTGGCGTGATCTTACCGACCAGAATATCACCCGGCTGCACTTCGGCACCGATATAAACGATCCCGGCCTCGTCGAGGTTGCGCAAGGCTTCCTCACCGACATTGGGAATATCGCGGGTGATCTCTTCCGGGCCCAGTTTCGTATCGCGCGCCGCAACTTCGTATTCGTCGATGTGGATCGAGGTGAATACGTCGTCTTTCAGAATGCGTTCCGAAATCAGGATGGAGTCTTCGTAGTTGTAACCATTCCACGGCATGAAGGCCACGATGACGTTCCGGCCAACAGCCAGTTCGCCCATATCCGTGCTTGGACCATCGGCAACAACTTCGCCGCGAACAACGGTATCACCCACCTTCACCAGCGGACGCTGGTTGATGCAGGACGACTGGTTCGAACGTTTGAACTTGCGCAGACGGTAGATGTCCACGCCCGGCTCTCCGGGTTCCATCATCTCGGTTGCACGCACAACGATACGCTGTGCATCCACCTGATCGATGATGCCCGCGCGGCGCGCCATGATGGCCGCCCCACTGTCACGCGCAACGATGCCTTCGATCCCCGTGCCAACGAATGGCGCATCGGATTTCACCAAAGGTACCGCCTGACGCATCATGTTCGAGCCCATCAAGGCACGGTTGGCGTCGTCGTTTTCAAGGAAGGGGATCAAGGATGCCGCAACAGACACAAGCTGCTTTGGCGAAACGTCGATCAGGTCCACTGCGTCAGAAGGGTTCAGCATGAAGTCGCCGGCTTTCCGTGTGGAAACCAGATCATTCACAAAACGGCCTTCATCATCAAGCTGCGCGTTCGCCTGCGCAACCGTATGCCGCATTTCCTCGGTGGCCGACATGTAAACCACTTCGTCGGTTACCTTGCCGTCCACAACCTTGCGGTATGGGGTCTCAATAAAGCCGTATTTATTCACCCGCGCAAATGTCGCGAGAGAGTTGATCAGGCCAATGTTCTGACCTTCCGGCGTTTCAATCGGGCACATCCGACCGTAGTGGGTCGGGTGAACGTCGCGAACCTCAAAGCCCGCACGCTCACGCGTCAAGCCCCCTGGCCCAAGAGCCGAAAGACGGCGCTTGTGGGTGACTTCCGACAGCGGGTTGGTTTGGTCCATGAACTGCGACAGCTGCGAAGAGCCGAAGAATTCACGCACCGCAGCCGCAGCCGGTTTCGCGTTGATCAGGTCTTGTGGCATGATCGTATCGATCTCGACGCTCGACATCCGCTCTTTGATCGCACGTTCCATGCGCAAAAGGCCAACGCGGTACTGGTTTTCCATCAATTCGCCAACGGAGCGCACACGACGGTTGCCGAGGTGATCGATATCGTCGATCTCACCCTTGCCATCGCGAAGCTCGGTCAAGGCCTTGATGCAGGCCACGATATCGTCACGGTCCAATGTACGCTGGGTGTCGGGCTTGCCCAGGTCCAGACGCATGTTCATTTTCACGCGACCAACGGCCGAAAGGTCGTAACGCTCGCTATCAAAGAACAACGTGTCGAACAGGTTGGACGCAGCCTCAACAGTTGGCGGCTCACCTGGACGCATAACGCGGTAGATGTCCATCAACGCGGTGTCGCGGCCCATGTTCTTATCGGCGGCCAAGGTGTTGCGGATATAGGGGCCGACATTGACGTTATCGATGTCGAGAACCGGAATATCCGTGATGCCTTGATCCAGCAGAACCTTCAGGCTACCGCCCTTGATTTCGCCGTCTTTGTCGTATTCCATCGTCAGTTCGTCACCGGCTTCGACCCAAATCTCACCGGTTTCTTCGTTGATGATGTCCTTGGCGACAAACTTGCCCAGGATTTGATCGAAAGGCAGCAACAACTCTTTAACATTATCAGCATCGATGATCTGTTTGACCATCCGCGGCGTCATCTTGTCGCCGGCTTTGCACAGAATTTCGCCGGTATCGGCGTCAACGATGTCATAGGCCGGACGGGTACCGCGCACACGCTCGGGGAAGAACTTGGTAACCCAGCCCTTATTCTTTTCGTACTTGTAGCTGACGGTTTGGTAATACGCGTCCATGATCTGCTCTTGGCCCATGCCAAGCGCATACAAAAGCGTCGTCACCGGCAGTTTGCGGCGACGGTCGATGCGCGCAAATACGATGTCTTTGGCGTCGAACTCAAAGTCCAGCCATGAACCGCGGTAAGGGATGATCCGGCAAGCAAACAACAGCTTGCCGCTCGAATGGGTCTTGCCCTTGTCGTGGTCGAAGAACACGCCCGGCGAACGGTGCATCTGGCTTACGATCACGCGCTCGGTGCCGTTGACCACAAATGTGCCGTTTTGCGTCATCAAAGGCATGTCGCCCATGAATACGTCTTGTTCTTTGATGTCCTTGACCGAACGCGCGCCGGTATCCTCGTCGACATCAAACACGATCAAACGCAGTGTCACCTTAAGCGGTGCTGCGTATGTCATGTCGCGCGACTGGCATTCGTCGACATCATATTTCGGCTTTTCGAGCTCGTATTTCACGAACTCCAAAACAGCGGTTTCATTGAAATCCTTGATCGGGAATACCGATTGGAAAACGCCCTGAATCCCCTCGCCATCGGCGGGTTTCGGGCCTTCGCCCGACTTCAGGAACAAGTCATAGGAGGATTTCTGAACCTCGATAAGGTTCGGCATCTCCAAAACTTCACGGATTTTGCCAAAGTAGCGGCGGATTCGCTTTTGACCTACGTAGCTCTGAGCCATGCTCATAGTCACCTTTCATCGTTTTCGCCGGCGCAGGCTCGTCGGGCCACGAGCATACGCCGCTTGGCGATAGAGGGATTACCGGTTCTATTCATGCCTTCCGTCCCACCGGAAGGCTCCCGAACTTGGATAACACACCTTGGAAGGGATTTGGGGCCAAACCCCTGCCAAGACCTGCTTTAGACGCAGAGAGCTGGGCGCGAAATTCATCGCACCCAGCTTTGTTTTTACGCGGTCGACCAGCGACGCGCCAAACCGAATTACTTCAGTTCAACTTTCGCGCCAGCAGCTTCCAATTTTGTCTTCAGCTCTTCAGCATCAGCTTTGGAAACGCCTTCTTTGACTTTGCCGCCAGCTTCAACCAAGTCTTTGGCTTCTTTCAGACCAAGACCAGTGATGCCGCGAACTTCTTTGATGACGTTGATTTTGTTAGGACCAGCTTCGGTCAGAACAACGTCAAATTCGGTCTGCTCTTCTGCAGCTTCACCAGCAGCAGCAGGACCAGCCATCATCACAGCGCCGCCAGCAGCGGGCTCGATGCCATACTCATCCTTCAGGATGGTTTTCAGTTCTTGTGCCTCGAGAAGGGTAAGACCTACGATCTCTTCGGCGAGTTTTTTCAGATCAGCCATTTTCTGTTCCGTTCAGTTAAGATGGGTTCCAACGTCGGTATTAACAACCACGCCGGATCATTAGATTGCTCAGGCGGCAGCCTTGTCCTCAATCGTGGACAAGATGCCGGCGATGTTCGAAGCAGGCGCGCCAATGGCCCCGGCGATGTTCGATGCTGGCGCACCGATGCAAGACACGATCGAAGCAATAAGCTCCTCACGCGACGGCATCGCTGCGACGGCTTTCACACCGGCGGTATCCAACAGTGTATCGCCCATAGCACCACCAAGAATAACGAACTTGTCGTTTTTCTTGGCATATGCATCCGCGACCTTCGCAGCAGCGACAGGGTCCTCGGAATAGGCCATCACGGTCATGCCCGTAAGCAGGTCGGCCAGCTTTGCAGCAGGCGTCCCTTCAAGGGCGATCTTGGCGAGCTTGTTCTTGGCAACGCGTACAGAACCACCGATTTCACGCATTTGCGCGCGAAGGTCCTGCATCTGTGCAACCGTGATCCCGGCGTAGTGGGCAACCACTACGACGCCAGAGCTTTCAAAGATCTGGCCGAGTTCCTCGACCACGTTCTCTTTTTGTGCTCTATCCACAGTTTCACTCCAAGTTTGGAGGTTTCCCTCCGGCTCATGTTTGCCCCCTCCGAAGAAAGGGCGTTCGGGTCCTTTACGGGTCCCGAGGCCAGATCACCCGAGGGACAGCCCCCGGAAATTTGTCTCGTTCCCCATCTCAGGCAGGAGATTAAGGGCCTAGGCCCACCCACCGTCTCGGACAGGACAAGGCCTAATTAGCGGCCCCATCACTCCTTCCCCGAAGGGTTGGAATTCTTGCTTGGATGACGGGCTTTCGCCCGCCCCCAAAATTACTTCGCAGCAGTCGATGCGAGATCCACAGCGACGCCAGGGCCCATAGTTGAAGACAGGCAAACCTTCTTCACATATGCACCTTTTGCACCGGCAGGACGTGCTTTGGTGACAGCGTCAACAAAAGCGCGAACGTTTTCAGCCAGTTTCGCAGCATCAAACGACGCTTTGCCGATACCAGCATGGATAACGCCTGCTTTTTCGACTTTGAACTGTACTTCGCCACCCTTGGCATTGCCAACAGCGCCAGCCACATCCATCGTTACCGTCCCGACCTTCGGGTTTGGCATCAGGTTGCGTGGGCCAAGGATTTTGCCCAAACGACCGACCAATGGCATCATGTCAGGTGTGGCGATGCAACGATCAAAATCGATCTTGCCGCCCTGAATAGCTTCCATCAGATCCTCGGCACCAACGATATCAGCACCAGCAGCCGTTGCTTCATCAGCTTTCGGGCCACGCGCAAACACAGCCACACGAACTGTTTTACCAGTGCCGTTCGGCAATGTCACAACACCGCGAACCATTTGGTCAGCGTGACGTGGATCAACCCCGAGGTTCATCGAGATTTCCAGCGTCTCGTCAAACTTGGCCTTCGCGTTGGACTTGATCAGTTCAACAGCATCATCGACCGAGATCAAATCTTTGCCAGCAAAAGCTTCCCGCGCCGCGCGCGTACGTTTTCCAAACTTTGCCATGATTTATCCTTTCACCTCGATACCGCAAGAGCGGGCCGAACCAAGGATGATCTGCATCGCACCATCAACGTCCGTTGCGTTCAAATCTTTCATCTTCTCTTCGGCAATTTTGCGAATTTGCGCAACAGTCACCGAACCTGCAGTCTCACGACCGGGCTTCGGCGAACCTTTGGTGCGATTCCGCTTACCAACAGGTGGAAGGCCAGCAGCTTTTTTCAACAGGTAAGCGGCTGGTGCAGACTTGGTCTCAAGGCTGAACGACTTATCCTGATAATAGGTGATGATCGTTGGCGTCGGCGTACCCGGCTCCAGATCAGCAGTCTTGGCGTTGAATTCTTTTACGAACGCCATGATGTTCAAGCCGCGCTGACCCAAAGCTGGACCGACGGGTGGGGATGGGTTCGCTTGACCCGCTTTAACTTGCAGCTTGAGCTGCCCGATAATCTTCTTGGCCATTTGGCCTCTCCTTTTATCACCGCGCCCCACCTTGGGACGCATGGTTTAGTGGTTCGGTCCCCGCGTACGGTCGCCTCCCACGAGATCACATCAGGCGATTTTGGCAACCTGCGTGAATTCCAATTCGACCGGGGTTGCCCGGCCAAAGATAGAGACAGTCACCTTCAGGCGGCTATGCTCTTCATCAACTTCCTCAACCGAACCGGCAAAGCCTTCGAACGGCCCGTCCGTAACATTCACCTGCTCACCGACCTCAAAGCGGATCAGGTTGCGCGGCGCGGCCTCACCCTCTTCTGCACGGTTCAGGATCGAGTTAACTTCCTCATCGCGCATAGGCATCGGCTTGCCCTGCGGCCCCAAGAAACCGGTTACGCGGTTGATCGATGTAACGAGGTGATAGCCGCGGTTGGTCATCTCCATGCGCACCAGCACATAGCCCGGCATAAAGCGACGCTCTGAGGTTACTTTCTTGCCGCGACGGACTTCCAACACCTCTTCGGTGGGAACCATCACTTCTTCGATTTCTTCCTCAAGCCCGGCTTCGACTACGGCCGTTTTGATCTGCTCGGCAATCTTCTTCTCAAAGTTAGAGAGAACACTTACCGAATACCAACGCTTCGCCATGCCTGCTTCACCTATCTAAATCCAGAGCCGAAACCCCGGTGATTCTTTTACCTCAAGGCGGCTTCGCACGCCCCGCTTGGAACAAAAAACAACGCGCGGACCGAATCGCCGCGCGTTTTCATTCCTGATTAACTGACCGAATACAGCGCCGCCCCCCTGATTTCAAGGGGGTAAGACGGTATTCAGCCCAACCCGTTGATAACTGCACTCAACGCAGTGCGGATACCCAGATCCACCAACGAAAAGAATGTCGCCGTCAACGCAGCCATGATGAACACCATAACGGTGGTCAAGACCACTTCACGACGGTTAGGCCAAGCAACCTTGGAAACTTCGCTCCGCACTTGTTGAATGAACTGAAGAGGGTTGGCCTTTGCCATCGTCACATCCTGACTATTCGCTGTTTTATCGGCAGATACGCTTTTACGGCCAAGGTTTCAAGCCCGCAGCCGGATTTGCCCCCAAGCAACCCGTCATGCCGGGCCTAAGCATCAAGGAAGGCGGGCCACACCACATCGACCAACACCGCCTTGGCCGGGCCTTACCTACCCCCGACGAACCACCGACAGCCCCTCACTTCACGACTTAAGATGTATCTTGGAAAAAAAGATTACTAGCCGGTGGGGCCCGTAAAGGGTATACGCCCCCACCCAATAGAAAAACACACAAAGACGATCGTTCCTGATGGGTACTGCCCGGAACCGGTCGCACTTATACGGAATGGGCTAATGTTACAAAAAATCTCTTTTACACTCATCGGCCTGTTGGTGGTCGCGGCCTACGCAGTCCCCTATCTGGTACTGGACTCGGTCGAAACTTGGCACGGCAGCTTTCTGTTCTGGGCCTTGGTTGGCGTTCTTGTGATTATTTTGAACATATTGGCGACAGCCGGTTTTAACGGAGATGCCAAATGACCCTTTCCCTCGTGATCTGGGGGGTGGTGACATATATCGCCCTTTCGCTTTTTGTGGCCTATCTTTCGCGCCGCGGGCCCTCCTCTTCGATGTCGGATTATTTTCTGGGCGGGCGCAAAATGGGGGGCGTCGTTTCCGCGCTTTCCTATTCGGCAACCACGTATTCGGCCTTCATGATGGTGGGGCTTGCCGGGCTCACCTACCGTGGCGGCGTCGGTGCCTTGGGGTTCGAGATCATCTATTTTGCCGGCGTGTCCTTGGTGGCCATCTTTGGCCCGCGCTTCTGGGCGGTGGGGCGCAAATACGGTTTTGTCACACCCTATGAGATGCTTGGAAACCGCTACAGCAACCGCGGCGTGGCACTGGCGGCGGGGCTGGTCAGTCTGGTTTTCCTGATCCCCTATTCGGCGGTGCAGCTTGCAGGCGTTGGATATCTGCTCTCGGGGATGACGGACGGTGCCATTCCTTTCGGGGTCGGTATTCTGGTCGCAACGGTTCTGGCGATCGTGTTTTCTTATATTGCCGGTATCCGCTCGGTCATGTGGACCGACAGCCTTCAAGCCGTGGTGATGATCGTCGCGGCGGTGCTGGTTACGGGGCTGGTGGTCTCAAAACTAGGCGGTTTTAGTGCAATGTTCGACACCATTTCCGAAACCCGTCCCGAGATGCTTAGCGTTCCGGGAACCGGATTTTTCAGCTTTACAACTTTCTTGGGGCTAACCCTGCCTTGGGCGTTTTTCTCCATCTCCAACCCGCAGGTAAGCCAGCGGCTTTTCATGCCCTCCTCGCTGGGGGCCATGCGTCAAATGTTGCTGATATTCCTGTGCTTCGGCCTGATCTATACGTTGGTTTCCGTGATCTGGGGCTTTGCGGCACTGGTCGCCTTTCCGGGGCTGGAGCGTCCTGACCTTGCAACATCGGTGCTTTTGTCCTCGGACCTCGTGCCACCGGTTCTGGGGGTCATCGTCATGATCGGCATTCTGGCGGCGGCGGTTTCGACCATCGACTCGATCTTGCTCACGCTCTCCTCCATCTTTGCGCGCGATATTTATGGAAACCTGAGCGGTGATCTGACCGACAAACGATTGCTGCTGATCGGCAAGCTGGTCATTCCGGTCATTTCACTGCTCGCACTGGTCTTTGCGTGGATGGAGTTCAGCATGATCGCGATCCTGTCGGTCGCGGCCTCGGTCGGTCTGGTGCTGATGGTTCCGGCCACAATCGGGGCCTTCTTTTGGCGGCGCGGCACCGCCGCAGGGGCGCTTGCCTCCATCATCGGGGGCGTCATATTTGTTGTGACCATGTATCTGACGGGCAATTCCCTGTTCGGGCTGAACGTCGGCGTTCTGGGCCTGCCCGTTGCAACCTTACTGTTCGTCGGCATCAGTCTGGCCACCAAGCCCGACCTTGCCCACGCAGATGCGTTCATGAAAGTCGCCGCAAATCCGAACGCAACCAACCCATCGCCCTAAGAAATACCCGCGCCTTGGGCGCTGGCGCAGCCCCTAACGCTGCGCCAGCGCATCCATAAGCGCGACAAGCTCTGCGGAGATCCCCGGCTCTGACAGGGCATGGCCCGCCAGCGGCACCATCCGCAACCGGGCATTTTCCCAGCCATCGGCCAGACGGTACGCCGAAACCGGCGGGCAGACCATATCATATCGGCCCTGAACGATATCGGCCCCGACCCCCTCGATCCGGTGCCGGTTTTTCAGGATCCACTCGTCCCCCTCCAAGAAACCCTTGTTAACGAAGTAGTGGTTCTCCAACCGCGCAAAGGCCCGCGCATAATCGGAAGGCCCCTCGCCTCCGACCGGATTGCTGGCAATCGATGCCAATGCGTTTTCCCAATTCGCCCACAGCCGGGCAAAGCGCATTTCCTCCATCACATTCCCTGAAAACAGCCGCCGGTGATATGCCCCGATCAAATCGCCACGCTCTGCTTCCGGGATCGCATCCGAGAAGCGGGCCCAAAGCTCGGGGAAAAACCGGCCCGCGCCGCCCGCGTAAAACCAGTCCAGCTCTGCCTCTGTCATGGTGAAAACGCCGCGCAAAACCATATGCGCTACAGCTTCGGGATGGGTGATCGCATAGATCAGCGCCAGCGTCGCCCCCCAGCTGCCGCCAAACAGGACCATGCGATCCAGCCCCAGCGCGTGCCGGATCGCCTCCATATCGGCGACCAGATGCCATGTCGTATTCGCTTCAACGCTGGCATGGGGGCGCGAACGACCGCAGCCGCGCTGATCAAACAAGATAATCCGGTACACATCAGGATCGAAGAAACGCCGCATCGCGGGGCTACACCCGCCCCCCGGTCCGCCATGAACAACCATAACGGGCAGCCCGTCAGGGCGGCCGCTTTGCTCCACATAAATCCGGTGGCCGTTGTCCATGTCCAACATGCGTTGATCAAAAGGCTCCAACGGGGGATATAAATACTGAGCTGCGCTCATTTGGCCTGATCTATGATCCATAATTGTCCTATATACTTTTCCAAACCTGCCTGTCCCGGCGCGAAACCGCAAGGAGCGAGAGATGACTTTGAACACAATTGATCCCGATGAGGTCGCAAAATTTGAGGCGATGGCCGCCGAATGGTGGGATCCGGCGGGTAAGTTCAAGCCGCTCCACATGCTCAACCCCTGCCGATTGGACTACATAACCGCCCAGATCGCGGCAGAGTTTGACCGTGACTTGACCGCGCCGATGCCATTCAAAGGGCTGCGCCTCTTGGATATCGGCTGCGGCGGCGGACTTTTGTCAGAGCCGATGGCTCGCTTGGGCGCGACGGTTGTGGGGGCGGATGCCGCCGCGCGGAACATTCCGGTGGCACAGCTTCATGCCGAACAGATGGACCTGACCATCGATTACCGCCACTGCGCCGCCGAGGATCTGGCCGCCGCCGGTGAAGTTTTCGATGTCGTCCTGAATATGGAAGTGGTTGAGCATGTCGCCGATCCGCAAGCGTTTCTAACGGCCTGCCAAACCCTTTTGAAGCCCGGCGGGTTGATGATTTGCTCTACCCTCAACCGCAATCCCAAGAGTTTCATGATGGGGATTGTCGGCGCCGAATGGGTAATGCGCTGGCTGCCCAAAGGCACGCATGACTGGTCAAAATTCATCACCCCAGATGAGCTTTATACCCTGTTGGAAAAAGCCGGGCTTCGGCCTGTGGATCGCAAGGGGATGGTGTTTAACCCGATCACTTGGGGCTGGTCACTTTCGGATAGGGATCTGTCGGTGAACTATGTCACCGCAAGCGTGAAAGCCGCCTAAGGCGTCAATTCACCTTGCGCGGCGGGATGAAAGGCATGGGCAGGACCGGAACACCGTCTTCGATCAGCTTCTTCGCCTCTTCCAGCCGCGCCTCGCCGTGGATCGCACGGGACGGCGCGTCGCCTTCATGCATTTTGCGCGCCTCGCTTACAAAGTTCTTGCCAACGTAATCGGAATTGGCTTCCACCTCTGCGCGCAAGGCCGAAAGCGCCGCTTCCTGTGGATTGGTCGGCGTGGAAAGCACCCCCGCCTTCGGGGTTGCGCTGCGCGCGGACGTTACCGCGGGGGCCATCAGGGTTTTGACAATCTCTGCGCTGCCACATGTCGGGCAGGTAACATGCCCGCTTGCCGCCAAAGCGTCAAAGGCGGCAGCCGATTGAAACCAACTGTCAAAGTTGTGATCGGCGGTACATTTGAGCGAATAGCGGATCATTTTCGGCCTTGCTAGAAGATAGGTCGGCGGTCAAATCCACCATGTGTTTACCTAAGCTATTTGCGCGCGGACGCAAGCCTTACGCGGCCCCACCCGAGGCAGGCGGCGCGAAGGTAGAGAGCAGCGCTTTCAGCCCCGCCTCGCGCACTTTTCGCGCAGCATCCTGCGGGGCAAACCATTTGCGGCGACGTTGGCGATGTTCGGGAAAATCATTGGCAAGCTTTGCGACTTCCAGCGGGAACACATCGACCGTACAGGCCTGGGCATGTTCTTTCTTGGTGTCGCGCTTGATAACCTTTTCATAGGTAAACTGACCCAGCTTGTCCCCCGCGATCCGCCCTTTGACACCGGCCTCTTCCCAAGCCTCAATCTCGGCGGCCTCAGCACCACTGCGCCCTTTCATCGGCCAACCCTTGGGAATGACCCAGCGCCCGGTTTCACGACTGGAGATAAGCAATACCTCCGCCCCATTCTTGCCGATCCGCCAGCATAATGCGCCGAATTGACTGTAGACTTCATCGTCCAAAAGTGAGCGTTTCTTGCCCATAAATCTGCCTGTCGTTACCTGTTGTGCCGAGCCTGCCAATATGGCGACCACCTTGCGGCTTATGCGTTAACATATAGAAAAAATTCCAATCGTTTCAAGCTGCACCCCCTTGCGAAACAGGGCTATGGCAGGCACCTTGGGTAAAAATGGCTGGGGTGCCATGGGGCCAATATTTATCGGATCAGAGATCTACCGCGGCTCCTCTTACGGGTTGGGGCACCCGTTGCGGGTGCCACGCGTTTCGACCGTGATGGACCTGTGCGGCGCGATGGGGTGGCTTGCGGGGCGCTATGTCAACAGCCCGCGCGCCAAACCGGCGGCCCTGCATCTTTGGCATGAACCCGATTATATCGCAGCCCTCCAAGCGGCCGAGGCAACGGGCGTGGCCACTGCGGCCATGCAGGCGCGCTTTCATCTGGGCACCCATTCCAACCCGGTTTTCGAGGCGATGTTCCGCCGCCCCGCCACCGGTGCGGGTGGTGTGATGCTCGCGGCCGAGATGTTGCGGGACGGTGGCGTGATCTATGTTCCGGGGGGAGGCACACATCACGGGCTTCCCGGGCAGGCAAACGGGTTTTGCTACCTCAATGATGTGGTTCTGGGGATGAAAGTTTTGCGGCTGAACGGGGTTCGGCGCATCGCATATGTCGACATCGACGCGCATCATTGCGACGGGGTCGAGGCCGGTTTTGCAGGGGATCCCGACGCCCTGCTCATCTCGGTTCACGAGGAAAAGCGCTGGCCCTTTACCGGAGCGCTGACCGATGACGGCGGCAGCAATTGTTTCAACTTGCCGGTGCCGCGCGGCTTCAACGATACTGAAATGCGCGCCGTGTTGGAGCAGTTTATCATACCGCGTGTGGCGGCCTTCCGCCCTGATGCAGTGGTGCTGCAATGCGGGTCCGACGCGCTAGAGGAAGACCCTTTGGCGCGGCTCTCGCTTTCCAATAACGCGCATGTTGCGGTGGTTCGCGCGCTGCGGGGGCTGTCGCCGCGCTTTTTGGTGCTGGGCGGGGGCGGCTACAACCCGTGGTCGGTGGGGCGTTGCTGGTCACGCGTCTGGGCAGAGCTTTCGGGCGCCGACGTCCCTGATCGCTTGCCCTCGACGGCAGAGGCGATCTTGCGCAACCTCTCATGGCTAGGGGCCGGACGGGCGCCCGCCGAGGCAATGTTCACCACGCTAAAAGATGCGCCACGCGAAGGGTCACTGCGGCCCGAAGTATCGGAACGGATCAAATTCTTGGAGGCACGGACTTGAGAACCTTTGTCGCCCTAGACGTACCCGAGGATCTCAAAAGCCAGTTGGCGGTACAGCAGTTCTTGCTGCCCATCCCCCGCAAAGTGGCGCGCGATCAGTTCCACATCACCTTGGCCTTCATGGGGGATCTGCCGGACGCCGCCCTAGAGGCCTTGGATGAGGGGCTGACCGCCTTGCGGATGAGGACGTTTGAATTGTCGCTCAGCGGGTTCGGGCTTTTTGGCAAGGCGCGGCCGAATGCGGTTTGGGCCGCCGTTGCCCCCTCCAAGCCCCTGTCGCGGTTACACGCCAAGGTCGCTCGCGCAGGGCGGCTGGCCGGGGCCAAGATCCCTGCACGCAACTTCACCCCCCATATCACGCTAGGCCGCTTTGCCCCGATGGGGATGGAAGAGGCTGCACCCCTGGAACGCGCTGTAATCGCCGGTGCGGGCTTTCGGGCAGGCCCGTGGGAGGTGGCGGAGATGCTGCTCTACCATTCCACCCTGACCGCAGACGGGCCGCGCTATGACGTGCTGGCGCGCTATCCTTTGGCGGGATAATCCAGCCTTAACGGTTTTTTTAATCGGAATTCCTCGAAACTTGCGGTATGGCAAGGGGATCTGCAAACGGAGGCAAAGTGAGGCAACAGCAAGAACGCATCCTCTGGCTGGATATGGCGAGGGCTTTGGCCGTGGTTGGCATGGTGGTTTATCACTTCACCTTCGATCTGGCGATGTTTGGCTATATCCCCGCCCCCACACCCGTCACCGGATTTTGGGCGATTTTCGCACGCGCAGTCGCGGGCAGCTTTATTGCACTGGCGGGCTTTGGCCTTGTGCTGGCCCATTGGCGCGGCATTGGCTGGCGGCGGTTTTGGCGGCGATTGGGGATCGTCGCTGCAGGGGCGGCACTGGTATCGCTTGCCACTTGGTTTGTGATGCCCGGCCAATTCGTCTTTTTCGGTATCCTGCATTCTATCGCGCTATCATCCGTGATCGGGTTGGCGTTTTTGCGGCTCCATTGGGTGGGGATGCTGGGGCTTGCGGCTGCGGTGATTGCCCTGCCCCAAGTCTGGCGGGACGTGATCTTTGATGCGCCTCCGCTTTGGTTTGTCGGCCTGTCTGCACATGTGCGGCCCTCCATAGATTTTGAGCCGTTTTTCCCTTGGTTCGGGGCGTTCCTGATCGGCATGGCTGTCGCGAAACTGATGCTGTCGGCTGGGCCGATGGCGCGCAGCACCCCGACACCTGCGATGGAACGGGTCAGCTTTATCGGGCGGCACAGCTTGGTTATCTACCTGATCCACCAACCGGTGCTGATCGGGTTGTTTATCAGTTGGAACTGGCTAAACGGGTAGGTCGCGGGCGTCTGCGATCGCCTCCATCGTGATATAGGAAGAGACTGTTTCCAGTTCCACCCGTGCGGTCAAACGTTGGTAGATCTGGTCAAAGGCGTTCATATCCTCGGCCACGACCTTCAGCATATAATCATAATCCCCCGCGATGCGGTAAAAATCAATTACATGCGGAATGTTAAGAACCTCTCGCCGGAAGATCGCCAGCCAGTCGCCGCTGTGATGACGCGTGCGCACCATCACAAAAACCGTAAGCCCCAGCCCCGCCCTTTGCGCATCAAGCCGCAGGGTTTGCCCCAATATAAGCCCACTTTCGTGCAAAACCTTCAACCGTCGCCAACAGGCGTTTTGCGACAGGCCCACCACCTCGGCCAATTCGCGCTGCGACTGGCTGGCGTCCCGTTGAAGGGCGCGCAACAAGGCGCGATCAATCTGATCTAGCTTTACTGTATCCATGTGGTCATTTGACCCAATTAATAGCCAATTGGCAATGTAAAAAGATAGAGTTTACCCCGACCGACTTCACTTATGATTGTCAGATAGCACAACTGATGGAGCCCCCGATGCAAACCGCCCTGCAAGATTTCGCTGCCAGCCTGCGACAGGATGACATCATCCAACAGCTGCGCGATGGCGTGATTGGTGAGGGGGCGGCGTTTGAAACACCTTTCGGCACCCAAAAGCTAGTCTATGCCGATTATGTTGCCTCGGGGCGGGCGCTGCGGCAGGTGGAAAACTTTGTGATGGAACGGGTGCTGCCGTTTTACGCCAACAGCCATACAGAAGCCTCCCATTGCGGCGGCGAGATGACCCGGATGCGCCGCGAGGCCCGCGCCCTGATTGCAGCGCATTGCGGCGCCGATGACAGCTATGCCACTGTCTTTGCCGGATCGGGGGCCACGGCGGGCCTGAACCGGCTCGTGCATCTTTTGGGTGTTGCAGATGCGAAAGAGCAGCCGCTCGTGCTGATCGGCCCCTATGAGCATCACTCCAACATCCTGCCTTGGCGCGAATACGGGGCCGAGGTGATCGAGATCAATGAGGCCCCCAAGGGCGGGCCGGATCTGGCACAGCTTGAGGCGATCCTGAACGCCGCAAAGGGACGCCGGATTGTGGGCGCGTTTTCCGCCGCCTCCAATGTGACCGGCATTCTAACCGATACCGATGCGGTGACGCGGCTGCTCAAACGCTACGGCGCGATGGCAGTTTGGGATTATGCGGGCGGCGGGCCTTACCTTACGATTGATATGCGCGCGGGCACTGACGCGCACAAGGATGCGGTGGTTATTTCAGCCCATAAGTTTCCGGGCGGGCCGGGGGCGTCAGGGGTGATGATCGTGCGCAAGGGGGCCGTTTGTTGCAGCCGCATGTTCCAACCCGGCGGCGGAACGGTACGGTTTGTGTCGCCCACGGCACATGATTACAGCACCGACATCGCCACCCGAGAAGAGGCCGGAACCCCCAATGTCGTCGGCGATATTCGCGCGGCGCTGTGTTTTATGGTCAAAGCCGCCATTGGGCAGGCGCAACTGGATACACGCCATGCCGAACTGCGCCAGCGCGCGCTGGATGTTTGGAAAAAGAACCCCAACCTTGAGCTGATGGGCAACAGCGATGCCCCTGCCCTGCCGATTTTCTCGTTTCGGGTACGGGACGGGGCGCGGGGGGGCTATTTGCACCACCAGCTCTTTACCCGTCTCTTGTCGGATGCTTACGGCATTCAGGCGCGTGGCGGCTGTGCTTGTGCCGGCCCCTATGCGCACCGTTTGCTTGGGATTGAACCGGCCGAATCCGAGACCATCCGTGCCGCTATCCAACGCGGCGAGGAAATGGAGAAGCCCGGCTGGACACGGCTTAACCTTTCGGCGCTGATGGATGATGCCAAGGCGGACCGTGTGATCAACGCGGTGGATGCGCTGGCACGCAACCCCTATCCGATGGCCGACCGCTATTGCTGCGATCAGGCCACGGCGCGGTTCCGGCCCGCCGCATAACCCTTTACAATCGCCGCGCATTGCCAGAGTCTTACACATGCCTTTTGGGTAAAGCTGGATTTTTTCCGGTACCCCCCTAGAACCAAGGGTCACGTTGCAGCATGAAGTAAGAAGAAACATGGTTACGCCCGACGCCCCTCCGATCATATCCATGCGGAATGTAGCCAAGTTTTTTGGCCCGTTCCAAGCGCTAGCCGATATCAACTTCTCTGTCCGGCAGGGAGAACGGGTGGTGATTTGCGGACCTTCGGGCTCGGGTAAATCCACCCTGATCCGCTGTTTAAACCGGCTGGAAGAGCATGACGAGGGCACGATCACCATCGACGGGATAGAGCTGGGCGATGACACCAAAGATATTCGCGCGGTCCGCCAAGACGTGGGCATGGTGTTCCAGCAGTTCAACCTGTTTCCGCATCTGACGGTACTGGAAAACCTGACCATCGGGCCAATCCGCGTGCGCAAAATGGGCAAACCCGAGGCCGAGGCCCTGGCCCGCACCTATCTTGACCGCGTGCGCATCCCTGAACAGGCCGAGAAATTCCCCAGCCAGCTTTCGGGCGGGCAGCAGCAGCGCGTGGCCATCGCGCGGTCCTTGTGCATGGAGCCACGGATCATGCTTTTTGACGAACCCACCAGCGCGCTTGACCCCGAGATGATCAGCGAGGTTCTGGACGTGATGGTAGAGCTTGCCGATACGGGCATGACCATGGTTTGTGTGACGCATGAGATGGGCTTTGCTCGCCGCGTCGCCGATACAATGGTGTTTATGGAGGCCGGCCGGATTGTGGAAACCGCCCCGCCCGCCAAATTCTTCACCAACCCCGCAAGCGACCGCGCGCGCATGTTCCTTGACCAGATACTGGAGCATTAAGTGCCTGCGCATCCTGCCAAACGGCTAAAACGGGCCTTATCGTCACGTCCGGTCTCGGTGCTGATTTATCTGTCTGTCATGGCTGCCCTGATTGCGTCGGCGCTTAGGGGTGCCGAGGCGATGGGCTATAACTGGCAATGGTACCGCATCCCGCAATACTTCTTTGACCATACCGAGGGCGGCATCACCTTGGGCGAGATCCCTTGGGGGCTGGTCGGCACGATTACCCTGTCCACGCTCGCCTTCCTATTGGCGTTGGGTATCGGGCTGCTGGTGGCGCTTTTGCGGCTGTCGGAGCTGGTTATCGGGCGGGCCGTAGCGCGGGTGTTCTTGGAAATCGTCCGAAACATGCCGCTCTTGGTGCTGCTCTATGTGTTTTACTATGTGCTTGGCCCGATCTTCGGGATGGACCGTTATACCGCCAGCGTGCTTTGCCTTGCGGTATTCCACGGCGCGCTGATATCCGAGATCTTTCGCGGCGGCATCGCCTCTATTCCCGCAGGCCAGTGGGAGGCCGCGAAATCCATCGGCATGACCACAGGCCAGATTTATACCTATATCATCCTGCCGCAATCCATCCGCTTCATGCTGCCACCGATGACAAGCGAGGTGGTCAATGTGATCAAATCCTCAGCCATCGTCAGTGTGATCGCGGTGATGGAACTGACAACCGTGGGCCGCAACATCATTTCCGACACCTATATGAGTTTCGAGATTTGGTTTACGATTGCAGCGGTCTATATGATTGTTACGCTTATTATCTCGACCTTCGCCAGCTATCTGGAACGGCGTTATGCCGTACAGGACTGACACATAAAAACGGAGCGCGCACGATGAAACTGACAAGACGTATGATGACCGCCACGCTGGGGATGGCGCTTGCTGCCAGCCTTGCCCTGCCCGCAGCAGCACAAGACGCCCGCGCGGCCCTGTCGCAAACCAGCGTCATCGAGCAGATCAAGGAGAATGGCGTTATCAAAATCGGCCTTTCCGTCTTTGTGCCATGGTCGATGCGCGACAAGAAAGGCGATCTGATCGGGTTTGAGCTGGACGTAGGGCGCAAGCTGGCCGAAGATATGGGCGTAGATGTCGAATTCATCCCGACCGCTTGGGATGGCATTGTGCCTGCGCTGGTCTCGGGCAAGTTCGACGTTATCATTTCCGGCATGTCGATCACGGCAGAGCGTAACCTGACCGTTAATTTCTCTGACCCCTACGCCTATTCCGGGCTGACCATCATGGCCAATAAGGCCATGACCGAAGGCATGACGCTGGAAGATTACAACAACAAGGACGTGACCTTTGCCGCCCGCCGCGGTGCCACACCCGCCACCGTTATCGCGCAACTCTTCCCCGAGGCAAACCTGCTGCTTTTCGATGAGGACAGCGCCGCGACACAAGAAGTGCTGAACGGCAATGCCCATGCCACGATGATGTCCGAGCCAAGCCCCTCGGATGCGGCGCGCGACTATCCCGAAACCATCAGCGTGCCCTTTGACAAGCCGTTTCTGGCGGCAGGCGAAGGGTTTGCCTACCGCAAGGGTGACCCGGATACGACCAACTTCTTCAACAACTGGATTGCCGTGAACTGGTCCAACGGCTGGTTGAAAGAGCGTAATGATTATTGGTTCAAGGGCCGTGATTGGGCTGACCAAGTCGACCAGTAAGGCCATCGGCCCGGCTGTAAACGTCGGGCCAATTCGGGGGTGCCCATGCGCCACAAAAAACGCCAAAGACTGCAGTGGCTGGACTATCTGATCCTTGCCGTGATCATCACCTTTGCGGCGGTGATCTGGTTTCGCATATCGGGCGCGCTTAACTATAACTGGCAATGGGACCGCATCCCCAATTACATCCTGCGTTGGGATGCCGATGAAGGGCGCTGGTTCACCAATCTTTTGCTGCAGGGGCTAATCAATACCATACGGATTGCCGTTTATTCAGGCATTCTGGCGCTGGTGCTGGGGGTGAGTTTGGGCATTGCACGCACGGCGAATAACCTTGCGATACGGATGCTCGCGCGGACATATCTGGAATTATTGCGAAACATCCCGCCGGTCGTGGTGGTGTTTATCTTCTTCTTTTTCTTGTCCGAACAATTGATCGCCGCGTTGAATATGGAACGCTGGGCACGCGGTATTGCGCGACAAGATAACATCGCCCTGTGGGAGTTTTTCTTTGGCGATATGCGGCGATTTCCCTCGTTAATCTCGGGTGTGATCGTGCTGGCGCTTTTTGAATCTGCCTTTGTCGGGGAAATTGTGCGCGCAGGCATCCAGTCCATCCCGCGCGGCCAACGCGAAGCCGCCCGCTCTATCGGGATGACTTGGACGGATGAGATGCGGTTCATCGTACTGCCTCAAGCCATGCGCAAGGTGCTGCCGCCGCTGTCGAACCAGTTTATCTCGCTGGTCAAGGACAGCTCCATAATCTCGCTGATCTCGGTTCAGGAACTGACCTATAAAACGCTGGAACTTGTCGCCTCTACCCGTATGATATTTGAGGCGTGGATCACGACCGCATTGATGTATTTCGTGCTGTGTTACGGGCTATCGCTGCTGTTTCGGCGGCTGGAAACGGGTAAGGGGCGATAAGGGATGGAGTGGGATCAAGAAGTTGACGCCTGCGGGCTGCTTTGCCCGTTGCCGGTACTGCGGGCGCGCAAACGCTTGTTGGCGATGGCGCAGGGAGAGGTGTTGCGCCTGCGGGCAACCGACCCTGCCGCCGTGATCGACGTCCCGCATTTTTGCGCCGAGGCCGGTCACTCATTTTTGGGCGTAGAAGACGAAGACGGTGCCCAAACCTATTTGATCCGCAGGGGCTAAGGGGTTAGCGCCGCCGCCTTTTCCAGATCCTCAGGCGTGTTGATGTTGAAAAACGGATCGAACGGTAGGGCGGCGAATGTGGCTGTGCCTGCCTCATGGTTGGCAGCCCAAAGGCGAACCTTACGCAGACCGCCCTCCAGCGCATGACGCAGGTCATGGCGCAGCGCCGTTGGCCAAAGGCCGAATGTGGGCTGAAGATAGGTTCGTTCACCCGCCCTGCTTGCCGCAAGGCAAAGCCCACGGGGGCCTGCGTTTTGTTGCAACTGCGTTGCAAGCTGCGACGGGAAAAACGGGGTGTCCGCCGCCGCACTGATAACAGCAGGCGCACCAAGGGTTGCCGCCCAGTCCATCCCGGCCAGAATGCCCGCCAATGGGCCAAGGTTGTCTGGCAAAGGGTCGCCCAGCACCGGAAGGCCGAAGGCTTCAAAACGTGCAGGGTCACCATTGGCGTTGATCGCAATGGGCGCACATTGCGGCGCAAGCCGTGCGATGACATGGGACAAGAGCGGCCGCCCTGCCAGCAAAAGCAACCCCTTATCCCCGCCGCCCATCCGCGTGGCTTTTCCACCTGCAAGAATGATGGCTGGAAGGGGCATGGGCAGAGCTCTTTCGGGTTGTTTGCAACAATAGATACGCGTTCTGGCCTAGATCGATGCGGGCACCTCTACCCGCCTGCGTTGCAGCATAAGGAAACGCTCTCTTCGCCAGATGTAAATTCCCGAGGCAATGATGATCGCGGTGCCGATCGCAGTGGCCCAGCTGGGCAGGTTGCCAAAAATGAAATACCCCGCTGCGGTCGCATATATCACCTGAATATAGGTCATCGGCGCAAGGTTCGAGGCATCTGCATAACGGTGTGCCGCAACCGCAATCGCATGCCCCGATGCGCCGAAAACCCCAATCAGCCCCAGAACCGCCCAAGCCGATGCCGTTTCGGGCCAAACCCAAACCGACAGCCCGAAAGGAGTCAAAACGACCATCGCCAGCCCCGACGCCCAAAGCTGGCTGGTCGCGTTGCTCTCTACCCCTGCAAGCCGCCGCGTAAGCACGAAATAACCCGAAGCGCACATAAGCCCGCAAAATGACAGGGCCATTGCCGGATGAAACCCTGCACCCCATGGCTGCACCACCACCAAGACCCCGGCAAAGCCAACCAGAATGGCCATAACCCGCCGTCCCCCGACACGTTCCCCCAAAAACAGCACCGACATGATGGTGATCATAATCGGAGAGGAGAAGAAGATCGCGGTGGTAATCGTGATTGGCAGATACTTCAGCGCGGCAAAGTTGAACGCCGTGGTTCCCAGCAAGAGCGCCGCCCGCGCGGCCTGAAATCGTGGTGCATGGGATCGAAACACCCCCATGCCCTCACGCGGAATGCAGATCAGGCTTGCGAGCAGAAAGTGCACGGAAAAGCGTACAAAAACCACCTGAAGAACCGGCAGCCCCGCCAAAAGCAGCCATTTTGCCGAAGTGTCCGTCGCGGTGAAAATCGCCAGCGCCACACACATGCCGCCAAGGCCGAACATCGGATTATCTACGCGCGCTTGAGGGGGCCGCATTATGACACCTCGACCATATTGCCGCTCAGACAGTAGGGCGAACCCCCCATAATATCCGAGCCCTGAGGGTTCGTGCCGCCCAAACAGAGCCGCATGCGATTGCCCGCATTTACAGGCTGCCACAGATTAAACATCATAAACTCCCCCCATCTCTCGGGCAACGTATGGGGTTTGTTCGGATGACTCCATAGGGGATCGCCTTTTCGCCAAACAAGATGGTTGTGAGCCATGTATGGGTGCCCCTGTTGGTGCAAGAAATGTCTGACCTGTTTGAGTGTGTGATCAGAGGCGATCATGTATCAGGCCTCTCATTGCGGCGATTGACACAGCAGCGGGGCAGATCACCGCATCAAACTTATAGGCCTCGCTCGGCATCAGAAAGCCGTACGATGAGAGCGGCGCTGTTCCCAGCTCTTACCTCGGATCCGACCGCGAAGGCATTGAGTTCGACGCATTCGTATTTCGGTGCGGGGTCCCTCGGCTCAGCAAGCACCAGAGCTGATTGGGTCGGGTGATAGGCAAGTCCCTGAGTAGGTACGGATAGATTCTGTGTTCAAGATGCTCTTTCGCGGGTCTTCGGCTCCCGGTAGATCGTCACCAGCAACATCATCCTTCTCAGCCGCTGCACCCGATGACCTCTGCATTTGCGGCGGCCGAGCATTTGCCTTAATTGACTCCCTTCGGCACAACGACGCCGTATTCGGCTCGATAGCCGCGCAGCCCGTTCATCGTCTGAGTGCGCCGACGGATAAATATCTGTCGTGTTCAGAACAACATGGCACGCGCCTGCTGAGTCTCAGATTTCAACAAACGAACCCATCAGTAACACCGTTCTTTTGTCTTTTTGCAAACGGGCTCACATAGTTCGGTGCAATCCGTCGCCCAAATGGCATATCTTCTCAATCTCGCGGCCCCAACAATGAGCCGTAGGTCAGGCCTGCATCGCAACTGTGCTCTTGGCTCATAAATGCAAGACGCTGAACACGCGTTTTGCAAGGTCTATGCCGTTCATGGTAAACGCTAGCATGGAGCCCCTCCCTTAGAGTGATGTCTTCCGAAAACACCACAGAGGCACATCACCGATGCCCGCAGGTGGCGGGACACACGTCATGCACGAAATACTTTACGTAAAACCATCAAAAGCAGAAATACCTTCCGCACAACCTTGTGACAAAAGGATTTTAGGCATAGATTCTACCCATCGCGGATTCACGTTATGAATATCAAGTCGCATTTTGCTCCGCAAAATCGCTATGAGGATGCCGATGCCGCTCATACGTCCACCGTTGTTCAAGATCGTCGACAGGATGTCGCGGCCGCAAAAGAAGGCTTTTCTGTCCTTGGTGGATATCATCCTCGCACCGGTTGCGTATTTGATCTCTGCTGCGGTGCTATACAACAGTTTTCCAGGCCTGACATTCGTGCAGGGCAACTGGATTTCACTGGCAGTTCTGGCGGCACTGGCCGGCGGCTTTTCCCTTGCCCTGAAATTGCAGAATATCAAGCTGAATGCTTACGAATCCGGTGGCATCCTGCGAACAGGGATCATGGCTCTGCTGGTGACTTTCTCCTTTGCGGCGATCATGGCCTTCACTAACTTACAGATGCCCCGGATCGGGATTATCCTGTTTGGGCTGGTGTTTTTCCTTGGCACCGTCGGCACGCGGTTCGCGTTATTGCATATCTTGCTGTGGGTGCTGCGCGAAGGTCGGATGCGCCGCCGTGTGTTGATCTATGGTGCCGGGCCAACTGGTATGCAGCTTCTGGCCGCGCTGCGGTCGCATGACAGCATTTTGCCGGTCGCCTTTGTTGACGACAATCCAGGCCTGCACGGGATATCGGCGGGCGGCCTTAGGATTTATGGCTCGGAATGGATTCTGGATCTGGCCGCCCGACTGGAAGTAGACCGTGTTTTGCTGGCCATGCCGTCAGTTTCCCCGCCCAAGCTGGAACAGATCGCCCGCAGGCTTCAGGTGATGGGCCTGACGGTGATGACAGTGCCCTCATTCGCGCAGCTTGTCGGGGTGGAACGTTTGGTCGATACGCTTACCCCTGTATCGCCGGCCTCGTTTCTGGGCCGCGAGCAGCTTGACGATGATATGTTTCCGGGGGGCTCATCCTATCAAGACCGCGTTGTGCTGGTCACGGGCGCAGGCGGCTCTATCGGCTCGGCGCTGTGCCGTCAGCTTCTGGCTGGCAGGCCCGACTGTATCGTCTTGTTCGAGTTCAGCGAGATCGCGCTCTACACCATTGAACGCAAACTGATTGAAATGAGCGTTGGCACGAATACCCGTATCGTGGCCGTTCTCGGCTCTGTCAACGACAGCCGCATGACACGCATGGTGATGACCGATCATAAGGTGGATATCGTGCTGCACGCCGCCGCCTACAAGCATGTCCCATTGGTAGAGGCAAACCCGATTGCGGGGCTGGCCAATAACGTGCTGGGCACACGCACCCTTGCCGATGCCGCGCATGAAACCGGCGTCAAGAAGTTCGTTCTGATCTCCACCGATAAGGCCGTACGCCCAACCAATGTCATGGGCGCATCAAAGCGTCTGGCTGAGCTTGTGGTGCAAGATCTGGCCAAGCGGTCGCAAGGCACCGCCTTTTCCATCGTGCGGTTTGGCAATGTTCTGGGGTCCTCCGGCTCTGTCATTCCGCTGTTCAAAGAGCAGATCGCCAAAGGTGGCCCCATCACCCTGACGCATGAAGATGTCACCCGCTATTTCATGACCATCACCGAGGCCGCGCGGCTGGTTTTGCTGGCGGGCTCTTATGCCGATCGCCAATTCGGTGGCAATGTCTTTGTGCTTGATATGGGGGAGCCGGTGAAAATCCGCGATCTGGCCCGTCAGATGATCGAGGCGGCAGGTTTCAGCGTACGCGACGCAGATCACCCGAACGGCGATATAGAGATTGCCGTCACAGGCCTGCGGCCCGGTGAAAAGCTATTTGAGGAATTGCTGATCGGGGAAGGCCTGCTGACCACCCCCCATCCGAAGATCCTGCGCGCACAAGAGGGCAGCCTGACGGAATTACAGATGGCAACGGCCTTGCGCAGCCTGCGGGCTGCCGTCGCAACAGGTTCCGCAACCGAAGCCCTTGGCGTCATCAGCACCTATGTTGAGGAATACGCCCCGCCCCATAAGACGGCTATTGCGCAATAAACGCGGCGCCGTGCAATCGACATCAAGGCCCGACTGCGTTAACCAAGGCTGAGGTTTGAGCACGCACAAAAGAACGGAACAATACCCCGGATGACAAAGCTATATGAGGTGGCCCTCGGCGTTTGGCACCGGGTGACAGAGGCGCAGATCGGGCTGATCGCGGCCGGTATTGGCTTTTTCGGCTTTTTGGCGATTTTTCCGGCTCTGGCCGCCGTGATCACTATATGGGGCTTTGCCGCGAACCCCGTTGTTGTCCAAACACAGCTCGCACTGGCCGAAGGCTACCTGCCGCCCGAGGCCTATGATTTGCTAAGCGGGCAGGTGGGGCGCATTCTGGCAACCAATTCCCGCAGCCTTGGTATCACAACATTGCTTTCGACCGTGTTTGCGCTTTGGTCGGCCCGCGCGGGCGTCAGCGCGCTGATCACCGGCCTCAACACGATCTACCGTCTGCCCGGCCGCAGCGGGCTTCGCCATGTCTTGCGCGCCTTCGTGCTGACGTTGGTGCTGGTCGGGCTAGTGCTGGCCGGGATGACCTTGGCCGTTGTCGTGCCTGTGGTGCTGGGCTTCTTTGATCTGGGCAAGGCCACCGAAATCGCGCTGAGCACCGCGAACTTTCTGGTGGGAATGCTGTTTGTTATGGTCAGCATTGCCTTGGCCTATCGCCTTGGCCCGAACCGCGCTCAGGGCACAACACGTCCGCCTTTCTTCACGGTGGGGCTGTTTCTGGCGATCGGCCTTTGGGTTACGGTGTCGCGCGGGCTGGTATTTTACCTGACGGATTTTGCGAATTACAATCAGGTCTACGGCTCCATCGGGGCAGTGGTGGCGCTTTTGATGTGGTTCTACCTATCGGCTTTTGCCGTGCTTTTGGGCGCGGCCATCAATGCAGAGCTTGAGGCCCGAAAAGCTCAGTAATCCTTCTCAAAGAACACGCCCAAGCCCGCTTGCCCATCCGCGCCGACAGATCCGCGCACCGTGACGCCCTTTTTAAGGTCGAGGTTCAAGTTAACCTGACTGCGGCCTTTTTGGTCCACCTCCACCTCGGTATAAACCCGCTTGGAAATATATTTACCGGCCTTGACCGAGACTTCGCCATCTGCATCGGTGCTGACATCAAAGTCATCAAGCCCAAACCCTTTACGCAGCTTGCTTATAATGCCCTCCCCGCCCTTGCCCGCCAATGTGGCCACGGCATTGGCAAGCTGGGCGGCCTGAAGCGCCGAGATGTTCTGGATATCCCGCCCGAACAGCAAACGCGCCAGAACCTCTTCTTGCGGCAAGTCAGGGACCGAGCGGAACGTGATTTCCGGATCATCCGCGCGCCCCTCGATCACGACAGAGGTAACCACCCCGTCGCTTTCGTTATTGGCCACGATGTTAAGCGTCGGGATCAGATCGCCCTGCAACAAAAGCTGTGCCTGATCCAGCACAAGCCGTTTGCCCAAAATATCCAGCCGCCCGCGGATCAAGTCAAAACTGCCGCTGGGGATCACGTTATTCGTATCCCCCCGGATCACAACACGCCCGCCCAGTTCGGCATCAATCCCGCGACCGCGCACATACATGCGTGACGGCGCCGAGATCGTCAAATTTAGGCCAAAAGGACGCCGTGCGGCACTTTCCTGACTGCTACCAAGGTCAATCAACCCGGCCTTGAATCGCGTGGCCCTCACGTCCGTAGGCTCATTGCGATGCTTCAAATCCGGCAAAGAGCCGATCGCCGTAAAGCCCGAGGTCGGCACGCGAAACTCCGCCTCGCGGATGCGCACCTCCCCGCCGATCACCGCGCCACCTGTCAACGGACCCTGCACGGTCACATTGCCACTTAGCATAATGTTGTAGAGGTCCGGGTCCTTCAACACCACGTCGCGCAGCGTTGTTTGCAGGTCGGCAGTATTCGGCGCAGCAAGGTCCACGCTGCCATTGACCGTCAGGCTGCCGCCCGTGCTGGGGCTGGCCGTAACCGAAATCCGCGCGGCATTGGCGCCAAGATTGGCGGTCGCCGCGATATCGTTCAAGCCGAACGGCAGCTTTGGCGCAGAGAACCGCCCCCCTGACAGCCGCGCCTGTCCTGAAATCGACGACAGAGCAAAGGGGCCGTTCAAGCGCAAATCAACCTCGGTCCGCCCGGAAATAGAGCGCCCGCCCAAAAACGCATTCGCAAGCCCCGCCTGTGAAGACCCCTTGATCGAAAGATCCGCACTGCCAAACCCTTCCGCGATGCGGCCTGAAATGCGCCCGTCAATCCCGCCGGGGCCGGTGCCTTTCAGGTCAAGCTGAACGCCATTGCCATCCTCGCTTGCACTGCCCGCAATCGTCACCGCGCCCGGAAACTCCGGCACCAACAGTGCAAGATTGGCCAGTCGTGCCTCCATCTGCACCTGCCGGACATCATCGGTCATGCTGCCATTTGCCTTGACCGAAAGCTGCGGGTTGGACAGGTTGGCGTTGTCAATCTGGACTTTGCGATCCCGAAAACTGGCACTCACATTCAGGGTGCTTTGACCTTGCAGCAAACCGTCCGCCTGAGTGTTGCCAATCGCGAGGTTGTCACCCCGCCCCGCCAGCACCACATGCCCCGCGTCCAGCGTGCCCGTCGCCGTTACATCAGCGCGCAACGACCCACGATACCCCGGGCCAAGTGGCGCCAGATCGGGCAAGGAGAGCTTGGCCGAAACATCGCTATCCTCGGGGTCATAAAAACCCGTGGCATCGACATTGATCTGTGGGTTGGTGATCTGGGCTTTCTCAATTTCCAGCCGCTTGCCTTGCAGGCCAATCGCCACCGACAAACGGCTTTCGCCGCTGGTCAGCGCATCGGCTTGGGCCTGCCCGATTTTCAAGTCAGTCCCCGTCCCGTCAAGCGTGACGCGCCCTTGGTCCAGCGTGCCACTAAAGCCCGCATCGGCGATCAGGCTGCCGCCATATTTTGCCCCCAACACTGACAGATCGGAAAACCGCAGCTTGCCGGTTATGTCGCTGCCATCCGACGCCAGTTTGCCCGAAGCCGTCAGGCCAAGCGTCCCTGCCGTCACATCCAGTTTGCGCAGAAACGTGCCTTTTGTGGACCGGCCCGCTGCAAAATCAATGGTGGACTTGCCCGCAAGCAGATTGTCCACCTCGGCGATGCCAACAGAAATATCGGTGCCGGTCACGCTGCCCTCGGCATCAAACTGGCCGCCCAAGGGAATGATCTGACCACTGACACGCAGCGCGCCTGCGCCGCCCAAAGGCCGCCCCGCCAAAGCAGAAAGCCGCGACAGATCGTTATAGCGGGCCTCAACTTTACCACTGGTCCGAAAGCCCGCTGCAAGATCGTTAAAACGTGCAGAGGCGACAATGTCATAGCCGTCCTCGGCCAGTTCCAGCCGCCCAATACGCAGGCCAAGGCCACCCTGCTGCCAATCAAACGTAACCTGCCCGCGCAAATCGCGGCCAAGGGCCGCGGCCAGCGCAGGGTCGGTCAAGTCGACATTCTCCGCGCCGAACTTCAAAGTCCCGTCGACAATAGCGCCGCCGCTTGCCGCGCGGTCAATGCGGCCAGCCCCCGTGATTGTGGCGTTTTTCACCGCAACATCGGCACGAGACAGCCCCTGAAGCGTGACCTCTGCCGCCCAGCCATCACCGCGCGCGACATCAAAGGCCACGGCCAGTTCCGCC